>NZ_JAHVDK010000009.1:0-229715 GCF_051487185.1 Inquilinus limosus
AAGCCGTCGGCCTCGCCGACCCGCACCACCGTCTCCTGGATCATCGTCCGGCCCGACACCAGCGGCAGGAACTGCTTGGGATAGCCCGCCCGCGACAGCGGCCACAGCCGCGTCCCGGACCCGCCCGACAACACCACCGGCACCACCGCCTGGCTGCCGGCCTTCGCCGTCGTCACCGGCCGTTCGACCGTCTTCGCCATCGCTCACTCGTCTCGTCCAGTCTCGATCCGACGCTTATCGGCCATCCGGCCCGGCTGGTTCAAGCCCACCATCCGGGCGGTCCGTTGACAGGGCCCGAGCAATCATCTGACAATTCTGTCGCAGAAAGACCGGGATCGCGGCACGGCACCGCCCCCGGCCATCAAATCGCCGTGGAGGAGAGCTCATGATGGGTACGTTGCAGCGCGCCCTCTTAGGCGCGGTTTTGGCGGTCGCGGTCGCCCTGCCGGCCGCGGCGCAGGACCAGAAGACCATCCTGACATCGGTGCCCAGCCTGGGCTTCCCGTTCTTCGTCCACATGATGAAGGAGCTGAAGGGCGAGGCGCAGCGGCAGGGCGTCGCCGCGGTGGAATCCGACGGCCAGAACAGCGCGCCGAAGCAGACCGCCGATGTCGAGGCGGCGCTGGTGCAGAGGGTCGACGGCATCGTCATCAGCCCGATCGACGTCAACGCCATGGCGCCGGTGCTGACCGAGGCGGTGGAGTCGGGCGTGCCGGTCGTCACCATCGACCGCCGCGTCACCGGGGTCGACGGCATCCTGGCCCATGTCGGCGCCGACAACGTGCTGGGCGGCGAGGCCCAGGCGAAGTGGCTGATGGAGACCTATCCGAACGGCGCCACCATCGTGAACCTGCAGGGCCAGCCGGGCGCCAGCCCGGCGATCGACCGCAACAAGGGCCTGCACAACGTCCTCGACCAGCACAAGGACAAGTACAAATTCGTGGCGGAGCAGACCGCGAATTTCGCCCGCGACCAGGGGCTGAGCGTCACCGAGTCGATCCTGGCCGGCCTGTCGGCGCCGCCCGACGTGATCGTCGCCGCCAATGACGACATGGCGCTGGGCGCGCTCGAGGCGGTTCGCGGCCGCAACCTGCAGGACAAGATCAAGGTCATCGGCTTCGACGCGCTGCCGGAGGCGCTGGGCAGCATCCGCGACGGCGGCCTGGCCGGCACCATCGAGCAGTTCCCGGGCGGGCAGAGCCGCAAGGCGGTCGAGGTGATGGTCGACTATCTGAACAGCGAGAAGAAGCCCGACCCGGCGGTGATCCTGCTGCAGCCCATCGTCATCACCAAGGCCAATCTCGACAAGGCCGAGCGCATCGGCGAGGTGAAGTAGACGAAGATCGGGCCCGCCGCATCATGACCGAACCGCTGCTGCGCATGACCGCGATCACCAAGCGCTTCCCCGGCGTGGTGGCGCTGGACGGGGTCGGGCTGGAGGTCGCTGCGGGCGAGGTGCACGGTCTGCTCGGCGAGAACGGCGCCGGCAAGTCGACGCTGCTGAAGATCCTGTCCGGGGCGCAGGTGCCGGACGGCGGCAGCATCGTCTTCGCCGGCGAGACGGTGAGCTTTGCCGCGCCGTATGAGGCGCAGCGGCGCGGCATCGTCACGATCTATCAGGAGTTCAACCTGATCCCGAGCCTGACCGTGGCGGAGAACATCCTGATCGGGCGCGAGCCGGGGCGGGCCGGGCTGGTCGACTGGCCGGCGATGCACCGGGCGGCGAAGGCGGCCTTGGACCGGATCGGCCTCGCCATCGACCCGCGCCGGCTGGTGCGTGACCTCAGCGTCGCCGAGCAGCAGATGGTCGAGATCGCCCGCGCCCTGTCGATGGACTCGCGGCTGATCGTGATGGACGAGCCGACCTCGGCGCTCAGCGCCGCTGAGGTGGAGCGGCTGATGGCGATCATCCGCGCCCTGCGCGACCACGGCATCGCGGTGATCTACGTGACCCACCGGCTGGACGAGGTGATCGCCATCTGCGACCGGATCACCGTGCTGCGGGACGGCCGGCTTGTCGGCAGCGCCAACATCGCCTCGGTCACGGTCGACGACATCATCCGCATGATGGTCGGCCGCGATCTCGGCGCCCTGGCCCGGATCGACGGCGGCGCTGCCCAGGACGGCCCGCCGGCGCTGCGGGTCGAGGGCATCGCGACCGAACGCAGCGCGTTGAATCCCCACGCCACGGTGCTGCACAACGTCTCGCTGGCCGTACGCCGCGGCGAGATCCTGGGCATCGCCGGGCTGGTCGGCGCCGGGCGGACCGAGCTGGCCCGCGCCATCTTCGGCGCCGATGCCAGGGCCGGCGGCCGCATCCTGGTCGAGGACCGGCCGGTCGAGATCCGCTCCCCGGCCGACGCGATCCGCCACGGCATCGGCCTGGTGCCGGAGGACCGCAAGCAGCAGGCGCTGTTCCTGTCGCTGGCGATCCGCAACAACTTGGCCATCGCCGCGCTGGGCAAGCTGACGGGGCTGTTCGGCTATGTCCCGGACAGCAAGGAGAGGGGGCTGGTCGAGGAGTACCGGCGGGCGCTCGGCATCCGCATGGCGGGGCCGGAGCAGCCGATCGCGAACCTGTCCGGCGGCAATCAGCAGAAGGTGGTGCTGGCCCGCTGGCTGGCGTTGCGGCCCAAGGTGCTGATCGTCGACGAGCCGACCCGCGGCATCGACGTCGCGGCGAAGGCCGAGGTGCACCAGCTGCTCGGCCGCCTGGCGCGAGAGGGCATCGCGGTCATCGCCATCTCCTCGGAGCTGCCGGAGGTGCTGGCGATCAGCGACCGCATCGTCGCCATGTGCGAGGGCCGGCTCACCGGCGAGGTCGAGCGCCGCGATGCCGACGAGGAATCGCTGATGCGGCTGATGACGCCGCGCCGGGCGGCCTAGGAGAGGACCAGAGATGGCGCAGCAGACGACCATATCGGACCGGGGCGGCGGCTTCGACCTGTTCGGCCTGCTGGCGCGGTTCGCGCCGCTGATCTTCCTGGCGGTGCTGATGGCCGGCTTCGCCCTGGCCGAGCCGCGCTTCATCTCCACCGTCAACCTGCTGAACGTGCTGCGCCAGGTCTCGATCTACGGGCTGCTGGCGATCGGCATGACCTTCGTCATCCTGACCGCCGGCATCGACCTGTCGATCGGTGCGGTGCTGGCCTTCTGCGGCCTGGCCGCCGCGATCGTCGCCAAGGGCAGCGCCACCGGCAATTTCGCGCTCGGTGCCGAGGAGGCGCAGGGCTGGGGCTGGGGCGCCGCCGCGCTGGTCTCGATCCTGCTCGGCATGGCCGCGGGGGCGGTGCAGGGCGTCGCCATCACCCGGCTGAAGGTGCCGCCCTTCGTGGTGACCCTGGGCGGCATGTCGGCCTTCCGCGGCGCCGCGCTGCTCTTGTCCGGCGGCGGCCCGATCAGCGGCTTCGACGCCGGCTTCCGCTACTGGGGCCAGGGCAAGGTCCTGGAGATCCCGGTGCCGGTGCTGATCTTCCTCGGCTTCGCCGTGCTGGCGCATCTGGTGCTGCGCTACACCCGCTTCGGCCGCCAGGTCTATGCCGTCGGCGGCAACCCGGAGGCGGCGCGGCTGTCCGGTCTCAAGGTGCGGCGGGTGCTGCTCGGCGTCTATGTCATCATGGGCTTCTTCGTCGGGCTCGGCGCCTTCGTCCTGTCGGCCCGGCTGAACTCGGCCGAGGCGGTGGCGGGGCAGGGCTACGAGCTGACGGTGATCGCCTCGGTGGTGATCGGCGGCACCAGCCTGTTCGGCGGCATCGGCACCATCTTCGGCACGGTGATCGGCACCGTGCTGATCGGGGTGCTGCTGAACGGCCTCGTGCTGATGAACGTCTCCTCCTACATCCAGCAGATCATCATCGGCGTGATCATCGTGCTGGCCGTGGCCTTCGACACCTTCGCCAAGTCGCGCCGCCGGCGGGTGTAGCCGCCGCAAATTTTTTCGCCGACGATGTCGAAAGCCCGATGGCCGGCCCGTCATGGGGGCGAGCGAGACGCGCTCGACCCATGCGATGGAGACGATCATGCAGTACGCCTTGCTGTTCCAGCAGACCCCCGAGGAATTTGCCGCTCGTCGCGACCCGGAAAAGCACGCCGCCTTCTGGGCCGCCTTCATGCCCTATATGACGGCGCTGAAGGAGGCCGGCGTCGTGGTCGCCGGCGCCGGGTTGGAGCCGCCTGCCACCGCCACCTCGGTCCGCATCAGCGGCAGCGGGCGGCAGGTGCAGGACGGTCCCTTCGCCGACACCAAGGAGCAGCTCGCCGGCTTCTTCATCATCGAGGTGCCGAACCTGGACGCGGCGCTCGACTGGGCCTCGCGCTATCCGGGCGGCCCGGGCGGCGGGGTCGAAGTTCGGCCGGTGGCGCCGCCGAAGCCCCAGCAGTGAGCACGGACACGCGCCACGCGGTCGAACGGGTGGCGCGTGACTCCTATGGCCGGCTGGTGATCTTCCTTGCCGCCCGGTCGCGCGATATCGCGGCGGCGGAGGACGCGCTGGCCGATGCCTTCCGCGCGGCGCTGGAGACCTGGGCGCGCGACGGCGTGCCAGACCGGCCGGAGGCTTGGCTGCTTACCGCGGCGCGGCGGCGGCTGATCGACGGCGCCCGCCACCGCCGGGTGCGGGCGGACGCCGTCCCAGACCTCCGGGTGGTGGCCGACGAGGCGCAGGAATTGGCCGAGGCCGACCGCTTCCCGGATGAGCGGCTGAAGCTGCTGTTCGTCTGCGCCCATCCGGCGATCGACCCGGCCATCCACACGCCGCTGATGCTGCAGACCGTGCTGGGGTTGGACGCGGCGCGCATCGCCTCGGCCTTCCTGGTCAGCCCCGCCGCCATGGGGCAGCGCCTGTCCCGGGCCAAGGTGAAGATCCGCGACGCCGGTATCGCCTTCGAGGTGCCGGAGGCGAAGGAGCTGCCGCCGCGGCTCGATGCGGTGCTGCAGGCGATCTACGCCGCCTATGGCAGCGGCTGGGACGATGTCGCCGGCGCCGATCCGCGCCGCCGCGGGCTGGCGGCGGAGGCGATCGACCTCGGCCGGATGCTGCGGCCGTTGATGCCGGCCGAGCCCGAGGTGGAAGGGCTGCTGGCCCTGATGCTGCATTGCGAAGCCCGGCGGGAGGCGCGCCGGGGTCCGGCGGGCGAATACGTCCCGCTGTCGGAGCAGGACACGGCGCGGTGGTCGCAGCCGCTGATCGCGGAGGCGGAGCGGATCCTTGCGGCGGCCGCCCAGGACCGGCGCATGGGGCGCTTCCAGCTGGAGGCGGCGATCCAGTCGGTGCACGCCCGGCGCGCCCGGACCGGCCGGACCGACTGGGAGACGATCGCCCTGCTGTATGAAGGGCTGGTGCGGATCGCGCCCACGATCGGCGCGTTGGTCGGCCGCGCCGCGGCCGTCGCCGAGGCGCGCGGCGCGGCGGCGGGGTGGGCGCTGCTGCAGGACATTCCTGCCGAAGCCGTTGCCGCCTATCAGCCTTATTGGGCGCTGGCCGCCCATCTGCTGCGGCGGCTGGGCCAGGTGGCCGAGGCCGCAGCCGCCTATGACCGCGCCATCGGCCTGTGCGAGGACCCGGCAATGCGGGCCTTCCTGCTGCGGCGAGTGGCGGAAGGTTATACCAGCGGCCTTTGAGATCGACTCTTCGGCCATTTTTCGTCATGGCGAGGCGCGTAGCGCCGTGGCCATCCAGGGGGCCGGTGTCGCTGGATGGCCACGCCCCTGCGGGGCTCGCCATGACGGGTCTGTATTTCCGGCCGTCGGGATTAGCCCCAGAGCGCCATCGTGTCCGTGATCCGCTGCCGCGCCGTCGCGATCACCGCGTCGGACACATTCGGGCGGATCAGGAATTCGGCCCAGGCGAACAGGTCCGCCAGCGCCGCCATCCGGTGCCACTCCGCCGGCAGCGCCCCGCCGGCCGCGCGATAGCCCGCAGCGACAGCCTCGGCGAAGCCGGGACGCGTTCCGAGCGGCGGCCGCAGCAGGTTGCCGAAGTCGAAGAACGGGCTGCCGGCGAAGGCGAACTCCCAGTCCAGCACGGCAGCCACCGCCCAGCCATCCGCCTCTGGACGGACCAGGATGTTGGTGCCGCCGAAATCCGAATGAGTGAGGCAGGGTGGCCCCGTCCATCGGTCGAGCAGCCCGGCCTCGCGCTCGGCGAAGACGACCAGCCGATCCGCCAGGTCGCGGCCCAGGCGATCGCCGCCGGGCCCGTCGACCAGCACATGGCGCAGGAAACCGATCAGCCCGGCAGCGCCGACATCGACCGGCTCAGCCACGGCGAGCGACCCGTCGAGGAATCCAGTGCAGTCGAACCGCACGGCATGGATCGCCGCCAGCGCCGCGCCGACGGAGCGGGCGAGGGGCTGCAGCACTGCGTCGTCCAGACCGCGGGCGGTCTCGTCAAGGCGCCGCCCGTCGATCCATTCCAGCAGGGCAAAGGGAAGGCCCGTGGCCGGGTCTTCTCCGCTGCCCAGCAGCCGCGGCGCGGGAAGGCCCCGCTCGGCGGCGAGAGCGTGGATCGCCCGTTCCCTCATCGCCTGGGCCGGGTCGCGCTGGAACAGCCGCAGCACCGCCGGCGGATGGCAGTCGAGGTCCAGGCGGAGATTGGTGTTGACCAGGCCGCCCGATAGCTCGGTGACCCGCAGCACCGTCGGTCGGCCTGGAAGGGACCGGGCCAGGGCAGTCGCCGCCTCCGGGCTGAGGGCGACCGCCGGATACGGCCTCAACCAGCTCTCGCGCACGATCCCGTCTACCGGCTCAGGGCGCGTGCGACACGATCGGCCATCGTCGGCACCTCCGCGAGATCGTGATAGAGGCCGAAGCCGAAGCGCAGCCGGTCGTCCCGGTGGTCGACGACAATGCTCGCCTCTCTTAGGCCATCGTCGATCGCGCCGGCCGCCTCGGTCCGGTAGGTCAGGAAATGACCGCGCACCGGCGTGTCGAGCGGCACCAGCAGCCGGTCGAGGGCGAGGTCAGGCAGGCCGGCCCGGTCCAGCGCTTCGGCGAAGGCCTCCTGCAGCGCCAGCACATGGGCGTGGATCGCCGGCACGCCGATGCCACGCTCCGTCAGCAGGTCGAGCACGGCGAGCATGCGGTAGAGGCCGGAGGGGTCGAAGGTCGAGCCGAGAAAGCGGCTGCCGTCGGTGCCGTAGGGCACCCGCCCGTCCTGCGCTCCGGCGACCGCGCCGAAGGCGGCGTACCAGCCGGTGTCGCGCGGCCGTGGGCCGTAGCCTGGCGGGACGTGCAGGAAGCAGGCGCCTTCGCCGGCCATGGCGTATTTGTAGCCGCCGGCGATGTAGAAGGCGCGGCCGGCGATGGTGGACAGATCGGTCGGCAGCGCCATGAAGCCGTGATAGCCGTCGATGGCGACCAGCGTCTTCTGGTCCGGCACTGCGGCCACCAGCGCCGCCAGGTCCGGCACGGCATAGCCCGAGTTGAAGAACACCTGGCTGAAGAACACCAGGTCGTGGCCGCCTTCCCGGGCCGCCGCGGCGAAGCGGGCGGGAAAGTCGGCGACCGGCTCCTGCGCCACGCGGGTGACCCGGACCAGCCCGTCCTCCTCCAGCCGTGCGATCTGGCGGCGGAAGCTGTGGAACTCGGAATCGGTTGTCAACACCCGGGCCGGCTGGTCCGCCGGCAGGCAGGACAGCAGCCGCCGCACGAAATCATGCGTGTTCGGCGCGAAGGCGAGGGAGGCCGGATCGCGCAGGTTGAGCACCGCGGCGATGCGGGCCTGCAGCCGCGGCACCACTGTGCCGAAGACATGCTCCCATTTGTGGTCGGCCAGGCGGGCGCTGTCCTCGACATAGCGGGACTGGGCCCCGAACACGACGTCGGGCCAGAGGTGGTGGCTGTGCGCGGCCAGGTGCAGCCGCTCCGGCGCCGCCGTCAGGAAGCGGGAGAACAGCGGCTTGAAGCTCATGCCCCGGCCTCCTTGTCGTAGGACAGGCTGGTGCGGCGGGTGATCTCCTCCGGCAGCGGCGGCAGGGCCGAGCGAGGGATCAGATAGGTCGACAGCGTGAACAGGTCGCCGAACACCCGGTGCCGTTCGGCGGTACGGCTGAGATAATCGTGGCCGGACGATCCGCCGGTGCCGGTCTTCAGCCCGATCATGCGCTGCACCATCAGTGCGTGGCGGTAGCGCCAGAGCGTCATGGTCTCGTCGATGTCCATCAGCAGGCTCAGGAGGCCGAACGGCACCTGCAGCGCCGGCTCGTCACGGTAGAGGGTGATGAACAGCGCCGCCTGCAGCGCCCGCCATGACATGCGCCAGGCGCCCTGCGCCGCCTCCTCGGCATGGCGCTGTTCGTCGAACAGGGCGTCGAAGCGCGACAGCGCCTGGCGCAGCGCCGCCACCTCCGCCTCCCGCGCCGTCTCGTCCAGGGTCGGATGGGCGGTCAGGTGGCCGATATCGCCCTCCAGCATCGCCACCACCGCCTGGCGGTAGGCCTCGCGGAAACGGTAGCCGCCGAGCTCGATGAAGGGCGTGCGGGCCAGCCAGGCGTCGAGCTGGTCGAACAGGCTGGGCTGGGCCAGCGCGGCCGCAACCCGCTTGCGGGAAGCGGAGTCCAGCCGGGCCTCGAAGGATCGGCCGTCATAGGCCAGCCGGTCCGCCCCGCGCAGGCCGAGCCGAATCTCGATCAGCCGGAACTGCGCGCTCTGGAAGCCCGAGGCCGGGCGCAGCAGGTCGCGGAAATCGAGGAAGTCGAGCGGCGTCATGGTCTCGAGCACGTCGAGCTGATGCACGCCGAGCTTCAGGATCTCGTGGATGCGGTGCAGGGCTCGGGTGGCGCGGGCGATGGCGCGGTCGTCGACCCGGTCGGCCGCGAACACCGCCTGGACGGCGTCGAGCTCGAACAGGATCTGCTTGAACCATAGCTCGTAAGCCTGGTGGACGATGATGAACAGCATCTCGTCATGCGCCGGCCGTCCGGCCTTCTCGCTTTCGCGGGCCTGCAGGGCGAGCAGCTTGTCGAGCTGGAGATAGGATCCGTAATGGACGCCTGGTTCGGCCATGGCGCGTCTCCCGGTGGCTGTGCCTGCCGGTTGCCGACCGGAGTCGACCGCGGTCCAGTGCTGTGTCGATGCGGAAGGCTAGCGCGACGATGCGGGGGATCGCAAGCGGCGGCCAGCGGCTCCTCCGCTCACTCGAACTTGCGGGTGTCGTCGATCACCTTGCCGTCGTTCGGCAGGCTGCCAGGCGGCACCGCCGCCACCGCGGCACGCAGCTTGGTGACGTCGAGCACGGTCTCGGCCACGGCGTCGGCCACCGAGGCATCGGCGCTCTCCACCTGCAGCACGACGTCGTCGATGCCCTGGCGGCTCGCCACCACCAGCCTTCCGCGCTCGAGGCCGTGGCGCTTCAGCACCTCGGCGATCTGGCCGGGATGGACGAACAGGCCGCGCACCTTGGTGCTCTGGTCGGCTCGGCCGAGCCAGCCGCGCAGCCGCGGCGCGGTGCGGCCGCAGGGGCTGCGCCCGGGCAGGATGGCGGAGAGGTCGCCGGTGGCGAAGCGGATCAGCGGCGTGCAGCGGTCGAAGCTGGTGATCACCACCTCACCGACCTCACCCTCCGGCACCAGGTCGCCGGTGCCGGGGCGGACGATCTCGACCAGGATGCCCTCGGCCAGCACCAGACCCTCATGCGCCTCGGTCTCATAGGCGATCAGGCCGAGATCGGCGGTGCCATAGCTCTGGAACACATCGATGCCGCGGGCCGAGTAGAACTCGCGCAATGCCGGCAGCAGCGGCCCGCCGGAGACATGGGCCAGCTTCACCGAGCTGATATCGTGGCCCAGCTGGTCGGCCTTCTCCAGGATCAGTTTCAGGAAATCGGGCGTGCCGACATAGCCGCGCGGCTTCAGGTCGGCCATGGCCCGGGCCTGCAGCTCGGTGTTGCCGGTGCCGGCTGGGATCACGGCACAGCCCAGCGCCTCGGCCCCGGTCTCGAACATCGCCCCGGCCGGGGTGAAGTGGTAGGCGAAGCAGTTCTGGATGATGTCGCCCTCGCGAAAGCCGCTGGCGAACAGGGCGCGGGCGGTGCGCCAATAATCGATGCCGTGGGTCTCGCCCTCGTAGATCGGGCCGGGGGAGGCGAAGATCCGGCGGAACTGACCCGGTGCGATCGTGGTCAGGCCGCCGAAGGGCAGGTCGACCGCCTGGATCGTCGGCAGCTCGGATTTGCGGGTCAGCGGCAGCGCCGCCAGCTCCGCCCGGCTGGTCACCGCCGCCGGGTCGACCTCGGCCAGGCGCTTGGCGTAGCCCGGCGCCGAGGCCTTGGCATGGGCGATCTGGGCCGGCAGCTCGGCCAGCAGCGCCGCCTCGCGCTCCTCGGCCGGCCTGGTTTCGAGATCGTCGTAATACTCGGCCATGGGGATTCCCCGTTCCGACACGTTCCAGGTCGATGACTCGCGGCCAGCATGACGCCGCCCGCCGGGCCGCACAATGCCGGGAGGCAAACTCTCCTACAGCCAGCGCTTGCGGCGCTTGAAGCTCTTCAGGTTCTTGAAGCTCTTGCGCTGCTCCCCGGCGCCGCCGAGGTAGAACTCCTTGACGTCCTCGTTGGCCGCGAGGGCTTCGGCGGTGCCGTCCAGCACCACCTTGCCGTTCTCCATGATGTAGCCGTATCCGGCGCAGGAGAGGGCCATGCGGGCGTTCTGCTCGACCAGCAGGATCGAGATGCCGAGATCGGCGTTGAGCTGGCGGATGATGCCGAACACCTCCTTCACCATCAGCGGCGACAGGCCCATGGACGGTTCGTCCATCAGGATCAGCTTCGGCCGCGCCATCAACGCCCGGCCGATCGCCAGCATCTGCTGCTCGCCGCCCGACAGATAGCCGGCCAGGCCGTTCCGCTCGCGCAGCCGCGGGAAATAGCCGTAGACCCGGTCGATGTCGTCGGCGATCTCGCGGTCGCGCCGCGTATGGGCGCCGAGCCGGAGATTCTCCAGGCAGGTCATGTCGGCGACGATGCGGCGCCCCTCCATCACCTGGAAGATGCCCCGGCGCACCACGGCGCCGGGGTCGAGGTGGTGGATCGGCTGCCCCTCATAGGTGACGGCGCCGCGAGTGACGGCGCCGTCCTCGGTCCGCAGCAGGCCCGAGATCGCCTTCAGCGTCGTCGACTTGCCGGCCCCGTTGGCGCCCAGCAGCGCCACGATCGCCCCCTTCGGCACGGCAAGGCTGAGGCCACGCAGCACCAGGATGACGTCGTTGTAGACGACCTCGATGTTCTCGACCGAGAGTAGGGACGGGGCGGTCATGCCGACGGGCTCAATATCCCAGCCATTCCTGGCGGCGGGGCAGGGTGATCTCGGCCACCTTCTCCAGCGACATGGTGCCGTCGGCCATCAGCGCCGTGACCTCCTTGCCCTGGGTCGTGCCCTTCACATGGCCCTGGTAGATCGGCACGGTCATCAGCCCGCGATGGTCGGTCGGGGTCCAGGTCGAGGGCAGGCACACCCCTTCGAGCCCAGCCGGCACCCAGTCCTTCTTCTCGTACATGGCATCGCGGATGGCGAGGCCGGTGACCTCGCCCTTGGCCTTCGCCGCCTTGATCGCCTCGACCATGTAGGAGGTGGCGCAGACGCCGGCGAGATAGCTCAGCGGCCGATAGGTCTCGCCGCTCGAATCGCTGATCTTCGAGATCTCGCGCATCCGGTCCATGCCGGCGTTCCTGTCGGTCCAGATCGAGCCGGTGCGGACCGCGACCACCACGCCGTCGGCGTTCTGGCCGGCCGCCTTCATGACGTTCTCGTCATAGCCCCAGACATTGGCCACGAACTGCACCTTGGTGCCGGCGGTGGCGCAGGCGTTCAGCAGTGAGGTGGTCGAGCCGGCGATGTTGGCGACATAGGCGTAGTTGGCGCCCTTCTCCTTCAGGGTCAGGCATTGCGGCGTGAAGTCGCCCGGCGCCATCGTGTACTGGATCGGGTCCAGCACCTCGAAGCCCAGCTCCTGCGCGTATTCGCTGCAGGCGACCTTGGGCGAGTTCGGATACGGGTGGTTGTCGCCCATATGGACCCATTTCGGCTTGCCCTGGCCGCCCTTCTTCTTCCAGTCCTCCGCCGCCCATTGCGCCAGCGCCCGGCAGGCATCGGAGTAGGAGGGGCCGTAGAAGAAGTTGAACGGTGCCGCCTTGCTCGCCTTCGGCGCCTTGCCGATCGGGTCGGTCAGCGCCCCGGAATAGGAGCCGGAATAGTAGGGGATCTGGTCCTTGGCGATGAACTCGATCAGCGCCTCGGTGTCGGCCGTGCCCCAGCCGGCGATCGCCACCACCTGCTCGTTCGCCACCAGCCGCTGGTATTCCGAGACCGCCTGCGGCGCCTTGTAGGCGTAGTCGTAGGTCTCGAAGGCGATGTCGTCGCCGTCGACCCCGCCATTCTCGTTCACCCAGTTCAGCGTGTCGGCGACGCCGTCGGCATAGGGCACGCCGATCGACGCGGTCGGGCCGGTCAGGTCGGCGATGTGGCCGACCGGGATGTCGTCGGCCCAAGCCTGCGTTGAGACTGCGGGGGCGGCGCAGAAGCCGATCAAGGCGGTGGCGGTGAGAAGGGATCGTCTCGACATCCGGGTGTCCTCCATGGCGGCCGTTCTGTCGCGGCCGGGTTCAGTACGAGAAGGGGTACAGCTTCCAGTAGGCCTTGATCTGGCGCCAGCGATGCGCCAGCCCGTCCGGCTCGAAGATCAGGAACAGGATGATGGCGATGCCGATCGCCATCTCCTTCAGGAAGTTGATGCCGACGCGCAGATCGAGCGTCTTGTAGAGCCAGGTGCCGCGGATCAGCCGCACCAGCCAGTCCATCACGTCGGGCAGCGACACCATGAAGACGGTGCCGAGGATCGTGCCCATGATCGAGCCGAGGCCGCCGATGATGATCATGCCGAGGAACTCGATCGACTTCAGGATGGTGAACTCCTCGACCGAGACCACCTGCAGGTAATGGGCGTAGAGCGCGCCCCCGACCCCGGCGTAGAAGGCGGCGATGCCGAAGGACAGCACCCGGTACCGGGTCAGGTTGATGCCCATGATCTCGGCGGCCAGGTAGTGGTCGCGCACGGCGACGAAGGCGCGGCCGTCGCGGGACCGCATCAGGTTGGTCGCGGCCAGGTACAGCAGGGCGGCCCAGAACAGCACGACATAGAAGTAGTTGACGCGGTCGACCTCCCAGCCGAACAGGGTGACCGGGGCGGCATGGGCGCCGGCGACGCCGCCGGTGAACCAGCCGGCGCGAGCGAAGAAGTCCTCCAGGATCACCTGCGCGGCCAGGGTGGCGATGGCGAGGTACAGCCCCTTGATCCGCGCTGCCGGCACGCCGAAGACGAGGCCGACGGCCGCGGTCATCAGCCCGGCCAGCGGGATGCAGAAGAAGACCGGGATGCCGGTGGTGCGGTTCAGCCAGGCCGAGGCGAAGGCGCCGAAGCCGAAGAACACGGCATGGCCGATCGAGATCTGGCCGGTGAAGCCGACCAGGATGTTGAGGCCGAGCGCGGCGACGGCCAGGTAGCCGGTCTCGATGAAGCTGTCGATCCAGCCCTTGGACAGCCAGCCGAGCTGTACCGCGATCGGCGAGAACGCCAGCAGCGCCAGGATGACCAGCACGCTGCGCCGGCTGAACGCGTCGTCGAAGATGGTCGTGTCGGCGCCGTAGCTGGTGCGGAAGTCGCCGCAGGGGCGGGCATAGGCGTTGGCCATCAGGCCTGTCCTCCGGCGCCGGGGCGCGGTGCTATGATCCCGGCGCTGGCACGCTGGGTGGGGGGATTGCCATGTATCGCCGTTGGATCGAGGTCCTGCTGCTGGCAGTGACCGTGGCGCTGCCTGGCACGGCGCGTGCGCAGATGGACCCGGAAAAGGGAATCGCCTGGTTTCGCGAATCCGACCCGGCGATGAACTGGGCGATCTGGAAGGCCCGCAACACGCTCCCGGTCTTCCGCAAGTACCTGTCGCATCCATCGGCGGATGTCGCCTCGATCCAGCTGAAGGTCCGCCTGACCAGCGGCGACGAGAACGAACATGTTTGGCTGGCCGACGTCGCCGCCCAAGGCGACGGGTTCGTCGGCACGATCGCGAACCGGATCGAGTATGTCTCCGGCTACAAGGAGGGACAGCGGATCAAGGTCCGGCCGGACTCCGTCTCGGACTGGATGGTGGTAACGAGCAAGGGTATCCGGGGCGCCTACTCGCTTCAGGTGATCCTGACGCGGGAGAAGCCGGCCGATCCGCATGACCTGATCGGCGACCTGGCCGATCTGCCGTTTCTCGATCATTGATCGCCGCAGTCCCGGCATCATCACACCCTCTCGATGTCCCGGGTGCCGAACAGGCCGTAGGGTTTGATCATCAGGATCACGATCAGGACGTAGAAGGGGGCGATCTTCAGCATGTTGCCCCAGCCCAGGAAGGTGACGTCCAGCCAGTGGGCGAAATGCTCCAGCACGCCGATGATCAGCCCGCCCAGCACCGCGCCAACGATGCTGTCGAGCCCGCCCAGGATCACCGCCGGGAACACCTTGATGCCGAAGACGGAGAGGGCGGAGGACACGCCGTTGACGACACCGACGACGATGCCGGCTACCGCCGACACCATGGCCGAGATCGCCCAGGCCATGGCGAACACCTGCTTCACCGAGATGCCCATGGACTGCGCCACCTGCTGGTCGAAGGCGGTGGCGCGCATCGCCAGGCCCATGCGCGAGAATTTGAAGAACCAGGCGAAGCCGCCCATGATGAACAGGCTGATCGCCATCGACAGGATATAGACCGTCTGCACCTGCAGCCCGAGGATGTCGACCGACTGGGTCTCGAACACCGGCGGGAAGGGCTGGGCGGAGACGCCGAAGATCCAGGCCATCAGCGGCTGGAACACCAGCGACAGGCCGATCGTGACCATGATGACGGAGATCACCGGCTCGCCGATCAGCGGCCGCAGCACCACCACCTGCAGCAGGATGCCGAAGACCAGCATGAAGACGAGGGTGATGGCGAAGCCCAGTACGAAGGGCACCTGGTACTCGGTCAGCGCCCACCAGCAGATCCAGGCGCCGATCAGCAGGAACTCCCCCTGGGCGAAATTCACCACCCGGCTGGCCTTGTAGATCAGCACGAAGGACATGGCGACGACGCCGTAGAGCGTGCCGACGATCACGCCGTTGACCAGGAGCTGGAACAGGAAGGCCAGGTTCATGGGCTCACTCCGCCGCGTGGCGCTGCCCGGGACGGCCGGGCGCGACGTCGACCACCTTGAGCGTGGTGCGGATCCGCTGTCGGGTGCCGTCCTGGAAGGTGATGGTGGCGTCGACCGGGATCGCCGGGTCGCCGCGATAGATCGCGTCGATGATGTCGCCGTATTTCTCGCCGATCACGCCGCGCCGCACCTTGCGGGTGCGGGTCAACTCGCCGTCATCGGCGTCCAGCTCCTTGTACAGCAGCAGGAAGCGGCGGATGCGCTGCGCCTCCGGCAGGCCGGCGTTCACCGTCTCGACCTCGCGGCGGATCAGCGCGTAGACCTCCTCCCGCGCCGACAGGTCGGTGTATGTCGTGAAGGCGATGCGGTTCTTCTCCGCCCATTTCGAGACGATCGGGAAGCGGATGCAGATGATCGCCGCCAGGTCCGGCCGGCCGTGGCCGAGGATCACCGCCTCGGCCACGAAGGGCGAGAATTTCAGCTTGTTTTCAATGTATTGCGGACTGAACCTGTCACCGCCGCTGGTGGTGGCAAGGTCCTTCATCCGGTCGATGACGACAAGGTGCCCCTTGCCGTCGATGTAGCCGGCGTCGCCGGTCGCCAGCCAGCCGTCGCGCAGATCGGCCTTCGATGCTTCCTCGTTGCGGTAGTAGCCGTGGAACATGTTCGGATGTCGGGTGACGATCTCGCCGACGCCGTTCTGGTCCGGCGCCTCGATCCGCAGCTGGATGCTGTCGTCGAAGGCGACGCCGACCGTGTCGAAGTCGACCTCGCCCGGCCGGTGGATGGTGTAGGCGCCCAGCAGCTCGGTCTGGCCGTAGAGCTGGCGCAGGGGCACCCCCATGGCGAGGAAGAAGCGGAACGTCTCCGGCCCCAGCGCCGCGCCGCCGGTCGCGGCCGAGCGCAGGCGGGAGAAGCCCAGACGGTCGCGCAGCGCGGCGAATAGCAGAATCTTCGAGAGCGGTGATTTCTTCTTCTGATCAAGCGCTTTCAGGCCGATCTTCATGCCGAGGTCGAAGAAGCGGCGCTTGAGCCAGGAGGCGTCCATCATCCGGCTGCGGACATCGGCGGCCAGCCCTTCCCAGACCCGCGGCGCCAGCAGTACGAACGTCGGGCCGATCTCGCGGAAATCCGCCCAGGTGGTGCTCTGCTCCTCGACGAAGTTCACCGTCATCCGGCACTGCAGCGCCTTCCCGAAGACGTAGACCTGCTCCATGATCCAGGGCAGCGGCAGTACCGAGACGTACTCGTCCTGCGGCCCCTGCGGGTCGACGGCGAGGTAGCTGGCGGTGTGCCGGATCACCGCCCCGGCCGAGAGCATGGCGAGCTTCGGATGGGCGGTGGTGCCGGAGGTGGTGCACAGCACCGCGACATCCTCGCCGCGCGTCTCCGCCACCATGCGGTCGTAGAGGCCGGGATCGGCCGCGAGCAGCGGCGCGCCGAGGGCGATGAAGTCCTCGACCGGCAGCAGCCGAGAGTCCTCGTATTTCCGCATGCCGCGCGGGTCGGAATAGACGATGTGGCGGACGCTCGGGATCCGGTCGCCGAGGCCCAGCAGCTTGTCGACCTGCTCCTCGTCCTCGGCCAGGACGATCGCGACCGAGGCGTGGTCGATGAGATAGGCCACCTCCTCGTCCAGCGCGTCGCGATAGAGGCCGAGGCTCATGGCGCCGGCGGCATGGGCGGCGATCTCGCCCGCCACCCAGTCCGGCCGGTTGTCGCCGATCAGCCCGACCACCGCGCCCGGCCCGATGCCGAGGCCGCGCAGCGCCAGGGCGAAGTCGCGCACCCGGGCGTGGAAGCCAGCCCAGGTGATCTCCTGCCAGATGCCGAAATCCTTCTCCCGCAGCGCCACCTCGTCCGGCCATTGCCGCGCGTTGCGGGCCAGGAGCTTGGGGAAGGTGTCCAACGCGGCCTCGGTCAAGCCGCCGCCTCCGTGCTCTCGTCGTCGATCTCGCCGAGATAGGCGCGGCGGACATGCGGGTCGGCCAGGACGTCCTCCGGGCTGCCCTCGGCGATCTTGCGGCCGAAATCCAGCACCATGACGCGGTGCGAGATGTCCATCACCACGCCCATGTCGTGCTCGATCATGATCACCGTCATGCCCCATTCGGCGTTGAGGTCGACGATGTAGCGGGCCATGTCCTCCTTCTCCTCGAGGTTCATCCCCGCCATCGGCTCGTCGAGCAGGATCAGGTCGGGCTTCAGCGCGATGGCGCGGGCCAGCTCCACCCGCTTGCGCAGCCCGTAGGAGAGGGTGCCGGCGAGGGCGCGGCGGACATGCTGGATCTCAAGGAAATCGATGATCTCCTCGACCGCGCGGCGGTGCTGCAACTCCTCCTCCCGGGCGCCGCCCAGCCACCACAGCGCGCCGGTCAGCACGTTGTTCTTCAAGAGGTGGTGGCGCCCGACCATGATGTTGTCGAGCACCGACATATGCGCGAACAGCGCCAGGTTCTGGAAGGTGCGGCCGAGGCCGAGATCGGCCCGGGCGCTGGGCTTCAGCCGGGTGATGTCGCGGCCCTTGTAGTGGATGCGGCCGGCGGTCGGGCTGTAGCGGCCGGAGATGCAGTTGACCATCGAGGTCTTGCCGGCGCCGTTCGGGCCGATGATCGAGAACAGCTCGCCGCGCCGGACGGTGAAGCCGACATCGGTCAGGGCCTTCACCCCGCCGAAGGCGAGGCTGACCGAGTCCGCGGTCAGAAGCGCATCTCCCGGTGCGGGCGGCGTGGCCGCAGCCTGCATGCTCTCTCCCCCTGTTCGCGTCGGGCACCTCTCACGGATGCCTTGCCCTATCAATGTCGTGGAAGCGGCGGGAAAGGCAATCGGCAAAACGTCTAGAGCATGTCGATCGCAATATCGCCGATGGCGTGGTCGTCCTCCGCCCCGGCGCCGGCGATGCCGAGAGCGCCGATCACGGCGCCGGCATCGCGCCAGGGGAAGCCGCCGGGCTGCACCAGGATCTCGGCCAGCCCGGCCAGCTGCGCCGCCTCGGCCGGGTCGCGGCCGAGCCGCAGCGCGGGATCGCGGGTCGGCTCGCCGAGATAGAGCGCCGCGGCCGCCCGGCGCCGGGCGATCTCAAGCGTGAGATAGCCGACACCATCCATCCGCGCTGCGGCGACGATGTGGCCGCCGCGATCCACCACCACCGCCGCGATCTGCTGCTCGCGCCGCCCGGCCTCGGCCAGGGCGGTTGCCAGCACAGCCTGGGCTTCGGCGAGGGCAGGGGCGGTGTCGGGCATGGCGGTCTCCGGCGGTGTCGGCCCTGCCAGCATAGCAGCGTCGGGGCCGCCTGCCGCAGTGCGAAAGAATCGTACACCCGCCCACTTGATCCCGCGGCCGGTTGCGGCCACGCTCATTCCATGAGCTTCACGCTGACCGCCGAACAGGAAGCCATCCGCGATGCCGCGCGCGCCTTCGCCGCGGAGCAGATGGCGCCCCATGCCGCCCGCTGGGACGAGGAGCAGATCTTCCCGGTCGAGACGCTGCGCCAGGCCGCGGCGCTGGGCTTTGCTGGCATCTATTGCGGCGAGGCGCATGGCGGCAGCGGCCTGACCCGACGCGACGCCGCGATCGTGTTCGAGGAGCTGGCGACCGCCTGCGTCTCCACCGCCGCCTATATATCGATCCACAACATGGTCGGCTGGATGATCGACAGCTTCGGGTCGGAGGAGCTGAAGGCGCGCTTCCTGCCGTCGCTGATGACGATGGAGCGTTTCGCCAGCTACTGCCTGACCGAGCCCGGCTCCGGCTCCGACGCTGCGTCGCTGCGCACCCGCGCGGTGCGCGACGGCGACCACTATGTCCTGAACGGCTCCAAGGCCTTTATCTCCGGCGGCTCGACCTCCGATGTCTATGTCGTGATGGTGCGGACCGGGGAGGCGGGGCCGAAGGGGATCTCGGCGGTCGTGGTCGAGAAGGGCACGCCCGGCCTGTCCTTCGGCAAGAAGGAGAAGAAGCTGGGCTGGAACAGCCAGGTGACCACGATGGTGATCTTCGAGGATTGCCGCGTCCCGGTCGCCAACCGGCTGGGCGAGGAGGGCGAGGGCTTCAAATTCGCGATGAAGGGGCTGGACGGCGGTCGGGTCAATATCGGCGCCTGCTCGGTCGGCGGCGCCCGCGCCTGCCTGGAGGCGGCGCGCAGCCATATGCTGCAGCGCAGCCAGTTCGGCCGGAAGATCGCCGAGTTCCAGGCGCTGCAGTTCAAGCTGGCCGATATGGCGATCGATCTCGACGCCGCCCGGCTGATGATCCACCGCGCCGCGGATTCGCTCGACCGGGGCGACCCGGACGCGACCCAGCATTGCGCCATGGCCAAGCGCTTCGCCACCGATGCCGGCTTCCGGATCTGCAATGATGCGCTGCAGCTGCATGGCGGCTACGGCTACATCAAGGAGTATCCGGTGGAGCGTTTCCTGCGCGACGTCCGCGTCAACCAGATCCTGGAAGGCACCAACGAGATCATGCGGCTGATCGTGGCCCGTCGCCTCCTGGCCGAATGAGAGACGGATGACCGACGAGATCCTGTTCGACCGCGAGGGGCCGATCGTCATCGCGACGCTGAACCGGCCGAAGGCCCTGAACGCGCTGACCCTGACGATGTGTCGGGCGCTCCTGCCGAAGATTGCGGAGTGGGCCGAAGATCCGGAGCTGCATGCCGTGGTGCTGCGCGGCGCCGGCGACCGCGCCTTCTGCGCCGGCGGCGACATCCGCGCGGTATATGAGCGGGGGCCGCAGAACGGCTTGCCGGACGGCGACCCGGACGACGATTTCTTCTGGGTCGAGTACCGGCTGAACCACGCCATCCATCACTTCCCCAAGCCTTGGATCGCGCTGCTCGACGGCGTCACCATGGGCGGCGGGCTGGGCCTGTCGGTGCACGGCTCGCACCGGGTGACGACCGAGAAGACGCTGAGCGCCATGCCGGAATGCGGCATCGGCCTGTTCCCGGATATCGGCGGCGGCTGGTTCCTGTCACGCTGCCCGGGCGAGATCGGCACCTATCTGGCCCTGACCGGCGCGCGCATCGGCGCCGCCGACATGCTCTTCTCCCGCATGGGCACGCATCACGTCGCCTCGGCCCGGGTCGACGACCTGGTCGCCGCGCTGGCCGAGGCCGGCTGGATCGGCAATGGCGGGCTGGTGGCGGAGGCGGTGCTGCAGCGCTTCGCCGCCGATCCCGGCGTGCCGACGCTGGCGCCTCTGCGCCCGGCGATCGACCGCTGCTTCCGCCACGACACGGTGGAGGAGATCCTCGCGGCGCTGGACGCCGAGGAGGGCGACTGGGCGAAGACCGCGGCGGCGCAGATCCGCGCCGGGTCGCCGACCAGCCTGAAGGTGACGCTGCGCCAGATCCGCCAGGGCAAGACCATGATCTACGACGCGGTGGCGGCGATGGAGTTCCGCATGGTCCACCGCTTCCTGACGAAGCCGGACTTCTTCGAAGGCGTGCGGGCGCAGCTGGTCGACAAGACCCGCGACCCGAAATGGCGGCCGGCGACGCTGGCCGAGGTGGACGACGCCGCGGTCGCCGCCTATTTCCAGCCGCTGCCCGGCCGCGAGCTGAGCTTCGACTGAACGACAGGACGGGCGGTCCACGCCCGGTTTGGGAGGAACCCTATGTCGCTGCGGATTGCCTTTCTCGGGCTCGGCCATATGGGTCGGCCGATGGCGCTGAACTTGGTGAAGGCCGGGCACCGTGTGTCCGGCTTCGACCCCGTGGACTCGGTGCGCGAGGCGGTGGCGAAGGAAGGCATCGCCGCCAAGCCCTCGATCGCCGCGGCGGTGGACGAGGCGCAGGTGGTGGTCAGCATGCTGCCGACCGGCGCCCACGCGCGCGACGCCTATCTCGGCGCCGACGGGGTGTGCGCCAGCGCGCCCGCGGGCGCGCTGCTGATCGACTGCTCGACTATCGACGTCGAGACCGCGCGCCTGCTCGGGAAGGAGGCGGCGTCGCGCGGCTTCGCCATGGTCGACGCACCGGTGTCGGGCGGCACCGGCGGCGCCGCGGCCGGCACCCTGACCTTCATGGTCGGCGGCCCCGATGACGCGTTCGCCCGGGCCGAGCCGGTGCTGCAGGCGATGGGCAAGGCCGTGATCCACACCGGCGGTTCGGGCACCGGCCAGGCGGCGAAGATCTGCAACAACATGGTGCTCGGCATCTCGATGATCGCGGTGTCGGAGGCCTTCGCCCTGGCCGACAGGCTGGGGCTGGAGCGGCAGAAGCTGTTCGACGTGGCATCGAAGAGCTCCGGCCAGTGCTGGTCGCTGACCACCTATTGCCCGGTACCGGGGCCGGTGCCGACTTCGCCGGCCAATCGCGACTACAAACCCGGTTTCACCGCGGCGATGATGCTGAAGGATCTGCGCCTGTCGCAGGCCGCGGCCCAAGCCACCAGCGCTGCCACTCCGCTCGGCGCGGCAGCGACTGCGCTCTACACCTTGTTTGTGAACGAAGGTGAGAAAGACACTGATTTTTCTGGGATCTTCAAGATGATCTCTGGCGAGTGACGCCGATGCCGTCCGCCGGCGAGCGGCCGCGGCGCGATGTCCTCACGCGGGTCTGGGACGACCGCCGGATCACCTTCCGGCTGATCGCCCCGGCAGCGGGATCCGTCTCCGTCATGTTCGGCTCGCTTGCGGCCATACCCTTGGCGAAGGCTGAGCATGGCGTCTGGAAAGCGACGATCGGCCCGGTCGAGCCCGGCCTCTACGAATACGGCTTCAGTGTCGACGGGTTTCGGTCGATCGATACGGGCAGCGGCACGCCGAAGCCGCAGCGGCAGGTCAATGCCAGCCTGATCCTGGTGCCGGGCAGCATCCTCGACACCCGGCCGGTGCCGCATGGCGATCTCCGGATCGTCACCATGCATAGCGCAGCGCTGGAAACGGAGCGCCAGACGCTGGTCTGGACGCCGCCCGGCTACAGCGAGGCGTCGGCGCCGCTGCCGTTGCTGTATCTCTATCACGGCTTCGGCGACACGGTCTGGTCCTGGGTGACCCAGGGCCGGGCGCCGCAGATCCTCGACAACCTGCTGGCCGAGGGGACGATCGTGCCGATGATCGTGGTGATCCCGGGCACGGAGGCGGATAGTCCCGGCATGATGCCGGAGGACTTCCCGGAGCCCATCCCCCGCCGCAGCTTCTATCCGACCAATGCTGCGGCCGTCGATCGCGAGCTGATCGGTGACATCATCCCCTATATGGAGGCGCGCTACCGCGTCCGGACCGACGCGTCGGGGCGGGCGATCGCGGGCCTGTCCCAGGGTGGCTACCAGGCGCTGGTCTCGGGCCTCGGCCGCCTCGGCACCTTCGCCTGGCTGGCGACCTTCAGCGGCGTCTCGCAGGCCACCGTGACGAACGAGGGCATCGCCCGGGCGCTGGCCGACCCGGCCGAGGTGAATGCCAGGCTCCGCAACTTCACCGTGACGGTCGGCAGCGACGACGGCGTCACGGGTGGCGACATCGCGGGCCTCCGCAGGGACCTCGACGCGGCCGGCATCCGCTACGACTACACGGAATATCCGGGGCTCGGCCACGAGATGGCGGTGTGGCGTCCGTCGCTGGCCGGTTTCCTGCAGAAGATCTTCAAGGCGTGATCGGATCATCGCCAGCGAGAAAGTGAGCCGGTTCCCTTCGGTTCGTCGGGCATAATCGCAGCCCAACGACTCGGGAGGGCCCCGTGCGCAAGATTTCCGCGTCGATCGCCGTTCTTGTCCTGTCGCTGAGCGGAGCGCCGTCGATGGCCGCCGATTCCGGCATTCCCGCCCTGCCGCCGACCGACCAGCCGCTGCGCGACTTCATCACCCGGGTCGAGGCGGACCGCCGCATCACCTTCCGGCTGTTCGCGCCGGCGGCGAAGTCGGTCGGGCTGGTCTTCGGCTCGACCGATCCGGCCAAGGCCAAGGCGACGCCGATGACGAAGGACGACCGCGGCGTCTGGACGGTCACCATCGGCCCGGTCGCCCCCGACCTCTACGAGTACTACTTCAACGTCGATGGCTTCCGCGCGACCGACACCGGCAGCAACGCGCCGAAGCCGCAGCGCCAGGTCAACACCAGCCTGGTGCTGGTGCCGGGCAGCATCCTCGACACCCGGCCGGTGTCGCATGGCGACCTGCGGGTCGTGACCCTGACAAGCAAGACGCTGGAGTCCGAACGGCAGATGCTGGTGTGGACGCCGCCCGGCTACAGCGAGGCGTTGGCGCCGCTGCCGGTGCTGTACCTCTATCACGGCTTCGGCGACACGGTCTGGTCCTGGGTGACTCAGGGCCGGGCGCCGCAGATCCTCGACAATCTGCTGGCCGAGAAGAAGATCGTGCCGATGATCGTGGTGATCCCGGACACCGAGACCGACGTGGCCGAGGCGGTGCCGGAGGACTTCGCGGCCGTCACCCGGCGCCAGACCTTCTACACGCCCAATGCCATGGCGGCCGACCGCGAGTTGATCGAGGACATCATCCCCTACATGGAGGCGCATTACCGGGTGCGCACCGACGCGGCGGGGCGGGCGCTGGCCGGCCTGTCGCAGGGCGGTTACCAGGCGCTGGTCTCGGGCCTTGGCCATCCCGGCACCTTCGCCTGGCTGGCGACCTTCAGCGGCGTCTCGCAAACCACGGTGCCGAACGACGGCATCGCCCGCGCGCTGGCCGATCCGGCCAAGGTGAACGCCGGCCTGCGCAACTTCACCGTGACGGTCGGCAGCGACGACACCATCACCGGCAAGGACATCGCCGGGCTGCGCAAGGATCTGGACGCCGCCGGCATCCGCTACGACTACAAGGAATATCCGGGCCTCTGGCACGAGATGGCGGTGTGGCGCCCGTCCCTGGCCGATTTCCTGCAGAAGATCTTCAGGGAATAAACGGCGGAAGCGGGGATAACCCGATCGTCATCGCGAGGAGCGAAGCGACGTGGCGATCCAGCGGCACGATCCCTGGATGGCCACGCCCCTTCGGGGCTCGCCATGACGAGGGGTCAGTCCCAGTCCGCGGCCTTGCCGGCGACGAGGCCGTCCTCGGCCAAGATGTGGCCGACCAGCCGGTCGGCCGCGGCGTCGGGCGCCGGTTGGCTGCCGGCGGGCTCGCCCGGGAAGCCCTGCTCGCGCAGCCGGGTCGCCATCGGCCCCGGATGGAACAGCGCCACGCGCAGCGGCGTCTTCGCCGTCTCCGCCGCATAGAGCCCGGCCATTGTGTCCAGCCCCGCCTTGGCCACGGCATAGGCGCTCCAATAGGCGGTGCCGCTGCGGGCGATACGGTCGGTGACGAAGACCGCCCGCGGTGCCTCCGCGGCACGCAGCAGCGGGTCGACCGAGCGGATCAGCCGGTAATTGGCGTTGAGGTTCAGGTCGAGCACCCGGGCCCAGACCTTCTCGTCACTGTAGGCGACCGGACCGAGATGGCCGAGCATGGCGGCGCTGGCGACCAGAAGGTCGAGCCGGCCGAAGCGCTGGGCCAGCGAGGCGCCGAGCAGGTCGATCTGCTCGAACTTCGAGAGGTCCATCGGCACCAGCGTGGCGCTGCCGCCCGCGGCCTTGATCGCGTCGTCGGTCTGCTCCAGCCCGCCGACCGTGCGGGCGGCGCAGACGACATGGGCGCCGGCGGCGGCGAGCCGGACCGCGACCGCGGCGCCGAAGCCCCGCGAGGCCCCGGTCACGAGCGCGATGCGCCCCTCCAGGGGCCTCCCGTTGTCGCTCATGGATCAGACGCGCTCGGACAGGGCGGAGCTGCGGCGCGGGGCGGCCGCATGGTCGGTCAGCGGCGTCGGATAGTCGCCGGTGAAGCAGGCGTCGCAGAACTGGCGGGCGTTGCCGGCCCGCTTCGGCGCGCCCATGGCGCGGTACAGGCCGTCGATCGAGATGAAGGCCAGGCTGTCGACGCCGATCAGCTCGGCCATCTGCTCGACCGAGTAGTTGTGCGCCAGCAGCTTGGTCTTCTCCGGCGTGTCGATGCCGTAGAAGCAGGGGTTGGTCGTCGGCGGGCTGGAGATCCGCATATGGACTTCGCGGGCGCCGGCGTCGCGCACCATCTTCACGATCTTCTGGCTGGTGGTGCCGCGGACGATCGAATCATCGACCAGCACCACCCGGCGGCCCTCGATCATCGCCCGATTGGCGTTGTGCTTCAGGCGCACGCCGAGATGGCGGATCTGGTCGGTCGGCTCGATGAAGGTGCGGCCGACATAGTGGTTGCGGATGATGCCGAGCTCGAAGGGGATGCCGCTCTGCGACGCGAAGCCGATGGCGGCGGGCACGCCCGAATCCGGCACCGGGATGATGACGTCGGCCTCGACCGGCGATTCGACCGCCAGCTCGGCCCCGATCCGGCGCCGCGCCTCGTAGACCGAGGAGCCTTCGACCACGCTGTCGGGCCGGGCGAAGTAGATGTACTCGAAGATGCAGAAGCGGCGCTCGGCCGGCTGGAACGGCTTGATGCTGCTCACCCCCTCGGCGGTCAGCACCACCATTTCGCCGGGTTCGACATCGCGGATGAATTCGGCGCCGATGATGTCGAGGGCGCAGGTTTCCGACGCCAGCACATGGCTGGTGCCGGATGCGGTCTCCAGCTTGCCCAGCACCAGCGGGCGGAAGCCCATCGGGTCGCGGATGCCGATGACGTGCTCCGGCGACAGGGCGATCAGGGAATAGGCGCCCTCGACCTGGCGCATCGCCTCGACCAGCCGGTCGATCACGTTGCCGCCGCGGGCGGTTGCCATCAGGTGCAGGAACACCTCGGTGTCCGAGGTCGACTGAAACAGGCAGCCGCGGCTGACCAGCTGGTGCCGCAGGCGCCCGGCATTGGTCAGGTTGCCGTTGTGGGAGATGGCGAAGCCGCCGAACTCGAAATCGGCGAACAGCGGCTGGACATTGCGCAGGCCCGCGCCGCCGGTGGTGGCGTAGCGGTCGTGGCCGATCGCGGCGTTGCCCTTGAGCTGGCCGACCACCGCCTGCGACGAGAAGGCGTCGCCGACCAGGCCGTTGGCGCGGTGGGCGTGGAACTGCTCGCCGTCATAGGAGACGATGCCGCAGGCCTCCTGGCCCCGGTGCTGCAGCGCGTGCAGCCCCAGCGCGGTCATCGCGGCGGCCTCGGGATGCCCCATGATGCCAAAGATGCCGCACTCCTCACGGAGCGTGTCGCCGTAGAGGTCGAAAGGATCGGTCGTCAGCATGCCGCTGCGGAGGGTCCTGGGCCCTGGGCGCCATCGGCGCCGTTGGAAGTCTTGGCGCCTATATAGTGTCAACCGCCACCGGTTGCACCCGCGTTCGGCGGGGGGGCCGGATGCGTCTGCGTCGGGGATGTCGGGGTGACGCCGGGCGCGGCCGGGTCAGGGGCCGGCGGCTGCGTCTGTTGGGGCTGGGCCGGAGCCGGCGCCGTTGGCTGGCCCTGGCCGTTGAGCAGGCTGCCGATCGGGTCGGTGACCACCTTCGGCGCGAGCGCCGGAGCCTCCTGCTTGGCCTTGTCGATCGCACCCGCCAGCGCCTCCTGCGGCACCAGGCTCTTCAGATGCTCGGCACCGGCCTGCACCCAGGGCAGCATCCGGGCGTTCTCCAGCCAGGGCGGCCGCCGGGTTTCCGGAAAGATCCAGGTCAGCAGCAGGTAGGCGAGGCAGACCAGAACGGCGCCGCGCAGGATTCCGAACAGGAAGCCGAGCGACCGGTCGACGGCGTTGAGCGCCGAGCCCTTCACCACCCGGGCCAGCATGTGGCTGATGGTGGAGAAGACCACCAGCGCCACGACGAAGATGCCGGCGCCGGTCAGGATGTCGGCCAGCAGCTGCATCTCGATGTACTGGCGCAGATAGGGCCTGGCGTCGTTGAAGGTCCACAGCGTGACCAGGGCGGCGCCGGCCCAGCCGGCGATCGACAGCACCTCGGCCACGAAGCCGCGCGCCAGCGCCAGGAAGGCGGAGATGGCGAGGATGATCAGGATCGCGATGTCGCCGGCGGCGATGGGAAGGCTATCCAGGATCGGTCTCCTCGAGGCTCCTGCGGCGCCCGGCCGAAACGGCGCGCGCATCGACGTTGAACAGGGCCAACAGCTCCTCCAGCCGGGCGATGCTGCGCCGCTCGATCGGCAGCGCGTCGCGGCTGGCGGCGCGGCCCCTCTTCGGGTGCCCTTGTGGCACGATCGCCGCGGCGAATCCAAGCTTCGCCGCTTCCTTCAGCCTCGCATCGCTCTGCCCCACGGCGCGGACCTCGCCGGACAGGCCGATCTCGCCGAACACCACCGTGTCGCGCGGCACCGGCACGCCGGTGAGGGAGGAGAGGAGGGCGGCCGCCACCGCCAGATCCGCCGCCGGCTCGGCGATCCGCAGGCCGCCGGCGACGTTGAGATAGACGTCGTTCATGCCGATGGCGACGCCGCAGCGCGCCTCCAGTACCGCCAGGACCATGGCCAGGCGGGCGCTGTCCCAGCCGACCACGGCGCGGCGCGGAGTGCCGAGCGGCGACGGCGCGACCAGAGCCTGGATCTCGACCAGCACCGGCCGGGTGCCTTCGAGCCCGGCGAAGACCGCGGCCCCGGAGACGTCGCCGCTGCGGTCGGCCAGGAACAGCTCGGACGGGTTGCGCACCTCGGCCAGGCCGCCATCGGTCATCTCGAACACGCCGATCTCGTCGGTCGCGCCGAAACGGTTCTTTACCGCCCGCAGGATGCGGAACTGGTGGCCGCGCTCGCCTTCGAAATAGAGCACGGTGTCGACCATGTGCTCCAGCACCCGCGGCCCGGCGATGGCGCCGTCCTTAGTGACGTGGCCGACGATCAGGAGCGCGGCGCCGCGGCGCTTGGCGTGGCGGATCAGCTCGGCCGCCGAGGCGCGGACCTGGGCGACGGTGCCCGGCGCGCTCTCCAGCGCGTCGAGGAACATGGTCTGGATCGAATCGATCACCACGACCTTCGGTCCGTCCGGCCGGTCCATCGCGGCGATGATGTCGCGGACGTTGGAGGAGGCGGCAAGGCGGACCGGCGCCTGGGACAGGCCGAGGCGCTGGGCCCGCATGCGGATCTGATCGACCGCCTCCTCGCCCGAGACATAGGCGCAGTCTATGGTGCCGGCCAGGCGGCACAGCACCTGCAGCAGCAGGGTCGACTTGCCGATGCCGGGGTCGCCGCCGATCAGGATGGCCGAGCCGGGAACGATGCCGCCGCCGCAGACCCGGTCGAACTCGTCATTGCCGCTCAGCCAGCGCGGCTCGTCGATCGTGGCGGACGCCAGGTCGGTGAAGGCGATGGCGCGCCCGCCGCCGGCCTTGGCCCCGCCGAACGCCTTCGGCGCGGCCTCGACGATCTCCTCGACCAGCGTGTTCCACTCGCCGCAGGAATCGCAGCGTCCGGCCCAGCGGGCGTAGCTGGCGCCGCAGTTCTGGCAGACATAGCGGGTCGCGTTCTTCGCCACGGGGGGACTTCTACCAAATGTTCCGGCGTCGCAAGGAGTGAGCTGCCTTCACTACCAAACCGTCATCGCGAGGAGCGAAGCGACGTGGCGATCCAGCGGCTCGATTTCTGGATTGCCACGCCCCTGCGGGGCTCGCAATGACGGTGTGAGAGTGGGCTGTCACACCGCAGCCGGCCTTCACGTCAGGAAATCCGGACCTGCATCTGGATCGGCCCCTCGGCGCGGCCGTGCACGAACTGGTCGACATAGGGATTGCCGGAGTCGTTCACCTGCGCCGCCGGCCCCGCCCAGATGATCCGGCCCTCATAGATCATGGCGATGCGGTCGGCGATCTTGCGGGCGCTGGCCATGTCGTGGGTGATCGAGAGGGTGGTGGCGCCCAGGTCGCGGCGGCATTTCACGATCAGGTCGTTGATCACGTCGGCCATGATCGGGTCGAGGCCGGTGGTCGGCTCGTCGAAGAAGATGATCTCCGGCTCGGCGGCGATGGCGCGGGCCAGGCCGACGCGCTTCTGCATGCCGCCCGACAGCTCGGCCGGATAGAGCGCGGCGACGTCGGGGCCCAGCCCGACCTGGGCCAGCTTGTCGACCGCGATCTCCTTCGCTCGCCTGCGGGATTCGCCGCGGCCCTGGATCAGGCCGAAGGCCACATTTTCCCACACCGTCAGGCTGTCGAACAGGGCGGCGCCCTGGAACAGCATGCCGAAGCGCTTCATCAGATCCACCCGGTCGCCGC
Source organism: Inquilinus limosus (assembly GCF_051487185.1). Lineage (GTDB taxonomy): Bacteria > Pseudomonadota > Alphaproteobacteria > DSM-16000 > Inquilinaceae > Inquilinus > Inquilinus limosus_F. The sequence goes on from NZ_JAHVDK010000009.1 coordinate 29,300, forward strand.
CGGACAGGTCGTGGGTCTCGGCGCCGTCGATCAGGATCCGGCCGCGGTCCGGCCGGATCAGGCCGAGGATCGACTTCAGCAGCACCGACTTGCCGGTGCCGGAGCCGCCGATCACGACCAGGGATTCGCCGGCCACGATCTCCAGGTCGATGCCGCGCAGCACCTGCTTCGGGCCGAAGGCCTTGTGCACGCCCTCCAGTCGGATCTTGGGGGTGGTCGTCATGGCCGTCACCCCACGTACAGGCCGGTGATCATGAAGTCGAACAGCAGGATCAGGATCGAGGCGGAGACCACCGCATTGGTGGTGGCCGCGCCGACGCCCTGGGCCCCGCCGCGCGAATTGTAGCCGTGGTAGCAGCCCATCAGCGCCACGACGAAGCCGAAGGCCGCGGCCTTGAGCAGGCTGAGCACGACGTCCTCGACCTCGAGGGCCTGCCAGGTCGCCGTGATATAGGCCGAGGGATTTTCGCCCAGACGGTAGACGCTGATCAGGAAGCCGCCGAACACCCCGATGATGTCGGCCACGACGACCAGGCAGGGCAGCATCAGGAGCCCGGCGATCAGCCGCGGCGCGACCAGGTATTTGTACGGGTTGGTCGAGAGGGTGCTGAGCGCGTCGATCTGCTCGGTCACCCGCATGGTGCCGATCTCGGCCGCCATCGAGGCGCCGATGCGGCCGGCGACCATCAGCCCGGCCAGGACAGGCCCCAATTCGCGTACAACCGACAGGAGCACGACATTGGCGCCGAAGCCGCCGGCGCCGAAGCGGCTGAAGCCCGCCTGGGTCTGCAGCGCCAGCACCATGCCGGTGAACAGCGCCGTCAGCCCGACCACAGGCAGGGAGTAGTAGCCGATGTCGATCACCTGGCGCAGGAACAGCCGCGGGTAGAAGGGCGGCCGCAGGCACTGCGCCAAAGCGTTCAGGGTGAAGAGGGCGAGGCGGCCGACGGCGGCGAGGAAGGCGAGGAAGGTGCGGCCGATCGTGGCGAGGAAGTTCATTCGGCGCCGCCGAGATAGCGCCGGGCGTAGCGCCGCCCGAGGCTGGTCAGGATCTCGTAGCCGATGGTGCCGGCGCTCTCGGCCAGCCGGTCGGGCGGCAGCTCCGGGCCGATGACCTCGACCAGGGCGCCAGGTGCGGCCAGCGTTTCGGGAATGTGGGTCACGTCCACCGTGATCAGATCCATCGAGATTCGGCCGGTGATCGGCGCGGTGAAGCCTGCGATGCGCACGGCGCCGCGGCCACTGGCGGCCCTTGGAACGCCGTCGGCGTAGCCCACGGCGATCGTCGCGAGCCGGGCCGGACCCTCCACGCGGTGCGCGGCACCGTATCCAACGGTCATGGGGGTGTCAACGCGGCGGGTCTGCAGGATTCGAGCCTCGACCCGCACCACATCGGCCATCGGATTCGGCCGGCCAGGCGTCGGGTTGATGCCGTAGAGGGCGGCGCCGGGACGGGTCAGATCGCCGTGGAATCGGGATCCGAGGAAGATGCCGGAGGAGTTGGCGATGCTGACCGGCGCCTTCGGCAGCTTCGCCACGGCCCGGCGGAACCGGTCGAGCTGCGCCCGGTTCATCGGGTTCCCCGGCTCCTCGGCACAGGCGAGGTGCGTCATCCAGGTCAGCGGCGCGATGCCGTCCAGGGCGCTCGGGTCGGCGGCCAGCCGATCCTGGTCCTCAGGCGCGAGACCGAGGCGGTTCATGCCGCTGTCGAGATGGACGAAGCAAGGCAGGGCGGTGCCAAGCGCCCGGGCATGGCCGGCCCAGGCGGCGATCTCCGCCGGGTGGTTCAGCGCCGGGATCAGGCTGTGGGCTGTGTAGTCGGCGGCCAGGCCCGGCAGCAGGCCGTTGAGGACAACGATGCGCGCTTCGCCGAGCACCGCCCGCAGCGCGATCCCTTCCTCCAGATGCGCGACGAAGAAGCTCCGGGCGCCGGCGGCGAACAGGGCGCGGCCGACCGGCGCGGCGCCCAGGCCATAGGCATCGGCCTTGAGCACGGCGCCGCATTCCGATGGCGCGCTGCGTGCCGAGAGTCTCCGCCAGTTCCCGACGATGGCGTCGAGGTCAATAGTCAGCAGGGCGCCGGCCCGGCCGAGCGCCGCCGCTTCACTGGTCATCGAAGCTGGGATCGGCCTGGAGGTTGGAGAACTTGGTGTACTGGCCCTCGAAATGCAGCCGCCGGGTGCCGGTCGGGCCGTGGCGCTGCTTAGCGATGATCACCTCGGCGATGTTGTGCACCCGGTCCATCGCCGCCATCCAGTCCTGGTGCTCCGGCGTGCCCTCGGGCGGCTCGGCCTTCGACAGGTAGTAGGCCTCGCGGTAGACGAACATGACCACGTCGGCGTCCTGCTCGATCGAGCCGGATTCGCGCAGGTCGGCCAGCTGCGGCCGCTTGTCCTCGCGGTTCTCGACCTGACGGGAGAGCTGGGACAGGGCGACGACCGGGATGTTCAGGTCCTTGGCCAGGATCTTCAGGCCGCGGGTGATCTCCGAGATCTCCTGCACCCGGTTGTCGGTCTTCTTGCCCCCGCCGCTGGCGTTCATCAGCTGGATGTAGTCGACGACCAGAAGGCCGAGATTATGTTGTCTTTTCAGGCGTAAGGCGCGCGTTCTTAAGGTGCTGATCGAAACACCGGCAGTGTCGTCGATGAAGAAGGGCGTCTGCCGGATCAGATTCGCCGCCTCGACCACGCGCGGGAAATCGGACCGTTTCATGTCGCCCTTGCGGATCCGCTCCGAGGCGATCTCGGCCACCTCGGACAGGATACGGACGGCAAGCTGCTCGGACGACATTTCCATGGAGAAGAAGCCGACCACGGCGCCTTCCTTGCCGTGCTTGCGCAGATAGGCGGTGGCGGCGTTGAAGGCCATGTTGGTCGCCAGCGCCGTCTTGCCCATGCCCGGCCGGCCGGCAAGGACGATCAGGTCCGAGGGCTGCAGGCCGCCCATCATCTTGTCGATCTCGGCCAGGCCGGTGGTCACGCCGGTCAGCGGCGTGTCGCGCTCCAGCGCCTTGCCGGCGGCATCGACCGCACGCGCCAGGATGTCGCCGAAGGCCTCGAAATCCTTGCGCAGCACGCCCGAGCTGGACAGCCGGTACAGCTTCTCCTCGCCCTGCTGGATCTGGGCCGGGCCGTCCAGTTCGTTGTCCAGCTTGTAGGCTTCGTTGACGATCTCCTCGCCGGCGAGGATCAACTGGCGCCGGAGCGACAGGTCGTAGATGGTCTGGGCGTAGTCCTCGGCGTTCATCACCGAGACCACGCTGGCCGCCAGGTCGGTCAGGTATTGGGCGCCGCCGACGCCCTCCAGCTCGTTGTCGGTCTCGAAATACTGCTTCAGGCTGATCGGATCGGCGATCCGGTTCTGCTCCGCGAGTCGCAGCGCGGCAGCGTAGATCCGGCCATGCGCCGGAACGTAGAAATGCTCCGGCCGCAGGAAGTCCGACGCCTTCTCCAGCGCGGCGTTGTTGGCCAGGATGGCGCCGAGCAGCGCCTGTTCGGCTTCCTCGTTCGCCGGCATCCGGCGGTAGGTCGGGCTCGCCATCGTGTCGGCGCTGTGAACGAGGGTGAGGGGGGATTCGGGACGCGACTTCTCCATCGGCTCAACCTACCGCAGCCGGGCGGGGCACCGCCAGGAACGACGGTCCCGCTCTCCTGTGGATAGCGGGATCGAATGTGTACAGATCTGTGGATAGTTGGAATCAGCCTGTCAGATCAAGGATTTGTCGGCTTGGCTGTGGCCGCCGTGGGGCCGGCCTGCTGCCGTTTCGCGGCGCCATCCATGATGATACGCGCGAGGCTGTCGTAATCGCCGTCGAAATGGTGTCCGCCGGTGGTCTTGATCACCTCGGCGCCGGCCAGGGCGGGGGTCGGGCAGACGGTGTCGTCCTCCTCCTCCCCGTAGAAGCACTGCAGGCGGGCCGGGTCGATCGACTTCAGCTCCGGCGCCACGGGCGGCGCGTCGTCGGCGGCGGAGACGCCGAGCCAGCCGGTGACCCGGATCTCGAAATCGGTCCGTTCGGCCAGGCCCAGCAGGCTGATCTGGTCGACCTTCGCCTTCTCGGCGGCCGGCAGCCGGTTGTAGGCAAAGGGCAGGATATTGGCGCCGAAGGAATAGCCGATCAGGACCACACGCTGGGCGCCCCAGGCCTTGCCATAATGGTCGATGATATGGGCCAGGTCCTTGGCCGTCTGCTCCGGCGTACGCTCGCTCCAGAAATAGCGCAGGCTGTCGACGCCGACGACGGAAATCCCTTTCTGCTGAAGGGCTTCGCCGATGGTCTTGTCGAGATCCTGCCAGCCGCCGTCGCCGGAATAGATGATCGCGAGCGTGGGCGAGGGGGACGCCGCCGGCAGCTCCTCCAGCGGCAGGCTGCCGACGGCGGAGGCGTCGGCATCTGCCGGCGTATCCCGCTGCAGCATGGCCGCAGCCTGGTCGGCCAGCGGCGCGTCCTTCGGCAGGGTCACCACCTCGCCGCCGGACGCCGCCGCGAAGGCGCTCGTGGCCGGGTCCGACTGGGAGAGGCCGACACGCCACCAGCCCGGGATGTGCGGCTGCGGCCCATAGGTAAAGCCTCCGCCCGGGGCCGGCGTCGCGGCCGGGGCGTCTCCCGGGCCGGTGCAGAGCGGTAGCCGGGTCTTCAGCGGCGGCATCGGGCCGATGCTGGCGCCGCCCTCGATCGTGGTCTTCGCCGCCGCCTGGGCCACCGCGCCATAGGCAATGGTCGCGCCCTGGCCACGGCCGACCACGATCGGGGCGTGATAGGAGGCGAATTTGAACTCGCGCTCCAGCCGCTGGCTCAGCTCTTCGAAATCGCCGGCCGGGGAGTGGCAGTCCTGGTCGTCGCCATGCTCCAGCCCGTCGAGATAGCGCTTCAGGTCGACGCCGACGACGAAGGCGCCGCTGCCCTGCAGCCGCTGCGCGGCCGCGTCGAACTCCGGGGACCAGCCGGTGTCGTCCGACAGCAGGAAGACCATGGAACTCGGCTGGCCGTCCGGCTGCCACAGGCGGACCGAGCCGAGCGTGCCGCCGTCATAGCTGCGCGGCGGCGCGGCCGAGGCACGCTGGTCGGGGATCAGCCAGGCCGCCGCGGCCAGGGCGATCCCGGCGGTCACCGCCAGCCCGCCAGCGACCAGCCAGGAGGTCCGTTTCATCGCGCCACCAGCCCCTTGATTCCGCCGCCGATCAGCGCCGCGATGTCCGAGATGGCCAGGGCCGGGGCCAGGCCGCTCGGCGTCGCCAGGTAGCGCGGCTCCCACACCGGGTCGAATTTCTGCTTGAAGGCGCGCAGCCCCTCGAAATTGTAGAAGCGGGCGCCGCTGCGGTAGACGAAGCCGCCGATGCGGTGCCAGAGCGGCGCCAGCGGGTGGCTCTCCAGGCCCGACAGCGGTGCCATGCCGAGGCTGAGCGTCTCGTAGCCTTGTTCCTGGAAGTGCAGGATCAGCTTGGTGATCAGGAACTCCATCACCAGCTTGGAATTCGCTTCGGTGTGCCGCATCAGGTCGATGGCGGCCTCGCTCTTCTCCTCCGTCACCATCAGCGTGGCGAAGGCCACCAGCCGGCCGTTCTCGCGCACCAGGGCCACCGGTGAGCCGTTGACGTAGTCAGGGATGAAGGCGCCGAGCGAGAACCGCTTCTCCTTCGCCGCCTGTTTGTGCAGCCAGTCGTCGGAGACGGCGGCGAGTTCGCTGATCAGCGCCGTGCCGGCGCCGGCCGGCACCATCTCGAAGGTCAGCCCGTCCTTCTCGCCGCGGGACAGGGCATAGCGCAGCGCCTTCTTGCGGCCGCTGCCCTCCAGCGTGAAGCTCCGTAACGGCACCCGCGCCTCCTCGCCCAGCTTCGACAGCGTCATGCCGGTGTCGAGATAGAGCGGCAGGGTCTCCGCCCGGACGCCGTAATAGGCCGGGCGGCCGCTGGTCGCCTCGGTCATCTCGCGGAAGCGCCAGATCAGCTCCGGCCAGTCCTCGCGCGCGCCGACCGGGTCGCCCAGCGCGGCCCAGGTCCGGCCCTGGATGGCATACATCAGGAAGGCGCGGCCGCTGTCCGAGAACAGGAGCGCCTTGTCGCCCATGCGCACCAGATTGGCCTCGGCGCGCGGCTGCTGCCGCAGGATCTGCTCGGCCTGGCGAATCTCGGCCGCCGTCGGCGCCGCCATCCGGCCGTGATGGGCCCGGACCAGGTGCCAGAGACCGTAGAGCGTGGCCAGGAGGCTGACCGCGACCATGGCCCTGAGCGCACGCGAGGCCTCGTCATGGACGGCGAAGGTCCACCACAGGTCGTTGGCATAGGCGACGTGGCGGAAGGAGAAGAAGGTCAGCCAGGCCATGCCGCCGACCACGCTGCCGAGTGCGATCAGCCAGCCCGGAGTCATCGGCTGATCGAACAGGGCGGAGCGGCGCCAGAACTCCTCCCGGCAGGGCAGCATGATGACGAGGCACAGCAGCAGCAGCAACGCCTCGCGCCAGGCGAAGCCCTTGCCCAGCGCCAGCACGGCGCTGACGGCGAGCAGCAGCAGGGTCAGCCAGTAGGCCGCGATCAGCCGCCGGAACAGGCCCCAGGCGACGACCAGCAGCGCGAGGCCGGTGACGGCCGCCAGGATGTGCGACAGCTCGACCACCGCGACCGGCAGGTTCTCCAGGATCTCGATGCGGCTCTTCAGCGTCGGCGTGGCCGCCGAGACCAGCAGCAGCGTGCCGACGACGAAGATCAGCGCCGCCATCACCGACGGCATCAGCCGGCCGGCGACGTCGAGCGTCAACCGGGTCGGGGCGTGGACCTGCAGCCGGCGCAGGCCGCGCATCGTCTCGGCGCCGGCGAGGATGCCGACCGCCAGGATCACCGGGATCAGGAAATAGACCGCGCGGTACACGACCAGCGCCGCGGCGATGGCCTGCGGCGGCAGCACCGGGCCGAGGCCGAGCAGCATCACGGATTCGAACACGCCGACGCCGCCCGGCACATGGCTGAGGATGCCGGCCACGGTGGCGACGACGAAGACGACGAAGAAGGCGCCGAACGGAACGCTGCCGTGCGGCAGCAGGACCCAGAAGGCGAAGCCGGCGAACAGCAGCTCGACCGTCGAGATCAGGAGCTGGCCCGCGGCGATGCCGAAGCTGGGCAGCGGAACCCGGCCCAGGAACGGCTGGCCGGGCCGGCGGCGGGCGCAGGCCAGCAGGAACAGCCCGGCGCCGGCCAGGATCACGGCGGCCCCGGCGGTGGTCCAGCCGCTGTGGATGCCGAGCGCCCGGGTCAGCAGCTGCGGCTGCAGCAGCACCGCCCCGGCGCCGACGGTGGCGATGCCGAAGCCGAAGGCGAGGGCGCAGAAGCCGGCGACCCTGGCGATATCGCCGAATTCGAGGCCGGTCGCGGTGTAGACGCGGTAGCGCACCGAGCTGGCGGTGACGAGGCCGCCGATGGTGTTGCCGACGGCGTAGCCGCAGAAGCTGGCCAGCGCCATGGTCCGCAGCGGCACGCGGGCGCCGACATAGCGCAGCGCCGACCAGTCATAGCCCATCAGCGCGATGAAGCTGCCGATGGTGCCCAGCAGCGCCAGGCCGACCGAGGTCCAGGGCAGGGCGCGGATCCGCACGATCAGCTCGTGCCAGCTCATCGCCGCCAGCTCCTGCCGGATCGCATAGGCGGCGCCGGCGAACAGCAGCAGGGTGACGATCGTCAGCAGGGCCGGCTTGAGGCGCTGGCGTATGGGCCGAAGGGCCGCGCCGTCGGAGACGCCGGCCGCGTCGGCAGTCGGAACGGAAACCGCCTGCGGCTGTGCCGTGGACATGGACAGGAAACTCGATGGGACCGGACGGACCGGACGCTAATCCCGCCCGGGCCCCGGATCACGTTAAGACTTTGCAACGAACAGTTCAGGTTCCGCCGCCGGTAAGGACGGGGAACGCCCAGCAAAAAGGCGCGGACCCGAAGGTCCGCGCCTCTTCGATACAGACCGGAAGGAGCCGGGTTACGCCGGCTCGCCCTCGGTGCTCTCGGTCTCGGCTTCGGCGATCGCGGCCGCAGCAGCCGCCTCGGCCGCCGCTTCTTCCTCCTCGAGAACCGAGGACACGATCATGCCGCCGCGCTCGCGCTGCATCTCGGCCTCTTCGGCCGAGCGGGCGACGTTCACGGTGACGATGACGCTGACCTCGGGGTGCAGCCGGATCCGGACCTTCTCCAGGCCCAGGGTCTTGATCGGATGCTCGATCGCGACCTGGCCGCGCGAGACGGTGTAGCCGTCGGCGGTCAGGGCTTCGGCGATGTCGCGGGCCGTCACCGAGCCGTAGAGCTGGCCGGTGTCGCCGGCCTGGCGGATGACGACGATGTAGACGTCGTCCATGCGCGCCGCGACCTTCTCGGCCTCGCCCTTGGCCTTGAGGTTGTTGGCCTCGATCTGCGCCCGCTGCTTCTCGAACACGGCCAGGTTGGCCTTGGTCGCGCGCAGCGCCTTCTTCTGCGGCAGGAGGTAGTTGCGGGCGAAGCCGGGCTTCACCTTCACCACGTCGCCGATCTGGCCGAGCTTCTCGACCCGCTCCAGCAGGATGATTTCCATCGGATCCTCCCCTTACTTCACGATGTAGGGCAGGAGGCCGAGGAAGCGCGCGCGCTTGATGGCGCGGGCCAGCTCACGCTGCTTCTTGGCCGAAACCGCGGTGATGCGGCTCGGGACGATCTTGCCGCGCTCGGAGATGAAGCGGCCCAGCAGCTTGGTGTCCTTGTAGTCGATCTTCGGCGCGTTGGCGCCGGAGAACGGGCAGGTCTTCCGGCGGCGGAAGAACGGACGCCGTGCACCCATCGCGCTCATGCCTGGGCTCCTTCACCTTCAGCCTGCTCGCGGCCGAAGCCACGGTCGCGGCGGTCACCGCGGTCGCCCCGACCATCGCGGTCGCGGCCATCGCGGTCGCGGCCGGCACGGCTCTGCATCATCACCGACGGACCCTCCTCGAGGGCGTCGACGCGCAGCGTCAGCGTGCGCAGCACGTCCTCGTTGATGCCCATCAGCCGCTCCATCTCGGCCACGGCGGCCGCGGGGGCGTCGATGTTCATCAGGACGTAGTGGCCCTTGCGGTTCTTCTTGATCCGGTAGGCGAAGCTCTTCAGGCCCCAATACTCGGTCTTGGTGACCTTGCCGCCGTTCTCGGCGATGATGTTGGAGAAGCCCTCGGTCAGGGCCTCCACCTGCGCGGCGGACACGTCCTGCCGCGCGATGTACACGCTCTCGTAAAGTGGCATGGTGACTCCTTATGGCTGTTCCCGGCATGGCGCTGTCCGGTGACCCGTCAGCCGCCCATGCCACAGCCGGCCGCTATGCCACGCGACCGGCAAGGAGCATCGACGAAGGCGCGCACTATACACAGGAGCGGCCGAAGATCAAGCGCGATCGGATCCTGGATCATCGATCAGGCTTGACTTGCGGTCGCGAGGCTCTATGACGGGCGCCCTTATCGCGATGCGGGGGTTTTGCCATGGCGCGCGCTTTCGTGTTTCCGGGACAGGGCAGCCAGGCCGTTGGCATGGGCAAGGCGCTGGCCGACGGTTCGGCCGCTGCCCGCGAGGTCTTCGCCGAGGTCGATGCGGCTCTGGGCCAGAAGCTGTCCGAGCTGATGTTCGCCGGCGATATCGAGACCCTGACCCTGACCGAGAACGCCCAGCCGGCGCTGATGGCCGCCTCGATCGCCGCGGCGCGGACGCTGGCGGAGCGGTCCGGCCGCCCGCTGACCGATTTCGCCGGCTTCGTCGCCGGCCACAGCCTCGGCGAATATTCCGCCCTGGCCGCGGCGGGCGCGATCAGCGTCGCCGACGCGGCCCGGCTGCTGCGCCTGCGCGGCCGGTCGATGCAGAAGGCGGTGCCGGTCGGCGTCGGCGCCATGGCGGCGCTGCTGGGGCTGGACCTCGATCAGGCGCGCGACGTCGCTGCCCGCGCCTCGACCGCGGATTCGATCTGCACCGCGGCCAACGACAACGCCCCCGGCCAGGTCGTGGTCAGCGGCCATAAGGAAGCGGTGGAGCGGGCGATCGCGCTGGCGGCGGAGCTCGGCGCCAAGCGCAGCATCCTGCTGCCGGTCAGCGCCCCGTTCCATTGCCCGCTGATGGCGCCGGCGGCCGAGGCGATGCGTGCCGCGCTGGCCGAGGTCGAGGTCAAGGCACCGGCCGTGCCGGTGGTCGCCAACGTCACCGCGGCGCCGGTCACAGCCCCCGATGAGATCCGCCGCCTGCTGGTCGAGCAGGTGACCGGAACCGTGCGCTGGCGCGAGAGCGTGCTTTACATGAAATCCGAGGGCGTGCAGGAACTGGTCGAGCTCGGGGCCGGCAAGGTGCTGGCCGGCCTCGCCAAGCGCATCGATCGCGACCTCGCCGCGGTGTCGCTGCAGACGCCGGAAGAGATCGATGCCTGGATCGCATCGACCGGCGCCTGAAGCACGAGGGAAGAGAGCATGTTCGATCTGAGCGGCAAGTCGGCGCTCGTCACCGGCGCCTCCGGCGATATCGGGCGCGCCATCGCGACCCTGCTGCATGCCCAGGGCGCCACCGTGGCGCTGTCCGGAACCAAGGTCGAGAAGCTGGAGGCGTTGGCCCGTGATCTGGGCGAGCGGACCCATGTCGTCCCGGGCGACCTGTCGAGCGCCGAGGGCGCCGAATCGGTGGCTAAGGCGGCCGAGGCGGCGGCCGGCGGCATCGACATCCTGGTGAACAATGCCGGCCTGACCCGCGATGGTCTCGCCATGCGGATGAAGGACGAGGATTTCGAGACCGTCCTGAACGTGAACCTGGTGTCCGGCTTCCGCCTGGCGCGCGCGGCGCTGCGCGGCATGATGAAGAAGCGCTGGGGCCGGATCGTGTCGATCACCTCGATCGTCGGCCACACCGGCAATCCGGGCCAAGCGAACTACGCCGCCTCCAAGGCCGGCCTGACCGGCATGACCAAGGCGTTGGCGCAGGAAGTCGCGAGCCGCGGCATCACCGTCAACTGCGTCGCGCCGGGCTTCGTCACCAGCGCCATGACCGATGCGCTGAACGAGGAGCAGAAGGCGCGGATCTCCGCCACTATCCCGATGGCGCGGATGGGCGAGCCGGCCGAGATCGCGGCCGCGGTCCTATATCTCGCCAGCAACGAGGCCGCCTATGTCACCGGCCAGACCATTCATGTGAATGGCGGGATGGCGATGGTCTGACGTTGCCGGGCTGGACATGGCCAGATGCTTGGCCATGTTCGATCAGGTGTGTTATGTGACCGCGGGTCTACGGGGCGGTCACTTGTGCGGGGGTAGCACTGCGGAATTCAGCCCCGTTCCGCTCTCTTGAAAGGTAGAAAGAATGAGCGAAAGCATCGCCGATCGCGTTAAGAAGATCGTCGTCGAACATCTCGGCGTCGAGGAAGGCAAGGTCACCGAGTCGGCCAGCTTCATCGACGACCTGGGCGCCGACAGCCTCGATACCGTCGAGCTGGTCATGGCGTTCGAGGAGGAGTTCGGCTGCGAGATTCCGGACGACGCGGCCGAGAAGATCCTGACGGTGAAGGACGCGATCCAGTTCATCGAGCAGCATTCGGCCGGCTGATCGCAGGGCCTTGCCACACGTTCCGCCGCAGAACCGGATGAAATGATGCGACGTGTCGTAATCACCGGCATGGGGATGGTCACGCCTCTCGGTGCCGGTGTGAAGACCAATTGGGATCGGCTGATCGCCGGCAAGTCGGGGATCGGGGCGATCACCACCTTCGACGTCTCGGATCTGCCGGCGCGGATCGCGGGCATGGTGCCGCGCGGCACCGGCCCGGGTGATTTCGACGTCGACAGCGCGGTCCCCTCCAAGGACCAGCGCAAGAACGACGTGTTCATCCATTACGCGATCGCCGCGGCCAACGAGGCGATCGCGAATTCAGGATGGCAGCCGCCGAGCGACGAGGCGCGCGACCGCACCGGCGTCATGATCGGCTCGGGCATCGGCGGCCTGCAATGGATCGCCGAGGGCTCGCTGACCCTGGAGGAGAAGGGGCCCCGCCGGATCTCCCCCTTCTTCATCCCGGCGGCGCTGATCAACCTGGCCTCCGGTCAGGTCTCGATCCAGCACGGCTTCCGCGGTCCGAACCATGCCGTGGTCACGGCCTGCTCGACCGGCGCGCACGCGATCGGCGACGCGGCGCGGCTGATCATGTGGGACGATGCCGACGTCATGGTGGCAGGCGGGGCGGAGGCGGCGGTGTGCCGGCTCGGGCTCGCCGGCTTCGCGGCGGCGCGGGCGCTGTCCACCGGCTACAACGACGCCCCGGACCGTGCCTCGCGCCCCTATGACAAGGGCCGCGACGGCTTCGTCATGGGCGAGGGCGCCGGCGTCGTCGTGCTGGAGGAACTGGAGCACGCCAAGGCACGCGGCGCGAAGATCTATGCCGAGGTGGTGGGCTACGGCCTGTCGGGTGACGCCCATCACATCACCGCCCCGCCGGACGACGGCAATGGCGGCTACCGGGCGATGTCGGCGGCGCTGAAGCGGGCCGGCCTGACCCCGTCGGACATCGACTACGTCAACGCCCACGGCACCTCGACGCCGCTCGGCGACGAGATCGAGCTCGGCGCGGTCAAGCGGCTGTTCGGCAACGCGATCGAGACGGTGTCGATGTCCTCGACCAAGTCTGCCATCGGCCATCTGCTCGGCGCCGCCGGCGCGGTCGAGGCGATCTATTCGGTGCTGGCGATCAACCATGACGTGGTGCCGCCGACGCTGAACCTCGAGGATCCGTCGGAGACCTGCCTCGGCGTCGACCTGGTGCCGAAGCAGGCCAAGGAACGGCCGGTGCGGGCCGCCCTGTCGAACAGCTTCGGCTTCGGCGGGACCAACGCGTCGCTGATCTTCCGCGAGTACGTCTGAGTTCATGCTTCGGGCTCTCGCCCGCGCGCTCGTCTTCCTGGTGGTCCTGGCGGCCGTTGTCGCTGGCGGCGTCGCCTGGTTCCTTCACGCCTATCGCTCACCGGGGCCGCTGACGGCCCCGGTGACGCTGGTGGTCGAGCGCGGCAGCGGCCTGACCGCGATCGCGGCGCAGCTGGAGGCGGCGGGGGTGATCGAGAACCGCTGGGTGTTCCTGGCGGGGATCGCGCTGGAGGGGGGCGATCGCAGCCTGAAGGCCGGAGAATACGCCTTCGCGCCCGGAACCTCGCCGGTCGGAGCGGCCGACCTCTTGGCCCGCGGCAGCAACGTGTCGCACAAGATCACCATCCCGGAGGGCCTGACCTCGGCCGAGATCGTGGCCCTGGTGCAGGCCGAGCCGCTCCTGTCCGGCGAGGTCGGGGAGACGCCGACCGAGGGGGCGCTGCTGCCGGAGACCTACCAGTTCATCCGCGGCGACACGCGCGCTGCGGTGATCGAGCGGATGCGCAAGGCGATGCGGCAGGAGGAGGAGGCGCTGTGGGCGAAGCGGGCCAACGGCCTGCCGTTCAAGACCGTGCAGGACGCGGTCACCCTGGCCTCGATCGTGGAGAAGGAGACGGGCGTGCCGGCAGAGCGGCCGGTGGTCGCCAGCGTGTTCCTGAACCGGCTCGAGGCCGGCATGCCGCTGCAATCCGATCCGACGGTGATCTACGCCCTGACCGAGGGCAGGAAGCCGCTCGGCCGGGCGCTCACCCGGGCCGACTGGAAGCTGGACTCGCCCTACAACACCTACCTTGTGCCTGGCCTGCCGCCGGGACCGATCGCCAATCCGGGACGCGACTCACTTGCCGCAGTGCTCAACCCGGCGGTCACGAGCTATTATTACTTTGTGGCCGATGGGTCGGGCGGGCACGTCTTCGCCCGGACGCTCGAAGAGCACAACCGCAACGTCGCTGATTGGCAGAAGCGGCGACAGGCCGCTCCGCCGAAACCCGGCGACGCGGCCCCGGAGACCGGAGACAGCACGCCTTGAACGGTAGAGAGGATTCGCATCTGCTGCACACGATTCGCGGTGTCCTGGTGCCGATCCACCCGGCGGGCTACCCGTTCATCGGCGTGTTCGCCGTGGTCACGGTGATGCTGTTCCTGACCTGGGAGCCGGTCGGCTGGCTGGGCGTGCTGGCGACCGCCTGGTGCACCTATTTCTTCCGTCATCCGCCGCGGGTGACGCCGAATCGGCCGGATCTGGTGGTGGCGCCGGCCGACGGCCGGGTGCAGATGGTGGTGCAGGCGGCACCGCCGGCGGAGCTCGGGCTCGGCAACCGGCCGCTGACCCGGATCAGCATCTTCCTCGACGTGTTCAACGTCCATGTGAACCGCGTCCCGGCCGACGGCGCGGTGGTCGACGTGAAGTACCGTCCGGGCAAGTTCCTGAACGCCAATCTGGAGAAGGCCAGCGAGGAGAATGAGCGCTGTGCCGTGTCGCTGCGCCTGCCGGACGGCCGGATGCTGGTCTTCGTCCAGATCGCGGGGCTGGTGGCCCGGCGCATCATCTGCGACCTCTCTCCCGGCCAGCCGGTCGTGGCCGGCGAGCCCTACGGGCTGATCCGCTTCGGCAGCCGCACCGACATCTATCTGCCGGAGGGGGTCGAGCCGCTGGTCGCGGTCGGCCAGACCATGATCGGCGGCGAGACCGTGCTGGCCGACCTGGCCGCCACCGTCGTCAACCCGGTCGCCGTCGCGCGATGATGAGGCCCGAGCATCGCCAGCATCGGCGACCCTTCCGCCGCCGGCCGGTCGTCCGCATTCGCGGCCTGACGATCAACCGGCTGCTGCCGAACATCTTGACCACGCTGGCGCTGTGCGCCGGGCTGACCGCGATCCGCTACGCCATCCACGAGCGCTGGGAGCAGGCGGTGACGGCGATCCTGGTGGCGGCCGTGCTGGACGGGCTGGACGGCCGCGTCGCCCGCCTCCTGCGCGGGTCGAGCAAGTTCGGGGCGGAGCTGGACAGCCTGGCCGACATCGTCAGCTTCGGCGTCGCCCCGGCGCTGATCCTCTATCTCTGGATGATGCAGGACGCCGGCAGCCTGGGCTGGGTGGCGGTGATGGCCTATGCGGTCTGCGCCGCGCTGCGCCTGGCCCGATTCAACACGGCGCTGGACGACACCACCCTGCCGGCCTTCGCCTACAACTACTTCACCGGCGTGCCGGTGCCCGCGGGCGCCATCCTGATCCTGATGCCGGTGATGATCAGCTTCGAGTTCTCATCCGGCTTCTGGGCGGCGCCGCTGCTGGTCGGCCTCTGGACCGTGGCGGTGGCGTTGCTGCTGGTCAGCCGGATTCCGACCTTCTCGATGAAGGTGGTGCGGATCCCGCCGGACTACATCGTGCCGGTGCTGATCGGGGTGGGGCTGGTGGCCACGCTGCTGGTCACCGCCACCTGGCCGACGCTGGTCGCGCTCGGCCTGATCTATGTCGGCAGCCTGCTCTTCAGCATCCGGCGCTACGCCCATCTCAAGCGCCAGGCCGCGCTGATGATGGGGGAGATCCAGGAGGCGTCGGCCGCCGATCCGGGCGCCGCGACGCAGCCGCCGCCGGACCGTCCGTCCTCGGATCAGCCGAACGCGGCGTAGGCGACCAGCAGAAGGGCGAAGCTGGTCGCCACCCAGCCGACGATGGTCACGATCTCGCGGACCAGGTCGAACGGGCCGTCGCTGTCGTCGTCGTCATGGATCAGATGCATGGTCG
The DNA here is from genome assembly GCF_051487185.1 of Inquilinus limosus. Taxonomy (GTDB): domain Bacteria; phylum Pseudomonadota; class Alphaproteobacteria; order DSM-16000; family Inquilinaceae; genus Inquilinus; species Inquilinus limosus_F. The sequence continues at coordinate 44,906 of NZ_JAHVDK010000009.1, forward strand.
TCGCACTCTCACGGGGCAAGCCGCACAATGCTCGATCTTGCGTGAACGCACCGTGACGGCAGTCACACCCGGACGAAGCGGCGGATGAGGGCGTCGGCCCAGGCGGCGGGGAGGGTGGCCAACAGCCGCGTGCCGGCATGGATCGGCCAGGGGAAGGCGATCAGCGGCCTGTTGTCCGCCAGGCCGCGCCGGATCGCCGCGGCGGCGTCCTCCACCTCCATCAGCATCGGCATCGGGAAATCGGCGCCGTCGGTCATCGGGGTGCGGACGAAGCCGGGGCAGATCACCGAAACCCGCACCCCGCGCGGCCGCAGCTCGGCCCGGATCGCCTCGCCATAGATCCTCACCGCCGCCTTGGAGGCAGCATAGGCTCCCATGCGGGGAAAACCGCGGAAGCCGGCCAGCGAACTCATCAGCGCGATCTGGCCGGCACCGCGCGCCGCCATGCGCGGCCGGATCGGGTCGACGGTGTTGAGCACGCCGTCGAGATTGACCGCGAGGATCCGGCGTCCCTTCTCGGCCGCGTCCGCGCCTTCCGCCCCACCCGGGGCGACACCGGCATTGGCGATGACGAGGTCGAGCGGCCCGGCCTCGTCGGCCGCGACCACCGCCGCCGCCATCGCCGCCCGGTCGGTGACATCGACCGCCACCGTCTCCGCCGCGGCGCCGAGCGCTCGCGTCGCTTCGGCCGCCGCTTCCAGCCGCTCCCGGTTCCGCCCGAGCAGCACCAGCCGCACGCCGGGTGCGGCATAGGCCTTTGCCAGCGCCGCGCCGAGCCCGCTCGAGGCGCCGGTGATCAGGATCGCGGCCGGCGCCGTCATGGATCTCTGCTCGGCAAAATGGCTATTTCCCTTTGGCGATCCGTCCGGGCGACGGCTATAAGCCCCCCATGACCCAGGATATGACCGCCTCGGCCCGGCTTTCCAGCATGACCGGCTTCGCCCGCAAGGAGGGCGGCATCGACGGGCTGTCCTGGGTGTGGGAGGCGCGCAGCGTCAACGGCAAGTCTCTCGACCTGCGCCTGCGCACCCCGGCCGGCTTCGAGCGGCTGGAATCCATCGCGCGAGTCGAGCTGGCCAAGCGCTTCCGCCGCGGCAACGTCACCCTCAACCTGTCGCTCGGCCGCAGCGAGGCGGCGCCGGCGCTGCGCATCAATCGCGAGGTGCTGGACCAGCTCGTCACCCTGGTGCGGGAGCTGAACGGCGAGACCGCGCCGATCCAGGTCGACGCGCTGCTCGGCGTCCGCGGTGTGGTCGAGAGCGGCGACGCCGTCTCCTCCGAGCTGAACAGAGCCGTCGAGGCCGAGGCGGCGGCGGCGATCGCGCCGCTGCTCGATGACCTGCAGGCGGCGCGGCTGGAGGAGGGCGGGCGGCTGCGCGACGTGCTGGCCGCCCAGATCGATCACATCGCCGGGCTGGTCGGCGGCGCCCGGGCCAGCGCCGCGGCCCAGCCGGAAGCGCTGAAGGCGCGGCTCAAGGCCCAGCTCGACCTGCTGCTCGAGGCGCGGCCGCCCCTGCCGGAGGATCGGCTGGCCCAGGAATTGGCGCTGCTGGTCGGACGCTGCGACGTGCGCGAGGAGCTCGACCGGCTCGACGCCCATATCGGCCAGGCGCGCGGCCTGCTGGCCGCCGGCAGCGGCGTCGGGCGCCGGCTCGATTTCCTGTGCCAGGAGCTCAACCGGGAAGCCAACACCCTGTGCTCGAAGGCGGCGGATGTGGCGCTGACCCGGATCGGCCTCGACCTCAAGGCCGTGATCGAACAGTTCCGCGAGCAGATCCAGAACATCGAATGACCACCGAGATTCCCCGGCGCGGGCTCATGCTCGTCCTGTCCTCGCCCTCGGGGGCAGGCAAGACCTCGATCACCCGGGCCGTGCTGGCGCAGGATCCGAACCTGACCATCTCGGTCTCGGTCACCACCCGGGCCCAACGGCCGGGCGAGGTCGACGGCACGCATTACCACTTCATCGACCAGGCGACCTTCGACGCCATGGTGCGTGACGACGCGCTGCTGGAATACGCCCGCGTGTTCGGCAACGCCTACGGCACGCCGCGTGCCCCGGTCGAGGCGGCGCTCGCCGAAGGCCGCGACGTCATCTTCGACATCGACTGGCAGGGCACCCAGCAGCTGGCGCAGAAGGCGCGGACCGATCTGGTCAGCGTCTTCGTGCTGCCGCCGACGGTGGAGGCGCTGGAACAGCGGCTGCGCGCCCGCGCCCAGGACAGCGACGCGGTGATCGCCGGCCGCATGGCCAAGGCGGCGGACGAGATGAGCCACTGGCCGGAATACGACTACGTGATCGTCAACCGCGATCTCGACGCCAGCATCGCCCAGGTCCAGGCGATCCTGGCGGCGGAACGACTGCGCCGAAGCCGCCAGACCGGCCTGCCGGATTTCGTCCGCTCACTGCAGGCCAAGCTCTAAGGGGCGCGAGCCGGGCCTGCAGGCGCCCGCACTGCGGGAAGCGAAACCCATTTCCACACCTGATGGTATGGCCCATACTCGTCGGGCTTCGCCCGGGTTCATCTCCGGGCCAGCTGGGGGACAGGTGGCATGGAGCGCAGGCTCGCCGCCGTCATGATCGCCGACGTCGTCGGCTACAGCCGCCATAGCCAAGCCGACGAGGAAGGCACACGCGCCCGGTTCCAGGCCGATTTGCACGAGGTTTTCGAGCCGAAGATCGCCGAGCACCATGGTCGGCTGGTCAAGACCATGGGCGACGCGCTGCTGGTCGAGTTCCACAGCGTCGTCGATGCATTGCGCTGCGCAGCCGACGTACAGCGTGCCAAGGCTGAGCGCAACGCCGGGGCGCCGGAGCATGAACGCCTTTTCTATCGCGTCGGCATCAATCTGGGAGACGTGATCGTCGAGGGCGAGGACATCCACGGCGACGGCGTCAACATCGCTGCCCGACTGCAGCAGTTGGCTGAGGGTGGGGGCATCGCCATCGCCGGAGCCGCTTACGATCAGGTGAAGACGAAGCTCCCCTTCGGCTTTGCATTTCTAGGGGAGCAGCGCGTCAAGAACATCTCCGAGCCCATCCGGGTCTATCGAGTGGTGATGGACGCGAAGGCCGCCGGCAAGACCATCCGGGAGCGAAAAGCGCCACGTTGGTGGCGCTGGCCGGCAGCCGTCGCCGCCGGTCTCATCGTCATGGTGGCTGCAGGCGTCACGGCATGGCGGCCTCTATGGGATGCGGATCCCGGGGCCGCACCGGTCGAGAAGGCCATGCTCCCACTGGCCGACAAGCCATCCATCGTCGTACTGCCTTTTGCGAATCTGAGCACGGATGCTGAGCAGGGCTATCTTGCCGATGGACTCACCGAAGATCTGACGACGGAGCTCGCGCGGATTCCCGGCCTCTTCGTCATCTCCCGCAACGCCGCCTTCACCTACAAGGGCAAGGCGACACCACCGGCCCAGATCGCCAGGGAACTGGGCGTGCGCTATCTCCTCGAAGGCAGCACCCGTCGCGTGGCCGATGACATGCGCATCAACGCCCAGCTCATCGATACCCAGACCGGCGGGCACATCTGGGCCGAGCGCTTCGACGGCCCATGGGCCGATATATTTGCGTTGCAGGACAAGGTGGTCGCGAGCGTCGCCGGCGCGCTGAAGGTGCGGCTGGTCAGCCATGCGGATAAGGAGATCGCCGGCGGCACCAGCAACGCCGCTGCCTACGACCTCTATCTTCGCGGACTTGAACATGAGCTGCGCGACACGCCGGAGGATTTCGTCAAGGCCGTCGCCTTCTATGAGCAGGCGCTCGCCCTGGATCCGAAGTTCGGCCGAGCCGATGCAGCGCTGGCCTGGATATACTGGAATACCGACTACCCAAGAGAACAAGCGCTCGGGCTGTCGGGCTCGCAGTTGTTGGACAAGCTCTATCGACATCTCGAAGCGGCCGCCAAGAATCCCTCGCCCACCTATTATCAGATCCTTGCTCATTTGCTGGTTCGTGAGCGGAAATCTGACGAGGCGATCGCGGCGATGCAGACTGCCATTGCCCTCGATCCTAGTGATTCATGGAGCTACGAGGATATGAGCGCCGCGCTCATCTTCAATGGGCGCCCGGAGGAAGGGCTCAAATACGTCGATGCGGCAATGCGGGTTGATCCCGGCTGGACTGGCTGGCGACACTATCTCGCAGGCCTCGCCTATTTCGGTATGGACCGTTTCGAAGATGCGATTGCCTCCCTCGCGAGGATCGACCCCAAGACCGGCGGACGCTGGGCCAACTTCTGGGGGCTGGTCACGCGGATCGCGGCGGCCGGTCATCTCGGGCGGAGCGCGGAGGCCGCGGCTGCGCATGACGTCCTTCGACCGATTCTGAACGATATGGGGCCGGACGAACTCACGATCGTGTACGCGCTGGAAAAATTCGTGTTCAAGAACCCCTTAGATGCCGAGCGGCTCATCGAGGGCCTGCGCAAAGCGGGCGTGCCAGATGTACCGAAGCGCATCGACCTCCGCCCGCAGGACCGGCTGACGAGCGCGGAAATCAGGTCCCTGGTTTTCGGTCACGAATTCCGGGGACGGCGGGTTGCGCCGGACGAGGCGGACTATCGCCGCATCACCGAAACCGACGGGCGAACCACCATTGACATTGGTTCGCAACGCCGAGAAGGGCAAAGCTGGACGCAGTCCAACTTCCTGTGCGGCGCCTATCCCAGGTTCCTTGGCAGCTGCGGCGCACTGTTCCGCAACCCTGGCGGCACGCGCGAAGGACTGAACGAATACGTATTCGTGTTCCAGGATACGCGCTACGAGTTCTCTGTTGTGAAGTGAGCTGACGGCTCACCAGACCATCCGCCACGTCCGGATGCGCAGCTCCCTGGCCCGGCTGGCGACCTCCGCGGTGTCGACGTCGCGGGCGAGGAGCCGATAGATCTCGAAGACCGCCCGGCACCGGTCGAGCAGCGGATCGTCCTCGCGCAGGTGGATGCGGAGCTTTGCCGCCTCCTTCGAGTGGTTGGGCCGGGCGCTGCCGAAGATCGGATCGACCGACTCTTCGGCGTTCTGGTCATCGATGCCTTGGAAGACGCGGCGGAGATTCTCCTCGGTCGGTTGGAACCGGTGGAAGCTGGTGCCAAAGCGGTGGTTGATGCGGTCGATGACGCCGCCGAAATCCGCCACGACCTGGTCGAAGGTGGCGGCGACGAAATGCTCCCGGTAAGGCAGGCATCGCTCATAGAAGCCGGCATAGCCCCGCAGGACATGCCGCGGGTTCAGGAACGGATATTTGACCACCAGCGACCGCACCGCGTCCTCGGGGCGCCGGGCGAGGATGCAGGTCGGCACGCGGTAGCGCGCCGCCCGGATCACCTGGGCCGGCACATGGATATGATCGGCCGTCTTCACCGGATGGGGCTGCGCCAGCCGGAAGGCATGGACGGCGAAGGTGTTGCCGGAACGCGGAAATCCCTCGATGACGAGATCGGTGTCGCGCGCCACTGCCGGGCCGATTCCGATCTTTCCCCCCAGCCGGCGGAGGGGGAAGAACAGGGCGGGATAGGCACCGGTCACGTAATGGATGACGCCGGCGTAGCCTCCGATCCGCTCAATGAACGGAATGGAGGGATCCGCGGTCTCCGGATGCTGCGTATCGTTCATGACAGGTCCTCCGAGGCGCGAGGGCGCGTCAGTTCCGGCAATCGGGGCGGGCTGCGGACGTCCATCGCGTCGAAGCCGACCCGCGCAAAGATTATCTTGGAAGTGTTGCAGCGAAGGTCGAGGGCGCCGCGACCTTCAGGCAGCCTCGACGATGCGCCGTTGGCCGATCAGCCGGCCTCGCGGGCCGCGACGGCGTGGGCCAGGCGGATGAAGCCGGCAACGTCGATCTCCTCCGCCCGGGCGGTCGGCGGCAGGTCCGCCTCGGCCAGCAGGGCTTCGGCCCCGCCCAGACTGCGCAGGCTGGCGCGCAGCATCTTCCGGCGCTGGCCGAAGGCGGCCGCCGTGACCGCTTCCATCGCCTCGAACGGCACGTCCTCCCGGTCCCGGCGCGGCCGCAGCCGGACCACGGTCGAATCGACCTTCGGCGACGGCGTGAAGGCGCGGGCGGGCAGGGTGAGGAGAGGATCGACCTCGGCCCGCCACTGGGCGATCACCGACAGCCGGCCATAGTCGCCGCTGCGCGGCGCGGCGACGAGGCGGTCCGCCACCTCCTTCTGGAACATCAGCGTCAGCGACCGGAATTCGTCGATCCGGCGCAGCCAGCCGATCAGAAGCGGCGTCGCCACGTTGTAGGGCAGGTTGGCGACAACGGCGCGTGGCGCCGGCACCAGCGCCGGGATGTCGGTCTGCAGCGCATCCGCCTCGACGATCCGCAGCCTGTCGCCGGCGACGGCCGCCAGTTCCTCGAGCGCCGGCCGGAAGCGCCGGTCGCGCTCGATCACGGTCACGCTGTCGGCCTCGGAGGCGAGCAGGGCCCGGGTCAGACCGCCGGGGCCGGGCCCGATCTCGACCACATGGGCGCCGGCCAGGTCGCCGGCCTCGCGGACGATCCGGGCGGTTACGTTGAGGTCGAGCAGGAAATTCTGGCCGAGCGACTTCCTCGCCGCCAGGCCGTGCCGCGCGATCACCTCGCGCAGCGGCGGCAGGGCGGCGATGGCGTCGCGCAGGCTGTCGCGGGACGGGCTCAGAGCCGGATGTCGATATAGGCGTTGCCGCGCAGGTCGCGCAGCAGCCGGCGCTGCATCATGTCGAGCTTCTGCTCGGCCAGGGTGCTCCGGATCTGGTCGCGGTCGACGCCGTCGCCGCCGGCATCCTCGCGGGAGCAGACCATCATCACGGCAACACCGTCCGGCACCCGCACCGGGCTGCTGACCTGGCCGTCCGGCAGGGCGCTGACCACCTGGCGCAGGACGTCGGGCAGGCGGCTGAGCAGGACGTCGCCGAGATCCGGATTGGCGGTCACGCCCAGCTCCCTGGCCTTGGCGCGGAAGGCCTCGCAGCCGTTCACGCCGGAGAAGTCGTTGCGCATCTGCGCGACAACGGTCTCGACCCGATTGCGCGGCGCGGTCGGAGGCACCGGGACGACGATCTGGTTCAGGCGGACCTTGACGCCGCCGGCTGTGCTGACATTGACCGTCCGCTTGTCGCGCAGCAGCAGGATGTTATAGCCGCCCAGGGTGCGGATCGGGGCCGACACCTGGCCCTGCTGCATGGTGCTGAGCACCTGGTCGAGCGCAGGTTCGAGCTGCCCCGCCAGCACCCAGCCCATGTCGCCGCCGGTCTGGGCGCCGGCGGCCTGGCTGAACTGGCGCGCCACGGCGGGGAAGGGGGCGCCGCGGCGGATCTCCGAGACCAGCCGGTCGGCCAAGGCCTTGACCTGGCCTTCGCCGGCGTCCTGGTCGACCGCGAGGAAGATCGAGGCGACGAGGTATTGCGGCTTGCCCTGATTGGCCTTCAGCCGCTCCACCACCTCATCGACCTGGGTGTCCGAGACCTCGACCTGGGAGACGAAGCGTCGCTGGACCAGCTGGCGCCAGGCGAGCTGGGCCCGAACCTGATCCTCCAGCGCGGTCTGCGGTACGCCGGTGGATTTCAGCATCCCGAAGAGCTGCTGCGTCGACATGCGATTCTGGCTGGCGATCGCCCCCAGCGCCCGGTCGACATCCTCTGCGGGCACGCTGATGCCGGCGCGCCTGGCCTCCTGGCCCTGCAGCTTCTCGTCGATCAGCAGGCGCAGCACCTGCGGCAGGAGCCGCTGCTGATTCTCCGGCGTCGCCGGCAGGCCGCTGCTCATCAGCACCAGCCTGAGGCGCATCTGCAGGTCGGCCACTGTGATCACATCGTCATTGACCACCGCGGCGATCTTGCCGACGGCGGATGCCGGGGCAGGACGAGTCTGCGCCACGGCGGCAGGAGCGACGAGGGAGGTGATGGCCAGGACCAGGGCGACGATCGGGGCCGACAGACGACGGATCATGAGGGCGACACGGCCTCGCTGTTGAAAGGCGCAGATACAGCACGTGAGTTTGGCCGACTCAAGGCAAAAGCAGCCGGGATCAGCCGTCTTCAAGGTGCAGCAGGGCGGCGGCGCCGAACATGAGGGCGACGCAGGAGGTGGCCCAGGCCGCCATCGGCACCGGCAGCGTCCCGGCGCGGCCGAGCGCCGCGACGATGTCGCCGAGCACGAAGATCGAGAATCCGGTGACGATGGCGCCGACGATCATCAGCACAGTGTCGACCCGGCGCCCGGGCCGCAGGCTGAAGGCCGCGGCGACCAGGATCATCGCCGCCATCAGCAGCGGCTGCGACAGCAGCGACTGGTAGGCGATGCGGTAGCGGACCGAGGAGAAGCCGGTGGCCTCGAGGTTGCGGATGTAGTCCGGCAGGTCCCAGAACGAGATGGTCTGCTGCGAGGCGAAGCGTTCCTGGATCCCGTTGCGGGTCAGGTTGCTCGGGATCGAGGTGGTATCGACATGCTGCGCCGGCGTCTCGCCGTTCATCACCCAGGCGTCGCTGATCACCCATTTGCCGTCCTGCAGCTGGGCGCTGGCGGCATCGATCCGGCCGCGATAGCTCTCGTCCGGGTTCAGCAGCAGGAACATCGCGTTCTGCAGCTGGTCGCCGTTGCTGCCGACCTTCTCGGCATGGATGACGACGATCCCGTCCTCGTCCTTCTGGCGCAGCCAGAAGCCGGTCTTGGCCACCTTCATCACGTCGCCGGTGCCGCCGAGGAAGTCGAGGTCCAGGCGCTCGAAGCGGCTGTACATCGCCGCAGAGATCGGGTTGACCAGCGTGATCTTGACCACGCCCAGCACCATCGCCGCGGCGATCACCGGCGCCAGGAACTGCCAGGCCGACAGGCCGGCGGCGCGGGCGACCACCAGCTCGCGGCTGCGGGTCATGCGCCAGAAGGTGACCATGGCCGCGATCAGCACGGCGAAATGGAACAGGATCTCGACGTCGCTCGGCAGCTTGAAGGCGGCCAGGGTGAAAGCCAGGCTCACCGGCAGCTCAGGGATGGAGCTGACCTGGCGCACGTATTCGACGAATTCGAACACCGCGATCACGCCGCTCAGCACCAGCAGCACGGCCAGGAACCAGAACAGGAACTGCCGCACGATATAGGCGTAGAGGGTGGGGGAACGGAGCATCGGGTGCGGACAGGCCTGTTGTGCCGAAGGCGGGTCGGGCGGATCTTCTACATCAGACGGCCCGCCGCCGCGACCGCTAAGGAGGTCGCAGCCGGGCGGCGGGGCCGTTTCGACCGGTGACGGTTGTGAAACCCGCTGTTACCTTGCGGGTTCCGCCGGCTTGCCGCGGTTATCGGAAATCGCCCGGAAGACGACAAGATGCAGATCTCCTTCGCCCCGCCCGCTTCCGTCGAAGCCGGCGTCCTGGTCCTTGGCGTGTTCGCCGACGGCGTGCTGTCGAACGCCGCCGCCGCGGTCGACCGGCGATCGAAGGGCGCCCTGTCCCGGGCGCTGAAGGCCGCGCCGAAGTTCAAGGGCGGCCGCGACGAGACTCTGGCGCTGTACGGTATCGACGGCGTCGGCGCCGACCAGATCGTGCTGTTCGGCCTCGGCAAGCCGGAGGAGGTCGACGCGGTGCGGCTGCAGCGGGCGGGCGGTTCGGTCGCGGCGCTGCTGAACGGCACCGGCGCCGCCGCGGCGACGGCGCAGCTCGAAGGCATCGTCCTTCCCGGCCAGGGCGCGGGAGTCGCGGCCGCCGAATTCGCCTTCGGCGCCCGCCTCCGCGCCTGGCGCTTCGAGCGCTACCGCACCAAGGAGAAGCCCGAGGCGAAGCCGACCCTGAAGAACCTGACGGTGCAGACCGGTGACGCCGCGGCGGCGAAGAAGGCCTTCGCCCGCGCCGACGCGGTCGCCCAGGGCGTGTTCCTGACCCGCGAGCTGGTGTCCGAGCCGGCCAACGTCCTCCATCCGGAGAGCTTCGCCGCAAAGGCGAGGGAGCTGGAGGATCTCGGCGTCGAGGTCGAGATCCTGGGCGAGAAGCAGATGCGCAAGCTCGGCATGGGCGCGCTGCTCGGCGTCGGCCAGGGGTCGACGCGCGAGAGCCAGCTCGTGGTGCTGCAGTGGAAGGGTGCCGGCGGCAAGCGCAAGGCCGAGGCGCCGATCGCCTTCGTCGGCAAGGGCGTGACCTTCGACACCGGCGGCATCTCGCTCAAGCCCGGCCAGGGCATGTGGGACATGAAGTGGGACATGGGCGGCGCCGGCGTGGTCACCGGGCTGTTCAAGGCGCTGGCGCTGCGCAAGGCCAAGGTCAACGCCGTCGGCGTGCTCGGCCTGGTCGAGAACATGCCCTCGGGCGACGCGCAGCGGCCGGGCGACATCGTCACCTCGATGTCCGGCCAGACCATCGAGGTCTGGAACACCGACGCCGAGGGCCGGCTCGTGCTGGCCGACGCGCTCTGGTACACGCAGGACCGGTTCAAGCCGAAGGCGATGATCAACCTCGCCACCCTGACCGGAGCGATCATCATTGCGCTCGGCAACGAGCATGCCGGGCTGTTCTCGAACGACGACGCGCTGGCCGAGAAGCTGATCGCCGCTGGCAAGGCGGTGGAGGAGAAGCTGTGGCGCATGCCGCTGGGCGACGCCTATGACAAGCAGATCGACAGTGACATCGCCGACATGAAGAACATCACCGGCAGCCGCGATGCCGGCTCGATCGTCGGCGGACAGTTTCTGCAGCGCTTCGTCAACAAGGTGCCCTGGGCCCATCTCGACATCGCCGGCACGACCTGGTCGGGCAAGGACACGCCGACCGTGCCGAAGGGCGCCACCGCCTTCGGCGTCCGCCTCTTGGATCGGTTCGTGGCCGACAACCACGAAGGCTGATGGCCGAGATCCGGTTCTATCACCTGACCGCGCGGACGTTCGAGCAGACCCTGCCGGTGCTGCTCGAGCGGACGCTGCAGCGCGGCTGGCGTGCCGTTGTCTGCGTCGGCTCGGAGGAGCGGGCGGAGAGTCTGGCCGGCTATCTCTGGACCTATTCCAAGGAGGGTTTCCTGCCGCACGGCACCCGGCGCGACGGCTTCGCCGAGGAGCAGCCGGTCTGGATCACTGACCAGGTCGAGAACCCGAACGGCGCCCAGGTGCTGTTCCTGGGCGACGGCGCGGAGTCGGACGGCGGTGGCGCCTTCGCGACGGTGTGCGACCTGTTCGACGGCAACGACCCGGAGGCGGTGCAGGCGGCCCGCGGCCGCTGGAAACGCTTCCGCGACGCCGGCCACACGCTCGTCTACTACCAGCAGGACGAGGCCGGGGCCTGGAGCGAGAAGCAGCGGGTGGGCGGGTGACGCCCCGGACAGCACTCTGGTTCGCGGTCACCGTCGGTGCCGTGCTGGTCCTCGCGCCGGGCATCGACCTCGTCGTCTCCGGCTGGTTCTACACCCCCGGCAGCGGCTTCGCCTGGGCCGGCGCGCCCCTGGCGGAGGCGATCCACGAGGCGGTGCAGATCCTGGTCCGCATGGCCGCCGTCCTGTTGTTGCTTGCGGCCGTCTGGACATGGCTGCGGCAGCGGCGGCTGCTCGGGCTCGACGCCCGGCGCTGGACCTTCATGCTCCTGGCGCTCGCCATCGGGCCGGGGCTGGTGGCCAATGCCGTGCTGAAGGACCATTGGGGCCGGGCACGGCCGCGCCAGGTCGAGGCCTTCGGCGGGACGGCCGCCTTCACGCCGCCGCTGGTCCCGGCCGACCAGTGCCGCCGCAACTGCTCCTTCGTCGCCGGCGACCCCACCATAGGTTTCGTCGTCCACAGCGCGGCCTATGTCGTGCCGGCGCGGCGCCGCCGCCGGATCTTCTGGGGATCGATGGCGCTGGGCGGCGCGCTCGGCCTTCTGCGCGTCGGCATGGGCGGGCATTTCTTCAGCGACGTGGTCTTCGCCGCCGCCGTCATCCTGCTGGTCAGCGCCGGGCTGCACACCCTGATGTTCGACCGCTGGAGCACGGCCGCGGCTTGGCGCGATTTCACCCGCGGACTGATCCGCTGGCCGGAGCCGACCTAAGCCGTCACCCCGCGAGCTGTTGCGCCTCCTCAAGCTTGCCGTTGGCCTCCAGCCAGGCCTCCTCGGCGGCGTCCAGCCTGGTCTGGACCTCGTGCAGCGCGATCTGCTGCTCGGTTGCCGCGGCCGGGTTGCTGTAGAGCGCGCCGTCGGCCAGCTTCGCCTCGATCTTCTGCTTCTCCCGCTCCAGCCCCTGGATCCGCTTCTCGATCTCGCGGATCTCCTGGCGCAGCGGGGCCAGCTGGGCGCGGGCCTCGGCGGCGGCGCGGCGCTGCTCCTTGCGGTCGGCCTGGCTGACCTTCTCGGCCTGGCGCCCGGCGCGCTCCTGCCGGCGCTGTTCGGCCAGGAGGCGGCGGTAGTCGTCGAGATCGCCGTCGAAGGGCCGCACCGCGCCGTCCTTGACCAGCAGCAGCCGGTCGGCGGTCAGCTCGATCAGATGCGGGTCGTGGGTGATCAGCACCACCGCGCCGTCATACTCGTTCAACGCCTGCACCAGCGCCTGGCGGCTGTCGACGTCGAGATGGTTGGTCGGCTCGTCGAGCAGCAGCAGTTGCGGCGCCTCGCGGGCCATCAGGGCCAGCAGCAGGCGCGCCTTCTCGCCGCCCGACATGTCGCCGATCCGGGTCTCGGCGCGGCGCTGGACGAAGCCGAAGCGGCCGAGATGGGCGCGGATCTTCTCGTCGGTCGCGTTCGGCATCACCCGCCGCGCCTGGGCGATGGCGTTCAGCGACAGGTCCAGCTCTTCCGCCTGGTGCTGGGCGAAATAGCCGACCTTGAGCTTGGAGGACTTTCGCAGCTCGCCCCCCATCGGCTGCAGCCGGCCGGCGAACAGCTTGGCCAGGGTCGACTTGCCGTTGCCGTTGGCGCCGAGCAGGGCGATGCGGTCGTCCATGTCGATCCGCAGGTCGACATTGCGCAGCACCGGCTGGCCGTCATAGCCGACCGCCACCTTGTCCAGCACCAGGATCGGCGGCGACAGCTCCTCCGGCTGCGGGAAGTCAAAGCTGATCGACTGGTCCTCGACCAGCGCCACGATCGGCTCCATCTTCTCCAGCGCCTTCATCCGGCTCTGCGCCTGGCGGGCCTTGGTGGCCTTGGCCTTGAACCGGTCGATGAAGCTCTGCATGTGCGCGCGCTGGGCGATCTGCCGCTTCTGCAGCGCGGCCAGGTGCTCGAGCCGCATCCGGCGGGTGCGCTCGAACTGGTCGTAGCCGCCGCTGTAGGCGGTCAGCTTCCCGGCCTCGAGATGGATGGTCATGTCGACCACCCGGTTCAGCAGGTCGCGGTCGTGGCTGACCATCAGCACGGTGTGCGGATAGGCCTTCAGCCAGCCCTCCAGCCACAGCGTCGCCTCGAGGTCGAGATGGTTGGTGGGTTCGTCGAGAAGCAGAAGATCGGGTTGAAGGAAAAGCGTCGCGGCCAGCGCCACGCGCATGCGCATGCCGCCGGACAGGTCGCCGACCGGCTGCGCCTGGGCCTCGGTGTCGAAGCCGAGCCCGGCCAGGATGGTGGCGGCGCGGGCCGGGGCGGTGTGCGCGTCGATGTCGGCGAGGCGGGTGTGGATCTCGCCGATCCGGTGCGGGTCCTCGGCGGTCTCGGCCTCCGCCAGCAGGCTGGCACGTTCGGTGTCCGCGGCCAGCACGGTGTCGAGCAGGCTGACCGGGCCGGACGGCGCCTCCTGCGCCACGCTGGCCATGCGCCAGCGCGCCGGGATGCCGATCTGCCCGCCGTCCAGCGCGATCTCCTGCCGGATGGCGCGCAGCAGGGTCGACTTGCCGGTGCCGTTGTGGCCGACCAGCCCGGCCTTGTGCCCCGCCGGCACCGACACCGAGGCGGAGTCGAGCAGGGTGCGGCCGGCGATGCGGATGGTGACGTCCTGGATCTGAAGCATGGCGCCGCGGTGATAACACGGGAATCGGGATTTCGCGCGCTCCGGTTGCCGGATCGGGGCCGCCCGTCTATAAGGCCGCGCAATTCCGATCGCCAACGCCTGAAAACCGAGGACTCCATGGCCGAGCGCACCCTGTCCATCATCAAGCCGGACGCCACCCGCCGCAACCTGACCGGCAAGATCAACGCCAAGTTCGAGGAAGCCGGCCTGCGCATCGTCGCGCAGAAGCGGATCCAGCTGACCCGCGCCCAGGCCGAGGCGTTCTACGCCGTGCACAAGGAGCGGCCGTTCTTCAATGACCTCTGCGCCTTCATGATCTCGGGCCCGGTCGTGGTCCAGGTGCTGGAGGGCGACAACGCCGTGGCCCGCAACCGCGAGGTGATGGGCGCCACCAATCCGGCCAACGCCGCCCCGGGCACGATCCGCAAGGAGTTCGCGGAGTCGATCGAGGCGAATTCGGTGCACGGCTCCGATTCGCTGGAGAACGCGGCGATCGAGATCGCCTTCTTCTTCGCCGGCACCGAGATCGTCGGCTGATCCGGCGCCATCGCTGCAAACAGAAAGGGCCGGTCCCGCGGGACCGGCCCTTTTTCTTGCCGGCGGCGAAATCAGAGCAAAAACAGCGCCATGCCGATCAGCAGGATGGCCACGGCGACGATGCCCCAGGTGCTGAATCGGACGAAGCTGGCATACATCTGCTTGCGCGGCGCCAGCAGTTCATCCGGAACCTGATTCGAGCCTTCGCTGGCCATCGCGCCCATCCTCATCCGCTTTCGTATGTTTGCGATCGAGGGCACCATTTACGGATGCCCCCCGGCCTTGTCCAGTGAAATAGGGTTTAATTGTCGCAGCGTCGATTGGCCTTTGTGACAAGGATTCACAAGGGGTTGCGAAGCGCCCCTGCGGCGGCGTCAACGCCGTCGATCCGGACCCGGCCATTCTCGATCCTGACCCGCCCCTCGGCCACCCAGCGCAGCGCCAGCGGATAGCAGCGGTGCTCCTCCACGAGGATGCGCGCCGCCAGGCTGGCGGCGTCGTCGCCATCGAGCACCGGGACCGCCGCCTGGACCAGGATCGGCCCGTCATCGACCACAGGACGGACGATGTGGACGGTGCAGCCGGCCAGCTTGACCCCGGCGGCCAGCGCCCGCGCATGGGTGTCGAGGCCGGGGAAGGCCGGCAGCAGCGACGGGTGGATGTTGAGGATGCGGTCGTGCCAGCGGCCGACGAAATCGGCGCTCAGCACCCGCATGAAGCCGGCCAGGCAGATCAGCTCGACCCCGGCGGCGCGCAGCGCCGCGTCCATCGCCGCCTCGAATTCGGCTTTCGAGCCATAGGCCTTGCGGTCGACCATGGCGGTGGCGAGGCCGCGCCCGCATGCCGTGGCCAGGCCGCCGGCGCCGGGGATGTCGGAGAGCACGAGCGCGATCTCGGCCGGGAAGTCCGGCGCGGCGCAGGCCTCGGCCAGGGCCGCCATGTTGCTGCCCCGGCCCGAAATCAGGACACCGACCTTCAGACGGCCCATGCCGCCTCCGCGCCTGCGATCGCCACCGAATGGGACGCATCGGCGACGACCCGGCCGATCCGGTGCACGGTCTGTCCCTCTCCGGCCAGCAGGGCCGACAGCGCCTCGACCCGGTCCGGCGCAACGATCACCACCATGCCGATGCCGCAGTTGAAGGTGCGGGCCATCTCCGCCGCGCTGAGGCCGCCTTGCGCCTTCAGCCAGCGGAACACCGGGGGCAGGGGCCAGGCGCCGGCGTCGAGGGCGACGCCCAGCCCGTCCGGCAGCACCCGCGGGATGTTCTCGGTCAGCCCGCCGCCGGTGATGTGCGCCATGGCGTGAACGCCGCCGGCGCGGACCGCGGCCAGTGTGCTCTTCACATAGATTCGGGTCGGAGTCAGGAAGGCCTCGCCGACCGAGGTGTCGTTGGCGAAGGGCGC
This sequence comes from Inquilinus limosus, assembly GCF_051487185.1. Classification (GTDB taxonomy): domain Bacteria; phylum Pseudomonadota; class Alphaproteobacteria; order DSM-16000; family Inquilinaceae; genus Inquilinus; species Inquilinus limosus_F. The sequence goes on from NZ_JAHVDK010000009.1 coordinate 60,714, forward strand.
CGGCGCGTCCCAGGACAGGCCGGCCTCGGCGACGGTGCGGCGGACCAGCGAATAGCCGTTGGAATGGACCCCGGTCGAGGCCAGGCCGAGCACCACGTCGCCTGCGCGCACGTCGCGGCCGGTCAGGGCCTGGTCGCGCTCGACCGCGCCGACGGCGAAGCCGGCCAGGTCGTAGTCGCCGGCGGCGTACATGCCCGGCATCTCCGCCGTCTCGCCGCCGATCAGGGCGCAGCCGGCCTGACGGCAGCCCTCGGCGATGCCGCGCAGCACGCCGACGCCGACCGAGCGGTCGAGCTTGCCGGAGGCGAAATAGTCGAGGAAGAACAGCGGTTCGGCGCCTTGCACCACCAGGTCGTTGACGCACATGGCGACGAGGTCGATGCCGACCGTGTCGTGCCGGCCGGTCTCGATCGCCACCTTCAGCTTGGTGCCGACGCCGTCGGTCGCGGCGACCAGGATCGGGTCGCGGAAGCCTGCGGCCTTGGGGTCGAACAGCGCGCCGAAGCCGCCCAGCCCCTCCATCATGCCGCGCCGGCGGGTGCTTTCGGCCAGGGGCTTGATGTCGCCGACAAAGGCCTCGCCCTCGGCGATGTTCACGCCGGCCCGGGCATAGGCGTCGGAGCTGTCTTTGGGGTCGACCGGCGGGCACATGATGACCTCGCAAAGAGGGGTGCTATATAAAGGCGGATTATCCGTGCGGATGGGCGCGGACCATAGCGGAACCGGAAGGCTTTGCAATGATGCTTCGCATCGGATCGACCCTGGCTCTGGCGGCTGCGGTGCTCTGTGCCGGGCTGGCGCCGGTCCGCGCCCAAACCCCGACGCCGGGCGGGGCGCCGATCGCGGGCAGCGCCTCCGGCTATTCCGTCGACAATGTCGCGGTCGAGGCGACGGCCGCGAATGCGACCGAGGCCCGCACCAAGGCCTTCGCCCAGGGGCCGCGCAAGGCGCTGCAGCTGCTGCTGCAGCAGATCGGCGCCGATCCGGGCCGCGTCTCCGGCATGTCCGACGCCGATGTCGAGCGGCTGGTGCAGAGCTTCCAGGTGAAGTCCGAGCAGGCCTCGCCCGGGCGCTACGCCGCCACCCTGGCCTACACCTTCCGCAGCGCCGGGGTGCAGCAACTCCTGGGCGGCGGCGCACCGCAGATCACCACGACGACGCCCGGCGCGCCCGGGACCCTGCCGCAGCCCGGGGCCGCGCCGGGCTTCGCGGCGCGGGGATCCGTCACCGTCGTGGTGCCGATCGCGGCGCCGGCGGACTGGTACGACGTCCAGGGCCGGCTGACCCGCCTCGGCGGCGTGGTCTCGTCCTCTCTGGTCAGCCTGACGGCGCGGCAGGCGGTGCTGGAGCTGCGCTTCCCGGGCGACCAGACCCAGCTCAACCAGATCCTGGCGCAGCAGGGCCTGGCGGTGCAGCAGGGCGCCCAGTCGCTCGAGCTGCATCGCACTGGCGGGATGTAACCCTGGCGTGACGACACCTTCATCATCGAGGTCGGTCCCCTTGCGCCGTTTGGTCCGATACCTGCCGAACCTGCTCAGCCTGGCCCGGCTCGCCGTGGCCCCGGTCACCATCTGGCTGATCCTGGACGGACGCCTGGTCACGGCCTTCTGGATGTTCGCGGCGGCGGCGCTGACCGACGCCATCGACGGCATCCTGGCCCGCTGGCTGCAGGCGCGCACGGCGCTGGGCAGCTATCTCGACCCGATCGCCGACAAGTCCCTGCTGGTCGGCACCTATCTCGCCCTGACCTGGATGGCGGCGCTGCCGGTCTGGCTGGTGGCGCTGGTGGTGGCGCGCGACATCGGCCTGGTGCTGGGTGTGGTGGTGCTGCATTTCGCCGGCCGCGGCACCCGTTCGCTGACCCCGTCGATGATCAGCAAGCTGAACACGGTGATGCAGATCGCGCTGGTGGTGCTGGTGATGGCGGCGCCCGGGCTTCATGTCGACGCCAGCGGCGCCATCGCCGTGCTGATCTGGGTGGTGGCGGCGACCACCACGCTCTCGGCGATCGGCTATCTGCGCGAGACCATCCGCCGTTTCTTCACCCCGGTCGGGGCGCACGCGTGAACGGATCGGTCCAAATCCGATTCTGGCTGATCGGCTTCGTCGTCTTCTGCCTCCTGGTGTGGCTGCTGCGGGGCGTGCTGGCGCCCTTCGTCACCGGCATGATCATCGCCTATCTGCTGGACCCGGTGTGCGACCGGCTGCAGCGCCTGGGCATGGTGCGCTGGCTGGCGACGACGGTGCTGCTGCTGCTGTTCGTGCTGCTGGCGATCCTGGCGATGCTGATCGTGGTCCCGATCCTGGTGAACCAGCTCACCGGCCTGCTCTCGGCCGTGCCCGACTACGTGGCGCGCGCCGGGGCGCGATTGCAGCCGCTGATCGCCGAGCTGCGCCACCGCGTCTCGGAATCCGACTTCAATGAGATCCAGCGGGCGGTCAGCCAATATGTCGGCACTGCCGTGTCCTGGGTCGGCACCGTGCTCGGCAGCCTGTGGCAGGGCGGCATGGCACTGATCGATCTGCTGTCGCTGCTGTTCATCACCCCGGTGGTCGCCTTCTACATGCTGCGCGACTGGGACCACATGGTCGGGGTGATCGACCACAACCTGCCGGTGGCGCATCGCGAGACCATCCGCGGCCTGGGGCGCGAGGTGAACCAGACCCTGTCGCGCTTCATCCGCGGCCAGCTCACCGTCTGCCTGCTGCTGGGCCTGTTCTACGCCATCGCCCTGAGCATGGTTGGGCTGAATTTCGGCCTGCTGGTCGGCCTCGTGACCGGCGTGCTGTCGATCATCCCCTATGTCGGCTCGCTGGTCGGCCTCGTCAGCTCGGTCGGCATCTCGCTCGTCCAATACGATGACTGGACGATGTGGGCGCTGGTGCTGGGCATCTTCATCCTCGGCCAGTTCCTGGAGGGGAACTTCGTCACCCCGAAGCTGGTCGGCGATTCCGTCGGCCTGCATCCGGTCTGGGTGATCTTCGCGCTGCTCGCCGCCGGCAGCCTGTTCGGCTTCACCGGCGTGATGCTGGCGGTGCCGGTGGCGGCGGTGATCGGCGTGCTGACGCGGTTCGCCCTGCAACGCTATCGACAAAGCGCGCTGTACCGGCAGCCGCCCGCCGATCCGCCGGACATGGATCTTCCCACCGTCTCATGAGCAAGCGTTCCGGAGAGGTGGCGCAGTTCGTCTTCGACCTGTCGCTACCCCCCGCCCTAGGGCCCGAGGATTTCATCGTCGCCGACAGCAACCGCGAGGCCGCGGACTGGATCGCGCGCTGGCCGGACTGGCCGGGACCGGTCCTGGCCCTGCACGGCGCGCCGGGGGCGGGGAAGAGCCATCTGCTCGGCATCTGGGCGCAGCGCGCCGAAGCCCGGCGTCTGACCGGGGCCGAGCTGGCCGCGGCGGATCCCGCCGGGCTCGCGGCCGACGGGGCGGTGGCGCTGGACGACGCCGACCAAGTGGCCGGCGACGCGGCGGCGGAACGGGCGCTGTTCCACCTGCACAACCTGCTGAAGGAGGCCGGCGGCTTCCTGCTGCTGGCGGCGCGCGAGCCGCCGGCGCGCTGGCCGGTCGCGCTGCCCGACCTCGCCTCGCGGCTGAAGGCGGCGCCAGCGGCGGGCCTCGGCGAGCCCGACGACGTGCTGCTGGCGCAGGTGCTGGCCAAGCTGTTCGCCGACCGCCAGCTCGCGGTCGGGCCGGAGATCGTGCAAGCGATGCTGGCGCGGATGGAGCGCAGCTTCGCCGAGGCGCGGCGGCTGGTCGCCGCCATCGACGCCGCCAGCCTGGCCCAGGGCCGCTCGATCACTCTGCCGCTGGTGCGCTCGATCCTGGCGGATCGCTGACGAGGATTCCGCGCCGGGGCGTGAACCAGACAACGGTGCCGCCTGGATGGCCACGCCCCTTCGGGGCTCGCCATGACGGCTCTTCCCGTTGTGGAGAGAGCCCTCAGGCGACGCCGTCGACGAACCGCAGCGCGATCGGCGACAGGCGGGCGCCGGGGAAGCGGTGCAGCCCGGCGCGGCCGATCAGCCAGACATGGAAGGCCGGGGCCAGCAGCCCGCGGATGGCGGGGTCGAGCACGTCGAGGCCGCCGGTATAGGCGCCGAAGGCCGGCAGCACCAGCCGGTCGCTGTCGGCGACGAAGCAGCGCCCGGTCACCCGGCCGGCGCGGCCGTCGACCGCCGCCTTGGGATGGTAATGGCCGGAGATCTCGCCGGCGTCGCCCGGCCGGGCGACGTGGCGGCAGACCAAGCCGTCGAGCCGCAGCTCCTCGGTCCGGTCGCCGGGGAGGGTCGCCGGAAGGTCCGGATCGTGGTTGCCCAGGACCCAGGTCCAGTCGCGCCCCCGCGCCAGTCGGGTCAGCATCGCCAGATCGTCTGCGGCGAGGCGGTCGGCGCCCTCTGAATCGTGGAAGCTGTCGCCGAGCGCGACCACGGCTGCCGGATCCAGCCGGTCGATCGCGGCGCCGAGCCGGGCCAGGGTCGCGGTGCTGTCATAGGGCGGCAGCAGGCGGCGCGAGCGCTGCGCCAGCGCCGTCGCCTTCTCCAGATGCAGGTCGGCGACCAGCAGCCAGCGCCGCTCCGGCCACCACAGCACCCCCGACGGGTCGGGGCGGAAGGCGTGGTCGCGGAGCAGGATGGTTCGCGTCGGCATCATTCGGATGTAGCCCCGAACCGGCGACCGAGGCAATGCTCTTGTTCGATTTCTGTTCTTGCTCCCGGCGTCGGCAAAAAATCCGCGTAGGGACCTCCACCCGGCGGCGTTCAAGGGCCCGTGATCCGGATGTCCCGGACGCAAAGCGGAGGAGACAGCAGTCATGCACATCGCCAGAAGGCTCGCCATCGCCCTGGCTGCGGCGGTCCTGGGCGGCGACGCCGCCCAGGCGCAGCAGCCGGGCCGGTTCGCGGACCGGATGTTCGAGCGCATCGACGCCGATCACGACGGCGTCCTGACCCGGGCCGAGGTCCAGGCCGCCCGCAGCCGCATGTTCGACCGCCTCGACGCCGATCATGACGGCGTGCTGACGGCCGCCGAGGCCGAGGCGGCCCGGAACCAGGCCCAGTCGCGCGCCAGACGGTTCGAGCGCTTCGCCGGAGGGCAGGGCGAACGCCTGGCCGCGCTGGACCGGAACCGCGACGGGCTGGTCTCGCATGACGAGTTCGTGGCCGGGACATCCTGGTTCGACCGTCTCGACACCACCGGCCGCGGCGTCACCAGGACGCAGTTCGCGGCGGCCCTCGGGCAGGCCCGCTGAGACGGGCGGAGAGGAGGAATCATGATCAAGCTCACCATGACGGCCGTGGCGGCGGCCGGAATGCTTCTGGCCGCCGACCCGGCTGCCGCCGACGACTGGTCGCGCAGCTGGACCGGGCCGAACGGAGGGACCCGGACGATCACCGGGCAGTGCGGCGCCCATTCCTGCAGTCGTTCGGTGCAGGCCGTCGGCCCCGGCGGCCGGTCCTGGTCCCGCTCCGGCGGGGTGGTTCAGGGCCCGTTCCGCAGCTACGGTTATCGCACCGTCACCGGGCCTGCCGGCCGCGGCTTTGCCGTGGGGCGGGTCTGGCGCCGGTTCTGACAAATCGCGGAATGGCGGCATGGCGGAGGGGGAGGAGGCGCTGGCCGATGCGGATCTGCTGGCCCGCATCGCCGATGGGGATCGGCGCGCCTTCGCCGCCCTCATGCGCCGCCATGGCGACAGGGTGCGGGGGCTGGCCCTGGCCTTCGGCGGCCGGGCGGCGGAGGCCGACGACATCGTGCAGGACGTGTTCCTGATGCTGTGGCGGCGGCCCGACGCCTGGACGCCCGGCCAGGCGGCGTTCACGACCTGGCTGTACCGGGTCGTTGCCAATCGCTGCCTGGACCAGGCGCGGCGGCGGCGCCTGCGACGCTGGCTGCCTTTCGCGGAGGCGCCGGAGCCGGCCGACGACGCGCCGGGCGCGCTGGCCGGGCTGGCCGGCCGCGACCGTCTCGCCGCGGTCGCCCGGATGATCCGGACATTGCCGGAGCGGCAGCGCCTGGCGCTGCTGCTGGCCGTCCAGGGCGGGCGGAGCAATGCCGAGATCGCATCCATCCTGGGCGTCAGCGAGGGCGCGGCGGAGCAGCTTCTGGTCCGCGCCCGGCGGACGCTGCGGGCCATGATCGAGGAAAGGGAGACGGGGCCATGACCAGGGCCGAATTGGACGATGCGCTGCTCCGCTTCGGGGCCGATCTCGACCGCTGGCCGCCCAAGCTGGCCGAGTCCGCCAGGCGGCTTCTGGCCGACGACCCGGAGGCTGTGGCCATCCTGGCGAAGTTCGTGGCCTTCGAGGAGGCAGTCGGCGACGCGGTCCGCCCGCCGTCCTTCGGCGCCGCGGAGATCGGCCGGATCCTGGCGGCCGTCGAGGCGGAGGAGGGGGCTTGGCGGCCGGGCTGGCGCTTCTGGGCGGCGAGCGCCGGCGCCTCGCTGCTGTCCCTCGCGGCCGGCGCCGTGCTGGTGCTGGCGACGCTGCCCGGCCGCGCCGATCTCGACATGGCGCTCGCGGTCCTCGGTCTGGCCGCCGGCCAGGGCGACGCCGGAGGCCTGCTGTGACCACCGCGCCGCGCCGGAAGACCACGCTCATCCTCGCCATCGCGCTGGCGGCCTCGCTGTGCCTGAACCTGTTCGCGGGCGGCGCCTGGCTGGCCGGGCGCTGGCTCGACCGTCGCGTGGAGGCCGCCACCGCCTCGGTGATGCGGCCCTATCCGCCGGAGCTGCGCCGGGACGTGCTGCGCCGGCTGCTGCAGGACCGGGCGGAGCTGCGGGCGGCGGTCGAGGGCTTGCGCGAGGCGCGGCAGCGCATGTTCGCTCTGATGCGGGCCGATCCGCTAGACCGCGCCGCGCTGGACGCGGCCATGGCCGAGGTCCGGGCCCGGACCGGGGCGCTGCAGACGCTGCTGCAATCCACCCTGGCCGCGGCGCTGACGGAGACTCCGGCCGAGGAGCGCCGGAAGATCCAATCGCCGGTGCCTGGTCTCGGGTTTTTCGGCGATCGTGAGTGAGCTCGGCGGCACGGTCCGCCCTCGGCGGAGCGACCACGGAACCGCTCCGATGCTGCGTCCCGATTAGCCCTTCGGCTGCGGCGCGATCGCATCCAGGATCTCTCCAATCTCCTTCGCCTTGCTGTGGCCGAGCCAGAGCAGTACGGAGGCGAGTCCGACGAATAGGACCAGGAAGACCCACAGCGCGGTGGCCATGTAGCCGTGCATCGGGTCGCTTGCCGCCTCACGGATCATCAGCAGCCCGAGCACGAGGACGAACAGCACGAAGCCGATGACGCTGAGATTGACCGCGGTGGTGTGCCAGGTGGCCAGGCGGTGGTACTCGATCCGGCACTCCACGATCGCGCGCTTCTGCACCTCGTCGCCGGCAAAGCGGTTCAGCTCGATCTTTTGGCGCAGCGCCAGCAGGTCGCGCAGCCACTGGCTGAGCTGGATGTAGAAGAAGCTGCCGACGAGGCCGGCCAAGGTCAGCAGCGGGCTGAGCAGCGACAGCGGGTTGACCGGGGTCATGGCCGGTCCTCCCGGCGCAGGGCGTCGAGCAGGGCCAGGATCGTCTCCGCCGTGATCGAGAACCAGGTGAGCGTGGGCGAGGAGGGCTTCTTCGCCGGCGGCGCCGGGCGGCCGCCATTGGTCACCGCCGCCGCGACCGAATCATAGAGGGTGACGAGCTCGTCATAGCCGCCGCGCGACAGGCTGAGCTCGAAGCGCTGCACCTGGGCCCGGCCGGCCGCAGCCGCGGCGCGGGCATCGGCCTCGGACTGCTCCAGGACCTGGCGCAGCTCCGCCCGGGCGGCGGCCCGCCACTGCGCGGTGCGGCGGGCCCGCAGCAGCCGCGCCAGGTACTGCGCCCGCGGCAGGCCGAGCTGGAACCGGGCATAGATCCGATTGGCGTCCGGCTGCTCGTCGCTGTGCAGCCTGTCGTAGAAGCGGGCGATCCAGGCCTCGGCCTGCTGCCCCTGGCTCTCGTAGCGCGGCTCGCCGAGCACCCATTCGCTGACCAGGTCGACGCACAGCGCCTCGTAGCCGGCCTCGATCCGGGCCCGGCTGGCCGGCGAGGCGTCGGTCGCCAGCGCCGCCTTGGCCCTGGCCAGGCGCTCCTGCCTCTCCGCATCCTCCGCCATCGCCTCTCCCCGATTCCGCCGCACGGATCGATCCTATCGAATCCGGTGCGCTGGGGCAGGGCACTTCTCGTGACCTGATGACAGAGCGAATCTGCACGGATAGCATATTGCTAATAGCAAAAATTGACGATCTGCTATAGATTGTCATGAAAACAATCATCTACACCAAGGCAGCGACCAAGGCGCTGGCCCGCATGCCGGCCAATACCGCCAGGATCGTCCGCGGCAAGATCGAGCAATACGCAGCCGACCCGGCCAGTCTGGCGAACAACGTCAAGAAGCTGCAAGGTCGGCCTGGTTATCGCCTTCGGGTCGGTGATTGGCGGGTGATCTTCGATGAGGACGGCAGAGTGATCGCGATTCTGGCAATCCTGCCGCGCGGCGGCGCGTATGGCTGAGAGGCTCAAGATGGGCGCTGCAACCCACTTCACCACCCCCGGCGGCGAGGAGATGGTCATTCTGCCCCGCGCCGATTATGACCGCCTGGTCGAGGCCGCCGAGGAGCACGAGGATGTCGCGGCTTACGACGAGGCCAAGCGCAAGCTGGCTTCCGGTGATGAAGAGATGCTGCCCTCCTCCATGGTCGACCGGCTGATCGGCGGCGAGAATGCCGTGCGCGTCTGGCGCGAACATCGCGGCCTTTCCATGCAGCAACTGGCTGAAAAGGCCGATGTCAGCACCGCCTACATCAGTCAGATCGAAAGCGGCAAGCGCGAGGGGACGGTTTCGACGCTCCGCAAGATCGCCGACGCCCTCGGCGTCGCGCTCGACGACCTGGCCTGACGATCCTTTTCAGCCCGGCAGCCCGGCCTTGAGCAGGCCGTCGCGGCAATGCGCGCGGTCCTCGTCATATTTGTAGTGCAGGGTCGCGAGGAATCCTTCCGCCGTGAATCCCGGCTCGATCCGCAGCACCGCCTGCGCATGGGCGCCGGCGGCCGTGGCGTCGCCCATCTGCGCCAGCGCGGCGGCCAGGAAGGCGTGGTGGGTGTGGTCTTGGCGGTTGATGTGGCTATACGCCTCCACCGCCTCGGCATAGCGCTGGGCGGTGTAATAGGCCCGGCCGAGATGGCTCCAGAACCGTTCCGGGTGATAGGGATTGAGCCGCATCGCCTTGCGGATCCAGTCGATGCCCTCTTCCGGCCGGCCGAGCCAGGTCAGGATTTCGCCCTGCTGCACCACGATCAGGTCATAGTTCGGGTTCAGACCGAGCCCCCGCTCCTGGTGGTAGACGGATCGGTCGAACTCGTCCCGCGTCAGGGCGACGGCCGCCAGGATGCGATGGACATCGGCGTCGTTGTCGTCGAGGGCGACGGCGGTCTCCAGCGCGCCGACCACGGCGTCCCAGGTGGCGTCGCGGTCGGCGCACCAGCCGTTGACCCAGCCCTGGCCCAGCACACAGGCCCGCCAGGCATGGGCATGGGCGTATTTCGGGTCGAGGGCGATGGCGCGGTCCAGCATCGCCAGCGCCTGGGCGTTGTCCTCGCGTGTCGACCGGTGGTGCAGCACCTTGCCGGCCAGCAGGCATTCATAGGCTTCCAGATTGTCCGTGGTCTTCCGCTTGGCCCGGTCGCGCGCCGCGGCTTCGACCCGGCCGGGGAGGGTGGCGGCGATCGCGGCCGTCACCTCGTCCTGGATGGCGAAGATGTCGGCCAGGTCGCGGTCGTAGCGCTCGGCCCAGATGTGACGGTCGGTCTCGGCGTCGATCAGCTGCACCGTCACCCGCACCCGGCCTCCCGCCTTGCGGACGCTGCCTTCGATCACGTAGTGGACGCCGAACTCGCGGGCGACGTCCTGCACCTTCACCGCCTTGCCCTTGTGCACGAAGGCGGAGTTGCGCGAGATCACCAGCAGGTCGTGGAAGCGCGACAGCTCGGTGATGATGTCCTCGGTCAGCCCGTCGGCGAAGAACTCCTGCTCCGGGTCGCCGCTCATGTTGACGAAGGGCAGCACGACCAGGGAGGGCTTGGTCGCGGCCGGAACATTGGCGGCGGCGCTGGGCGGGACCTCCGCCGCCGTCGGGTCGAGCCGGACCCGGTAGACGCGGATCGCCCGGGAGATGTTCTTGACCGTCTGCTCGCCGAGATCCTCGAAGCCGATGTCGAGCCGGTCGCCCACCTGGTCGCGCACCGCGCCGGACACGCAGATCCCGCCGGGCTCCGCCAGCGTCTGCAGCCGCGCCGCGACGTTGACGCCGTCGCCGAACAGGTCGCCGTCCTCGACGATGACGTCGCCGAGATTGATGCCGATTCGGAACTGGATCCAGCGCGCCGGCGAGACGTCGGCGTTGCGCCGGGCCATGCGGCGCTGGATCTCCGTGGCGCAGGCCAGGGCGTCGACGACGCTGGCGAATTCGACCAGGAGGCCGTCGCCCGTGGTCTTGACGATGCTGCCGCGGGTCTTGGCGATCGCCGGGTCGATCAGCTCGAGCCGATGGGTCTTCAGCCGCGCGAGTGTGCCGGTCTCGTCGGCTTCCATCAGCCGGCTGTAGCCCGCCATGTCCGCCGCCAGGATCGCCGCCAGCCTGCGCTGGACCTCCGGCCGTTCCATGGGCTCTCCTCGCCCCGAAGGATGCAATTTTAGCAAAGCCGAGCCCTGGCCACAAAGGGAGTTACGCCCGCCGCCTCCCTCTCTCGCCCCGCTTCGGCGCGGCCTCGGCGATCATCTCGGCGGCGGCTTCCTCCAGCATCGCGTCAATGGCGCCGGCGGCGACGCTCTCGCGGCCGATCTCCAGCAGCACCGGCACGGCCAACGGCGAGATGCGGTCGAGGGCGCGATGCGTCAGCTTGCGTCGGGCGCGCTTCAGCGACAGGGAGACACGGGAGAGATCGACCAGGCCGCGCGCCGCGTCGGCGCGGGTGGCGCGCAGCAGCACATGGTCCGGCTGGTGTCGGCGCAGCACGTCGTAGATCAGGTCGGCGCTGACCGTGACCTGGCGTCCGGTCTTGCGCTCGCCGGGCGAGCGGCGGTCGATCAGCCCGGCGATCACGGCGACGTTGCGGAAGGTGCGGCGCAGCAGGCTGGAGTCGCCCATCCAGGCCTCCAGGTCGTCGCCCAGCATGTCCTCGTCGAACAGCGGCGCCGGGTCGGTCACCGGCTCCAGGCTCCAGGTCGCCAGCACATAGTCGGTGGCGACGAAGCCGATCGGCCCCAGCCCGGCGCGCTCCATCCGCTTGGTCACCAGCATGCCCAGCGTCTGGTGCGCCTGCCGGCCCTCGAAACAATAGGCGACCATGTAGTGCCGGCCGCCGCGCGGGAAGGTCTCGATCATCAGCTCGCCCGGGCCGGGCAGGCCGGAGCGGTACCGCTGCAGCTCCAGCCATTCGCGTACGTCGTCCGGCAGCCCGGGCCAGTGGGCGGGGGTGGAGAGCAGGCGCCGTACCCGATCTGCCAGCTGCGTGGTCAGCGGCATGCGGCCGCCGGCATAGGCCGGCACCTTCGGCTCGCCGCGGGCGGCGCGGCTGCAGATCACGGTCATCTCGCGGATGTCCTCGAAGCGCAGCAGCTGGCCCGCGAACATGAAGGTGTCGCCAGGCACCAGACCCTGGGCGAAATACTCCTCGACCTCGCCCAGCACGCGGCCGAAGCCGCCGGAGAGGCGGACCTTCAGCATCTCCTCCTGGACGATGGTGCCGACATTCATCCGGTACTGCCGGGCCACGACGGCGCTGGCCACCTTCCAGCGGCCCTGGGCGTCATGCTTCAGCCGGTGGAAGCGGTCGTAGGTCCGGAGCGCGTAGCCGCCATGGGCCACGAACTCCAGCACGTCGTCGAAGTCGCGGCGCGGCAGGCCGGCATAGGGCGCGGCCCGGCGCACCTCGGCATACATTGCATCGGCATCGAAAGGGGCGGAGCAGGCGCAGCCCAGGAGGTGCTGCGCCAGCGTGTCCAGCGTGCCCGGGGCGGGCGGGTCGCCGTCCAGCGTCATCGCCTCGATCGCGTCGGAGGCGGCGCGGCACTCCAGCACCTCGAAGCGGTTGGCCGGGACCAGCACCGCGACCGAGGGCGCGTCGAAGCGGTGGTTCGACCGGCCGATGCGCTGCAGCAGGCGGCTGGCGCCCTTCGGCGCGCCGATCTGGATCACCAGGTCGACCGCCGCCCAGTCGATGCCGAGGTCGAGCGAGGAGGTGGCGACCACGGCGCGCAGCTCGCCCCGCGCCATCGCCGCCTCGACCTTGCGGCGCTGCTCCGCCGCCAGGCTGCCGTGATGCAGCGCGATCGGCAGCACCTCCTCATTGATCCGCCACAGCGCCTGGAACACCAGCTCCGCCTGCGCCCGGGTGTTGACGAAGAGGATCGTGGTTCCGGCCTTGCGGATCCGTTCGTACAGCTCGGCGGCTGCATAGGTGCCCATATGGCCGGCCCAGGGCAAGCGGCCCTCGGCCACCATGATCTCGACCACCGGCTTGATCCCGGGCGGCCCGCGCACGGTGCGCACCAGGGCGGGGTCGGGCCGGCCGCTCGGCGACAGCCAGGCGACCAGCGCGTCCGGATGCGCCACCGTGGCCGACAGCCCGACCCGGCGGGCCTCCGGTGCATGGGCGGCGAGGCGGGCCAGGCCGAGCGCCAGCAGGTCGCCGCGCTTGGTGCCGGCCAAAGCGTGCAGCTCGTCCATGATGATGCAACGCAGGCTGCCGAAGATCCGGCCCGCATCCGGATAGGACAGCATCAGCGCCAGGCTCTCCGGCGTCGTCATCAGCAGCTGCGGCGCGTGCCGGCGCTGGCGCTCGCGCTTGATCTGCGGCGTGTCACCGGTGCGCGTCTCGGCCCGGACCGCCAGCCGCATCTCGGCGATCGGCCGCTCGAGGTTGCGGTGGATGTCGACCGCCAGGGCCTTGAGCGGCGAGATGTAGAGCGTGTGCAGCCCCTCGCGCGGCCGCTCCGCCAGCTCGATCAGCGTCGGCAGGAAGCCGGCCAGGGTCTTGCCGCCGCCGGTCGGGGCGATCAGCAGGGCATGGGCGCCGTCGCGCGCCGCCGCCACCATCTCCAGCTGATGCGGATGCGGCGTCCAGCCCTTGTGCCGGAACCAGCCGGCGAAGGCGGGCGGCAGCAGCGGTTCGGCGATCTCCGCCAGCGCGGTCATGGGTCTCGACATCCAGCCGTCACGGCACCACACCAGATCAGCCTATGCCCCTCGGCCGTGCAAGCGTTTAGTGTTTGTTCTCGCCGCTCTTACCGAATCGGCTGCTTCGGTCCGCTCGTTATGGACCAAAATGAATCGAGACAATGGCGCCCGGATTTCTGCTGTTCTGGTTCGACCCGCTTTCATCGGAGAAAATAAATCATCAATTCCCAATGGTGCCAGTGTGTCGTTGTTCCGGTCTGCACAGTAATAAGACATAAAAGGATAGGGCAAGCTGGATGCGTTTTTTGGCGCCTCTCCTAAAATGCTGGCCGACGGGCTTCAGGCCCGAAGAAGACATCAGGAGGAAGTGCGATGGGCCATGTGAGCCAATCGTCCGGCGATGCGGCCGAGGGCGGCGATCTCGCCCGCCGGCTGAAGAGCCGCCATATCCACATGATCGCGATCGGCGGCGCCATCGGCGTCGGGCTGTTCCTCGGCTCCGGCAAGGCGATCGCCAAGGCCGGGCCGGGGCTGCTGCTGAGCTATGCCATCGGCGGCCTCGCCATCTTCTTCATCATGCGGGCGCTGGGCGAGCTGTTGCTGCACAAGCCGGTGGCCGGATCCTTCGCCACCTATGCCGAGGAGTTCGTCGGCCCCTTCGCCGGCTTCGCCACCGGCTGGTCCTACTGGTTCATGTGGGTGGTGATCGGCATGGCCGAGATCACCGCCGTCGGCGTCTACGTCCATTACTGGCTGCCGGAGGTGCCGCAATGGGTGCCGGCGCTGGTGACCTTGGCGGTGCTGACCCTGGTCAATATCGTGGCGGTGCGGCTGTTCGGCGAGCTCGAGTTCTGGTTCGCGCTGATCAAGGTGGTGACCATCGTCGCGCTGATCCTCGGCGGCCTCGCCGTGATCGTCTTCGGCATCGGCGACCTGGGGCAGGGGGCCGGCGTCTCAAACCTCTGGTCGCATGGCGGCTTCCTGCCCTTCGGCCTGTTCGGCGCCGTGCTGGCGCTGCAGATGGTGATGTTCGCCTATCAGGGGGTGGAGCTGATCGGCGTCACCGCCGGCGAGGCCGAGGACCCGGCCCGGGTGCTGCCGCGCGCCACCAACGGCATCATCTGGCGCATCCTGATCTTCTATCTCGGCGCGCTGGCGGTGATCATGGCGCTGCTGCCCTGGACCCAGCTGGACCCGAACGCCAGCCCCTTCGTCTTCGTGTTCGACAAGCTGGGGCTGACCGCCGCGGCCGACGTGATCAACCTCGTGGTCATCACCGCCGCCGCCTCGTCCTGCAACAGCGGGCTGTTCAGCAACGGCCGCATGCTGTTCACCCTGGCCCGCTCCGGCCAGGCGCCGCGCGCCTTCGCCCGGGTCAGCCGCAACCACGTGCCGGTGGCCGGCATCGCCGCCTCGGCCGCGGTGATGCTGATCGGCGTCGTCCTGAACTACCTGGTGCCGGAAGAAGCCTTCGTCTGGGTCACCAGCATCTCGCTGGTCGGCAGCCTGTGGACCTGGGGCATCATCATGATCGCCCATCTCGGCTACCGCCGCGCCGTGGCCAGGGGACAGGCCGCGCCGGTCGGCTTCCGCATGCCGGGCGCGCCGGTCGCCAACTGGCTGGTGGTGGCGTTCCTGGTGCTGGTCGCGGTGTTCCTCGGCTTCGACCCGTCGACCCGCGTTGCGCTGTATGTCGCCCCGGTGTGGTTCGTGTTGCTGATCGCGGGATATCTCCTGATCGGCCGCCGCCGGCAGCCCGCGTTCGGCCTCTCCTGAGGGCCGTAACCCTTTGCGCCGGTTGCGGGACCGGCGCATAAGGGGCGGGACGAACAGCGGAGGACAGCGATGCGCGCGGACGGACCGATCGGGCTGATGGCGGCGATCCCGCAGGAGCTGGCCGCCCATGACGATCTGGTGGTGCGCACCGAGCGCGAGATCGCCGGCTGCCGATTCCGGCTCGGCCGTCTCGGCACCCGCGATCTGGTGGCGGTCGAGGCCGGCATCGGCAAGAGCCATGCGGCCATGGTGGCGACCCTGCTGCTGCAGGAGTTCGGCTGCAGCTCGCTCTTGTTCTCCGGCGTCGCCGGCGGCCTCGACCCCGACCTCTCCATCGGCGACGTGGTGGTGGCCGACCGGCTGATCATGCACGATTACGGCGCCCGCGTCGGCGGCCGGCTGAAGCCGTACCAGCCCGGCGTGCCGCCGCTGCCGGGATTTCCGGAGGAGACCGGATACGCGCTGAGCCAGGAGCTCAGAGAAAAGATCAAGGACGCGCTCGAAGGCATTGACATCGGCGGATTTGGCCCGGCCGCGACTGGCGGAGAGCCGCACCAGTCCCGGCTGATCTTCGGCACTGTCCTGACCGGCGACATCTTCCTCAACGACGCGCAGGAGCGCGAGCGGCTGCACCGGGAGTTCGACGGCGTCGCGATCGAGATGGAGGGCGCAGCGGTGGCGGCGGTGGCGGAGCGCTTCGGCGTGCCGGCGGTGGTGGTGCGGGCGCTCAGCGATCTCGCGGGCACCGAGAGCCACATGGATTTCCGCGCCTTCCTCGACACCGCCGCGCGCATCGCCGCCCGCGTCGTCGGGCGGATCTCGACGGTGCTGTAGCCGCCGGCCCGGCAACGCAGATCAACCCGCAACCGAACTTCAGGCAGCATCGGCCTGTTTGCCTCCAGAGGCGGCGCCGCCGACCGGCGCCGCAGCGGATGCCGGAGGAGGCGGGGCATGCTCCCGATCCTGCAGGTGGTCAGCCTGTGCCTGGTCGCTCTGGCCCTGACGCCGGCGCTGGCGCATGCGCTCGAACGGCCCGGCAAGATGCGCCTCGGCCGGGAGGCGTATCTGGCGGTCCAGCCGATCTACTATCCCGGCTTCACCTGGGTCGGCGGCTTGGGCGAGGTCGCCTGCATCGTCGCCGTGCTGATCCTGCTGGTGATGACGCCGGTGGACGGCGCCGCGTTCTGGTGGGTGGCGGCCGCCCTGCTGGCCCTGGTGGCGATGCACGCCGTCTACTGGCTGGTGACCCATCCGGTGAACCAGGTCTGGCTGCGACACGAGACCCTGGGTCGGGCCGGCGCCAGCTTCTTCGCCCGCGACCCGCTGCGGCGCGCGGGATCGGCCGATCCGGGCGAGGAGAGCTGGATGGCCTATCGCGACCAATGGGAACGCTCGCACGTCATCCGCGCCGCCCTGGCGGCGATCGGCTTCCTGGCGCTGGCGATCAGCGTCGTGCTCTGAGCGACGGCCGACGCCCAGACCCGACACGGTTCGGTGCGGCATGGTCTCGACAGGCGCGCCGAGGATGACATCATGGCGGAAACCGTCGAAGCCCGGACGGGGCAGGAACGGAGGAGGCCATGGACGCAGCGCTCATCGAGGAATACGCACAGAAGCTGAGAGCCGCCGGCGCCGGAGCGTCGCTGGTGCTGTTCACCCGGGGCGGGCACGAGCACGCCGCCCACAGCGTCCGGACCGCGCGCGACCTCGTCTATCTGACCCACGACGCCAGCGAAACCGTCATCCTGCGGTCGGAGATCGTCGCGATCCGATTCCGCGACGCCAAGGCGCGATCGTCCAGGGTGGGATTCTAGGGACGCGCTGGGCGGACGCATGGCAGGCCGGAGCCGGCGTCATGCGTCGCGCGCGTTCCGGCTTTGCCAAGGCCCGGGCCGGAGCCCGAGGATGCCGGGGACGACCGCAGCGTCCGACCGGAGCGCCGTACCGTGAAACCCCGCCACATCCTGCTCGCCCTGCTGGTGGCCGCCATCTGGGGCTTCAACTTCGTCGTCATCCGCATCGGCCTCGGCAGCTTCCCGCCGCTGCTGCTGGCCGCCCTGCGCTTCATCCTGGCGGCGCTGCCGGTGGTCCTGCTGCCACGCCCGCAGGTGCCCTGGCCGCGGATGATTGCGATCGGCCTGACACTCTTCGTCGGCCAGTTCGCCTTCCTGTTCCCCGGCATGCTGCTGGGCATGCCGGCCGGGCTGGCCTCGATCGTGCTGCAGTCGCAGGCCTTCTTCACCATGCTGGTGGCGGCCGCGGCGCTACGCGAACGGCCGACCGGCCGGCAGATCGGCGGCGGCGCCATCGCCTTCGCCGGGCTCGCCGTGATCGCCTCGACCGCGGGCGGCGGCGACGTCACCGCGATCGGGCTGGCCCTGACCCTGGCTGCGGCGCTGAGCTGGGCCTGTGGCAATGTGCTGCTGCGTGGCGCAGGCAAAGTCGACATGCTGCCGATGATCGTCTGGCTCAGCCTGGTGCCGCCGCTGCCGCTCCTGGCCCTGTCCGCCGCGATTGAGGGGCCGGCGGCGATCGGACACGCCCTGGCTTCGGTCAACTGGACCGGGATTGGCACCGTGCTCTATCTCGCGGTGCCGACCACGCTGCTCGGCTTCGGCATCTGGGGCCATCTGCTGAAGCTGTATCCGGCGGCGACGGTGGCGCCGTTCTCGCTGCTGGTGCCGATCTTCGGCGCCGCCTCCGCCGCCTTGGTGCTGGGCGAGCGCTTCGGTCCGGCCCGGCTGCTCGGCATGGTGCTGATCCTGCTCGGCCTCGCCGCCGTCGCGCTGCCTGTGGCAAGGCTGCTGCGGCTGCGTCAGGCGCCCGGGCAGTAGAAGCTCAGGATGACTTTCCTCTATCTACGCGGACTAGAAGATCGTTCTGCCAGAGTGTATTATCCTCGATATTGCAGTTGGTGTGGAGTGAAATTCCAAATCTACAAGAGGCGTTCTGTATTAAGCGGTTGAGTGCAGATGCGGTTTTTGTTGATGATTTCATAATGAAAATGTAGAGGTGATCATGGTAATAATAAAGATCCCAGTAATTGTCATCCCTGCGCTTGACAGACTGAATATCAGATTGGGGGACGCGAGGAGATTAATTGAAATACATGAAGAATGTACGGGAAACTCACGCGGAAGGCGACATGGATATGACGCTCTGAATCGGAGTGCTATTATACTGACTGTGGCGGCTTGGGAAGGTTTCGTTGAAGACCTTCTTCAAGGCGCCGTTGGTCATATAGCACGAAAAGCAGCTTCGCCCTCAGTGATCCCCGAAAATGTTCGAGAATCTATGGTCACTTTCTTATATGAAAAAAATGGTTGGTCAAAACTAAACGGCACAACTAAGTCCGAAATCTGGAGTCTTTCCGGGCGAGGGTGGCGCACAAAGTATATTGAGTACGCACGACATAGAGCGAACTCGCTGAATACGCCGAATCACGATAACATAAGGAAAATGTATTCATCGGTATTAGGTTTAGCAGATTGCTCTGCTAACTGGGGGACGGGAAGATGGACAACTTCGAAGTACGTTCAAAAACTTGAAGATTTGCTTACATTACGGCACAAAATAGCGCACGGTTCAATCGGTGAAGAGACTGTTGGAAAGAGGCTCGCAAAGGGTTCGATTTCTCTTGTAGAGCATATTGCGAAGCAGACCAACCGATCTGTTATACAACAGGTAAGAAGGGTGATTTCTCGCCCGAGGAAAAGCTCATAGTGCATCTTCATTTATATGGAGCAAATTGGTACACCATCCGCGAGAACGACAACGAGCCACAAAACTAGACCATGGACTACGAACCCCGGCTGCGCAATCACGGCCTGCCGCACGACCCGTTCAAGGCGCTGGTGGTGCCGCGGCCGATCGGCTGGATCAGCACGATCAGCCCGGACGGCGTGGTCAACCTGGCGCCCTACAGCTTCTTCAACGCAGTGGCCGACCGACCACCGATGGTGATGTTCGCGCCGAGCGGGCCGAAGGATTCGCAGCGCAATGCCGAGGCTACCGGCGAGTTCGTGGCCAATCTCGTCACCTGGGACCTGCGCGAGGCGATGAACGCCACCTCCGCCTCGGTCGGGCCGGAGGTCAGCGAGGCCGAGGTGGCCGGGCTGGAGATGGCGCCGTCGCGGCTGGTCAAGCCGCCGCGGGTCGCGGCGGCGGCTGCGGCGCTGGAATGCCGCTGGGTCCGGTCGGTGCCGCTGACCACCGCGGCCGGCGAGCCCGTGCCGGGCGCCGTGGTGATCGGCGAGGTGGTGTCGATCCATATCGACGACAAGGTGATCATCGACGGCCGCATCGACCTGTCGGCCCGACGCGCGATCTCGCGCCTCGGCTACATGGATTACGGCGTGCTGGACACCGTCTTCAGCATGCAGCGCCCGCGCTGAGGGCGACAGTCCCATTATCCGTGTTATTGTCCTGGTCAGCCGCTGGGAACCCACTGGGCCGTCGTGTCGTTCCGTTTGCCAGGACGCCCGCCGAAGCGCGGCGGGATCGAGAGAGAAGGGGACAGCATGGGTCTGCGCACCAGCGTCTGGTGGTGTTCGGCTTCGGCCGCGCTCGGTATCGTTCTGCTCCCGGCCGGAGGGCAGGCGCAGGAGGCTCCGGCCGAACCGAGGCGGCCCGCGATCGTGACCTCGACGCCGCAGGCGCCGCGCCCGCTGCAGGAGGATCCGGGGGCCTTCATCGGCTTCAGCCTGGAAAACGACGTCTTCGCCAACACCGACCGTGGCTATACCAACGGCTTCCGCTTCGCCTTCACGAGCTCGGAGACCTGGACGCCGGACTGGCTGGCCAACGCGGCGCGCGCCTTTCCGCTGTTCCCCGATGCCGCGCCGATCCGGTCGACCCTCTCCTTCGGCCAGAGCCTGTACACGCCGAAGGACATTTCGCGGAGCGAGCCCGACCCGAACGACCGGCCCTACGCCGCCTGGCTCTACGGCAGCGCCGCGGTCCTGGCGGATTCGGGCGACCGGCTGGACCGGCTGGAGCTGCAGATCGGCGTCGTCGGTCCCTATGCCCTCGGCGAGCAGGTGCAGAACACGGTGCACAGCATCATCGACTCGCAGAAGGCGCGCGGCTGGAAGCACCAGCTGCACAACGAGCCGGGCGTGATCCTGAGCTACGAGCGCACCTGGCGCAGCGCCTATGTCGCCGCGCCGCTCGGCATCGGCTTCGACGTCTCGCCCTATGTCGGTGCCAGCCTCGGCAACGTGCTGACCCAGGCCTCGGTCGGCGCCACGGCGCGGCTCGGCTTCGACCTGCCGGCCGATTACGGGCCGCCGCGGATCCGGCCGAGCGTGCCGGGATCGGACTTCTTCATCCCGACCAGCGGCTTCAGCTGGTATCTCTTCGCCAGCGTCGAGGGGCGGGCCGTGGCCCGCAACATCTTCCTCGACGGCAACACCTTCGAGGACAGCCCGCACGTCACCAAGAACCCGCTGGTCGGCGACCTGCAGCTCGGCCTCGCGATCCAGATCGACGACATCCGGATCGCCTACACCCATGTCTACCGGACGCGGGAGTTCGAGGAGCAGAAGAACCAGTTCACCCAGTACGGGGCCTTCACCCTGTCCTGGCGGTTCTGACGCCGATCAGCCGATCGCGGCCCAGGCCTTCGCGATCCGCGCCGCGACGCGGGCGTTGTGTTCCACCAGCGCAATGTTGGCGGTCAGGCTGCGGCCTTCGGTCAAGGCGACGATCCGGGCCAGCAGATAGGGCGTGACCGCCTTGCCGGCGATGCCCTCGCGCTCGGCATCGGCCAAGGCGCCGGCGATGGCGGCGTCGATCTCCGCCTCGGGCAGGGCGCGCGCCTCCGGGATCGGGTTGGCGATCACCGCCCCGGCCGGGAGGCCCAGCGCCGCCTGGGCCGCGAGCACGGCCGCCACCTCTTCCGGCGTGTCGCGGCGCAGCGCCAGCGGCAGGCCGCTCGACCGGCAGAAGAAGGCGGGCAGGGTGTCGGTGCCGTAGCCGATCACCGGCACGCCGCGGGTCTCCAGATATTCCAGCGTCTTCGGCAGGTCGAGGATCGACTTGGCGCCGGCGCAGACCACCGCGACCGGGGTGCGCGCCAGCTCCTCGAGGTCGGCGGAGATGTCGAAGCTGGTCTCGGCGCCGCGATGCACGCCGCCGATGCCGCCGGTGGCGAACACCCGGATGCCGGCCAGATGGGCACCGATCATGGTCGCCGCCACCGTGGTGGCGCCGAGCCCGTCCGAGGCCAGGATCGCGCCCATGTCGCGGCGCGACAGCTTGGCCACGTCCTTCGCCGTCGTCAGCCGCCGCAGCAGAACGTCGTCGAGGCCGACATGGATGCGGCCGTCGGCCACTGCGATCGTCGCCGGCACCGCGCCTTCCTCGCGGATGATCGCCTCCACCCGCCGCGCCATCTCCAGATTCTGCGGATAGGGCATGCCGTGCGAGATGATCGTGCTCTCCAGCGCCACCACCGGGCGTCCGGCGGCCAGGGCGGCGGAGACCTCGGGGGCGATGGCAAGGAAGCGGTTCATCATGGTCCTCACGCGGAGATCAGGGCGCGCCGGCGCAGCGCGTCGGCAGTCAGGGTTTCGGGGACGGCGGTCGGCGCCTCCAGCGCCAGGGCCGCGGCGGCGCGGCCGAGCCCGGCTGCATCGGCCAGAGAGAGGCCCGTGACCAGGCCGTAGAGGGTGCCGGCTGCGGCGGCATCGCCGGCGCCGGTGACGTCGACCACCTCGGCCAGGCAAGCGGCGACCACGGCCTCTCCCGCCGCGTCGGCGATCAGGGCGCCGGCGCCGCCGCGGTTCAGCACGACCCGGCCGACGCCCTCGGCACGCAGCCGGCGCAGCGCCGCCCAGGCCGTCGCCTCATCGATGACCGGCTGGCCGGTGATCGCCTCGGCCTCGTCGCGGTTGAGGCAGAGCAGGTCGATGCGGCCGAGCAGGCCGCGCAGCTTCTCGGATTTCGGCGAGGACACGGCGTCGACCGCCACCAGCGCAGGCCGGCCCGGATGGGACAGGATCGCGGCCAACCCCTCGGCCGGCAGGTTGGCGTCGACGAACCAGGCCGCGGCCGGCTGCGCCGCCGCCAGGGCCGGGGCCAGAATCTCCGGCCCGATCTCGTCATAGATGCCCATATCGGCGATCGCGACTGCCATCTCGCCGCCCGGCTCCAGCACCGCGGTGTAGCTGGCCGTGCCGCTGGTCTCCGACCGCGTGACCTGGGACAGGTCGAGGCCGAGCCGCGCCATCTCCGCCAGGATCCGCTCGGCCGAAGGATCGTGACCCATGCGGCTGACCAGACCGACCGGCAGCCCCAGCCGGGCCAAGGTCTCGGCGACATTGCGGGCGACGCCGCCCAGGCTGGTGCGGATCGTCACCGGGTTCGAGGTGCCCAGGCGCACGGCGCGGTGGGCGCGGGCCTGGCGGTCGATATGGGCGGCGCCGAAGCACCAGACGGGCAGGGTCATGCGGTCTCTCGTTGATCGGGCCGCACCCTGCGTCCGCCTCCGGCGAAACGCAAGATCCGGGGTTGCCTAGCGCGGCCGCAACCGGCAGCATCCCGGCCATGCGACGCGTCGCCACCCTGATCGTGCTGCTGCTGTTCGCCCTGGCCTGCCCCGCCTTGGCCGAGGATGAGCCCGTGCCGTCGGGCACCTATCGCGGGCAGGTCACGTCGGGCGGCGTGCTGTCCCCCTCGCTCCTGACCTTCATGCCGGAGCGGCGCGGCGGCTGCTATCACGTGGTCGACTCCACCGCCGGGCCCTATGACGGCCAGCTCAGCGATGGCGAATCCCTGGGCGGCGGTCTCTATCGCTTCACCTGGAGCGACAAGTTCGGAATCGGTACCGTGACCTTCGCCTTCCGCGACGGCGGGTCCGAGTTCAGCGGCAAATGGTACTTCGCCGACCAGTTCGCCGGCGTCTGGCTGGCCAAGCGGGCCGAGGGCGAGGACATGAAATGCAAGCCGATTCCGGTGGCGTCGCTGAACTAGCTCCGCGTTTGGCGCCGCCTCGATCCGTCCCATATCCTTGAGGCCATGCCGACCCTGCGCCCCGACCAGTGGATCCGAGTCCAGCCCGAGGGCCTGCTGGTGGTGCCCGGCGGCTTCCATGTCGACCCGGTCCGGCCGGTCGAACGGGCGCTGGTCACGCACGGCCATTCCGACCATGCCCGGCCGCACAACGGCGCGGTGCTGGCGACGCCGGAGACGCTGGCGATCATGCGCGCCCGCTACGGCGCGGATGCAGGCCGGGTGCTGCAGCCGGCGGTGCTGGGCGAAACCATGCGGATCGGCGAGGTCGACGTCACCTTCGTGCCGGCAGGCCACGTGCTGGGCTCGGCCCAGATCGTGCTGGAGCATGCCGGCAGCCGGGTGGTGCTGTCCGGCGACTACAAGCGCCGGCCGGACCCGACCTGCCGCAGCTTCCAGCCGGTGGTCTGCGACGTCTTCGTCACCGAGGCGACCTTCGGCCTGCCGGTGTTCCGCCACCCGCCGGACGGGGAGGAGGTCGGCAAGCTGCTGCACTCCATCGCCCTGTTCCCGGAACGGGCGCATCTGGTCGGCGTCTATGCCCTCGGCAAATGCCAACGGGTGATCCGCCTGCTGCGTCAGGCCGGCTGGGACCGGCCGATCTACATCCATGGTGCGCTGCAGGCGCTGTGCGAGCTGTACGAATCGCTCGGCGTGCCGCTCGGGCCGCTGCTGCCGGCCACCGTCGCCTCCAGGGCCGAGCTGGCCGGGCAGATCGTGCTGGCGCCGCCCTCCGCCGGCGCTGATCGCTGGTCGCGCCGCCTGCCGGACCCGGTGGTGGCCGCCGCCTCCGGCTGGATGCGGGTGCGCCAGCGCGCCAGGCAGGGCGGGGTCGAGCTGCCGCTCGTCATCTCCGACCATGCCGATTGGGACGAGCTCTGCGCCACCATGGAGGAGGTCGAGGCCGGCGAGGTCTGGGTGACGCATGGCCGCGAGGAGGCGCTGATCCATCAGGTCCGGAAATCCGGCCGCGCCGCCCGGGCGCTGGCGCTGATCGGCTTCGAGGAGGACGACAGCGCATGAAGCCCTTCGCCGCGCTGATCGAGGGGCTGGTCTACATGCCCTCGCGCAACGGCAAGATCCGGCTGCTGACCGATTATTTCGAGCACACGCCGGATCCCGACCGCGGCTGGGCGCTGGCGGCACTGACCGGCACCCTGACCTTCGCCGCCGCCAAGGCCTCGACCATCCGCAACCTGGCGATCGAACGGGTCGACGAGGCGCTGTTCGGCTGGTCCTACGACTTCGTCGGCGACCTGGCCGAGACCGTGGCGCTGATCTGGCCGCCGAAGCCCGGCGCCAACCGCGAGCCGACCATCACGGAGGTGGTGGAGGAGCTGCGCGCCACCTCGCGCGCCGCGGCGCCGCTGCTGGTCGAGCGCTGGCTCGATTCGATGGGGGCGTCGGAGCGCTTTGCCCTCTTGAAGCTGATCACCGGCAATCTCCGCATCGGCGTCTCGGCGCGGCTGACCAAAGTGGCGTTGGCGGAATGGGGCGGTCAGCCGGTCGACGAGATCGAGGAGCTGTGGCACGCGCTGGAGCCGCCCTATGAGGAGCTGTTCATCTGGCTGTCGGGGCAGGGGCCGAAGCCACAGCTCGGCGACCGCATCACCTTCCGGCCGCTGATGCTGGCGCATCCGCTGGAGGCCGAGGACGTCGCCGGGCTGGACCCCGCCGCCTATCGCGCGGAATGGAAATGGGACGGCATCCGGGTGCAGGTGGTCGGCCGCGGCGACCGGCCGCCGCGGATCTATTCGCGCAGCGGCGACGACGTCACCGGCGCCTTCCCGGACCTGGCCGACACCATCCGCTTCCACGCCGTGCTCGACGGCGAGCTGCTGGTGGCGCGGGACGGTGCGGTGGCGCCGTTCAACGACCTGCAGCAGCGGCTGAATCGGAAGGTGATCACCGCCCGGATGATGGAGGAGTACCCGGCCTGGGTGCGGCTCTACGATATCCTGTTCGAGGGCGAGGAGGATCTGCGGCCGCTGCCCTTCGACGCCCGCCGCGTCCGCCTCGAATCCTGGATAGCGCGGGAGCGGCCGCCGCGCATGGACCTGTCGCCGATGGTTCCGTTCGAGAGCTGGGACGAGCTGGCGGCGCTGCGCGACGGCGCCCGGGCCCAGGCGATCGAGGGGCTGATGCTGAAGCGCGGCGACAGCGACTATGTCGCCGGCCGGCCGAAGGGGCCCTGGTTCAAGTGGAAGCGCGGCGCCCTGACCCTCGACACCGTGCTGATGTATGCCCAGCGCGGCCACGGCAAGCGGTCCTCCTTTTATTCCGACTACACCTTCGGCTGCTGGCGCGGCGAGCCGGAGGGCGACCGGCTGGTGCCGGTGGGCAAGGCCTATTTCGGCTTCACCGACGAGGAACTGATGCAGCTCGACCGCTGGGTGCGCAACCACACGGTCAAGCGCTTCGGCCCGGTGCGCGAGGTCGAGCCCCGACTGGTACTGGAGGTCGCCTTCGACAGCGTCCACCGCTCCACCCGCCACAAATCGGGGGTCGCGATGCGATTCCCCCGGATCCACCGCATCCGCTGGGACAAGCCGGCCGCGGAAGCCGATCGGCTGGAGACTCTTGAACGAATGATCGTGGAGTAATACTTCGGTTTAATATGAATTTCATTTGACAAGAAATTTTATTCACCGCTAGCGCGTATTAGGCGTTGACAGTCAAGGCCGGGTGAGCGAGGGTCGGCGGCAAGAGCGGTCCCCGATCAAGGCCGCCGAGCACTTGATGCCAGCAGACGAGTCGCGCCCCGGAGAGGGCGAGGAGCCGTGCGCTTTCTTCGAAGGACGCGGCAGGACACGGAAGGATGACATGTTGGCGATCGAACTCAGACCGACCCTCCTGACCTCCGACCATTCGGCCGGGCGCTGGCGGAACTGACGGTACAAACGTCGCGTTCCCCGTTCGCCCCGTCCTGTCCGGCGCCGCTGTCACAGAGGTCCATCCATGGTTCGTTCCGAAGCGTTCACGATCGAGGTCGCGGGCGAGGCGGTCGGCATTGTCGTCGCCCAGAAGCGCGGCTTCCGCTTCTATGCATCCGATTCCCGGTTCCAGCACCTCGAGGGACAGGATTTCCGCTCCGTACCGGACGCCGAGCGCGCCGCGCGCGATCTCGGCCGTACGCTGCCCCCCCTGCGGCCGGCCGTCGGCATGGCAGGGTGAGTTGAGGGCGGAACCCCAGGCGAATCCTCATTCTCTGGCCCGGATCGAAGCCAAGCTCGAAAAGCGCTTGCACCACCCCCGACGCTATGGCAGGTTCCGCGCCGCCTCGAAGGCGGGGCTGCCGTAGCTCAGTGGTAGAGCACTCCCTTGGTAAGGGAGAGGTCGTGAGTTCAATCCTCACCGGCAGCACCAGCGACGGGCGTCAGTCGACATCATGAGTCATGATCACCCGGATGCATCCGCGGCGGCCGCGCGGCTGCTTGGATGATCGCAGCCGCGTCCGTTCGAAGCCCACATCATCCGCCGTTCCGCGCCGCCCCCGTTCTGCTCCGGTTGCGTAACGGCGTCGCATCGGCCATACCAAAGCCGAAATGACCGATCAGCGTCGTCCCCCGACCGCCAAGCCCGCATCCGCGTCGCGCCAGGAGCGCGAGGCGGCAGCGTTGCGCGCCAATCTGGCGCGGCGCAAGGCGCAGAGCCGGGGGCGGGCGGCGGTCGAGGAGAAGGTGCGCGCGGAGGGCCGGGAGCCCGGCCGCGACGAGGATCAGGCGAGGGGTTAGACCGTGGCGATCATGTCCGACATCTGGATCCGCGAGCGGGCGCTGGCGGACAAAATGATCGACCCCTTCGTCGAGCAGCAGAAGCGCGAAGGCACGATCTCCTACGGCCTGTCGAGCTACGGCTACGACGCCCGCGTGTCCGACGAGTTCCTGGTGTTCACCAATGTCGACAGCGCGCTGGTCGACCCCAAGAACTTCGATCCGAAGAGCTTTGTCGAGCGCAAGGGCCCGGTCTGCATCATCCCGCCCAACAGCTTCGCCTTGGCCCGCACGGTCGAATATTTCCGCATCCCGCGCGACGTGCTGGTGATCTGCCTCGGCAAGTCGACCTATGCCCGCTGCGGCATCATCGTCAACGTCACGCCGCTGGAGCCGGAATGGGAGGGGCATGTGACGCTGGAATTCTCCAACACCACGCCGCTGCCGGCCAAGATCTACGCCAATGAGGGCGCCTGCCAGTTCCTGTTCCTCAAGGGCGACCAGCCCTGCGAGGTGTCCTATGCCGACCGGGCCGGCAAGTATATGGGCCAGCGCGGCGTCACCCTGCCGAAGCTTTAGCGTCACCTCATTCCAGGGTCCGGGGGAGCCATCATGGACAAGATTCGTATCCGGGGCGGGCGGCCCCTGCGGGGCCGGCTTCCGATCAGCGGGGCGAAGAACGCGGCCCTGCCGCTGATGGCGGCGGCGCTGCTGTCGGACGAGCCCCTGACCCTGACCAACCTGCCGCATCTGGTCGACATCTCCACCCTCGCGACCCTCCTGGCCCAGCACGGCGTCGAGATCTCGCTGAACGGCGCGGATTCCGACGGGGCCCAGGGCCGGGTGATGGAGCTGACGGCCCGGCGCATCCGCAGCACCACCGCCCCCTACGACCTGGTGCGGAAGATGCGCGCCAGCGTGCTGGTGCTGGGCCCGCTGGTGGCGCGCGAGGGTCATGCCAAGGTGTCGCTGCCCGGCGGCTGCGCCATCGGCACCCGGCCGGTCGACCTGCACATCATGGGGCTGGAGCAGCTCGGCGCCGAGATCGAGGTCAGCGAGGGCTATATCAACGCCCGCGCCCCGAACGGCCTGCAGGGCACCCGCATCGTGTTCCCGAAAGTGTCGGTCGGCGCCACCGAGAACCTGATGATGGCGGCGGCCCTGGCCCGCGGCGAGACGGTTCTGGTCAACGCCGCGCGCGAGCCGGAGATCATCGACCTCGCCACCTGCCTCAACGCCATGGGCGCCGCGGTCGAGGGGGCCGGGACCGACACCATCCGGATCCAGGGCCGCGACCGGCTGGGCCGGGCGACGCACCGCATCGTCGCCGACCGGATCGAGACCGGCACCTATGTCATGGCCACGGCCGCCACCGGCGGCGAGGTCGAGCTGGTCGGCACCAGCCTGCACCTGATCGAGGCGGCGGCCGACGCGCTGCGCGGCGCCGGGGTCGAGTTCGAGCCGACGGTGGACGGCTTCAAGGTCCGCCGCAGCGGCGACCTGATCGGCGTCGACGTGATGACCGAGCCCTATCCGGGTTTCCCGACGGATCTTCAGGCCCAAATGATGGGATTGATGACCGTGGCCAAGGGGGCCTCGATGATCACCGAGACGATCTTCGAGAATCGCTTCATGCATGTGCCCGAGCTGATGCGGATGGGGGCCAACGTCACCATCCACGGCGCCTCGGCGCTGGTGCGCGGCGTGCCGAAGCTGACCGGCGCCCCGGTGATGGCGACCGACCTGCGCGCCAGCGTGTCGCTGGTCATCGCCGGCCTCGTGGCCCAGGGAGAGACGGTGCTGAACCGGGTCTACCATCTGGACCGCGGCTATGAGCGGCTGGAAGAGAAGCTGGCCGCCTGCGGCGCCGACGTCGCCCGGCTCAAGAGCGACTGAGATGCCGTCCGACGCGCCCGTCCGCCTGCGCCTGCGCGCCCGTGACGCGGAGGACCTCGCCGTCCTCTCCGCGGCGCTGCAGGACGCGATCGTGCCGGTGCACGACATGACCTTCCTGCGCCCCGAGCGCTGCTTCGTCATGGCGGTGAACCGCTTCTGCTGGGAGCGGCCGGCGCAGCTCATCGAAGGGCAGGAGTTCTGGCATCGGACCCTGTGCGGGGTGCGCTTCCAGGGTATCGATTCGGTCCAGAGCCGGAATCTCGACCTCCATGACCGGGCGCGGATGCTGGACCTGCTGGCGATCATCGCGGAGGAGGGCGGCATCCTCCTCAGCTTCGCCGATGATGTCACCCTGCGCCTGGTCGGCGAGGGCGTCGACGTCCTCCTGGAGGATCGCGGCGAACCCTGGCCGACCCCGCAGCGGCCGCGGCACCCCGACGATTAACCGAACGATCGGTCAGTCCAGCCCGCCCTGGGCGCGGAAATGGCCGCGGATGCGCTGGGTCAGCTCCACGAATTGCGGATCGCCCATGACATCGAGCGAGCGCGGCTTGGGCAGCGGCACGTCGTAGATCGCCGCGATCGACCCCGGCCTCTCGGTCATCACCAGCACCCGGTCGGCCAGGAACACCGCCTCCGGGATCGAATGGGTGATCAGCAGGATGGTCTTGCGCGTTTCGCGCTGGATCCGCTGCAGCTCGACATTCATCCGCTCCCGCGTCATGGCGTCGAGCGCGCCGAAGGGTTCGTCCATCAGCACGATCGCCGGATCGGTCACCAGGGCCCGGCACAGCGACACCCGTTGCTGCATGCCGCCCGAGAGCTGCCAGGGCAGCTTGTCGGCGAATCCCCCCAGCCCGACCATGCGCAGGAGCTGGTGCGCGCGGTCCAGATGCGGGGCGCGGGGCAGGCGCTTGACCTCGACCGGCATCATCACATTGGCCAGCACGCTGCGCCACGGCAGCAGCAGCGGGTTCTGGAACACGATGCCGGCGTCGCCATGCGGCCGGTCGACCTCGCGCCCGCCGAGGCGGATCCGGCCGGTGCTGGGCGGCAGCAGCCCGGCGATCATCCGCAGCAGGGTGGACTTGCCGCAGCCGGACGGGCCGACCAGCACCAGGAACTCGCCCTCGCCGATGGTGAAATCGAGCGGCGCCAGCGACGGCACCTCGCCGTCGCGGGTGCGATAGGTCTTGGACACGCCTTCGACGGCGATGACGGCGGGCCGAGGCGCCGCCTCCGCCGTCGCGACCAGATGCAGCCTCGGCCTGCTCATCACGCGCCGCCCCTTGCTCACTTCGGCAGGAATTCGTTGGTGTAGAAGGTCTTCGGATCGGCCGCGGCGGACGCGTCGACCCCGCCGTACTGGATCAGCAGCTTCACGGTTTCGGCCATGTTCGCGTCGGTGACGCGGAACGGCCGCTGGCCCTTTGTCTCCTCGGTCCGGTACAGCGGGACGGTGCGCTCGAAGCCCTCCTGCAGCGTCTCCGGCTTGCCGGCCTTGGGCAGCGCCGCCAGCACCGCGGCGGTGGCCTCGGCCGGGGCCTTCTCGGCCGCCTCGATCGCCTGCGTCGTCGCCGCCATGAAGCGGCGGATCAGGTCGGGATTCTCAGTCAGCAGCTCCTTCTGCACGACGATGCCGGAGGACACCATGTTGACCCCGTAATCGGCGAACATGATGGGGTAGACGTCTTTCCCGGTGGCGTCCTTGATCTTCATGCTCTGGTCCATGGAATAGCCCAGCAGGAGGTCGGCCTGGCCGTTGATCACGGCATTCAGCTTGGTCTGGGCGTCGCCGGAGACGGTGCGGAAGTCGCTCTCCGTCAGCCCGGTCTTCTGCAGGAAGAAGGGCCAGATCTGCGACAGCGAATCGCCGGGCGTGGTGGCCACGGTCTTGCCCTTGATGTCCTCGGGCTTGCGGATGTTCTTCTCGGCGAAGCCCATCACCGACATCGGGCTCTTCTGCAGCAGGACCCCGACCGAGACCAGGGGCGCGCCCTTGGCCGCGGCCTTGATCATCGTCGGCACGTCGAAATAGCCGAAGCCGACGGTGCCGGCGGCGACCGCCTGGGCGGTCATGGCCGAGCCGCGGCCCTCCTGGATCTCCAGGTCGATGCCCTGGTCGGCGTAGAATCCCTTGGCCTTGCCGTAAAAGAACGGCGTGTGCTCGCCATAGACATACCAGTTCAGCATCAGCACGACCTTGTCGGCCGCCTGGGCCGAGCCGGCCGCGAGCAGGATGCCGAGGGCAATCAGCAGGCTCCGGACCATCGTTTTTCCTCCCCTTTGTGTTTGGTTGCGCCGCCTCAGGCGGCGACGATCAGTTCGCGCCGCCGGCTGGCGTGCCACGGGATGACCAGGCGCTCGATCAGGTCGATCAGCCAGAACAGCACCACACCGAGCAGCGCCAGGATCACCAGCGCCGCGAACATGGTCGGCAGCTCGAAATTGCCGATCGAGCGCTGCAGCACGAAGCCGATGCCGGAATTGGCGCCGACGAACTCGCCGACCACGGCCCCGACCACCGCCAGCGTGACCGAGACCTTGAGGCCGGAGAAGATCGCCGGCATCGCCTGCGGCAGCCCGACCATGCGGAAGATCTGCCAGCGGCTGGCAGCCATCGCCCGGGCCAGGTCGAGCGTGTCGGGATCCAGCGACTTGAAGCCCTGCACCGCCGACACCACCACCGGGAAGAAGCCCAGCAGGAAGGCCGAGATCACCTTGGGCTCGAGCCCGAAGCCGAACCAGACGACAAAGAGCGGCGCGACCGCCACCTTCGGGATCGACTGCGAGAACACCAGCAGCGGGTAGAGATAGGCCTCGACCGTGCGCGACCCGGCGATCAGCATCGCCATCGGGATGCCGATGACTGCCGACAGCAGGAAGCCCAGCACCGTCGCCACAGTGGTCGGCACCGATTGCGACAGCAACTCCGGCCCGTCGCGCCAGAGGGTGACGATCACGTCCCAGGGCGCCGGCACCTGATAGGGCGGCAGGCGGAAGATCCGGATCGCCAGGTCCCACAGCACGATGATGATCAGCAGCAGGATGACGGGCCTGACCCAGCCTGCCTGCAGCAGGTTGAACGCGCGGCTTGGGGCGCGGTCACGGGCGCTTTGCGATCCCATCGGCGTCTCCCGGTCTCGGGCTTCTGAACGGCCCGACAGAAATTAACTCGTTGGTTAAAATCCTGCTGTGCAGCGATCGTTCGGTCAAGAGCCGAAGCGTGGCTCGGATCTGCCGTCCGTCAAGGCCGCAGCGCGGACAGCACCAGGTCGGTCATGTGGGCGAGGCGCTCGCGCCGGGCCTTCGCCTCGAACAGGTCGCGATCGAAGATGACGCCAAGCGTCCAGCGGTTCGAGACGTAGAAATAGGCGAGGCCGGCGATCGAGATGTAGAGCTGCACCGGGTCGATCCCGGCCCGGAACACGCCGGCGGCGACGCCGCGGTCCAGCACCTCGCCGATCATCTCGACGAAGGGCGAGTGCAGGGGGCGGACATTGGGCGATTTCCGCAAGTGCCGCGCCTGGTACAGATTCTCCTGGTTCAGCATGATGATGAATTCGGGGTTCTCCAGGAAATAGCTCCAGGTGAACTCCACCAGCCGGGCGATCGCAGCGTCCGGCGCCAGGCTCTCCAGATTCAGCGCCCGCTCGGCGCTGCGGATGCGGGCATAGGTCGCTTCCAGCACCGCCAGGTACAGCGTCTCCTTGTTGCCGACATGGTAGTAGAGCATGCGCTTGTTGGCGCCGGCGGCCGCGGCGATGCGGTCGATCCGCGCGCCGCCGTAGCCGTGCCGGGTGAACTCCGCCAGCGCCGCATCCAGGATGCGCTGGCGCATGCCTTCCGGGTCGCGCTGCCAGCGCACCCGCGTCCTGCCCTCGGCGCTCTCGATCCCGTCCAAGGCCTCGCCCCTGCTGCTCTCATCCATTTGCCTCCAGCCGCCGGGCGGACGAAAGCAAAATCGAGGTAGCAGGAACATCGATCCGGCGGCCGCGTTCTCGACAGGAGCTGCCGGCTGGCGCAACTTGCCGGTCGATCCGACGTCAGCCTGGGGAGGGTGCAGATGGTGAGTCCGATCGCAGGGAAGCCCGTCGATCCGTCCGATCTCGTGAACCTGCCCCGGCTGGTCACGGCCTATTTCACGACCAGGCCCGATCCGGCCAACCCCGCCCAGCGCGTCGCCTTCGGCACCTCCGGCCATCGCGGCTCGGCCTTCGCCGGCAGCTTCAACGAGGTCCATATCCTCGCCATCACCCAGGCGATCTGCCTTTACCGTAAGCGCGCCGGCATCGACGGGCCGCTGTTCATCGGCATCGACAGCCATGCGCTGTCCGAGCCGGCGCTGGCCAGCGCCCTGGAGGTGCTGGCGGCGAACGGCGTCGAGACCATGATCGACCGGGACGGCGGCTACACCCCGACCCCGGTCATCTCGCACGCGATCCTGACCTACAACCGCAGCCGCAGCTCGGGCCTCGCCGACGGCATCGTGGTCACGCCATCGCACAACCCGCCGGAGGATGGCGGCTTCAAGTATAACCCGCCGAACGGGGGACCGGCCGACACCGAGGTGACGGGCTGGATCGAGCGCACGGCCAACGAGCTGATCGAGAAGGCGCTGGATGGTATCCAGCGGGTGCCGTATCCGCGCGCCCTGAAGGCGGCGACCACGCATCGCCACGATTATGTCGACGGCTATGTCGGCGATCTCGGCACCGTGATCGACCTCGAGGCGATCCGGTCCGCGGGCGTCAAGATCGGCATCGACCCGCTCGGCGGCGCCGCCGTGCGCTACTGGGCGCCGCTGATCGACCGCACCGGCATCGCCGCGACCGTGGTCAGCGACATCGTCGACCCGACCTTCCGCTTCATGACGGCGGACTGGGACGGCAAGATCCGCATGGACTGCTCCTCGCCCTACGCCATGACCCGGCTGCTGGGGCTGCGGGACAAGTTCGACGTGGCCTTCGCCAACGACACCGACGCCGACCGGCACGGCATCGTCACCCGCACCGCCGGCCTCATGAACCCGAACCACTTCCTGGCGGCGTCGATCGCCTATCTGTTCGAGCATCGGAAGGGCTGGCGCCGGGACAGCGCCATCGGCAAGACGCTGGTCAGCAGCAGCATGATCGACCGCGTCGCGGCCAAGCTCGGCCGGCGCCTGCTGGAGGTTCCGGTCGGCTTCAAGTGGTTCGTCGACGGACTGAGCGACGGCTCAGTCGGTTTCGGCGGAGAGGAGAGCGCCGGCGCCTCCTTCCTGCGCATGGACGGCACGGTGTGGACCACCGACAAGGACGGCATCATCCTCGGCCTGCTGGCGGCGGAGATCACCGCCGTCACCGGCCGCGACCCCAGCGAGCTCTATGCCGGCCTGACGCAGGAGCTGGGCACCGCCTGGTACGCCCGCACCGACGCGCCGGCGAGCAGCGAGCAGAAGCGCGTGTTCAAGACCCTGACGCCGGAAGAGCTCGGGGCAAGCCAGCTCGGCGGCGACCCGGTGACGCAGACCCTGACCAAGGCGCCCGGCAACGGCCAGCCCTTCGGCGGCATCAAGGTGGCGACCGCCAATGGCTGGTTCGCGGCCCGGCCCTCCGGCACCGAGGAGGTCTACAAGATCTACGCCGAGAGCTTCCGCAGCGAGGATCACCTGCGGCAGATCCAGGAGGATGCCAAGGCCTTGATCGGCCGCGCCTTCGCGGCGGCGGGGCAGGGATAGCGGCTGCCGGTGCTTCCGGGATTCGATACTGGCCGCCCGAAATCTTAACCGTCATGGCGAGCCCCGAAGGGGCGTGGCCATCCAGGGCCGCTCGCACCGGCCCCTGGATGGCCACGGCGCTGCGCGCCTCGCCATGACGGGGCAGGGGACGGGAGTCGATCTCAAAGGCTGATCTTCGCGCATGGGCGAGTCGCGGCCTCTTCTGGTCTCGCGGCGCCGCTTTCGGCTATGGTGCCGGCCATTCCCGCGGAAGCCGGCCCATGACCGTACCCGATCCTTTGACCATCGCCCTGCCCAAGGGCCGCATCCTGGACGAGCTGCGCCCGCTGATGGCGCAGGCCGGGCTGGAGCCGGAGCCGGCCTTCGACGACCCGCGCCATCGCGGCCTGTCCTTCGCCACCAACCATCCGCATATCCGGCTGATCCGCGTGCGCTCCTTCGACGTCGCCACCTTCGTCGCCTTCGGCGCGGCGCAGATCGGCGTCGCCGGGAACGACGTGCTGATGGAGTTCGACTATCCCGAGCTCTACGCCCCGCTCGACCTCGGCATCGGCGCCTGCCGCCTGGCGGTGGCCGAGCCGGTGGACCTGGCCGAGACCGACGACCCGCGGCGCTGGAGCCATATCCGCGTCGCCACCAAATACCCGGCGGTGACCCGCCGCCACTTCGCCGCCCGCGGGGTGCAGGCGGAATGCATCAAGCTGAACGGCGCGATGGAGCTGGCGCCCTCGCTCGGCCTGTGCCGCCGCATCGTCGACCTCGTCTCCTCCGGCAAGACGCTGGAGGCGAACGGGCTGCGCGAGATAGAGCACATCGCCGACATCACCTCGCGGCTGATCGTCAACCGCGCCGCCTTCAAGACCCGGCCGGAGGAGATCGCCGGCTGGATCGACCGTTTCCGGAATGCCGTCCATGCCGCTGCGCTTTGATGCCCGCTCGCTCGGCTTCGCCGAGGCCTTCGACGCCTTCGTCTCCGCCCGCCGCGGGGCCCATGCCGATGTCGCCGGCGCCGTCGCCGCCATCGTGGCCGAGACCCGGGCGCGCGGCGATGCGGCGCTGATCGACTTCACCGAACGCTTCGACCGGGTGCGGCTGACGCCCGAGACCCTGCGCATCAGCGCCGAGGAGATCGCCGCGGCCCGGGCCCAGGTCGATGCGGAGACCCTGGAGGCCCTGGACCTGGCCGCGCAGCGGATCGAGGCGTTCCATGCACGGACCGAGCTGCCGGCCCTGTCCTATGTCGACGAGGACGGAATCGGCCTCGGCGCCCGCTGGACCGCGATCGACGCGGTCGGCATCTACGTGCCCGGCGGCCTCGCCAATTATCCGAGCTCGGTGCTGATGAACGCGATCCCGGCCAAGGTGGCGGGGGTCGGGCGCATCGCCATGGCGGTGCCGGCGCCGGACGGTGTGCTGAACCCGCTGGTCCTGGCCGCGGCGGAGCGGGCCGGGGTGACCGAGATCTGGCGCGTCGGCGGCGCCCAGGCAGTGGCGGCCCTGGCCTACGGCACGGAGAGCATCCGCCCGGTCGACAAGATCACCGGGCCTGGCAACGCCTATGTCGCCGAGGCCAAGCGCCAGGTCTTCGGCGCCGTCGGCATCGACATGATCGCCGGCCCGTCCGAGATCCTGGTGGTGGCCGATGCCGGCAACGACCCGGAATGGATCGCGGTCGACCTCCTGTCCCAGGCCGAGCACGACACCCACGCCCAGTCGGTGCTGATCACCGATGACGCCGCTTTCGCCGATGCCGTGACCGCGGCGGTCGACCGCGTGCTGACGCGGCTGCCCAAGGCGGAGATCGCGGGGGCCAGCTGGCGCGACCAGGGTGGCGTGATCGTGGTCGGATCGCTCGATGATGCGGCGCCGCTGGTCGACCGGCTGGCGCCCGAGCATCTCGAGCTCGCGATCGCCGATCCTGACCGTCTGGCCAACCGCGTCCGCCACGCCGGGGCGATCTTCCTCGGCCGCCACGCGCCGGAGGCGGTGGGCGACTATGTCGCCGGGCCGAACCATGTGCTGCCGACGGCGCGCAGCGCCCGCTTCGCCAGCGGCCTCAGCGTCTTCGACTTCGTCAAGCGCACCACGCTGGTGCGCTGCGGCGCGGCCGGGCTGGCCCGGATCGGACCGGCGGCGGTGCGCCTGGCCCGGGCCGAGGGGCTGGAGGCGCATGCTCTCTCGATCGCGCAGCGGTTGAAGGCGGCCGGATGAACCGCGCGGCCGGCGATGCGGAGGAGGGGCGCCTCGTCGAGGTGGTGATCGACGAAAGCGCGGCGGTCCGCCGGTCGCCGGAAGTGGCGCATGAGCGCCGGGTCGCGATCCACGACCTGATCGAGCAGAACAGCTTCCGCCTGGTCGAGGGCCCGTCCGGACCTTACCGCCTGCGCCTGCGCATGGAGGAGAACCGGCTGGTCTTCGAGATCACGGTCGATTCGGGGGAGGAGATCGAGCGGATCGCGCTGCCGATCCAGCCCTTCCGCCGGATCATCAAGGACTATTTCCTGGTCTGCGAAAGCTACTACGCCGCGATCAAGACGGCGCCGCCGTCGCGGATCGAGGCGATCGACATGGGCCGCCGCGGGCTGCACGACGAGGGCTCGACGCTGCTCGGCGAAAGGCTGGCCGACCGGATCGCCATGGACCACGCGACGGCGCGGCGGCTGTTCACGCTGCTCTGTGTCCTGCAGATCCGCGGGTGACCGATGGCGGGGCCGACCAGCGTCCTCTTCACCTGCACCCACAATGCGATCCGCTCGCCGATGGCCGAGGCGATCCTGAAGCATGTGGCGGGGTCGCGGATCTTCGTCGACAGCGTCGGGGTGCGGCCGGGCGAGCTCGACCCCTTCACGGTGGCGGTGATGCAGGAGATCGGCATCGATCTCAGCCGCCACCGGCCGAAGAGCTTCGACGACCTCGAGGACGACAATTTCGACCTGGTGATCTCGCTGTCGCCCGAGGCCCAGCACCGGGCGGTGGAGATGACCCGCACCACGGCTTGCGACCTGGAGTTCTGGAACACCTTCGACCCGACCGCGATCGAAGGCAACCGCGAGACCCGGATGGCCGCGTTCCGTCAGGTCCGCGACCTGCTCCTGGCCCGCATCCGCGAGCGCTTCGGCGACCTTGAGAAGGAACGGGCGTGACAGCGGCCTGCTGCGGTCGCTCAAACATGGCCGGACCGCGGCACGGAGCCGCACAAACATCTTGACCCGACAAAGACGGTCGCCCACTTCTTGGGCGGATTCCCAACATGGCGAGCATGGATGGCCAAGGAAGATTTGATCGAGTTCTCGGGCACGGTGACCGAGCTGCTCCCGAACGCGATGTTCCGGGTGAAGCTGGACAACGACCACGAGGTCCTGGCGCACACCTCGGGCAAGATGCGGAAGAACCGCATCCGGGTGCTGGCGGGGGACCGGGTCAATGTCGAGATGACCCCGTACGACCTGAC
Source organism: Inquilinus limosus (assembly GCF_051487185.1). Classification (GTDB taxonomy): domain Bacteria; phylum Pseudomonadota; class Alphaproteobacteria; order DSM-16000; family Inquilinaceae; genus Inquilinus; species Inquilinus limosus_F. The sequence goes on from NZ_JAHVDK010000009.1 coordinate 98,484, forward strand.
CAAGGGTCGCATCACCTTCCGCTTCAAGTAACAGCCGTGCCCGGTCCGGATCGGACGGGTGCGATCGACTCGTTGATTCTCGCCTCGGCCTCGCCGAGGCGTCTCGATTTGTTGCGCCAGATCGGCATCATGCCGGACCGGGTCCTGCCGGCCGATCTCGACGAGACCCCGCTGAAGCGCGAGCTGCCCGGCCCGCACGCCAAGCGCCTGGCCCAGGCCAAGGCCGAGGCGGTTCGGGCCAGGGCGCCCGGCGTCTTCATCCTCGCGGCCGACACCGTGGTCGGCTGCGGCCGGCGCATCCTGCCCAAGGCGGAGACCGACGCCGAGCTGCGGCAGTGCCTGGAGCTGCTGTCCGGCCGTCGGCACCGGGTCTATGGCGGCCTCTGCCTGATCGCGCCGGACGGCACCACGCGGCTGCGGCTGGTGGAGAGCATCGTCGTCTTCAAGCGGCTGACGCCAGACGAGATCGACGCCTATGTCGCCTCGGGCGAGGGCCGCGGCAAGGCCGGCGGCTACGCCATCCAGGGGCGGGCGGCGGCGCTGATCCGGGCGATCGAAGGCTCCTATTCCAACATCGTCGGCCTGCCGCTGTTCGAGACCTCGCAGCTCTTGCGCGGCGCGGGCTACCGCTGGTGAAGGCGGTCGAGATCACCTCTACGGGCGGCCTGCTGCTGGCCGGCGTGGTGATCGACGGCCGCCTGACCGACCTCGCCGCCGAGCGCCTGTCGCGGCCGAGCCTGTCGGGCGCGGTGATGCTGGCGCGGGTGGAGCGGGTCGACCGCGTCTCCGCCGCCGCCTTCCTCGACATCGGCACCGGCCGCAGCGCCTTTCTGCCGCTGCGCGGGCCGGAGGCCGAGTCGCTGCGGGCCGGCGCGCCGGTGATCGTCCAGATCGTCGCCGATCCGCGGGCGGAGAAGGGGGCGGAGGCGACCCGCGACGTGGCGCTGCCCGGTGCCGGCCTGATCCATCTGCCCTTCTCGGCCGGCGTGGCCGTGTCGAATCGGCTCGGGCCCGCGGCGAAGCGGGAATGGCAGCAGCGCCTGACCGGCGGCTGGATCGTGCGCGCCGCGGCCGCCGGCATGGCGGTCGACCTGGTGCTGGCCGAGGCGGCTCGGCTGGAACGGCGCTGGGAGGCGATCGCCGACCGCGCCGAGGCGACCCGGGCACCGGCGCTGCTGGAACCCTCTCCGGGCGCCGCCCGCCGGCTGATCCTGGATCACCCGGACGCCGCCCGCATCATCGTCGACGGCGCCGCCCTTCTGCTGCCGCTGCAGCGCTGGGCCGCGGCGGTGGTGCCCGATCTGGCGCCCCGCATCGCCGCCGGCGCGGCGCCGCTGGGCGACGCGCTGGACACACTGCTGACGCCGACGGTGCCGCTGCCCTCCGGTGGCAGCATCACCATCGAGGCGACGCGCGCCCTGACCGTGATCGACGTCGATGGCGGCCGCGCCCCCGACCATCTCCGCGCCAATCGCGAGGCGGCGGCGGAGATCGCCCGCCAGCTGCGCCTGCGCAATATCGGCGGCACCGTGGTGGTCGATTTCATCTCGATGCGCCGCGGTGCCGACCGGGCGGCGCTGCTGAACGCCTTCCGCGCCGCGCTGGCCGAGGACCCGCTTCGGGTCCAGCTCGGCGAATCCCTGTCGCCGCTCGGCCTGGCCGAGCTGGCGCGCGAGCGGCGCGGCCAGGCCCTGGCCGATGTCGTGCATGGCTGAGCCCGGATGGGCTTGAAGCCGCGCCCCTCTGATCCGATTCTGGTGACCATGACCACGACCACCACCGAAACCCGCGGGCGCTGCCCGATCTGCCGCAAGCCGACGGTGCACCAATACCGCCCCTTCTGCTCGCGCCGCTGCGCCGATATCGATCTCGGCCATTGGTTTTCAGAGGCTTACTCGATCCCGGCGAAACCTGAGGACGAGCCCGAGGAAACATTGCAGCCGGATGAAGATCAGCGCTAGACAGGCGGCGTTCGGTTTCCTATAAGCACGGCCTCCGCACCGCGGAGACCAACGGCGCCCAGGTAGCTCAGTTGGTAGAGCAGGGGACTGAAAATCCCCGTGTCGGCAGTTCGATTCTGTCCCTGGGCACCATTCTCTCTTCTGCCGTAGATCGGATCTGTGCCTACGCCCCCGGCGAGGGTGCGAAGAAGCAGCGGATCGCATTGGTCGATTTGCGGCAGATCCAGTAGTCGCCGTCCTCGCTGCTCTGGCTCTTGAAGCGTGGCACGAATTCGCCGGTCGAGCGGATCCGGTAGCCGTCGTCGCTCTCCTCGATATCAGCACGCGGCCACGTCGTGCAGTCCTTCTCGCCGCAGCAGTGATTGGTGGTGCCGTATTCGACGTAGCCGCCGCGGCTGATCCAGCTGTCATGCGCCGACGCCGCCGCAGGCCCGAGGCACGCTGCCGCCCAGATCACCCATGCCGGCGCGTGTCGCCGGTGCCGCTCCCACAGAGCCATTGGGACCCCCCGTCCGCCGATCGACGGGCAACAGGGATCAAGATAGACCGAACCGGAGCCCGGCACAGCCGCATCCATTTCGTTGTCCTGCAGCAGAACTGCCGAGGCTGCAGCCCGGGGTGGCGTCCGCCGCCGTGCCTACAGCTTGGCCCGCGCCTGTAGCGACAACTCTGCGCCGTACTGTTCGAAAAGTTTCGCTCCGACGTATTCCGACCCCTCGATCGTCAGATGCAGGCGATCCCAAAAGAGCAGCGTTCCATCTGTCTGGATTCGACACATGGTGCCGTTGCAAAACAGGCTGTCGGGGGCGAAGAAGCTGGCGCCACCCCGATCAGCAGCATCGGCTATCCACCGGTTGATCTCCGTGTGGTCATTCCCTGCGACAGGAGCATCCGTGGAACCGGAGCGCATGCCCCGGATGTAGAGAGCATAGGCCGGCGCAAAGAAGGAGGGCGATTGGCCGACGACGAGGACCGCAGCGCCAATCTTACGAAGCGCGGCGATTGTATCCTCAAGCTTCGAGACATCACGTTGATCCTGCAGCGTTTCCCAGCGGCCACCGAGAACGACGGTCTTCGGAGGTCTCGACCGGATCAGGTCGACAGTGCGATCGTTGAACTCTGCACAGCCGGGATAGGTATTGTGATCGAGCCCAAGGACGGGCAGGCAGGCAGCGTATGTGGCTTGACCGACGGACAGAGCTGCGTCGGCAGCCTTGACGGACAAGCCACGGTAGAGTTGGGCGGCTTGGCTGTCGCCCCAGATTAGAATGTCTGGCGCCTCGCCGCCGTAGCAGGTATCGACCGGATACTCCGCAAACGACTGGTCTTCGTGCAGGAAGCAGGTACGACTCCGGAGCAGTTCGCCTCCCGGCTTGTAGGCTGCGTATTTTTCGATGATCGGGATCGCCTCCGGGAAGCGCTGCGGCCAGCCCTTGGCCACGTATGTGGCGGCCCCGATCGACAGGAGCAGCGCTGTCGCCGCGGCAGAGCACGAGAAGATCCAGCGCCGACTGAACGGGCTGCCCCTGCCGCGGAACGGCTGCTCGATGTACCGCCACGACAGGACGGCGGCCGCAAGCGACAATGTGATGACCAGGCCGGTCTCGCCCTCCGAGAGCTCTCGACTGGTGCTGTACTTGACGAAGACGATAATCGGCCAGTGCCAGAGATAGAGCGAGTAGGAGATCTTGCCGATGAACACGACCGGCCTAAGTCCCAGCAGGCGGCCGCCGAGGCTCTTTCCACCGGCTCCCGCCCAGATGATCAGCGCCGCCCCTATGCAGGGCGGGGCGGCATTCCATCCCGGAAACGGATCGGCCGACGTCAGGGTCAGCACGCTATAGGCGATCAGCGCCAGGCCCAGCGCGGCGGCGATCTCGCGCAGGCCGCGCGTCGCTGGGGCGGGAATGACGTTCAGCGCCAGCAGGGATCCGAGCAGCAGTTCCCAGGCCCGGGCTGGGAGGAGATAGAAGGTGGCGTTGGGATGATAGGCGATGCCCCAGACGTTGATGGCGAGGGACAGGCCGACAATGGCCGTCAGCGTTGCGTTTCGCTTCCATCGTCCTGCCTTGGACAGGACATAGAGCAAGATTGGGAACAAGATGTAGAACTGTTCCTCCACTGCCAATGACCAGGTGTGGAGTAGCGGCTTGAAGGCGGACGACACTGCAAAATATCCAAACTCCCTGTAAAATAGAATATTTGATGTAAATGACACCGCGGCGATGATGCTCTTTGCAAAGGCCAGAAGGTCGGACGACAGCATAATTATAGTGAAGACAATGCTGCTGATCAGCATCATGGTGAACAGCGCTGGAAAGATGCGCCGGGCTCGCCGCTCGTAGAACGACACAATGGAAAAGCGATCAGTCTCTATATCGTTCGCAAGTATCGAAGTAATCAGATATCCAGAGATGACAAAAAAGACGTCAACGCCGACGAAGCCGCCGCCCAGAAGGGATATGCCAGCGTGGTATAGAACCACCGGAACGACTGCGACCGCGCGCAATCCATCGATGTCTTTCCGGTAGCCGATCGACATGGTGCACCGCAGGATAAGACGATTGTCCTGCCGCTCTATCAAAGAAGCAGCTGCGGCGCTAGGCTCGAATTCCGACGCGTCGAAGCCCCGATGAGGGGCGGCCGGGGGCGGGCTGGGACTGCCTGCCCCCGGGGCGTGTGCTACTCCGCCGGCGCTCCGGCGACTGCCGGCCGCGGCCGCTCCAGATCCGGCAGGAAGGCGGTGAGCAGCCCGATCAGCGGCAGGAAGGAGCAGAGGTGGTAGACGAAGCCGATGCTGGTCAGGTCGGCGATCTCGCCCAGCACCGCGGCGCCGATGCCGCCCATGCCGAAGGCGAAGCCGAAGAACAGGCCGGCGATGGTGCCCGTCTTGCCCGGCACCAGCTCCTGCGCATAGACGACGATGGCGGAGAAGGCCGAGGCCAGGATCAGGCCGATGACGATGCTGAGGATCACGGTGCCGGTCAGCCCGACATAGGGCATGGCCAGCGTGAAGGGCAGCACGCCCAGGATGGACCCCCAGATCACCACCTTGCGGCCGAAGCGGTCGCCGATCGGGCCGCCTGCCACCGTCCCCACGGCGACGGCGCCGAGGAAGATGAACAGGTGGATCTGCGCCTCCTGCACCGACACGCCGAAGGTCTGGATCAGGTAGAAGGTGAAGTAGCTCGTCAGGCTGGCCAGGTAGACGTATTTCGAGAACACCAGCAGGCCGAGAATCCCGAGCGACAGGCCCACCTTGCCGCGCGACAGATCGACGGGGGGCGCCGTGCGGCGCGGTTTGGCCGCCAGGTTGCGCCGCTGCCGCTGGTACCAGGCACCGACGCCGGTCAGCACCAGGATGGCCAGCAGGGCGGCGGCGGAGAACCAGCCGATGCTGGCCTGACCGCGGGGCAGAACGATGAAGGCTGCCAGCAACGGCCCGATCGCCGAGCCGATATTGCCGCCGACCTGGAACAGCGACTGCGCCAGCCCATGCCGCCCGCCCGAAGCCAGCCGGGCGATGCGCGAGGATTCCGGATGGAAGACGGCGGAGCCCATCCCGACCAGCGCCGCGCCCAGCAGCAGCAGCGGAAAGCTCGGGGCGACCGAGAGCACGACGAGGCCGATCAGGGTGAAGCCCATGCCGACCGGAAGCGAATAAGGCTGCGGGTTGCGGTCGGTGTAGAGGCCGATCGCCGGCTGCAGGATCGAGGCGGTGAGCTGGAACACGAAGGTGATCAGGCCGACCTGCCCGAAATCGAGGCCGAAATCCGAGGCCAGCATCGGATAGAGCGCCGGAAGCAGCGACTGCATCATGTCGTTCAGCAGGTGGCTGAAGCTGATCGCGGCCAGGATTGTGAAGACTGTTCCGTCGGTTTCGGGCCTGCGGCCCAGTGTTCCACTCGTCATTCCCGATCGTCCCGATGACCGCTGAGCGGCCATCACAGAGGCACCCGGAGGCGAGAGTGCCTCCGGTTCGGGCAAAGATACGCCTTTCGCGGCAGCCTGCTTTCGTGCTTTGGTCAATCGTCTTCGAGAGTGGGCCATGGTCCGCAACGCTGCCCCGCCCGACTACGAGGCCACGCCTCGTCCGATCATCGCCATCGGCAATGATTACCCGGCGAACTATGCGATCCTGCCGCACAGGCACCGGCGGTCGCAGCTGCTGTACGGCACCAACGGGGTGCTCCTGGTCCGGACGGAGCAGGGGCGCTGGGTGGTGCCGCCGGAGCGCGGGGTCTGGATCCCGGGCGGCATCACCCACGATGTCCAGTTGATCGGCGCCGTCAGCGTCCGCAGCGTCTATGTCGAGGCCGATGCCGTTCCGGGCCTGCCGACGGAATGCCGTGTGGTCGGCGTGTCGCCGCTGATGCGCAGCCTGTTGATCGAGGCCGTCGACCTGCCGCTGGAATACGACCCCGACAGTCGCGACGGGCTGGTCATGGCGCTGATCCTGCAGGAGATCGCGCGGATGCCGGTGCTGCCGCTCAACCTGCCGCTGCCGGGCCATGCGGCCCTGGCGGCGCGCTGCCGGCGGTTCCTCGAGGGGCCGACGCCGCACGACACGATCGACGACTGGTGCGGCGTGCTGGGCATGAGCCGCCGCGCCTTCACCCGGCTGTTCCGGCAGGAGACCGGCCTCAGCCTCTCCGCCTGGCGGCAGCAGGCCTGCCTGTTCGCCGCCCTGCCGCGGCTGGCGGCGGGCGAGCCGGTGACCACCGTCGCCCTCGACCTCGGCTACGACAGCGCCGCCGCCTTTACGACCATGTTCAAGCGCCTGCTCGGTGCGCCGCCCAGCCGCTACTTCGTTGCGGGCGAGGATGGCCGGACAATTCCCGCCGCTTGAGATCGCGTGCCGCCGGATCGGGAGGCGTCTCGGTCGCTCGGTCAGGCGGGACCCCGACGCTGAACACCCGCCAGGTCGCAGTCGCTATGCGTTGTCGCCCTTCGGCCTGACCAGGCCGGCGGCAAACCCGAACGATCTGATCAGACCCTGCAGCTAGGGCGTGCCGACAGCGCCGTCGGCGGGCGGAACCGTCGCCTGCGGTGTCGTCTGCAAAGGCCGTGACGGCTTGGCACGCGCCAGCAGCCTCGCATAGACCGGGTCGGCCTCGGCAGTGGTGTTCGGCGGTACAGCCGGCGTTGCGACGGTCCCCGGCGGGCCCGGCTGCGGGGGAGTGCCGGCTGGCGTTCCGCCCGACGGCGCGGCCGGTCCCGGTTGAGCCGCCAGCGGCGAAGCGCCAGCCGGCGGGGCGGCCGAAGGGGCCGCTGCGATCGCGACCTCGGCCGTCAAGGCCGCGGGGGGCGCGGTAGAGCCGCTGCTGATCGTGTCGACGACGCCGGACACCGAGGCGATCAGGTGTCCCAGATCGCGAACGGTCGAGGTCTGCTCGGGCACCGTTGCCGCCTGGCGGCTGGTCGACGCGCGCGTCCGGGCGAGGGCCAGGTTCATCTGGCCCTGCGCCTCGTCCAAGGCGGCGTACTGCTCCGGATGGGCGCGGCGCCCCCCGCTTTCGTCGAGAGCCTGCTTGGCCTGCACGATCTGCTGCTTGAGCCGCGTCAGGCGCGACCGGGTGGTGACGACCGCCAGGTCCAGCGTCGACCGGGTCATCTGGGCCTTGCGGGCAAGAAGGCTGGCCGAAGCGGATATCTCGGCGGCGTCCGAAGGGTCGGGGCCGGACCCCATCGGTTGCTGTGCGCCCGCCCCCAGTTGCTCGTCCGGCACCTTGATGTAGTCGGGGAATGGCTTCTGCTGGGGGACCTGGGCGCAGCCCGCGGCGATCAACGCCAGGAGCATCGCGGAGCGTATGGTCTTGGCAGGCATGACGTATCCTCACCAGATCGGAGGAAATTCGCTGATCACCAGCACCGCCGGAACCGGACGGTTCGAGGCGTCGACCGCCGCGACCCAGACGGCATAGGTGCCGTTCGAGGGGCTCTCGAAGGTAATTGCGGGATTGGTGCCGCCATCATCCGTGTCGTCCACGCAGATCCACCTCCCGAGTGGCGTGCGGACGATGAGGGCGACATCCGAGCCCGCCGCCGCATAGATGCTCAAGGGGCGGTGGCCGTTCGCGAACTCGATCTTGGCGTCGGCCTGGGTGGGGGTGATGTTGCCGATGCAGTCCGTGCCGAGCGCGGCGGCGGAATACGGACCGCCGGCAACAACGCCGATCGGGTACGGATCGACAGGGAAACCGCCGACCAGAGAAACCGTCCCATAGGCCGGCCGGGCCTCGGAATCAGGCATGCTGGACGACGAGGCGGTCGATGCCGTCTGCTGCGCAGCGGCCTGCACCGACAGCGCCGCCGACGCTGCGGCGATCGCAAAGCGGACACATGTCCTGCCGTGACGCACCTGCTCCTCCCTGTTGCTGGTCGGGATCCATCCGGATATCCCGAAGTTGCGACAACGAACGAAGCGGCTGCTGTCTTGTCTTCAATTCGCACGGTGACATGACCGGCCCGGCCACCCGTGTAACGCAAGTCACAGGTGTCGATTCACGGGGGCGTGGCAATCCAGTGGTCCTCTGGATCGCCACGGCGCTGCACGCCTCGCGATGACGTTTCTGTTGAGTGAATGAGTGCTCGACCCGCGGACCGCGGGAGAGGCGGCGCCAAGCAAAGCCGGCGCGGTTACCCGGCCGGCGACGCCTCCGGCGCCAGACCGTAGGAGGTGACGCGCAGCGCCTCGCGGATGTCGGGGATCGCCGCCTCCGCCGCCTGGTAGCCGAGTTCGATCAACTCCGCCGCCCGGTCGAACTCGGCGCTGCCGATATGGCCCAGCTTGGGGTCGATCGACACGTCCGGCGGTTCCGCCGCCAAGCGCGTGCGGCCCATCCGGTCGAGGATGATGTTGAGCGAGGCCATCATCACCCCGAACAGGCTCGGCATGTCCGGGTCGCGCCGGAATAGCTTGCGCGCGACGCCGTTGATGCCGCTCAAGAGGCCGCCGGCGGGCATCAGCTCGAGGATGTCGAAGCCGGCGATGCGGGCATAGCCGCCCTCGGGCAGACGGGTCCGGCCCATGATGTCGCCGTTGAGGTTGACAGCGATCACCACCTCGGCCCCGAGCGCCCGGCAGACCGAGACCGGCACCGGGTTGACCAGGGCGCCGTCGACCAGCATGTGGCGGCCGATGCGCCGCGGCGGGAACACGCCGGGCAGGGCGTAGGAGGCCTGGAGCACCTCCGAGACGCGGCCCTCGCGCAGGCAGACCTCATGCCCGGTGAAGAGGTCGACGCAGACCGCGCCGAAGGGCACGCCGAGATCCTCGATCCGCAGGTCGCCGAAGCTCTGGTCCAGGAGCCGGCCGAGCCGCCGGCCGCTGATCAGGGCCGGCAGGCCGAGGCCGAAATCGAGATAGGAGACCATCCGCTCCCGGTTCAGCCCACGTGCCCACGATTCAAGCATGTCGAGCCGGCCGGAGAGATGGGCGGCGCCGGCCAGCGCGCCGACCGAGCTGCCGCACACCACCTGCGGCCGGATCCCGGCAGCGTCGAGCGCCCGCAGCACGCCGATATGGGCCCAGCCACGGGCGATGCCGCCACCGAGGGCCAGGCCCAGGACCGGCGGAGCGGTGCCGCCGATATCCACGGTCACGACGAGATCCGCCGGATGCGGCCGTCGACCTTCGGCGCCACGGTCTTCATCGCGGTCACATAGTCCATCACCACCGTCGCCATCAGCCGGCCGGCCGAGCTGTCGATCAGCACCTTGCCCTTGGTGAAGGCGGCATAGCCGTCACCGCCGCCGGCCATGTAGTCGTTGGTGGCGACGCGATAGACGGCGGCGTCGTCCAGCGGCTTGCCGTCGACCGTGACCGAGACCACCCGGCTGCCTGCTGGCTTGGCCGGATCCCAAGCGAAGGCGAGGCCGGAGACCTGGGGGAAGCGGCCGGCGACGGCTTCGACCTGGGACACGCCGTTCTCCAGCGCCGAGCGGATCTCGGCGCCGGTCAGCTCCAGCAGCACCGCGACATTGCCGAAGGGCAGCTCGGTCAGAATGTCCTTGCGCGTCAGCTGCGTGCCGGCGGCGATCAGCCGGTCGCCGCGGATGCCGCCGCCGTTGACGATGGCGATCTGCGCGCCCGAGGTGCCCCAGCGCACCCCGTCGGCGATCAGGTTGCCCATCGTCGTCTCCTGGGTGCGGACGTCGCCGCGCTGGCTGTCCAGCTCGACCGAGGTGGAGCCGATGACGACGCCCAGCGCATCGTCCAGCGCCTTGTTGAAGGCGTCGACCTTGCCTTGGATCTCCGGATCCGGGTCGACCCCCGCGGTCGGGCGCACCTCCCAGCTCGGCAGCACGGCGATGACCGGCCCGTCCTTGGTCTCGCGGGTCGAGATCTCCAGCTCGACCACGCCGAGATAGTGCGAATCGTAGCCGGCTTTGAAGATCAGGACGTTGTTCTCGTAGAACATGATCGGGTCGTGGTCGTGCCCGCCCAGCACCAGGTGCAGCCCCTTCACCGACTGCGCCAGCTGCCGGTCCTGGGCGATGCCGAGATGGGTCAGCGCCACCAGGATGTTGGCGCCTTCGCCCTTCAGCGCCTCGACCGCCTGCTGCGCCGTGGTGATGATGTCGGGGAAGCTGATGTCCGGACCGGGGCTCGACAGCGTCGCCGTCTCTGGCGTCAGGATGCCGAGGAAGCCGATGGTGTAGTCGCCGACCTTGCGGGTGGTGGTGGCGACGCCGCCGCCGAAGGGCTTGCCGTCCTTGCCCAGCACATTGGTGCCGAGCCAGGGGAATTTCGATTCGCCGATGCGCTGCGACGCCAGCTCCGGCCCGTAGTCGAATTCGTGGTTGCCCCAGACCGCGTAGTCGACGCCGACGGCGTTGAACAGGTCGATCATCTGCGAGCCTTTGGTCAGGCCCGACATCACCGAGGGCGACAGCGTGTCGCCGCCGAAGGTGGTGATGGTGTGTGGGTTCTCGGCGCGGGCCTGCTTCAGCAGCGTCGCCAACTGGCCGAAGCCGCCCTGGCCGCGCACCGGGCCGATCTCGTAGACGTCGTTGACATGCAGGAAGGTCAGGCGCAGCGGGGCCGCCGCCGCCCATCCGGGCAGCGGCGCTGCGGCGAAGACGGTGGCGAGCATGACCTGGCGGCGCGACGGTCCCTGCATGGCTGGATCTCCCTCCGATGGTGGCGCCAGAATGGACCGGCCCGCCGCCCGGTGTCATCCTCCGGCGCGTTTCGGATCGGTGACAAGTGAGCGGATCGGATGACCCTGACGAATCTCTATCATCCGGCCGCCGCCGATACCGCCCGCACCGTTCCGAGCTATTGGGAGGGCACCGCCGGGCCGCCGCCCGAAGGCTGTGTTCCCCTCGCCGGCGACGAAAGCTGCGAGGTCGCGGTGATCGGCGGCGGCTATACCGGGCTGTCGGCGGCGCTGCACCTGGCCCGCGACCTTGGCGTCGATGTCCGGGTGCTGGAGGCCGGGCCGATCGGCTGGGGCGCCTCCGGCCGCAACGGCGGCTTCAACTGCGTCGGCGCGGCCAAGCTCTCTGGCGCCGCGATGCTGAAGCGGGTCGGCCGCGACGAGGTGCGCCGCTACTACGCCGCCCAGGTCGAGGCGACCGAGCTGGTGGCGGCGCTGGCCCGGGACGAGGGGATCGATCTCGACCGCCAGGGCGACGGCATCATCAGCGTCGCCCACAAGCCCAGCCGGATGCGCGAGCTGGAGGAGGATGCGCGCTGGGACCGCGAGATCTCCGGCCTCACCTCGACGCTGTGGAGCCGGGAGGAGCTGCGCGAGCGCGGCCATGCCGGGCCGGAGGCGCATGGCGCGTTGCACCACGCCGCCGGCTTCGGCCTGCACCCGCTGAAATACCATCGCGGCCTGACCCGCGCCGTCCTGGCGCGCGGCGCCAGGATCCACGACCGCAGCCGTGTCTTCGGCTGGCAGCGGGAGGGCGGCGTCCATCGGCTGGTCACGCCGGGCGGCTCGGTGCGGGCGAAGCGGGTGCTGATCGCGACCAACGGCTACACGACCGACGGGCTGCACCCATATCTCGCCGGCACCTTCCTGCCGGCCCTGTCCAATATCGTCGTCACCCGGCCGCTGACCGAGGCCGAGCGGGCGGCGCAGGGCTGGACCACCGAGACGCCGCTGTCCGACACCCGCAACCTGCTGTTCTATTTCCGGCTGCTGAAGGATGGCCGCCTGCTGCTCGGCGCCCGCGGCGGCACCTGGGGCAGCCCGGAGGCCACAGCGCGCTACCGGCGCTGGCTGGAGCATCGGATCGGCATCGCCTATCCCGCCTGGCGCGACGTCCAGACCACGCATTTCTGGTCCGGCTTCGTCTGCCTGTCGGCCAATCTGACGCCGATGCTGGGCCAGGTGCCAGATGACTCCGGCGTCTGGTACGCGCTGGCCTATCACGGCAACGGCGTCGCCAGCGCCGGCTGGTCGGGCCGCGCCATGGCCTATGCCATGACCGGTCGGCCGGTGCCGGGCGTCGGCATCCCGGCGCTGATGGCGACGCCGCCGACCCGCTTCCCGCTCGGCCCCTGGCGGCGCTGGCTGCTGAAGGCGGCTTATCTGAAGTTCATGATCCAGGATGCCCTCTGACGCCGGGGCCGCCCCGCATTCTCGGCATTGGCGACGGGTCGGGAACCGACTTAGCGTCGTGGCGACGCATTGGTGGAGCGAGCGCGTGAAGATCCTCACCATCCAGAACGCGGACCTGACCCCCTCGGGCGTGATCGGTGAAGCCATAGTGGAAGCGGGCGGGGTCGAGGATGTACGGTTCCCGGAGCACGGTGACGCGCTGCCGGCGGACGCCTCCGGCCATGACGGGCTGCTGGTGCTCGGCGGCACCCAGCATGCGGCCGACGATGCCGCGCACCCATATCTGCCGGCCGAGCTGATCGCGATCCGCGCCTTCGCCGCGGCCGGCAAGCCGGTGCTGGGCATCTGCCTCGGCAGCCAGCTGCTGGCGCGGGCGCTGGGCGGTGCCGTCCGCCGCCATCACACGCCCGAAGTCGGTTTCACCGCGATCGAGACAACCGCCGCGGCGGAAACCGATCCGCTGTTGCAGGGGCTGGCGCTGCCGCGGCTGATGCATTGGCACTTCGACACCTTCGACCTGCCGGAGGGCGCGACCCTGCTGGCGACCAACGCCGCCTGTCCGAACCAGGCCTTCAGCGCGGGCCCGGGCGTCTACGGGCTGCAGTTCCATCTCGAGATCACGGCCGACATCGTCCAGGGCTGGATCGACGTCTCTCCGGAGTGGACGCAGCAGCAGTTCCCGGCCTTCTTCGCCACCTATCGCGACCAGCTGGCAGAGCATGTCCCGGCCTCGATCCGCTTCGCCCGCCAGGTCGGGTTGCGCTGGATGGAGATGGTCCGCGCGGCGCAGGCGGAGAGCCAGCGGGCGGCCTGAGAGCAGGGGCAGCGGTGACTTTCGACGAGGTCTGCGCCATCGCCCTGGCCTGGCCGGGTGTCGAACGCTCCACCTCCTACGGCACGCCGGCGCTGAAGGTGAAGGGCAAGCTGCTGACCCGGCTGCGCGAGGACGGCGAGACCCTGGTCGTCCTCGGCGTCAGCTTCGACGAGCGCGAGATGCTGACGGAAGCCGAGCCCGAGGTGTTCCATGTCACCCCGCACTACCGCGACTCGCCGATCGTGCTGATGCGCCTGCCCAGGGCCGATCCGCGCGCGGTCGAAGCCCTGCTGCTGCGCCGCTGGCGCGCGGTGGCGCCGAAGAGGCTGGTCCGGGAGTTCGAGGCGGCGAAGGGCTGATAGGGGCCGTCGGTTACAGCCGTGCCATCAGCATGGCGAAGCGGGTCAGGCCTTCCGGCCAGGGGCCGTGGCCGCTGGCGCTGTCGAGATGGCCGGCGTCGCCGGCGTCGACGAAATGGCTGCCCCAGGCCGCCGCCAGTTCGTCGGCCACGGCCAAGGCGCAATGGGGATCGCTGGCGCTGGCGACCAGCAGGGACGGGAAGGGCAGCGGGTCGCGCGGCACCTCCTCATAGCCAGGTGCACCGGCTGCAGCCGGGTCGGACGGCGCCACCAGCAGCGCGCCGGCGACGCGGCCGTTCAGGCGCGGAGCGGCGAAGGCCACCGCCAGCACGCCCAGGCCATGGGCGATCAGCACCGCCGGCTTGTCGTCGGCCTCGACCGCCTCGACCAGGGCCGCGACCCGGCTCTCCCGGTCCGCGGGATCACCGGCGGCGCCGACCCAGCGCGCGGTCCGCAGCCGCGACTGCCAGCGTGACTGCCAATGGCCCTCGTCCGGCGAGGCCAGGCCTGGGACCATCAGGATCTGAGCGTCGGAGGATTTCATGGGATCTGGTGCGGCGTCGGGACGATGAAGGCCCTAGATGTGCCCATCGGCGTCGGGGATCAAGCGCCGGCCTTGTCCAGCGCCGCGGTCAGGGCCCGGAAGGGCAGCTCGACGCAATCGTGCCGGCTTCGCACGGTACGGACCGGGGTAAAGATCTCCAGCTCCGGCCAGGGCGGCGGCGCCCCCTCGCGCAGCATCGGCTTGATTCCCGCCGCCGCCGCGCGCAGCGCATCCGGTGCCTGGCCGATCGCCTTCTCCGCGATCAGCACCGCCGCCGCCTCGCACAGCACGCAGCCGCGCACCAGATGGCCGACGGTGGACACCTTGCCGTCCGCCAAGGTCAGGTCGATGGTGACCCGGTCGCCGCAGAGCGGGTTGTCGATCATCGCCGACCCGTCCGGCTGCGGCAGCCGCCCGGCGCCGGTCGCCGCCCGCGCCCGCTGCAGGATCGCCTGATCGTAGAGCGCATCGATCATTCCTGGCTTCCCGTCTCTTCAGGATCTCGCTCTCGCTGGTGGTCACTTCCTGTGCCGATCAAATGGATCTAAATGGAAATCCATAATTGCCCAAACAAAGAATAGCCCAATCCCGACATATGGAAATATGCTATATATCGAGGCCGCTAATTCTGTTGCAAAGGCCGTTTCTCCGTGAAGCAAAACTGGCACAGTAAATCCGTTCTCTGGATCTGTGGATCTTGGCATCCTTTTCCAGATCCAGAGCCCTGTCAACCATCCACTAGCAAATAATGAAAATGCCGCAGAAAGAATCAACCCTGACGTGACTTGCATTATCCTTTTCGTGCGATCGCTGCGCAATCTCATGGGCTTAATTCACTTCCGCGCCTTGCTCTCGGTCAGGGTCGACAGGATCTCGGGCGTGTCGACGTCGAACAGCACCGTCGTGTCGCCGGCCTCGATCTCGACCACCTCGTCGGCATGCTCGCCGATCAGGTGGCGGGCGCCGACATCGCCCGCGACCGCGGCCATGGCCGGGAAGAAGCGGCGGTCCCACAGCACCGGGTTGCCACGCTTGCCGCTGTGGGTCGGCACCACGATCGACCGCCCTTCGCCCGGAGCGTAGGCCGCAACCAGCCGTTCGATCAGCCTTGGGCTGATGCGCGGCATGTCGCCGAGGCAGACGATGGCGGCGTCGACCTCATGCGGCAGAGCCGCCAGCCCGGCAGCGAGCGAGGTGCTGAGCCCTTCGGCATAGCGCGGATTGGCGATGAAGGTGACTGCCCGGTCCGCCAGCGCCGCCTCGACCTGCTCGCGCTCATGGCCGGTCACGACGACGACCGGGCCGATGCCCTTGGCCCCCAGCACGGCGTCGACCGCGTGCGCCACCATCGGCTTGCCCTCGACCGGGGCCAGCAGCTTGTTGATTTCGCCCATGCGGCGCGACTGGCCGGCGGCCAGCACCACCACGCCGATGGTCGGCGCGCGCGGCAGGCCGTTGCCCTCGGCGGCACGATCGCGGGGCAGGGGGCGGGTCGGGATCTCGGCCAGGAGGCCGCCGACCCCCATCGCCATGACATCGAGCCGGGTGACGGTCAGGCCGGCGGCGATGCGCTGCAGCACCCAGTCGAAACCGTTCAGCTTGGGCGAACGGGCGCAGCCGGGCAGGCCCAGCACCGGCATGGCGCCGATGCGGCCCATCAGGATCAGGTTGCCGGGGTCGACCGGCATGCCGAAATGTTCGACGATGCCGCCCGAGGCCTCGATCGCGGCCGGCAGCACGTCGCGCCGGTCGGTGATGGCCGAGGCGCCGGCGATCAGCAGCAGATCGAGGCCGAGATTCTGCACCATGCGGATCTCGCTGGTCAGCGCCGGGGCCCGATGGTCCGACCGCCGCTCGCGCGCCAGCGTGCCGCCCAGCCGGGACAGCCGCTCCGCCGTCACCTGGGCGGTCTTGTCCAGCACCGTCGGCTTGGTCGTCGGCAGCTTGGTCTGGATCAGCCCGACCTTGAGCGGCCGGTAGCGGGCCAGGCGCAGCGCCGGGCCGCGCGCCGGCAGCGTCGCCATCGCCTCGACCAGCGACACCGCGTCCCCCGGCGCGGCGAAGGGGATGATCTTGATCGTCGCCACCATCTGCTTCGGGGCGACCTCGGCCCATTCCGGCAGGGTGGCGATGGTGATGGATTCGTCGAGCCGGTTCAGCCGGTCGATCCGCTCGCGGTCGATCACCACCACGCCGGCCGCCTCGGCATAGAGGTTCACCCGGCCGGTGAAGGCGGCGCTGGCGGTCAGCCCCGGCCCCTGTACGGCCGCGGCCACCCGCTCCGCCGCCTGGTCCTCGTGGATGTCGCCGCGCTCCAGCCGTGCGGCCTGGACCTCCGGCACGCCGGCGGCCTGCAGGGCCGCGATGTCGGCCTCGCTCAGCCGCCGTCCCTTGCGGAACACCGTGTCGCCGGCGGCGACGGCGTGGGCCAGGATGGCGCCGGCGGCCTCGGCCGTGGGCAGGGAGCCGAAGATCACGCCGGCACCTTTCCGTGGGGTTCGGCGCCGTGCAGCACGGCGGTCATCTGGGCCATCACCGCGAGCGCGATCTCGGCCGGCGACACCGCGCCGATGGCAAGGCCCGCGGGGCCGTGAATCCGGGCCAGCGCCTCCGCCCCGTGGCCGCGCGCGGTCAGCCGCTCCAGCCGCCCGGCATGCGTCTTCCGGCTGCCGAGGGCGGCGATGTAGAAGGCGGGGGAGCGCAGCGCGACGTCGAGCGCGGGATCGTCCAGCTTGGGGTCATGGGTCAGGGTGACGACCGCGGTGCGTGCGTCAGGCTTCAGCGCCGAGAGCCCGTCATCCGGCCATTCCGTGCTGACCTTCACGCCCGGAAAGCGCTCGTCGGAAGCGAAGGCGCGGCGCGGATCGATCACGGTGACGTCGTAGCCGGCGATCGCCGCGATCGGCGCCAGCGCCTGGGCGATGTGGACGGCGCCGACGATCGCCAGCCGCAGCGGTGGGACGAAGGCGTGGATGAACAGCCTTCCGTCCGGCGTGGTGCGGCTGCGATTGTGCCGGATCGCCTCCTGCACGGCGGCACGAATGGCATCGTCGATCTCGATATCGCCCGTCGCTGTTCCGTCGACCCACAGCGCCTGGGCGCCGGTCATCAGATCCGTCATCAGCGCGGCGGCGCGATGCTCCGCCCGCGCCGCCTGCAGGGCCTGCAAAAGGGCGAGCTTCATGAGAGGCGCTCGACGAAGACCTGGACCTTGCCGCCGCAGGCCAGACCGACCTCCCAGGCCTGCTCGTCGGCCACGCCGAAATCGAGCAGGCGCGGCTTGCCGTCCTCCATCACCTCCAGCGCCTCGCGCACCACGGCGCCTTCGATGCAGCCGCCGGAGACCGAGCCCTGCATCCGGCCGTCGCCGTCGATCACCAGCTGGCTGCCGGCCGGGCGCGGCGAGGAGCCCCAGGTCGAGACCACGGTCGCCAGCGCCACCCTGCGCCCTTCGGCCGCCCAGGACGAGGCCTGGGCCAACACGTCGTCGCGATCGGTCATCGAACCACCTCCTGCTGGGCGGCGAAATGCCGCCACCTGGCCATACGCCTGTCACCGTGGACCGGGGCCTCTGCCAGCACGTCGATCAGCTCGGCCAGGCTGGCCAGGCTGTGGATCGGGCGGAACTCGTCGACATGCGGCATCAAGGCACGGGCCCCCATAGATTTTGGCGCATAACCGTCCCAGCGCAACAGGGGGTTGAGCCAGATCAGGCGGCGGCAGCTGCGGTGCAGCCGGTCGATCTCCGCCTCCAGCCGGTCGCCGGCGTCGCGGTCGAGCCCGTCGGTGATCAGCAGCACCACGGCGCCCTGGGCCAGCACGCGGCGGCCCCAAACCCGGTTGAACTCGGCCAGGCAGGCGCCGATGCGGGTGCCGCCGCCCCAGTCCTGCGCCGCCCGGCCGACGCGGTCGAGCGCGTCGTCGACGTCGCGTCGGCGCAGCTGCCGGGTGATGTTGGTCAGCCTTGTGCCGAAGACGAAGCTGTGCACCCGGTCGCGCTCGGTCGTCACCGCATGCAGGAAATGCAGCAGCATGCGCGAATACTGGCTCATCGAGCCGGAGATGTCGCACAGCACCACCAGCGGCGGCGGACGGGTCCGGCGGATGCGCCGGGCCAGATCGATGGAATGGCCGCCGGCGCGCAGCGACTGGCGCAACGTCCGGCGCATGTCGATCAGCGCCGCGGTGTGATGAGGATTGTACCGCCGGGTCGGCACGTCGCGCACCGGCAGGCGGAAGCGCGCGATCGCCGCCCGGGCGCGGGCCAGCTCCTCGGCGCTCATCTGCTCGAAATCCTTGTACTGCAGCTTCTCGCGCTCGGAGAAGGTGAGGCTGGCGTCGACCTCCAGCTCGGGCGGCTCCTTCGCGTCCTCCGGCGCTTCGCCGCGGCCGGGCTGGCGCCGGTCGGCGAAGGCCTCGGCGACCCGCCGGTTGACCGCGCGTTCCTCCTCCTTGCCGGTCTGGATTTGCGGCAGCATCAGCGTCATGGCGCGCTTCAGCATGTCCGGGTTGCGCCAGAACAGGTGGAACGCCTGATCGAAGATCTCGCGTTGGTCGCGCCGATTCACCAGCGTCGCGTGCAGCGCCCAGTAGACGTCCTGCCGGCTCCCGACGCCGACCGTCTCCAGCGCCTCCAGCGCCGCCAGGGTGCGACCGGGTCCGACCGGTAGCCCGGCGGCGCGCAGGGCCCGGCAGAACTGCATGACGTTGAGGGCGAGGCGGCCCTTCTCGGCCGCGGCGGCATCAGGCGGCATGGCGGCCGCTCCATTCCTCGGCGAGCAGGGCGTAGACGACGTCGTCGCACCACTCGCCCTTGGCCCAGACCGAGCGCCGGAAATGCGCCTCGCGCCGGAAGCCCAGCCGCTCGAACAGGGCGACGGAGCGGGCGTTGCGCGGGTCGATCGATGCGTGCAGCCGGTGCCGGGCCTCCTCCGTGAACAGGCGCCGGATCAGGGCGTCCAGCGCCTCGGTCGCGTGGCCGCGTCCCTGAGCGCCGCCGGCGAGGATGATGCCGAGCTCCACCAGCCGCGGATCCGCGGCCAGGACATGGACGCCGATGTCGCCCAGCAGCCGGTCGGCCGCCCGGTCGGCCACGGCGATCTGGAACCATTGGCCCGGCCGGCCGTAGGGGGCAGCTTCCATCTCGGCAACGAACGCCTCGGCCTCCTCCCGACCGCAGCCGGTCCAGCCCTGCCAGCGCGCGATGTCGGGATCATCGCGATAGGCACGGAACGCCCCGGCATCCCGCGCCGCGAAACGCCGCAGGATCAGGCGGTCGGTTCGGATCGGGGCAAAGCCGCCGTCGGTCATACCGGCATCGACACCGCGGCGGCAGCCGCGGCGTTGATCTCCGCCCGCATCTCGGACAGAAGTCGCGCGGCCTCAGCGCCCTGGACGCGCTCGATGTCGTCCTGGTACTTCAGGATGGTGCCGAGCGTGTCGCGCACCACGTCGGGGTCGAGCTCCAGCACGTCCAGCTCGGTCAGCGCCTGGGCCCAGTCCAGCGTCTCGGCCACGCCCGGCTGCTTGAACAGGTCCATGCGGCGCAGCTTCTGCACGAAGGCGACGATCTGGGCGCTCAGTGCCTCCGGCGTGTTCGGCGCTTTGGCGTGCAGGATGGCGCGCTCGCGCTCCGCCGTCGGGTAGTCGACCCAGTGGTAGAAGCAGCGGCGCTTCAGCGCGTCGTGGATCTCGCGGGTGCGGTTCGAGGTGACGATCACGATCGGCGGCTCCGCCGCCTTGATGGTTCCGAGCTCCGGGATCGTCACCTGGAAATCGGACAGCACTTCCAGCAGGAAGGCCTCGAAGGGCTCGTCGGTGCGGTCCAGCTCGTCGATCAGCAGCACGGCTGGGCCGGCGACATCCGGCTCCAGCGCCTGCAAGAGCGGACGGCGGATCAGGAAGCGCTCGGCGAAGATGTCGCTGGCCAGCTGGTCGCGGTCTTGCACGCCGCCGGCCTCGGCCAGGCGGATCTCCAGCATCTGGCGTTGGTAGTTCCACTCATAGACCGCGGCGGCGATGTCGAGGCCTTCATAGCACTGCAGCCGCACCAGGCGCCGGCCCAGCGTCGTGGCCAGCACCTTGGCGATCTCGGTCTTGCCGACGCCGGCCTCGCCCTCCAGGAACAGCGGCCGCTTCAGCCTGAGGGCGAGGAACAGCGCGGTCGCCAGCGGACGGTCGGCGACATAGTCGCCGCGCGACAGCAGGGCAAGGGTCTCCTCGACGGAGGCGGGCAGGGCGGCAGCGTTCATCGGACGAATCCCAGTTTTCCGGCAGAATACGGGCATGGACGGGCAGGGGCCAGTCTCACCACTGCCGCGGGCCGTCACCGAGCTGTCATCAGCCCGTCGTCAATCCTTCGCCACCGACATGGTTCCTTCCGGCGGCTTCGGAAAGGGAGAGACCGATGATCGACACTGCCTTCGCGATCCGCCGGCGGACGCTGGTCGGCGGCCTGGTCGCCGCGGCTGCGCTGACCCGTGCCGGGACCGCCGACGCTGCCGTGCTGCCGGCTGCGCCCGAGGGAACCGCGGCCGATCTGGCCCGGAACACCGCCTATTGGGACGAGGTGCGCAGGCTCTATTCCGTGACCGGCGAGATCACCAATCTGGAGAACGGCTACTGGGGCATCATGGCCGATCCGGTGCGGCGCGAATACCTCCGCCTCACCGACATGGTGAACCGCGACAATTCGTTCTATGCGCGGGCCAAGTCGGGCGCAGATCTGGAGAAGGTTCGCCAGGCCGTGGCCGCCGCGGTCGGTGCGGCGCCGGAGGAGATCGCCCTGACCCGCGGCGCGACCGAGGCGCTGCAGCTGCTGATCGGCAACTACAACCGGCTGCAGCCGGGCGATACGGTGATCTATTCCGATCTCGACTATGATTCGATGCAGTATGCAATGAACGCGCTGAAGGTCCGGCGCGGTGTCGAGGTGGTGAAGTTCGCCCTGCCCGAGCCGGCAACGCGCCAGGCCGTGCTGGACGCCTATGAGCAGGTCTTGGCCGCCAATCCCAAGGCACGCCTGCTGCTGCTGACCCATCTCAGCCACCGCACCGGCCTGGTCATCCCGGTCGCCGAGATCGCGGCCATGGCCAAGGCGCGCGGCGTGGATGTGATCGTCGATGCCGCTCATTCCTGGGGCCAACTCGACTTCGCAGTGACCGATCTCGGCGCCGATTTCGTCGGCTTCAACCTGCACAAATGGATCGGCGCGCCGCTGGGCGTGGGCTTCCTCTACATCCGCAAGGACCGGCTGCCCGACATCGACCGCGACATGGGCGACGAGGACTGGCCGGAGACCGATGTGCGCTCCCGGGTACATACGGGCACGGTGAACTTCGCCGCGATGCTGGCCGTGCCTCAGGCGATCGCGCTGCACCAGGAGATCGGCGCCCGGCAGAAGCAAGCGCGGCTGCGCTATCTGCGCGACCACTGGGTCTCCCGCGTGAAGGGCTTCAAGGACCTCCAGATCCTCACCCCCGACGAGCCCGGGATGTACGGCGCCATCACCTCGTTCCGTCTGGCGGGGCGGACCGACAAGGCGGCCAACGACACGATCGTCGCGGCGCTGCGCGACACACATGGCGTGCTGACGGTGCGGCGTGCCGGGGTGGCGGCCGGCCAGTGCATCCGGGTGACGCCGGCCCTGTACACGCAGGAGGCCGATCTCGACCGGCTGGTGCAGGCGCTGGCGGCCGTGACCGGCTCGACGGCCGGATAGGCCGTCAGGCCGCGTCCGGGATCGCCTGGCCGCGCAGCTCGGCGGCCGGGGTGAACAGCTCCTGCGGCTGCGGCACGCCGCGCAGCCGGCGGGTGCCGCAGGAGATGAGGCGTACCGGGCACAGCTCGGCGAAGCGGGAGGAGGTCAGGATGCGCTGGCCGATCAGCTTGGTCATCTGCTCGATCCGCGCCGCCCGGTTCACCTCCGGCCCGACCACGGTGAAGTCCAGCCGGTCCGGAGCGCCGATATTGCCGAAGATCACCTCGCCGACATGCAGCGCGATGCCGGCCTCGATCTCATCCAGCCCTTCGGCCCGGCGGCGCTCGTTCATGGCGTCGAGGCCGGCGAAGGCGTCCAGCGCGCCGATCAGACCGCGGGCGCAGGCCTCGGCCGTGGCCTCGCCGTCGCCGAGGCGGAAGATGGCGAGGATGCCGTCGCCCATGAACTTCAGCACCTCGCCGCCGGCGCCGTGCACTGCGCCGACCACGATGGTGAAGTACTCGTTCATGAGATGCAGCAGCGCGTCGCGCGGCGTCGCCTCGGCCCGGGCGGTGAAGGCCCGCATGTCGCAGAACAGGAGCACGGCCTCGAGCGACCGGGCGCCGCCGCGGACCACCTCGCCGTCCAGGATCCGCCGGCTGGCCTCGCGCCCGACATAGGTGTCGAGCAGATGCGCCATCTTCTGCCGGTTGACCATGATCTCGCAGACGGCGCCGAGCGCGGGCAGGATACGCTGCACCAGGGCGATCTGATCGTCCGAGAATCCATCCGGAGTGTCGGCGACCATGCCGAAGCCGGTGGTTCGCTGGTCGGTGCCGAAACGCATCGGCATCAGCACATAGTCCGCCGCTCCCTCGGCGTGCAGCTCCGCCAGCAGCGGGAACTCGATATTGGCCTCGGGGCCGGTCAGCCGCCGTCGGACCATCGCGCCCGTCCGGTGCATCTGCCCGATCGGACTATTGTGATACATCTCGCCGTCGGCCCGCTCGCGCTCGAACCGGATCTCGCGCGCCTCGGGGGCCGAGGCCCGCCATTCATAGGTGGCGGCGCTGATCAGTGGGTGGAACTGCGGCAGGTGGAAGGTTAGCCGCCACAGCGGATAGCCGGCCCGGACCAGGCGCTGGGCCAACTCCTGTAGCAGCGGGGCCGGCGAGGGCAGGGCACGCGCCGGGCCGAGCAGCCAGCAGATGATCTCGGCAGGATCGAGCATTGCTCTAGAATGGAATGTGGACGAGGTTTCGAGAAGGGGGCAGAGCAGGGCTTCAAATGTCCGCTGCTTTGAGGACGGCGATCCAATCTTGCCGGCCGCCGAGCAGGCGTAGAATGGCGACGTCGTCGCCGCTATGCGTGTAGATGATCAGATGGCTCTGGTACGCATGAATGCGGACTGGTGGATCGAACTCTCGATGCTCCCGGGCCAGGGTCGGGACGGCGGCGATCATCTCGAAGACGCGGACGAGATCGTCCAGATAGCGATCGGCTTGCCCGACGGACCAAGTTTCGGCCGAAAATCGCCAGATCTCGTCGAGGTCGGCAAGAGCGGCCGGAGTCAGCCGGTACCGCGCCGCTTCACCCGGTGCCATGCTGCCGGCGCATTCGAAGCTTGAATGCCGCTGCGTCGAAGGGCTCGGGCTCCCCGCTTTCGACACCCTCCGCAATGGCGGCTTGCAAGGTGGCGATCGCTTCCGTCCGCTCCTGATCCTTGCGGATCAGGTCTCGAATATAATCGCTGACATTCCCATAGCGGCCGCCCTCGGCTTGTCTCTCAACCCAAGTCTTCATGGCGTCCGGCAGGGAGACATTCATCGTGGCCATGGTGCCCTCTTCCGGTGACCTAGCCACGATATGACATTCTTTGCCAATGGTCATGACATACATTGTCATGCCCTGACGACAACGGCCTGTCTCCGGTCTCGCGGAGACAGGCCGTCCATCAAAAGCGCAGGCTCAGCCGGCGGCCTGGACCGCCCGCTTGGCCATCACCTTGACCAGATGCGCCCGGTATTCGGCCGAGCCGTGGATGTCGGCGTTCATGCCGTCTGGCGAGACCGACAGCCCGTCCAGCGCCGCGGCCGCGAAATTGCCGGCCAGCGCCTGCTCGGCCTCGGTCCAGCGGAACACGCCGTCCGAGCCGGCGCCGGTCACGGCGACACGGACGCCGCCCGCGGTCCTGGCGACGAACACCCCGGCCATGGCGTAGCGGCTGGCCGGATTGTCGAACTTCGCATAGGCCGCCTTCTCCGGTTTCGGGAAGTGGATCGCGGTGATCAGCTCGTCCTCCTCCAGCGCCGTGGTGAACATCCCCTGGAAGAAGTCGTCGGCCGCGATCTCGCGCTTGGTGGTGCGGATGGTGGCGCCGAGCGCCAGCACCGCCGCCGGGTAGTCGGCGCTGGGATCGTTGTTGGCGACCGAGCCGCCGAGGGTGCCGCGATTGCGCACCTGGGCGTCGCCGATATTGCCGGCCAGGGCGGCGAGGGCGGGAATCACCCGCTTCACCACGTCGGAGGCGGTGACCTCGGCATGGGTGGTCATGGCGCCGATGGTGAGACCGCCGCCTTCCTCCGTGATCCCCTTCAGCTCGGCGGCGCCGCCCAGGTCGACGATGTCGGACGGCGAGGCCAGGCGCTGCTTCAGGGTCGGGATCAGGGTCATGCCGCCGGCCAGGAACTTGCCGTCGGCGGCGGCGGTCAGCTTGGCCACCGCATCGGCCGCGGAGGACGCCTTGTGGTAGTTGAACGCATACATCGTCGTCGTCTCCTCACTCGGCGGCCATGGCGGGGGACTGGGCATGGATCGCCCGCCACACCCGTTCCGGCGTCGCCGGCATGTTCATGTCGCAGCCGATCGCGTCGGTGATCGCGTTCATCAGCGCCGCCGGCGCCGCGATCGCCCCGGCCTCGCCGCAGCCCTTCACCCCGAGCGGGTTGGAGGGGTTGACGGTCTCGATCATGCCGATCTTGAAGCTCGGCAGGTCGTCCGCCCGCGGCATGCAGTAATCCATGTAGGAGCCGGTCAGAAGCTGCCCGGTCTCCGGGTCGTAGGCGCAGTTCTCGAGAAGCGCCTGGCCGATGCCCTGGGCGACGCCGCCATGCACCTGGCCCTCGACGATCATCGGATTGATCACCCGGCCGAAATCGTCGACCGCCGTGT
Source organism: Inquilinus limosus (assembly GCF_051487185.1). Lineage (GTDB taxonomy): Bacteria > Pseudomonadota > Alphaproteobacteria > DSM-16000 > Inquilinaceae > Inquilinus > Inquilinus limosus_F. The sequence goes on from NZ_JAHVDK010000009.1 coordinate 123,609, forward strand.
AGTTGACGACGGTGACGACGCCGGTGTCCGGGTCGACCTCGACCTCGCAGATCTGGGTGCCGGCCGGGAAGGTGAAGTTGATCGGGTCGTAGAAGGCGCTCTCCTCAAGCCCCGGCTCGACCCCCGGCGGGTAGTTGTGCGGCACATAGGCGGCGAAAGCGACCTCCTGGATCGTCTTCGACCGGTCGGTGCCGGCGACGGTGAACTTGCCGTCCTTGAACTCGATGTCGGCTTCCGCCGCCTCGAGCTGATGGGCCGCGATCTTCTTGCCCTTGGCGATGATCTTCTCCGCCGCCTTGACGATGGCGGAGCCGCCGACGGCCAGCGAGCGCGACCCGTAGGTGCCCATGCCGAAGGGCGTCTTGTCGGTGTCGCCGTGCACCACCTCGACCTGGTCCGCCGGCACACCGAGATAGCTGGAGAGCAGCTGGGCGAAGGTCGTCTCGTGGCCCTGGCCGTGGCTGTGGCTGCCGGTGTGGATGGTGACGTTGCCGGTCGGGTTGAACCGAATCTTGGCCGATTCCCACAGCCCGACGCCGGCGCCGAGCGAGCCGACCGCGGCCGAGGGGGCGATGCCGCAGGCCTCGATGTAGCTGGAGAAGCCGATGCCGCGCAGCTTGCCGCGGCCGGCGCTCTCCGCCTTCCGGGCCGGGAAGCCGGCATAGTCGGCCAGCTTCAGCGCCTCCTCCAGCGCCTTCGGGTAGTCGCCGCAATCATAGGTCATGATCACCGGCGTCTGGTACGGGTACTGGTTGGGCTGGATGAAGTTGCGGCGGCGGATCTCCGCCGGGTCCAGCTTCAGCTCGCGGGCCGCCAGCTCGACGATATGCTCGATGACGTAGGTCGCCTCCGGCCGCCCGGCGCCGCGATAGGCGTCGACCGGCGCGGTGTTGGTGTAGACCCCGTCGACCTCGCAGTAGATCGCCGGGATGGCGTATTGGCCGGACAGCAGCGGCGCGTAGAGATAGGTCGGCACGCAGCTGGCGAAGGTGGAGAGATAGGCGCCGAGATTGGCCGTGGTGTGCACGCGCAGCGCCAGGAACTTGCCGTCCTGGTCCAGCGCCAGCTCGGCATGGGTGACGTGGTCGCGGCCATGCGCGTCGGCCAGGAAGCTCTCGCTGCGCTCGCCGGTCCACTTCACCGGCCGCCCGACCTTCTTCGCCGCCCAGACGCAGACCGTCTCCTCGGCATAGATGAAGATCTTCGAGCCGAAGCCGCCGCCGACATCGGGCGCGATCACCCGCAGCTTGTGCTCCGGCGCGATGCCGACGAAGGCGGACAGCACCAGCCGTGCCACATGCGGGTTCTGGCTGGTGGTGTAGAGGGTGAAGCTGTCCGAGCCGCGGTCGTATTCGCCGATCGCCGCCCGCGGCTCCATCGCATTCGGCACCAGCCGGTTGTTGGTCAGGTCCAGCTTGGTGACATGGGCGGCGCGGGCGAAGGCGGCCTCGACATCGGCCTTGTTGCCCAGCTCCCACTCGTAGACGGTGTTGGCCGGGATGTCGTCATGCACCAGGGCCGCGCCGGACTCGCGCGCCCGTTCCGGCAGCACGACGGCCGGCAGATCCTCGTAGCTGACCTCGATCTTCTCGGCCGCGTCCTTGGCCTGGTCCTTGGTCTCGGCGATCACCACCGCGACGTGGTCGCCGACATAGCGCACCTTGCCCTGGGCCAGCGCGGGGTGCGGCCCGGCCTTCATCGGCTCGCCGTTCTTCGACTTGACCAGCCAGCCGCAGATCAGCCCGCCGACCTTGTCCTTGGCCAGATCCTCGCCGGTGAAGACGGCGATGACGCCGGGCGAGGCCTCGGCCGCGCTCTTGTCGATGCCGCGAATGCGGGCATGCGCCACCGGCGAGCGCAGGAAATACGCATAGGCCTGGCCGGGGCGGTTGATGTCGTCGGTGTAGTGACCGTTGCCGGTCAGGAAACGATAGTCCTCCTTGCGGCGCAGCGGGGCGCCGATGCCATCGGGTGCCATGACCGTGCCCCCTTCATTCGGCTGCGATGCGCTGGCCGCCGGACTTGGCGGCGCAGTCGAGGACGGCCTTGACGATGTTGTGGTAGCCGGTGCAGCGGCAGATGTTGCCCTCCAGCCACTCACGAACCTCGTGCTCGGTCGGGTTGGGGTTGTTCTGCAGCAGGTCGACGGCGCTCATCACCATGCCGGGCGTGCAGAAGCCGCATTGCAGGGCGTGGTTCTCGCGGAAGGCCTCCTGCATCGGGTGCAGCGTGCCGTCGGGCGCCGCCAGGCCCTCGATCGTGGTCACGGAGCTGCCCTCGGCCTGGACGGCCAGCATGGTACAGGACTTGACCGAACGGCCGTCGACATGGACGACGCAGGCGCCGCACTGGCTGGTGTCGCAGCCGACATGCGTTCCGGTGAGCTGCAGGTGTTCGCGCAGAAGCTGGACAAGCAGTGTGCGCGGTTCGACCTGCCGCGTCACCGACCTCCCGTTCACCGTCAGGGTCACGGTGGTGGTCATGGAATCCTCCCAAGCTGGCGTTCGGCCGCCGAGCCCGGCCGCGGCTGTTGCGCGCCGCTTGCGGTGCTCGATCAAGCCACCCGGATCGAAGGCTAAGATTTCGTCCGACGATCGGTCAAGCCGGGCGAAGGTCAGTTCCGCCTGCGTTACAAATAGAGATACAGCAGCACCAGCACGATCACGATCAGGGCGGTGATCCAGACCGCCGGGGGCAGCCCGCCGCGGCGCTCCTCGGCCGGCGGGGGAGGCGCCGGGCGGGGCGGTTGGGCGGCGGCAGGCTCCGGCTTCGGCTCGGCGGGCACGGGCTGCGGCGCGGAAACAGGCTCTGCGGTGCCGAGGCTCGGTGCCTCGGCCGGGCTCGGCGGCGTCAGCGTCTCCTCGGTCGGGACCGGGATCGGCACCGGGATCTCGGGCGCCGGCTCGGCCGCCGGCGCCGGGGCTCCGGCGCGCTGCGCCATCTCTGCGGCGAAGCGGGCGAAGAAGTCGTCGGCCATCTTCTTGGCGGTGCTGTCGATCAGCCGGGCGCCGAGCTGGGCCAGCTTGCCACCGATATTGGCCTTCACCGCGTATTGCAGCAGCGTGCCGTCCCCATCCTCGACCAGCTTCACATCGGCGCCGCCCTTGGCGAATCCGGCGGCGCCGCCCTTGCCCTCGCCGGAGATGGTGTAGCTCTCGGGCGGGTTCAGGTTGGACAGGGTGACCTGGCCGGCAAAGGTGGCCTTGACCGGCCCGACCTTGGCGGTGACGGTGGCCGCCATCTCGGTCGGCGAGGTCTTCTCCAGGCTGTCGCAGCCGGGAATCGACCGGCGCAGCACCTCGGGATCGTTCAGCCCCTCCCAGACCACCGACCGCGGCGCTGCGATCCGATGCTCGCCCGTCATCTCCATGGCGTGATTCCCTCGTCTCGAGCCGGTCGGCTCATTCCGTCGAAGCTAGTGCGGGCCACCGGCCGCGACAACCCTACCTTGGGCGTGCCGGCCCCAGGGGCAGGGAATCGGCCGCTCCAGACCAGACTCCGCTCTGGCTTTCGTCACCGGCCGCACTCATTATTCCAGCATTTCATAGCGCCTTTTGAGGGGGGTAGCGTGGGGATATTTTTGAGCCGTGGCCCTGTTTGTCGGCCTCTGATGGTCTTGTTGGCCACCTCGTTCCTGGCGGCGTGTCAGACCGCCGGGCCCTCAACTCCGGCAACACAGCCCGAGGGGCAGATCCATTCCGAACCGCTTCAGGTCGAGGGAGCTTACACGCATCGATATTCGTCGCTGCAGTTTCCACCGGCGATCGCGGATTTCACCCGCACCGAGATGCGGAAATACGATGCGGGCGCAACCAATGTCAGCGCAACCTACCGTCGCTCCGGTCCGGCAGGCGCAGCTTTGGGCACGATCTACATCTATCCGGCACCCTGGGTTCTGGCATCGGGACAGTATCCCGATCTCACGGACCGACAGTTGGGTGGCCTCTGCCGCAACGAACTCGAGGCCGCTAAGGCGGCTGTGGTCGCTCTCCATCCCGATGCCAAGATCGTCAAAGAAGGCGGGGACGTGTTGAAAAACCCCAACGGTGGCCGGGTCGGCCTTGGCCGGGTGGTCTACAAGATGACCGACACCTTCGATGGTCGAGTCCAACCGCTGCAGTCGCAACTCTACGTCATGTGCTTCGGATGGAGTCAGTGGATCCTGAAGTTTCGGCTGACCGCGCCCGAAGGAGTCGATCTCGATGCCGTCTACGGGAGTCTGGGACGCGGCACGCTTTCCCGAGACGCCGCCGCTCTCCAACGAAGTTGAGCGGACAGTCTGAGCGTCCCCGGCCGATCTGCTCGACCGGAAAAAGTTGGCCGGCCTGACCTGCATCGCCATACTCCGGCCGCCTGACATAAGAACGGGAAGGGATCTTCATGCCGGTGTTTCGACATGCCCGCCGCTGCCTGGGAAGCGCCGCGGCGGGGACCACGATGCTCATGTCGACCACACCGGCCTGGGCGGCCGCCGACGGGGCGCCGCATCTGGACGGGTCGGAGCTCGGCCTCGCCTGGATCATCCCGTTCGTCGGCATCCTGCTGTCGATCGCGCTGTTCCCTCTGATCCGGCCGCATTTCTGGCACCGGCATTTCGGCAAGGTCGCCGCCTTCTGGGGGCTGGCCTTCCTGCTGCCCTTCGCCGCGATCCACGGCGCCGACCTGGCGCTGTTCGAGGTGGTGGCCGTCGCCCTGACCGAATATCTGCCCTTCATCATCCTGCTGGCGGCGCTGTTCGTCGTCGCCGGCGGGGTGCGGATCAAGGGCACGCTGGTCGGCACGCCCGCGGTCAATCTCGGCATCCTTTTCATCGGCACCGCGATCGCCAGCTGGATGGGCACGACCGGCGCCTGCATGCTGCTGATCCGGCCGCTGCTGCGCGCCAACGAGAACCGACGCTTCCGGGTCCACACCGTGGTGTTCTTCATCTTCCTGGTCGGCAATATCGGCGGCGCCCTGACGCCGCTGGGCGACCCGCCGCTGTTCCTCGGCTTCCTGCAGGGCGTGTCGTTCTTCTGGCCGACAGGGCACCTGCTGGCGCCGATGCTGTTCTGCTCGGTGATCCTGCTGGCGCTCTACTTCGCCATCGACACCGTGCTGTTCCGGCGGGAGGGAGAATTGCGCGAGGTGCCACCGGAGCCGCGGGTGCCTCTTGGATTCGAGGGCGGAATCAATCTGCTGCTCTTGGCCGGCGTCGTCGGTGCCGTGCTGCTGAGCGGGGTGTGGCGGCCGGGCGTGGCGCTGACCGTCTATCACGTGCCGGTGGAGCTGCAGAACCTGGTCCGCGACCTGCTGCTGCTCGCCATCATAGGCCTGTCCTGGGTTCTGACCTCGAAGGAGAGCCGGCAGCTCAACGACTTCAACTGGTTTCCGATCATCGAGGTCGGCAAGCTGTTCGCCGCGATCTTCGTCACCATCGTGCCGGCGATCGCGATCCTGCGCGCTGGCCGGAACGGGGCGCTGGCCGACCTGGTCGAGCTTGTCGGCGGCACCGGCGATCCGAACAACCTGGCCTATTTCTGGCTGACCGGTCTGCTGTCCAGCTTCCTCGACAATGCGCCGACCTATCTCGTCTTCTTCAACATGGCCGGCGCCGATGCGCAGCACCTGATGGGGCCGTGGGCGGCGACGCTCGGCGCCATCTCCGCCGGTGCCGTGTTCATGGGCGCCAACACCTATATCGGCAACGCGCCGAACTTCATGGTGCGCTCGATCGCGCAGGAGCGCGGCGTGCTGATGCCCAGCTTCTTCGGCTACATGGCTTGGTCCTGCGGCATCCTGCTGCCGCTGTTCGTGCTGGTGTCGCTTGTGTTCTACGTCGGTCCGACATAGCCGAGATAGTCGGCGATCTCCGGCAGCGGCGGACGGGTCAGCAGCTCGGTCGCCGTGCCGGTGGCGGCGATGCGGCCGTCCTCGACGAAGGCGGCCTGCGCCTCGATGCCGGGCAGGGCGTCGAGCTGGTGGCTGACCATCAGCACGGTCAGGCCGCGCTCGCGCCGCAGCCGGTCGACGAGGCCGACCATCTCGCGCCGTTGCGCCGGGCCGAGCGCGGCGAAGGGCTCGTCCAGCAGCAGGATCGGGCGGTCGCGCACCAGGCTGCGGGCCAGGGCGACGCGCTGGCGCTCGCCGCCGGACAGCTCCGCCGGCCGGCGCGACTCCAGCCCGGCCAGGCCGACATGGGCCAAGGCCTCCGTCACCTGCGCCGCCTCGGCCGGGCTCAGCCGTCCCGGATGCAGACCCAGCGCCACGTTCCGCGCCGCGCTCAGATGCGGGAACAGGTTGTGGTCCTGGAACAGGGTGGTGACCGGCCGGGCCGCCGGCGGCAGGCCCAGCACGTCGCGGCCGAACAGGCGCAGCGTGCCGGACAGGGGCGCCTCGAAGCCGGCGATCAGGTTGAGCAGCGTGCTCTTGCCGGCGCCGCTCGGCCCGAACAGCACGACGAAGGCGCCGGCCTCCACCGCCAGGTCGAAGCGCATCTCCATCGCCTCGTAGCGATAGGTCAGGCCTTCGATCTCAATCGCGTTCCTGGCCACCGAAGATCCTTTCGATCAGGCCGAAGAGAGCCAACCCCATCAGCACCAGCAGCAGCACCACGGTCGACGCCTCCTGCAGGCGATAGGCACCGAGCAGCTGCGCGACCAGCACCGGCAGGGTCTCATTGCCGTCACCACCGAACAGGGCGGCGGCGCCGAGATCGCCGAAGGCCAGGCCGGCGGAGAGGGCGAAGGCGAAGCCGGCCGGCCGGCGCAGCAACGGCCATTCCACCAGCCGCAGCCGGTCCCAGCCGGACAGGCCCAGACTGTCGGCCAGCCTTCCGTGCCGGTGCTGTGCCAGCTCGGCGGCGCCGACCAGCAGCCGCAGCACGAAGGGCAGGGCCATCAGCGTGTTGATCAGCGCGATGACCGGCAGGGCCCAGCGCCGCAGATCGGCGGTGCCGAGCAGCATGACGAAGAGGCCGGCGCCGAGCGCCAGCGGCGGCACCACCAGCACCACCGTCCCGCTCAGCTCGAAGATCCGCGCCAGCCGGCGGCGACGCCCGCCGATGCGCAGCGCGGCGATGCTGTGCGCCAGCGCCCAGCCCAGCACCAGGGCCAGCGTGGCGGCGCCGAGGGCGACGGCCAAGCTGCGCCCGGCGGCGCGCCACAGGACGGCGCTGGCCAGGATCGGCTTGCCGATTCCGCCAAGGCCTTCGACCAGAATGGCGGCCAGCGGCAACAGCACGAAACCGGCGGCCAGGACCAGCACGACGGCGTCGATCGTGCGAGCGACAGGCGTTTGGCCGTCGCTGCGCAGCACCGGGCGTCCGACGCCGCCTTCGTCGGCGACCCGGCCGGTCAGCCGCATCGCCGCCAGCACCAGGAGAGCGCAGAGGCCGATCTGCAGCAGTGACAGGGCGACGGCGCGGCCGGGGTCGAAGTCGAAGCGCAGCGCCTGGTAGATGGCGATCTCGATCGTGGCCGAGGCCGGGCCGCCGCCGAGCGTCAGCACCACGGCGAAGCTGGTGAAGCAGAGCAGAAAGATCAGTGCGGTCAGGCCCGGCAGCTGGCGCCGCAGCATCGGCCATTCGACCAGCCGGAACAGATCGGCGCCGCGCAGCCCCAGCATCGCCGCCAGGCGCCAGCTCTCGGCCGGAATCGTGCCCCAAGCCGAGAGCAGCACGCGCACGGCGAAGGGCATGTTGAAGAAGACATGGGCCAGCAGGATTCCGGTCAGGCCATAGATGTTGGGCCGAATGCTGAGGCCCAGCGCCGCCATCAACTCGGCGATCAGGCCGGAGCGGCCGAACACGGTGAGGATGCCGAAGGCGCCGGCGACGGCGGGCACGATCATCGGCAGGCCGAACAGGCGCAGCAGTAGCGTCCGGCCGGGAAAGCGGCGGCGCGACAGGGCGCGGGCGACCGGGACGGCGATGGCGACACTGATCAGCGCCGACAGCCCGGCCTGCAGCGCGGTGAACCGCAGCACCGACCAGAGATAGGGATCGGCCCAGACGGCGAGCAGATCGAACCCGGCGGCGGCACGGACGAGGCCGGTCGCCGCCGTGCCGATCAGCGCCGCGATGCCGAGGAGGGCGAGGAGGCCGGGGAGGGACGCAATGCGGTGCCCCGTAGGCTGTGTTCGCCATAGCGAACCCAGCAGGCCGGTCCCGCGGTGGGATGTTGGGTTCGCGACGCGCGAACCCAACCTACGCTGGCTCAACGACTCGTCGCCTGCAGCCATTCGGCGATCCAGGCGGCGCGGTTGGCGGCGACCTCCTCCGGCGCATACAGCAGCGCCTTGGCCGGGGTCGGCAGCGCCTTGTAGGCGTCGGGCAGGCCGGCCTTCGGTGTCACCGCCGGATACATCCATTGCGTCGTCGGCAGCACGTCCTGGAACGCCGGGCTCAGCATGAAGGCGAGGAACTTGTCAGCCAGCTCGGGATTCTTAGAGGAGGCCAGCTTGGCCGCGACCTCGACCTGCAGGTAGTTGCCTTCAGTGAACACCGCCGCGCCGATGCTGTTGTCGTTCTCCGCGATCACGTGATAGGGCGGCGAGGTCAGGTAGCTGAAGGTCATCGGCACCTCGCCCTTGCGGAACAGGCCGTAGCTCTCGCTCCAGCCCGGGGTGACGGTCAGGATGCGCGGCTTCAGCTTCGCCCAGGCCTCCGGCGCCTTGTCCCCGTACACCTGCTTCACCCAGAGCAGGAGGCCGAGGCCCGGCGTGCTGGTGCGCGGGTCCTGGATGGTCAGCTCGAGGTCGCTGGTCTCGACCAGGTCGTGCAGGCTCTTGGGCGGGTTCGGCACCTTGGTCTTGTCGTAGACGAAGGCGAAGTAGCTCCAGTCATAGGGAACGAAGACCGGGTCGGTCCAGGCGACCGGCAACGACAGCCCCTCCAGCTTCATGCCATGCGGCGCGAACAGGCCGGTCGCCGTCGCCTCGGCGGTCAGGTTGGTGTCGAGGCCGAGCACGACGTCGGCCTGGCTCGACCTGCCCTCCAGCTTCAGTCGCGACAGCAGGGCGACGCCGTCCTCGACCGAGGTGAACTCCAGCGTGCAGCCGCATTCGGCCTCGAAGGCCTTCTTCACCTGCGGTCCCGGGCCCCAATCGGCGGTGAAGGATTCGTAGGTGTAGACCTTGAGCACCGGGGTTTCGGCCGCAGCCGGCCCGGCGGCGGCGGAGGTCAGGGCAAGGGCCGTCAGCAGGACGGCGAGGATCGGGCGCATCTCGTTTCCTCCGCGGGGTCGGAGCCGGAGCGGAGAGGGACGCTGCCGATGCCTGAGGCGCCGTCTCGTTCTCCCTTCGCCGGCATGACCCGGATCAGGTTCGTCGGGTTGGCGCTGACGCGCCTCTCAGCCCCCGTTCGGGCACCCCGGCAAGACGGGCGCATCATCGGAGTGCGCGCGAGGACTGTCAACGCGATGCGATTGCTCGATGGGTGGATCGGGCGGCCTTTCAAAAGACCACGCTCCTGGTGACACCGAACCTCCACCGCGGTAAAATTACAAAAATTAACACACAGAGGAGGTAAAAATGGCCGGCCCGCTTGCGATTGGAGAGGACGCGCCCGATTTCGAAGTCGAGACCACCGAGGGGCGGATCCGCTTCCACGACTGGCTCGGCTCGTCCTGGGGCGTGCTGTTCTCGCATCCCAAGGACTTCACCCCGGTGTGCACCACCGAGCTCGGCTACATGGCCCGGATCAAGCCGGAATTCGACAAGCGCGGGGTCAAGATCATCGGCCTCAGCGTCGATCCGATCAGCAATCACCAGGGCTGGGCCAAGGACATCGAGGAGACTCAGGGCGCCGCCCCGAACTATCCGATGATCGGCGATTCCGAGCTGGTGGTGTCCAAGCTCTACGGCATGCTGCCGGCCGATGCCGGCACCACCTCGGAAGGCCGCACCCCGGTGGCCAACCAGACGGTGCGCAACGTCTACGTCATCGGCCCGGACAAGAAGATCAAGCTGGTGATCTCCTATCCGATGACCACCGGCCGCAACTTCGACGAGGTGCTGCGGGTGATCGATTCGCTGCAGCTGACCGCCAAGCACAAGGTGGCGACGCCGGTGAACTGGAAGAATGGCGAGGACGTCATCATCGTCACCTCGGTCTCGGACGAGGAGGCGAAGCAGAAGTTCCCCGAAGGCTGGAAGACGCTGAAGCCCTATCTCCGCGTCGTTCCTCAGCCGCGGGACTGACGGCCGATCCGGACACCCCCGGGCTCATCCGAGCCCAGGGTCGTATCACCGGCCCAGCAGGCTCTTCGCCATCATCATGTGCACGCCCTTGCAGCCGTTCACGGTCTGGGTGATGCGCAGGTCGCCGGCCAGGCTGCACAGGGTGTAGGCGTCCTCGCGCGACAGGCCGGCGGTCTCGCCCAAGAGCGCGATCATGTCGCGCAGCGCCATCTCCGCGCAGCGCTCCAGGTCCGGATCCATCCCCATGGTGATGTGATGGGTGGGGGTCTCGGCGCGGGGATAGGCGAAGCGCAGATCGTCGCGGACGATCAGCTGGAAGGTGCCCTGCAGCGCCGTCTCGATCGCGGTGACGCAGACCTCGCCGTCGCCCTGCGCGCCGTGGCCGTCGCCGCAGGAGAACAGGGCGTCGTCGTTGAACACCGGCAGATACAGGGTCGTGCCGGCCACCAGCTCCTTGTTGTCGATATTGCCGGCATGGGCGCGCGGCTGGATCGAGCTGATCCGGCCCCAACCCTTGGGCGGCGCCACGCCCATCACGCCGAAGAAGGGCTTCAGCGGCAGGTCCAGCCCCCAGGGCAGTCGCGCCGTGCCGGCCGCGGCGTCGAGCGGGATGTTCAGGAGCCGCGACTCCTCGAACTCATAGGGCAGCGTGCCGGCGAGCGGCCGGATCACGTTGTAGCCCCAGTCCTGGCGCAGCGAGACGTCGAGGATCCGCACCTCCAGAACCTGGCCGGGCCGGGCGCCGCGGACCGCGACCGGGCCGGTCAGGATGTGGCCAGGCGTCGAGCGGTCGCAGCGCTCATGGATCTCGTGGATCTCGGGCGGGATGTGAAACCCGCCCTGCGGCAGCACCTCCGGCCCGCCATTCACGGTGTCGATCACGACGGTGTCGCCGCTGTCGACCGTCAGCACTGACTCTCGCGTCGCGTCGAAATAGCCCCAGGCGCAGGTCTCGGCCGAGGCGGGCAGGTGGTGCTGCGGCATGATCGGGTCCCCTCTGGTGGCGCCGTCACGCTCGGACGTTTCGGCACCGCGTTCAAGCCTGGAGGGGACAGTTCATCCCTTGACGGCGCCGGCCGTCAGCCCCTGCACCAGGTAGCGCTGGATCACGGCGAAGAAGATGCACACCGGGATCAGCGCCAGCACCGAGGCCGCGGTCATCTGCCCCCAGTCGACGCCGAATTTGGCGACGAAGGTCAAGAGGCCGACGGCGAAGGTCTTCTGGCTGTCGGAATTGATCAGCATCAGCGCGAACAGCAGCTCGCTCCAGGCCGCGGTGAAGACGAAGCCCAGCGTCGCGCCCATCCCCGGCAGGGTCAGCGGCAGCACCACCCGGCGCAGCGCCTGGAAGCGGTTGCAGCCGTCGATCATCGCCGCCTCCTCCAGGTCCTTCGGGATGGCGTCGAAGAAGGACTGCATCAGGAAGGTGGCGAAGGCGACGTTGAAGGCGCTGTAGATGACGATCAGCCCCATCAGGTTGTTGGTCAGGCCCAGCGGCGCCATCAGCCGATAGACCGGCGGGATGATCATCACCAGCGGGAAGGTCTGGGTCAGCAGCAGCACGAACATCACCGCCGGCTTGGCCTTGAAGCGGAAGCGCGAGAAGGCGTAGCCGGAGGCCGAGGCGCAGAGCGTGACCACCGCCGCCGTGGCCAGAGAGACGATGACGCTGTTCAGGAAGTAGCGCGGGAAGTTGCTGGCGGTCAGCACCGAGCCGAAATTGCCGAGCGTCCATTCCGACGGCCAGAAGGTGATGCCCTCGGAGAACAGCAGCTGGGTCGGCGTGACCGAGATCTTGACCAGCCAGTACAGCGGGAACAGCGCGAACAGCAGATAGGCGCCGATGCCGAGATAGAAGCCGGTGCCAGCGGCGAGGCGGTGGAGCGGGGAGCGTCCGACGAGCGTCATCTCATTGCTCCGCGAGCAGGCTCTTGCGCATCCGGATCAGGATCGCGGCGTAGAGCAGGAGAAGGAGCAGCAGCACTGTCGCCACCGCCGAGGCGTAGCCGAAGTTCAGCCGCGAGAAGGCCTGGGCGAAGATGTAGGTCGACAGGATGTTGGTGGCGTTGGCCGGGCCGCCATTGGTCATCACCCAGATCAGGTCGGCGAAGGTGGCGATCCAGATCGTGCGCAGCAGCACGGTGATGGCGATGGTCGGCGCCAGGAACGGGATGGTGATGTTGATGAAGCGCTGCCAGGCCGTGGCGCCGTCGATCGCCGCCGCCTCATAGAAGTCGGACGGGATCGCCTGCAGCGCGGCCAGGAGGGTGATGGCGAAGAACGGGATGCCGAACCAGATATTGGCCAGGATCGGTCCCCACATGGCGAGGTCCGGGTCGGACAGGATGTTCGCCGGTTCCGACAGCAGGCCGAGATCGGCCATCCAGTAGGGCAGGGGCCCGACCACCGGGTTGAACAGCCAGGCGAAGACCAGGCCGGACAGGAAGGTCGGCACCGCCCAGGGCAGGAACACCAGCGCCTGCGTCAGCCGCTTCCCCGGGAAGTCCCGGTTCAGCAGCAAAGCGAGGCCGAGCCCGCCGAAGAACTGGAACACCAGGCTGCCGACGGTCCACCACACGGTGTTCTTCAGCGCCCGCCAGAAATTCGCGTCACCGAGCAGCGTCTCGAAGTTCTTCAGCCCGATCCAGGTGCTCTTCCCGAACGGGCCGAAGTTCTGGAAGGCATAGGACAGCCCGACGATCAGCGGCACCAGCATGCTGAGCGTCAAGAGGATCAGGGCCGGGCTGAGATAGAGCCAGGGCTCCAGCGCATGGCCCAGCGCGCGGCGGAAAGATCCCGGGCGGGCGCCCGGGATCGCGTTGGTTACGGTCATGCTCGCCATCGCATATTTGGATCCGTCATGGCGAGGCGCGCAGCGCCGTGGCCATCCAAGGGCCGGTGCCGCTGGATGGCCACGCCCCTTCGGGGCTCGCCATGACGGCTTGGGATTGGCCGTCGGTCGAGATGTCCGGCCAACCGCATCACTTCTTGTTCGCCAGGAACTTCTGTTGCGCGGCGGTGAGATAGTCGGCCCATTCCTTGGCCACGTCGGCGGCCGGCTTCTGGCCCAGCAGGGCCTCCTGGAAGCTCTGCACCGACATCACGTCGAAGAAGTAGCCGAACTCCTCGAGATGGGCCGGCCACGGGATCGGCTGCCAGCGCGGATCGTTCATCTCCTGGAACCAGCCGGCATAGCGTTCGCCGGCGAAATGCTCGTTCTGCTCGGCGCCCTTGTGGATCGGCAGCACGCCGACGAACTTGGCCCATTCGATGTTCTGGTTGGGGTCGAGCAGGAAGGACATCAGCTTCCAGCTCTCCTCCTTGTGCTCGCTGTTGGCGAACATCGACCATCCGGCATAGCCGATCGACGGATAGGCGTGGCCGCCGGGGCCGAGCGGCATCGGCGCTACCGCGAACTCCTCCGGCTTCATGTGGTCCAGGATACCGATCATGGCGTCCGGGTCGTTGTCCAGCATCGCGCAGGTGCCGGAGTAGAAGCCGGTGACGGTCTCGTTGAAGCCCCAGTTCAGGCTGTCCTTCGGCGCCCCGCCGGCCTTGTACAGGTCGACCAGGAACTGCATGCCCTTGACCGCGCCCTCGTCGCCGAGAGTCGAGGTGCCGTCCTCGTTGAAGAAGGTGCCCTTGCCGTCCATGGTCAGCATGAAGAAGGCGGTGCCGCCGGTGCCGCCCTTGCCGCCGCGCAGGCAGTAGCCGGTCTTGCCGCCGCCCAGCGCCGCGATCTTCTTCGATACCTCCATGAACTCGTCGAGGGTCTTCGGCGGCTCCTTGATGCCCGCCTCCTGGAACAGCTTCTTGTTCCAGTACAGGCCCCGCAGATAGAAGCCGTAGGGCACCATGTAGGGGGTGTCGTTCACGGTCTTCGCGAACTGCACCGTCCGGTCGCTCAGGGTCGAAGCCCCGTCCCACTTGGCCATGTAAGGGCCGAGATCCTCGAGCTGGTCGTTGTTGGCGTAGAGCGACATCCAGCGCTCCGGCATTTCGGCGATGTCCGGGGTCTCGCCGGCCTGGACCATGGTCAGGAACTTCTCGAAGGCCTCGCCCCAGGGCAGCGAGACGATCTCGACATGGACGCCCGGGTTGGCCGCCTCGAACTTGGCGATCTGGCCCTTCAGGAACTCGGTGCGCTGCGGGCTGGTGATCACCTCGACCAGCTTCAGGTTGGTGTCGGCCAGCGCCGGGCCGCTGAAAGCGATGGCGGCCAGGCCGGCCAGGAGCAACAGACGTTTCATTTTTGCCTCCCTGTTACGGTGTCAAAAGTCAGATAGACGGTACGAAGTCTGGAACCGTCATGGCGAGCCCCGCAGGGGCGTGGCCATCCAGGGCCGCTCGCATCGGCCCCTGGATGGCCGCGTCGCTTCGCTCCTCGCCATGACGAATGATGTGGATGGGCACGGCGATGACTCTCCCGTCAACTCACGGAACCCGCGAGGGCGCGGTCGAGATCGGCCCACAGGTCCTCGGTGTCCTCGAGCCCGACCGCGAGCCGGACGAGCCGCGGCGAGACCCCGAAGGCAGCGAAGGAGTTCGGGCCTTGGGCCTGGCGCAGCGTGGCGCGGGCCGGGACCACCAGGCTCTCGTGCCCGCCCCAGCTGACGCCGAGCTTGAACAGCTTCAGCCCGTCGACCAGCCGCACCACATCGACCTTCTCCTCCACCTCGAAGGAGAACAGGCCGCTGTGGCCGGTCAGTGTCGCGCCGCCCGGGTGGTTGGAGAAGGCCGGGTGCAGCACCCGCGTGACCAGCGGGTGCTCGGCCAGGCGGCGGGCGATGGTCAGGCCGCTCTCCTGATGCTGGCGCATGCGCAGCGGCAGGGTGCGCATGCCGCGGACCAGCAGCCAGGCCTCGAAGGGCGACAGCTTGCCGCCGAGATAGGGGTGGGTCAGGTCGTTGACCCGGGCGATGCGCTCGGCCGAGCCGGCGATCACCCCGGCGACGGTGTCGCTGTGGCCCGACAGGTATTTCGAGGCCGAGTGCACGACCAGGTCGACGCCGTGCTTGATCGGCTGCTGGAACAGCGGCGTCGCCCAGGAATTGTCGATGATCGTGGCCGCGCCACACGCCTTGGCCAAGGCCGCAAGCCGCCCGATCTCCTGCAGCTCGAACATCATCGAGGTCGGGTTCTCGAGATAGAGCAGCTTCGCGCCCGGCAGCCGGGCCTCGACCGCGACCGGGTCGCTCGCGTCGACATAGTCGACGGTGATGCCGAGCCGCGGCAGCAGCTTCTCGAACAGGCGGTAGGCGTCGCCATAGACGTGGCGGGTGCAGAGGATGCGGTCGCCGGCACCGGCGATGCTGAGCACGGCGGCGCTGATCGCCGCCATCCCGCTGGCGGTGCCGCGCGCCGCCTCGGCCCCCTCCAGCGCCGCCACCTTGCGCTCGAACTCCTGCACCGTCGGGTTGTCGCCGCGGGAATAGACCGGGCGCCGCACCTCGCCGGAGAACGCGGCCTCCATCTCTGCATAGCTGGCGAAGGTGAACAGCGAGGTCTGGTAGATCGGCGGCACCACCGCGCCGGCAGGGAAGGCGTCGTCATGCGCCAGCCGGGTGGCGGCCCCGTATTCGTCGGGTGCCGGGAATTGGTCGGTCATCGGGTCTGTCCGCGTCTCCGGTCGGCGTCTCGGATGTCCTCATCGACCATGTCGATGATGGTCAGCGCGGCGTTGCGCGCGCCGTCCGGGTCGCGCCGGACGATCGCGTCATACATCACGCGGTGATAGGGGAAGGTGCGCCCGGCGAAATCCGGCATGTCCAGCGGGTTCTCCCAGAAGCGGTGGAAGGCGTCCCGCATGCTGGCCAGGATCTGCCCGAAGATCGGGTTCTCGGTGGCGCGGAAGATCGACTGGTGGAACTCCCAGTCCTGCTCCGGCGCGTCGCCATATTTCCGGTGATGCGCCTCCATGATGTCGAGCCGGCGGCCGATCTCGGCGATCTGCTCCGGCGTCGCCCGGCGGGCGCAGATCGCCGCGGCCTCGCCCTCCAGCGCCCGGCGCACCTCCAGCGTGTGCAGCAGCGTCGCGACGTCGGAGGCGCGGTCGATGGTCAGCGGCATGTGGATGCTGGCGGTCGACACCGGCACCTTGAGATAGGTGCCGCTGCCCTTGCGCATCTCGACCACGCCAAGCCCCTCCCAGCGCTTCAGCGCCTCGCGGATGGTGGAACGGCTGACCTGCAGCTGCTCCGCCAGCTCGCGCTCTGGCGGCAGCCTTTCGCCCGGCTTGATGCCGGCACGCTCGACATGCTCCGCGATCGCCGCCAGCGCGGCCTCGTCACGCGTCGGCGTGCGGACCGGCAGCAGGGTGGGGCGGGGACGGGCGGACATCGCGGCGGCGGGCGTCTATGCAGTGGAGTGGCAAAATTGGTCTGACATCCCGACCACTTTGGGTGAATGCGTCCAGCACGTCAATACGGTTTATGGTGGAGGCGACGGCGGCTACAAATCGCAATATCGTTACGGAATTGCCGGTGCCCGATTTTGACGATGGTGTGGATGCGCATGCGTTCGTTGGGGTGGATCGCGATCGCCTGCGCCCTGCTGTCGTCGGCAGCCGGTGCCGCGCAGAGCAAGGACGAGACGGTCGAGCAGGCGGTGTGCCGGCTGATCGAGGACTCCGCCGCCGCCGAGGACCTGCCGCTGGAGTTCTTCACCCGGCTGATCTGGAAGGAGAGCCGGTTCCGGCCGCGCGCGGTCAGCCCGAAGGGGGCACAGGGCGTGGCCCAGTTCATGCCCGGCACCGCCAAGCTGCGCGACCTGGCGGACCCGTTCGACCCGGAGACGGCGCTCCCGGCCTCCGCCGCCTTCCTGGCGGAGCTGCGCGACCAGTTCGGCAATCTCGGCCTCGCCGCCGCCGGCTACAACGCCGGCCCCAACCGGGTCGCGAGCTGGATCGGTGGCCGCGGCTTCCTGCCCTTGGAGACCGAGGATTATGTCCTCTTCATCACCAAGCGCCCTGCCGACGACTGGGTGCCGAAGGCGGATGGCAGCGTCCCCAGCTTCGACGGCAGTTCCAAATCCTGCCTCGAGCTGCTGGCATCGCTGAAAACCGAAGCGGATCGGGACGAGCTGGTCTCGCCCACTGCACCATGGCACGTGCAGATCGCCGGCAACTTCTCCAAGGGCCGGGCGCTGGCGTCCTACAACCGCGTCCGCCGGCGCTTTCCGCAGCTGATGGCGGGCATCCAGCCGATGATCGTCGGTACCCGCATGCTCAGCATGGGCACGCGGCGCTTCTATCGGGTCAGCGTGCCGGCGCAAAGCCGGGCCGAGGGCAACCAGTTCTGCAGCCGCCTGCGCCGGGCCGGCGGCGCCTGCATCGTGCTGCGGAACTGATTGCGCTTGAGCAACTGATTGCGCTTGACGAACGCCGCTTCGCACCGATCCTCAATTCGATGCCGCCGAGGGAGGGTGACATGCGCTTTCCGAAATGCCTGATCGTGGTCGGCCTGGCTGCGGCGGTCGCGTCGTGCCAGTTCGACAGCTCGCGGAACACGATCGGCGGGGCGGCCGCGGGCGGCCTGGCCGGGGCCGGGATCGGCGCCCTGGTCAGCGGCGGCAATCGCGGCGAGGGCGCCCTGATCGGCGCCGGCATCGGCGCGCTCGCGGGCGGCGCCCTCGGCGCCTATATGGACCGGCAGCAGGCCGATCTGCGGCGCAACCTCGCCGGCACCGGCATCGACGTCACCCGTCGCGGCGACAACCTGATTCTGGACATCCCGGGCGACGTCACCTTCGCCACCGATTCCGCGACCATCAAGCCGCAATTCTACGGCCCGCTCGACAGCGTCGCGGCGACGCTGAACCAGTACACCGACACCTATATCGACGTGATCGGCCATACCGACAACACCGGCCCGGCCGAATACAACCAGCGGCTGTCGGAGGCGCGGGCGCGCTCGGTCGCCGACTACATCTCCTCGCGCGGGGTCTATCCGCCGCGGATCAACATCGGCGGTGCCGGGGAAACCCAACCGATTGCCAGCAACGCCACGGCCGCGGGGCGGCAGGAGAACCGGCGGGTGGCGCTGACGATCCGGCCGTTCGGGCAGTAATCCCCGGACCAGAGCCAGCAGCTCATCGCACCATAGCCCAGCTCACCGCATGCCGCGGGCGATGCGGTCGGCAAGCTCGCCCAGGGCATCGCTCATGGCCCGGACCTGGGCGGCGATGGTGTCGTCGGCCGGGCGGCGGGTGATGCGGGCGGTCTCGGTCTTCGGCCGGCCGCCGGCCTTGCGCAGCACGCGCCACTGCGCCTCCAGCACGATCGTGCCGTCGGGATCGGGATCGAATCGGCCGAGCGCGAGCTCGATCGTCATAGCCTCATCGCCGGACAATGTCCGGCTGGTGGTGACGACCGAGCCGGCCGGGAGGCGCGCAGCCAGGTCGTCGGCCAGCACCCGCTGCACCATGTTGGCCAGCGGCTCGCCCCAGCGCTCGAACTCGTCGACGCCGAGCTCGACCGTACCCGAACGGCGGACGATCTGGGGCCGGTCGAGATATTTCGGAATCTCGACCGCCGCCACCGATGCCGTCACCGGCCGACCGCCGACGGCCGTGCCCGGCACCACCGCCAGGGTATAGACCTTGGGCGGCGGCGAGGAGCAGGCGGCGAGCGCCGTGCCGGCCAGCAGGACGGCGAGGGCGGCGCGGCGGGACAACATCATCAGTTCAGCCCTTGTGTCTTGCCCCGGATCAGCGACTCGGGGTGCTGCTCGAGATAGTCGGTGAGGACGCGGACCGAGCGCAACGTGTCGTCGACCTGGCTCATCAGCCGGGTCAGGTCGCGCTTGAAGGTCGAGTCCGAGCCATAGCCCTGGTTGATCGAGCCGAGCGTGCCGGAGAGCCGCTGCACCGCCTGCTGCGCCGTGGCGAGGAGCGGCGGCAGCTTCTCCATCGTCGGGCGGAGATCGGCGCTGGCCTGGTTCAACAGCTGCTGGGCCGAAGCCAGGGCGCCGGCGAGCGAGCGCAGCGACTCCGTGATCTCCGGTGAGGCGGCCAACGTCTCGAAGGATTTCAGCGTCGCATCGGCCTGTTCGACCAGCTTGTCGAGCGGCAGCGCCGCGACCCGGTCGAGGATGCCGTTGATCGAGCGCATGGCGCTGTCGAACTGTCCCGGTATGCTCGGGATCACCAGGTAGCGATCGCCCGTGCCCAGCTCCGCTGGGGCGGCGTCGGGGACCATGTCGAACGTGACCACCATCTGTCCGGTGAGCAGGTTGCCGGTCTTCAGCTGGGCCCGCAGCCCTTGCCGGACCAGCGACGCCACATTGGCACCGGTGCCGAAATTCCGGTCGGTGCCGACCAGCTCGATCCGCTGCGGCTCCACCTCGATCGTCACCGGGATCCGGGCCCGGCCGGCCGCGGCGTCGTATTGCAGCCGGACATCGGTGACCTCGCCGATCTTGAGGCCCTGCCATTCGACCGAGGCGCCTGGCGCGAGGCCGCCGACCGACCCGTCGAAATACACGAGATAGGGCAGGCGGACGGTGTAATCCGCCTCCTGGCTGCTGGTGGCGTCCTTGTAGAGGGTAAAGACGGTGTCCGCCTTGGCGGGAGCGCCGCTGCGGGCGGTGGCCGGGGTGTCGAAGGCGATGCCACCGGCCAGCACCGCCGCGAGGGATTCCAACTCGAACTTGAAGCCCTGCGGCCCGGTGGTGAGCGAGATGCCAGCGGCGTTCCAGAACCGGGTGCCGTCATAGATGTATCGGTCGTAGGGCGCCCGGACGAAGGCATGGATGGTGACCCCGGCTTCGAGGTCGGCGGACTCGTAGCCCGTGACCTCGCCGACCTGCACGCCGCGGAAATAGATCGGCGAGCCGGGACCGACCGAGCCGATCTGATCGGCCTTGAGCACATAGGCCGTGCCCGGCACCCCGGCCCGCACCACCGGCGGCTCCTCCAGCCCGGTGAAGTGGCGCTCGCTGTCGCCCGGACCGGGGTCCAGCTCGATATAGGCCCCCGAGAGGATCGTGCTCAGACCGGAGATGCCGCCGGTCGCGGAGAGCCGCGGCCGCACCACCCAGAACCGGGTGCCCTGGCGCAGATGCGGCGCTGCTTCCTTGGTCATGTCGGCCGTGAGCTCGACATGGCTCAGATCCTCCGACAGGGCGATGCTCTTGACCGTGCCGAACACCACCTCCTTGTGCTTGATCAGGGTCTTGCCGGCTTCCAGCCCGTCCGCGGTCTGGAAGCTGATGGTGATGGTCGGCCCCTTCTCGGAGAAGGTGACCCAGGCGAGATAGACCCCCACGAGCGCCGCCACGATCGGCACCAGCCAGATCGGCGACAGCCGGCGCCGGCGGTCGATGCGTGGTGCGGGCGGTGCCGGCGCGGGCGGTGTCGGCACGGCCGTATCGCGCAGGATCTCAGCCTCGGTCATGGTTCTCTCCCGCCGCGTCCCACATCAGGCGCGGATCGAAGGTCATGGCGGCGATCATGGTGATGATCACCACCGCGGCGAAGGACACGGCCCCGATCCCGGGCTCGATCGTCGCCAGCCGGCCGAGCTGGACCAGGGCGACCAGGATCGAGAGCATGAAGATGTCGATCATCGACCAGCGGCCGACCGCCTCGACGATGCGGTAGATCACCGTGCGGTTGCGCAGCTGCCCCCTGGCGCCGCGCTGGGTGGTGACCAGGAGGTAGATCAGCCCGACGAGCTTCAGCACCGGCACGGTGATCGAGGCGAAGAAGACCAGCGCCGCCAGTGGCCACATCCCGGCATCGGCCAGCTCGATCACGCCGCTCATGATCGTGTCGGGCGCGCCGCTGCCCAGCGAGATCACCGTCATCACCGGGAAGAGGTTGGCCGGGATGTAGAGGATGATCGCGGTCACCACCAGCGCCCAGGTGCGGGTCAGGCTCTCCGGCCGGCGGCGGTGCAGCGCGGCGCCGCAGCGCGGGCAGGCGCCGTGGCCGGAGGGCGGGAGGTTGGAAACCAGGCCGCAGCCGTGGCACAGGCAGGCCGGGCGATGTGGATCGACCGGCGGCCGCGGCGGCACCAGGCCGCGCCGCTCGAATTCCCGCCACACCGTCTCGGTGTCGAGGCTGGTGCCGGCGGCGATGATCGCCAGCATCAGCCCGCCGACGGAGTAGAGGCCTGGCCCGACGACGACGGTGGCGAGGTCGATCAGCTTCACATAGGCGACGAAGACGCCGAGCAGATAGACCTCGACCATCGCCCAGGGGCCGAGCAGGTCGGCCCAGCGGTAGAGCCGCGGCAGCCAGCGCGGCGGGCGCCTGAAGCGCAAGCCGCCCAGCACCAGGAACAGGGTGCCGAGCCGCAGCGCCGGGGCGACGAACATGGTCAGCGCCACCACCGCCGCCAGCTCCCACAACCCCTGCCCGTACAGCGCGACGATCCCCGTGACCAGGCTGGCGCTCTGCACCCGGCCGGAGATCTCCAGCGAGAGGAAGGGCAGGAAATTGGCCATCAGGAGCAGCACCAGCCCGGCGCAGGTATAGGCGAAGGCATGGTCGAGCGAGCTGGCGCGGAACCGCTGCAGCGTCGCGCCGCAGCGGATGCAGCGGGCCGCGGTGCCGTCCGGCAGCGTCGGTACCGCATGCCGCAGCCCGCATTCATGGCATTCCATCAGCCGTGCCTGTGACCGAGGAAGCTCTAAGATACCTGTCTGTTCGGCTGGCGTGGCCTAATCCTCCAACGTGATCACGACCGCATCGCCGCCCAGGCTGAGCATCAGGCCGGTCCGCTTGGCCTTGAGACGCATCACCACGCCCTTGTCGTTCCTCAACCAGAGATCCCCGCCGCTCTCTTCGCCGACCGCGAAGCCGTAGCGCCCCTGGGCATAGGCGCCCTCGAAATCATCGACCCTCCTCAGATCATAGACCTCGCCGGTGGCATCGATGGTCGATACGCCGATGCCGCCGATGCCCAGCCCCGACACCTTGAACCGATGGGGCCTGCCCTGGAACCGCAGGACGCCGTCGCCGGTGTTGCCGCTGCCGATGAACGCCGCCTGCACCTGGTGCATCTCGACAGTGCCCGACGGCACCCGGCTCTGCACCGATTCCGAGCTGGTTCCGCCGCCTTGACCGCTGGAGCAGGCCGCCAGCGCCAGGATCGCCGCCGCCGCGGCCGACCGGATCGAAATGCCCCAACTGCTCTTGGTTCGAAATGCGCAACCGATCATCTGAAATGCTCCTTTGTATCGTTCTATCCTGATCCTGGCTCCTGTGCCGCTCAGCGACCGCGGCGGAAGCCGGCGCCGCCGTCACGCCGCCGGCCTGGCGACCCGAATCATCCCGGCTGGGGGCGTATTCCTGTTACAACGAAAGACGAGGGATCGCTTACTTCATGGCCGCGATAAATCCTGGCCCGTCCCCCTTCATAAACTCTTATCGCTTCATCGGGTTATTATCACCGATGCTCAAAATGGCCACAAGGTCGATGCGTCCCCAATCCTTCGACCAAAGGCGGAGATCCCACGCGACGGGTTCACAACCCGAACGGGCGCGCGCTAGGCTGTTTGCCGGACATAAAGATCCGCCACGGGAGGAACGGCCATGCAGTTGAGTCGCGACGACCTTTTGCGTGCCTATCGCCAGATGCGCCTGATCCGGGAATTCGAGGATCGGGTCCATCTCGAATTCGCGACGGGGGACATTCCGGGCTTCGTCCATCTCTATGCCGGTGAGGAGGCCAGCGCCGTCGGCGTCTGCCTGCACCTGACCGACCGCGATTCCATCGCCAGCACCCATCGCGGCCACGGCCACTGCATCGCCAAGGACTGCGACCCGGTGGCGATGATGAAGGAGATCTACGGCCGCCGCGACGGGCTGTGCGGCGGCAAGGGCGGGTCGATGCATATCGCCGACCTGTCCAAGGGCATGATGGGCGCCAACGGCATTGTCGGCGGCGGCCCGCCGCTGATCTGCGGCGCGGCGCTGGCGGCCAAGACGCTCGGCACCGGCGGCGTCGCCATCGCCTTCGTCGGCGACGGCGGCTCGAACCAGGGCACCACCTTCGAGGCGATGAACCTGGCCACCGTGTGGAAGCTGCCGGCCGTGTTCGTGTTCGAGAACAACGGCTATGCCGAGGCGACCTCGAGCAAATATTCGGTCAGCTGCAAGGACATCGTCGAGCGCGCGAGCGCCTTCGGCATGCCCGGCGTCCAGGTCGACGGCCACGACTTCTTCGCGGTGTGGGAGGCCGCGCGGGAAGCGATCGAGCGGGCCAGATCGGGCAACGGCCCGACCCTGATCGAGGTCAAGCTGAACCGCTACTACGGCCATTTCGAGGGCGATGCCCAGACCTATCGCGCGCCCGGCGAGGTCGACGCCATCCGGGCCCAGCGCGACAGCCTGGACCTGTTCCGCAACCGGGTCACCGAGGCCGGGCTGCTGGACGCGGCGCAGCTCGACGCCATCGACGCCGAGATCAAGCAGGAGATCGACCGCGCCGTGGCCAAGGCCAAGGCCGCGCCGGTGCCGGGGCCGGCCGATCTTCTGACCGACGTCTACGTCTCGTATTGAGGGAGGCAGGGCATGAGCAGGAAGAGCTTCCGCCAGGCGATCAACGAGGCGCTGGCGCAGGAGATGCGGCGCGACCCGCGCGTGGTCCTGATGGGCGAGGACGTTTCGGGCGGCGCCGGCTCGCCGGGTGAGCAGGACGCCTGGGGCGGCCCGCTCGGCGTCACCAAGGGCCTGTACAAGGAGTTCGGGCCGACCCGCGTGCTGGACACGCCGATCACCGAGAGCGCCTTCATCGGCGCCGCCGCCGGCGCCGCGGCCAGCGGGCTGCGCCCCGTCGCCGAGTTGATGTTCGTCGACTTCATGGGCGTCTGCTTCGATCAGATCTTCAACCAGGCCGCCAAGTTCCGCTACATGTTCGGCGGCAAGGCGGTGACGCCCATGACCATCCGCACCATGTACGGCGCCGGCTTCCGCGCCGCGGCCCAGCACAGCCAATGCCTGTACCCGGTGTTCACCCATATCCCCGGGCTGAAATGCGTCATCCCGTCCTCGCCCTATGAGGCGAAGGGCCTCCTGATCCAGGCGATCCGCGACGACGACCCGGTGATCTTCTTCGAGCACAAGGTGCTGTACGACATGGAGGAGGAGGTGCCGGACGAGCCCTACACCATCCCCTTCGGCGAGGCGAACCTGGTGCGCGAGGGCGAGGACGTCACCATCGTCGCGATAGGCCGCATGGTGCATATGGCCAAGGCGGCGGCAGAGGCCCTGGACAAGGAGGGGATCGACTGCACCATCATCGACCCGCGCACGACCTCGCCGCTCGACATGGACACGATTCTGGAGAGCGTGGAGGAGACCGGCCGGCTGGTGGTGGTGGACGAGGCCAGCCCGCGCTGCAACATCGCGACCGACATCTCGGCCCAGGTGGCCGACCAGGCCTTCGCTTCGCTGAAGGCGCCGATCAAGATGGTGTCGCCGCCGCATGTGCCGGTGCCGTTCTCGGCGGCGCTGGAGGACCTGTACATCCCCGATGCCGGCAAGGTGGCCGCGGCGGTGCGGACGGTGATGGGCACGCCGGACCGGCAGGAGGCCGCCGAATGACCGGCACCATCCACCCGATCACCATGCCGAAATGGGGCCTGGCGATGACCGAAGGCCTGCTCGCTGCCTGGACGGCGGAGGAGGGGGCGCGGATCGAGCCGGGCACCGAGATCGTCGACATCGAGACCAGCAAGATCACCAATGCGCTGGAATCGCCGGTCGGCGGCACGCTGCGCCGGCGGGTGGCGGCGGAAGGGCAGACCCTGCCGGTCGGCGCCCTGCTCGGCGTCGTGGTCGAGGGCGAGGTCGACGAGGCGGAGCTCGACCGCTTCATCGAGGCCTTCCAGGCCGAGGCGGCGGCCGCGGCCGAGAGCGCCGCCCCGCCGCCTGAGCCGAAGGTGGTGCAGGCCGGCGGGCGGGCGATCCGGGCCCTGGTGACGGGCGAGGGCGACGGCACGCCGATCGTGCTGATCCACGGCTTCGGCGGCGACCTCAACAACTGGCTGTTCACCCAGCCGGCGCTGACCGGCCGACCGGTCCACGCCATCGACCTGCCGGGCCATGGCGGCTCGGGCAAGGAGGTCGGCGCGGGCGACCTCGCCGCGCTGTCCGGGGCGGTGCTGGCCTATCTTGACGCCGCCGGCATCGCCAAGGCGCATCTGGTCGGCCATTCCATGGGCGGGGCGGTGGTGTTGTCCCTGGCGCTCGACGCGCCGGACCGGGTGGCCTCGGCGACGCTGATCGCCCCGGCCGGGCTGGGGGCCGAGATCAATAGCGGCTATATCGAGGGCTTCATCGCGGCGCAGAAGCGCAAGGACCTGAAGCCGCATCTCGAGGCGCTGTTCGCCGATCCCGAGCTTGTCACCCGCGACCTGGTCGAGGACGTGCTGAAGTACAAGCGCCTGGACGGGGTCGAGGCGGCGCTGAAGACGATCGCCGGAGCCTTCTTCCCCGGCGGCCGCCAGGCGGTGGCGCTGCGCGACCAGATCGGCGCCGCTCGTGTGCCGATCCAGGTGGTCTGGGGCATGGCGGATGCGATCCTGCCGGCCGCCCATGCCGACGGTCTGCCGGCCGCGATCCCGGTGCATCGCTTCGACGGCAAGGGCCACATGGTCCATATGGAGGCGGCGGCCGAGGTGAACCGGCTGATCTCGAGCTTCGTCGGGAACGGGTAATGCCAGTGGGACCCGTCGGTCCCTTTCCGTCATGGCGAGGCGCGCAGCGCCGTGGCCATCCAGGGATCGGTGCCGCTGGATGGCCGCGCCCCTTCGGGGCTCGCCATGACGGGTCAACGTTTCCGGGCCGCGGGTATAAGTCAGGCGCCTCGGCAGACCGGCATCGAGGGCGGAATCTCGGATGAAGCGCTGGACTCGCGATGGCGAATCCAACGCCTTCTCATGTTTTCTTCACCAGCATGGCAGATTTCGCGAGATTTGTCATTTGTATGACATAGAGATGGGCTAGTGAATCCCCTGCAAAAGGAAGGGCGGCCCCATGAGATCCATCCGAAATATCGGAGCAATCAGAGCAATTTTCAGGGTTTGGGAGGGATATTTCGGAACCGGGGGCTTTTTTCGTAAAGACTGGATTTATTTTGGTCTTGAGTTTTTGTCGCATGAGCAATGGCGAATATCTCAGCCAGGCCCGCCACCCGATCCGGCCAGGAGCAATGTCTCGCGGCTCAGCGATCATCGGAAACCGCAAGCGACAGGCGACGTTCGGCCGAGGCCGACGGTTCTGCCGTCATCGGAGGCGAGAGCCCTTGCTGCGCGCCGGGTGGCCCGCTAGCCTCCGGATCGCGTGCAAGACGCATCCGGTCCGCGGGAAGGGCAGCGCCCACTTGCGAGAGAGCCGCGCTTCCTGTGTCGATCCTTCTTTCTGCCCGTTGATGCGGATGCCGGGCGTGTGAAAGGAGGAGTGTCTTGCCTCATCCCTATGCCCGGGACCTGCCGGCTTCGCCAGATCCGGAGCAGCAGAAGAAGCGCGCCAAGGACCTGCAGAAGGCACTGCGCGCCGGCGACGCCGAGGCGTTGGCCCGGTTCCGCTACAGCCATCCCCGGCTGGCCCATCGCCACGACGCCGAGCTCATGGCCGCGGCGAAGCTGAGCGATGCGCAATGGGTCGTCGCCCGCGAATACGGCTTCGCCAGTCAGCGACGAGCTTAATAGGCGAGCTCTACCGGCCACGGATGGACTTCGCGCCGGCATCGTTCACGCCACCACTCAAGAGCGGCATCGGATAGGTCAAAATCGTCCGGCCGTCCACGCTGGCGCCACAGATCAAACATTCCTCTCAGCTGAACTAAGAGGCTCTGCTCAAGCCAGTATCGAGGATCGAATTCGTCACTCGCCTGCGGGAACCAAATCATGTCCTCCCTTATGCTTGCGCATCGGGCATACAGGTTCCAATAACACGTGCTCCACCTCATGGACTCGTCTCCACGACTCGAGTTCGAAGAGATGATGCCCCTATCTCGACCACAGCGCGACAAACGAGCGAACATCCGCCTCGCTCTCGCCGTCGCACCTGCGCTCAGTTTCTCGGCCACCCTGGTCCGGTCTCCAGGGGCGCGCCCTTGGCGCCGCACTTCTCGCGCCTGAGCCGTTATGCGATCAGCCGGAGCGGGAAATGGCGGCGAACCGCCGCTCTCGTGTTGCACGGAATATCCGGCAACGTCCGGAAACCCGCAGAAATCCTTGAGAATCTTTCGGAATGATTTGTAACGGGCCGGAACGACAAAGGGCGCCGCGAGGCGCCCTAAGTGATTGATCTGCCGAGAAAACTTGGCTGGGGGACTAGGATTCGAACCTAGGCTGGCGGAGTCAGAGTCCGCTGTCCTACCACTAGACGATCCCCCAGCGGCCGGCGGGAGGGTGTCTACCCCAGTGATCCGCTCCTGTAAAGGCCTCGTGTGAAGGAACGGCAGCCATGCCGAAAGCGGATGCGACCGTGCGGCCATTTCCTCTTTGGTGATCGCTGCGCTACAGTTCAATGAAGGGACGGAGGCGCCGTTCGAAACCAGACGGACGGCCATGGAAGGAATGTCAGTGGTGGAGTCGATCGCAATCTCGGAGGCCACCGCGGCCGGCGATCGACGTCGGGCGCCCAGGCCTGAACCCCTCTATGCCGCGGTGGATCTCGGCACCAACAACTGCCGGCTGCTGATCGCGCGCGCGGCCGCGGGCGGATTCCAGGTGGTCGACGCCTTCAGCCGCATCGTCCGGCTGGGCGAGGGCGTCGGCGCCACCGGGCGGCTGCAGCCCGAGGCGATGCAGCGCACGCTGTCGGCGCTGCGCATCTGCGCCGCCAAGATCAGGCGCCAGAACGTGATCCTGTCGCGCGCGGTAGCGACCGAGGCCTGCCGCCAGGCCCGCAACTTCCCGGCCTTTCGCGACCGGGTGCGGCGCGAGACCGGCCTGACGCTGGAGATGATCCCGGCGGCGGAGGAGGCGCGCCTGGCCGCGGCCGGCTGTGCGCCGCTGCTCGATCCCGCGGTCCCGCACGCGATCATCTTCGACATCGGCGGCGGCTCAACCGAGCTGACCTGGCTGGAGATCGCTTCCGACGGGCAGGCGGTCGCGCTCGACGCGCTCAGCATCCCGCTCGGCGTCGTCTCCCTGGCCGAGCAGCATGGCGGCCACGAGGTCTCGGCCGAGACCTATGCCGCGATGAGCGCCGCGACCGCCGCCGCCCTGGCGGCGTTCGAGGCCCGCAACAACCTGCGCGGGCTGATCGCCCAGGGCCGGGTGCAGATGATCGGCTCCTCCGGCACGGTCACCACCCTGGCCGGGGTGCATCTCGGCCTGCCGCGCTATATCCGCTCCGAGGTCGACGGCTGCATCCTGACCTTCGAGGAGGCGCGCCGCGCCAGCCGCATGCTGCTCGGCCTCGATTACGTCGCGCGGGCGTCCTATCCCTGCATCGGGCGCGACCGGGCCGACCTGGTGCTGGCCGGCTGCGCCATCCTCGAGGCGATCTGCGACACCTGGCCGGTCGGGAAGCTGCGGGTCGGCGACCGCGGCGTGCGCGAGGGCATCCTGTTCGACCTGCTGGCCGAGGCGCAGAGGCGCCACGCCCGACAACCATCCGGGTGAGATGAAGACTCCGAAGAAACCGGGCGCCGCGAGGGCAGGGGGGCCGAGCGGCCGCGGCAGCCGCGGCCTGACCGTGCGGGTCAAGACCGCGAAGCAGCGGACCCCGTCCTCGACCCGCTGGCTCGAACGCCAGCTCAACGACCCCTATGTCGCCGAGGCCAGGCGCCTGGGCTACCGCTCGCGCGCCGCCTTCAAGCTGCTGCAGCTCGACGACAAGCTGCATCTGCTGCGCCGCGGCATGCGCGTGGTCGACCTCGGCTGCGCCCCCGGCGGCTGGGTCCAGGTGGCGCTGGAGCGGGTGGGGCCGAGCGGCAAGGTGGTCGGCATCGACTACCTCGGCATGGACCCGGTGCCGGGCGCGACCATCCTGGAGATGGACTTCCTCGACCCCGCGGCCCCGGACCGGCTGAAGGAGGCGCTGGCCGGCCCGGCCGACATCGTGCTCAGCGACATGGCGGCGCCGACCGTCGGCCATCCGGCGACCGACCATCTGCGAATCATGGCGCTGGCCGAGACCGCCGCCGATTTCGCCCTCGACGTGCTGGTGCCGGGCGGCGCCTTCGTCGCCAAGCTGTTCCAGGGCGGGGCGGAGAAGGACCTGCTGGACACGCTGAAGCGCAACTTCGCCAAGGTCCGGCACGTCAAGCCGCCAGCCAGCCGGCAGGACAGCTCCGAGGTCTATGTCGTCGCCACGGACTTCCGGGGAAGACCGTCGGATCCGCGGGACGCAACGCAGGCCCCCTAGATCTGCGCTTCACAATGGCCCGAGCGGGGTTATATTGCGGCGCTTCCAAGCTCTGGGAGCCCCGACATGTCCCCCTTCCGCGATGCTCTGACCTTCGATGACGTCCTGCTGGTCCCGCAGGCCTCCTCGATCCTGCCTGCCGAAGCGGACACGCGGACCCGCCTGACCAAGCGGATCGAGCTCGGCATCCCGCTGCTCTCCGCCGCCATGGACACGGTGACCGAAGCGCCGCTGGCCATCGCCATGGCCCAGGCCGGCGGCATCGGCGTGATCCATCGCAACCTCGACATCGAGCGCCAGGCCGAAGAGGTGCGGAAGGTGAAGCGCTTCGAGAGCGGCATGGTGGTGAACCCGATCACCATCGGCCCCGGCGCCACCCTGGCCGAGGCGCTGGCGCTGATGGACCGGCACGGCATCTCCGGCATCCCGGTGGTGGAGGAGGGCGGCAAGCTGGCCGGCATCCTGACCAACCGCGACGTCCGCTTCGCCACCAATCCGGGCCAGCCGGTGCGCGAGCTGATGACCAAGGACCGCCTGGTCACCGTGCGCGAGGGCGTGGGCAAGGATGAGGCCAAACGCCTCCTGCACCAGAACCGGATCGAGAAGCTGCTGGTCGTCGATGACGCCTTCCGCTGCATCGGCCTGATCACGGTCAAGGACATCATTCGCGCCCAGCTGCACCCCAACGCCTGCAAGGATGAGCAGGGTCGGCTGCGCGTCGCCGCCGCCACCGGCACCGGCGACAAGGGGATTTCGCGCGCCGAGGCGCTGTTCGACGCCGGGGTCGACGTGCTGGTGCTGGACACGGCGCACGGCCATTCCGAGGGCGTGCTGAAGAGCGTGGAGCGGGCACGGCGCCTGTCGAACTCCACCCAGATCGTCGCCGGCAACGTCGCCACCGGCGATGCCGCCAAGGCGCTGATCGACGCGGGGGCAGACGCGGTCAAGGTCGGCATCGGCCCGGGCTCGATCTGCACCACCCGCATGGTCGCCGGCGTCGGCGTGCCGCAGCTGACCGCGATCATGGATGTGGTCGAGGCCTGCCGGACGCAGGACATCCCGGTGATCGCCGACGGCGGCATCAAATATTCCGGCGACCTGGCCAAGGCGATCGCCGCCGGCGCCGACGTGGTCATGCTCGGCTCGCTCTTCGCCGGCACCGACGAGGCGCCGGGCGAGGTGGTCCTGTACCAGGGCCGCTCCTACAAGAGCTATCGCGGCATGGGCTCGCTCGGCGCCATGGCGCGCGGCTCGGCCGACCGCTACTTCCAGCAGGAGGTGTCGGACACGCTGAAGCTGGTGCCGGAGGGCGTCGAGGGCCGGGTGCCGTACAAGGGGCCGATCGCCAACGTCATCCACCAGCTGGTGGGCGGGCTGAAGGCGGCGATGGGCTACACCGGCAGCCGCACCATCGCCGATCTGCACAAGCGGGCGGAGTTCGTGCGCATCACCAATGCCGGCCTGCGCGAGAGCCATGTGCACGACATCACCGTGACCCACGAGGCGCCGAACTACAGGCCGGGGCTTTAAGGGGCGCCTCCCTCTCACCGTCATTGCGAGCGCAGCGAAGCAATCCAGGGCCGTTAGGCGTGGCCCCTGGATTGCTTCGTCGGCTTCGCCTCCTCGCAATGACGACGGAATAGCTGTGCGAGCATCGCTTCGTCCTGCGGCTAGCCTCGTCCGGTAGGTCCCCCTATGCTGACCGGCCCACGTTCAACCGGCACGGTCGACATGGACAGCCAGGCTTCCGACGATCCCTTCCTGTGGCTCGAGGACATCGAGGACAAGCGAGCCCTCGACTGGGTCCGGGCGCGCAACGCCGAGAGCACCGGCCGCCTCGCCGAGACGACCGAGTTCGAGCGGATGCGCCGGCAGATGCTGGAGATCCTCGATTCCGAGGAGAAGCTGCCGCATGTCGTCCGCCGCGGCGACCGCTACTACAATTTCTGGCGTGACGCGGCCCATCCGCGCGGCCTGTGGCGGCGCACGACGCTGGCCTCCTTCCGCACCGCGGAGCCGGTGTGGGAGGTGCTGCTCGACCTCGACGCGCTCGCCGAGGCCGAGGGCGAGAACTGGGTCTGGCACGGCGCCGACGTCCTGGAGCCGGATTTCAGACGCTGCCTGATCGCCCTGTCGCGCGGCGGCGCCGACGCCCATGTCGTGCGCGAGTTCGACCTGGAGAGCCGCAGCTTCGTCCCCGACGGCTTTGTCCTGCCCGAGGCGAAAAGCCGCTTCGGCTGGAAGGACGCCGACTCGATCTATGTCGGCACCGATTTCGGGCCAGGGTCGCTGACCCGCTCCGGCTATCCGCGGATCGCCAAGCTGTGGCGGCGCGGCCAGAAGCTGGAGGAAGCGAAGACCGTCTATGAAGGGCGGGAGGATGACCTCGCGGTCGACGCGTTCCACGACCGCTTCCCCGGTTTCGAGCGCGACTTCGTCGCCCAGCGCATCGACTTCTACACCAGCGAGCTGTACCTGCTGCGGGACGACGGCGCCCTGACCCTGGTCGATGTCCCCCGCGACGCCGAGGCCAGCACCCACGGCCCGTGGCTGCTGGTGACGCCGCGGACGGAATGGACGGTCGGTGACCGCACCTATCCCGGCGGTTCGCTGCTGGCCGCGCGTTTCGACGACTGGCTCGCCGGCAAACGCGAGCTCGCGGTGCTGTTCGAGCCGAGCGAGACCACCGCGCTGTCGGGGACCTCCGGCACCCGCAACCACCTGGTGCTGCAGATCCTCGACGACGTGAAGAGCCGGGTGGAGATGCTGACGCCGGGCGAGGGCGGCTGGTTGCGACGGGCGCTGGACGGGCTGCCCGAGGCCGCGACCATCGCCTATGTCGGCACGGCGCCCCATGAGGACGACGAGATCCTGGTCCTCGCTTCCGGCTTCCTCGCCCCGGACACGCTGTATCGCGGCACGGCCGGCGAGCCCGACTTCGAATCGCTGAAGCAGGCGCCTGCCTTCTTCGACGCCTCGCCCTATGCGGTGGAGCAGCACTTCGTCGCCTCGGCCGACGGCACGCGCGTGCCCTATTTCGTGGTGGCGCGGAAGGACCTGCCGCGCGACGGCCGGGCTCCGACGCTGCTGACCGGTTATGGCGGCTTCGAGGTCTCGCTGCTGCCGCACTACATCCCGGGCGAAGGGCGGCTCTGGCTCGACCGCGGCGGCGTCTATGCCGTCGCCAATATCCGCGGCGGCGGTGAATACGGCCCGCGCTGGCACCAGGCGGCGCTGCGCGAGAAGCGGCCGCGCGCCTATGAGGATTTCGCCGCGGTGGCGCGCGACCTGGTCGCCCGCGGCATCACCTCGGTGCCGCATCTCGGCATCGAGGGCGGCAGCAATGGCGGGCTCCTGGTCGGCAACATGCTGACGCAGTATCCGGATCTGTTCGGCGCCATCGTCTGCGTCGTGCCGCTGCTCGACATGAAGCGCTACACCAAGCTGCTCGCCGGCGCCTCCTGGGCCGCGGAATACGGCGACCCCGACAAGCCCGAGGACTGGGCCTTCCTCCAGACCTTCTCGCCCTATCAGAATCTGCGGCAGGACGCGGCCTATCCGCCGGTGCTGCTGCTGACCTCGACCCGCGACGACCGGGTCCATCCCGGCCACGCCCGCAAGATGGCGGCGAGGATGATCGCCATGGGCAAGGACGTGCTCTATTACGAGAACATCGAAGGCGGCCACGGCGCCGCCGCCAACAACGCCCAGACCGCCTTCAACCAGGCGCTGATCCACGCCTTCCTGTGGGAGAAGCTCGCGTAGAGGTTCCTGTCATCGTTTCTCGTCTCGCGCTCCTGACGCACCGAGGTCATCGATGCCCATAACCGAGATCAAAGGGGTTCATTGGTTCCCGAGCCACCTGTGATGACCGAGGGCGCCGTCCGCGCGACAGTGACGGTCGAAGTCGGGTTTCGCGGCGAGGACGGCACGGACATCTTCCACGCCTATGTCTGCACTCCAGCCTGGATCAAGGAGCGCGTGGACGCCGAGACGGTTCTTTGGCCGAGAGGCCATCTGATCGTCCCACGGCTGGACCTGGAGCATGTGACGGCCGTGCTCCGGGCGCTTGTGGAGCAGTTTTCGGAATCGAGCGATTGGGACGGTTCGCCGAGCGGCTGAACCGATATCTCTGCTGGGAATTCGAGGACTACAAGGCGATGTCACGCCACCGCGAGTAGAAAACCCTCTAGGTCAGTCGCTGTAGCCGAGCATTTCTGAATGAGCGGCATTCAGCCCTGTCGGGCTGCCGTTCCCGCGCTGCGCCCCGATCATGCCGCCGCATCACCAACGCTGCGGAGGCATCTTGGAATCTTCTCCCCTCATGATCCTGGTCGCAGGCCCGTACCGCTCGGGCACCGGCGACGACCTCGGGCGGATCGCGGCGAATATGCGGGCCATGAACGAGGCCGCGTTGCTCCTGTTCCGGGCGGGCCATCTGCCGATCACCGGCGAGGCGCTGGCCTTGCCGCTGATCGAGACCGCCGGCTCGACCGGCCTGGGCGATGCGGTGTTCGACGAGATCTTCCACCCGATCGGCGAGCGCGTAGCGCGGCGCTGCGACGCCTGCCTGCGCATCGGCGGCCCGTCCGCGGGCGCCGATGCCATGGCGGCGATCTTCGAGCGGGCCGGGCGGCCGGTCTATCGCAGCTTGGCGGAGGTGCCGGGATGTCGCTGATGCAGGACCGGATCCGGATCCAATCCGTCCAGACCCTCTCCGACGACTGGTATGTGCTGAAGAAAACCACCTTCGACTACCGGCGCAAGGACGGCACCTGGCAGACCCTCAGCCGCGAGACCTACGACCGCGGCAACGGCGCCGCGATCCTGCTCTACGACCCCGGGCGCGGTCGGGTGCTGCTGACCCGACAGTTCCGCTTCCCGGCCTATGTCAACGGCCATCCGGAGCCGCTGATCGAGGCCTGTGCCGGCCTGCTCGACGCCCGCGACCCCGAGAGCGCCATCCGCGAGGAGGCGGAGGAGGAGACGGGATACCGGGTGGCGGCGCCGCGCCGGGTGTTCGAGGCCTTCATGAGCCCGGGCTCGGTCACCGAGCGGCTGGTCTTCTTCGTCGCCGAATACAGCCCGGCGGACCGGACGTCGGATGGCGGCGGGGTCGCGGCCGAGGGCGAGGATATCGAGATCCTGGAGCCGACCCTGACCGAAGCGCTGGCGATGGTCGAACGCGGCGAGATCATGGACGGCAAGACCATTCTCCTGCTGCAGTACGCCCAGCTGCACCGATTGCTGGGCTGAGCGTGACCACCGGCGAGCCGAACTGGGACGACATCCGCATCTTCCTCGCCGTCGCCCGCACCGGCAGCCTGACCGAGGCGGCGCGGCGCCTGGGGCTGAGCCAGCCGACCGTCGGCCGGCATCTGCGATCGCTGGAGGAATTGGCCGGCGCCAGGCTGTTCGACCGGCTGCCGAACCGGCTCGAGCTGACCGTACGGGGCCGGGCGCTGCTGCAGGCCGCCGGCAGCATGGAGGAGGGCGTGGGCAGCCTGCTCCGCGAGCTGCGCCAGGCCGATGAGACCCGGCATGAGCCGGTGCGGGTGACGGCCACCAGTTCGGTCTCGCTGTTCCTGACCGCCCATCTGCAGACGCTGCTGGCCGAGAGCGGTCAGGCGATCGCGATCGGCAATTCGCGCGCCCGGGCCAATCTCGCCTGGCGCGAGGCCGATATCGCGCTGCGCATGCGCCGGGTGCCGGAGGAGGGCGATCTGGCCGCGCGCCGGATCGGGCGCATCGGCTTTGCCCTCTACGCTTCGCGCGCCTATGCCGAGGAGCGCGGGGTGACCGGCGACGGCAGCGTGGCCGGGCTGGACTTCATCGGCCTGCCGGAGCCGGAGCGGGTGCCGTCGCAATCCGCCTGGTTCGACGCCGTCGCCGCCCAGGGCACCCTGCGCTGCCGGTTGGGCGAGGTCTATCTGCGCCATCGGGCGGCCGCCGACGGCCTCGGGGTGGCGCTGCTGCCCTGCTTCCTGGGCGATGCCGACGACCGGCTGCTGCGCCTCGGCGATCCGGTGCCGGAACTCGCGGAGGACGTCTACCTGATGCTGCATGGCGACCTGCGCCGCGACCCGGCGATCCGCGCCGTGGCCGAGGCCCTGGCCGCCCTGTTCCGGCGCCAGCGCCGCGCGCTCGAAGGCACACGGCGCGGCTGAGAAGAGCCTGAGAATGCAAGCTCACGCTCCTCGTCGTCA
Organism: Inquilinus limosus; assembly: GCF_051487185.1. Lineage (GTDB taxonomy): Bacteria > Pseudomonadota > Alphaproteobacteria > DSM-16000 > Inquilinaceae > Inquilinus > Inquilinus limosus_F. The sequence continues at coordinate 159,323 of NZ_JAHVDK010000009.1, forward strand.
TGGCGAGCCCCGAAGGGGCGTGGCCATCCAGCGGTACCGGCCCCTGGATGGCCACGGCACTTCGCGCCTCGCCATGACGGCTACGAAATTGGCAGCACCTTCTCTCGACGAGAGCGGAAACTACTCCGCCGCCTGGCGCTGCTGGCGGCTGTGGATGATCTGCCACAGCTTCTGCGGCGTGGCCGGCATGTCGACATGCTCGACCCCCAGCGGGGACAGCGCGTCGACGATGGCGTTGATGATCGCCGGCGGCGCCCCGATCGCCCCGGCCTCACCGGCGCCTTTGAGCCCCAGCGGATTGGTGGTGCAGGGGATCTCATTGTACTTGAAGGTGACGAAGGGCAGGTCGACCGCCCGCGGCATGGCGTAGTCCATGAACGAGCCGGACAGCAGCTGACCGCTGTCGCCGTCGAACACCGCATGCTCCAGCAGCGCCTGGCCGAGACCCTGGGCGATGCCGCCATGCACCTGGCCGGCCACCATCAGCGGATTCATCACCCGGCCGAAATCGTCGACCACGGTGTAGCGCAGGATCTCCACCATCCCGGTGTCGCCGTCGATCTCCAGCTCGACGATATGGGCCCCGTTGGGGAAGGTGGCGGAGGGTGGGGTGAAGCTGCCGCGCTCCTCGAAGGCGATCTCGGTATCGCCCTTGGCCGCGATCTCGGAGAGCGTCATCGACCGGTCGGTGCCGACCACGGTGAAGCGGCCTTCGGCGAAGGCGATGTCGACCGCCGCCGTCTCCATCAGATCCGCCGCCCGCAGCTTCGCCTTCTCCTGGACCTTCAGCGACCCGTCGCGGATCGCGGCGCCGCCGACAGGCACGGAGCGCGAGCCGCCGGTGCCGTTGCCGGTGCGCACCAGGTCGGTGTCGCCCTGGACGATGGTGATCTGGTCGGGCTCGACGCCGAGATGCTCGGCGATGATCTGCTTGTAGGCGGTCTCGTGCCCCTGGCCGTTGGTCTGGGTGCCGACATAGACGGTGACCTTGCCGTCGCGTCCGACCCGGACGTCGGCATTCTCGTCCTCGCCGCCGGCGCAGGCCTCGACATAGGTAGCGATGCCGAGCCCGCGATACTTGCCCTTCGCGGCCGAGTCGCGCCGGCGCTGCTCGAAGCCGGCGACGTCGGCGATCTGGGCCGCCTCCTCGAGGTTGCGGGTGAACTCGCCGCTGTCATAGGTCACGCCGGTGATTGTCTCGTAAGGCATGGCCGAGGGCGGGATGAAGTTGCGCCGCCGCAGCTCGACCGGGTCGATGCCCAGCACGCGGGACGCGTGATCGACGATGCGCTCGACGTTGAAGGCGGCTTCCGGCCGCCCGGCGCCGCGATAGGCATCGACCGGCTGGGTGTTGGTGAACACGCCGCGCACCCGCTCATAGACACCCTGCAGGGTGTAGAGGCCGTTCAGCATCTGGGCGCCGCCGGCCATGGTCGGGATGAACGGCCCGAAATTGGACAGATAGGCGCCCATATTGGCGATCATCTCGACCCGCAGCGCCAGGAAGCGGGCATCCTTGTCGACCGCCAGCTCGACCGTCGTGACGTTGTCGCGGCCGTGATCGTCGCTGATGAAGGCCTCGGTCCGCTCCGACGACCACTTCACCGGCCGGCCGAACTTGCGCGCGGCGTAGAGCGTCGCCGGGTATTCCGGATACATGAACAGCTTCATGCCGAAGCCGCCGCCGACATCGGTGCTGCGGACCAGGAACTTCTCCGGCGGCAGCTTGAAGATGTCGTTCGCCAGCATGTCACGCAGCAGGTGCACGCCCTGGCAGGAGACGTAGAGCACGAAACGGCCGTCGGTCGCGTCCCAGTCGGCGTTGCAGCAGCGCGGCTCCATCGGCGAGGCGACGACCCGGTTGTTGACCAGGTCGAGCCGGACCACCTTGTCGGCCTGGGCGAACAACGAGGAGACCTTGTCTTTCTGGCCGAACTCCCAGTCGAAGCACAGGTTGTTCGGCGCCTTGTCCCAGATCGCTGGGCCATTCAGCGTTTTGGCAGGGTCGACCGCGGCCGGCAGCGACTCGTAGTCCACCTCGATCGCCTCGGCGGCGTCCTTGGCCTGCTCGATGGTCTCGGCGACGACCAGCGCCACCGGCTCGCCGACGTGGCGGACGCGGCCGCGCGCCAGGATCGGCCGCGGCGGCAGCACCTGGTCGGAGCCGTCGCTGTTCTTCACCGGGGCGTAGCATTTCAGCTCGCCGATGCCGTCGGCGTCGAGATCGGCGATGGTGACGATGCCGATCACGCCCGACATCGCCGCGGCGGCGGCGATGTCGATGCTGCGGATCTCCGCATGCGCGAAGGGCGAGCGCAGGAAATAGGCCTGCGCCTGGCCCGGGGCGGAGACGTCGTCGGTGTAGCGGCCGCCGCCCTTCAGCAGGCGGGGATCCTCGCTGCGGCGCATAGGCTGGCCGATGCCGAACTTCGTCGCCACGATCTGCTCCTCCCGATGCATGAATCGGTTTAGGATCGACCGTGGCGCTTCGGGCGTCAATGCCATGTCGGACAATATCCGCGACAAAAGACGCGACGGAATCGCGCGCGGGCCGAGCGACGGGGCTGGTATTGGGGGCTGGTCTTCGCTACATAAGCGCCATCGCCGGCTGCTGGGCGCAGCCGGCCGTTTTCGTTTGTCGACAGGTGTCCCTTGCAGCAGGTCTTGCTCGTCATCCACGTTCTGATCGCCGTGGCCCTGATCGGGGTGATCCTGATCCAGCGCAGCGAGGGCGGTGGCCTGGGCATCGGCGGCGGGGGCGGCGGCGGTCTGGTGTCGATCCGGGGCCAGGCCAACCTGCTGACCCGGCTCACCGCCGGCCTGGCGGCGGCCTTCATGGTGACGAGCATCGTTCTGGCGATCCTGGCCGGCGCGCATCGCAGCGGCTCCGCGATCGTCGACGAGGTGCCGGCAGCGCCGGCTCCGACCGCGCCCGCCACCACCACGCCGGCCACGCCGTCGGTCCCGACGACGGAATAACCGGTCCTCACAGGATTGCCGACGAGGCGGCCCCCGTTATCCAGGTGGGGCCGCCTCGCTGTTTTTGGGTGAACGAATCTGGGGTAGGGTAAGATTCCATGACGCGGTACATCTTCATTACCGGCGGCGTGGTCTCCTCGCTTGGCAAGGGACTGGGCGCAGCGGCACTCGGGGCGCTTCTCCAGGCGCGGGGATTCAAGGTCCGGCTCCGGAAGCTCGACCCCTATCTCAACGTCGACCCGGGCACGATGAGCCCGACCCAGCACGGTGAGGTCTTCGTCACCGATGACGGCGCCGAGACCGACCTCGACCTCGGCCACTATGAGCGCTTCACCGGCGTCGCCGCGCGCAAGAGCGACAACGTCACCACCGGCAAGATCTATTCCACCGTGATCGCGCGTGAGCGCCGCGGCGACTATCTCGGCGCCACGGTGCAGGTGATCCCGCACGTCACCGATGCGATCAAGGAGTTCATCCGCTCGGACGTCACCGACGAGGATTTCGTCCTCTGCGAGATCGGCGGCACGGTCGGCGACATCGAGAGCCTGCCGTTCCTGGAGGCGATCCGCCAGTTCGGCAACGAGGTCGGGCCGGAGAACGCGCTGTTCCTCCACGTTACCCTCTTGCCCTACATCCCGGCGGCGGGCGAGCTGAAGACCAAGCCGACCCAGCATTCGGTGAAGGAGCTGCTGTCGGTCGGAATCCAGCCGGCGATGCTGCTGTGCCGCGCCGACCGGCCGATTCCGGACAATGAGCGGCGCAAGATCGCCCTGTTCTGCAACATCCGGCCGGAGCGGGTGATCGCCGCCCTCGACGTCGACACGATCTACAACGTGCCGATCTCCTACCACGAGGAGGGCTTCGATGATCAGGTCCTGGCCTATTTCGGCATCGAGCAGCCGAAGGCGCCGAACCTGTCGCGCTGGTCCAACATCGTCCAGCGTGTGCGCGCGCCGGAGGGGGAGGTGACGATCGGCGTGGTCGGCAAGTACACCTCGCTGATCGACAGCTACAAGAGCCTGGCCGAGGCGCTGACCCATGGCGGCATCGCCAACAACATCAAGGTCAAGCTCGACTGGATGGATTCGCAGATCTTCGAGTCGGAGGACGCGGTCTCTCACCTCGAGCATGTCCACGGTATCCTGGTGCCCGGCGGCTTCGGCGAGCGCGGGGCGGAGGGCAAGATCCGCGCCGCCCAGTTCGCGCGCGAGCGCAAGGTGCCGTATTTCGGCATCTGCTTCGGCATGCAGATGGCGGTGATCGAGGCGGCGCGGCATATGGCGGGGCTGCCGGCGGCGAACTCCACCGAATTCGGCCCGACCAACGAGCCGGTGGTCGGCCTGATGACCGAATGGGTGCGCGGCAACGAGCTGGAGGTCCGCAAATCCGACGGCGACCTCGGCGGCACCATGCGCCTCGGCGCCTATCCGGCCGTGCTGCAGCCGGGCAGCCGGGTGCACGGGATCTACGGCGCGGCCGAGATCAGTGAGCGCCACCGCCACCGCTACGAGGTCAACATCAACTACCGCGAGCGGCTGGAGGCGGCGGGGCTGGTCTTCTCCGGCCTGTCGCCGGACGGCGTGCTGCCGGAGATCGTGGAGCTGCCGGACCATCCCTGGTTCGTCGGGGTGCAGTTCCACCCCGAGCTGAAGTCGAAGCCTTTCGATCCGCACCCGCTGTTCACCGACTTCATCCGCGCCGCGATCGAGCAGAGCCGGCTCGTCTGAGGATCAGGACCATGACCGCTGCCCGTGCCGTCACCGTCGGCAATCTCACCTTCGCCAATGACCGCCCGCTGACGGTGATCGCCGGCCCGTGCCAGCTCGAGAGCCGTGAGCACGCTCTGGAGATGAGCCAGGCGCTGGTCGAGATCACCCGCAAGCTCGGCCTCGGCCTCGTCTACAAGACCTCCTTCGACAAGGCCAACCGCACCTCCGCCTCCGCCGCCCGCGGCCTGGGAATGGAGAAGAGCCTGCCGATCATGGCCGAGATCCGGGAAAAGTTCGGCTGCCCGGTGCTGACCGACATCCATGAGGCGTCGCAATGCGCGCCGGTGGCGGAAGCGGTGGACATCCTGCAGATCCCGGCCTTCCTGTGCCGGCAGACCGACCTGCTGCTCGCCGCCGGCGCCACCGGCCGGGCGATCAACGTCAAGAAGGGCCAGTTCCTCGCGCCCTGGGACATGAAGAACGTCGCCGCCAAGATCGCCGCGACCGGCAACGACAAGATCCTGCTGACCGAGCGCGGCGTCAGCTTCGGCTACAACACGCTGGTCAGCGACATGCGCGCGCTGCCGATCCTGGCGCAGACCGGATATCCGGTGGTGTTCGACGCCACCCATTCGGTGCAGCAGCCGGGCGGGCAGGGCACCAGCTCGGGCGGCCAGCGCGAATTCGTGCCGGTGCTGGCCCGGGCCGCGGTCTCGATCGGCGTCGCCGCCGTCTTCATCGAGACCCACCAGGACCCGGACCACGCCCCGAGCGATGGCCCCAACATGGTGCCGCTGAACAAGCTCGAGGCGTTGCTGACCACCCTGGTCGCGCTCGACCGCGTCGCCAAGGCCGATCCGGTCCGGATCTGAAGGCCGGGGCCTGCTTTTCTGACCTGCATCTCCATTGTCATTGCCGGGCTTGACCCGGCAATCCAGAGGGTGTCGACGCTCTCTGGATGCCCGGGTCAAGCCCGGGCATGACAGAAGAGGAATGGCCCGGGTTTGCCGCGGCAAACCCGGGCAGGCCTCGCTACTCCGCCGCCGCGGCCAGGGTCGCGTAGCGGCGCTCGGTGTCGGTGATGTAATCGCGGGTGAGGGGGGCGGCGTCGCGCTTCCGGGCCAGCTGCATCTGGAACACCATGCAGCTGCCCAGCCGGAACTCGTTCTCGCAGCCCAGCAGGTAGAACTCCCACATCCGGCAGAAGCGCTCATCATACAGCTTGGCGATGCGCTCCCGCCGCGCCTGGAACCGCTCGTTCCAGGCGGCCAGCGTGTCGGCGTAGTGGACCCGCAGGATCTCGATGTCGGTGAGCCAGAGCCCCTGGCGCTCGACCGCGGCCATCACCTCCGACAGCGCCGGCACGTAGCCGCCCGGGAAGATGTATTTGCGCAGCCAGGCGCCGGTGTTGCCGGGCGGCTGCATGCGCCCGATCGAATGCAGCAGCATGACGCCGTCATCGGCCAGCAGGCTGCGCACCTTGGCGAAGAACTCGTCGTAGTAGGCGGCGCCGACATGCTCGAACATGCCGACCGAGACGATGCGATCGAAGCGCTGGTCGAGCTGGCGATAGTCGCGCAGCTCGAACCTCACCCGGTCGGCCAGGCCGCGCTTGCGGGCGCGCTCCTCGGCCAGCTTCTGCTGCTCGACCGACAGGGTCACGCCCAGCACCTCGACCGGCGCCAGCTCGGCCAGCGTCATCGCCATGCCGCCCCAGCCGCTGCCGATGTCGAGCACGCGCCTGGCGCCGTCGAGCATCAGCTTGGCGGCGATGTGGCGCTTCTTGGCTTCCTGCGCTTGTTCGAGCGTGCGCACCCCGTCGCCGAAATAGGCGCAGGAATACTGCATGTCCTCGTCGAGGAAGAGCTCGAACAGCTCGCGCGACAGGTCGTAGTGGTGGGCGACGTGCTCCTGCGCCTTGCCGATCGGGTTGTACTGCTGCAGCCGACGCAGCCGGCGGCCGAGCGAGTTCAGGAACACCTGCAACGGGTAGCCGTCCAGCGCCTGGTGGTTGTGGCCGTACAGCGCGAACAGGTCGCGCAGCGTGGTCCCGTCCTCCAGCGTCAGCGTGCCGTCCATATAGGCCTCGCCGACCGCCAGTGCCGGCGCTGCGAACAGCTTCCGCGGCAGGGCGGGGTCGTGCAGCCGGACCGAGGCGAAGGGGCCGGGTTGCGTGCCCGCGAAGTCGTGGACCACGCCGCCCGCGTCGGTCACGCGCAGGCGGCCGGCCTGCACGAAGCGCGACAGCATGTGGGAGAGAAGCCGCATCTCAGACCTTCAGCTTTGCACTTTTGTCGCGAGGCTACTCCCCAAATTGACGCAGTTTCAACACGACGCCGCCACAATCACCGGATGCGAGATCTGCCGCAGGCGCAGAGGCGAAAGTCCTTGCATTTTCCGGTCCGCGGCACAGTCTGGCCCCGCCGATTCCCGCCTTCCACTCCGTGCCAAGCGAGAGGCAGCCCATGACCGCGATCGTCGACATCCATGCCCGCCAGATCCTCGACAGCCGGGGCAACCCGACCGTCGAGGTCGACGTCACCCTCGAATCCGGCGCCTTCGGCCGCGCCGCCGTGCCCTCCGGCGCCTCGACCGGCGCCCATGAGGCGGTCGAGCTGCGCGATGGCGACAAATCGGTCTATGGCGGCAAGGGCGTGATCAAGGCGGTCGATGCCGTCAATGGCGAGCTGTTCGACGCGCTGACCGGGCTCGACGCCGAGGACCAGATCGCGCTCGACCGCACCATGATCGAGCTGGACGGCACCCCGAACAAAGGCCGGCTCGGCGCCAACGCCATCCTCGGCGTCAGCCTCGCGGTGGCCCGCGCCGCCGCCGAGGATGCCGGCCTGCCGCTCTACCGTTATGTCGGCGGCGCCTATGCCAGCACCTTGCCGGTGCCGCTGATGAACATCATCAATGGCGGCGCCCATGCCGACAACCCGATCGACATCCAGGAATTCATGATCATGCCGGTCGGCGCGCCGACCCTGGCCGAGGCGGTGCGCACCGGCTCCGAGGTGTTCCACGCCCTGCGCAAGAAGCTGAAGGACGCCGGCCACGGCACCAATGTCGGCGACGAGGGCGGCTTCGCCCCCAATCTCGGCTCGGCCGACGAGGCGCTCAGCTTCATCGTCCAGGCGATCGAGGCGGCCGGCTACAAGCCCGGCGACGACGTCGTGCTGGCGCTCGATGCCGCCTCGACGGAGTTCTACAAGGACGGCCGCTACCACCTGGAAGGGGAGGGCAAGACCCTCGATAGCGCCGGCCTCGTCGCCTATTACGAGGAGCTGGTGAAGCGCTACCCGATCGTGTCGATCGAGGACGGCATGGCCGAGGACGACTGGGAGGGTTGGGCTGCGATCACCAGCACCCTCGGCAAGCGCATCCAGCTCGTCGGCGACGACCTGTTCGTGACCAATCCGGAGCGCCTGTCCCAGGGCATCGCCCGCGGCATCGGCAACTCGATCCTGGTCAAGGTCAACCAGATCGGCACCCTGACCGAGACGCTGCAGGCGGTGGAGATGGCGCACAAGGCCGGCTACACCGCGGTCATGTCGCACCGCTCGGGCGAGACCGAGGATGCGACCATCGCCGACCTCGCCGTCGCCACCAATTGCGGACAGATCAAGACCGGCTCGCTCAGCCGCTCCGACCGGCTCGCCAAGTACAACCAGCTGATCCGGATCGAGGAGCAGCTGAGCCGCGCCGCCAGCTACGCCGGCCGGTCGGTGCTGCGCCAGCGCTAGTACCGTCGATTGACGCCGACCCCGACCTATGGTGATCTGAGGGCATGAGCATGTTTCGCTATCTCCGGCGGAAACTGCGGCCCGTCATCGGGCCGGTGGTCGGCGTCTGCCTGATCGCCTATTTCACCTACCACGCGATCCAGGGCGATCACGGCATCTTCGCCCGCGACGCCCTGCAGGGCGAGGTCGACCAGGCCAAGTCCACGCTGGACGCGCTGACCGCGCGGCGCGTGGAGATGGAGAAGCGCGCCGCGCTGATCGACCCGAAGCAGGTCGATCTCGACATGCTGGACGAACGGGCCCGGGCGATGCTGAATGTCGCCAGGCCGGACGAAGTCGTCGTCTTCTACCCGAAGCCCGCCCCGGCCCCGGCCCAGTAGGCCCCGCGCGGCAGCCCTGCGCCGGCTTCGGCGCAGCCATGGACCTGCGTCTTGCAAATTCCGGCCGTGCGGGGTAGCACTTGGCCAGGCGAAACTGCTATGCGCGCCTACTAATCCGATGCCATCCGTCTGAGGGAGGATCCATTGGCCGCCACGAAACGTCGTCCCGCCCAGGAGAAGACGTCGGGAGCCGTGGCTCCCGCTGCCGCCGGCAAAGATGAGTTGCTGCGGTACTACAGGGATATGCTTTTGATCCGCCGCTTCGAGGAGAAGGCGGGCCAGCTCTACGGCATGGGGCTGATCGGCGGCTTCTGCCACCTCTATATCGGCCAGGAGGCCGTGGTGGTCGGCGTCCAGTCGGCGCAGATCCCGGCCGACGACGTGATCACCGGCTATCGCGACCACGGCCACATGCTGGCCTGCGGCATGGACCCGCGCGGCGTGATGGCGGAGCTGACCGGGCGCCGCGGCGGCTACTCCAAGGGCAAGGGCGGCTCGATGCACATGTTCAGCCGCGAGAAGAAGTTCTTCGGCGGCCACGGCATCGTCGGCGCCCAGGTGTCGCTTGGCACCGGCCTCGGCTTCGCCCATCGCTACAAGGAGGATGGCGGTGCCACCGTCGCTTATATGGGCGACGGCGCGACCAACCAGGGCCAGGTCTATGAGAGCTTCAACATGGCGGCTCTCTGGAAGCTCCCGGTCGTCTATGTGATCGAGAACAACAAATACGGCATGGGCACCTCGGTGCAGCGGGCCTCGGCCAATGCCGACCTGCATCAGCGCGGTCAGGCCTACGGCATCCCCGGCTTCCAGGTCGACGGCATGGACGTGCTGTCGGTCAAGGCCGCGGCCGAGGAGGCGCTCGGCCGCGCCCGCGCCGGCGAGGGCCCGACCATCCTCGAGATGATGACCTACCGCTATCGCGGCCACTCCATGTCCGATCCGGCCAAGTACCGGAGCAAGGAGGAGGTGGCGAAGATGCGCGAGACGCACGACCCGATCGACCTGGTGCGCAAGAAGATCGACGCGATCGGCGGCATCAGCGAGGACGACTTCAAGGCGATCGACAAGGAGATCCGGGGCATCGTCAACGATGCGGCGGAATTCGCGCAGCAGAGCCCGGAGCCCGATCCGTCGGAGCTCTACACCGACGTCCTGATCGAAGCCTGAGCCATCACGACCCGGCGGGCGCCGCGACGGGCGCCGCCGGCTGCCGGAGAATTCCCCAATGCCCACCGAAATCCTGATGCCGGCCCTGTCGCCGACCATGACCGAGGGCACGCTCGCGAAGTGGCTGAAGCGCGAGGGTGACGCGGTGAAGTCGGGCGACGTGATCGCCGAGATCGAGACCGACAAGGCGACCATGGAGGTCGAGGCGGTCGACGAAGGCACCATCGGCAAGATCCTGGTGCCCGAAGGCACCGAGGCCGTGGCCGTGAACACCCCGATCGCCATCCTGCTCGGCGACGGCGAGAGCGCGGGCGACATCACCGCCAACGGCAAGGCCGCCCCGGCGGCGGAGACACCGCGCGAGGCGCCGGCCGCCCCCGAGGCGCCGAAGGCCGAGGCCCGGGCGCCTGCCGCCCCGGCCGCGCCGCCGGCGACCAAAGCGCCGCCCGCGACCGACGAGGACAAGTATTTCGCCAAGACGAAGCGCATCACCGTGCGCGAGGCGCTGCGCGACGCCATGGCCGAGGAGATGCGGCGCGACCCGACCGTGTTCCTGATGGGCGAGGAGGTCGCGGAATACCAGGGCGCCTACAAGGTCAGCCAGGGCCTGCTCGAGGAGTTCGGGGCCAAGCGCGTGATCGACACGCCGATCACCGAGCACGGCTTCGCCGGCCTCGGCGTCGGCGCTGCCTATGCGGGCCTGCGGCCGATCGTCGAGTTCATGACCTTCAACTTCGCCATGCAGGCGATCGACCAGATCATCAACTCGGCGGCCAAGACGCTGTACATGTCCGGCGGCCAGATGGGCAGCCCGATCGTGTTCCGCGGCCCGAACGGCGCCGCCGCCCGCGTTGCCGCCCAGCACAGCCAGGACTATGCCAGCTGGTACGCGCACTGCCCGGGCCTGAAGGTCGTGTCGCCCTGGTCGGCGGCGGACGCCAAGGGCCTGCTGAAGGCCGCGATCCGCGACCCGAACCCGGTGATCTTCCTGGAGAATGAGATCCTCTACGGCCAGAGCTTCGACGTGCCGGAGGATCCCGAGTTCATCGTCCCGATCGGCCGCGCCAAGATCGTGCGTCCGGGCAAGGACGTCACCATCACCGCCTATTCGATCATGGTCGGCAAGGCGCTGGAGGCGGCGGAGACCCTGGCCGCCGAGGGCATCGACGCCGAGGTCATCGACCTCCGCACCATCCGGCCGCTCGACATCGAGACCATCGTCGGCTCGGTCAAGAAGACCAACCGCCTGGTGTCCGCCGAGGAGAGCTGGCCCTTCGCCGGCATCGGGGCCGAGCTGGCGGCGCTGATGATGGAGCACGCCTTCGACTATCTCGACGCCCCGGTCGGGCGCGTCTGCGCGGTCGACGTGCCGCTGCCCTACGCCGCCAATCTCGAGCATCTCGCGCTGCCGCAGGCATCTCACATCGTCGCGGCGGCCAAGGCCGCCTGCTACCGCTGAGCCCGGCGTCGGACACGGGGAGGGATCGATGACGATCAACATTCTGATGCCCGCGCTGTCGCCCACCATGACCGAGGGCACGCTCGCCACCTGGCATAAGAAGGAGGGCGACAAGGTCAAGTCGGGCGACGTGATCGCCGAGATCGAGACCGACAAGGCGACCATGGAGGTCGAGGCGGTCGACGAAGGCACCCTCGGCAAGATCCTGGTGCCCGAGGGCACCGAGAACGTGCCGGTCAACGAGGTCATCGCCATCCTCCTGGAGGAGGGCGAGGACGCTGGCGCGCTGAAGGACGGGGCGCCGAAGCCCGAGGCCAAGGCGCCGGCCGAGCCGAAGCCCGAGGCTCCGGCGAAGGCCGAGGCCCCGGCGCCGCAGCCCGCTCCGGCCGCGAAGCCGGCGGCGAACGGCCATGACGAAAGCCGCGTCTTCGCCAGCCCGCTGGCGCGCCGCATGGCGCAGCAGGCCGGCATCGATCTGGCGGCGCTGCAGGGCAGCGGCCCGCATGGCCGCGTGGTCAAGGCCGACATCGAGGCCGCGCTGGCCGGCGGCGTTCCTGCCGCCAAGCCGGCTATGCCCGAAGCCGCGAAGGCGGCGCCGACTCCCGCTGCCGTCCCGGCCGCGAAGCCGGCGGCCGCCGGCCCGAACGCCAAGCAGCTCGCCGATGCCCTCGGCATCCCCTACAGCGAGCAGAAGCACAGCAACATGCGCAAGACGGTGGCGCGCCGGCTCCTGGAGTCGAAGCAGACCGTCCCGCATTTCTACCTGACGGTCGATATCGAGCTCGACGCGCTGCTCAAGCTGCGCAAGGAGCTGAACGACCGCGGCGACGTCAAGCTGTCGGTCAACGACATGCTGATCAAGGCGGCGGCGCTGGCGCTGCGCAAGGTGCCGGCCGCCAACGCTTCCTGGACCGACGAGGCGATGATCCAGTACGAGCGGGTCGACGTTTCGGTGGCGGTGGCGACCGAGGGCGGCCTGATCACCCCGATCATCAAGGACGCTGACCGCAAGGGGCTGGGCACCATCTCGGCCGAGATGAAAGACCTTGCCGGCCGCGCCCGCGAGGGCAAGCTGAAGCCTGAGGAGTACCAGGGTGGCACCTTCTCGATCTCCAATCTCGGCATGTACGGGGTCAAGGATTTCGGGGCGATCATCAACCCGCCGCAATCCTGCATCCTGGCGGTCGGCGCCGGCACCCAGCGGCCGGTGGTGAAGGACGGCGCGCTCGCCATCGCCACGGTGATGAGCTGCACCCTGTCGGTCGACCACCGCGCCGTCGACGGCGCGGTCGGTGCCGAATACCTGGCCGCCTTCAGGGCGCTGGTCGAGGCGCCGCTCAGCATGATGCTCTGATCGGTCCGGGCCGGGACTGCGGTCCCGGCCCCCGACCGGCGACCCCGTGACAGCCTCCGCCGGGGCGCGGGAGGCAGCAAGGAGACACGACTGTGGCTGATACGAGCTTCGATGTCCTGGTGATCGGCGCCGGCCCGGGCGGTTATGTCGCCGCGATCCGCGCCGCCCAGCTGGGGCTCAAGACCGCGGTGGTCGAGCGCGAGCATCTCGGCGGCATCTGCCTGAACTGGGGCTGCATTCCGACCAAGGCGCTGCTGCGTTCGTCCGAGATCTCGCACCTGCTGAAGCACCTCGGCGAATATGGCTTTTCTGCCAAGGATGTCAGCTTCGATCTTAAGAAGGTGGTTGAGCGGTCGCGCAAGGTCGCGGCCCAGCTCGCCGGCGGGGTCAAGCACCTGCTGCGCAAGAACAAGGTGACGGTGTTCGACGGCGCAGCCAAGCTGCTGGGCGGCGGCAAGGTCGAGGTGGCGCTGAAGGCCGGGAGCAAGGAGACGCTCGCCGCCAAGCACATCATCATCGCTACGGGCGCCCGGGCGCGGACTCTGCCGGGGACGAAGCCGGACGGCAAGCTGATCTGGACCTACAAGGAGGCGATGGTCCCGCCGACCATGCCGAAGTCGCTCCTGGTCATCGGCTCGGGCGCCATCGGCATCGAATTCGCCAGCTTCTACCACAACCTCGGCGCCGAGGTGACGGTGGTCGAGATGCTCGACCGTATCCTGCCGGTGGAGGACGAGGAGATCTCGGCCTTCGCCAGGAAACAGTTCGAGAAGCAGGGCATGCGTATCCTGGTCAGCGCCAAGACCCAGAAGCTGGAGAATAGGGCCGACAGCGTCACCGCCACCGTCGAGGTCAATGGCAAGACCGAGACGATCACCGCGGACCGGGTGATCCTGGCCATCGGCATCGACGGCAATGTCGAGAACCTCGGGCTGGAGAACACCAAGGTGAAGGTCGACCGCGGCCACATTGTGGTCGGCCCCTATCTGGAGACCGACGAGCCGGGCGTCTACGCCATCGGCGACGTCGCCGGCCCGCCCTGGCTGGCGCATAAGGCCAGCCATGAGGGCGTGATCTGCGTCGAGAAGATCGCCGGGCTGCATCCGCATCCGCTCGACGTCAGCAACGTCCCGGGCTGCACCTACTGCATGCCGCAGGTCGCCTCGGTCGGCCTGACCGAGGCCAAGGCCAAGGAGGCGGGGCACGAGGTGCGGGTCGGCCGCTTCCCCTATATCGGCAACGGCAAGGCGATCGCGCTGGGCGAGCCGGAAGGCATGGTCAAGACCGTGTTCGACGCCAAGACCGGCGAACTGCTCGGCGCCCATATGGTCGGCGCCGAGGTCACCGAGCTGATCCAGGGCTACGGCATCGCCAAGACGCTGGAGACGACGGAGGCGGAGCTGATGCACAGCATCTTCCCGCATCCGACGCTGAGCGAGATGATGCATGAGAGCGTGCTCGACGCCTACGGGCGCGCAATCCACTATTGAGCAAAGCGTGCTTGGCTTCCGGCGGCTCTTGCCCATCTTTGGGTGAGGCGCCGCCGAGCCAAGGCCGCAACCCGCCCAGGACCCCGCAAGGACGACCATGTCCGCTGTAGAGCCCCATCTTCGCCATCCCGAGAAGGCGCACCGTCCGGACAACCCGGTGCCGCGCAAGCCGGCCTGGATCCGGGTCAAGGCGCCGGTCTCGGCCGAGTATCACGAGACCCGCAGGCTGATGCGGGACCTGAAGCTGAACACGGTGTGCGAGGAAGCGGCCTGCCCGAACATCGGTGAATGCTGGTCCAAGGGCCACGCCACGGTGATGATCCTGGGCTCGGTCTGCACCCGGGCCTGCGCCTTCTGCAACATCGCTACCGGCCGGCCGGACCAGCTCGACCCGCATGAGCCGCAGCACGTGGCCGAGGCCTGCGGCCGGCTGGGGCTGAGCCACATCGTCATCACCTCGGTCGACCGCGACGACCTGGACGACGGCGGCGCTCGGCATTTCGCCGAGACCATCCGCGCCGTCCGCGCCGCCTCGCCGGACACGACCATCGAGATCCTTACTCCTGACTTCAAGAACAAGCCGGGAGCCGTTGAAATCGTTGTTGAAGCGCGGCCGGATGTCTTCAATCACAACCTCGAGACCGTGCCCCGGCTCTACCCGTCGATCCGGCCCGGCGCCCGCTATTTCACCTCGCTGCAGCTGCTGGCGCGGGTGAAGGAGCTCGACCCGACCATTTTCACCAAATCGGGCATCATGGTCGGTCTCGGCGAGACGGCGGAGGAGGTCGGGCAGGTGATGGACGACCTGCGCGCCGCCGATGTCGATTTCATGACCATCGGCCAGTATCTGCAGCCGACGCCGAAGCATGCGAAGCTCGACCGCTTCGTCACGCCCGAGGAGTTCCAGAGCCACGAGCGGATCGGGCGGGGCAAGGGCTTCCTGATGATCTCGGCCTCGCCGCTGACGCGGTCGTCCTACCATGCCGGCGCCGATTTCGAGAAGCTGAAGGCCGCCCGCCTGGCCCGGCTGGGCGCCGCCGCGGGGCCGATCGACCTGGTTGCGTTAGCCCGCGGGCTTACCCAGGGCGCCTGAAGGTCGCACTGGCGGGACGATGCCGCTGGTCTTATCTAGGACTGTCGAGCGTTCCGCGGGTTCATCATGCCGTCACACACCGAACAGCGCGTCCTGCCCTACACGCCCCAGCAGCTTTACGAGCTGGTGGCGGATATCGAGAGCTACCCGAGCTTCCTGCCCTGGTGCCTCGGGGCGCGCATCCGCAAGCGTGAGGGCAACGTGCTGCTGGCCGATCTGGTGATCGGCTTCAAGATGATCCGCGAACGCTACACCAGCCGGGTGACGCTGACGCCGGGCCGGCAGATCGACGTCGCCTATGTCGATGGGCCGATGAAGCGGTTGACCAATTGCTGGCGCTTCCTGCCGCATCCAGCCGGCTGTGAAATCGACTTCCACGTCGATTTCGAGTTCCGCTCGCGGGTGCTGCAAACCCTGATCGGCGCGGTGTTCCACGAGGCCTTCCGCCGCATGGTCGGCGCTTTCGAGGCGCGGGCCCGTGCGCTCTACGGCGACCGCGCCACGGTGCCCGCTGCGGCCGCCGGGGGCGGCTGATCCGCCTCAGCCGCGTTGCGTCGCGCGCGCGAGGCTCTCACCGAGGACAACGAGCGACACGCCGAGCAAGGCGATGTCCTTGATCAGGAAGTATCCGAGCTCATTCAGCGCCGGGAATCCACCCGAAGCCTCTTCCCACACCGGCAACGGCACGAGCAGGCTCGTCGTGACGAAGAAGGTGAGCACGCCGAGTGCGCCGCCAGCCACTCCGGCGCGGGCGGACCAGGGCGAGGCACACAACAGCAACGCCGTCGCGATTTCGACCACGCCGAGCAGATAGGACGCGCCGGCTTCACCAAACACCGGATACATCCACGCCAGCCACGGCGTTCCGCTGATGAGCGGCTTCAAGCCGTCGATCTCGATCTGCGTGAACTTGAGACCACCGATCATCAGAAGCACCAGGATCACGCCCAGAAGTGCAATCAGCCTGCCGGCCGACGTCACGCGAGCCGGAAGTGCATCGGCAACGCCGGCTGCGACGTTGGCGCCTCTTGGTTCATCGCGTTGGGTCATGGCGGTTTCTCCGGTTTTGCGAAGAGTATGGCCCCGTGTCGCAGCGCAAGTGAGGGGAGCATCGTCCGACGGATCGCGGAGCTCATTCAGCACCCTCCACGCGAAGGGCCGCGAGTTCGACGGGGCAGATATCCTGGGGACATGCCGCGATGTCGCACAGGCGGCAGGTCCGGTCGCAGGTCGCACGATCGGGCGTCAAAGCGGTCAGCATCGAGTCAAGCATGCGCGCGAGCTGGTTCCGTTCGTCCGTCGACAGCGCTGCCAAGGCGCGTGAGTAAACTGCGCGGCGCGCCTTCAGCACCTCATCCGCGCACTTGCTGCCGGCTTCGGTCAGCAGGACGGCGCGTGAGCGGCGGTCATCCAAGCTCGCGCGCCGTTCGACGAGGCCGTTGGCCTGCAACCCGTCGATAAGTCGGGTCGCACCCGCCCCGGAAAGCCCGAGAATCCGGCGTAAGACGTCCACCGACTTGCCCGGATAGAAGAATGCGGTTGCCAGCGCGGCCGAAGCCGTCAGCCCGTGACCCGAGGCTTTCTCAACGCTCGCTCGCATGGCGTCGCCAAGCGCGACAACGAGTGCGCCCAGAAGGTTGTTCGTTCGATCGTCTGAATGCATGGCCGATAGTTGCTTGCGCTACGCAAATAATCAAGCCGTAATGCGTTGAACGCTCCTATCCTCCTGGAAAGTGGTGATCGACCCGCTGGCGCGATCGCGGGTCAAGCTGCCCCATGCACCCTCTCTAAGGCGACCGCGCCTCGGTGCCCGCGGCGGCTGGGGGCGGCTGATCCGCCCCGCCGACGCTGATGAAACGCGGCGCCAGCGTGCGGTCGGTGCAGAGATCGTCCAGCGGCACGGTCGGCGCGCCGACGAAGCGGGCTACCAGCTCCGGCGCGCAGGATTCGGTGGTCAGGATGGAATGGCTGCCGGCCCGGAATTCGATCACCCGACCATTGGTCAGGGTCCGCGCCGCGATATAGGCGTATTCGGGCGGCGTGATCGGGTCGAAGCTGCCGGTCAGCAGCAGGGTCGGCGTGGTGCTCGACACCGCCACGGCATCGACCGCCGAGATCGGCGGCACGTGCCAGGAATCACAGACCTGCCACTCCAGCGCATAGGCGGCATTGTCGCCATAGGGTTCCGAGGCGGCGACCGACGCCGCCAGCGCATCGCGGGTGGCGAAGGGCCAGCTCTCGCTGCAGGCGACGCTGAGCGCGAGGCCATCGGAGCGGTTCGGCCCGCCGCTGAACACCGGCCCGATCCAGGGGGCGAGGGCGGAGAGATCACCGCGCGCGACCTTGTCGATCAGCTCCGGCAGCTCGGGCACGACCGTCGGGTCGTAGAAGGCGGCGTAGAGCGCGTCGAGCGCGATGCCGTCGTCGACCCGGACGGTCTTCCGACCCTGGCGGACCGTCTCCGGCTGGGTCCGGAGCTGCGCCAGCATGCCGTCGAAGCGGGCCTCCAGCAGCGGGTACCGGGCGTCGCAATCGGGGCTGGACCGGCACTCTCCGAATAGCCGGCGGAACACGCGGGCGATCAGCGCCGGCTGGGTGTCGAGGTCGAAGATGCCCGGCGGATAGACGCTGTCGAGCACCGTGCTGCGCACCCGGTCGGGGAAGTCGCGCATCACCGCCAGCGCCACCCGGCTGCCATAGGAGACGCCGATCAGGTTGTAGCCTTCGTAGTTCAGCGCGGCGGCGACGTCGTCGACATCGGCCGCGGCCTCGGCGGTGGTGAAGGCCGAGAGATCGATGCCGGACCGGGTCAGGCGGTCGTGGCAGCGCACCGCCGCCGGCCGTTCCAGCGCCAGCACCTCGGCCCGGGTCAGCCCGGGTGTCCAGTTTCGGTCGGCGACGCGATCCAACTCCGGGCAGTCCAGGCTGGGCCGCGACTGGCCGACGCCGCGCTGGTCGAAGACGATGAAGTCCCGCGTCTCGCGGATCGGCCGGCTGATCTGCCACCAGCTGTCCGCGTCGTCGCCGAAGGCGGCGTCCCCCGGGCCGCCGTTGAGGAAGATCACCGGGTCGGGCAGCGGCGACGCGGCACGGCTGTGCAGCACCGCGACATAGAGGCGGAGGCTGCGGCCGCGCGTGCCCTCGCGATGCGCCGGCACGGCGACGAAGCCGCAGGTCGCCCGTTCCCCGCGCGGCACGGCGAAGACGCAGCGGGCGCTTTCGAAGCTGGCGGCCGCCGAGGCCGGAAAGGCGAATAGGATCAGGGCGCCGAAGGCAAGGAGGGGCCAAAGGCCCGAGGCGGCCGAATTCAGACGCACTGGCACGATACTTTCGGGTGAGTCTCGCCGCCATGATGCGGTGCGTCACCGCGGGCGGCAACCCGCGTCAGCCGGCGGGAGGGGATGCGGTTTTCGCAGCTTGCGCGCCGGCCAACAGTAGCTCCAGCGCCAGCCGCGTCGCCTGGGCCCGCACCGCGCCGCGGTCGCCGGCGAAGACGCGCTGTTCCGTGCGTGTCGCGGCACCCTGCCGGGCGAGGCCGAAATGGACCAGCCCGACCGGCTTGCCCGGGGTGGCGCCGCCGGGGCCGGCGATGCCGGTCACCGCCACAGCGAGGTCGACCCGGGCGCGGATCAGCGCCCCTTCGGCCATCGCCGCCGCGACCTCGGCGCTGACCGCGCCGCGGTCGGCGATCAGCCGTGTCGGCACGCCGAGCAGCTCGGCCTTCGCCGCGTTGGAGTAGGTGACGAAGCCGCGCTCGACCACGTCGGAGGAGCCGGCGATCGCGGTCAGCGCCGCCGCGACCAGCCCGCCGGTGCAGCTTTCCGCCGTCGCCAGCATCAGCCCGCGGGCCCGGCAGGCGGCCAGCACCTGCTCGGCCAAAGCGAGATCCGCGCCATCGATCATGCCAGCCCTCCCGCCAGGATCGCCGCCCCGACCGCCGCCGTGGCCGCGCCGGCGGCGATGTCGTCCATCATCACGCCCCAGCCGCCGGCGAGCTCTCGGTCGAGCCAGCAGATCGGCCAGGGTTTGGCGATGTCGAGCAGCCGGAACAGGGCGAAGGCGAAAGGGTACAGCCACAGCACCCCCGCCACCGGCGCCAAGGCCAGAAGCTGGCCGGCCACCTCGTCGACGACGATCGCGCTCGAATCCGCTTCGCCGCCGCGGCAGACCGCGCCGGCCGCCCAGACCCCGGCAAGGCCGAGGACGACCCCTGCCACGGCCACCGTGGCCGGCCCGCCGATCCGCCACAGCAGCCAGGCGAGGGGCAGGGCGGCGAGCGACCCCCAGGTGCCGGAAGCCCGCCGGATCAGCCCGATCCCGCCCATCGTCGCCAGCAGCGTGGTCGGCTGCCAGAAGCGGCAGCCGGGCGGGAGCGGCCGGAACGGCATCAGCGCTCGATCCGCACGCTCGCCGCGGCCTGGGCGGCGATGCCCTCCTCGCGGCCGGTGAAGCCGAGCCGTTCGGTCGTGGTCGCCTTGACGCTGACCCGCTCGGGCTCGATCCGCAGGATCTCGGCGATCCGCGCCACCATGGCGGCGCGGTGCGGGCCGATCTTCGGCCGCTCGCACAGCAGCGTGACGTCGACGTTGAGGATGCTGCCGCGGGCCCGCACCAGCTCGGCCGCATGGGCCAGGAAGGCGGCGGAATCGGCACCGCGCCAGCGCTCGTCGGAGGGCGGGAAATGCTGGCCGATGTCGCCGGCGCCGATGGCGCCGAGCAGCGCGTCGGTCAGGGCGTGCAGCCCGACATCGGCGTCGGAATGCCCTTCCAGCCTGCAGACATGGGGGATGCGGATGCCGCACAGGATTACGGCGTCGCCCGGGATCAGGCGGTGCACGTCGAAGCCGGTGCCGGTCCGGATGTCGGCGACGCCGCCGAGCAGTCGTTCCGCGCGGGTCAGGTCCGCCTCCGTGGTGATCTTGAAGTTGTCGACATGGCCTTCGACCAGGCGCACGGCGGTGCCCTGGCGCTCCGCCACCGCGGCGTCGTCGGTCAGGGCCTCGCCGGCGGCGGCGCGATGGGCGGCGAGCAAGGGCGCGAAGCGGAAGCCCTGCGGGGTCTGCGCCTGCCACAGGCCGCTGCGGTCGACCGTGCCGGCGGCGACGCCGCCTTCGGCCCGCTTGATGGTGTCGACCACCGGCACGGCGGCGATCGCGGCCTCGGCGGAGGCGAGGGCGTCGAGCACCCGCTCGATCGTCGCCCGGTCCACCAGCGGCCGGGCCGCGTCGTGCACCAGCACCAGGTCCGGCGCCCGCGGCGCCAGCCATTCCAGCGCCGCGCGGACGCTGTCCTGCCGGGTGGCGCCGCCGGTCACCGGGCCGGGCAGGTCGAGCCCGGCGGTCGCCACCTGGTAGAGATCCCGGTGCTCGTCGCGGATCACCACGACGATGTCGTCGAAACGGCCGCTGCTGCGGAACGCCTCGACCGACCGGCGCAGCACCGTACTGCCGGCCAGCGGGCGGTATTGCTTGGGCAGGGAGCCGCCGAACCGCTCGCCGGTTCCGGCGGCGACGATGACGGCGGCGTGACGTGGCATGATCCGCTCGGTCTCCTGGACGAAAGGCGCCGCACGATAGGGCGGCGCCTTGGGAGAGACAAGCAGAGAGGGTGCTATTGCGGGATCAGTTCGACCCGGCGGTTCTGGGCCCGGCCTTCATCCGTGGTGTTCGGCGCGACCGGCGCCAGGGGGCCGACGCCCGCCGGGTTCAGCCGGCCGGCCGGCACGCCGTACTGCTTCACCAGCGCCGCCACCACCGCCGCGGCGCGGGCCCGCGACAGGGTCATGTTGGTCTCCACGCCGCCGACATTGTCGGTGTGGCCGACGACGTGCAGCTTGACCGCCGGATCGTCCTTCAGGACCTACGCCACCTGGTCGAGCGCCGGCTTGGACTCCGGCTTCAGCTCGGCCTTGTTGAAGTCGAAATGGATGCCGTAGAGGGCGATATGGCCCTGCGCGGCCAGGCCCTTCTCGATCTCGGCGGCCGAGACCGTCACCATCTTGTCCTGCAGCGTGCCGGATTCGATGACGTCGAGCTGGATGATGGCCTGGCCTTCCGTCACCTCGACATCCCGGGTGTAGCCGTCCTCGTATTCGGTGACGTAGAGGGCGATGTCGACCGCGGCGCCGTCCTTCGCCAGCTCCGCGGTCAGGAAATGCGCGGCGGCCGGGCTGTATTCGAAGAGCTGCGTCGCGATGCCGGAGAAGATCGCGCCCTGGTGCTTGCCGGTGGCGGCGCCTTCGGCCTTGAACAGCACCTGGTAGCCCTTGGCCGCCAGCTCGTTCTCGTAGTTCTCGAACACGTCGTCGGCGGAGACGCCGGCCGGCGCCGTGTAGCTGATGCGGGTCAGCGCGCCGCTGACCTCCTTCGCGGCGGCGAAGACGGGCTTTTCCTTGGCCTGGTCATATTCGTCGGCGGGGCCGAGCGGCAGCGTGTAGCGGACGAATTTCTGCGTGCTGTAGGCCACGATCGATGAACCGTCGAACCGCTTGATCCCCGGATGATCCTTTGCCCCGGCGATGTCGGCTGCAACAGCAGGCGTCATCGTGCCGGCGGTCAGCGCGAAGGCCAGGGCGGCGATGCGTCCAATCGTCCCGATCATCGGTCTCATAGGATTCTGCTCCATATTCGCCACCGGCCCACAGGCGCGGCATTCTTGACGCGGTTTCATGTAGCGCCGGCCGCAAGGAACTTCTTCCCCCTCAGAATAGGGGGGTGGGCGGCACTTTTGCTCATTGGTTAGGCAAAACTTTCATTGGACAAAATTTAGGCGATAAGCTGATCTGGCGCTTGTCAGTCCTTTTTGCTGCGATGCCGAATCTGAAACCGATCCCCGCCGCCGCGGCCGCGCCGCAACCGGATCCCTTCGCGCTCCTGGCTTCGCTGCCGGTGGCGGTGCTGGCGGTCGGCCAAGACCGGGTGATCCGCTTCGTCAACCTGGCGGCGCAGCAACTGCTCGACGCCAGCGAATCCGCCCTGGTGGGCCAGGATCTGACCGGCTTCGTCCCGGGCGACAGCCCGCTCTTCACCCTGATCGACCAGGCGATCCAGCAGGACCGCAGCGTCGCCGATTACGGCATGCTGCTGGAAAGCCCGCGCATCGGCCGTCGTACCGTCACCGTGACGGTCGCGCCGCTGGTCGAGCCGCCCGATCTCGCCGTGGTCAGCCTGTTCGAGGAATCGGTGGCGCGGCGGATCGACACCCAGCTGAACCGCCGCCACGCCGCCCGGTCGATGACCGCGATGGCGGCGATGCTGGCGCATGAGATCAAGAATCCGCTGTCCGGCATCCGCGGCGCCGCCCAGCTGCTGGAGCAGACGGTCGGTGACGACGACCGGGCGTTGACCCGGCTGATCTGCGAGGAGACCGACCGCATCGTCCGGCTGGTCGACCGCATGGACGCCTTCTCCGACCCCAGCCCTCTGACCCGCGAGCCGGTCAACATCCACGAGGTGCTGGAGCGGGCACGCCAGGTGGCCCAGACCGGATTCGGCCGCCATGTCCGCTTCATCGAGCGCTACGATCCGTCGCTGCCGCCGGTGCCGGGGCATTTCGACCAGCTGGTGCAGGTTTTCCTGAACCTGATCAAGAACGCGGTCGAGGCGGTGGCGGAGGACGGCGAGATCGTCCTGACCACCGCCTATCAGCGTGGCGTGGCGATCGCGGTGCCGGGCACCAGCCAGCGCATGAACCTGCCGCTGATGGTGTCGATCCAGGACAACGGCCCGGGCATTCCGGACGACCTCAAGGACCACCTCTTCGATCCCTTCGTGACCACCAAGGCGGAAGGCTCCGGCCTCGGCCTGTCGCTGGTGGCCAAGATCATCGGCGATCACGGCGGGCTGATCGGCTTCGAGAGCGAGCCGCGCCGCACGGTGTTCAAGATCTCCCTGCCGATCCACGCCGCACCGGCGCCGAACGGCGACCATGACGACAACGGAAGCGAACCATGACCAGCGGGACCATTCTGGTCGCGGATGACGATCGCGCCATCCGCATGGTGCTGACCCAGGCGCTGTCGCGGCTCGGCCACGAGGTGCGCAGCACCGGCACCGCCTCGACCCTGTACAAATGGGTCCAGGACGGCGTCGGCGACCTGATCATCACCGATGTGATGATGCCGGACGAGAACGGGCTCGACCTGCTGCCGCGGATCAAGAAGCTGCGGCCGGACCTGCGCGTCATCGTCATGAGCGCGCAGAACACCCTGCTGACCGCGGTCAAGGCGACCGAGCGCGGTGCCTTCGAATACCTGCCCAAGCCCTTCGACCTGAAGGAGCTGGTCGGGGTGGTCGAGCGCGGCCTGACCCTGCCGCGGCAGGACGAGGTCGAAGGGCGGGAGGCCGAGGACGGCGAAGAGGCGATGCCGCTGATCGGCCGGTCGCCGGCGATGCAGGAAATCTACCGGGTGATGGCCCGGCTGATGGCGACCGACCTGACCGTGATGATCACCGGCGAGAGCGGCACCGGCAAGGAGCTGGTGGCCCGCGCCCTGCACGATTACGGCCGCCGCCGCTCCGGCCCCTTCGTCGCCATCAACATGGCGGCGATCCCGCGCGACCTGATCGAATCCGAGCTGTTCGGTCACGAGAAGGGCGCCTTCACCGGGGCGCTGTCGCGTTCCACCGGCCGGTTCGAGCAGGCCCAGGGCGGTACGCTGTTCCTGGACGAGATCGGCGACATGCCGATGGAGGCGCAGACCCGGCTGCTGCGGGTGCTGCAGGAGGGCGAATACACCACGGTCGGCGGGCGCACCCCGATCCGGGCCGATGTGCGCATCATCGCCGCCACCCACCGTGACCTGCGCACCATGGTGCGGCAGGGCCTGTTCCGCGAGGACCTGTTCTACCGCCTTAACGTCGTGCCGATCCGCCTGCCGCCGCTGCGCGAGCGGTCGGAGGACATCCCGGCCCTGGTCAGCCATTTCATGCGCCGCGCCGCCGCCGAGGGGATGAGCGAGAAGGCGCTGGACAAGCGGGCAATGGAGCGGCTGACGCGGCACCGCTGGCCCGGCAACGTCCGCGAGCTGGAGAACCTGGCCCGGCGCCTCTGCGCCCTCTACTCGCAGGAGACGATCGGCATCGACGTGATCGAGGCGGAGCTGAGCGACGCCCTGCCGCAGCCCGGGCTCGCCGAGCCCGGCGCCGAGCCGGCGGGTGAGGGGCTGTCCGCCGCGGTCGAGCGCCATCTGCGCGACTATTTCGCCGCCCATGCCGGCAGCCTGCCGGCCAGCGGCCTCTACGACCGGGTGCTGCGCGAGGTCGAGCGGCCGCTGATCACGCTGAGCCTGGCGGCGACCCGCGGCAACCAGATCCGGGCGGCCGAGCTGCTGGGCCTCAACCGCAATACCTTGCGCAAGAAGATCCGCGAGTTAGACATCCCAGTGGTCCGTGGCCTAAGCTAGGGCGCTTGACCGTACCGCCTGCAGAACGCCTGAGATGACAACCAACGCCGCGAGCCCTTCGACCCTCTGGCGGCAGCTTTACCAATGGGCGACCCGGATCGGGCTGGAGAACAAGCTGGCGGTGGTGCTGATCTTCGCCGCCGTCGCCTCCGGCATCGCGACCTATACCGCGCTCAGCAGCAACTCGCTGTTCGGCAAGGACGCCGACCGGGTGTCGCTGCTGCTGGTGCTCGACCTGACCATCCTCTTGATGCTCGGGGCGATCGTGGCGCGGCGGCTGGTGCGGATCTGGGCGGCGCGCCGCCGCGGCTCGGCCGGCTCGCGCCTGCATGTCCGGCTGGTGGCGCTGTTCGCGGTGGTGGCGGTCGCCCCCGCGATCCTGGTCGCGATCTTCTCGGCCGTCATCTTCAACATCGGCCTGCAGACCTGGTTTTCCGAGCGCGTCTCGACCGCGGTCAATGAATCGCTTTCGGTCGCGCAGGTCTATCTCGAGGAGAACCAGAAGAGCATCCGCTACGCCGCGCAGAGCATCGCCACCACGGTCGAGCGGGCCTATGCCCAGTATCCCGAGTTCATCGCCGGCAACAGATCCGCCCTGGTCGGGATCCTGGGCAGCATGACCCAGACCTACAACATCCCCGACATCCGGATCATCGACCGCAAGGGCCAGGTCATCGCCGAATCGCCCTACGCCAAGGGCCTGAAGCTGGACATGGTGGCCCCGAAGTACTTCGACCGGGCGATGTCCAGCGACACCGGATACGGGCCGGTCGAGCTGATGATCGACGGCCAGGGCGACCGGGTGCGCGCACTGGTGCGGCTGAACGGCTTCCCCTTCGACGCCTTCCTCCTGATCGGCAAGCAGGTCGATCCGGAGGCGCTGGCCTATGTCGAGCAGACCAAGGGCGCGGTCGCTGACTACCGGACGCTGGAGGGGCGGCGCTCGCAGCTGCAGCTGATCTTCACCGCGATCTACGTCACCGTCGCGGTGCTGCTGCTGATGGCCGCGGTCTGGATCGGCCTCGTCTTCGCCGACACGCTGGTGCGGCCGCTGCGCGAGCTGATCATGGCATCGGAGCGGGTGCGGGCGGGCGACCTGTCGATCCGGGTTCAGGGTGTCGACAGCACCGACGAGCTCGGCAGCCTGGCCCGTTCCTTCAACCGCATGACCAATCAGCTGGAAAGCCAGCGCCGCGAGCTGATCGAGGCGAACCGCCAGCTCGACCAGCGCCGGCAGTTCACCGAGACGGTGCTGTCCGGCGTCTCGGCCGGCGTGCTCGGCCTCGACCAGGACGGCCGGGTCCATCTGCCGAACCGCTCCGCCACCGAGCTGCTCGGCCGCACGGTCGACGAGCTGGTGGGCCAGCCGCTGGAAGCGGTGGTGCCGGAGATGGCGGAGCTGCTGGAGAGCGCCCGCAGCCGGCAGGGCCGGATGATCGAGGGGCAGGTGAAGATCCGCCGCCAGGGCGAGCTGCGGACCCTCCTGGCCCGCATCGCGGCGGAGCGGCTGGACGGCGAGGTCCGCGGCTTCGTCGTCACCTTCGATGACGTCACCGAGCTGCTCTCGGCCCAGCGCAAGGCGGCCTGGGCCGACGTGGCCCGCCGGATCGCGCATGAGATTAAGAATCCGCTGACCCCGATCCAGCTTTCGGCGGAGCGGCTGAAGCGCAAATATCTCAAGCAGATATCGGACGATCCTCAGACCTTCGTCACCTGCACCGAGACGATCGTGCGGCAGGTTGGCGACATCGGCCGGATGGTCGACGAGTTCTCGGCCTTCGCCCGCATGCCGTCTCCGGTGATGAAGGCGATCGACCTCTCGGAGATCTGCCAGCAGGCGCTGTTCCTGCAGCGCAACGCCCATCCGAAGATCGGCTTCGCCTTCAGCCAGCCCGACGACCGGCCGCTGGTGCCGTGCGATTCCCGGCAGCTGTCGCAGGCCGTCACCAATCTGCTGCAGAATGGCGTCGACGCGATCGAAGGTCGGATCGCGGAAGGCCGCGACCTGCCGAAGGGGCAGGTGCGATTGATTCTGGACTATCTCGAAGGCGAGGCCTGGATCACGGTCGAGGACAACGGGAAGGGGCTGCCCACCGACGACCGCGATCGGCTAACCGAACCCTATGTCACGACCCGCACCAAAGGCACTGGATTGGGGCTCGCCATCGTCAAGAAAATCATGGAGGATCACGGCGGCCGGCTGGTCCTTGAGGACCGTCCGGGCGGCGGCGCCCGGGTGAGCCTCGTCTTTCCATTGGAACAGGCGGGCGTGCCGGCCGTTCCAACCGGCGACGAGCCGGGGGCATCGACCGATCGGGTGACGGCTGCGGGCTCCAAGGACGCGGTGGGCCATGGCGCATGACATTCTCGTCGTAGACGACGAGGCGGATATTCGGATGCTCATCTCGGGCATCCTGGGCGACGAAGGGTATACGACGCGGGAGGCGGGCGATACGACGCAGGCGCAGCAGGAGCTCGCCGCCCGTCAGCCCAGCCTGGTGATTCTCGACGTCTGGCTGCAGGGTAGCCCGATCGACGGGCTGGAGTTGCTCGACATCATCCGGCGCGACCATCCCGGCGTGCCGGTGCTGATGATCAGCGGCCACGGCAACATCGAGACCGCGGTCAACGCGATCAAGAACGGCGCCTACGACTTCATCGAGAAGCCGTTCAAGTCCGACCGGCTGCTGCTGATGGTCGAGCGCGCCATCGAGGCGGCCCGCCTCAGGCGCGAGAATGCGGAGCTGCGGCTGCGGGCCGGCACCGAGGCCGAGCTGATCGGCCAGTCGCCGATGATCGCGCAGCTGACCCAGCAGATCGAGCGCGTGGCGCCGACCGGCAGCCGGGTGCTGATCACCGGCCCCGCCGGCGTCGGCAAGGAGGTGGTGGCCCGCCGGCTGCATGCCCTGTCCAAGCGCGCCGAAGGCCCGTTCATCGCGCTGAACTGCGCCGCGATGCATCCGGACCGGCTGGAGGAGGAGCTGTTCGGCGTCGAGGCCATGGCCGACGGCGCCATCGCCACTCGCAAGGTCGGCACCTTCGAACAGGCCCATGGCGGCACGCTGCTGCTGGACGAGGTGGCGGACATGCCGCTCGCCACCCAGGGCAAGATCGTCCGGGTGCTGCAGGAGCAGACCTTCGTCCGGGTGGGCGGCGCCACCAAGGTCGAGGTCGACGTCCGGGTGATCGCCTCCTCGAACAAGGACTTGCCGACCGAGATCGCCGAGGGCCGGTTCCGCGAGGATCTGTACTACCGCCTCAACGTCGTGCCGATCGCAGTGCCGCCACTCGCCGCCCGGCGTGAGGACATCCCGCTGCTGGCCCGGCACTTCATGCAGCGCGCCGCCGACAGCCAGGGTCTGGCGCCGCGGCAGATCGGCGAGGACGCGATGGCGGCGCTGCAGGCCTACAGCTGGCCCGGCAACGTCCGGCAGCTGCGCAACGTCATCGAGTGGCTGCTGATCATGGCCGCCGGCGACACCGCGACGCCGATCCATGCCGACATGCTGCCGCCCGAGATCGGCGCGATCGCGCCGGCGGTGCTGCGCGGCGACCGCGGCAGCGAGATCATGGGGCTGCCGCTGCGCGACGCACGCGAGCTGTTCGAGCGCGAGTATCTGATCGCCCAGGTCACCCGCTTCGGCGGCAACATCAGCCGCACCGCCGAGTTCATCGGCATGGAGCGTTCGGCCCTGCATCGCAAGATGAAGAGCCTGGGCGTGCACGGCGCCGGCGACCGCAAGCTCGTCGACTGAAAGCCGGGAGAAACAAAGGATGGCGCGCGACGCCTATGTCAACGGGCGCTATGTGCCGCATGCCCGGGCGGCGGTGCATGTCGAGGATCGCGGCTTTCAGTTCGCCGACGGCGTCTATGAGGTGGTGTCGGTCCGCCGCGGCCGGCTGATCGACGAGGAGGGGCATCTCGACCGGCTCGGCCGCTCCTTGAGCGAGCTGCGCATCGCCTGGCCATGCGAGCGACGGGTGCTGCGGCTGATCATGCGGCGGCTTCTGGAGCGCAACGGCGTGCGTGACGGTCTGGTCTATCTCCAGATCACCCGCGGGGCGGCCCCGCGCGATTTTCGCTTCCCCGCCGCGGCGCGGCCGACGCTCGTGATCACCACGCGGCGGGCGACGCTGGCGCCGCACGCCCGCACCGGCGTCCGGGTCGTCACCATCCCCGATATCCGCTGGAAGCGCCGCGACATCAAGACCGTGGGGCTGCTGCCCCAGGTGCTGGGCAAGCAGGAGGCGGCGGAGCGCGGCGCTTTCGAGGCGTGGCAGGTCGACGAGGACGGCTTCGTCACCGAAGGCACCTCGTCCAACGCCTGGATCGTGACCGCCGACGGGGTGCTGGTCACCCGTCCGGCGAGCCACGACATCCTCAACGGCATCACCCGCCAGTCGATCCTGCGGGTCGCGGCGGCGGACGGGCTGCGCTTCGAGGAACGGCCGTTCCGGGTCGAGGAGGCCTATGCCGCGCGCGAGGCCTTCCTCAGCAGCGCCACCAGCTTCGTCACGCCGGTGCTGAGGATCGACGACCGGACGATCGGCAACGGCACGGCCGGGGCTTTGGGTCGCCGGCTGCTCGAGGCCTATCTCGCCTATGCCGGCAACGCCGGCGCATCGTGACCATGCGCCATTGCTCCCTTTTCTCCGGGCGGGCGCTTCCCATATTGTCGAACTGTGCCACATCGTGTGGCTCGGGCCCCGCGGGGCTCCAATAAAATCAAGCAGCAGGATCCCAACAATGTCAGAAAAGGCGCAAAACGTTCAGGACGTGTTCCTCAACAACGTCCGGAAGAACAAGATCCCGGTGACCATCTTCCTCGTCAACGGGGTGAAGCTGCAGGGTATCATCACTTGGTTTGACAACTTTTCGGTCCTGCTTCGCCGCGATGCCCATTCGCAGCTGGTGTACAAGCATGCGATCTCGACGGTCATGCCGGCGCATCCGATCCAGCTGTTCGAGCCACAGAAGGAAGAGGCCTGATCCCTTTGGGCCAGACTCTGGGGCCAAATTCCGGTGCGAATGGCGCGTCCTCCGGGCGCGCCATCGTCATTCACCCGGTTCTTCCCGGCGCCCGTAGCGATGGCGGCCGGACCGCCGAGGCTTCGCTGGAGGAGGCGGTCGGGCTGTCGCGCGCGATCTCGCTCGACATCGCCGAGGCCCGCTGCGTCCGCGTGTCGCGGCCCCAGCCCTCGACCCTGATCGGCGAGGGCGCCTTGGAGGAGCTGTCGAGCGTGGTCGCCGCCACCGAGGCGGGGCTGGTGGTGGTCGACGCCACCCTCAGCCCGGTGCAGCAGCGCAACCTGGAGCGCCGCTGGAAGACCAAGGTGATCGACCGCACCGGCCTGATCCTGGAGATCTTCGGCGAGCGCGCCCGCACCCGCGAGGGCCAGCTGCAGGTCGAGCTGGCGCATCTCAGCTACCAGCGCTCGCGCCTGGTCCGGTCCTGGACCCACCTGGAGCGGCAGCGCGGCGGCGCCGGCTTCCTGGGCGGTCCCGGCGAAACCCAGATCGAGCTGGACCGCCGCCTGATCGACGACCGCATCATCCAGATCAAGCGCCAGCTCGAGGAGGTGCGCCGCACCCGGTCGCTGCACCGCGAGGCGCGCGCCCGCGTGCCCTATCCGGTGGTGGCGCTGGTCGGCTACACCAATGCCGGCAAATCGACCCTGTTCAACCGCCTGACCCGGGCCACTGTGCTGGCCAAGGACATGCTGTTCGCGACGCTCGACCCGACCATGCGGGCGATCGAGGCGGGGCAGGGGCGGCGGATCATCCTGTCCGACACGGTCGGCTTCATCTCCGACCTGCCGACCCATCTGGTCGCCGCCTTCCGGGCGACGCTGGAGGAGGTGCAGACCGCCGACCTGATCCTGCATGTCCGCGACATCGCCCATCCCGACACCGAAGCCCAGCGCGAGGATGTCGAGGCCGTGCTGCGCGACCTGGACATCGACATCGATTCCGACGGAAGGGTGATCGAGGTGCTGAACAAGGCGGACCTGCTGCCGGAGCACGAGCGCGAGACGCTGTCGACCGCGGTGCGGCGGCGCGGCCACGACGCGGCGGTGATCTCGGCCCTGACCGGCGAGGGCTGTGACGCGCTGATGGATCTCATCGCCAGCCGGATCAACGCCGACCGTGAGACCATGACGGTCAAGCTCGACATCGCCGACGGCCGCACCCTGGCCTGGCTGCACCGCCATGGCGAGGTGCTGGAGGCCCGCGACGACGGGGGCACCCATCTCTTCGTCCGCGTCCGCCTGCACCCGAACGACGCCGCGCGGCTGCACCGTCAGCTCGGCATCGCCACCCGCCACTGAGGTTCGAATGCTCCGCCTGCCCGAGATCGACCAAGTCGCCGCCCTGATCGCGGAGACGGCGCAGGAGCTGATCCTGCCGCGCTTCGGCCGGCTGGAGGACGGGGCGGTGATGGAAAAGGCGCCGGGCGACCTCGTCACCATCGCCGACCAGGAGAGCGAGATCCGCCTGGCGCAGCGGCTGCCGATGCTCCTGCCCGGCTCCCGCGTGGTCGGGGAGGAGGCCTATGCCCGGGACCCGGCCGTGCTCGACCAGCTCGACAGCGACGACCCGGTCTGGATCGTCGACCCGGTGGACGGCACCGCCAACTTCGTCGCCGGCACGCCGCGCTTCGGCACCATCGTCGCCCTGGTGCACCGGGGCGAGACGCTGATGGGCTGGATCCATCTGCCGGTCGAGAACCGCACCGCCTGGGCGGTCCGCGGCGAGGGCGCCTGGATCGACGGACGGCGCCTGGCGCTGTCCGCGCCCGGGCCGCTGGCGACGCTGCGTGGCGGCTTCAACCTGGCCAAGCGCCCGCCCGAATACGCCACGGCGGTGCTGCGGCTGCGCGACGCGGTGGCGTCGCACATCCACGTCAACTGCGCCGGCGCCGACTATATCGATGCCGCCGAGGGCTGCATCGACATCCTGGCCTACCGCAAGCTGTTCCCCTGGGACCACGCCGCCGGCACGTTGCTGCACGCCGAGGCGGGCGGCTGGGCCGCGGTGCTCGACGGCACCCGTTACCGCCCGACGCTGCGCCAGGGCCCGATCCTGGTGGCGCCGAACGAGCCGAGCTGGCGCGCCGCCCGTATCGCCATGGGCGAGATCGCGGCCGCGGCTTAGTTCGATACCAACCCGAAAGGAAGCATCATGTCCCGCACCGTCACCGCCTCCGGGCTCGAATATGACGACCTCGAGGTCGGCACCGGCGCCGAGGCCAAGGCCGGCGCCGTCGTGACCGTGCACTACACCGGCTGGCTGCAGAACGCCGACGGCAGCGCCGGCCGCAAATTCGATTCCAGCAAGGACCGCAACGAGCCTTTCCGCTTTCCGCTCGGCGGCGGCCGGGTGATCCAGGGCTGGGACGAGGGCGTGCAGGGCATGAAGATCGGCGGCAAGCGGCGCCTGGTCATCCCGGCGGCGCTGGGCTACGGCGCCCGCGGCGCCGGCGGGGTTATCCCGCCGAACGCGACGCTGATCTTCGACGTCGAGCTGCTGGCGGTCTGATCAGCCGGCAGCCGACTCCAGCTCCCTCAGCAGGTCCTCCGCGACGATCCGGCGGCTCTCGCCATGCTCGGCGGCCCGCACCAACTCGACCAGCCGGGCATTGATCGGGGCCTTGCGGCCGAGGTGGTCGGCCAGGCGCGTGATCTCGCCGTTCAGCCAGTCGACCTCGGTCGGGCGGCCGGCCTCCAGATCCTCCAGCATCGACGACCGCGCCAGCGGGTCGATCCGCAGCAGCCGGGCCGCCAGCAGCCGGAACAGCGGCGTCGACAGCTCCAGCAGGGGCGGGATCCAGCCCGGCGGCAGCGGCGTGATCCGGGCCGGGCGGATGCCGGCGGCGGACAGCAGGGACAGCGCCTCTCGCTGGGCCATGGCGGTGCAGCGGCGATAGCCGCGCCGCAGCAGCTCCTCCCGCAGCGGTAGGCCGGACAGGGCGTTGACCGCGTTGTTCAGGTTCAGCAGCAGCTTGGCCCATTGCACCGCGGCGATGTCGTCGCGCAGGTCGAGCGGCAGCCCGGCCCGGCGGAACAGCGGCAGGGCCGGCGCCAGGGCCGGGTGCCGTTCGATGGCCAGGCGCCCGGCCGAGGCCTGGTGCAGCCGGCCGGGGCCGCGGCGCACCACGTTGAACGGCACCACGCCGGCGAGCGCGATCCGGCCTGCCAGGCTGCGGCGCAGGATTTGCGCCGGCGCGACGCCGTTCTGGAGCCCGACCACCACCGCCTGCGGCCGGGCGAAGGCCAGAATCTCGCGGCAGGCCGCCTCCACGGCGTCGGCCTTGACCGTCAGCAGGATCAGATCGGCAGTCGCCGCGGCGGCACCGTCCGCGGCCCAGCGGATCGAATCGGCCGGGACGCGCCAGGCGTGGCCGTGCAGATCGGTCAGCTCCAGCCCTTGGTCTGGGGCCTGCGCCGAACGGGCGATGAAGGTCACGGCGCCGCCCCCGGCCTGCAGCCGTCCGCCGAGATAGCAGCCGATCAGTCCGGCGCCCCAGATGCAGATCCGCAGCGCCGGGGCCACCATCAGCTCGTGGTCTCGGCCCGCTTGGCGGCGACCCAGAGCGCCTCCATCTCGTCCAGGCTGGCCTCGGCGGGGTCGCGGCCCGCGGCCCGCAGCGCCGCCTCCAAGTGGCGGAATCGGCGCTCGAATTTGGCGTTGGTGCGGCGCAGGGCGGAATCGGGGTCGACCTCGTAGCGGCGGGCCAGGTTGACGGCGCAGAACAGCAGGTCGCCGATCTCGTCCTCGATCCGTTCCCGCGGCGCCCCTTCGCGGACCTCCGCCCGGATCTCGGCCGCCTCCTCCTCGATCTTGTCGAGGATGTCGGCCGGGTCGGTCCAGTCGAAGCCGACCCGCGCCGCCCGCTTCTGCAGCTTCAGCGCCCGGGTCAGGCTGGGCAGGCCGGCGGCGATGCCGTCCAGCGCCCCGGCCGGCCGGCCCTCGGCTTTCGCCTTGGCGGCGCGTTCCTCCGCCTTCTGCCGCTCCCACTGCGCCGGCATGCCGTCGGCGTCGACCGGGGCGTCGCCGAATACATGCGGGTGGCGGCGGATCATCTTCTCGACGATGCCGGCGGCCACGTCGGCGAAATCGAAGGCGCCGCGCTCCTCCGCCATGCGCGAGTGGAAGGCCACCTGGAACAAGAGGTCGCCCAACTCGTCCTTCAGCTCGTCCATGGCGTCGCGCTCGATCGCGTCGGCCACCTCATAGGCCTCCTCGATCGTATAGGGCGCGATGGTGCGGAAGGTCTGCTCCACGTCCCAGGGGCAGCCGGTCTCTGGATCGCGCAGCCGCGCCATCACCTCGATCAGGCGGCGCGTGGCTTCGGCGGCGTCGGGGGCGGCGTCGGGACGGTCGGTCATCATCGGTCTCCGGGCGGCGGTTCCCTCTGGTATCGCATCGCGGCGACAGCCGCAAATTGCTCTCTGCCTTGCAAACAAGGGTTGTGGCCTTCCTATACTCCGGCCGGGGCGCTTCGCTCCGTCCGGAGGGGACAATCACGACATGAGCTTCCTGCGATCCTTCAAGTCCATCACGCTGGCCGCCAGCCTGGCCACCACGGTCGCGCTCGCGGCCTGCGGCCAGAGGGTCGAGCCGGCGCCGGCCGCGCCGGTCGGCCCGACCCTGCTGTTCTCTTACGAGGCGCTGACCTTCAAGCCGCTCGGCCTCGACGCCGCGAAGGCGAGCTATGCCGACCGC
The DNA here is from genome assembly GCF_051487185.1 of Inquilinus limosus. Lineage (GTDB taxonomy): Bacteria > Pseudomonadota > Alphaproteobacteria > DSM-16000 > Inquilinaceae > Inquilinus > Inquilinus limosus_F. Next base: position 193,833 of record NZ_JAHVDK010000009.1, read on the forward strand.
GCCGCCGTCACCACACAGGTGAAGGACACCGAGCTGCCGAAGATCCTGGCGCTGCTGAACATCCCGGCCGACCAGGTGCAGACCGAGGTGACGCCGGGCGGCTATCAGCTCGAGACCAACGCCTCGCTGCAATCGGCCTTCGAGACCGACCCGAAGACCGCCGATCTGTTCGCCGCCGCGGTCGGCTACACCTTCCGGCAATGGAGCGTGCTGGTCACCGACTTCACGCCGGAAGGGCAGGGCAACACCGGCTATGCCGTGGTGACCTTCAAGGACCATGCGCCGAGCGGGGAGGAAGCGCAGGCCTTCTTCCAGCATGCGGCGTCGGTGAACAAGGGGCTGGGCGGCGGCTACACCGCCTTCGGCCGGGACCTGTTCTTCCTCAACATCGCGGATTCCACCGGCAAGGCCTATAGCGGCCTGGACGACACCACCTTCGTCGCCGAGCTGACCAAGGCGGCCGAGACCTTCACCGGGACGCCGGTCTCAGTCACCCGCTCCGGCCGGGTCGACGCCCGCTTCGTCGAGAACGACTGGGACAAGTCCAAGACCGGCCAGGACTACGGCAAGATCCTCGGCCGCGACCTGACACGGCAGCTGACCCAGCTGCGCCGCGAGCACGACCGGGCCCTGCGCGCCGCCGGGCAGACCTACGGCTGGAAGTAGTAGGAGCCGGCGCCGCCCAGTCTGGGCGGCGCCGCTTCATTCCGCCGCCTCGGTCACCGCAGCGGGCGCCGGCCGGCGGCCGGAGCGCTGGGCCAGGACGACGCCCAGCAGCACCAGGGCTCCGCCGGCCAGGTGGTACAGGTGCAGGCTCTCGCCCAGCACGGCCATCGCGATCGCCGCCGTCATCACCGGCGACAGGTTGATGAACAGGCTGGTGCGGCTGGGCCCGAGCAGGCGGATCGCCTGCATCCACAGGAACGGCGCCAGGATCGAGGCGGGAATGCCGGCATAGAGGACCAGCCCGATCGCCGTCGCGCTGTGCGGCGCCGCGGGCGCCAGCAGCCAGCCGGGCAGCAGGAACAGCGTGGCGAAGACGATCTGCACATACAGCGACGGCCAGGCCGGCAGCGGCATCGGCCAGCGCCGCAGCAGTACGCCGTAGCCGGAATAGGCGATGCAGGCGATCAGCATCATCCCGTCGCCCGGCACCAGGCCGCCGCCGAACGGCGCCAGCGGATCGCCCTGGCCGAGCAGCAGCGCCAAGCCCAGCAGGGACAGGATCCCGCCCGCCAGCATCCCCAGCGCCGGCGCCTCGGCCAGCAGCAGGCTCGACAGCGCCATGGTCAGCAGCGGCACCAGTGACACCACGAAGCCCATCTTGGTGGCCGAGGTGGTCTCCGCCGCGTAGTAGGCCAGCCCCTGATAGGCTGCCATGCCGAGCAGCCCCAGCACCGCCAGCTTCGGCAGATGCGGCCGGATCTCCCGCCGCAGCCGCCAGGCCGGGCGCAGCAGGAAGGGCGTCAGCAGCAGGAGCGCCAGGACCCAGCGCTCGAAGGCGATGACGCTGGGATGGATCGCGGTGGCCGCCAACTTGGTGACGACCACGTTGCCGGACCAGATCGCGACGGTGGCGACCGGCAGGGCGAACCAGCGTAGTGGGACGTTCGATGCGGACATGGCACCACCACCCTAGCGTTTGGCGGATTCGAGATATATAACGATGATCGGACAACCGATCGGGAGGACAGGACATGACCAGGCCGGCGCTGCGTGGCGATCCGCCCGATCCGCTGTCCTTCCGCACCGAGGACTACCCGGCGGGCATGGTGTGGCCGGAGGCATCGCTGCCCTGGGGCAAGCTCAACTACGCCGTGCGGGGCCTGATGGAGGCGACGGTCGGGGGCGTGCGTTACCTGTCCCCGCCGCACTACGCGATCTGGACGCCGCCCGACGTGCCGCATGCGTGCCACAACCGCGACGCCGTCCGCTACGTGTCGGTCTATGTCGTCCGCGAGCTCTGCGCCGATCTGCCGGCCGAGCCCTGCACCCTGGCGCTCAGCCCGCTGATCAAGGCGATCCTGGCCGATTTCGCGGCGCGGGGCGTGCGGGTGCCGCGCAGCGACGCCGACCTGCGGCTGGCGCAGGTACTGGTCGACCAGATCCGCCTCGCGCCGCGTCACGCCTCATACCTGCCGCTGTCGGATGACCCGGCGCTGCGTACGGTGTTGGAGGCGCTGCAGCGTCATCCCGGCGACCGCCGGTCGCTGGCCGAATGGGCGCGGCTGACCGGCACCACCGAGCGCACGCTGTCGCGGCACTGCCAGCGCGACCTCGGCATGTCCTTCGCCGAATGGCGGCAGCGGATGAAGCTGGTCGCCGCGCTGTCGCGGCTGGAGGAGGGGGCCTCGGTCGGCGCGGTGGCGCGGTCGCTGGGCTACGGCAACGCCTCGGCTTTCATCGCCATGTTCCACCGCCTGACCGGCACGACGCCGGACCAGATGCGGAAAGACGGCCTGCGCCGCGACCAGGCCGCGGCGTGACGGCCGCGGCCGAGACGTCAATCGGCTTCAGGCAATCACGCGGCTCGCCGGGTGGACTTCATAGATCCTGAGCGGCGTGCTCTTGCCCTTGAGGGTGATCGGTTCAAGGGCGCGGGATGTGAACGGCAGATCGTGCTGTGACGCCGTCGCCGCCTCGACCACGGTCGCGGTTGCGAGCGTCTGCTGCGGCTTGGCGGCCGAGCACAGGCGCGCGGCGACGTTGACGCGATCGCCGAGAACGGTGAAGTCCATGCGGTCCCTGGCTCCGATCGCTCCCATCACCACCTCGCCCATATCGATGCCGATGCCGATCGCAAGGTTCCGGTCGGGGTTGGCGGCCGAGAGGTCGGCCATCTGCTTCTGCATGGCCACGGCGCAGCGAAGGGCGTCGCCGGCCATGGCAGGCCCCTGGAACACGGCCATGACCTGGTCGCCGACGAATTTGTCGATGTCGCCGTTGTGCGCGGCGACCAGATCGGCCAGTGCCGCGAGATAGAAGTTCAGTGTCTCGACCACCGTTTCCGGGTCGCGGCTCTCGGCAAAGGCCGTGTAGCCGCGAATATCGGCGAAAAAGATTGCAACCTCGCAGCGGCTGCCGCCCAGGTGAACGCCGGTTTCGTCCGAATGCTGGATGGCGTCGATCGTGCCATGGGACACGAATTTGGTGAGCTCGAACCGCTCGTTGATCTGCACGATCATGTTGTTGATGCGCTTTGCCAGCTCACCGATCTCGTCCCGTGAACGCACATTCCGGACCTGGACCCGGTAGTTCCCCTTGGCCACCTCGTTCGCGGCCTCTCCGATCGCCAGGATCGGGCGGCTGATGCGGTGCGCGAACACCGCCGCCCCCAGAACCGCGACGACGAGCCCGCCGAACAGCCAGAAGGACAGGCTGCCGATCATGACGTCGACGGCATAGTAGGCGTCCGCCTCCTTCTGCTCGACGATGACGGCCCAGTCGAAGCTGCGGACGAAAGCGAAGGTGCCGAGCATCGGGGTTCCGTCCGGCCGCGAATAGGTGTCGACGCTGATCGCGCGGGAGCGGTTCCCTTCGCGTGCGGCCAGTGCCTCGCTGACGATATCGCGCCGGCCCAGTTGTTTGACCCGACCCGACTCGTCCAGCTCGGGGTCGAACAGCTTCCGCCCCTGCGCATCGACCGTGGTGATCATGCCGACCTGGCGGAACGGCTGGCTCATGATGAAGCCGCGGATCCGGCCGAGATCGATCCTCGCCGAAAGCACTCCCCGCGCCCCGCTGAACTTGCTTTCGAGCGGGAGTGCCACGGTCGCCAGCCAGGTCTCGGTCTTCGGCTCGTAATCGACCGCGGTGACCCGCGCAGCCGCTCCGTCGTCGGGCGCCGCCGCGGCGATGACCGCCTCCGGATCCGCCCGCAGCACGCTCAGGGGCTGGACGCCCGCCTCCGTGAGCCTCGTGCTGAACCGGTTCTGCGAAATCACCAGCGGCAGGCGACCGCCGTCGAGGGTGATCTGCAGGGCGACGATATCCGGCAGCTGGGCGATGCCATGGGTGAGGATCGCGACCTTCTCCCCGACGCTCACCTTCTCGCTGTCGATGGCGCTGCGGATCAGCAGGAGGGGGGCCAGCCAGGCGCGGTCATAGATGTCGTCGATCTGGCTCGTCACCTCGCGGACCGTGGTGACGAGCCGCTCATTGGCCGCGCTCTTCATCTCGTCGCGGGCGATCCGGATCAGCGACTGCCCGGCGAACAGCAGCGGCAGCGCCGCGATCATCGCCGAGAACAGCAGCAGCTTGCGGCGGAGGCTCAGCGACAGGAGCTTGCGGCGAAGGCTCAGGGACATGGCGCCATGACAGTGCCCTCAGTCTTGAGAACCGGCCGTGGATCCCTCGGTCATCAGCACCGGAGAGCGCCGACGGACCGTGGCCGTGGTGCTGTCGGTCGCCACGCCGCAGGACAGCCCGGAGCTGTCGGTGACCGTGAGTTCCACCGGGATGTCGCCCGTCTGCCGGAAGAGGTGACGGACGCGCTCGCCCGACTCGGTCGTGCCGTCGCCGATCCTCCACACGAATGTCAGGCCGCCACCGTCGGGGTCCCTGGACCGCGTGCCGTCGAGCAGCACCGCATCCGCCGCGCCGCCCACGAAGGCCTCGAAGGGCGGCCCGGCATCGGCGACCGGCGGCGCATTGACCACGACCCGCGCCGACCTGCGGATCGCAGCACAGCTCGACTGCGTGTCATCGGTCACGGTCAGCGCGACGTCGTAGGTCCCGGGCTTCTCGAAGACATGGGTGGCCGTCGGCCCCTGGGCGCTCTGGCCGTCGCCGAAATCCCACCGATAATCGACGATCCGGCCATCGGCGTCATAGGACTGCCCGCCGTCGAAGGCGACCTCGGTCATCGGGCAGACGACGCGCTGCGGACCCGGCACCGACACCGGTGCCCGGTTGATGTGGAGGATGCGGGTCTGCGGCCGGCGGCTGCCGGCCAGGGCCTGGCCGTCGTCGGGGATGACCGTCACGTCATAGCGGCCCGGCTGCTCGAAGCGCCTGACGAAGATGCGGGCGCCGTCCGTCTCGCCGGCATCGCGCCAGCCGTCCTGCGCGGGCTTCGCCGCGGCCGCCCCCTTGACGACGAGACGGACGTCCTCGCCGGTGCAGGCGGCGACCGGCAGATCGATGACGGGCGCGGGCGGCGGGCGCACGACCAGCACCTTCTCCACCGTCGCGGAGGAATTCTCCACCCCGGCCTCGTCGGTGACCGTCAGGCGGAGCTTGTGGGTGCCGGGGGTGGCGAATCGATGGTTGACCAGGATCCCGGCCGCCTTCTCGCCATCCCCAAAGTCCCAGGCATAGGCAGCGATCGCCCCGTCCGGATCATGCGACCGGCGGGCATCGAGGAACAGCTCCTCGCCCGCGGAGATGCTCTCGGGCGTCGTGATCACGGCCACCGGCGGGGCGTTGACAGTCACGACATGCGTGCCGGTCACCCTTTGACAGGTCGGGGAGGGGGAATCGCTCACCACCGTCAGGGCGACCTTCTTCCGGCCGGGTTCGGTGAAGACATGCTTGACGATGGCCCCTTCGGCGGTCTTGCCGTCGCCGAAATCCCAGTTCCAGCCGATGATCCTGCCCCCCGGCATGTCCGAGCCCGAGCCGTCGAAGGTGACCTCGCCGAGCGGGGCGGCCGCACGGGCGACGATCCTGACGATCGGTCCCTGCAGGATCCTGACCGACATCTCGTCGGTCGAATGGGGATCGCACCGGCCGATCCGCTGGCCTTCGATTTTCAGGAACACCCGGTAGTCGCCAGGATGCTCGTAGACATGGTCGGGCTTTTCGCCGATCGCGAACTTGCCGTCGCCGAAATCCCAGTCGTAGCGCTTGATCGTCCCGTTCGGATCGAACGAACGCGACGCGTCGAACTCGATCGGAGACATCGCGCAGGCCTCGATATCCGGGCCGGCATCGGCAAAGGGGCCCTGATCGACTTTGACCGACACCCTATCGACATCGACGCTGTTCACCAGGTTCGCGCTGTCCCGCACCGACAGGGTGACCGGATAGACGCCGGCGTTGCGGTAGGTCTTGGTCGGGTTGACGATGCCGGCGGTCGTCCCGTCGCCGAAGTCCCATTCGTAGCGCAGGGCCCCGCCCTGCGGGTCTATGGATTTCGACCCGTCGAAGGTGATGACGTCCCCGGTGCAGACCTCGCGATTGCCGCCGGCATCGGCAACCGGCGGCTGGTGGATGACAAGGGACCTGGCGGTCTGGTCGACGGAGTTCCGGAGCCCTTTGCCGTCATCGACGACGAGAATGATCGGATAGGTCCCCGCGACCGCGTAGGTGTGCTGGACCTTTGCGCCGCTGGCGGAGCTCCCGTCGCCGAAATCCCAGCGGTAGGTGAGGGCGTCCCCGTCCGGATCGACCGAGGCGGTGCCGTCGAAGGCGACGATCAGGCTTTCGGTCAATACGTCGGGGCCGGCATCGGCGACCGGCGCATGGTTGACGGCGATCCTGACCTCGCGGGAATCGAAGCCGTTGGACGCGCCGCTGTCGTCGGCCACCGTCAGGCGGGCCGTGTAGAGCCCCGGCGCGCCGAATGTCCGCTCGACCTGCACACTGGACTCCGGCTTGCTGCCGTTGCTGAAGTCCCAGCGATAGCTGACGATCCGGCCGTCCGGATCGTAGGAGTTCGCGGCGCTCAGCCGGACGACGTCGCCCGGCGCGGCGATGCGGTCGGCGCCCGGATCCGCGACCGGCGCGGCGTTGACGGTGATCCGGGCCTCCTTGTAGTCGACGGCATCGGCATCGCCGCTGTCGTCGGTCACCGCCAGCCTGACATCGTAGATCCCCGGCCGATCGAAGCTGTGCGACGTGATCCGGCCTCTCGCCTCGCTGCCGTCACGGAAGTCCCATCGGTATTCCGCGATATCGCTGTCCTGGTCGAGCGAGCGGCTGCCGTCGAACACGACCTTCTCTCCGGGCGCGACGATCCTGTCAGGCCCGGGGTCTGCGACCGGGCGGGCGTTGACGACCACGGTCATGCTGTCGGTCGCCGAGTTCCATTTCGTTCCCGACCGATCCGTGACCGTCAGGCGGACCTGGTAGCGGCCATGCGCCTGGTAGACATGGATCGGCCTGGACCCGGTGCCGGTGCTGCCGTCGCCGAAGTCCCAGGCATAGTCCGCGATCGCGTCGTCGGGATCGGAGGAGCCGGTGCCGTCGAAGGTGACGGCGCTGGCGGTGACCAGCTGATCGGGGCCGGCCGAGGCGACCGGGGGAGCGTTCACGCGCACGCTGAGCGTGCTGTCACCCGTCGCCGAGCTGGTTCCCGAGTCATCCCGGACGGTGAGCCGCACCCGATAGGTGCCGGGCCGATCGAAGGCGTAGGTCGTCTTTTCCCCTGTCGCCCTGCCACCGTCTCCGAAATCCCAGTCCCAAGCGAGGAGGCGGCCGTCCGGGTCGCTGGACGCGGAGCCGTCGAACGCCAGCGGCTCGCCGATGGCGGCCGACTTGTCGGCGCCGGCGACCGACAGCGGCGGGGCATTGACGACAATGGTGGTCGTGGCCGAGGTCGTCGAATTGGGCAGCCCAGCATCATCCGCAACGGTCAGCTGGACGGTGTAGGTGCCAGGTCGGTCGTAGGCATGGGCCGGCTGGGCGGCGGCGCTGTGCGTGCCGTCGCCGAAGTCCCACGCATAGGCCGTGATCCGGCCGTCGGCATCGAAGGATTGGCGGGCATCGAAGGCGATGGCCTCGTCCACCGAGACGCGCCGCGCCGGGCCTGGAACAGCAACCGGCGGCGTATTGACGACGATAGAGGCTTCCGCGGTGTCGGCGCCGCAGGGCTGGCCGGAGCCGTCGTCGACCGTCAGGCTGGCGAGGTAGCGGCCGGGCTTGTCGAACCGCCGGCTGACCCGGGCGCCCTCGAGCGTGGCGCCATCGTTGAAGCGCCAGGTCAGGCGCCTGATCGGCAGCCTGCCTGCGACCGATGTGCTGCCGTCGAAGGCGACGTCGACGCCGACCGAGGCGGAGAGGGGGGATTCGATGCGGGCTTCCGGAGGCACCTGCACATCGACCTCGACATCGGTCGCGGCGCCGTCGCCGATCCTGGCGGAGGAGCCGCGGACCTCCAGGCGAGCCCGGTATCGGCCCGGCGCCGTGTAGTCGTGGCGGACGAGCGGGCCTTCGGCGGTGGAGCCGTCGCCGAAATCCCAGCGGTAGGTGAGCTGCCCGCCCTTCGGGTCCACGGAGCGGCCGGCGTCGAAGGACACCGATCCGCAGGCCGCGAGATCGGACCGGTCCAGCGCAGGCTTCGGCCGGACGAGGGTGGGCCAGAGCTTCACCGGAAGCTCGAACCGCACGGGCGTGCCGGCGGCATCGGCGATCATGAAGGTGGCGTCGTTCGGCATCTCGACGCCGCGGCCGAACTCGAGCGCGGCCTCCGCCGCTTCCGCACGCGGGTCGAGGGCGATCTCGGTCGCCCGCCACTCGTCCTGGCCGGATGCCTTGAGCGGGACCGACGAGAAGGCGGTCGTCAGATCCAGGGTCCCGTGGGCGAGATCGAAGCCGTGGACGGCCAGCCGGTCGGCCCCCGCGGGCGGGCGGAACCGCAACTCGGCGAAGGATCGCTGATCGGGGACGCGGACAACCGGCCGGTATGCGAAGATCTCCAGGCCTTCGGGCTGCAACTGCCTGGTCTCGCGGGCGCTCACCGCGACGTCGAAGACATTGCCGGCGGCCCCTTCCAGCCCCTGCACGAGCAGGCGGAAGATCCTGCGTCCGCCGACGGCTTCGCCCTGGCGCGGATCGACGACGGCCACCGTCTTCCATTGGCCGACCGCATCCGGCTCGTCGCCGAAGACCTTCTCCGCGAGCAGCGTGCCCGCATCCGCCGCCTCGGGTGGCGGAACGGCCGGGACGAGTGGCGGAACCGAAAAGGCGCCGGTGCCTCCAAACACCGCGTAGCGGGTCCGGCTCGCTCCGGCCGGACCCATTCGCTGGTCGAATTCGGCGCTGATCCCGGGGTCGAACACATTGACCCACAGCCGCTCGGTCGATGCTTCGGGCACACTGAAATAGATCGTCTGCTCGCGGTAGAAATCGCCTTCCTTGGTGGGCGCATCCCTGCCGTAGGTGATGAGGGCCGGTCTTTCATCGGCACGCACCGGCGACGTCCATCCTGCCGCCAGAGCGACCAGGGCCATGCAGAATAGCGTTCCTCCCGTCCGACCTGCCGTCATGTGCATAGCCCCGCCCGAGTCCGCCTCAGACGATCTCCCGTTCAATCGATGCGGTATGACTGCCGATTGCCGGCCGCATCCGTGAGTTCCACCGTCCTGACCGCCGCCGATCTCAGCCCTCCGCGAGGTACGGGAATCGAGCCCTGATAGCTCTGCGCGGCCCGGTTGAACCGGAGCACGGCGTCGGCGGTCTCCGACCCGTACGCCACGGTCGCGATCGCGGTCGCCGCGAGTCCCGAGGTGTCGGAGGCACTGACCTCGACAGCCGCGAAGGCGCCGGCATCGCCCGCTTCGGCGGTGAGCTTCGCCGCGACCAGCCGGGGCGGATCCTTGTCGAGCGTGACCGTGAACCGGGCGACGTCGGTGTTGCCGAGCCTGTCGGTGGCGACCAGCTCGATCGGATTGTCGCCGACACGCAGGCTGACGATCTCATCGAAAGCGCCGTCCTTCAGCCCGACCTCGCTGCCGTTGATGCGCAGCGTCGCGTCGGTCTTGGCCACCTGGCCTTTGACGAACAGCGTTTCAGAGGCGGTGAGCCGGGGCAACTCCTCCGAAAGTGTGATGGTCGGCCGCTCGCGGTCGACCGCGACCTCGACCCTGTGCGCGCTGCGGAAGCCCGACGGGGCGGTCACGACGATCGAGAGCGCTTCCTCGTCGGCGCCGAGCCCGATGTTGAGGGCGAAGCGGCCGGACCCGTTGCTGGCGGCCGACCCGCGGGGGGCGCCATCGGCGCCGACGACGTCGATGCGCGAATCCGGCCTGGTGCGGCCGGCGAGGGAGACCGTGTCGCCCGCCGCCAGGATCCGGCCCGCCGGATCGCGCGGGATCGACGCGTCCAGCAGGACCGCCTCGGACCGGTCCGGCATGTGGCTGAACCGGCGCGCCAGCCTGGTGACGTTGCCGGCAGGGTCGGTGGCCACGATCTCGACGCGGTTGTCCCCCTCGCTGGCCGCCATCGGCCCTGCGAACCGCCCAAGAGCGGAGACCGCGACCGGACGACCATTCGCGGTGACGGTGGCGCCCGGCTCCGTCTCGCCGCGGATCTCGATGGTGGCGTCACGCTCGATCGCTCCCTCGCCCGGCGCGTCGAGCCTCAGGAAAGGCGGTGCCTCGTCGATCGCCACGGTGAAGCGCCAGGGGGCGCTTCGCTCGCCCGGCAGGCCGAAGGTGTCGAGAGCAGAGACGCGCCAGTAGTATTCGCCGGGGGGCAGGTTTTCGACGCGGAAGGCGGGTTTCGGAAGACCGAACTCGGACACGAGCATGGTGTCGAACGACTGCTCGGCGCCGATCTCGAGCCAGTAGCCGCCGGCCCCCTCGGAGCTGGCCCAGGCGAGATCGAACGACGTGTCGTAGACGATGCCGTCATTCCCCGGTGCGGACAGGCGAGGCGGGTCGAGGACGCCGCGCTTCTCGGTGGCTTCGCCCTTCGCGGAGAGGACCAGCCCTTCGTTCCGCCCGAGCACGACCGTTTCGTCCTTGGTTGCGACGGCGACAGGACGATCGTCGTAGTTGGTGAACTTGGCGCCGGCATCGTCGCTCTTGACCCAGAAGTCGCCGGACTCGATGCGGGCCTGCGCCTCCGGGATGTCGACGGCGAAGCTGGTGCGTTCGCTCTCGCTGGCGAGAAGGGCATAGAAATCGCCTTCGACCAGGCTGACCTTCGCCTCCTCATGCCGCGTCAGCGGGTCGTAGCGCATCTCCTGGATCACGGCGTTCGAATTGGCGTTGAGCCTGAGCCGGCTGGCGTCGCGGAAGGTGAGCTGGGCCGTCGACTGCGACAGGGTGCGGACCTTCTCCTCCTCGACGAGCACGGCGCGGAGCTGGATGTCGTTCCACGCCAGGTCCTTCGGCTTCTGGCCCTCGACCCATCCCTGCTTGTCGCTCAGCAGCGCCTCGGCGGCCTCGTCACGCCGCGCTTCCGAGATGGCGAGGGCCTTCGCGGCTTCGGAGCGGGAGGTGAGCGCAAGGTCCTTGGCTTCGGTCCAGGCGCGTTCGATGCGGCGGCCGAGCGCCCGATCGTAGAGATCGATGGCGCGTCCGATCTCGTCCGGCGCAAACAGCTGCGCGCCGGCGAGGTTCGCCAGCCTGATCTGGTCGGCGCAGCGGGCGAGGGCGCGCTCGGCAGCGGCGATGAGGTCGACGGGCACGCGCAGCGGCTGACCCGGCGACAGGTCTGCGACCGAGGCCAGATGGCTGGCCTTGAGAATCTCGGGCCAGAGATCGGGATCGCCCAGATAGCGCTCGGACAGCTGCCGGACGGTCTGGTTCGGCTCGAGCCTGACCTCGATGGTCGTCTCGGCCGCCGGGACGGCCGAGACCGAGGTCGCGAGGACGAACGCCGCCGCGGCCAGGCCATTGAGAGCCGGCCGTCCGGCCCATCTGGCAAGGACGGCGTAATCCAAGAATACCCCCGTGCTTTGGCGAAGGGACCTAGGGCTCCCCTGAAAAACCTCACGGGCTCCGCTGTGAAGCAGGTCGCCCGATTGCGACCGTTCTTTTGTTCTATTGATTAAAAATTGAAATTAATTTGCTCATGAGGCTGCAAAAATGTCAATCCGGAGAAGCTTCCTGTCAGCGCGATGCGGATGGCGGCGACGTGACGTCGACAGGGGCTTTGCCGCGCGAGCGGACAGCAGGATCAGAGACTTGTGCGGTCGCTCGCGCAGCAACAGGGGAGATCCCGGCGCGACTATCGCCAGCAGGACAGCGAATAGCGGTTGCCGTTCCAGGTCGTCCAGCCCACGGCCTTGTTGTTGACCGGTTTGGCCAGGTACCACTGGTTTCCGTCGGCATGCCGGAAGAACAGACCGCCTCGATTGCCTTGACGTGGATTGGTCAGTCGGACCCAGCGCGAGCCGTTGTCCGAAAAGCTGCCGCTCCAGCGCGCCCCGGAGCTGGTCGTGCAAATATCGCCGTCGCAGGTCGTTTCGCTGGCATCCACGGCGGCCCATCTCATGCGGGCCGGTCGTCCGTCGATGTTGCAGTCCCAGGTGCCGCCCCACCAGCCGGCCACCTGGCCGGCCGGTGCCGGGCCGGAGACGGCAAGACACAGGGCAAGGGCGTGGGCGATCGTCAGGAGCGAGCGCTTCATTGTGGCTCTCCCGTTCCGGGACTGATGCAAAGCCATTCCGTTTTCAGGTGCCATTGGCATGGTCGCCTCCTGAATTGGACCACTGCCGACGCTGCCAGCATGGCGCTTACGCTTGGCTAGCACCGGATCGGAAACGAAAAGATGGCCGGCTGGTCGAACTCGTGGCCCCAAATGAATATTTAAAGACAGTCAGGATATTAAGAAGTATCGGCGTTCGGCTTGTCGAATTCCATAAATCGTTAGAATGGTTGTTGTGGATACTCTCTCTTTCCGATTTGTCCACAAGCCGGGTGCCTGGCAACTGCTCGGGCGGAAGCCGAGCGTACGGATGTTAGCGCCTTACCCTCGATGGCGCATCGTATGTTCATCCGATATGATCGTACTCCTTACGCGCGGCTTGGGGGCGCGCCATGGGGCATCAGAATGTCGCGGACGGCTTGGCTTCGCTCCTGGCGCCTGGCAGGCTGTCGGAGCTGATCGGCGAGATCTATGACTGCGCGCTCGATCCGGTGCGCTGGGAGCCAACTCTCGCCGAAATCGCCCGGGTGCTCGACTGCGAAAAGGCGATCCTGTCGCTGAACGACCTCCGGAACGACCGGGCTCTCATCAGCAAGAGCGTGGGCTGGGAGTCCCACTGGCTTCAGGAGAGGGCGAAGCACATCCCGGAGATCCACGGGAAACTGGCCGAGTGGCTGGCGCACGGGCCGGATCCGGACATGCCCTTCGTCGCCTCGCGGGAGATTCCCGTCGGCGAACTCGCAAGCTCGCCCTATGTCCAGAGCTGCCTGAAGCCGCAGGGTATTGTCGATATCGCCCATTTCTTCCTGATCACGACGCCGACCCATTTCTCCGAGCTGGTGCTCGGCCGCCAGCAGCAGCAGGGCGTCATCACCGAGCGGGAGATCGGGTTGGGCACCCTGCTCCTGCCGCATCTGCGCCGCGCCGTGACGATCAACGACCTGATGGACGTGAAGACTCTGGAGCGCCAGGCGCTGGGGGCGACGCTCGACAGCTTCGCCGTCGGCGTGGTCATCGTCGGTGATCAGGGGCGGATCCTCCACGCCAACGAAGCCGCTCGCGGCATGCTCGACGCCCGCTCGCCGATCGTCTCGTCCGGCGGCTGTCTCGCCGCGCTCAATGCCGATATCACCAGGGAGCTGCTCAAGGCGGTCGCCCTGGCGCAGTCGGACGAGGCGGCGATCGGGGCGGCCGGGATCGGCGTGCCCCTGCTTCAGGCCGACATGACCGTGGCGACGGCCCATGTGCTTCCGCTCGCACGGGGCGACGTCCGGACGCGGATGGTGCCGCAGGCGACCGCCGCGGTCTTCATCGTGCCTGCCGGCACGCCGTTCCCGGCCGACCTCGCCACCGTCGCGCGCATCTTCGGACTCACTCCGGCCGAGACCCGGCAGCTCGCGCAGCTGATGGCCGGCGCGACCCTGGCCGAAGCCGCCGCCGCGCTCGGCGTCAGCCAGGCGACGGCGCGAACGCACCGCGAGCACATCTTCGCCAAGGCGGGCGTCTCACGTCACGGCGAGCTCGTGGCGCTGGTCAGACGGCTGGTCCCGCCGGTCCACCGGCGAAGCTGACCCGCTCAGCGGGTAGTGGCCAGGTCGGGCTGATTGTCCAGTGCCGTCAGGATCCGGTGGGCGGCCGTCACCCGCGCCGGGATCGGATAGGCCTTGTTCGCCAGGATCACGATGCCAATGCCTTTGGCCGGGACGAAGGCGACATAAGCGCCGAAGCCGTTGGTGGAGCCGGTCTTGTTGATCAGCACCTCGCCCTGCGGCGGCAGCGGCGGATCCAGCCGGACGGCGGCATTGGTCTTGGCGGCCATCTCACGGGAATTCCCCGCCAGCAGCCGGTCGAGATCCGTGGGATAGGCATAGATTTCCCAGCCCAGGCCCTGCGTCATGTCGCCGATTCTGTAGTATCCGGCATGGGTCGCGGCGATCGCGCGCTGCAGCGCTTCGTCCAGCGCCGAGCCGTCCATGTTCGCCTCGACGAACCGGATCAGGTCGGCCGCGGTCGTCTTCACGCCATAGGCCTCCGCGTCGAGGACGCCGGGCGTCACCCGGATGGGTTTGTCCGCCTTCGAATAGCCACAGGCGTAGCGGCCCATCTGGTCCCGCGGCACCCTGATATAGGTCCGGGTCAGGCCGAGCGCCGGGAACAGCGTCTGCTCCATCAGCTCGTCGAATGGCTGGCCCATGGCCCTGGCGGCGAGATGGCCGAACAGGCCGATGCTCGGATTCGAGTAGAGCCGGTGGGTGCCGGGGGGATAGGCCGGGCGCCAGCCCCGATAGAAGGCAATCATCCTGTCCGGATCGGTGACCTCGTCCGGAAACTGCAGGGGCAGGCCGCCCGCCGTGTAGGTGCCGAGATCGAGCAGGCTGATCCGGTCGAAGCTGCTGCCGGCAAGCTCCGGCAGGTACCGGCTCGCCATGTCGGAGAAGGACAGGGCGCCACGCACCTGCGCATAGGCCGCGAGGGTCGCGGTGAAGGTCTTGCTGACCGAGCCGATCTCGAACAGCGTGTCCTCGGTGACCTTCTGCCCGCTCTCCTTCGAGGCGACGCCGTAGTTGAAGAAGGACCTCTCGCCCCGAACCGTGACCGCCACGGCCATGCCCGGAACGTCGTTCTCCGCCATCACCGGCCGGATCGCCTCGTCGACGACGCGGCCGAGCTGGTTTTGCCCGTCGTCGGCACGAGCGCAGACGGCGAAGAGCACGATCGTTGGAATCGCGAGGGCTGCGAGCACAGAGCCGGCAAGCGCCCGCCGGCGCGAGAGCGAGATCGTCAATCCTGTCTCCATCGGGTGGCTGCCGGTGCCTTCTGGATAGACGGAAGCTGTCCCCCGAGCCAAACGAGGAATACTCCGCGGAGACATGAGCCAGAGTTGGCCAAGGATCCGCCGGCCGGAGGCCCGGGGCGGCGCTATCAGCCCCGAAGCGCGGCCAGCGCACGGGCCCCGCCGCCGGTTCGGCGGGCAGCACCTTGTAGCTGCGCAGGCGCTCGATGTTGCGGAGCATGCGCGTTTCGTCGAGGAGAGGCTTGGCGTCGGGAGGACGAGAAGGCGATCGGCGATGGACATCATCGGCGGGTTCCGAGGAGGCCCCGCAAGGTCTAGGCCGTAGCCGGCGCAGGCGCAATTTGCCGCTCATGCATAGGACATCCGGGTGCCGGTCGCCTCGTGCCGCTTCCGCCGGGCGGCTCCCGGGATCCCGAGGAACCGACGCGGCTGTCCTGATGTTCGCCTCTTGCGGCAGGCGGAGAGACGCGATGAATGTCGGCGACGAGGCGAGCCGGTCCTTCTGGATGGAAACGGCACCGACGATCGAGGCGCCGCCGCTCGCCGCCGACGCCGGCTGCGATGTGGTTGTGGTCGGGTCGGGGATCGCCGGGCTTTCGACCGCCTACGAGCTTGCCCGCTCCGACCGGCACGTGATCGTGGTCGACCGGGGGCGCATCGGCCGCGGAATGACCGCGCGCACCACCGCCCATCTGGCGACCGAGCTCGACGATCTCTATTCCGAGTTGATCCGCGTCCGCGGCGAGGAGGAGGCGCGGCTCTATTACGACAGCCAGGTCGCCGCCGTGAATCGGATCGAGGCGATCTGCCGCAACGAAGGAATCGACGCCGATTTCGCCCGCGTCGATGGCTATCTCGTGCCCGCCGAGGACAGCCACCGCGCGGATCTCGAGCAGGAATACGAGGCCTGCCGGTCGATCGGGGTCGATCTCGAATGGGCCGATCGAGTGCCGATGCCCGGCCCCGGCTCCGGACCGGTGCTTCGCTTTCCGAACCAGGGGCGTTTCCACCCGGGCAAATATCTCGCCGGCCTCGCACGCGCCATCACCGCCTGCGGCGGCCGCCTTCACTCCGATACCGCCTATCTCGGCCAGAAGGAGATCGACGGCGGTGTCGAGATCGAGACCGAGGCAGGGCATAGGATCCAGGCCGCGGCCGCGGTCTTCGCGACGAACTCGCCGGCCAACGACAAGGTCGCAATCCACACCAAGCAGCTTCCGAACCGCACCTATGTGATCGCCGGTCGGGTCCCGAAGGGCACCGTCCCCGACGTGCTGCTCTGGGACACGCTCGATCCCTATCACTATGTTCGCATCCAGCCGCTGGGCGATGCGGAGGATCTGCTGATCGTCGGCGGGGAGGATCATCGATCAGGCGAGGCGAACGACATGGAGGAGCGCTTCGCCCGGCTCGAGGCATGGACGCGCAAGCACTACCCCGGCTTTCGCGGCACCGGGTATCGCTGGTCGGGCCAGGTGCTCGAGCCGGTCGATTTCATGCCCTTCTCGGGGCGCAATCCGGGCAACCCGAACATCTACATCCACACCGGCGATTCCGGGCAGGGCATCACCAACGGCGTCGCCGGGAGCCTCACCATCCTGCCGGCGATCCTCGGGGAGGACTGCCGCTATGCCCCGGTGCTCGACCCCGCCCGCAAGCCGGCTGCGCTCGCCGCATTGGCCGAGTTCGTCAAGGGGC
Source organism: Inquilinus limosus (assembly GCF_051487185.1). GTDB lineage: Bacteria > Pseudomonadota > Alphaproteobacteria > DSM-16000 > Inquilinaceae > Inquilinus > Inquilinus limosus_F. The sequence goes on from NZ_JAHVDK010000009.1 coordinate 210,643, forward strand.
AGGCGGGCGCGGTCAAGAATTTCGCTGAATACATCCGCCCGGGGGAGGTGAGTTCGGCGGATGAGCTCGCCCCGGGCGAAGGCGCGGTGATCCGGGAGGGGCTGAGCAAGATCGCGGCCTACAAGGCGGAGGACGGGACGGTGATCCGCCGCTCCGCCGTCTGCACACATATGGGCTGCCTCGTCCATTGGAACCGGTTCGAGAAGTGCTGGGACTGCCCCTGCCACGGATCACAATTCTCGCCGGACGGCCAGGTGCTCAACGCACCCGCGCTCAAGCCGCTGGCGCCGAACGATCGCTCCTGAGCGGACAGTCCGATGACGTCATCGGCTGGCAGCGTGGCTATGGATCGAAGAGGCGCATGGGCGCTCGATCACGCGCCCTAGCCGCTGACGAGTCCTGATCTCGGCGGTGCGGCGGCCGTCTGGAAGCGGTCGCCTGTCATCCAGAGATACGTTTCTGCTTGATTTTATGTTCCCGTTTTGTTCTAATGCGCAGATGGTCGATGCCGCCATAAGTGCCGAGACATCCGCCGCCGAGCCGGCCACGGGGCCGGACGCCCGCGATGTCGCGGTGCTGGACGAGATGAGGAAGCTCGCCCTGGGGCTGGCCCGGGCCTTCCAGGCCCAGGGCGTCGCTGCCGCCAAGGCCGGCGATCTCGACCGCGCCGGCCAGGCCGAAGCCGGCTTCAGCCGCCTGTTCCTCGGCCTCCGCCGCGCCGTCACCCTCAAGGCGAAGCTGCGGCAGCAGCGGGAGGAGGCGCAGCGCGCGGCCGAGGACCGCCGGGACCGACGGCAGGACGAGAAGCACGACCGGCGCCAAGCCGTCGCCCAGAGACTGTCGCGCGCCATCGCCACCGAAAAGCCCGAGGCCAGGGAGCGGCTGACCACCGAGCTCTGGACCCGCCTCACCGAGGACGAGCGGATCGACGCCGACCTCGCCGACACCGCCTTGCCGCTCGAGACCCCGATCCTGCGCCTAGGCCGCGACATCGGCCTGTCCCGCCGCGCCCTCGCCGCCGGCTTCGGCCCGGACGGGACGACGGGACAAGGCGCGCCGCGGCAGGGGCGCCCGCCGCCCGACCGGCCGCGCTACCTCTACTGTCTACCTGAGAACGCCGAGCCCTACTGGCTCGACACCAAGACCCTGCAGCGGTTCGACCACCCGCCCTGGGCGGAGCCGCCGGACAGCAGCTGAGCGCCGTTGCACCCGTGTTGGGTTCGCGTGCCGCGAACCGAACCTACAAAATCTGCGCGAGCGCAGCCTTCCATTCTCCCCTCCCTTGCGGGACGGGGCAGGCCTGCGCGCGAATGGTCGTCCTCCCGACATGCCGCGCCCGGGGACGACCAGTGGACTCGCCGATACCGGACCGAGGTCGCCCCACATCCGCGCGGACGGGAACGAACATAGGCATCATGGTTTCTATCCGGTGACCGGCTGGGAAGGGGGATCCGCATGTGCACCCGACACCATCACCATTCGCTCTTCTGCATCCTGCCGCCCTATCTGCTGCGCGCCGTGCTCGCCAACGGCACCAGGGCCCAGAAGGCCGCCGCCGGCCGGGCGCTCGGCATCGACACCACCTTCCGGTCGATGCGGGCGCAGCTGGCGGTGGCCCAGCCCGTGACCCAACGCCGGCGCCGCAAGCTGGCCCTGCCGACGTCGAGGCAGCGCAACATCTACACCGCCGGAAACACCGAGGCCCTGCCCGGCACGCTGGTGCGCGCCGAGGGGCAGGGGCCGTCCGGCGACGTCGCGGTCGACGAGGCCTATGACGGTCTCGGCCACACCTTCGACTTCTTCTTCGAGATCTACCAGCGCAACTCGATCGACGACGACGGCATGGCGCTGGAGGCCACGGTTCATTTCGGCGAGGACTACGCCAACGCCTTCTGGAATGGCCAGCGCATGGTGTTCGGCGATGGCGACGGCGACCTGTTCAACCGCTTCACCGCATCGCTCGACGTCATCGGCCACGAGCTCGGCCACGGCGTCACCGAGGACGAGGCCGGCCTCGTCTACATGCAGCAGCCGGGGGCGCTGAACGAATCCCTGTCCGACGTCTGGGGATCGCTGGTCAAGCAATGGGTGCGGCAGCAGACCGCCGAGGAGGCCGACTGGATCATCGGCGAGGGCCTGTTCACCGACAAGGTCCAGGGCGTCGGCCTGCGCTCGATGAAGGAACCGGGCACCGCCTATGACGACCCGGTGCTCGGGAAGGACCCGCAGCCCGGCCACATGCGGGACTATGTCGACACGATCCAGGACAATGGCGGCGTCCACATCAACTCCGGCATCCCGAACCGGGCCTTCTACCTGGCCGCGACCGGCATCGGCGGCCACGCCTGGGAACGGGCTGGCCGGATCTGGTACGATGCCCTGCGCGACCCGCGGGTGACCGAGACCACCAAATTCGCCGATTTCGCCGCGGTGACGGTGGATCTGGCAGGGCGGCTGCCCGGTGCGAAGAAGGCCGAGGTCAAGGCCGTGGCCGAGGCCTGGGAGCAGGTCGGCATCCCGACCGGCTGAACCCGGAGCCCGCGCCCCGGGGCAGGAGCGGACCATGCGGATCACCTTCGCGATGTCGAGCACAGGCATCTTCTACGCGCCGGGGCTGGCCCAGCCGGTGGTGCTGGAGCTTGCGGCGCTGCCCTCGGAGGAGGCCGCCCGGATCGAGGCGCTGGTCCGCGACGCACATGTCCTCGACCGGCCGGCGCCGGAGGAGGCGTCGCGGCCAATGCCCGACGCCCGCCGCTTCACCGTGACGGTCGACGAGGATGGCCGCAGCCGCACGCTGGAGCTGGCGGAGCCGATCGCCGACCCGACGCTGAAGGCCCTGATCCGCTGCCTGCAGGACCAGGCTCGGGCATTGCGGACGAAGCAGCGGCCATGATCCGTGCTCCTCTCCGCGGATGCGGGCCGGCGAGACATCCCGGCATCGGCTACATACGACGGTATATCCTGAATTAAGCCATAATTTAGCGCAAAATTATTCTCTGGGGTCGATAATCCTATCTTTTATTTTCTCAACCCATCCCAGGGGTCAAGACGATGGCCATCATTCCGGGAACTGCGGGCGACGATAATCTCTCTGGCACATCATCCAGCGACCAGATCACCGGCGCCGCGGGCGACGACACGATCTTCGACGGGGATTCGGAACCCGGCGCGGCAGACACCATCAATGGCGGCGACGGGGACGACTACATCTATACTTATGCCGGTGCCGACACCATCAACGGCGGCGCCGGACAAGACGCCCTTAACTTCTATTATTATAACAGTACGACGGCGTTCACCGTCACGGCCAACACGACGCCGGGAGGGACCATGACCACCTCCAACGGCGTGCAATTCAGCAATTTCGAGAGGCTGTCCTTCTATCTCGGCTCTGGCGACGACTTCGTGAGGGGGGGAGACGGCGACGATTCCTTCTCCGGCAATGCCGGGAACGACACCTTCAACGGCGGCAGCGGCCGCGACAGCGGAAATGGCGGCCTGGGCAATGACCTGATGTCCGGGGGCAGCGGCGGCGACTATCTGAGCGGCGACGAGGGGAACGACACGCTCTACGGCAACAGCGGCGGCGACAGTCTCTACGGCGGCGCCGGCATCGACTCCCTTCTCGGCGGTGATGGCTATGACTACGTGGACGGCGGCGCCGGCGGCGACGCGCTCGATGGCGGCGCCAGCATCGATACCCTGACCTATTACAACTCCACCGCGGCGGTGACGGTGAATCTGGCGTCCGTCACCTCGAGCGGCGGCGACGCGCAGGGCGACTCCTTCTCGAACTTCGAGAACATCTACGGCAGCCAGCACAACGATACGCTGACCGGAAACGCCGGGACCAACAGCCTCAGCGGCAATGACGGTAACGACGTGCTCGCGGGCGGCGGAGAGTACGACAACCTCTACGGAGGCAACGGCAGCGATACCCTATCCGGGGATGCCGGAAACGACTATCTCTCCGGAAGTGACGGCAATGATGTGCTGCGCGGTGGCGCCGGGGCGGACTATCTCGACGGCGACAACGGAAACGACACCGCCAGCTATTACACCGGCTCGGTCGGGGTCGTGGTCAGCCTGGTCAGCGGCACCGGCACCGGCGGCGACGCCCAGGGCGATAGCCTGTACGAGATCGAAAACCTTTCCGGCAGCCAGGGCAATGACAGCCTGGTCGGGGACACGAATGCCAACACGCTGCAGGGCTGGAACGGCAACGACGTGCTCGCCGGGGCCGGCGGCAAGGACCTGCTGACCGGTGGGCTCGGCGCCGACCGCTTCGCCTACGGCAATGTGGCGCAGAGCCTGGTCGGGGCCAATGCCGACCGGATCACCGATTTCAGCCAAGCCCAGGCCGACCGCATCGACCTGGCGGGGATCGACGCCAACACGACCGTAGCCGGCGACCAGGCCTTCACCTTCATCGGCACCGCCCCCTACACCGGCGTCGCCGGTCAGCTGCGCTATGCCGTGAGCGGTGGGGTCACCACCGTCGCCGGGGACGTCAACGGCGACGGCGCCTCCGACTTCCACATCCAGCTCACGGGCAGCATTGCCCTGGTGGCTGGCGATTTCGTGCTCTGATCGCAGGCCCCGGCGGCGGTTCAGCTCGCCTGCGGCAGCGGCGCGCCGGCCGGGCGGCCCTTGGCGGCGCGGATGCCGGTCAGATCGGCCCAGCGGTAGCGGTCCATCGCCAGCCCTTCCAGGTCGATCTCGGCGCGGCGGCCGGAGACGATGTCCGACATCACCCGGCCGGAACCGCAGGCCATGGTCCAGCCCAACGTGCCGTGGCCGGTGTTGAGGAACAGGTTGCCGTAGGGCGTGCGGCCGACCACCGGCGTGCCGTCCGGCGTCATCGGCCGCATGCCGGTCCAGAAGCTGGCGCGGGCGACGTCGCCGCCCCGCGGGAACAGGTCGGTGACCGAATGCTCCAGCGTCCGCCGCCGGGCGTCCCACAGCCGGCCGCTGTATCCCGCCAGTTCGGCGGTGCCGCCGACGCGGATGCGGTCGCCCAGCCGGGTGATCGCGACCTTATAGGTCTCGTCCATCACGGTCGAGACCGGGGCGCCATCGGCCTCGGTGATCGGCACGGTGATCGAGTAGCCCTTGACCGGATAGACCGGGATCTGGATGCCCAGCGGCTTGAGGAGAAGGGGCGAGAAGCTGCCCAGCGCCAAAACATAGCCATCGGCGCGCAGGGTCTCGCCGCTCTCCAGCACCACCCCGCCGATCCGGTCGCCCTCGGCCGCGAGGCCGGCGATCCGGGCGCCCCAGCGGAAGGTCACGCCCAGGCCGGACGCCAGCTTGGCCAGGTTGTTGGTGAACTTGAAGCAGTCGCCGGTCTCGTCGCCGGGCAGGCGCAGGCCGCCCGCGATCTTCCCGCGCACCGCCGCCAGGGCCGGCTCGGCGGCGGCGCAGCCGGCCGGGTCCAGCACCTCGTAGGGCACCCCGGCCTCCTGCAGCACGGCGATGTCCTTGGCCGCGGCGTCGACCTGCTTCTGAGTGCGGAACAGCTGCAGCGTGCCCTGCGCCCGGTCGTCATAGGCGATGCCGGTGTCGGCGCGCAGCTGGCGCAGGCAGTCGCGGCTGTATTCGGCCAGGCGGACCATCCGCTCCTTGTTCACGGCGTAGCGGGCGGCGGTGCAGTTGCGCAGCATCTGCGCCAGCCATAGCCACTGCCGCGGGTCCAGCTGCGGCCGCAGCACGAAGGGGCTGTGCTGCATCAGCATCCACTTGATCGCCTTCAGCGGCACGCCCGGCGCTGCCCAGGGCGCGGAATAGCCCGGCGACACCTGGCCGGCATTGGCGAAGCTGGTCTCCAGTGCCGGCCCGTCCTGGCGGTCGACCACCGTCACCTCATGGCCGGCGCGGGCGAGGTAATAGGCGGTGGTCACGCCGATGACGCCGGCGCCGAGGACGATGACCTTCACGACGGGACTCCTTCGAGGGCGAAAGCGGGCGAGGTGGCCGCCGGCGGCGCGTTGCGGTACTCGCGGCGGTAGCGGCGGCCGAGGCGGGTCAGGATCTCGTAGCCGATGGTGCCGGCATCGGCGGCGACGGCGTCGACGCTGCGGTGCGGGCCGATCAGGTCGACCATGGCGCCGGGGTGCAGCGCGCCCTCCGGCAGGGCCGAGATATCGATGCCGAGCGAGTCCATCGACACGGCACCCACGATCGGCAGAGTGGTGTCGCCGAGATGCGCGGTCCCGGCATTGCTCAGGCTGCGCGGGAAGCCGTCGGCATAGCCGACCGCGACGGTGGCGATGCGGCGCGGCCCCTCGGCGCGGAAGGTCAGGCCGTAGCCGACCGCGTCGCCGCCCTCGATGTCGCGGATCTGCACCACCCGGGCCTGCAGCCGCACCACCGGCCGCAGCGGGTTCGGCGCGCCAGCCACCGGGGCCAGCCCGTACAGGGCGGCGCCGGGCCGGGCCAGGTCATAGTGGTAGTCGGGGCCAAGGAAGATGCCGGAGGAGTTGGCCAGCGCCGCCGGGGCCTTCGGCAGGCGGCGGCGGGCGACGTCGAAGCGCAGGCGCTGCGTGCCGTTGGCCGGATGGTCCTGCCGCTCGGCGCAGGCCAGGTGGCTCATCACCAGACGCAGATCGATGCCGTCCAGCCGCTGCGGCTCGGCCGCGATCCGGTCCAGCTCGGCCGGCGACAGCCCCATGCGCGACATGCCGGTGTCGAGCTGCAGCACCGCCGGCAGCGCCCGCCCGACGCGGCGCGCCAGGGCGGTCCAGCCCTCCACCTGCTCCAGGCTGTTCAGCACCGGGGTCAGGCGGTGGGCGAGGGCGGTCTCCTCGCAGCCGGGCATCGGCCCGTGCAGCACGAAGATCTCGGCCGCCTCCGGCACATGCGGCCGCAGCGCGACGCCTTCCTCGAGATGGGCGACGAAGAAGTGCCTGCAGCCTTCGGCGGCCAGCACCGGCGCCACCCGGTCGGCACCCAGCCCATAGGCATCGGCCTTGACCACGCCGGCGCAGACGGCCCGGCCCAGGCGGCGGCGCAGCGCACGATAATTCTCTCGGATCGCGCCGAGATCGATGGTCAGCGTCGCGCCGGAGGCATCGGGGAGAGAGGTCGTCATTCGGGCCGGACCGCAAGGGATCGCAACGGCTTCAGGATACGGCGGCGGGCCTTCGGCGATCCTTGATTTCCGTTGATCCTTCTGCGGCCGGATGGTCTGGTGTTCGCAGGAAATTCACCGGTTTTCGCAGAAACCACGCATGACCACGCTCGACACCATCGACCGCAAGATCATCCAGGCGCTGCGCGCCGACGGGCGCATCAGCAACGCCGACCTGGCCGAGGCCGTCGGGCTGTCGCCGTCGGCCTGCCTGCGCCGGCGCCAGCTGCTGGAGCATGCCGGCGTCATCCGCGGCTATACCGCGCTGATCGACGAGCCGGACGTGGCCAACCCGACCATCGCCATCGTCCAGATCACGCTGGAGCGCCAGACCGAGGAATATCTCGCCCGCTTCGAGGCTGCGGTGCGGAAATGCCCGGAGGTCGACCAGTGTTATCTGATGACGGGGACCTCGGACTATCTGCTGCGCGTCGTCGCTCGTGACACGGCCGATTACGAGCGCATCCACAAGGAGCAGCTGTCGCGCATGCCGGGCGTGCTGCGCATCCAGTCCGCCTTTGCCCTGCGCAGCGTGATCCGGGGGAATTCCGGGACCTGACCACGCCGGCCGGATATCGCGGGGCAGCTCTCCACGGCCGACGCTGGCCGGCGGCGGCGCCGGCCGCTATCAGCGGAGGGAATCCGCTGCGCTGCTGCCGAGGAGAGCACCGCCATGACCCGTGACCGCCTGTTCCTGTTGCGACCGGGCTTCCAGGATCCGGCCTATCCCGGCCAGGTCTTCTACTGCTGGCACTGCGCCCTGCTGGAGGGCGTGCTGGCGTCCTTCCCGGATCTGGCGGCGCAGCTGGATGTCGAGCGGGTTCCCTGGCCACGGCCGCGCGAGGCTGTCGTGGCGGTGGTCGGCGAGCAGAACCAGTCCCTGCCGCTGCTGGTGTTGGGCGAGGGGAGCCCGGCCGATGCGGAAGCCGACAGCCACGGCGCGGTCCGCTTCATCGCCGGCAAGGATCGCATCCTCGCCGCCCTGTCACGACGCCACGGCTTCCCCGATCCGCATCCCTGATCGGCCAGAGAGGCCAGGGCCCGGCTACTCCTCCTTCCACACGTCCCAGAGCCGCGCGGTGCCCGGCGCCCAGTCGGCATAGCCGCGGACCTTCGGTCCGGCCGCCGTCACCTGCACCGGGTTGAACAGGCCGATCACCGGCACCTGCTCGGCCATGCGGGCATGCAGCCGGTCGAAGATCGCCTGCCGCGCCGCCTTGTCCTCCACCGTCTTGGCCTCCGCCAGCCAGGCGATCGCCTGCGGGTCCTCCCACTGGCTGGTCGGGTCCTCGTCCTTGCTGCCGATGATCGAGTCGAAGGCCAGCGCCGGGTCCGGCCGGCCGGAGAAGGTGAAGACCGAGACCTGGAACTTGCCCTCGCGGTAGTTCTGCAGCTGCGTCGCCCAGTCCAGCGTCTCGATCTGCGCATCGAGGCCGGCGCCGGCGAGCAGCGCCTGGACCATCAGCGCCGCCTCGTGCTGGCCGGTCGGGCGGTTGTTGGTCTGGATCCGGATCGCGGCGCCCGCGTGGCCCGCCTCCTGCAGCAGCCTCGCGGCCTCGGCCGGGTCGTAGGCCGGCCAGGCGGCATCGGCGTCGCGATGATAGGCGCTGGCGGTGGCGATGGCGGAGGGGTTCGGCGTCGCCAGGCCGAAGCTCGCCGCCTCGGCCACCTGCTTGCCGTCGATCGCCCGGGCCAGCGCCTGGCGCACCCGAACGTCGGACAGCAACGGGTCGCGCGTCTGCAGCAGCAGCACCGCCCAGGACAGGGTCGGGGTGACCGTCACCTGGGCGCCGGCCGCCTTCATCGCCTCGATCTCGGTCGCGCCGACATCGGGGACGATGTCCACCTGGCCGGAGAGGAGGGCCGCGTTCATCACCGAGCGGTCGGGTATGACGACAAAACGCAGCTTCTCCGCCAAGGCCTGCTTGCCGCCGGCCAGGCCGTCGCGCGGGCCGGGCAGGGGCTTGTAGCCTTCGAACCGGGCCAGCTCGACATGACGGTTCTTCTGCCAATCGGCGAAGACATAGGGCCCGGTGCCGACCGGCTTGACCCAGGCGCCGTCCGGGCCGAGCGAGGACGGGCTGAGCACCACGGCGCCGCACTGGATCGTCGCCATGTTCACCAGGAACAAGGCGCTACGCCGATCGATCCGGAACACGACGGTGCGCGGATCCGGCGTCTCCACCGCCAGCACCTTCGGGCCGCTGCGGCCGTCGAAGCGCTCCAGGCACTGCCACTGCGTCGCCGGATCGAGATAGCGCTTCCAGCTCCATGCCACCTCGGCCGAGGTCATCGGCCGGCCGTCGTGGAAGGTGACGCCGTCGCGCAGGCGGAAGGTGTAGGCGGTGCCGTCGGGCGAGACCTCGATGCCTTGGGCCAGCATCGGCACCGGCGTCTGGTCCTCGCGCAGCGCGACCAGCCCTTCGGTCACGTGGCTCAGCACGACGTCGGAGTTGAAGTCGCGCTGCACGCCCGGGTTGCTGCTGCGGATATCTGCGTTGAGCGCGATCGACAACAGCGGGGTCGGCACCGCCGCGGCCGCGGGAGCGGCGGCGAGGAGGAGGGCGGCTATGGCGAGGAGCCTCATGGCCGTCACGCCACCTCGGCCCGGAGCTTCGCCAGCGTATCAGCGAAGAAGTCCTTGACCGGCTCCAGCACCCGGGTGCCTTCATGGCCGACGCCGGGGACGATGTCGTGGCGCACCGCGATGCCGTGGCGTTCGAAGCTGGCGCGCAGCGACAGCATCCGCTCCTGCCGGTTGCCGCCGGCCAGGTCGGCCCCCTCCATCCAGCCCGGATCGGTCGGCTTGGTGACGATCTCCCAGGTCTCGGTGTCGTCGCCGCCAATCACCATCTGCACCGCCACCCGGCGCATCGCCGCGAGGTTGATCGGCCGGCCGAAGCGCGTCTCGAAGTCGCGCAGGCCCACCCACCAATCATAATTCCAGTCGAGCAGCGTGACCGAGCCGGGCGCGCCGATCGACACGCCGAGCACCCGCTCGGAATGGACATAGAGGAAGCGGTGGACGAAATGGCCGCCGCCGGAGAAGCCGAACATCAGGCAGCGGTCGGCGCGGACCCGGTACTTCGCCGCCACCTCGTCGACCATGGCCAGCAGCAGCAGGTCGAAACGCATGTCGTGGAAGGCGAGGCGCTTGTAGTTCGAGAGATCGCCCTTCTGGATCAGTCCGGCCGGGAACAGCGGTGCCAGCAGAATGCAGTCGTTCGCCTCGGCGAAATCCACGAAGCCGTCGCGATAAGCGGTGGCGGTGCGGCCGGTGCCGTGCATCAGCACGGCAAGGCTGTAGGTCTTGTCGCCGTCCTCCTCGTAGTCCTTCGGCACGTAGAGGCAGTAGGAGACGCGCTGGTCCGTCTGCAGCGCGAAGAACGGCGTCTGGCCGAAATCGTAATAGGACAGCTTCACGCCATGGCCCGGGCGATCGCGCATCGTTCTGCCTCCCCTGCATCCGGCCGACCGGCCGGTTCCCGCATCTTAGGACGGCCGGCAGACACCGCAAGGCTGAATGTATTTTGCCTGTCCAAAAATCGAAAAAGCCCGATCGATGGAGATCTTTGCGCGGACGAGCCGGGCATGCCTAGACTGGATGAGACCTCGGCCAGCGGGGCGGAGCCAGATGCAGCAGGCGGTCGGCGCCAAGGACGATCTGCGAGTGGAGCGGGGCGGGGAGCCCGTACCCTCCCGGCTGCTCCAGCCTTTCGTCGAAGCGCTCGCCGTTCCGGTCTTCCGCCTGATCTGGTTCACCGGCCTGTTCGCCAATCTCGGCGACTGGGCGCAGTCGGTCGCCGCCGCCTGGGTGCTGACGGTGACCCAGGCCAGCCCGTTCCTGATCGCCATGATCCAGGTGGCGACGGCGGTGCCGCTGGTGCTGCTGTCGCTGCCGACCGGGGCACTGGCCGACATCCACGACCGCCGCAAGATGATCCTGGCGGGGGAGGGGTGCTGCGTCCTCGGCGGCCTCGGCCTCACCCTGCTCGGCTTCCTCGACCTCCTGGAGCCGGTCGGGCTGATCGGGCTGACCTTCCTGATCGCCATCGGCTATGCGCTGGAGGGGCCGGCCTGGCAGGCGGCGGTCGGCGACATGGTGCCGAAGCCGGCGGTGGCCAGCGCCGTGCTGCTGAACTCGATCAATTACAACGTCGCCCGCGCCCTGGGGCCGGCGATCGGCGGCCTGCTGCTGGCCTGGCTCGGCGCATCCTGGGTGTTCCTGATCGCCACCGCCAGCTTCGCCGGCCTCGCGGCGGCGGTCTGGTCGTGGAAATGGCGGCCGGCGCGCTCCGCCCTGCCGCCGGAGACGCTGCGCGAGGCGGTCACCGCGGGGCTGCGCTTCGCCCGGCATTCGCTGGTGACCCGGCGGGTGGCGACGCGGTCCTTCATCTTCGGCTTCTGCGCCAGCTCGGTCTGGGCGCTGCTGCCGCTGCTGGCGCTGGAGCAACTCGGCGAGGATGCGGTCGGCTACGGCATCCTGCTCGGCGCCCTCGGCATCGGCGCGGTCTGCGGCGGCTTCGTCGTCCAGCCGGCGCGCGACAAGCTGGGCACCAGCCGGCTGATCTCCGCCTCGGCGTTCGTTTTCGCGACGGTTCTGGTGGTGCTCGGCACCGTGCATGTCACCGCCGTGGTGATGCCGGTGCTGTTCCTCGGCGGGGTCGCCTGGATCGCGGTGGTGTCGACCTACAACACCGCGGTGCAGCTGCTGGTGCCGGATTGGGTCAAGGCCCGCGCCATGGCGATCTACCAGATGGCGCTCTATGGCGGTCTGGCGCTCGGCTCGGTCGCCTGGGGCGCGGTGGCGGAGAGCCTCGGCGTCGCCGCCACGCTGGCGGTCAGCGGCGGCGCCCTGCTGGCCGGCGTGCTGTGGGCGTTGCGGCTCAAGATCCCGGACATCGCCCTGATCGACCTGCGCGCAGCTCCCATGCGCAAGCTGGACCTGCCGGCGCTGCCGATCGATCCGCGCCGCGACGCGGTGATGGTGGTGGTCGAGTACCGCATCGGGCCGGAGCAGGAGCGCGACTTCGTCCGCGCCGCGGCCCGGCTGCGCGAGGCGCGGCTGCGCAACGGGGCCAGCCGCTGGTCGCTGTTCCGCGACGCCGCGGACCGGATGAAATGGATCGAGGTCTATTTCGTCGACAGCTGGTACCAGCATCTGCGACTGCTGGCCCGGCTGACCGCGGCCGACCGCGAGTTGATCGACCGGGTCGGCCGGCTGCATCAGGGGCCGGCCCCGCCCTCGCTCCACCACGCCATCAGCTGGCGCCGCCGCGGCCGACGGATGCCGGCCGCCCGGCCTGCCGATGTTCCGGCCAAGCCGGCGCGCGGCGTGGACCGGCCGGCGGAGGGACAGGCAGCGGACCTGCAGTCCTCGGGAGTCCGCGTCGCCAGTCCAGAGTAGCGGCCCGGGCCGGCCGGAAGACCGGCCGCGGTGTTCATCATCTTCTCTTGAAGAGAATTCTCTCTCGCCTCGCTTCGTATTTCTGTCGGATATCCGTCGATATTCGCCGCGATCGATGTTGATCGGAAGGAACCGCAGCCGATCTCAGGCATTCGAGTGCCGTTCGGTCTCGGAACTTCATTCGATAACGGATGGTCATCTACCGGCGCCGACGATATTCTAGCCAGCCCGTGTTCTGGACCGGTTTTCAATGATGGCCGCCGGGCCGATGGCAAGAACAATGAACGACGCGGCACGCCGGGAATGAAACCTCCGATCGATCCCTTCGCCGCGATCGAGTTCGAAAGCGCCGCCCATCTGACGCTGACGCTGCTCGGCCAGGTGCGGGACGGCCGGATGACCCCGATCGAGTTCGCGATCTGGCTGCGGCAACTGATGATGCACAAGCAGGACCCGCTGTCCGACAACGAGAAGAGCGCCATGGCCTGCACCCTGGCGGTGGCGCTGCTGAGCGAGAATGGGCTCGACCTCACCCCGTCGGAGCTGATGGACGTGCTGGACAATTCCGACCAGGCGAACGCCATCGAACGACTGGTCTAGCGGCCCGCTCCTCAGTGCTTGGCGGCGTGCTCGGGCTTGCCCTTGCGCTTGGTCGAGGCCATGTCGTCGAGCTGCTTCTCGCTCATCGACTTGTACATCGACTTCGCCGGACCCTTGAGGTCGCTGACCTTCTGCTCGCCGCGCTTGGCCGCCAGGGCCGCGCCTGCGGCCTTCTGCTGCGCCTTCGATTTCGCCGGCATGGTCTGCCTCCGCGATTGTCGCTGTCAGTACCGGGAACGGCCGGCCGCGCCGGCCGGTTCCGCTGCTCCCGGCTCGGCGGTTCGATCCGGAACGCCTGACACCTTCGTCCTGTTGCGATCGTATATTCCCGGCCAGACAGGGAGATTTGTCATGAAGGCCGTTCTTGTGCTGTCCACCGCGGCGATCGCGTGTTCGCTCGCGCTCGGGGGGTGCGGCCGCGAAAGCGAGCCGATGCAGATGGCGACGACGGCGCCGGCCCCTCAGATCGATCCGGCCATGTATGTGCAGAGCGCCGGCCAGAGCGGCCTGTTCGAGGTCGAGGCCAGCCAGGTCGCCGAGAGGCGGGCCCGCAGCGCCGAGGTCCGGAGCTTCGCCCGGATGATGATCCGGGATCACACCGACGCGAACGACAAGATCCGCACCGCCGCTATGGCCTCGAACCTGGGGGCCCAGTTCCCGACATCGCTCGACAGCGAGCGCCAGGACGCCCTGGCCGCGCTGCGATCGGTGCCGCGCTCCGAGTTCGACCGCCAGTACATGCAGGGCCAGGTCGAAGGGCATCAGGAGGCGCTGCAGCTGCAGCAGAGCTACGGCGAATCCGGCGGCGATCCCAATCTGAAGGCGGTGGCGATGGAGATGACGCCGACTGTCCAGCGCCATCTCGACGAGGCCCAGACCATCCTCTCCGGCCTGCGCTGAGCGGCGGAGCGCTGCCGCGGCGGCCGGCAAGCCCGGCTTCAGTGGATCAGCCGTTCGATCACCGCGGCCACGCTGCCGGTCTCGACCGGCTTGCGGATGACCGGCGCGTGGAACCGGTCGACCTCCGGGTCGCTGTAGCCGGTCACGAAGGAGAAGGGGATGCTGCGCCGCTGCAGCGCCCGTACCACCGGGAAGACCCGCTGGCCTCGGTCGAGCCGCACATCCAGGACGGCAGCGTCGAGATCATCCGTCTCGGCCAGGCGCAGGCCGTTCTCGAGAGTGCCGGCCGGGCCGAGGACCTCGAAGCCGAGCGAGCGGATGATGGCCTGAAGATGCAGGGCCAGGAACTGGTCGTCCTCGACGACCAGAATGCGCTTGGCGGCGCGTGTGGGCCGCGGGGAAGCCCCGGGCCGGGCCGACAGGTGGATGTCCCGCGACAGCGGTTCGGCCCCTTTGTCGGGGCGCCCCGCCCAGGCCATCGGCCGCGGCCATTGTGCGACCGCCTCCAGCCCAGGACCGTCGAGGATCTGCAGCCATTCGTTCTTCAGGTGGATCAGGCCGGCGCGCTGCAGCTTCATCACCATCCGGTTGGTATGGACCGGGGAGATCCCCAAGGCGTCGGCTAGATCCTGCTGGGTCAGTGGCAGCCGCAGGCCGCGGTCGCTGACCAAGTCCCTGGTCGTGGCCCGTTCGAACAGGCCCAGCAGCAGCGCGGCGAGCCGCTCGTCGGCATCGAGGCATCCGAGCGACAGCAAGGTTTCATGCGCCTGCGCATTCTCCAGCGCCAGGATGACGCAGAACTGGCGGAGGGCGACATCCGACGGGTGGTCGATCAGATCCGTCATGGCGACCGTCGCCACCCGCGTGTCGGTCAGGGCGACGGCCGGGGCGGGCGCCGAGCCGGAGAATTGCGACGAGACGCCCACCAGGTCGCCGGGCATGAGGAAGCGGAGGATGTGCCGCCGGCCGTCGGTCAGCGTGCGGAATTGGGCCAGCCAACCGGATCTGACGAGATGGAGGCAGTCGCGGTCGCCCCAATCGGTTCGGTCTCCCTTCGTCAGGCGGCGTTGCTCGGCGCCGACGAAGCGCTTCTTGATCGCGGGGTCGAGGAGATCATGCGGCGGAAGGGCGCGCAGATGCTCGTCGGTCCGCCGGCCCGGCCGAAGGCTCGCGGGCCGGGACGGACCGGAAACACCAGGAGATGCGGCCATTCGGAATGGCATCGTGCAGCTCCGCTCTGGTCCTGTCGTCCTTTTAGAACGCGTACAAGCCACGCAAGTTCCCTGCCGTCCGGGGCTTCGGAGAGCATCGGCAGGCAAAATAGACACACCGAACCTGGAAAATCTTCAAATGCTATTCCCGGGCCGAATTCATCTCCGGTTGCTGGGGAAAGGAAGTGTCGACTTTCGACGGGTGTCGTCTCGCTCCCGTGTTGTGGGTTCTGTCGCGGTGGGCTAGTGTTGAACACCTGCGGTCGGCTGACTCATGCGGCCCCTTATCCCAGCCTTCGGCTTCGGCGCTGGCGGGTTCGACTTCCAGAGGGGCACCTGATGAACAGCAGCATCCGGGGCAGATCGCCCGCGGCACCACGGCCGACTTCGCCGGCTCCTTTCCCCGAAGAGGGGATTGCGCAGCAGATACTGCAGGCGCTGCCGGCAGCGATCTACACCACCGACGCCGCGGGGCGCATCACCTTCTACAACGAGGCCGCGGCGGAGCTGTGGGGCTGCCGCCCGGAACTGGGGAAGAGCGAGTTCTGCGGCTCCTGGAAGCTCTATCGGCCGGACGGCACGCCGCTGCCACACGACCAGTGCCCGATGGCCCTGGCGCTGAAGCAGCGGCGGGCGATCCGGGGCATGGAGGCGGCGGCCGAACGTCCCGACGGCACGCGTGTGCCGTTCATCCCCTATCCGACGCCGCTGTTCGATGCGTCCGGCCGCCTGATCGGCGCCGTGAACATGCTGGTCGACATCTCCGAGCGGGTCGAGGCCGAGGACCGCGTTTGGGGCGAGCAGGCGGCGCAGCGGCTGGCCGCGATCATCGAATCCTCCGCGGATGCGATCGTGGCGAAGGACCTGAACGGCATCATCACGCACTGGAATCCGGGCGCCGAGCGGCTGTTCAGCTATACCGCCGCTGAGACGATCGGCCGGCCGATCACGATCGTGATCCCGGAGGACCGGCTGGGCGAGGAGACGGAGATCCTAGCCCGCATCCGGCGGGGCGAGCGGGTCGAGCATTTCGAGACCATCCGCCGCCGCAAGGACGGCAGCCTGGTCGAGATCTCGCTGACGATCTCGCCGATCCGGAACCGGAAGGGCCAGATCGTCGGCGCCTCCAAGATCGCCCGCGACATCACCGAGCGGAAACGGGCCCAGGAACGCCAGGTCCTGCTGCTGCGGGAGATGAACCACCGGGTGAAGAACCTGTTCGCCCTTGCCGGTGCCATCATCTCCCTGAGCGCCCGGAACGCCCGGTCGCCGGAGGATCTGGCCGAACAGGTGCGGAACCGGCTCAGCGCCCTGGCCCGCGCCCATGAGCTGACCCTGCCGGACCTGAAGCGGGAGCAGGCGGCGACGCCGACCACGCTGGAGACGTTGCTGCGGACCATCGTCCTGCCCTACGAGGAGCACGGCGACGAGCGCATCACGATCGCGGGGCCGGACGTGACCATCGGCGGTCATGCGGTGACCGGCCTGGCCCTGCTGCTGCATGAGCTGGCGACCAATGCGGCCAAATACGGCGCCTTGTCCACCGCTTCGGGCCAGGTCGCCGTCGACTGGAGGGTCGAGGACGCCATGCTGTCGCTGCGCTGGACGGAACGCGGCGGGCCGCCGATCGCCAGCGCTTCTGGCAATGGCGGGGGCTTCGGCACTTGGCTGATCGACGGCACCGTCGAAGGCCAGCTCCAGGGTCGGATCGTGCGTCACTGGGGCGACGAGGGCCTGACCATCCGGATGGACATGCCGGTGGACCGCCTGACCGGGTGACGCCGCATTCCCGGGGCCGGAACCTCCTCTCCCTGGCGCCCGTTCGCCTGGCAGAAGGGCCATCGCCCGGGAGGCCGCAATGGACGATCTGGAACGGCGCATCCGCGAACGCGCTCACCGCATCTGGCTCGAGGAGGGCTGCCCATCCGGTCGGGAAAAGGTGCATTGGGAGATGGCGCGGGAGCTGATCGCCATCGAGGACAGCCAGCGCGACGCCACCCGGCCCAACCCGGTGGCGACGGAGGGCGAGGAGGCCATCCGCGACGAGCCGGTCGAGCCGATCGAGGCGGTGGAGAATCTGGGCGACCTGCCGGCGCGGGGACGGGCCGACCAGGCGGAGCGCCCGGACTATCCGAAACGGAAGCGCGACCGCTCCGATTGAACCGACGCCCATCCCCCAGAGGACGCCCGCCATGCCGCAGACCACAGCCGCCATCACCCCAGCGGATCGCGAATGGCTCCTGGCCGCGCATGATCCCGCTGTCACCCTCTATGTCGCGACCGATCCGGTGCAGCGCGCCGTAGGCGCCAGCGGCGCCAAGACCCAGCATCTGCGGCAGATGCTGGAGCAGCGGCTGCAGAGCCGGGACCTGGAGCCGGAACGCCGGCAGACGCTGCTGGCTGCCGGCGAGCTGTCCCTGTCCAGCGCCGATTTCGCCGCACTTGACCCCGGCTTCGCGCTGTTCCTGGCGGAAGACAGGGCCCTGACCCTGCCGCTTGGGGAGGCGCCGCCGCAGGATGTGAGCGCGATCGGCCGCCGCTTCCTGCTGCGACCGATCCTCGAGCGGCTGGGCCCGGGCGCGCGTTTCCACATCCTGGCGATGAGCGCGGGCGGGACGCGGCTGCTGGCGGCGACGCGCGAAGCCTGGCGCGACATCACGCCGCCCGACCTGCCGCATTCGCTGAGCGAGGTGGTGGCGGAGACCGAGACCGAGGTCACACGCCAAGCCAATCAGCCCGGGCGCGGCGGCGCCGGCGAGGCGGCCGTATCGACGCGGCACAGCTACGAAAGCCCGGCGGAACTGCACAAGACCCAACTGATCGATTACATCCGCCACTCGGTCAAGGCGGTGCGCCGGCATCTGGCCGGCGATCCAGCCCCCGTCGTCCTGGTGGCCGAGCCGGAGCTGGCCGGCCATGTCCGCAGCGCCGGCTCCTGGCCGGAGTTGCTGAAGGACTTCGTCAGCCGCCATCCGGCGCGGATGCGCGAGGACGAGCTGCACGCCGCCGCCCTGGCCCTGCTGCCGACGGAGGAGGCGAGGGCGGAGCCGGTGCTCGACCGGATCAGCGGCCGGCTCGGCCGGGGCGAGCCGACCGCCTCGCTCAAGCTCGAGGAGATCCTGACCGCCGCCCGCGACGGCCGCGTCGATGCCGTGCTGGTCGCCGAGGAGGAGACGATCTGGGGCCGCTTCGACGAGCCTCGGGGCGCGGTGGCGGCCAGCGGCACGGAGGGCAGCGAGGAAGATCTGCTCAACCTCGCGGCGGTGATGACGCTGGCGACCGGCGGCGTCGCCTTCAGCCTGCCGCGGGCCCGGCTGCCGCGTTCGGTTCCGGCCGCGGCCGCGCTGCGCTACTGAGCTGAGAACCGACCGATGAGAGTGACGGCAGAGGCCGTCGTCCTGACGCTCCTGGCGGTCGTGGTGGTCGCGGCCGCCGCAGCCGGGGGCGTCTATCTCCTCGCCACCACCGGCGACGACGCCCAACTGCCGGAGCAGGCGTCGACCGGGCCGAGCCCGACCCTGCCTCAGCCCCGCACATCCCTGGTCCCGACCGTCAACATCGCCCCGGCGAAGGGCTGGCCCGAGGGCGCCACGCCGATCCCGGCGGCCGGGCTCGCGGTCACCGCCTTCGCCCAGGGGCTCGACCACCCGCGCTGGCTGCTGGTGCTGCCGAATGGTGACGTGCTGGTGGCCGAGAGCAACGCGCCGAAGCGGCCGGAGGAGGGGAAGGGCATCAGGGGCTGGATCTATCGGGCGGCGCAGGCCCGGGCCGGTGCCGGGGTCGACAGCGCCAATCGCATCACCCTGCTGCGCGACACCGACGGCGA
>NZ_JAHVDK010000010.1:0-215550 GCF_051487185.1 Inquilinus limosus
CCGAAGATGTTCACCGAGGCCAGCAGCACCGCCAGCGCCCCGAGCAGGCTCGAGGCCCCGATCACCGCCGGCCCGGCCGCGATCAGGGCGCCGACCACGATCACCGAGGAGATCGCGTTGGTCACGCTCATCAAGGGCGAGTGCAGCGCCGGCGTCACCCGCCACACCACGTAGTAGCCGACGAAGCAGGCCAAGACGAACACCGTCAGCCCGGTCAGGAAGAAGCCGTGCTCCCCCGCCGGCACCGTCGCCGCCTGGGCCTGCGCCTGCGCCGCCAGCGCCTGGGCCTGGTCGGCCAGGCCCCGCGCCGCCTCGGCCAGCCCCTGCGCCCCCTCTGCGATCCCGTCCGCCGCCATGCTCCCCTCCCTCACGCCGCCTGCTCGGCCGTGCCGCCGAAGCCCGGATGCACCACCCGGCCCCCCGCGGTCAGCCGCGTCGCCGCCACGATCTCGTCCGATCCGTCGACCTTCAGCGCCCGGCTCTCCTGGTCCACGAGCGGCGTCAGGAAGGCCACCAGGTTGCGGGCGTACAGCGCCGAGGCGTCGGTCGCGATCCGCCCCGGCACGTTCTTGTGCCCGACGATGGTCACGCCGCCGTCCTCCACCACCTCGCCCGGCCGGGTCAGGGCGCAGTTGCCGCCCCGCTCGGCCGCGAGATCGACGATCACCGAGCCCGGCTTCATCGACCGCACCATCGCCGCGTCCATCAGCACCGGCGCCTTGCGCCCCGGGATCAGCGCGGTGCAGATCACGATGTCCTGCTTTCTCACCGTCTCGGCGATCAGCGCCGCCTGCTTGGCCCGGTATTCCGCCGACATCTCCTTGGCGTAGCCGCCCGCCGTCTCCGCCGCGCGGAACTCCTCGTCCTCGACCGCGACGAAGCTGGCGCCGAGCGACTGCACCTGCTCCTTGGCCGCCGGCCGCACATCGGTCGCCGACACCACCGCCCCCAGCCGCCGCGCCGTCGCGATCGCCTGCAGCCCCGCCACCCCGGCACCCATCACCAAGACCCGCGCCGGCGGCACCGTGCCCGCCGCCGTCATCATCATCGGAAACGCCCGGCCGAACACCGCCGCCGCCTCCAGCACCGCCCGGTACCCCGCCAGGTTGGCCTGGCTCGACAGCACGTCCATCGCCTGCGCCCGGGTGATCCGCGGCACCAGCTCCAGCGCGAAGGCCTCGACCCCGGCCTCGGCATAGGCCCGGATCCCCGCCGCGTCGTCATAGGGATCGAGCAGCCCGATCACGGCCGCGCCCTGCGGGATCAGCGCCAGCTCGTCGACCTCGCCCTCGCCCGCGCGCAACGGCCGCCGCACCTTCAGCACCACATCGGCGCCGGCCAGCGCCGCCGCCGCATCCGCGACCACCTCCGCCCCCGCCGCCCGGTACGCCTCGTCCGGCACCGCGCTGCCGAGGCCGGCCCCGGCCTCCACCACCACCGTCGCCCCCAACCCCACCAGCTTCTTCACGCTGTCCGCCGTCGCCGCCACCCGGCGCTCCCCCTCCCGCCGCTCCCGCAACACCCCTATCCGCATGGACAACAACTCCCCCACGCGGCCCGCGAGGCGGCGCCGCATCGCGTTAAAGACGCCGCGACGGCCTCAGGCCGCCGCGGTTCGATCCGTCAGGTCGAGATCAGGCGTGAATGACGGCAGGCGCCGGATCCTGCAGTGCCGGCGAGGACTGCTGCAGGAAATGCCGGATCAGATCGCGGGCGCTGATCACACCGACGAGCGTGTGATCCTCCATCACCGGCAGGTGCCGGATGTGGTTCTCGTCCATCAGCCGCAGCACCGTCTCGATGCCGTCGCGCGGCTCGCAGCTGATCACGGTGCGGCCGATGAAGGCGGAGACCGGCATGGTCAGCGCCGCCGCGCCATGGCTGGCCAACGCCCGGGCGACGTCGCGCTCGGAGAACACCCCGACCACGACATTGCCTTCGGTGCGGCACACTTCCTTGACGAGAAGCGCACCGACATTCTCCCGCGTCATCAGCGCGACGGCGGTGGCCACCGTCTCGCCGACGCGGATCATGACGATGCGCGTGTCCTTCTGGCGGAGAATGTCTTCGGCTCTCATGGCTGGGTTCCTCCTCTGGGAAAGCGGCTCTTTCCGGCCGTTCGGAAATGGCGGTCAGGCCGGCACCAGCACCGGCGCGCGTTTCGCTTCGGCGGCGGTCGGGCGGCTGTAGAGACCAGCGATCTCGGCGCGCTGCTGCACCAGGGCCAGGACGGTGTCGACCGTCGGGGTCGGCACCCCGACCATGCGGCCGAGCTCCTGGATCACGGTGACCAGCGGGTCGATCTCCATCGGCCGGCCGCGCTCCAGGTCCTGCAGCATCGAGGTGCGGTGGGCGCCGACGGCGCCGGCGCCGTCCAGACGCCGCTCGATGTCGACCCGGAAATGGACGCCGAGCCGACCGCCGATCGCCTGGGCCTCGGCCATCATTCGCCGGGCGACGTCGCGGGTGGAGGGGTCGCCGGTGATGACGTCGAGCGTCGCATGGGTCAGCGCGCTGATCGGGTTGAGGCAGAGATTGCCCCACAGCTTAAGCCAGATCTCGTCGCGGATGTTGTCGCGGACCGGCGCCTTCAACTCCGCCGCCTCCATCGCCTCGCTCAGGGCGGTGACGCGGGCCGACCGGCTGCCGTCCGGCTCGCCCAACGGGAACTTGTCGCCATAGTGATGCTCGACCACGCCGGGCGCCACCACCTCGGTGGCCGGATAGATGATGCAGCCGATGCCGCGCTCCGGCCCCAGCCGCTTCCACTGCAGCCCGCCGGGATCGACCGTCTCGATGGTACGCCCCTCGAGCTCGCCGCCATGGCGGTGGAAATACCAGTAGGGCAGCCCGTTCACCGCGGTGACCACCGCCGTCTCCCGCCCCAGCAGCGGCTGCATCGCCTCGACCACCCCCGGCACGGAATGAGCCTTGAGGCAGATCACGACATAATCCTGTGGCCCCAGCTCGGCCGGGTTGTCGGTGCAGCGGATGCGGGCGGTGCGGACCTCGTCGTCGATCCGGAGCGTGAGCCCGTTCTGACGCATCGCCTCGAGATGCAGGCCGCGGGCGACGAGGCTGACATCGACCCCCGCCCGGTGAAGCTGAACGCCGAGATAGCCGCCGATGGCCCCGGCGCCGTAGATGCAGAGTTTCATGGCCGCGCCTTCCTCCCTTGAATTGGAGTCAAGGCCGCTAAGCAGCCGACGCGATCATGGTGGTATACAAAATACCTTATGTCAATTGATCCAAGGAAGGAAAGCTGCGCTGGACTCTCGTCCACGGTATACTTGTGACCGGCAGCGCCCGAGGCTATAGCCGAGGGGAACGCCGGCCGCAGGCGACAGATAGGGCCTTCGATGAGCTATCCGCAGATCGACGTGAAACCGCTCGACACCGAAACGAGCTTCCGGATCAAGGCCTACAAGGCGCTGAAGCAGGCGATCACCGAGATGGACATCTACGGCCATCCCGGCGAGATCAAGCTGGAGGAGCGGCAGCTGAGCGAGATGCTGGGCGTCAGCCGCACCCCGATCCGCGAGGCGATGACGCTGCTGGAGCAGGAGGGCTTCGTCCGCTCCGTCCCCCGCCGCGGCATCTTCGTGATCCGCAAGAGCAAGGCCGAGGTCCTGGAGATGATCACGGTCTGGGCGGCGCTGGAGAGCATGGCGGCACGCCTCGCCACCCAGGTCGCGACCGATGCCCAGATCCGCAAGCTGCACGACTATGTCGACGTGTTCCGCGACCGCGACCCGGAGGAGCATGTCAGCGAGTACTCCGAGGCCAACATCGCCTTCCACAAGCAGATCATCCGGATCAGCGGCTCCCAGCTGATCGTCGACATCACCGATAACCTGTTCATCCACATGCGCGGCATCCGCCGGGTGACGATCGGCCAGGACCACCGGGCCCAGCGTTCGGTGGTCGACCACCAGAAGATCGTCGCCGCGCTGGAGGCCCGCGACGCCGATCTGGCGGAGAAGCTGGTGCGCGAGCACACGCTGGGCCTGGCCGAGCATGTGCGCAAGCACGGGGATTTTTTGGACTAGCTCGCTCCCCTGCCCCGAAATATAGACCCGTCATGGCGAGGCGCGCAGCGCCGTGGCCATCCAGGGGGGCCGTCCACATATGGATGGCCACGGCGCTGCGCGCCTCGCCATGACGAAAAAGGCCAGGGCGTCGCCGCTGGTATTACTCCCCTGCCCCGAAGTCGCCGAAATAGGTGCCCTCCATCGGCACCGCGAGGAACTGCCGGTTGATCTCGGCCAGCGTCGCCTCGGGATCGAGGTCGCCGAACAGCTCCGGATGGATCCACTTTGCCATCGCCTCCACCGCGACGACATGCGTGGGCGAATGGAAGAAGTTGAGCCACAGCGCATGGGCGCGCCCGGCCGTGATGGCCGGCAGGCTGTCGATGCCGGGCTCGCCGCGGATCGCGGCCAGCTGCTCCCGCACTGCCACCCGCGGCACGCCCGGCCCGATCGAAAAATTCCCCGGGCCGGGAAGCTGCGGGCCGCCGGCGGCGATGTAGACCTCCGGATTCTGCGACAGCACGTATTCGAGCCCGAGCTGCCCGGTCGGGCCGGGTACGACCGGTTTGGCGATGTTCTCGCCGCCCGCGAAGTCGATCAGCGTGCCCGGGCCACTCGCGCCGGACGACCAGCAGCAGTCCCAGCCACCGGCGCGGGCGTGCAGCAGCACCTTCGGCCGGGCGGCGGGATGCGCGACCAGCGTTCCGGCGATCCGGCCCATATGCGCCTGGTAGAAGCGGATGAAGGCCTCGGCCCGCTCCTCCCGTCCGACCGCGCGGCCCAGAGCCCGCAGGCTCGGCACCGTGTTGCGCAGCGGATCGTCGAAGAAATCGATATGGAGCACCGGCACCCCGGCCGCGCCGAGCTGCCGCTCGAGCTCCTCCGCGGGGCCGAACCAGAGCGGCAGGACGACCAGATCCGGGCTCAGGCCGAGGACCCGTTCGATGGAGAAGCTGTCTGCGGTGGTGCCGCCCACCAGAGGCAGCGTGTCGATCTCGGGAAAGCGCGCCCGGTAGGCGGCGGCGGTGCCCGGGTCGAACCGCACCAGGTTCTCGGCCCAGCCCACGACCAGCGACGCCGGCTCCGGGTCCAGCAGGGCCAGCACGGCGATCAGCCCGCCATCGCCCAGGACGACACGCCGGGCCGGTTGCGGCAGCTCGATCTCGTGCCCGGCGACGTCGGTCACGGTGATCGGATCGGCCGCCGCCGGCACCGCGAGCAGCCCGAGGAGGGCGAGCCGGCACGCCGCCATGAAGCGGCGCACGATCACCACCGGAGCTTCAGCCCGGCTGTGATCGTGCGCCGGGTACCGTAGAAGCAGGAATGGTCGGCCCAGCAGGAGGCGACGTATTCGCGGTCGAACAGGTTGGCGACATTGAGCGAGACCTGCGTCCCCTCCAGCTCCGGCCGCAGCATGCCGAGATCGTAGCGAAGGCCGAGGTCGAACAGGGTGACGTCCGGCACCTTCAGCGTGTTCTCGGCATTGCCGTAGGACGAGCCGATGTAGCGCACGCCGGCCCCGAGCGCCAGGCCGTCCAGAACCCCTTCGGTGAAGCTGTAATCGGCCCAGAGCGAGGCCAGCCGGTCGGGCACGCCGAAGGGCCGCTTGTCCTTGAAATCCGTGCTCTCAGTGTTGACGATGTCGAGGATGGTGGCGGAGCCGAGCAGGCTCAGGTTGTCGGTCACCTTGGCATGGGCCTCGAGCTCGACGCCGCGCGACCGGATCTCGCCGGTCTGGATGCTGGCGAAGGGGTGCGTCGGGTCGGGGTCGGCGGTCTTGACGTTGGTCTGGGTGATGTCGAACAGGGCGACGGTGAAGAAGCCGGTGAACCAGTCCGGCTGGACCTTGACGCCGACCTCGTATTGCTCGGCCGTGCTCGCCTTGAAGGGCTGGCCGAAGAAGTCGGTGCCGCTCACCGGCTCGAAGGAGGTCGAATAGCTGACATAGGGGGCGATCCCGTTGTCGAACTCGTAGACCAGGCCCGCCCGCCAGGTGACGGCGCTGTCCGCCTGATGGCTCGAGGTCGACGCCCCGGTCGAGATCGTGCGGCTGTCGGTCTCGGTTTCGGCCCAGTCCCCCCGCACGCCCAAAAGCAGCGATAGGCCGCCCCACTTCATCTGCTCCTGCGCGTAGAAGCCGATCTGGTCGAGCGTCTGCCGCGTGTCGCTGTCGAGGTCGGGCATCACGATGTCCTGGCGGTGGTCCGGGTGCAGGACGTCCAGCGACGGCGCGCTGCCATAGCCGAGCAGGGCGCTCGCGTCGTTGCGGCGGTAGTCGATGCCGAACAGCGCCGTGTGCTCGACATCGCCGGTCGAGAACCGCAGCAGCGCCTGGTTGTCGAGCGCGATGCCGTCGAAGGATTCCTCGGAAGCGACCGTGCCCCGCGCCAGCGAGGTCGGGCCGTCATAGCCGTTCTCGAACACGGACCGGTAGTCGTAGTCCGCATGCATGGTGCGGAAGTTCTGGCGCAGCGTCAGCACGTCGCCGGCCTTGTGCTCCAGCTCGTAGCCGACCGAGTACTGCGTCCGCTCCGACCGGTCGAAGCCGGTGTCGCCCTCGAAGAAGCTGGTCGGGAACCGGCCCCAGGAGGCGCGCTTCACCGTGCCTTCATAGGGCAGGTAATTGAAGGCGCCGGCGGCCGGGTCGTACTGGTAGCTGCCGAGGACCGTCAGGCTGGTGTCCTCGTTCGGCGTCCAGGTGATCGCCGGCGCCACCGAGATCCGCTGGTCCTGGGTGTCGGCGACCGGGGTGCCGGAATCGCGGCCGAGCGCGGTGAGGCGGTAGAGCAGCGAGCCGTCCTCGGCCAGCGGGCCGCCGAAATCGAGCCCGGCCTGGAGGCGATCGTAGCTGCCATATTCCAGATCGATCTCGTGCAGCGGCTCCTCGGTCGGCCGCTTGCTCCAGAGATTGACGACGCCGCCCGGGTTCACGCTGCCGTAGAGGATGGAGGACGGGCCGCGCAGGATCTCGACGCGCTCCAGCATGTAGGGATCGATCGAGGGCGCGATGTAGTAGACGCCGCGCGGCAGCCTGAGGCCGTCCATCAGCCCGACGAAGTTGGCATCGGCGCCGCCGGGCGAGCCGAAGCCGCGGATGTTCGGATAGTCGTAGCGGCCCGGGCGGGTTTCCGGCGCCACGCCGGCGGAGTAGCGCAGCGCCTGCGAGACGGACTGGACCTTCTGGTCGTCCATCTGCTGGCGCGTGACGACCGAGACGGATTGCGGCGTCTCGATCAGCGGCGTGCCGGTCTTGGTCGCGGTGCGGGACTCCTCCGCAACATAGCCGTCGGTCGGGCCGAAGAAGCCGCCGCCCTGCACGATGATCGGGTCCAGCACCAGGCCGCCGCCAGCCGCTGCGTCGGCCGCGGGCGCCGGCGCGGGACGCTGGATCGAGACGGTGTTGGCGGCGGTCAGGCGCCAGGTGGCGCCGGTCCCGGCCAGCAGCCGGGACAGCGCCTCGGTGGCCGGCATGCCGCCGCGCACGCCCGGTGAGGTCAGGCCTTGCAGATCCGCCGAGGCGTAGGCGAGCTGCATCCCCGACTGATCGGCGAACTGCCGCAGCGCCGCCGCCAGCGGCTGGCGGGGGATGTCAAAGCTCCGCGCCGCGGCGGACGGGATGGCCTGCGCCCAGGCCGGCTGCGCCGCGGTCAGGACCGGCAGCAAGCCCCCGGCCAGCGCCGTCGCGGCCAGCAGGGACCGCAGCACCCGATGCGACCGACTGCGCGACAGCATCCGTCGTCCCTGGAATTCAGACATTCTCCCCCGCCCCACCTGCAATTCAGAACCATATGCATCCAGCGCTGACTGAGAGCCCCGGATAGGCCTATCTCGGCCTGTCACTGGAGAGACGCGCGAGGCGGTCTCTTGCCTATAGGGAATGGTCGGATTTTTTAGCCGATGACAATCACCACGCCGGGCACGCGCCGCAGCGGCAGCCCCTGGGTCTCGGCCAGGGCCGACAGCGCGGCATGGGCCTCGCGGATGGAGAACACGCCGCCGACGGGCTCCCCGGAGCGGCTGCGGTCGGCCAGGACGATCCGCTCCGGCACATAGCGGCCGAGTTCGGCCACCGCCTCGGCGAAGGGCTTGCGGTCGAAAGCGATCCGGCCCGTCCGCCAGGCCAGGGCTGTCGCGGGATCGGCCGGGACCGGGCGCCCCGGCGCCTCCCCTTCGCGATACCGGACCTGCTGCCTGGTGCCGAGATCGACGGCCCGGGCGGGGAGCAGCGGCAACGGCCCGTCGGGGGCGGACGGCCCGAAGACCCTGGCCCGGCCTTGATCCACCGTGACGGTGACGTCGCCCGCCAGGGCTCGCACGGCGAGGACGGCCTGGCCCGTCTGCGTATTGCCCCCAAGCGCCGCCACGCGGAACGGTGCCGATGCATCCGGCCGCACCTCGAACAAGGCCTCGCCTTGCAGCAGGGTGACAAGGCGCAGCCCCGGACGGAAGCCGAGCGCAATGGCGCTGTCGGTGTTCAGCAGGGCGGAGGACCCGTCTGGCAGCGCGACCCTGGCCTGCTCGCCGATGCCGGTCCGGTGGTCGGCCTGCCAGAACAGGACCAGGCGCGGCGCGACGGCGATCCCCACCGCGCCGGCGGCCACCGCCGCGCCGCCGGCGAGGACGGCCCGGCGGCCGATGGTCCGGCGCCGCCCGGGTCGGGATACCGCCATTGGTGACGTCTCGGGGGCCAGCGCATCCAGCCCCTGCCAGAAGGCACGCTCGCGCGCGAAGGCACGGTCATGCTCCGGCGACGCCGCCCGCCACGCCCTGAACGCGGCCAGATCCTGCTCGGTCGCCGTGCCGGAGGCGAGCCGGACCACCCAGTCGCGCGCCTCCTTGGCGATGCGGCCGTCGGTCTCCTTGGCGTTGTCGTCGGCTTCCATCGGCTCGGCGCGGCTGCGGAACGGGGCTCCCTGCCCCTTCTACTCTCTAGACGTCCCGAGGAGCGATTTGTCTAACCGCGCGCCGCATCAATCCCCGTCGGCCAAGCTGTCGCGCAGGTCCGACAACCGTTCGAGCACGCGGCGGATATGATAATAGACCGTCGTCTCCGACACACCCAGTTCGCGCGCGATCTCGCGATGCGTCTTGCCCTCGAAGCGGTTCATCAGGAAGACCCGCCGGCTCTGCTCCGGCATCTCCGCCAGGGCCCGCTCCAGGGCCGCCACCGCCTCCCGGCCCATAGCGATCCGCTCCGGCGACAGCGCGTCGGCACTGTCCCACAGCAGGTCGTGGACCTCCTGGTCGATCGCGGCCCGCCGCCGCTCCTTGCGCAGATGGTCGGTCGCGGCGTTGCGGACCGTGCGGCGGACATAGGCCTGCGGGTTCTCGACCGCCCCGTCGGCGCCGAGCTCGGCCAGCTTGACCCAGACGTCCTGCAAGATGTCGGCCGTGCGCGCCCGGCAGCGGACCTGCCCTCGCAGGCCGGCCTCCATCCGGGGCGCCTCGGCCCCGAAGACCTCCAGGATCCGAGTGAAAGACAGCTTCGTCACGACACCCCGCAGCGGCACGCATCGATGCCCGCACCGACCCCTGCTGCCATAGCGAAATTGGGCCCATGGCGACACGGCGAAGCGGCAAAGACGGCACGGCCAGCACGCTTTATTCGCGAATGTGTCGAGAATGCAACACATTCTCATTTACGTCTTCTCAGTCCTTGCGGCCGACGGCACCGCACCCGCTGGCTCAGCCTCCTACCCCGGGGAATGCTTTACCGGCAGGTAAAATTTTTATCACCCAGATGTCGATTTCCGATCGGCCCGTTCGTCTTCAGCATGAGAGCCGGCGTTCCGGAGCGGGATAGGCCCCTCCGCGAAGGCGAGCCGGCACAGTGGTGAAGAGGCCTCTGATGTCGCAGCCACGGACGGACAGTGCCTATAAATGGGTGATCATCGGTGTCGGCGCGCTCATGACCTGCGTCGGCATCGGCGCGATGTTCTCGCTGGCGATCTTCCTGCAGCCGATCTCGGCCGATACGGGCTGGAGCCGCGCCGGCATCTCCAGCGCCATGACCCTCAACTTCCTGGTCATGGGTGCGGCCGGCTTCGGCTGGGGCGCGCTCAGCGACCGTCTCGGCGCCCGGATCGTCGTGCTGTGCGGCGCAGCACTGCTGGGCCTGGCCCTGGTCCTGGCGAGCCAGACGACCACCCTCGCGTCGTTCCAGCTGATCTACGGCACGCTCGTCGGGCTGGCGGCCGGGGCCTTCTTCGCGCCGATGGTGGCCGCTGCGACCGCCTGGTTCGACACCAATCGCGGCCTGGCGGTCTCGCTGGTGTCGGCCGGCATCGGCGTGGCGCCGATGACCGTCTCTCCCTTCGCCGCCTGGCTGGTGGCGGCCTATGACTGGCGGACGGCGATGGCGGTCATCGGCGTCGCCGCCTGGGTCCTGCTGCTTCCGGCCGGGCTGCTGGTGCGCCGGCCGCCGGCCATGGCCGGGGATGGGGTCGCCGCGGCGCCGTCCGGCGAGATCGGCGACATGTCGGCGGGCAGGGCCTTCCGCACGCCGCAATTCGCGGTCCTGGCGGCGACCTTCTTCCTATGTTGCGCCGCCCATTCCGGGCCGATCTTCCACATGGTCAGCTATGCCATCACCTGCGGCATCGCCCCGCTGGCTGCCGTCACCATCTACAGCGTCGAAGGGCTGGCCGGGCTGGGCGGGCGCCTGCTGCTGGGCGTGCTCGCCGACCGCCTCGGCGTCAAGCGCGTGCTGGTGGCGGGGCTGCTGGTCCAGGCGGTCGTCATCGGTGCCTATCTCTTCGTCGCCAATCTCGGCGAGTTCTACCTGCTGGCCGTGATCTTCGGCACCGCCTATGGCGGGGTGATGCCGCTCTACGCCGTGCTGGCGCGCGAGTATTTCGGCCAGGCCGCGATGGGCGCGGTGTTCGGCGCTGCGACCATGGCCTCCAGCATCGGCATGGCACTGGGCCCATGGGCCGGCGGCTGGGTGTTCGACACCTTCAGCGTCTACAACTGGATGTTCATCGGATCGTTCGGCATCGGACTGGCGGCGGTCGCCATCGCCCTCGCCTTCCCGCCCCTGCCGTCGCGGCGCCCGCAGCTGCAGCCGGCCTAGTCCGTCACCCCGGCCCGCGCCAGCACCCGGCGGGCGCGGGCCACGACCGGGGCGTCGATCATGCGGCCGTCGACCTTGGCCGTCCCCTGCCCCGGCTGCAGCGCGGCGACCACGCGGCGGGCGTGCTCGACCGCCGCGGCGTCCGGGGTGAAGGCCTGGTTCAGCACCGGTACCTGGGCCGGATGGATGCAGCTGGCGCCCTCGAAGCCCTGGTGCGCTGCCTCCTCCGCCGCGCGGCGCAGGGCGTCTAGGTCGTCGATCCCGGCGAGCGAGCCCATCAGGCCGAAGGCCGCAAGCCCGGCGGCCCGCGCGGCCATCAGGATCTGCAGCTTGGCCAGGCGCATCACCTCGGAGGCAGGATCTGCCCCGATCTCGGCCGACAGGTCCTCGCCGCCGCAGACCAGCGCCAAGTTGCGCGGCGTGGCAGCGGCGATCTCGGCGCGGCGGTCGAGACCGCGCAGGCTCTCGATCATCGGCACCAGCCGGGTCCAGCCTTCCGGCCGCCCGGCTTCCCGCTCGACCTCCCCGGCCCGCTCGGCGATCAGCCGCGGCCATTGCGGGTCCTCGGTCTTCGGCACGAACAGGGCGTCGGCCCCCGCCCACACCGCGGCCTCGACATCGGCGGCGGCGTGGGCCAGACGGCTGTTGATGCGGACGAAGACGCGCGCCCCGGCGGCGCCGACCTGCGGCACGGCAGCGGCCAGGGCCGCGCGGGCGGCGAACTTGGCGGATTCGGCGACGCCGTCCTCGAGGTCGAGGATCACGGCATCGGCGCCGCGCCCGGCCGCGCCGGCGACGAAGCGCTCGCGATCGGCCGGGACGTAGAGCAGCGAGTGCAGACGGCGGAAGCGGTCGTCCATCATACCAGTGCCCCCGCGGCGCGCAGGCTTTCGATCTCCTCGGCCGAGAAGCCGGCGCGGCGCAGCACGTCCTCGCCATCCGCGCCCGGCTCCGGCGCCAGGCGGCGGATCGCGCCCGGCGTGGCCGAGAGGCGCGGCAGCACATTGTGCACCGGCAGGCTGCCGAGATCCGGGTCGGGGACCGACACCACGACCTCGCGCTCGATCACGTGCTCGTCCGCCATGAAATCGGCGATGTCGTGCACCGGGCCGACGGTGATGCCCTCGGCCCGGAAGATCGACAGCGCCGTATCGCGGTCGCGGGCGCCGATCCATTCGCCGATGATGGCGTCCAGCACCGCCCGGTTGCGCACCCGGTCGGCATTGGTGGCGAAGCGCGGGTCCTGCGCCAGGGCGTCGCCGCCGACCAGTTGCAGGATGCGCTTCGCCATGCGGTCGGTGGAGCCGGACATCGCGATCCAGCGGCCGTCGCGGGTCTTGTAGACGTTGCGCGGCGCGCTGTTGCCCGAGGCGCTGCCGGTCCGCTCCTTGACCTGGCCGGTGACGGCGTAGCTGCCGGCCTCCGGCCCCAGCACAGAATACATCGCCTCCAGCAGCGACAGGTCGATCACCTGGCCGCGGGCCATGCCGCGGTCGCGCGCCCTGAGGGCCGCCAGCACCGCCTTGGCGCCGTGCAGCCCGGCGATCATATCGGCCAGCGCCAGCGGCGGCAGCACCGGCTCGCGGTCGGCGAAGCCGTTGCGCGAGGCGAAGCCCGACATCGCCTCGACCAGCGTGCCGAAGCCGGGCAGCCGGCTGGCCGGCCCGGTCTGGCCAAAGCCGGAGATGCGCACCAGGATCAGGTCCGGCGCCATGGCCAGGAGGCGGTCGGGCGCCAGCCCCATCTCCTCCAGCACCCCCGGCCGGAAGTTCTCGATCATCACATCGGCAGTTGGGATCAGCCGCTGCAGCGCCGCCATGCCCTCCGGCTTGCGCAGGTCGAGCACGACCGACAGCTTGTTGCGCGACAGCTCCTTCCAGTAGAGGCTGTGGCCCTTCACCTGCCAGTCGCGCAGCGGGTCGCCGCCCGGCGGCTCGACCTTGATCACCTCGGCGCCGAAATCCGCCAGCTCCAGCCCCAGCGCGTTGCCGGCGACGACGCGCGACAGGTCGAGCACGCGGATGCCGGAGAGCGGGCCTTCGCGCTCCGGCTCGATCTTGGCCGGACGCGCCTCAGCCATTCTCCACCTCGCGGATCTCGATCACGCCGGCCTGCATGCGCCCGGCCGAGGGCATGCGCAGCCCGACCATCCCATACCGGAACGTATGGTCGCGGGCCTCGAGCAGCACCTGGCCGTCGACCGACAGGGTCAGGCGGTCGCCCACGGCTTCCAGCGCCAGGCTGTAGGTCCGGCCGAGCTCACGCTTGAACGGGGCGCGGGCCAGCACGGTCTCGCCGAAGTCGCGACGGATGATCGCCACCTCCTCAGCCGAGATGAATCCCCCGCCGTAGCAGCGCTCATTGCCCTGACCGCGGGCGCAGACCAGATGCCCGTCGCCGGCCAACGGCGTCACCTCCGCCGTCACGGTCAGGTCGCGGGCGTAGAGATGCCCGGTCCACAGGTCAGCGTCGGTCGCAGTCAGGGCGTGGATGCGGCCATCCTCGACCCGCCAGACGCCGCGGTTCCAGGTGCAGCGGGTGATGCCGCCCCACTCATTGGCCTCGATCCGCGGATCCAGCCGGGCGGTGCCGGGGCCGGAGACCGTGAACTCGTCGATGAAGATCCGGCCGAGGAACTTCAGCCGGCCGAAATACTCGACCTTGATGCCGATCTCGTCGATCGCCTCGCCGCCCGTCTCCGGCACGGTGAAGCGCAGATCCCGCCATTCGCCGGCCGGCGGCTGCGTCCAGGCGCCGACCTCGTCGATCGTGCCGCTCATCGCCCGGCGGACATAGGGCACGAGGCGGAGATGGCCGTCACCGTCCCAGGGGTCAAGCCAGAGGCGCAGCGACGCCTCCTGCCCGGTCGCCACCAGGGGCGAGAACATCGGCCGGTAGCGCTCGTCGTCGAAATCGCTCCGGCGGTAGAAGGGCTTCCAGAAGATCCGGCCGCCGTCGCCCCGCTCCAGCCGGTCGAGCAGGGCGCAGAGCGCGCCGCGGCCCGTGGCCTTCCGCTCGTCCGACCAGGACAGGGCGATGCGGTTGTCGCCCTCGGTGCGGAAGCCGTGGGTCGATCCCGGCAGGTCGAAGTCGAAGCGCAGGCCACGCCGCTCCATGTCCGCGATCCACTCCGCCGGCGGCTTCTCGCCCGCCAGGCGGTGGGCCAGCACCGCCAGCTCGCGGCAGAAGCTGGGGATGTCGACGATGTTGAGCGACCCGACGATGCCGGAGGCGACGATGTTGTCGTTGATCGGTGTGCGGTAATGCGCGGCGACCCCGGCGATGCCGGCCAGCGTGCCGACGATCGCCCCGGCATTGCCGGCGTTGCAGTCGGTGTCCCAGCCGCCCATGGTCGCGATCTCGACCGTGCGCGACAGGTCGCCCTGGCCGTACAGCAGCGCCAGGATCAAGAGGCCGGCATTCGGGATGATGTGGCAGACGCCGGGATAGCGGTCATAGCCGAACTCGCTCTCCAGCATTTTCCGGCAGGCGCGCCAGTCCTTCGGCTTCACCCGGTGCATAGCCTGCACCGCATGGGCGATGCGGGCGTATTCGCTGCCGGCCGGGATGGTGGCGAGGCCCGCCTCCACCACCTCCTCGATCGTCTCCGCCACGAAGGCCTTGGCGATGCAGGCGGCGACGAAGCGGGCGCCGTAGAGGCCGTTGCCGTCATGCGAGACGCTGGCGGCGCGGGCGGCCAGGTCAGCGGCGCGGGCCGGGTCGCCCGGGCACACCCAGCCCCAGGAATCGACGAAGATCTGGCCGCCGATCTGCTCCGCGATCACCGCGCCGTTGCGGGCGATCGAGCCGGACTCCGGCGCCGGGATGCCGGACTGGAGATTGGCGAAGGCGGTGTGCTCGGTCGAGATGCCGTAGCCGCCCCACCAGAACATGCCATGCTGCTCCGCCGCATAGTTCAGCCAGGTGCGGCCGACATCCTGGGGCGACGGGTCCAGCCCGAAATCACGCAGCGCCCGGATGAAGTAGACCGGCCCGTTGGTGTCGTCGTCGGCGGCGAAGTTCTTGAAGTCGCGCAGATAGCCGGTGATCTCGCCATAGGTCTTCTCGATCCGGTCCCAGGTCCAGATCGTCGGCTCGACCGGGGCGCCGAGGCGCACGCCAATGGCCTTGCCGAGGAAGCCGGCATAGATGCGGTCGAGGGTGTCGGTGGGCAGGGGCATTCCGGGGCCTTGGTCTTCGGGCGGGTCAGTGGACGGCCGCGGCACGGGCCGGTTCGGCGGAATCGGAAATCAGCGCCCGGCGCCGGGCGTCGCGGAGGCGGGCGAGGCCGAGATCCCCGGCCAGGATGCCGGCCACGGCCTCGTGGAAACGGTCGGCCTCGGCCGTCAGGTCGAAGCGGTTGGCACGGTCCAGCAGGTCGCGCTCGGCCGGGTCGATCACGGCCTCGCCGTGCATCGCACCCAGGATGGCGCCGGCCATGCAGCCGATGGAGTCGGTGTCGCGGCCGGAATTGATGCCGTCCAGCACCGAGGCCCGGAAATCGCCGTCGTTGATCAGGCAGAAGCCCAGCGCCAGCGGCAGTTCTTCGATCGATCGCAGCCGCGACGGGGTGTAGTCGTGCGTTGGCAGCCCGGACCTCTCGGGATGGCGGTGCACGTCGTCGCCCATGCTGGAGTAGCGGCCGATGATCTCCTGGAACTCCGCCGTCACCCGGGCGTGGTCGGCGCGGTGGGGCCTCAGGCGCCGCGCCGCCTCGGCGATGTCGGCGATCGCCGCGCGGGTGCCGTCCTTGGCGAGCGATACGGCGGTGTCGACCACCGCCTCGATCGTGGTGCCGGGCACCATGGCGGCGGCGACGCAGGCGGCCATCACCCCGGCCGCCTCCAGCCCGTAGCTGTGCTGGTGCCCGGCGGCGAAATCGATCGCCTCGTCATAGGCCGCCTTGGGGTCGCAGGCGTTCACCGCCCCGACCGGGGCGATGTACATGGCGGCGCCGCAATTGACCATGTTGCCGATGCCACCCTCGCGCGGATCGCAGCTGGTCAGCTGATGGCGCTGGAAGATCCACTTCTCCGGGTAGAACAGCCGCTCGATCAGCATGGTCTCGCGCTGCATCTCCGGGATCCAGCGCGGCGTCCAGGCGATCTGGCGGACCATGGCGCCGGCCATGTCCCAGGCGTCGAGATGGCGGCCGGATTCGCGGTAGACCGCCATCAGGCACAGCGTCATCAGCGTGTCGTCGGTGACGATGCCGTGGCCGCGGATCCGGCCGCCGCGCGCCTCCTCCGGCCCCGCCATGCGGTGCCAGTCGACGTCCAGCGAGGTGACCCGGCCGTAGCGCTGCCGGATCTCGGCGGCGGACAGCTTCTCGATCGTGGCGCCGATGGCGTCGCCGAACGCGACGCCATGCAGCATTCCCCGGATCCGGCCCCTGAGCGAGAGACCCGCGTCAGTTGGTTCCATTCAGCTTGGTCCTCGCATATTCGGTGATCTCGGCGCCGCCCTTGGCGTTCCACTCGGCGACGTAGTCGTCCCATTTGTCGATCGGCAGCTCGCCGGAGATGAACTTCCAGACATAGCTGCGGTACACGTTTTCCGCCGCGTCCAGCCGGGCCGTGTATTCGCTGGGGAAAACGAAGGCGTCGTCCGGCGAATAGTATTTCTGCGCGATCGCGATCGACTTCTCGGCCTGCTCCGACAGCAGCGGCACCGGCGGCTTCCACGCCTCGGGATTGGCGATGATGAAGCGCGGATACCAGGTCGCCATCTTCTCGGTGATCTTGATGGTGCCGCCGTCCTTGACCCATTGCTCGCCCTCGAAGCCCATGCGGTCGATGCTCTGGCCCTCGGGGCTGGCCATGAAGTCCATCAGGGCGACCACGTCCTCCTTGTGCTCGGACAGGGTGGACATGGCGAAGCCGCGGCTCTCGCGGCTGACGTCGACGGCGCGCAGCCCCTGCCCGCCCGGGCCCTTCGGCGGCTCCAGCGGCACCAGGGTCGCGCCCGGATGCACCTGGCGCATCTTGCCCTGGTAGATGTCCATGTTGACGCCGACCACGCCGAGGATCACCCCGACACGGCCGGAGTAGAACTTGTCCTCACGCGTGTCCCATTTGGTGGTGATGAAGTCGGGGTCCAGCAGCCCCTCCGCGAACAGCTTGCGGTAGAAGGCGACCTTGTCGCGCTCCTGCGGCGAGACGCGGGAGTGGATCCACTGCCCGGAGGCATCCTTCAGCCATGTGGCGCTGACGCCGAAGGCCTGGTTGAAGATCTCGTCGAGCTCGTCGGTGGCGCCGGCCGGCGGGATGGTGGCCACCGTGATGCCCCAGCTGTCCTTCTTGCCGTTGCCGTCGAGATCGGAGTCCTTGATCTTGCGGAACAGGGTCTCCCAGTCCTCCAGCGTCTGCGGCGCCGGCAGGCCGGTCTTCTCCAGCCAGTCCTGGCGCATCACGCCGGTCTTGGCGCGCACCGGGAACGGGTAGATCAGATAGGGATAGTTCTCGAGCCGCGGCTTGTTGTGCGCCCACAGCGCCTGCTTCAGATGCGGCGCCTTGTCCAGCCAGGGCCGCCAGTCCTCCAAGAGGCCCTGCTCGACGATCTTCTGGTCGCCGCCTTGGAAATAGATCAGGTCGGGGATGTCGCCCGACAGCAGCATCAGCGACAGCTTGTCGGCATAGCCGCCGGGCGGCACGTCGACCAGGTCGATCTTCACCGGATGGCCCTTGGCGGCCATGCCGGCCTCGATCGCCGCCACCAGCTTGACGTCGTCCGGGTTCGACTTGGTGAAGTCCTTGCTGACGATGCGGATCGTCACCGGGTCGGCGGCCTGCGCCGAAGGCCCGGCGGTCAGCGCCGCCGCGAACACCAGGGCCAGCGCGGGTCCCAGAAGCATCTTGCCCATTGCGTCTCCTCCTCGACTTTCTGGTTGGGGGTCACGGCGGCGGCTCATCCTTTCACGGCTCCGCTCATGGTCCCCTTGGTGAAGAACTTCAGGATCAGCGGATAGATCGCCAGCACCGGGATCAGGGTCAGGATGATCATCCCGGCCTTCAGCGCGCGCAGGTCGATCTGGCTGCCGCCGGTGTACTGGTTCATGGCGTCGAGCCCGACCATCAGCGACTTGTCGCCTTCGACCACGAACTGGCGCAGCACCACCTGCAGCGGCCACATCGCCGGGTCGTTCAGGTAGATCATCGCCCGGAAGTATTCGTTCCAGTGCAGCACCGTGTAGAACAGGGTGATGGTGGCGATCGCCGGCAGCGCCAGCGGCGCCACCACGTACCAGAGGGTCTGCAGCGGCGAGGCGCCTTCCATCTCGGCCGCTTCCAGCAGCTCCTTCGGGATCTCCTCGAAGAAGCGGATCAGCACGATCAGGTACCAGGCGAAGACGCCGCGGTAGAGGATCACCGACCAGTAGGAGTTGAGCAGGCCGAGCTGCTTCATCACTAGATAGTCCGGCACCACACCGGGCTCGAACACCACGGTGACCAGGATGAACACCAGGATCGCCCGGCGCCCGGGCAGGCCTTCGCGCGACAGGGCCCAGGCCATCAGCGTGGTGGCGACGACGTTGATGACCGTGCCGGCGACGGTGATCAGCAGGCTGTTGCCCAGCCCCTTCAGCACCTGCGGATGGGTCAGCAGCACCTGCCAGACGTCGAGCGAGAAGCCGTGCGGCAGCACGGCCAGGCCGCTCATCCCCGGCACCTCGGCGCTGTCGGACAGCGACACGGCCAAGAGGTTCAGGATCGGCTGGACCGTGACCACCACCATCAGCAGCAGGGCCGAGCAGATGATGGCGTATTCGATGCGCTCGAACGGCGTGCGGCGAATGCGGGACGCGGCCATCACCACACCCCCTTGCCGGTCAGGCGCTTGGAGACGAAGTGGGCGGCCAGGATCATGCCCATGCCGATCACCGCCTTGAACACGCCGGCGGCGGTGGCATAGGCGTATTCGCCGCCGACCAGGCCCATGCGGTAGACATAGGTGTCGAGGATATCGATCCGATCGCGGATCGCATCGTTGGAGAAGTTGAACACCTGGTCGAAGCCGGCGCTCATGAAGGCGCCGAGATTGAGGATGAACACCGTCGCCATGGTCGGCACTAAGGCCGGCAGGGTGACGTGCCAGATCTTGCGCCAGCGGCCGGCGCCGTCGATCGTCGCGGCGTCGTAGAGCTGCGGGTCGATCGCCATCACCGCGGCGAGGAACAGCAGTGAATCCCAACCGGCGCTGCGCCACATCTCGGAGAAGACCAGGACCCAGAGGATCGAACCCTCCGAGGTCATGAACGGCACCGGCGCGAAGCCGAACAGGCCGAGGACGTCGTTGACCGTGCCGTCGGTCGGCGACAGCACGGCGATGAACACGCCGGCGATGACGATCCAGGACAGGAAGTGCGGCAGGTAGATCACCGACTGCACGAAGCGGCGGTAGCGCCGGCCCCGCACCTCGTTGACCAGGAGCGCCACGATCACCGGCACCGGGAACAGGAACACCAGCTTCATGGCGCTGATCAGCACCGTGTTCCACAGCACCTGGTAGAACACCGGGCTGTCGAACAGCGCCCGGAAATGCTTCAGCCCGACCCAGACGCTGGGGCCGATGATGCGGTAGTCCTGGAACGCCAGCTTGGCCTGCCAGATCGGCAGGTAGTGGAACACCACGAAGTACAGCAGGCCCGGCAGCAGCATCAGATAATAGCCGCGCCAGCGCCAGACGCGCCGCAGACTGGACTCGCGGGCGGCCTTGGGAACGTTCCCAGAAATGGCCGGCGTGAGGGCCGGAGAGCTCTGATCGAGGCCGGTCATGTCAGGCGCTCTTCTTCCGGACGCTGCGCAAGGTCCGCGGCGGGGCGGCGACCGAGGCGCGCTCGACGATCCGGCACGGCAGCACGGTGTGGATGATGTCGCCGGCGCCCTCGATCTCGGCCTGCAGCAGCCGCATCGCCTCCACGCCCATGTCGTAGCGCGGCTTGTCGACCGTGGTCAGGCCGGGGTCGGTGAAGCCGCCGGCCTCGACCCCGTCCATGCCGATGATCGAGACGTCGCGCGGGCATGACAGGCCGGCGGCGCGGGCCGCCAGGATGGCGCCGACCGCCATCAGGTCGTTGGCGGCGAAGACCGCGGTCATCCGCCGGCCCTCCCGTTCGATCAGCCGGCGCATCGCCGCCTGGCCGGAGTCCGCGGTGTAGTCGCCCTCGTCCATCGGCAGGGAGGCGAGATCGAAGCCGTGGCGCTGCCAGTGCGCCTGCGCCTCGGTGACGAAGCGGGTGCGGGCGACGCGGCGGTCGCGGCCGTTGATCAGGCCGATATGGCGATGCCCGGCGGCGATCAGATAGTCGAGCGCCAGGCGCACGCCCTGGGCCACGTCGCTGCGCACGCTGGAGAATTCGGGGAAGCGCTCGCCGGAGGAGCCGATCACCACCACCGGCGCCTCGGTCTGGCGCAAGAGGCCGCGGTCGTCGGTCGCCGGGTTGAGAATGAGGCCGTCGACCCGGGCCTGGCGCAGCGCCTGGAGATGCCGGCGCTCCCGCTCCGCGTCCCAGTCGGAGCTGAAGATCAGCACCGACCGCCTCGAAGCCTCCGCCTGGTCCTGGGCGCCGCGGGCGAGGTCGGCCCAGAACGGGTTGGAGATGTCGGGGATGACGAGGCCCAGCATGCGGCTGCGGCCGGTGCGCAGGCCGAAGGCCAGGTGGTTGCGCTCATAGCCCGACTGGCGGACCGCCTCCTCCACCCGCTTGCGGGTTTCGGCATGCACCGCGCCGACGCCGGACAGGACGCGCGCCACGGTCGTCTTCGACACGCCGGACAGGCGGGCGACGTCGATGATCGTGGGCTGGCGCTTGCCGTTCAAAGGCATCTCCCCCAGTGCAGCCGCTGCCCTCTCTCGGACAGATTGTGGGAACGTTACCAATTCCCCCCTCCGCCCGTCAAGCAAGCATCTCTGGCGACGATTATGCGTGGTCGTTCCGGTCCTGGAAAGACTCTTTTCCCACCCTCTCCACCTCTCGAAAGGAGTCAGCCGACGGGACGGAACCGAACCGGGCGCCCCCTATTGATGCAGGCGAGGCCGCGACGCGGCGGGTTCCCGCCGCGGCAGCCTTAACGAGATTCCGAACCTCGGCGGGCGCAGCCGCCTCGGCCCGCTCCGCCGAAAACAGGAAGAAATCCTTTGATCCGAGGCAAAGCGATTTCTTTTGCCAGACAATATTCCCGCCGGGTGGTCCAGACCAATTCCAGGATCCGCGCCGAAGGAAAGATCATTTCAATTTACAAGACATTGACATTTGTTGGCGCGAATCACGATGCAAGGGCGAACGAAAGCGGCATAATGGCCCCTAATACTAAAGAATGAGGTGGAGGATGAGCGACGACCGAGAGGAACGGATTCGGCGGCGCGCCCATGAGATCTGGGAGGCGCTGGGCCGGCCCGAGGGCGGGCAGCAGGAGCATTGGGCTCAGGCCGAGGCGGAGATCCTCGCCGACGAAAGCGAGGGCACCGACAGCGTGCCGGAAGGCGCCGAGGAGCTGAACCCAGATGTCGCAGCACCGAAGCGCCGCTAAGCCCCGGCGGCAGCCGCCGGCTCCGGCCGGATACAGGCCCCCGCCGGCCGGCCCGCGCCGCTGGGCCATGGCGGAGTCCGCCCGGGCACGGCATGCCATGCCGTTCGGCGCCGAGCTGCGCCCGGATGGCAGCACGCGGTTCCGCCTGTGGGCCCCCGACGTCGAGGCCGTGACCCTGCTGCTCGGGCAGCACGGCGCCCCCGTGCCGCTGGCTCCCTTGCCCTTGGAACGCCTGGATGACGGCTGGTTCGGCCGCACGGTGGCGGGGGTGCCGGCGGGCACGCCCTACCGCTACCGGCTGCCCGACGGCGCCGAGGTGCCGGACCCGGCCTCGCGCGCCCAGCAGGGCGGCCCCTTCGGCCCGTCCCTGGTCTGCGATCCGCACGCCTATGACTGGCAGGCGCAGGGCTGGCGCGGAAGGCCCTGGCACGAGGCGGTGATCTATGAGCTGCATTGCGGCGCGATCGGCCGGCCCGGCGGCTTCGCGGCGGTGGAGCAGCGGCTCGACCATCTCGCCGGCCTCGGCGTCACCGCGGTCGAGCTGATGCCGGTCGCCGATTTCGCCGGGTCGCGCGGCTGGGGCTATGACGGTGTGCTGCCCTTCGCCCCGGCCTCGATCTACGGCACACCGGACGAGCTGAAGCGCCTGGTCGACGCGGCGCATCGGCGTGGGCTGATGGTGTTCCTTGACGTCGTCTACAACCATTTCGGGCCGGCCGGGAACTTCCTGCCGCTCTACGCCAGATCCTTCTTCGACCCGGCGCGGCCCACGCCCTGGGGCCCGGCGATCGATTTCCGCCGGCCGGAGGTGCGCGCCTTCTTCCGCCACAACGCCCTCTACTGGCTCGAGGAGTTCCGCTTCGATGGGCTGCGCCTCGATGCCGTGCATGCCATCGCCGACGGCAGCCGCCCCGACATCCTGACCGAGATCGCCGGGGCGGTGCACGCCGCCTTCCCCGACCGGCACATCCATCTGGTGCTGGAGAACGACCGTAACGAGGCGCGACGGCTGGCCGGCACGCCCTGCGCCTCGGCCTGCTACGACGCGCAGTGGAACGACGACCTCCACCACGCCGCCCATGCCGCGCTGACCGGCGAGGCCGACGGCTACTACGCCGACTATGCCGATGCCCCGGTGGCGCGGCTGGGCCGGGCGCTGGCCGAGGGCTTCGCCTATCAGGGCGACTGGTCGGGACGGCGCCGGGCGCCGCGTGGCGAGCCGAGCGCGCATCTGCCGCCCACTGCCTTCGTCGCCTTCCTGCAGAACCACGACCAGATCGGCAACCGCCCCCTCGGCGACCGGCTGA
Organism: Inquilinus limosus; assembly: GCF_051487185.1. Lineage (GTDB taxonomy): Bacteria > Pseudomonadota > Alphaproteobacteria > DSM-16000 > Inquilinaceae > Inquilinus > Inquilinus limosus_F. Next base: position 22,940 of record NZ_JAHVDK010000010.1, read on the forward strand.
CCACCCTGGCCGAGCCGGCGGCAATCGAGGCGATGACCGCGGTGCTGCTGCTGGCGCCGCAGATCCCGCTGCTGTTCATGGGAGAGGAATGGGGCAGCCATCAGCCCTTTCCCTTCTTCTGCGACTTCGAGGGTGAGCTGGCGGATGCGGTGCGCCACGGCCGGCGCGAGGAGTTCGAGCAGTTCGCCGGCTTCGCCGACGCGGCCGAGACCCTGCCCGACGCGCTCGACCCCGCCACCTTCGAGGCCGCGGTGCTGCAGCCGGAGGAGAGCGATCCGCTGGCGGCGCGCCGGCTCGATCTGGTGCGCCGGCTGCTCGATATCCGGCAGCGGTCGGTGATGCCGCTGCTGGCGGCGCGCGGGATCGGCCCGGGCATCGATCGCAGCCGCGACCGGATGCTGGATGTCGCCTGGATGCTGAACAGCGGCGGCTGGCTGCGCATCATCGCCCATCTCGCTCCTGGCAAGGCGCCAGCCTGGGAGGCGCCGTCCGGCGAGATCCTGTTCGAGAGCGCGCCCGGCCTTGCCGCCGCCCTGGCCCGAGGGGCCGAGGGCTGGGGCGTGGTCGTGGCGCTGGAGCCGGCGGCATGACGGCGGTGGCCGACCCACCACGCGCCACCGCGCGACTGCAGATCCATTCCGGCTTCACGCTGGACGACGCCCGTGCCGCCCTGCCCTATCTCGCCCGGCTCGGCATCAGCCATGTCTACGCCTCGCCGCTGCTGGCCGCCCGCCCCGGCTCGCCGCATGGCTACGACGTGATCGACCCGACCCGGATCGACCCGGAGCGCGGCGGCGAGGCCGGCTTCGAGCGCTTCACCGAAGCGCTGCGGGCGCACGGCCTGGGGCTGATCCTCGACATCGTCCCGAACCACATGGCGGCCACCCCGGACAATCCCTGGTGGCGCGACGTGCTGGAGCACGGCCGGGCCAGCCCGCACGCCGTCGCCTTCGACATCGACTGGGACGCGCCGGCCCATCCCGGCCGGGTGCTGCTGCCGATCCTCGGGCGCCCCTATCGCGAGGCGCTGTACGCCGGCGACATCGGCCTGCGTTTCGACGAGGAGACCGGCCGTTTCTTCGTGGTGGTGCCCGGGCACACCCTGCCCATGGCCCCCGGCACCGTGGCGATCGGCGCCGCGATCGAGCACAGCGTGCCGGAAGAGATGCACAATATGCTGGAGCAGCAGCATTACCGCCTGGCCCATTGGCGCGTGGCGGCGGCCGAGATCAACTATCGCCGCTTCTTCGATATCGACGATCTGGTGGCGTTGCGGGTCGAGGACCCGGCGGTGTTCGACGCCACCCACGGCCGCATCCTCGGCGCCGTCGCCGCTGGCCAGGTCCGGGGCCTGCGGATCGACCATGTCGACGGGCTGGCCGACCCGGCCGGCTACCTGGCCCGGCTGCGCCGGGCAGTCGACACCGTCCGCCCCGCCGGCACCCCGTTTTATATCGTGGTCGAGAAGATCCTGGCCGAAGGCGAGGAGCTGCCGGCCGGCTGGCCGGTCGACGGCACCACCGGCTACGAGATCGCCAACATCGTCCATGCGCTGCAGCTCGACCCCGCCGCCGCCGAGCCGATCCGCGCCGCCTATGCCGGCTTCACCGGCGACCGCGGCACCATGGCCGACACCGTCCGGCACTGCCGCCGCGCGGTGATCGAGGGCAGCTTGGCCGCCCCCTTCGCGGCGCTGGTCGATGCTGTCGACCGGCTGGCCCGCTCCGGCTGGGTCGACGGGAGCCAGGCCCGCACCGCGATCCGCCTGACCCCAGCCGCGATCCGCGAGGCGCTGGCCGCGGTGATCGAGCGCCTTCCCGCCTATCGCGGCTATGTCGGCTGCAGTGGCGACGGCACGGCCTTCGGCCTCGACGCCGCGATCGGCGCCGCCCGCGCCGCCCTGCCGGCGACGTGCGGGACGGCGCTGACTCTGGTGGCCGAGCTCATGACCGGCCGCGTCCCGGGCGAGGAGGCCGCCGGGATCCTCTGCCGATTCCAGCAGCTGACCGGCGCGGTCGCGGCCAAGGCGGTGGAGGACACCGCCTTCTACCGCCACGTCCCGCTCGTCTCCCTCAACGAGGTCGGCGGCCGGCCGGAGCGCTTCGGGATCGAACCGGCGGAGTTCCACGCGATCTTCGCCCGCCGCCGGCGCGACTGGCCGGATGCCCTGTCGGCGCTGTCGACCCACGACCACAAGCGCGGCGCCGATGTCCGCGCCCGCCTCGCGGCGCTGAGCGAGCTGCCGGCGGACTGGCAGGCATGCCTCGCCGCCTGGTCCGCCCTGCTGGCGCCGCATCGCGGCGGCAGCGACGACCGGCCGGTGCCGAGCCGCCGGCACGAGTACCTGTTCTACCAGACCGTGATCGGCACCTGGCCGGCCGGCGGCCCGCATGCCGGCTATGCCGACCGGATCGCGGCCTACATGCGGAAGGCGGCGCGCGAGGGCAAGGACGAGACCAGCTGGATCGATCCGAACCAGGCCTATGAGGCCGGGCTGGAGCGTTTCGTCCGCGCGGCGCTGGCCCCCGGCAATCCCTTCACGGCCGCGGTCACGCCCTTCGCCGGGCGCGTTGCCCGCATCGGCGCGGTCAACGGCCTGACCCAGCTGGCGATGCAGATGACCCTGCCCGGCGTGCCCGACCTGTATCAGGGCACCGAGGGATGGGACCTGTCGCTGGTCGACCCGGACAACCGCCGCCCCGTCGACTGGGCCCAGCTGGCGGAGCAGCTCGACCGTGTGGCCGGGGCCGATCCGGAAGAGCTCGCCGCCGCCTGGCCGGACGGGCGGATCAAGCATTGGCTGACGGCGCGGCTGCTGCGCCTGCGGCGCGAGGACCCGGCCCTGTTCGCCCGCGGCGACTATGCCCCGGTCGAGGCATCGGGCCCGGCGGCGGCGCATGTCGTGGCCTGGCGCCGGTCGCTGGACAGGCGGCACCTGGTCGTCGCCGTGCCGCGGCTGGTCGCCGGCCGGCTGAACGGGGCGCTGGGCCTGGCAGGCTTCGACGGCACGGTGCTGGAGCTGCCGGACGGAACGGATGGTGGGGGTGAAGAGCGGAGGGGTGTGGGCAGCCGGGTCGATCTCGGCCCCGTCTTCGGCCGGCTGCCGGTCTTGCTGCAACGTGTTGGAGGTCGCGATGGTCAATAGAGTCCTGCGCCTGATCTCGAACCCCAGCGCCGCGCGTCGCGGGCCCGGCCTGCCCCTGTCTCGCACCCCGGGCCCCGACGAGCCGCAGCGGGAGGATTTCGAGAGGCTGGGCTTGTCGGTCTCCGCGACCGGTGCCGACCGGGTCGAGCTGACCGGCTGCTTCGCCGAGCGGGTCGACATCCGCGCCGTCGCCCGCCCGCCCGGGGATGAGGAGGAGCCGGCCCCGGTGGTCTGGGACGTGCTGGGCCATTGGCGCAAGCGGCGGCGCCTGTGCCTGTGCCCGACCGATGTCGACGAATGGCTCGGCCTGCGCAGCATCGACGCCTTCGCCCTGTTGCGCGGCCTGCGGAACGATGCGCTGGCCGAAGCGTTGGGACCGTCGGCGGCCACCGACGTGTTCGAATGGCGCGGCCATAGGGTGCTGAACCCGTTCCGCGACCGCTTCGGCAACGAGACCAGCCCGGCGAGCGAATACGGGGCGGACTACCGGCTGTGGCGGGCACGCTGGCGGGACGCGCTTTGATACCGGGAAGGCCATGAAAATTCATCGCCATCCCGTGCGCGCTGCGGTGCGGAGTACCGCGGCGCAGACACGGGATCTCGGTGTCGGCATCGAGGCGATCCCGGTCTGCGGCGCACCACGGAGCGCAGCAAGGCGCCCGGGATGACGGGGTAGAAGCAAGGGCGCAGAGATATGAGAACGGTCGGGGCCCCCGCGGGCGGACCGGGGCCAGAGGGGAAGCGGATGGTCAGACGGGCGCAGCCCGCGGTGCGGGTGCTGGAAGGGCAGCCCTTCCCGCTCGGCGCCACCTGGGATGGGCTGGGCGCGAACTTCGCCCTGTTCTCGGCCAATGCGACCAAGGTCGAGCTGTGCCTGTTCGACGAGGAGGGCAAGCGCGAGACCGCTCGGGTCGAGCTGCCGGAATACACCGACGAGGTCTGGCACGGCTACCTGCCCGATGCCCGCCCCGGCACCATCTACGGCTACCGCGTGCACGGGCCTTACGACCCCGCCGCGGGCCATCGCTTCAACCCGAACAAGCTGCTGCTCGACCCCTACGCCAAGCGACTGGTCGGCCAGCTGGCCTGGGACGACGCGCTGTTCGGCTACACCATCGGCGCGCCGGAGGAGGACCTGTCCTTCGACCCCCGCGACAGCGCCCCCTTCATGCCGAAATGCCGGGTGGTCGACCCCGCCTTCACCTGGGGCCGCTCGCGCCCGCCGGCGGTCGGCTGGGACCGCAGCGTGATCTACGAGCTGCATGTCCGCGGCTACACCATGCGCCACCCGGCGGTGCGGCGGCGGCACCGCGGCACCTTCGCCGGCCTCGGCCACCCCGAGGTGGTCGGCCATCTCAAGAATCTCGGCGTCACCACGGTCGAGCTGATGCCGGTGCACGCCTTCATCCCCGACCGGCACCTGCTGGACCGCGGCCTGAGCAATTTCTGGGGCTACAACACGATCGGCTTCTTCGCGCCGCACCCGCTCTACTCCGCCACCGGCCAAACCGCGGAGTTCAAGGAGATGGTGGCGCGGCTGCATGACGCCGGGCTCGAGGTCGTGCTCGACGTCGTCTACAACCACACGGCCGAGGGCAATGAGCGCGGCCCCACCCTCTCCTTCAAGGGCATCGACAACGCCTCCTATTACCGGCTGATGCCGGGGGACGGCCGCCACTACATCAACGACACCGGCACCGGCAACACGCTGAACCTCAGCCACCAGCGGGTGCTGCAGATGGTGACCGACAGCCTGCGCTACTGGGTCATCGAGATGGGCGTCGACGGCTTCCGCTTCGACCTCGCCACCATTCTCGGCCGCGAGGCGCACGGCTTCGACGAGGGCGGCGGCTTCCTCGACACCTGCCGCCAGGACCCGGTTCTGGCCGGGGTGAAGCTGATCGCCGAGCCCTGGGACCTCGGCCCCGGCGGCTATCAGGTCGGCGGCTTCCCGCCGGGATGGGCGGAGTGGAACGACCGCTTCCGCAACACCGTGCGCGGCTTCTGGAAGGGCGACGAGGGCCGGGTCGCCGACCTCGCCTCGCGCCTCGCCGCCTCCGGCGACCAGTTCAACCGCCGCGGCCGCAAGCCCTGGGCCAGCGTCAACTTCGTGACCGCCCATGACGGCTTCACCCTGCACGACCTCGTCTCCTACAACGACCGGCACAACGGGGCGAATGGCGAGGACAACCGCGACGGCCACGCCGACAACCTGTCCTGGAACCACGGCGTGGAGGGCCCGACCGACGACCCCGCGATCCGTGCCCTGCGCGAGCGGCAGAAGCGCAACCTGATGGCCACCCTCCTCCTGGCCCAGGGCACGCCGATGATCCTGGGCGGCGATGAGTTCGGCCGCACCCAGAAGGGCAACAACAACGCCTATTGCCAGGACAACGAGATCGGCTGGGTGGATTGGGAGGCGATCGGCGAGGACGGCCGCCGCCTGACCCAGTTCGTGCGCCGGCTGATCGCGCTGCGCCAGCGCTACCCGGTGCTGCGCCGCAGCCGCTTCCTGACCGGCGTCTACAACGAGGAGTTGGACGTCAAGGACGTGGCCTGGCTCAAGCCCGACGGGCGGGAGATGGAGAACGGCGACTGGGCCAACCCGCAGAACCGGTGCCTCGGCATGCTGATCGACGGCCGCGCCCAGCCGACCGGCATCCGCCGCCGCGGCTCCGACGCGACGCTGCTGCTGCTATTGAACGCCCACCACGAGCCGGTGCCGTTCCTCTTGCCGGAGGTGCCGGACGGCGCCTTCTGGACCGCCCTCGTCGACACCGCCGAGCCGGAGGCACAGCCCCGCGGGCATCTGCCGGCGGGGGAACCGTTCGCGCTGCAGGGCCGGGCGATGGTGCTGTTGTCGGCGCAGACGGGGGCGTGAGGATAATCGCCTACAGGGCAAGACCATTTTTGCTGTGGAGTGTCTCCGCCCCCTCAACGCCGTGACAGTTGCTCTAGCGCCTAGCGACATGGCAAAATCACAGTTTTCATATGGTGAAATTACGAAGAAATCACTCTTGCGGTTGCCCGCCGAATACAATTATACCGAGCGCCATTGTCCGTGTGATAGGAGCTATCGTGCGAATGCATACATTAGCACGCGGAAGTGGCAGACTTATCTAACTGACAAAAACTGAATATCTCTAAATCGCTTGGGTAAGCAGAGAATTCTTATGCACGCCGACATCCAGAACGTCTTCACACCGGCAGCTGCGATTGAAGATGCGACGCGTTTTGCTGGACGCCAGGAACAACTAGATGGCGTCAGCATGGCACTTCAATCCGAAGGTACTCAAATTGTAATTTACGGCAACAGAGGGGTTGGCAAGTCCTCTCTCGCACGACAGCTTGCCGCTTTGGCTCGCGGCGATATGTCAGTATTCGATCGTTTAACGATGAAACCCCACCAAGTACCAGATTATCTAGTAATTAGCTTAGAGTGTGATGATTCTGTAAACGATATTCGTGCATTAATTTTAAGATTGCTTACGGAGGATACGGCACTTGCTCCCTGGATTCCTTTTCCGAGTGGAGAAGAAGTCCATCGCAGGAGAGGTGGGAGGAGGTTTGAATGTAAAGATATTTAATATAGGCAGCAAAGCTTCCGGGACATCGACTCTCGCCCGGGATGAGCTAGAGCTTGATTTGTTCGCAGCGTTTTCGAATGCCGTCACCCATATCATAGATAGCGGGGTCGCACGAAATGGAGTATTGTTTATTATAGACGAAGTTGACAGGATCAAGAATCGGTCAGAACTGGCATCTTTTATTCGATCGCGTGGAGCAGATACCCGGGTCAAATTTGCCCTAGTCGGTGTTGGGTCCACTCCACAGGAATTAATTTTGAATCATGAATCCATTGTACGGCAGATATCTGATGGGTGTGTCGAGATGCCACCCATGAGCAGAGACGAGTTGCTCGAGATATTTGCCAACGCGCATCGGGTCCTGGAAAAGGACGGTATCAAATTCTCTAATGAAGCACAAGAGTGGGTAATAGGTGTTGCCAGAGGCCATCCATACTATGTCCATTTGCTTGGAAAACATTCCCTAATCAAAGCTGTCACCCAGAAAGCATCAATTGTAAGCATTGAAATGGCCCAGCAAGCTCTTACCGAGATCGCAATCAAGGGAACTGCTAGAATTCAAGAAACCACATACAAAAAGGCAATTGGTCATTCCTATATCAGAGAACTGATTGTAAAAACATTCGCCTCGTTCGAAGACGAAGAGATAAATACGACCGCCGCTTATTCCAAGATATCATCAGCCAGACCAATGGATGTCAGCGCCATATCGGTTTACGTTGGCCAACTCGTCAGTGAGAAATATGGATCTGTGTTTGAGAAGACGAGAGAAAGACATTACAGATTCAAAGATAGCTTGTTTAAGGCTTATGCGTCGGCCAGACCGTTCATTTATAAACCCGCTCAACTGGAGTCCGACGACAATTTATGAAGACACACTAACAAGGCAAATGTGTCGTCCTGTATCGTTCGTCGTTTTCCCACAATGGCGCCGCGCCGGAACGGCGCGGGCCTGGGACTTCGCTGCACCGCCAGGCTGCCTCGGCCGGACTCTCGAATGTAGTCGATCGCTCCGCCCGTGCTAAGTCTCCGAGACTCGTGTCCCTGACGAAGGACCGCCCCGTGCCCTCTCTCCTCCCCGCCGAGCTCGCCTGGTACGTCACCGGTCGCTTCTACCAGGCCGAGCAGGACGGCCCGGTGGCGGATTACGGCTACTTCCTGCACCTGCCCTTCCTCGATGTCCCACTGTTCGACGGCAAGCGCGGCGAGACGACCGCGCATTTCACCTTCGCCGCCCGGCCGTTCCAGGCGCGGGGCGTCGACAACGGCGCGCTGAAGCTGGGGGTCGATCCGGTCGGCGAGTTCTCGCTGTACCTGCAGCGCCGGCCGGCCGGGACCTTCGACGACCCGGCCTCCTTCGCTGAGGGCGAATGCATCGCCACCTTCCGCCGCGCCAGCCTGGTGGTCGGCACCACGGTCACCGCCCCCGACGGCACGGCGTCGGCATCGCTGGTCGGCACCAACGTGTTCTCCACCCGCCTGGTCGAGAGCCGGCCCTTCGACTTCGCTGGCGGCCGCCACGACATCGCGGAGCATCTCGGCCGCGGCGTTACCCAGTTCGGCACCGCCGCGGGCGCGCCGGTCCAGCCGACGCCGCAGGGCTTCACGCTGGTGCTGCCCTTCACCGGCTCCGCCATCGCGCTGGGCCGCTAGGCCCGGCCCACCGCCGCCGCCCTATGAGGGACCCGTCCGCGGGCGGAAGGTCTCCACCGCCTCCTGATCGCCCACCCTGGCCCTGACATAGCAATCGGCCCAGGCGGCGACGTCCGGATAGCCCGACAGCGCCACCGTCGCGGCGCAGGCCGCATCGAGGTCGAGCTCCGTGCGCCGGAGATGCACGCCGCGGTCGAGCAGGGCCCAATGCGCGCCCGGCCGGCCATAGGGCATGCCGATGCTTCCGGGGTTGACCACCAGGCGGCCGTTCACCAAGCGCAGGAACGGCATATGCGTGTGGCCGCACACCACCGTGTCGACATCGGCGTCCAGCCCGTCGAAGACATCGCCCCATCGGGCGAAGCCGGACTCGACCAGGACCATCTCGTCGTCGCGGCGCGGCGTGGCGTGGCAGAAGAGCACGCGGCCGAGGCCGGCGACCGGCAGGGAGAGCGAGAGCGGCAGCCCCGCCAGCCAGTCGAGGTGGCGGTCGCTCAGCTGCCGGGCGGCCCAGGCGTCGATCGATCCGGGGTCCGCCGCCGGCTTGCCGCGCCTGTCTTCGACCAGCTCGCGGTCGGCGTTGCCGCGGATCCAGGCGGCGCGGTCGCCGAGGGCGAGCAGCCGGTCGAGCACCTCGCAGGGATGCGGCCCCGCCGCCGCGTCGCCGAGGATGACGATGCGATCGGCGGCCTTCACCTCGGGCTCGTCCAGAACCGCCTCGAGGGCCGGCAGGACGCCGTGAATATCGGCGAGGACAGCGATCCGTTCTGGCATCTTTCCACCTGGGGACTCGATATCGATCGGCTCGGGCTGGACGGCGCCATGTCACCACCGGAACAAGACACCTGTTCGCGCATCATACAGCGCTTCCGTCCCGGCGCCCGCCTGCGGGTCGCCCGGCCCCTGGCCGGCGGCATCTCGGCGCAGGTGGTGGCGCTGGAGATCGGGCATCCGGACGGGCGGGCCGAGACCGTGGTGCTGCGCCGGCACGGCGCCGCGGATCTGGCGCGGGACCCGAAGGTGGCGGCGCACGAGTTCCGGCTGCTGCAGCTGCTGCAGGCGGCCGGCGTGCCCGCCCCGGCGCCGCTGCACCTGGACGCGAGCGGCACGATCCTGCCCACGCCCTTCCTGCTGCAGGGCTTCGTCGGGGGCGACACGGCGGATGTCCCGGCCGACCTCGACGACCACATGCGCCAGCTCGCCGAAGCCCTGGCCGCGATCCACCGCGTGCGGGCGGCGGAGGTATCGTTCCTGCCTCGGCAGCAAGACCTCGCGGCAGCGCCGATCGCGGAACATCGGCCCGAGCCGGACGAGACCATGGCGGAATCCCGCCTGCGCGCCGCCCTGGCCGCCGCCTGGCCCCCGCCCCGCCGCAACCCGCCCACTCTGCTGCACGGCGATATCTGGCCCGGCAACCTGCTGTGGTATGGCGGGCGGTTGCAGGCGGTGGTCGACTGGGAAGACGCGGCCGTCGGCGACCCGCTGGCCGACCTGGCCAATGCCCGGCTGGAGCTGTTCATCGCCCTCGGCGAGACCGCTATGGCCACTCTCACCCGTCATTATCTCGCTGTTTCCGGCATCGATACGGCTGCCCTCCCGCTCTGGGATCTGTGGGCGGCGCTGCGCCCGATCGCCGACCTGCCTGGCTGGGGCTTGGCGCCGGAGGAAGAGCACCGCCTGCGGGAACGGCACCGCGCCTTCACCGACCGGGCGCTGGCGGCGGTGGGCGGATAGCGGGCACCGGCCATCGGCCCTGAGACGAGCTGTCGGGGCGTCTGCTCCTCGTCCGCGACTGCGCAGATGGCTTAGATCATCCGCGCTATCATCGGCGCATAGTTCAGCACTGCCAGAGCCACGCTAAGGGCCGATGTCGTCACCATGAACACGGAATATCGGCGAACGAATTTTCTCGAGAGCTTGTAGGCGGCCGCCACGTCGTCCGCTTCCATGTACAAGCTGCACGACAGCATCAGCAAGCCGACCGTGCTCAGAAATTCCGCCACCGAACTCGCCGGTTCTTCATAAAGGAAGTAAAGCCAACCCGGGAGAACCGACAATCCCTTCGCTGTCCCCAACACCAAGTGTGATATCGCAAATATCACCGCTGCCGGCAGTGCAACTCTATTAAAAAAAGAGAATTTTCTCATCACGCAGACGCCCTATAAAACCTGACGCAGATCCACTCTCGTCAAACAACTTGCAGAAAACCGAGACAATCACACGGCGCGACGTGGGCTTCCATGATCGCGCGTCAGCCAGGGGCTCTTCGTGGAAACTACCATCTTGGGGACCTTGTAGGCCACTCGGTTGGCGTTCCCTCTGCGAACCACGGGCGGCGATGAGTGTTAGGTACGAAGTCGGATCAATCCAATTGACTCACCCCTTGCCCGGTGATGGGATCCTCGGCAGAACAAGACCGCATTTGCATGAGCGATTTCCCGTGAGCGATTGCCGTGCCGGCGCGCTGAGCCGGCGCCGGCGCGATCGCGAGGAGGCTACGGATGAGAATACCCCTTCGCTTCACGCGATTCTGGTTTGGCGGAATTGTCGCCCTCGTCATGATAACATTTTTCACAAATTATAAAAATTTCAATCTTGATGAATGGCTTCCGTTCACCAAAACAGCATCAGGATCGCTTATCTTCCATCTCGCATCTTTGATTTTTGTCTTCTTATTTTTGTATTTTTTTATGAGGCATGCTCAAGAATTAGGAGAAATACCGAGAAAATCGAAAATTTTATTTAGATCGACATTTTATTTATTAAGCATCATCTTTGCACTGACCTTGTCGCTGCTCCTGATCGTGCTGGTCGCGGGCTGATAGCGGTTCAAGCCGCAACATGACTGGCGAGCCCTCGAAGCCACCGACGCAAGGCCGAATGCAGGAAATCCCGATTCGAAGCTTCGCCGTTTCCGTCGTCGTCATCCGGCACGGCGAAGCCGGCGCCGAGGTGCTGCTGCTCCGCCGCACCCGCTCCCTGGCTGGGGAATGGTGCCAGATCGCGGGCGCGATCGAGCCCGGAGAGACCGCATGGCAGGCGGCGCTGCGCGAGACAAGGGAGGAGACCGGGCTGGCACTGCAGCGGCTGTATTCCGCCGATATCTGCGAGCAGTTCTACGAGGCGGATCGCGATGCCATCAGCCTGCTGCCGGTCTTCGTCGGCTTCGCGCCCCCGGACGCGGCCGTGCGGCTGAACCCGGAGCACAGCGAATTCCGCTGGGTCGGCTTCGACGAGGCGATCGAGATGGTGCCCTTCGCCGGCCAGCGCCATGTTCTTCGGCACGTCCAGAGAGAGTTCATCGACCGCGAGCCGAGCCGCTGGCTGCTGATCCATCCACGGAGCTAGCCGGGAGGCGGGCGGCCGGAACCGGGTTTCAAGGCTCCAGCGTCATGGCGGCCGGCAGTCGCTCCGCGAGGTAATCGCTCACGGCGCGGACCGAGGGGAGATCGCCTCGCTTGTGCGGGCTCAGCAGGGAGAGGGTCGCGCGTCCCGCCGTCCACGCCGGCAGGATGCGGAGCAGCGAGCCGGCCTCGAGCTGGGGTCGGCAGAGGCCGAGCGGCAGGCTGGCGACGCCCAGCCCTGCCAGCGCGGCGCCGAGGACCGTCGACGGCTCGTCGGAGACCATCCGCGGGACCGGCCGCACCTCGGCGACGGCGCCCTTTGGGCCATACAGCACCCACCCGGAATCGCTCGCGCCCCAGCGGCTGTGCAGGGCATGGTGCCCGGACAGATTCTCGGGGCTCTCCGGGGCTCCGTGATGCCGCAGATAGTCGGGCGACGCGACCAGCACGGCGGTCGCCGTGCCCAGGCGCCGCTGGAACAGATCCAAGTCATCGAGCGGGCGGTAATGCGCCCGCACCGCCAGGTCGAAGCCCTCCTGGACGAGGTCGACATACCGGTTGGTTGCGTGCAGCACGACCTGGACGGCCGGATATCGCTCGGCCAGCCCGGGCAGGATCCCGGTCAGGCCCGATTGGCAGGTGGTCGCCGCGGCGGTCAGCTTCACCACGCCCATCGGCGCGGCGCGCCGGCGCTCGACGGCGAAGGCGGCGGCTTCGGCTTCCGCGATCATCGCCCGGGCATGGGCATGAACCTCGCGCCCCAGATCCGTCACGCCGAACCGTCTCGACGTCCGGGCGATCAGCCGGGCCCCCAGCCGCCGCTCCAGCTCCGCCACCCGCTTGCTGACGGTGGATTTCGGCAGGCCGAGGCTGCGGGCCGCCGCCGTGAAGCCGCCCCGGTCGACCACCTCGGCAAAGACGAAGAGCTCGGTCAGGTTTTGCATCGTTCATTCCTGTGAACGATGGGTTAGCATCTCAGGATCTTCACCGGCAACGTTCGCCGTGACATCTCTGGGAGACAGGAGGCGGAGATGTCCGAGGCCGCAACCCATCCCGAAGCCGTGGTCGAGCGCTACCAGGCACGCTGGCAGGCCGGCGACCTGCCCGGCTGGGCGAGCCTGTTCACCGAGGATGCCGATTTCGTCACCTGGCGCGGCCTGTGGTGGAAGGGGCGCCGCGAGATCCTGGCCGGGCATCAGGCGGTCGATGCCTTCGTGCGCGGCCAGTTCGCCGCCTACCGGATCGAGCCGCTCCGGATCCGCAGCCTGGGCCCGGCGGTCGCGGTGGCGCATGCCGGCTGGCGCTGGCCCGGCTTCCGGGAGGATGCGCAGGCGCCGGCCGAGGACCGCGCCGGCCTCGTCACCATGGTGCTCAGCTTCGAAGACGGGTGGCTGATCTCGGCCTCGCACAACACGCGTACGGCCTGATGAGAAGCGGAGCGAAGTCCCAGCAGCGCGCGGACGGCTGAGCACGGCCTCTCCTGTCGTCTTCGCCTTTCAACCCGCATCCGCAGCCTTCCACACTCCCCCTCCCCTTGCGGGAGGGGTCTGCGCGCGTCCGCGCGCACGGCTCGCCGGCATCACACCCGTGCCCAGGCGCAGAACTGGGTCGGGCCCACCACCTGGCAGTGCGCGGCCACCGCGGCCTCGCCGAACAGGGTCGGCCCCAGCAGGCCCGCCCGGTGGAAATGCTCGATCAGCCGGCCGGCGGCGTCGCGATGCGGGGCGACCGAGGCGAAGGCCTTGGTGATCCAGTCCCAGATCTGCGCCAGCAGCGGGTTGGGCGGCCAGGTCGGGCATTCGCCATAGGTCGCGACCTCATGGAAGGCGACGGCCCCGCCCGGCCGGGCATGCGCCGCCGCGGCCCGGATCATCGCCGCCGGATCGGCCTGGTGCATCAGCACGTAGCGGCCGATCACCAGGTCGAAGGGCGCCCGGTGGTCGAAGGCCTCCGCCTCGGCCTGGTGGAAGATGACGTTGCCGTGGCCGCAGGATCGGGCCCGGTTGCGCGCCGCTGCGACGGCCGCGGCGCTGCGGTCGATGCCGACCACGGCGCCGATGGGCCCCACCAGCTCCGCCGCCAGCAGCGAGACGTCGCCAGTGCCGCAGCCGAGGTCGAGCACGCGCATGCCGGGCGCGAGGCCGGCCTCCAGCAGGAGGCGGCGGGTGATCGGCTTCAGGATCGCCGCCTGGAAGCTCAGGCGGCGCAGCTCGGCCTCGGAATGGCCGAGGATATAGGGAACGTCGGGCATCTCTGTCCGCTCTCGCAGGGGTCGCGGCCGGCCCCGGCCCATCGGGCCGATCCGGGCCGCTCTGGTCCTCAGAGTGGCAGGGACGTCCGGAAACGATGGTTACCCGGGTCACATCGAGCGGTCAGGCGACGGCCCGCTGCCGCAGCAGCCCCTTCTTCGGGGCGAACAGGAAGGCCAGGCCGAACAGCAGGGCCTGGACCAGGACGATCGACGGGCCGGTGGCGCCGTCGAGCCAGAAGCTGGCGAGGGTGCCGATGATGCTCGACAGCACCGCGGAGCCGACCGCCGCCGCCATCACCCGGCCGAAGCGGTCGGCCAGCAGCAGGCCGACGCAGCCCGGCGTCACCAGCATCGCCATCACCAGCACCACGCCCACCGCCTGCAGCGCGGCGACGATGGTGGCGGCGACCAGCAGCAGCAGGATCAGCTCCAGCCGCCACGGCGAGATGCCGATCGCCCGGGCCTGGCCGGGATCGAAGCAGAACAGGATCAGATCCTTGCGCAGCAGCAGCACGGCCAGGAGCGTGACCGAGCCGACCGCGAGCGTCTGCACCTTGTCCGCCGGCTCGATGCCCAAGAGGTTGCCGAACAGCACATGCATGAAGTGGATGTCGCTCGGCGTCTCCACCAGCAGCACCAGGCCGAAGGCCAGGAATCCCGTGAAGGCGATGCCGAGCACGGCGTCGCTCTTGACCCGGCAGCGCGCCTCGATCGCCCCGGCCGAGAGCACACAGGCCATGCCGCTGGCGACGGCGCCGAGCGACATCGGCAGCCCGGCGACATAGGCCAGGATGATGCCCGGCAGCACCGCGTGCGAGACCGCGTCGCCGACCAGCGCCCAGCCCTTCAGCACCACGAAGCAGGACAGCGCGGCGCAGACCGTGCCGACGAAGGCGGCGATCAGCATCGCCTCGACCATGAAGCCGTGGCGCAGCGGCTCGGCCGCGGCATCGAGCAGGGACAGCAGCGCGCTCACGGCCCCGCCTCCTCCGCCCCCGCCCGCCGCAGGAGGCCGTGCTTGGGCGCCAGGGCCAGGGCCAGGAGGAACAGGCCGGTCTGGAACAGCACGATCAGCCCGCCGGTCGACCCGTCGAGGAAGAAGCTGACATAGGCGCCGGCCATCGCCGTCACCGTGCCCATCGCGGCGGCGAGGCCGAGCATGCGCGGGAAGCGGTCGGTCAGCAGATAGGCGGTGGCGCCGGGAGTGATTAGCATCGCCACGACCAGCAGCGCGCCCACCGCCTGCAGCGCCGACACCGCGGTCAGCGACAGCAGGCCGAGCAGCAGCAGGTGCAGCCGGCCGGTCGGCAGCCCGACGGCGCGGGCGTGCTGGGCGTCGAAGCAGTACAGCAGCAGGTCCTTCCACTTGACCGCGACCACCAGCAGGCAGCCGGCGCCGACGGCGAAGAGCTGCCACAGATCCGCATCGGCGATGCCCAGCAGGTTGCCGAACAGGATCGTGGTCAGCCTGAGGTTGCTGGGGAACAGCGAGATCAGAAGCAGGCCGAGGGCGAAGAAGGCGGTGAAGACGACACCGATCACGGCATCGCCGCGCAGCCGGGTGGTGCGCTCGATCGCGCCGATCCCGACCACCGCGAGCATGCCGGCGATGACGGCGCCCAGGATGAAGGGCGCGCCCGCCAGATAGGCCAGCGCGACGCCCGGCACCACCGCGTGGGACAGCGCGTCGCCCAGCAGCGACCAGCCCTTCAGCGTGACGAAGCAGGACAGCACGGCGCAGACCGCCCCGACCGCGCCGCCGCCCAGGATCGCCTTGACCATGAACTGATAGGCGAAGGGCTCGGCCAGCAGGTCGAGCAGCCCGCTCATCCCGCCACCCGCAGCTCGCCCCCGGCCAAGCCGGCCAGGCCGAAGGGCAGCTGGTGCAGCGCGCCGCCGAAGGTGCGGGCCAGGGTGTCGGCGGCGAACACCGTCTCGACCGGGCCGAAGGCGACGAGGCTGCGGTTGATCAGAGCCGCCTGGTCGCAGAATTCCGGCACGCTGGCGAGATTGTGGGTCGAGACCAGGATCAGATGGCCGGCGCCGCGCAGCCCGGCCAGGATCTCGGTGATGGCGCGCTCGGTCTTGATGTCGACGCCGGTGAAGGGCTCGTCCAGCAGGATGATCCGCGCCTCCTGCGCCAGCGCCCGGGCCAGGAACACCCGCTTGCGCTGGCCGCCGGACAGCTCGCCGATCTGGCGGCGGGCGAAGTCCTGCATCCCGACCCGCTCCAGGCTGTGGGCCACCGCCTGCCGGTCGGCGGCCGACGGGATGCGCAGGAAACCCATGCGCCCCTGCCGGCCCATCATCACCACGTCATGCACCGAGACCGGGAAGCTCCAGTCCACCTCCTCGGTCTGCGGCACATAGGCGACGATATTGGCTTTCTGCGCCCAGGCGACCGGCCGGCCGCAGATCGCGACCGAGCCCGCGACCGGGGTGACGAAGCCCATGATCGCCTTGAACAGGGTCGACTTGCCGCTGCCGTTCATGCCGATCAGCGCGCAGATGCTGGGCCGGTCGAGGGTCAGCGAGACGTCGCTGAGGGCGACGTTGCCGGCGCGGTAGCGGACGGTGACGCCGGAGACCGCGATGGAGGGAGCTTCATTGGCCGACATTGAAGCCCTCCTGGATCAGCTTGGCGTTGTAGCGGAGCATCGAGAGGTAGGTCGGCGCCGGCCCGTCCTCGGCGGTCAGGCTGTCGACATAGAGCGTGCCGCCGAAGCGGGTGCCGGTCTCCTGCGCCACCTGCTGCATCGCCTTGTCGTTGACCGTGCTCTCGCAGAACACCACCGGCACGTGGTCGCGACGCACCGTGTCGATCACCTTGCGGATCTGCTGCGGCGTGCCCTCCTCGTCGGCGTTGACGGCCCAGAGATAGCCTTCCTTCAGCCCGTAGTCGCGGGCGAGGTAGGAGAAGGCGCCCTCGCAGCTCACCAGCATCCGCTGATCGGCCGGGATCTTCGCCAGCGCCTCGCGGATCGGGGCGTCCAGCGCCTTCAGCTCGGCGGTGTAGGCGGCGGCGTTGCGGTCGTAAGTGGCGGCGTTGGCGGGGTCGAGCGCGACCAGGGCCTTGCGGATGTTCTCGACATAGATCACCGCATTGGCCGGCGACATCCAGCTGTGCGGGTTCGGCTTATCGGTGTAGGGCCCCTCGGTGATCGAGATCGGCTGGATGCCGTCGGTCACCACCACGCTCGGCACGTCCTGCACACCCTTGAAGAACTTCTCGAACCAGCGCTCGAGGCCGAGGCCGTTCCACAGCACCAGGTCGGCGTCCTGCGCCTTGACGATGTCGAGCGGCGTCGGGCCGTAGTCGTGGATCTCCGCCCCCGGCTTGGTGATCGACTCGACGATCGCCGCGTCGCCGGCCACGGCCTGGGCCATGTCCTGCAGGATGGTGAAGGTGGTGACGATCCGCTTCGGCCGTGCCCCTTCCGCCCAGGCGCTCCCGGCCGACAGCACGCCCGCCAGCGCCAGCACCGCCGCCAGCGCGCCCAGAACCTTCGACCTCGCCATGAGCCTCTCCATTCGCATCGGCACCCGATGCGAATCCCTCGCATCGATTCAAATGTAGCTCAAGCTAAATTTTGAGATGCGAGCTTAAGAAAAACTCATGAGCTTCGTCTTGATGCCCTGCCTGGCCTCACCCACCGGCAACCAGTCCAGCCCCCAGCAGCAGCCGCACCAGCGCAGCCTGGCGGTGCGTGCCCGTCTTCTCGAACACGCGCTGCAGATGGATGCGGACGGTGGAGACGGAGACCGACAGCTCCTCGGCGATCGGCCGCAGCCCGGCGCCGCGCAGGCTCAGCAGCGCCACCCGCGCCTCCGCCGTCGTCAGGCCATAGAGGCGCTGCAGCGTCGCGGGCGACGGCTCCGGCCCGGCGTCGGGGTCGAGGATCAGCAGCATCGCCGGTGCCGGGGCGCGGTCCGCCGGCCGCAGGGCGGAGCCGAGCGGCGCCGCCTGCACCGCATAGGGCCGCGCGCCAGAGGGGCGGCTGACGGCGAGGCAGCCCCCTGCTCCGCCGGCGGCCGGCGATATCAGCCGCTGCAGCGCGGCATCCTCGGCCGACAACGCCGCCCGCAACACCCTGCCCGCGCCGATGGCGAGCCCGTCCCGGGCGGCGACGATCTCCGCGGCCGCCCGGTTCAGGAACAGCACCCGCCCGCCGGGCGCCACCAGCGCCATGCCATGGGCCAGCCGGTCCAGCGCCGCCAGGGCGTCGTCCCGTTCCAGGGCCGGTTCGTCGAGCAAAGCCAACATGTCGGTTCCTCCGGATCTCTGCCGCGGTCGCAGCTCACGGGGATCCTGACCGGCACCGGCTTACGGATGGCTTACGCGCCCTGCACAGGGCCGCATTCAAATGCGCCGGATCGGACGACGCTCAAAGGCGCCCGCCGACCTCGTCGATATGCAGCAGCATGTCGGCCGGGTCCTCGAACACCCGGTAGGCGCCGGCGCGCTCCAGCTCGTCCTGGCCGTAGCCGCCGGAGAGGAAGCCGACGCCCAGCGCCCGCGCCCGCTGCGCCGCCAGCATGTCCCAGACGCTGTCGCCGACGACCGTGGCGCGCTCGATCGGCACGCCCAGCTTCTCGGCCGCGGCCAGGAACAGGTCGGGGTCGGGCTTGGCGTATCTCACCATGTCGCGGGTGACGACCGGCACCTTGTTGAAGTCGACGCCCAGATTCTCGATCACCGGCCGGGCCGTCTCCATCCGGCCGCTGGTGGCGATCGCCCAGGGGATGCCGGCCTCGGTCAGCCAGGCCAGCAGCTCGCGCGCCCCGGGCAGCGGCACGCTCTGCTCCGAGTGGCGGTTGTAGGCTTCGGCGTGGCGGCGGCGCAGCCGCTCCACCCGCTCGGCGCTGATGTCGAGGCCGGTCTCGCGCAGCAGCATGTTGGTGAACAGGCCGCCGCTCATGCCGATCTTGCGGTGGATGCGCCAGACCGACAGCTCGATGCCCTCGGCCTCCAGCGCCTCGCGCCAAGCCATGACGTGGTGATAGACGCTGTCGACCAGCGTGCCGTCGAGGTCGAACAGGAAGGAAGTCTGCTGGCGCATTGGCGGTCTCCGCACGTCTGGGGACAGGGCCCGATCACAGATTTAGCCGATCCGGCCCGGAGGGGAACCCCGGCTCAGCGCGCGGGCGCCGGATCGGGATGATGCGGCACGAACAGCCGGCCGCGCTCGGTCCACAGCACGATCAGCAGTGCGCAGAGGCCGAGGCCGAAATAGCCGAGACCGAGCGGCAGCACCGTGCCGTCGAAGGCCTGGCCCACCACGGCGCCGAGGATGGCGCTGGCGATCGTGGTGTAGCAGCCGAACACGGATGAGGCGGTGCCGGCGATGTCGCCCAGCGGCTCCATCGCCATGGCGTTGAAGTTCGGCACGGTCAGGCTGAACAGGAACATGTTGGCGGCCAGCACCGCGCCGTAGAGGAAGAGAGGCGGCTTGCCGTCGAAGGCGAGCGCGATCGCCACCTGCAGCGCGCCGACGGCGACGAAGCCGCAGATCCCGGTGTGCGACAGGCGCCGCATGCCGAGCCGGCGGACCAGCCGGGAGTTGAGGAAGGACGCGAAGCCCATCACCGCCGCGATCAGCCCGAAGGCCACCGGGAACAGCGGACCGAGGCCGTAGACCTCGGTCTCGAAGATCGCCTGGGAGGAGCCGAGATAGCTCATCAGCGCGCCGAACATCAGCCCCATGGCGGTGGCGTAGCCGATCGAGACCCGGGTGGTGACGCAGCGCCGCATCGCGCCGAGGATGTTCGGCAGCGAGAAGCGCTTCCGGTACTCCGGATGCAGCGTCTCCGGCATGCGCAGGTTGAACCAGACGATCTGTACCAGGGCGAGACCCAGCATGCTGACGAAGATCGCGGGCCAGCCGCCCAGCAGCAGGAAGACCTGACCGATCGCCGGGGCGAAGATCGGCACGATGATGAAGACCATCATGGTCAGCGACATCACCCGCGCCATCTCGCGGCCGGAGAAGCGGTCGCGGACGATGGTGACGGTCAGGACACGCGCCGCGGCGGCGCCCATGCCCTGCACCGCCCGCGCGATCAGCAGCCATTCGAAGCCGTGCGCGGCGATGGCGAGGACGCTGCCGAGGGAATAGAGGGAGAGGCCGATCATCAGCGTCGGCCGCCGTCCGATAACGTCCGACACCGGGCCGTAGACCAGCTGCATCACCCCGAAGCCGGCCATGTAGGCGGTCAGGACATATTGCAGCGCATTGGCGTCGGCGATGCCGAGATCGGCCTGGATGGCGCCGAAGGCCGGCAGCAGGTTGTCGATCGACAGCGAGATCAGCGCCATCATGAAGGCGATCAGGCCGACGAACTCCACGAAGCCCGGCGCCGGCGTGGCGCGGCCCGATATCCTGCTGACGAACGACATGGACTCCGCTCTCGTTTGCACGCGGCACGGCCCGGCGCACACCACCGCCTGGACGATGGTGCCGGTCGAGCGCTGCCCGCCCTCGCGGGGATGATGGAAACGATGTCAGCTTCGGCCAGGACCGCAATCCGGGCAAGGGCTTGTCGCGCAACGCTGCTGCGCGCCCGCAGGGCGGGTCTTCACATTTGATCTGAGCTGCGGCTCAAACCTCGCCTGCCAGAGCGAACGCCAGCGACAGCGCCCCGACCAGGACGAGGCTGGCGGCCCAGACCGCGTCGAGGTTGAACCAGCTCCGCGACACGGCCTTCAGGCCCAGGTACCGGTAGACCAGCCAGGCGAAGGCGCCGCCGGCCGCGACCATGGCGGCCGAATGGACGGCGGCGACCAGGACACCCATGCCGAGATCGCCGCCGATCAGCGCCCCCGCCGCCTGATGAGTCCGGTCGAGCTCGTCGGGCCGGCAGAGGCCGAGATAGATCGGCACCAGCATCAGCCCGGCGCCATGCGCCGTCGCCACCGCGAAGGACCAGAGTCCTAGCCGGGTCGGCCGAATCCGCGCCAGCGCCCGCGGGTGGCGCCGGTTCACGAACCGGAAGACGCCGAAGCCGATCACCAGCAGGCTGGCGCCGATCCGGATCGGCTGCTGCCATTCGACCAGCGCCACCAGCAGGGCGAAGGGCAGGATCATCACGGCCATCGCCAGCAGATGACCGACCGTCAGCGGCCCGAGCGCCGCCAGCAGGGCGCGCGGGCTGCGTTCGATCAGCCCGGCCGAGACCGCGAGCGGCCAGCCCATCCCGGGATTGGCCCCGTGATAGAGGCCGCTCGCCACCACCGCCAGCCACAGGCCGGCCACGGACCAGCCCGCCCCCTGCATCCGTCAGGCCGAGGGGTAGCAGAAGGAATCGGTCGAGCAGTCGCCGCCTTCGAGCCGGGTCTGATGCGCCCGGTAGCCGTCCGGGAACTCGACCCAGTAGTCCCGCGCCAGCTCCAGCCCGCCGTCGGGGCCGACCTGGGTCATGACCTGGGCGCCCGGCACGCCGTCGGGATAGAACTGGTCGTCCCAGCTCGAATAGAGCGAGTTGGTCCAGTACACCCGCTTGCCGTCGCGGCTGATCTCGACCATCTGCGGCCCGCCGGCGAAGGCCTTGCCGTTCGGGTGGCGCGTGCGCCGGGCAATGCCGCCGATCCGGACCGAGCCGGATAGTTTCGGCTTGCGCGGGTCGCTGACATCGTATTGCCGCATCTCGCCCGTGCCCCAGCAGGAGACGTAGAGGAAGCGGTCATCCAGCGACAGGTCGATATCAGTCACCAGCGGCGGCACCGCGGCGAAGCCCTGCAGCAGCGGGGGCAGGCTGTCGCCCTCCGCCGGCTCGGGCGGGATCGTCGCCGTCTTCTCGATATGGAAGCGGCCATCCTCGCGCCACCAGGTCCAGATCGAGCCCTCCAGATTGGTGGTGTCGACCACGACGCCGAGGAAGCCGTATTCGCGCACCGGGTCATGCGCCGGCCGCACCTCCAGCGCCATCTGGTGGTTGGCGCCGAGATCGATGGTCTGAACGTTGCGCCGGGCCCGCAGGTCCCAGAAATGGACCCGGTGGCCGTAGTTGTTCGCCAGCAGGTCCTCCGGGACGAGGCCGTTCTCGAATTGCGGCGGCAGCGCCCATTCGCTGGTCACCATGTAGTCGCGCGGCAGGTTCCACCAGAAGTCGTAATGCAGCTCCTGCGGCCCGCGGTCGATCTCCCAGCGGCCGAGGACCTCGAAGGTCTCGCAATCCATGATGAAGATGCCGGGCGGGCCATCGGTGCCGTCGGGGCCACTGCCGCCCAGCGTGCTGACATAGATGCCGTCCGGACCGCAATGGATGGTGTGGGGCCGGGAATAGCCGGTCTTCCGGAACACCTCCTCCGGCTCGATGATCTTGTGGATCTTCGCCTGGGTCGGATCGGGCTTCGTGTCCACGACATAGAGGCGGGAGGAGCGCATCCCGGGAATGATCAGGTAGCGCCGCTCGAGGAAGGCGTGGCCGGTCAGCGGCGACAGGGCCGAGGAGCAGGCGTTCCAGCCGAAATGGTGGAACTCATCGCCTTTGTTCGGCATCGCCACGGTGTGAACCACCCGGCTGTAGGTGGGGGAGTCGGGCTTCACGTCGATGACCGCCAGTGCGTCGGGCTGCGACGCGTCCGGGCTCAGCAGCACGGTATAGGCGAAGCTCTCGGGCGGGGCTTCCATCGCCAGCTTCGGCGAGGCGTGGAAGGTCGGATCGGGCCTCATGGCCATGGGCGGTCTCCCTGTCTCTTGGAGAGGCGCGCGGCGTCCTCTCGTCATGTGGGTTCGACACCCTGTCCGCTCCAGCCGAGACTATCACGGACGTGGCGGCTCGATCCCCGGGATCGCGCCGATCTCCTCGGCCAGGAAATCGACCAGGAGGCGCACCCGGGCGATGCCCGCGCGCTCCGGCACGATCAGCAGGCTCAGGGGCACGGAGGGCGGTTCATAGTCCGGCAAGATAGCCTCGAGCCGGCTATCCGCCAGGAGGTCGTCGACCAGCCAGCGATGCGTGGGCGCGATGCCGCGCCCGGCGATCAGGGCCTCGCGCGCGGCGAGCCCGTGGTCGATGCGAAGCCGGCCTCCGAAGGGTACCACATGGCGCTCGCCGCCCGGTCCCAGCAGGACGAGCGTGTCGCTGCCGGCCACGTTCGACATGCGGACGCCCTCATGTCCGGCCAGTTCCTCCGGGACGGTCGGCCGGCCCCGCGCCGCCAGATAGGCCGGGGCCGCCACCAGCAGCCGCCGGGACCGGCCGAGCGCCCGCAGCTTCATCGAGCTGTCGGTGAGCGGCCCCAGGCGCAGCGCGATGTCCACGCCCTCCCGCACCAGGTCGACGCGCTCGTCGGTCAGGCTGAGGTCGACCCCGATATCGGGATAGCGGTCCTGGAAGGCGAAGATCAGCCGGCTGACATGCAGCACCCCGAAGGCCGCCGTGCAGGAGATCCGGATGGTGCCGGCCGGCGCGCCGCGCGCGCCCCGCGCCTCGTCGCCGGCCTGCTCCACCAGGCGCAGGATCTGGACGCAGTCGGCGTAGTAGCGGCTGCCTTCGTCGGTCATCGTGACCCGCCGGGTGGTCCGGCTGAGCAGCGGCACGCCAACCGCTTCCTCCAGCTCCCGCAGATGCCGCGTGACCGTCGACTGGCCGACCCCGAGCTCGCGCGCCACCGCCGACAGGCCGCCGCGCTCGGCGACGCGGACGAAGGTGCGCATGCGCTCCAGCGTGACGTCCGGCTTATCCATGATTCGGCACAATCATATCCATTATCGACATGTAGTGGATGGCATCGGCAGTGACTACCTGAAGGACGGTTTCCCCGACAATGGATTTGCCGACCATGAAGGTTCTGCTCGTCTTCGCCCATCCCGAGCCGTGCTCGCTCAACGGCGCCCTCCGCGACGTCGCCGTCCGCGAGCTCGAGGCCCAGGGCCATGAGGTGCGGGTCTCGGATCTCTATGCCCAAGGCTGGAAATCCGAGGTCGACCGTGCCGACTTCCCCTCACTGGCGCCGGACGCGCGGTTGATTCCGGTCGCGGCCTCCAAGGCGGCGTTCGAGGCCAAGACGCTGACCGAAGACGTCAAGGCCGAGATCGAGAAGCTCCTATGGGCCGATGTCCTAATCCTCCAATTCCCCCTCTGGTGGTTCGCCATGCCGGCGATCCTCAAGGGCTGGGTCGACCGGGTCTTCGCCTACGGCTTCGCCTATGGCGTCGGCGAGCACAGCGACAAGCGCTGGGGCGACCGCTACGGTGAGGGGACCTTGATGGGCAAGCGCGCGATGCTGATCGTGACCGCCGGCGGTTGGGAGGAGCACTACGCCGTCCGCGGGGTCAATGGGCCGATCGACGACCTGCTGTTCCCGATCAATCACGGCGTCCTCTACTACCCGGGCTACGAGGTGCTGCCGCCCTTCGTGGCCTACAGGGTCGATCGTCTGGACGAGGCCGGGTTCGAGGCGACGGCCGAGCGCCTACGCGAACGGATGCGGACGATCGCGACCACCCCGCCCATCCCCTATCGGCGGCAGAATGGCGGCGACTATCTGATCCCGAGCATGCAGCTCCGCCCCGGCCTGGGCGATCCGGATGCGGCCGGCTTCGCGCTTCACATGAACGGCAAAGTCACAGCCGGCTGAACCCCGCGGCGCGGGTCAGGCCCCATGCGCCTCCCGCGCCGCGTCGCGCACCATGGCCATGAAGATCCGGCCGGCGTCGGTGGGCGGCACCTCGGCCCGCATGGTCAGCCCGACCGGCCCGGTGGAGTCGCTGGATTCGAGCGGCAACTCGGCCAGCACGCCCTCCTCCAGGTCCTGGGCCACGGCGCCGCGCGAGATGATCCAGACCGCATCGGTGCGGCGGACGAAGGAGCGGCCGAAGGTGGCCGAGACGCTCTCGATCCGGTCCGGCAGCGCCTCGATCCCGGCGGCGATCAGCAGGCGGTCGACGGTCGGCCGGATCACCGCCCCCGGCGGCGGCGCGATCACCGGATAACCGCGAATGTCGCGCACCGCCACCACCGGGCGGGAGAGCAGCGGATGACCGGGCCGGACGGCGAAGGCGATGCGCTCGGAATAGAGGTGCTCGAAAGACAGGCCGGTCATCTGCTCCGGCTCCGCCAACCGGCCGAGCACGAGGTCGAGCTCGCCGACCCGCAGCTGCCCGAGCAGCATCTGGTTCGGCCCGTCGACCACTCGCACCACCACGCCGGGGCAGGCGCGGCGGAACCGCTGCAGGGCCTCCGGCATCATCTGCGCCGCGACGGTTGGCAGCACGCCGACCCGCAGCAGTTCCTCCCCCGCCGCACGCGCCCGCACCACGCTCTCGATGCCCTGGCGCAGCGCGGTGACGCTGGTGCCGGCGTGGTGCAGGAAGGTGCGGCCGAAGGGGGTCAGCACCACGCCCTTGCGGCTGCGGTCGAACAGCGGCGCGCCCAGCGCCTCCTCCAGCTCGCGCAAGGTCTTCGACACCGCCGGCTGGCTGATCGCCAGCGCATCGGCCGCGGCCACGACGCTGCGCAGCCGCACCGCTTCGAGGAAGCATTGCAGGTGGCGGAGCTTGATTCGCCGCTCGATCGCCATCGCGCCGTTGTGTTCCACCATAATCGTTCGGTTATGTTTTCTGGCCAATTCGTCATTTTACATAACCTTCCTGGCCGCGCACAGTGCGTCGCGGAAGCGGGACGAACCCGGAAGAGGCGAGCCAGGACAAGGGATGGACGCGGTCAAGGCGAACGGCATCGTGCTGCATGTCAAGGACAGGGGCCCACGCGACGCGCCCGCCCTGGTCCTCATCAATTCCGTCGGCACCGATTTCCGCATCTGGGATGCGGTGGTGCCGCAGTTCCCCGAGTATCGCACCCTGCGCTACGACAAGCGCGGCCACGGCCTGTCCGCCAGCGGGGGCGGCGACAGCATCGAGACCCATGCCGCCGACCTTGCGGCCCTGCTGGACGCCCGTGGCATCGGCCGCGCCACCGTGGTCGGCCTGTCGATCGGCGGCATGATCGCGCTGGGCCTCACCGCCCGGCGGCCGGATCTGGTGGAGCGGCTGGTGCTGTGCGACACCGCCCACCGCATCGGCACGGCCGAGGCCTGGCAGGCGCGGATCGAGGCGGTGACATCGGGCGGCGTGGCGAGCATCGCCGAGGCGACGATGGAGCGCTGGTTCTCCGCCGATTTCCGGGCGCGGGAGCCGGATCTGGTCGCGATCGCCCGCAACATGCTGAGCCGCACGCCGGCTGACGGCTATCTCCGCGCCTGCGCCGCGCTGCGCGACGGCGACCTGACCGCGGTGGCGCGGGCGG
Organism: Inquilinus limosus; assembly: GCF_051487185.1. Classification (GTDB taxonomy): domain Bacteria; phylum Pseudomonadota; class Alphaproteobacteria; order DSM-16000; family Inquilinaceae; genus Inquilinus; species Inquilinus limosus_F. The sequence goes on from NZ_JAHVDK010000010.1 coordinate 49,169, forward strand.
TGACAGTGCCGACGCTATGCCTGTGCGGCACCGAGGACCCGGCCACGCCGCCGGCGCTGGTGCAGTCGCTCGCCGCGCTGATCCCGGGCGCGCGCTATCAGGACATCCCGGGCGCCGGGCACATCCCCTGCATTGAGGCGCCGGAGGTGCTGGCCCAGCTGATCCGCGGCTTCATCGAGGAGGGCCGCCATGGCTGACCCGCTGTATGACCAGGGCATGACGGTGCGCCGCAAGGTGCTGGGCGATGCCCATGTCGACCGCGCCCAGGCCCGGACCACCGACTTCGATGCGCCGTTCCAGGAGTTCATCACCCGCGGCGCCTGGGGCGGGGTGTGGAACCGGCCGCAGTTGACCCATCGCGAGCGATCGATGCTGACCATCGCCCTCTTGGCCGCGCTGGGCCATCATGAGGAGCTGGCGATGCATCTGCGCGCCACCGCCAACACCGGCGCCACCGAGGAGGACATCCGCGAGGCGCTGCTGCATGTCGCGGTCTATGCCGGGGTGCCGGCGGCCAATGCCGCCTTTACCATCGCGAAGAAAGTGTTCGCCGAACGGGACGGCGACCGGGAGGAACCGAAATGAGCTTCCAGCCGCGCGACTGGCGGATCCATCCACCCCATCTCTACGAAGGCTACCGTTCGACCGTGCTGCGGGCGCCGTCGCAGCCGCTGGTGCCGCTGTCCGGCGTCCTGTCGGAGCATCAGGGGCCGGCCTTCGCCCCGGTCCCGGCCGGCGAAGCCGACCTGACCCGCAACGGCCGGGTCAACGGCGAGCCGCTGGGCGAGCGCATCATCGTCACCGGCCGGGTGCTGGACGAGGATGCCCGGCCGGTGGCGAACACACTGGTCGAGCTGTGGCAGGCCAACGCCGCCGGCCGCTACATCCACAAGGCCGATCAGCACGACGCGCCGCTGGACCCGAACTTCCTGGGCGCCGGCCGCTGCGTCACCGACGCCGAGGGCCGCTATCGCTTCCTGACCATCAAGCCGGGTGCCTATCCCTGGCGCAACCACCCGAATGCCTGGCGGCCGCAGCACATCCACTTCTCGCTGTTCGGCCCGGCCTTCGCCACAAGGCTGGTGACGCAGATGTATTTCCCCGGCGACCCGCTGCACACGCTGGACCCGATGTTCAACAGCATCCCCGACCCGGCCGCCCGCGAGCGGCTGATCGCGCGTTTCAGCCTGGACATCACCGAGCCGGAACACGCCCTCGGCTACGAATTCGACATTGTGCTGCGCGGGCGGCTGGCGACGCCGGTGGAGGCTTGATCGTGGCGAAACTGCCCCAGACCGGATCGCAGACCGTCGGCCCCTTCTTCGCCTACGGCCTGACGCCGCGGCAATACGGTTACGACTTCCCACAGATCGCCGACGGCACCATCGCCGGCCACGCCGTGCCGGGCGAGCGCATCCGCATCACCGGCCAAGTTCTGGACGGCGCCGGCCAGCCGATCGAGGACGCGCTGGTCGAGATCTGGCAGCCGGATTCCAGGGGCGTGTTCCCGGGGCCGCAGCGCGCCGCCAATGACGGCTTCACCGGCTTCGGCCGCTGCGGCACCGGCACGGATCCGGAGCGGCGCTTCGTCTTCGACACGATCAAGCCCGGCGCGCCGGGCCCGGGCCAGGCGCCGCATCTCAGCGTCATCGTCTTCATGCGCGGCATGCTGGTGCACTGCTACACCCGGATCTACTTCCCGGACGAACCGGCCAACGCCGAGGATCCGGTTCTGAACGCTGTACCGGAGGCGCGCCGCGGCACGCTGCTCGCCCAGGCCGACGGGCCTGGCCGCTACCGCTTCGACATCCGCATGCAGGGCGACGGCGAGACCGTCTTCTTCGAGATCTGACCGATGGCGAAATTCCAGACCCTCGCCGAGGCCGTCGCCGATAACCTGGGCGACGGCGACACCGCGGCCTTCGAGGGCTTCACCCATCTGATCCCGCACGCCGCGGCGCATGAGGCGATCCGCCAGGGCCGGCGCGGCCTGACCCTGATCCGGATGACGCCCGACCTGATCTACGATCAGATGATCGGCATGGGCTGCGCCCGCAGGCTCGTGTTCTCCTATGCCGGCAATCCTGGCGTCGGCCTGCTGCGCCGGCTGCGCGACGCGGTCGAGCAGGGCTGGCCGAACCCGATCGAGATCGAGGAGCATTCCCACGCCGCCATGGCCAACGCCTATGAGGCCGGGGCGGCCGACCTGCCCTGCGCCGTGTTCCGCGGCTATCGCGGCGCCGACCTCGCCAAGGTCAATCCGAACATCAAATCCGTCACCTGCCCCTTCACCGGCGAGGTGCTGGCGGCAGTGCCGGCGATCCGCCCGGACGTAACCTTCATCCACGCCCAGAAGGCGAACCGCCGCGGCGACGTGCTGATCGAGGGCATCGTCGGCGTGCAGAAGGAGGCGGTGCTGGCCGCCAAGCGCTCGGTGGTGACGGTGGAGGAGATCGTCGAGGATTTCGCCGGCGTCCACCCCAACGCCTGCGTGCTGCCGCACTGGACCGTGACCGCGGTCGTCCAGGTCCCGGGCGGTGCCCATCCCTCCTACGCCCATGGCTACTATCCGCGCGACAACGCCTTCTACCTGGCCTGGGACAGGATCGCCGCCGACCGCGAGGCTTTCCTCGCCTGGATGAAGACCCATGTGATCGAAAGCGGCCCCGAGGTCTTCGCCGGCCGGGTCGCGCCGCTGAGCGGGAGGGCCTGACCATGGCCGAGTTCACCCCCGACGAGATGATGACGATTGCGGCCGCCCGGGCGCTGCGCAACGAGGATGTCTGCTTCGTCGGCATCGGCGCGCCGTCCGCCGCCTGCAATGTGGCGCGGCTGACCCACGCGCCGGACATCACCCTGATCTACGAATCCGGCACCATCGGCACCGCGCCGGACGTGCTGCCGCTGTCGATCGGCGACGGCGAGCTGTGCGACACGGCGGTCACCACCGTCTCGGTGCCGGAGATGTTCCGCTACTGGCTGCAGGGCGGCCGGATCACGGTCGGCTTCCTCGGCGCCGCCCAGCTCGACCGTTTCGGCAACATCAACACCACCGTGATCGGCGACTACCACAAGCCCACGGTCCGCCTGCCGGGCGGCGGCGGCGCGCCGGAGATCGCGACCTCCTGCGGCGAGATCTTCATCACCATGAAGCAGAATAAGCGCGGCATGGTCGAGGCCATCGACTTTTTCACCTCGCTCGGCCACGGCACGGGCGGCGACGACCGCGCCAGCTACGGCGTCACCACCAAGGGGCCGACCCTCCTGGTCACCGATCTCGCGGTCTGGCGGCCGGACCCGGTGACCAGGGAGTTCACCGTGGTCTCGCTGCATCCGGGCGTGACCCGCGAGCAGGTGCAGGAGACCTGCGGCTGGACCGTCCGCTTCGCCGACACTCTCGAGGAGACGCCGCCGCCCTCGGCGCTCGAGCTGAAGACGCTGCGCGACCTGAAGGAGCGTACCCGCATCGCCCATGGAGAGGCCGCATGAGCCGCGACGCCTATATCTGCGCCTATCTGCGCACGCCGATCGGCCGCTATGCCGGCGTGCTCTCCGCCGTCCGCGCCGACGACCTGGCCGCGATCCCGCTGAAAGCGCTGGTCGAGCGCCACCCGAAGGTCGACTGGGAGGCGGTCGACGACGTCGTCCTCGGCTGCGCCAACCAGGCCGGTGAGGACAACCGCAATCTCGCCCGCATGGCCCTGCTTCTGGCCGGGCTGCCGGCCTCGGTCCCGGGGTCGACCATCAACCGCCTCTGCGGCTCCGGCCTCGATGCCGTAACCATCGCCGCCCGCGCCATCAAGGCCGGCGAGGCCGAGCTGATGCTGGCCGGCGGCGCCGAGAGCATGTCGCGCGCTCCGTTTGTCATGCCGAAGGCCGAAACGGCCTTCGCTCGCGCGGCCGCGGTCTACGACACCACCATCGGCTGGCGCTTCGTCAACCCGCGGATGGAGGAGCTGTACGGCACCGATTCCATGCCGGAAACCGGCGAGAACGTGGCCGAGCAGTTCCGCGTCAGCCGCGCCGACCAGGACGCCTTCGCCCTGCGCAGCCAGGAGAAGGCGTTGGCGGCCCAGGCCAGTGGCCGGCTGGCACACGAGATCGTGCCGGTCACCATCCCACAGAGGAAGGCCGAGCCGGTGGTGGTCGACCGCGACGAGCATCCGCGCCAGACCTCGCTGGAGAAGCTGGCGGTGCTGCCGACCCCGTTTCGCAAGGGCGGCACCGTGACCGCCGGCAACGCCTCCGGCGTCAATGACGGCGCCGCGGCGCTGATCATTGCATCGGAGGCCGCAGCGACGCGATACGGGCTGACCCCGATCGCCCGTGTGCTGGGTGGCACCGTGGCCGGCGTCCAGCCGCGGATCATGGGCTTCGGTCCCTCCCCCGCCAGCCGCAGGCTGATGGCGCGGCTCGACCTGACGATCGAGGATTTCGACGTGGTCGAGCTGAACGAGGCCTTCGCCAGCCAAGCCCTGGCCGTGACCCGCGACCTCGGCCTGCCGGACGACGCGCCCCAGGTGAACCCGAATGGCGGCGCCATCGCCCTCGGCCACCCCCTCGGCATGTCCGGCGCCCGCATCGCAGGCACCGCGGCGCTGGAGCTGAGCCTGACCGGCGGTAAGCGGGCGCTGGTCACCATGTGCATCGGCGTCGGCCAGGGCATCGCGCTGGCGCTGGAGGCGGTCTAACCTCCTGTCATGACCGTCTCGCCCCTCGACTCCGCCCTCTACGCCCCGCTCCTCTCCGACGCGGAAACCGCCGCCCTGTTCACCGACAAGGCGGCGCTGCGGGTGATGCTGCGGGTCGAGGCGGCGCTGGCCGAGGCCGAGGCGCGCTGCGGCGTGATTCCGCCGGCGGCTGCCAGCGCCATCGCGGCGGCGGCCGGCGCGCTGGTCCCCGACCCGGCGGCCCTGGCCGCGCGCACGGCGGAGGATGGCGTGCCGGTGCCGGCCCTGGTGGCGGCGCTGCGCCAGGCCGTGGCCGCCTCGGCGGGCGACGAAGCGGCCCAGGCGGTGCATTGGGGCGCCACCAGCCAGGACATCCTCGACACCAGCCTGGTGCTGCGGCTGCGCAAGGTGATCGCGATCCTGGAGGGCCGGCTGGCGGCCCTGATCCAGGCCCTCACTGCGCTGGCCGACGCCCATCGCGGTACGGTGATGCCCGGCCGCACCCGGTCGCAGCAGGCGACGCCGATCTCCTTCGGCCTCAAGGCCGCCGGCTGGCTGGCGCCGCTGTTGCGCGACCGCGACCGGCTGCGGGAGCTGAAGCCCCGACTGTTGCTGCTCTCCTTCGGCGGCGCTAGCGGCACGCTGGGCGCGCTGGGCGAGGACGGTCCCAAGGTCGAGGCCGCGTTGGCCGAGATCCTGGACCTCGCCGTGCCGCCGATGCCCTGGCACAGCCAGCGCGACGGCATGGCCGAATTCGCCGGCTGGCTGGCGCTGGTCACCGGCACGCTCGGCAAGATGGGACGCGACCTGGTCCTCCTGACCCAGACCGAGGTGGCGGAGGTGCGGCCGGGCGCCGGCGGCGGCTCCTCCACCATGCCGCAGAAATCAAACCCGGTGGGGCCGGAGACGCTGGTTGCCCTCGCCCGCTTCAATGCCGGCCTCGTCGGGCAGATGCAGCAGGCGATGCTGCAAGACCATGAGCGCGACGGCGCCGCCTGGCCGGTCGAATGGCTGGCCCTGCCGCAGATGGTGGTCGCCGCCGGCGCGGCCCTGAACCACGCCCTGGCCGTCGCCGGCAGCCTGCAGGTCGACGCGGCCCGGATGGCGGCGCAGATGGAGGCGTCGCACGGCCAGCTGCTGGCGGAGGCGGCGAGCTTCGCCCTCGCCGCCCACATGCCGCGGCCCGAGGCACAACGCCTGGTGAAGGAGGCTGCGGCCAATGCCACCGCCACCGGCCGGCATCTGTTCGACCTGCTGGCCGAAGCCTCTACCGCGGCGATCGACTGGCCCGCCCTGCGCGACCCCGCTCGCCACCTGGGCGCGGCCGACGTCTTCATCGACCGGGTGCTGGCGGCGGCGAAGAAGGGCTGAGGACAGCGTTGCGCCCGTCCGGACCGGCCCCGGGCCTCAGCCTTCGTCGACCGGGACCAGGGCGGCGACGTCGTCCCGGCCCTCGCTGCGCAGCCCCTCGGCCACGCCCCGGCGGTCGGCCGCGGGGCGGTTCTGGCTCATCTTCCACTTGCCCTCCAGCCGGGCGATCGGCAGGGCGAAGCCGACGATGCCCTTGAGCTGGGCGCGGATGAACTCCTCCGGCGCATCGTCGACTGCCCAGGGCTGGCTCCGGCCGCCCTCGTGCCGCCTGGTCAGCCGCGTCACCAGGTCAAGCAGCCGGTCGGCGTCGTCGAACAGCTCCAGCGGTCCGCGGGCGTGTATCGCGATATAGTTCCAGGTCGGCACCACCTTGCCGGTCTGGCGCTTGGTCTCGTACCAGGACGGGGTGATGTAGGCTTCTGGCCCCTGGAAGATCGCCAGCGCCTCCACGCCGGGCACGCCGCCGGCGGCATGGGGGTTGGCCTTGGTGAGATGGCCGTACAGCGTGCCGTTCGACCCGGCCTCCGGGTCCAGCAGCATCGGCACGTGGCTGGCGACGAGGCCGTCGGCGCCGAGGCTGACCAGCGTGGCCAGGCTGGCCTGGCGCATGGCGGCGTGCAGGATCTCGATCCGGTCTTCCCGGAAGGCGGGCGGGACATACATGGCATTGGCCTGGACAGCAGGGCGGATGCCGGACAGATGGCCCATGAATCGGACTGGCCGCCAGGGCCAATCCGTCAAGCACCGGCAGTCCAATTCCGATTGGCGCAGCGGCGGCATGCGCCCGTGGCACGGCCGCGCGCTTCCGCCGCGCCGGCCCTTGCTGCTATACCCGGCCCAATCCTCCCTGCTCCGCATCTGGACCACGCCGATGATCCCCCGCTACAGCCGCCCCGAGATGACCCGGATCTGGGAGCCGGAGAACAAGTACCGGATCTGGCTGGACATCGAGCTGGCGGCCTTGGAGGCGATGGCCCAGCTCGGCATCGTGCCGGACTCGGCGGTCAAGGCGGTGCGCGAGCGCGGCAATTTCAACGTCGAGCGCATCGACGAGATCGAGCGCGAGACCCGGCACGACGTCATCGCCTTCCTGACCAACCTGGCCGAGTATGTCGGGCCCGAGGCGCGCTTCGTGCACCAGGGCATGACCTCCTCCGACGTGCTGGACACCACGCTGGCGATCCAGCTGACCCAGGCGATCGACCTGCTGATCGCCGATGTCGACCTGCTGCTGGCGGCGCTGAAGCGGCGGGCGGAGGAGCACAGGCACACCCTGACCGTCGGCCGCAGCCACGGCATCCATGCCGAGCCGACCACCTTCGGCCTGAAGCTGGCCGGCCACTGGGCCGCCTTCCGCCGCAACCGCGACCGGCTGGTGCAGGCCCGGCGCGAGATCGCCACCTGCGCCATCTCCGGCCCGGTCGGCACCTTCGCCTCGGTCGATCCCTTCGTCGAGCGCTACGTCGCCGACAAGCTGGGCTTGGCTGTCGAGCCGGTGTCGACCCAGGTGATCCCGCGCGACCGCCACGCCATGGTATTCTCGGTGTTCGGCGTCGTCGCCTCCTCGATTGAGAACCTCGCCATCGAGATCCGGCATCTGCAGCGCACCGAGGTGCGCGAGGCGGAGGAGTTCTTCCACCAGGGCCAGAAGGGCTCCTCGGCGATGCCGCACAAGCGCAACCCGGTGCTGACCGAGAACCTGACCGGCCTGGCCCGACTGGTCCGCGCCGCGGTGGTCCCGGCGATGGAGAATGTGGCGCTGTGGCACGAGCGCGACATCAGCCATTCCTCGGTCGAGCGGGTGCAGGCCCCGGACGCCACCGTCGCACTGGACTTCGCCCTGTCACGGCTGACCGGCGTGGTCGACAAGCTGCTGATCTATCCGGAGCGGATGAAGGCCAATCTGGAATCGCTCGGCGGCCTGGTCTTCTCGCAGCGCGTGCTCCTGGCCCTGACCCAGGCCGGGGTCAGCCGCGAGGACGCCTATGTCCTGGTCCAGCGCAACGCGATGAAGGTGTGGCATCAGGGCGGCAGCTTCCTCGACCGCCTCGCCGCCGATCCGGACGTGGCCAAGGCGATCCCGCGCGAGGACCTGGCCCACGCCTTCACCTACGACTTCTACACCAAGCACGTCGACGACATCTTCGCCCGCGTCTTCGTCGAAGCCTGAGCCATGGCCGGGAAGGATCAGGAGCCAAAGAGGTCGGCCGCAAGCATCGCGGCCCAGGCGCTGGGCTGGGTCGACCCCGTGACCAAGGCGGTCACCCCGGCGATCCACCCCTCCTCGACCTATATCCGCGACCCGGATAACCAGTACCGCTCCGGCCGCGTCTATGCCCGCGCCGACAATCCCGGCTTCGACCAGGCCGAGGCGGTGCTGGCGGCGCTGGAGGGCGCGGAAGGCGCCGCCGTCTTCGCCTCCGGCATGGCCGCGGCGACCGCGGTGTTCCTGTCGCTGGCGCCGGGCGACCATGTACTGGCGCCGAGGGTGATGTACTGGTCGCTGCGCAACTGGCTGCTGACCGAGGCCACCCGCTGGGGGCTGAGGGTCGAGCTGATCGAGACCGGCGACATCGACGCCGTCCGCGCCGCGCTGCGACCGGGCGAAACCAGGCTGGTGTGGCTGGAGACGCCGGCCAACCCGCTCTGGACCGTCACCGATATCGAAGCCGTGGCCGAGGCGGCACACGCCGCCGGCGCGCTGGTCGCGGTGGATTCCACCGTGGCGACGCCGGTGCTGACCCGGCCGCTGGCGCTGGGCGCCGACCTGGTGATGCACTCCGCCACCAAGTATCTGAACGGCCATTCCGACGTCATCGCCGGGGCGCTGGCCACTGCCCGCGACGACGAGCACTGGCATCGGATCAAGCGCATCCGCGCCCAGAACGGCGCCGTGCTGGGGCCGTTCGAGGCTTGGCTGCTGCTGCGCGGCATGCGCACGCTGGTGCCGCGGGCGCGCCAGGCCTCGGCCACGGCGCTCGCCATCGCCGAACATTTCCGCGGCCACGAGCTGGTCTCGGCCGTGCTCTATCCCGGCCTGGCCGACGCGCCGGGCCACGCGGTCGCCGCCCGGCAGATGCAGGGCGGCTTCGGCGGCATGCTGTCGATCCGGGTCAAAGCCGGCGCCGCGGCCGCGATCGCCACGGCGGCGAAGGTCGAGCTGTGGAAGCGCGCCACCTCGCTGGGCGGGGTCGAGAGCCTGATCGAGCACCGCGCCAGCGTCGAGGGCCCGACCAGCCCGGTGCCGGACGATCTGCTGCGCTTGTCGGTCGGCATCGAGGACCCGGACGAGCTGATCGCCGATCTAGACCAGGCGCTGCGCGCCGCCGTCGCCTGACGACGGCCCCGCCCCCTCACGCCTCCAGCACCCCGTCGACCGCGGCCGCGACCAGCCGGGCATAGGCGCCGCCGTGGCGCAGCAGCTCCTCGTGCCCGCCGGTCTCGACGATGCGGCCGCCCTCCAGCATCAGGATGCGGTCGGCGCTGCGGATGGTCGACAGGCGGTGGGCGATGATCAGCGTGGTGCGGCCGCGGCGCAGCTCGCGCACCGCCGCCTGCAGCGCCTGCTCGCTCTCGGTGTCCAGGTTCGACACCGCCTCGTCCATCACCAGCACCGGTGCGTTCTGCAGGAAGGCGCGGGCGATGGCGATGCGCTGGCGCTGCCCGCCGGACAGCCGCGCCCCACGCTCGCCGCAGCGTGTGTCGTAGCCCTGCGGCAGGGCACGGATGAAGCTGTCGGCCTGGGCCATCCGGGCCGCCTGCTGCACCTCCTCCTCCGTCGCCTCGGGCCGGCCGAGGTGGATGTTGTCGTGCACCGAAAGGTCGAACAGGTGGACATCTTGCGGCACGATGGCGACGCGCCGGCGCAGCTCCGCCAGCGGCAGGTCGCGCAGGTCGTGGCCGCCAAAGGTGATCCGGCCGGCCGCCGGGTCCCAGAACCGCACCAGCAGGCTGGCGCAGGTGCTCTTGCCGGCGCCGGAGCGGCCGACCAGCGCCACCGTCTCGCCTGCGGCGATCGCGGCGTCGAAGCCGCGCAGCACCGGCCCGCGCTCGGCATCGTAGCCGAACTCGACACCCTCGAACCGGATCTCCGGCGCCAGCGCATTGTCGGGCCGCACCCGGCCGCGATCCTCGACCTGCGGTTTCTGATGCAGGATCGTCAGCACCCGCTGCGTCGCCGCCTTCAGTGCGCCGAGCTGGCGGCCGGTCTCGGTCACCTGAGTGATCGGCGCCAGCGCTGCCCCGGCCAGCACCAGGGCGAGCGGGAGCAGGGCTATCGGCAGGGTCCCCTGGGCCACGAGGCCGGCACCGGTGGCCAGCACCGCCAGCACGGCGAGGGCCAGTAGGATGTCGATCGCCGCCGCCTCCAGCCCCGCCCGGGCGCCGTAGCGCAGCTGGTGGCCGTTGAGATCTGCCGTCCGCCGCATCAGCCGGTCGAGATAACGGCCGCCTGCGCCGAAGATGGCCAGCTCGCGCAAACCCTGCACGCCCTCCACCGCCTCGGCGTTGAGCCTGCCCAGCTCGTCCCGCAGCGCCTCGCCCTGCCGCCCGGCCTTGCGCGCCAGCCAGAACGGGACCGAGGCGACCAGCGGCAGGAACGGGGCCAGCACCAGCGCCAGCAGCGGATGGACCAGCACCAGCGCGACCAGGGCCGCCAGCGGCACTAGCGCAGCGCCGACATAGTCGCCAAGCAGATGAGCGAAGAAGCTCTCCAGCATCTCGGCGTCGCCGGTCGCGGTGCCGGCCAGGTCGCCGGTGCGGCGGCCGAGGACATAGCCGGGCGCGGCGCGCTCCAGCCCGTCGAACAGGCCGAGCTGCAGCTGCTCGATCAGGGCGAAGGCCAGGTCGTGGCCAAAGTACGACTGGCCCCAGCGCGCCAGTGCCGTCACCAGCACTCCGGCGGCGAGGCCCCAGGCGGCGGGCTGCAGCATCGGCCCGGCCGTGCCGGTGATCGCGCCGCCGACCAGCCAGGCGCCGGTGGCGAGCGTCGCCAGCATGCCAAGCTGGGCCAGGGTGCCGCAGAGGGCGGTCAGCACCAGCCCGGCGGGCCGGCGGGCGGCCACCGGCAGCAGGTCGCGCAGGCGATAGCGGGGCTCGGCCCCGGCGGTGAGTTCCATGGTCATGCGACGGCTCCCTGGGCCTGGGCCAGGCGGGCGTAACGACGGCCCTGCGCCAGCAGCGCCTCGTGCCGTCCCTCCTCCACCACCCGGCCACCGTCGAGCACCAGGATGCGGTCGGCCTTGCGGATGGTGGACAGGCGGTGGGCGATGACGAGGGTGGTGCGGTTGCGCAGCAGCCGCTCCAGCGCCTCCCGGATCGCCTGCTCGCTGGCGGCGTCGACGCTCGAGGTCGCCTCGTCCAGCACCAGGATCGGCGCGTTCTTCAACAGGGCGCGGGCAATGGCGATGCGCTGGCGCTGACCGCCGGACAGCAGCGACCCACGCTCCCCCACTTCGGTGTCGTAACCCTCGGGCAGGGCCTGGATGAAATCGTGGGCATTGGCGGCGCGGGCGGCCTCGACCAGCTCGTCCAGCCCGGCCTCCGGCCTGGCGATGCGGAGGTTGTCGGCGACCGTCCCGGGGAACAGATGGGTGTCCTGCGACACCACGGCGATCTTCTCGCGCATCGCCGTCAGCGGCAGGTCGCGGATGTCGACGCCGCCGACCCGGATGCCGCCGCGCGCCGGGTCGAAGAAGCGGAGCAGCAGCGCCACGATGGTCGATTTGCCCGAACCCGAAGGGCCGACCAGGGCCACCATCTTGCCCTCCTCCACCCGGAACGACACCTCGTCCAGCGTCGGCCCCTCTGCGCCCTTATAGGCGAAGCCGACACGGTCGAAGGCGATGGTGGCGGCCAGCGGCGCGGGCGTCGGCAGCCGCGGCGCATCGATCACCGCCGGTTGCGCCGCCAGCAGGGCCGCGATCTCCTTCCCCGCCCCGACGCCGGCCCAGGCGGCGTGCAGCGCCTGGTCCATGCGCTCGATCGGCCGGAACGCCTCGCGCGCCAGGAACAGCGCCGTCAGCAGCGCCATTGGCGCCAGCTCGCCCATGGAGACGCGCCAGGCGCCCCAGGCCAGCACCGTGGCGACGCCACCGAGCGAGCACAGCGTCGTCACCCCGTCGCGCATCAGCGTGACGCTGAGCTCGCGCATCGACTCCCGCCGCAGCCTGGCGGCGTGCTCCGACAGCTCCTGCCGGCGCCGGCCGACCGCGTTGAACGCCTTCAGCGTCACCAGCCCCTGGATGCTGTCGAGCAGGAAGGCGCCGAAGGCGGCCAGCGCGGCGAAGATGCCGGTCGACTTCGGCATGCGCCAAGCCAGCCACAGCGCGTTGGCGAGCGGCGCCAGCACCACGAAGACGGCGAGAATCGCGGCCGAGGTCAGGTCGAGCGCGGCCAGGCAGGCGAGCACGGCGAGCGGCCCGAGCACGGCGACGATCACCGCAGGCAGGTACCGCGCGACATAGGCCTCGACCGCCTCGACCCCGCCGACCAGCGTCGCCTGGATCTCGCCGGTCCGGCGCTCGGTGGCGAAGCCGGGGCCGAGCTCCAGCAGCCGCTCGAACAGCCGGCGGCGCAGCGCCAGCTTCGTCCTTTGGGCGGCGCGCTGGGCCGCCAGTTCGCTCAGCCAGACCAGTCCCGCTCGCAGCAGGACGAGACCGGCCAACAGCGCGATCCAGGACATCACCGCCGTCAGCCCCTGCCCCTGCAGCAGCGTGCCGGCCACCACGGCCAGAAGCACGCCCTGGCCGAGATTGGCCGCGGTGACGGCCAGCCCCAGCCCGGCGCCCAGCGCCACCTCGCCCCCGACCGGTCCGGCCAGGGACAGCATCGTCCGGTTGATGTTCATGATGGCACGCTCCGCAGCCGATAAAGCCGCTGTTGCACGATCGCCATCAACGATGACTGACCGGCGGTCATAGAGTCAACGAAGAAATGCAAATGAGAGTGGATTGCATTTAGGCGATACGAGACTGCCCTTCGGAGGCCCGTCCTGCGTCGGGTCATCTTGTTTCCGACACCCGGACAGATTGATACGGCCCCCGGAACAAATCGCTCGCCCAGGTCTTTTGTGGAGACGATGCTGACGGCAGACCGAAAGATGAACGACGGCCGGAGTCTTGCGCAGACGCTGCACTTCTGGCTTCGCATCCAGGCTCGGAACTGGGAGGATGGCTTTCCGCCCAGCCCCGAGGAGACATGTTGGATCGGCCTGGCGATGGCAGCGGCGCGGCAGGGCAGCCTGGGACGGGTCCAGGAATGCATTCTGCACGCCATCCTGCAGGACCTGGCCCCGCCTCCCGAGGCCGGAGACTACAGCCTCGACAGCTTTCGCCGTGATCTCTCCGCCTTCCAGGAACGATATCTCGACGGCCGTTAAAATCCCTGGAAAATCCGTAAGATAAATTATGCCACGAAGGTTCGGTTCGGAGTTGCCAAATGGCGTGATCCAAGGGATCGTGGATCATTGATTCCGGGGAGGGCCTGCCATGGATCGGCCGACGCGCATCGTTCCACCGATCCGTTTCACCTCGTCCACCGGCGACGAGGCTTCGATCACCTCTGCCGCTGCGCTGGTCGATCATCTCGACGCCCTCTACGACACGATCCTTGATCCGAAGCGCCGGGAGGCACATATCGCCGACGCGCTGCGGGCGAAGCATCTCGACACGATCGAGCGGCTGCTGTTCCGGGTGACCGAGGAGATGGATCGCGGCGCTGCGCAGCTGAGCGACACGCTGCGGACCCAGGCGGCGATGCTGATCGGCCAGTACCGGCCGGCGGTCGGGCCGGTGCTGGCCGATCGGACCAGGAAGCCCGGCCGGCGCTCCGACGCTGTCCGGACGGACTGCGGCGCCCCCTAAGGCGATCTGGTACCGACGGACCCTTCATCGGGCTCGTCATCACCCCGTTATCGCAGGACCGGTGGAGATCCTGTGTATGAGCCGCTCGTCGAACCGCGGGGCATGGCCCACGGCACAGCCGCGGAGGCCCACCGCGATGCAGACGCCGGAGTCTGCGGCGATGCCGCTCAACCGCGGTCGGTCGCGAAGCGGTACACGGTCGTCGTCTTGTAGACGTCACCGGGCTTCAGGACGGTCGACGGGAATTCCGGGTGGTTGGGCGAGTCCGGGAAATGCTGGGTCTCGAGGCAGAAGCCGTCCGCTTGGCGATACATCCTGCCGCTGGTGCCCACGAGCGACGCGTCGAGGAAATTGCCGGCGTAGAACTGGATGCCGGGCTCGGTCGTCAAGACTTCCATGACGCGGCCCGTCATCGGCTCGCGGACCCGGGCGGCAAGACTCAGCGCACCGGCGCTCGGCTTGTCGAGCACCCAGTTGTGGTCATAACCGCGCCCGAACACGAGCTGCTGGTCGTTGTCGCGGATCCGGGCGCCGATCGCAGCCGGGATGGTGAAGTCCATCGGCCCGCCGGCGACCTTGACGATCTCGCCGGTGGGAATGAGGGTCGCGTCGACAGGGGTGAAGGCCGAGGCGTTGAGCATGAGCTCATGGTCGAGGATGCTACCTGCCCCCTCGCCTGCGAGATTGAAATAGGTGTGGTTGGTGAGATTGACGATCGTCAGCTTGTCGGTCGTCGCCTCGTAGTCGATCCTGAGCTCGTTGTTGGCGGTCACCGTATAGGTCACCTTAGCGGTCAGCGTGCCCGGATAGCCTTCCTCTCCATCGGGGCTCGTGTAGGTCAGTTCAAGGCCGGCATCGTCCGCGCCCTGAATCTCCTTCGCCTTCCAGACCTTCTTGTCGAAGCCCGCCAGGCCGCCGTGAAGCGCATTCGGCCCATTGTTCGTGGCCAGCTTGTAGGTCTGGCCGTCGAGCGTGAAGGCGCCCTTGGCGATACGATTGGCATAGCGCCCGGTGATGGTGCCGAAATAGGGATTCTTCGTGAGATAGTCGTCGAGCGTGGCGAAGCCCAGCGCGATGTTGCCCGACTTGCCGTCCCGGTCGGGAACATTGATCGCCTGGACAATGCCGCCATAGGTGAGGATGTTCACGCTCATCCTGCCGTTGGTGAGCGTGTAAAGCTCGACCGCGGTGCCGTCCGCTGTCGTGCCGAACGGTCTTTTCTCGATCGACGCTGCCAGCGCCTGTGGGCTGGCCATGAGACCTCCGAGCAGAACCGCCAGGGCCAGTTGCCCGGCAACCAACATCGTATGCATGGTCTCGCTCCCCAAGGTGGCTCTGTGTCTGCCGCCTCAGCTCGCCCCGGCGCCCGGGTCAGCCGGACGGCGGTTGGTCGCGGTTCCCGCAGCAACGCTTCCTGCGCGACACAACCAAGCGCAACAGAGCAAGCCGATCGCGCCCAGCCCGGAGCGTAGGGTCGCGGCCCCGACCAACGTCACCGCGCCAAGCAGCAACTTGATGGGAAACCAGACCAGCCTTGAACCATTCATTATCGCATGGTTGTTGCCATGGCGACAACGCCGGGGCTCTCCCTACTAAGGACGCTCCGCCGTCGCAGCCCAATCCGCAAAACTGCGGACCATCATCGGAAGGTGCTCAGGATCGCCGGCGAGCTCGGCCAGCTCCCACAGGCGATGCGCGCCGGTGAGGATGGCGATCCGCCGGCGGTCGATCGAGCGGCCGGTCAGCACCTCATAGGCCGAAACGATGCGCGCGGTGAGGTCGGGCGAGACGAAGCCGGAATAGACGAATTCCTGGTGCAGCGGCCCGATGCCCGAATCCGCGAAGTCGTAGATGCCGTTGAGCCGCTGCCGCTCATGGTCGAACGCCATGTTCCAGCCATGCCCGTCGAAGAAGCCGTAGACCGTCCCCTGGGGTTCGGGCGGCAGTTGCCCATAGGCCGCGAGGACCCGCTCCGCCTCGGCGCGCAGATCCGGCGCCAGCGCCGGCAGCGCCCTGGCGCGGATATCATCCGCCGTTCCCCAGGCCTCAACCGGCCCGGCGCCGGCCGCTGCCATCCGGCCGGGGTCGAGCCGGTGAAGCTCGGCATGGAAGCGGGCCAGATCCTCGGCGAGCCGCCAGCGGGCCTCCTCCGGCAGCTGGTGGTACTGCGCCGTCAGCAGATGCTCGCCCGGGATCTTGGTGTGCCGCGAGAACAGGGGCGGCCCCTCCACAAGCACGAGATCGGGGACCGGCAGCGAGACCGCGGGCCGGCTCACGGCCAGGAGGGCCTCCTTCCGCAGCCGCTGTGCCGCCGCCTCGTGGCGCGGGAACTTGAAGATCAGACGGCCATCCGCCTCGACAGCCGTCGAATCCCAGCTCTCCGCCAGCACCCGGACATCCGACGCGGCGAGATCCGGGAATGCGCGAAGGATCGCAGCGCGATATCGATCGAGATCCGATGGCGTCATGAGGCGCTCCCATCGCGTGGGGGATCGCCACTATCACGGAAAGGAGGCTGCGAAAGGCCGGCGCCCACCAGGCGGTTGCGGATCCGGCGCATCCGGGTCCTCCGTGAAGACGATGAAGGCCTCCGCTCCCTCTTCCCGCCCCAGCGCCCGGCCGAGCAGGCGCGGGCTGGGCACTGTGTGCGAACGGCGACTGGTGGAAATCGACGAAGATCGCCGGCCCTTCCGGACCGCGGTGACTCTTTTCCGCAATCTCGAACGTCTTAGGCTCAGCAGACCCGAAACACAGGAGCGGGCCGATGAGCCTCAAGGACAAGACCATCGTGGTGACCGGCGGCAGCCGAGGCCTGGGCCTCGGGCTCGTCGAGGCCCTGGTGGATCAGGGCGCCAGGGTCACCGTCGTGGCGCGAGGCCAAGCCGCGCTTGCAGCGGTGGAGCGAAGGCTCGGCGTCACCGCAATCGTGGCCGATGTCACCGACGAGGGGGCCGCCCACCGCATCCTTGCCGAGATCCGCCCGGACATCCTGGTGCTGAACGCCGGCACGAAGCCGCGAATGGGTCGGTTGGACCAGCTGAGCTGGGCCGATTTCACCGCGCCCTGGGAGACCGACGTCAAGGCCGGGCTCTATTGGCTGCAAGCGGCGCTGAGGCTGCCGCTCAAGCCCGGGAGCCGCGTCCTGGTGGTGTCGAGCGGCGCGGCCGTGGGCGGATCGCCGATGTCGGGCGGCTATGGCGGCGCCAAGCGCATGCTCTGGTTCATGGCCAGCTACGCCAACCGCGTCTCGGAGCAGAAGGACCTCGGGATCCGCTTCCAGGCGATCGTGCCGCGGCAGATGGTTGCCGGCACCGGCGTCGGCGACGAGGCCTCCAACGCCTACGCACGCGCCCTGGGTATCGGGACTGAGGAGTATCTGGCGCGGTTCGGCGCGCCGATGCCGCCGCGGGACTTCGGCGACAAGGTCGTTTCCGTGCTGGACGACCCGCAATATGCCATGGGCTTTGCTTTTGGCCTGAAGGGCGATACGGGGATCACGGTGCTCGAGGGAGAAACGGCTTGAGCGAAGGCCCGTCCCCATCTTCGACGGCGCGCCAGACGCAGCTCCTGGCGCTCGCCGGCGAGCTGCGGCCGGAACTGCACCGCTACTGCGCGCGCCTCATGGGCTCGGTGATCGACGGCGAAGACGTGGTGCAGGATACCTTCGCCCGCGCCGTCGTCGCCCTGGACGAGCTGCAGGAGGCCCCGGCACTGCGCGCCTGGCTGTTCCGGATCGCCCACAACCGCGCGCTGGACCTTCTGCGCAGCCGCGCGATCCGAGCAGCCGAGCCGATCGAGGCGGCCTACGAGGTCGCCGATCCGGAGAGCCTGGATCCTGTGGAGGTGCTGATGCGGCGAGAGGCGGTCGACACCGCAGTGTCGCGGTTCGTGGAGCTTCCGGCCGTGCAGCGCAGTGTGGTGATCCTCAAGGACGTGCTCGACCAGTCCCTGGATGAGATCGCCGCCATGCTCGACCTTACGGTTGACGCGGTGAAGGCCCACCTCGCCCGGGGGCGGGCCAGGCTCAAGGTCATCAACGCCAAGGCGCCGGCCCAGCCCGCGCCGCGCCGGCCGTCACCCGGCGTCGCCCGCTATGTCGCCCTGTTCAACCATCGCGACTGGGAAGGGCTGCGCGCGATGCTGGCCGACGAGGTGCGGCTGATCCAGTCGTCGCATCCGCCGCGCGCCGGCGCCGCCGACGTCGGCATGTTCTTCGGCGTCTATGCGCGAAGCGCCCCGGTTCGGCTCGCCCCCGCCTGGCTCGAAGGCCGCGAGGTGATCGCGGTCTGGGAGGATCCTCAGGCGGCGAAACCCAGCTACCTGATGTGGCTGGAATGGACGGACGGGCGGATCAGCTTCATCCGCGACTACCGCTATGTCCGCTACGTCGTCGACGACGCGGAGCTGGTCCTCGCGCCGGATGCCGCAACTCCGGGCGAGCGGGCCGGCCACGGATGAGCCGCGCTCCGCACTCGGCCGCCATCACCCGCCCCAGGTCCGCTCCAGCACCCGGAACCAGTTCTCGGTGCCGATCTTGCGCAGCAGCGGCTCGTCATAGCCGCGCGCCCGCAGCGCCTCGAACAGCCGCGGCAACCCGGCCGCGTCCTTGATCGCCGCCGGCACGGTGGCGCCGTCGTAGTCGGAGCCGAGCCCGACCCCGTCCTCGCCCAAGCGCTCGATCAGCGCATCGACATGCCGCACCATGATCTCGAGATCGGTGTCGGCGTTCATCGACCCGTCCGGCCGCAGGAAGGCGGTGGCGAAGTTGAGGCCGACCAGGCCGCCGCTGTCGCGGATCGCGTCGAGCTGCCGGTCGGTCAGGTTGCGCGCGTGGGGGCAGACCGAATGGGCGTTGGAATGGGTCGCGACCAGCGGCGCCGTCGACAGCTCCGCCACGTCCCAGAACCCCTTCTCATTCAGATGCGACAGGTCGATCAGGATGCGGCGCTCGTTGCATTCCCGCACCAGCGCGCGCCCCGCATCGGTCAGGCCCGGCCCGGTGTCGGGCGAGCCCGGGAACTGGAACGGCACGCCGTGGCCGAAGGCGTTCGGCCGGCTCCAGACGATGCCGAGGGACCGCAGCCCGGCGGCGTACAGGAGGTCGAGCATGCGAAAATCGGTGTCGATCGCCTCGCAGCCCTCGATGTGGAACACCGTGGCCAGCGAGTCTCGCGCGATCGCGGCGCGGATCTCCGCCACGCTGCGGCAGACGCTGAGGCCCCCGGCCCGCTCCAGCCGCAAGAGGATCGAGGCCATCGCCGTGGTCGCGGCCTGGGCCTCGGCCAGCCCCAGCTCCGGCGGCAGCGGCACAGCATAGCTGCCGCCCTGCATCCGGTCGATCGAGCCGGAGGAGTGTGGCGACGGCGGGAAGATCGCGAACATGCCGCCCGCGAAGCCGCCCCGCCGCGCCCGCGGCAGGTCGAGATGGCCAGTCGCCGTGCCCTCGATGAAGGCGGTCTCGGCCGAGCCGGCATGGGATTTCAGGAGGCGCAGAAGGACGTCATTGTGCCCGTCGAAGACGGGAATGGGCGCGGGCTCGGTCATCAGGATCCATCGTCTCGGGAGCACGGCCGCGGATCGGCCGAAGGGGCAGTTGAGCAGCCCTCGTCCCCGCTGGCAAGGCGGGCTAACTGTCGCCGCCGCGACGGAAGGCGCGCGGCGACTGGCCGACCTCCTGGGTGAACAGCCGCGAGAAATAGGCCGGGTCGTTGAAGCCGAGCGTGTAGGCCGCCTCGGCCACCGAGACATTGGTGTAGAGCAGCAGGCGCTTGGCCTCGAGCAGCAGCCGGTCCTGGATCAGCCGGGCCGGCGGCGCGCCGGCGACCCGGCGGCAGGCGGCCCAGAGCTGCTTCGGGCTGACCGCCAGCGCCCGGGCATAGTCCTCGACCGCGTCATGGGCGCGGTAGCGCTCCTCGATCCGCTCGCGGAACCGGGCCACCAGCAGCGCCTGCGGGCCCGGCGCCGCGGTTTCCCCGCCCCCCGCCTGCGCCAGGCGCAGGACCTCGACCAGGATGCCGACCAGGAGAGCCTCCACCGCCGCGGCGCGGCCGGGCGCCAGCCAGGCCAGCTCACGCGACAGCCGGCCGAGGCTGGCGCGGATGAAGCCATGCTCGGCCGCGGGGATCACCGCCGGCACGGCGAAGAGCGGCCGGAACTCCGGCTCGCGCCGCACCAGCTCGCGCAGATAGCTGTCCGACACCGTCAGCACCGAGCCGACCGTCTCCGGCTCGAAGCGGAAGCCATGCACCACCCCGGCCGGCACCAGCAGGAGGCAGGGGGCCTGCAGCCGGATCGTCTGCGCCTCCGCCCGGGCAGTGCCGCCGCCGCGGGTGAAGTGGAAGATGTGGTTCAGGTTGGCGTGGGCATGCGCTCGGATGGTCCAGTCGCTGGGCCGGCTGCGATCCTCCAACGCCTCCAAATGCAGGAAGCGGTCATCGACCGTCCGCGGTGCCTCGCCATAGAGGAAGAAATTCGGAATCGCAGGCGTCTGCACGGATCTCCTGCCTCTTGAGCGCCAATTCCGGCACAGCGCCCCGGGAAGAAGAGTCCAATTTTTCCGACGCCGCGTCCATGGCTTTCCGCACTGCTGCGCCTAGCCTTCTCGGAACGACAGGCTCCGGGGAGGGCCTTGGAATGCGTACCCAGGTCGCGATCATCGGCGCCGGGCCGGCCGGGATGGTCCTGGCCCACCTGCTGCACCAGGCCGGCATCGAGGCCGTGGTCCTCGAACACCGCAGCCGTGACTATGTCGAGGGCCGGGTCCGCGCCGGGGTGCTGGAGCAGGGCATGGTCGACCTGCTGGACCGGCTCGGCCTCGGCGCCCGCATGCGCCGCGAAGGGCTGGTCCATGCCGGCACCAACCTGGCGGTCGACGGCGAGGTGTTCCGCATCGACATGCAGGCCCTGACCGGCGGCCGCTGCATCATGGTCTACGGCCAGCAGGAGGTGATGCGCGACCTGTTCGACGGCGCCGTCGAACGCGGCCTGACGGTCGTGTTCGAGGCCGAGGACGTTCACCCCCACGACATCGGGACCGACCGGCTTTACGTCACCTGGCGTCAGGACGGCACGAAACGGCGGCTGGGCTGCGACTTCGTCGTCGGCTGCGACGGCGCCCACGGCGTCAGCCGCGGCTGCATCCCGCCGGAGCTGCGGCGAGAGTTCGAGCGGGTCTATCCCTTCGGCTGGCTGGGCGTGCTGGCCGAGGTGCCGCCGGCCCATCACGAGCTGATCTATGCCAACCATGAGCGCGGCTTCGCCCTGGCCAGCATGCGCTCGCCCCACCGCAGCCGCTACTATGTGCAGTGCCCGCTGGACGACCGGATCGAGGACTGGCCGGACGAGCGGTTCTGGGACGAGCTCTGCCTGCGCCTAGGGCCCAAGGCCGCGGCCGGGGTGGTGCGCGGCCCGTCCTTTGAGAAGAGCATCGCGCCGCTGCGCAGCTTCGTCTGCGAGCCGATGCGCCACGGCCGGCTGTTCCTGGCCGGCGACGCCGCCCATATCGTGCCGCCGACTGGGGCCAAGGGGCTGAACCTGGCGGTGTCGGACGTGGTCATGCTGGCCGAGGCCTTCGGCGAATACTACGGCGAGCGCTCTGCCGCCGGGATCGATGGCTACTCCGCCCGCGCTTTGGCCCGGGTGTGGAAGGCGGAGCGCTTCTCCTGGTGGTTCACCGGCCTGACCCACCGCTTCCCCGGCACCGGCCCCTTGGAACGCCGGCTGCAGCGGGCGGAGCTGGACTACATCCGCGGCTCCCGCGCCGCCCAGACCGTGCTGGCGGAGAACTATGTCGGTCTGCCCATCGTCTGACGCGCTGCCGTGTCGCCTCTCCGCTCCTCACCGTCATTGCGAGGAGGCGAAGCCGACGAAGCAATCCAGGGGCAACGCCAAACGGCCCTGGATTGCTTCGCTGCGCTCGCAATGACAATGGCGGCGATTGTGAGAGGGTATCTCCCCCCTCCTCACCCCCCATCCTCACCCCGCATCCGCCAGGATCATCTCCGCCCCCTTCTCCGCCACCATCATGGTCGGGGCGTTGATGTTGCCGGCGGTGATGTTGGGGAAGACCGAGGCGTCGACCACGCGCAGCCCCCGCATCCCGTGCACCCGCAGCCGGGCGTCGACCACCCCGGTCTCCGGGTCTGGCCCCATCGCGCAGCTGCCGCACAGGTGGTAGATCGAGCCGGAATTCGCCTGGAACCAGTCCAGCAGCGCCGCGTCGCTGTCCGCCCCGGCGGAGGGTGGCATTTCCTCCGCCGTGATCGCGGCGAGCGCCGGCGCCGCCATGATCCGGCGCGCCAGCCGGCTGCCCTGCAGCACCTCCGCGACATCGCGGTCGGTCGACAGGTAGTTGGGGCTGATCCGCGCCGGCGCCGCGGGATCGGGCGACGCGATGGCAATGCGGCCGCGGCTGGTCGGGCGGCAGGAATTGAAGGCCAGGAGGAAGCCCGGATAGGGCTCCGGCTTCAGCCCGGCCTTCGGGCTGTCCGGGATGCGGTAGGACAGCGGGTTGAAATAGAGCTGGATGTTCGGCCGCGTCTCGTCCGGCGCGCCGCGGAAGAAGCCGCCGGCCTGGTTGACGCTCATGGCGAAGGGGCCCTTGCGGGTCAGCAGATATCGCAGCCCCAGCCGCGCCTGGCCCCACGGGCTGCCGAAATCGCCGTTCAGCGTCGGCACGCGTGACCGGTAGTAGAAGCTGGCGCAAAGATGGTCCTGCAGGTTGCGGCCGACCGCCGGCAGGTGGTGCGCCACCGTGACGCCGGCCTCCTTCAGGTCATCGCCGTCGCCGATGCCGGAGAGCTGCAGCAGCTTCGGCGTGTCGACCGCTCCGGCCGCCAGGATCACCTCGCGCCGCGCCGTGAAGGTCCGGATCTCCGATCCCTGCCGCACCTCGACGCCGGTCGCTCGCCGGTCGCCGTCCAGCAGGATCCGCAGCGCCAGGGCCTCGCGCTCGACCGTCAGGTTCCGGCGCCCGAGGGCCGGGCGCAGATATTCGGCGCTGGAGGAGGACCGCCTTCCGTTGCGGGTGTTGATGTCGTAGATCCCCGCCCCCTCCACCGTGGCGCCGTTGAAATCCGGGTTCAGCGGCAGCTGCATCTCGCGGCAGGCCTGCAGGAAGGAATCGGTGATCGGATGGGTCATGCCGCGCATCGGCGTGACATGGATCGGGCCGTCGCCGCCATGCCATTCCGAGGCGCCGCCGGCATGCGTCTCCAGCTTCCGGAAGACCGGCAGCACGTCGCCATAGCCCCACCCGGGATTGCCGGCCGCCGCCCAGTCGTCGAAATCGGCCGCGGCGCCGCGCAGAAAGATCATGGCGTTGATCGAGCCGGAGCCGCCCTGCACCTTGCCGCGCGGACAGTAGATACGGCGGCCGCCCAGCGCCGGCTCGGGCTCCGACCAGTACATCCAGTTGACCCGCGGGTCGTAGTAGCTGCGGGCATAGCCGACCGGGATGCGGAACCAGAACGAATCGTCGCGGCCGCCGGCCTCGAGCAGCAGCACGGAATGCCGGCCGTCCTCGCTCAGCCGCGCCGCCAGGATGCATCCGGCCGAGCCGGCGCCGACGATGACGTAGTCATAGGTCATGGCGAGACTTTCTGCGGAGCCCTGCGGTCCGGAGTCCTGATTATGCTGATGGAAGGCCGAACCCCACCACCGTCATGGCGAGCCCCGCAGGGGCGTGGCCATCCAGCGGTACCGGCCCCTGGATGGCCACGGCGCTTCGCGCCTCGCCATGACGGTTCTGGGATAGGCGTCCGGCTCATTCCTTGGAGCCCAGACTACCCGCGTGCCGGGTCGAACTGCTTCACATCGGCCGGCTCCGGCGCCATCTGCAGGTGCAGCCGGTCGCCGGTGTAGGGCGAGTGCTTCGCCACCACGTCCATGTTCAGCTCCACCCCCAGGCCCGGTTCGCGCGACGGCAGCAGGTAGCCGTCCTCGAAGGCCAGCGGCCGCTTCAGGATCTCGGCGTGGAAGCCGCCGAAATCGAGGATCGCCTCCTGGATCAGGAAGTTCGGCGAGGCGGCGCCGAGATGGAGGCTGGCGGCGGCGACGATCGGGCCGCAATAGACATGCGGCGCGATCTGGGCGTAGCAGGCCTCGGCCATGCCGGCGATCTTCTTCGATTCCAGCAGGCCGCCGACCCGCCCGACATCCATCTGCAGGATCGACGCGGCCCCCAGCTCCAGCACCCGCTGGAACTCGTATTTCGTGCACAGCCGCTCGCCGGTCGCGATCGGGATCGAGGTCGCCCGCGCCACCTCGGCCATCGCCGCCTCCTGCCCCGGCGGCACCGGCTCCTCGAACCACAGCGGGTCGTACTGCTCCAGACGCTTGGCCAGGCGGATGGCGGAGGACGGCACCATCTGGCCATGCGTGCCGAACAAGAGGTCGGCGCGGCTGCCTACCGCCTCGCGCAGCTTGCGGCAGAAGGTCTCGCAGCGGTCGAGCACGCCGAGCGATAGCTGATGCCCGGAATAGGCGGTGTAGGGCCCGGCCGGGTCGAACTTCACCGCGGTGAAGCCCATCGCCACCATCTCCGCCGCGCAGTCCGCGGCGAGATCCGGGTCGTTGAAGTCGAGCTCCCCGACCGCGTTCTTCGGATAAAGATAGGTGTAGGCGCGAAGTCTCTCGTGCACCAGCCCGCCCAGCAGATCGTAGACCGGCCGGCCCGCCGCCTTGCCGATGATGTCCCAGCAGGCGATCTCGAGGCCCGAGACGATGCCCATCATCGTCGGGTCCGGCCGCTGGGTGAAGCCGCTGGAATAGGCCTGGCGCCAGAAGCGCTCGATCCGGTGCGGGTCGTGGCCCAGCAGATGCCGCTCGAACACGTCCTCGATCAGCGGCACCACCGCCTTCGGGTGGAAGGCGGTGGTGTAGACCTCGCCGACGCCCTCAATGCCGCAGGCGGTCCGCAGCCGGACGAAGATCCAGTACATGCCGCCGAGATGCGGCGGCGGGACGGCGACGACATGGGTCTCGAGCGTTTCGATCTTCATCTGCGGCGGCCTCTCGCTGGGACCGGCGCCCGAGCGCGCCGCGACCCAGGCCATCATGAATCGCGGCGCCCGGCTCCTCCAAGTTGGCGGCGACGGAAAATCCCGCGCCAGCGACGTGTCCCGGCCGGGCGGAACCGACTGCGGTCCTGTGCATTGCCATGCAGAGGGAGAACCGCGGGGACTGCCGATGATCGACGCCGTCGACCGCTGGCTGGACTGGGTCCAGGCCAAGCTGCCCTGGATGCCGGACTGGGCGATCAGCGCCGGCCTGCTGGCCCTGGCGGTGGCGGTCGCCATCGCCGTGCACAGGATTCTGTTCCGGATCGCGACCGACATCGTCGCCAGCAAGGATCTGTTCTGGCGCTCGCTGGTGTCGCGCACCCATGGGCCGACGCGCCTCGCCGCGATCATCGTGGCCACCTCCGCCGCCGCCGCCGTCGCGCCGCTGTCCGACATCCAGATCGGCATCGTGCATCACGTCCTGCTGCTGGCCTTCATCGCCCTGCTCGGCTGGATCGCGCTGACCGCGCTGCACATCTGGATGACGGTGTATCTGCGCCGCTTCACGCTCGACGCCGAGGACAACCTGCTGGCGCGCAAGCATGTCACCCAGACGCGGATCATGCGCCGGGTGGTGGCGACGCTGATCGTGGTGGTCACCCTCTCCGCCGCGCTGATGACCTTCGAGCAGGTGCGGCAATACGGCATCAGCCTCCTGGCCTCGGCCGGCGCCGCCGGCCTGGTCATCGGCCTGGCGCTGCAGCCGATGCTGAAGAACATGATCGCCGGCATCCAGCTGGCGGTGACCCAGCCGATCCGCATCGACGACGCAGTTCTGGTCGAGAACGAATGGGGCAATATCGAGGAGATTACCTCGACCTATGTCGTGGTTCGGCTGTGGGACTGGCGCCGGCTGGTCCTGCCCCTCAGCTACTTCATCGAGCACCCGTTCCAGAACTGGACGCGCGAGGGCTCGGCCCTGATCGGCAGCGTCTTCATCTATACCGACTACACCGCACCGGTGGAGGAGATGCGCCGTACGCTGGACGAGATCGTCAAGGCGACGCCGCTGTGGGACGGCCAGGTCGCCGTGCTGCAGGTGACCGATTTCCGAGAGCAGACGATGGAGATCCGCATCCTGGTCAGCGCCCGCACCTCCGGCCGCGCCTTCGACCTGCGCTGCGAAGTGCGGGAGAAGCTGGTCACCTGGCTGCAGCAAGCCCATCCCGGCGCCCTGCCCCGCTGGCGCGGCGAGGTGCAGGCCGCTGAAGCCGAGGAGATCGTCCGCCGCCGCGCCGGCGGCCGCGGCTGAGCAAGCCACGGCCGGCGACAGGGGCGGCACCCGCTTGATTTGTTCCTGATTTGTTCATAAATTCGCTGCGGGACGATCGGCCGGTGCTCCGCCATGCAGCTCTCCCTCGCTCTCGACGACCGCCCGCTCCTGCCGCGGATCCGGGACCGGCTGCTGGCCTGGTTCGGGCCACGACGCGACGGCCGGCGCCGCGATCCGGTCAGCCAGCTCGTCCGCAGCATGCTCGGCTCCAAGACCAGGGACGAGGTGTCGCGGCGGGTGTTCCGGGAGTTGCGCCGGCGCTATCCCTCCTGGGACCGGCTCCGCGAGGCGGAACCGCGGGCCGTCCTGCGCGTCATCTGGCCGGTGAACCTGGCGGATGCGAAGGCCGAGCAGGTGCCCCAGGCCCTGCGCATGATCGTCGCCTGCACCGGCCGGCTCTCGCTCGACCACCTCGCGGATCTCGACGAGGAGGCGGCGATGCAGTGGCTCCGCCGCCTGCCCGGTGTCGGCTCAAAGATCGCGGCCGCGGTGCTGAACTTCAGCACGCTGCGCAAGCGCGCCCTGGTCGTCGACACGCATCTGCTGCGGCTCGGCGGGCGGCTCGGGCTGCTGCCGCCCGATGCGGATTACGATGCCGGATACGAGCTGCTCATGCGCCGGCTTCCGGACGAATGGGACGCCGACGACCTCAGCGAGCTCCACCGGTTGATGAAGCTGCTGGGCCAGACCGTGTGCACCGTCCATGCGCCTGCCTGCGGCGCCTGCCCGCTGCGCGGCCTGTGCCCGCGCAACGGGGTCTGACTCCTCAGCCCGCCTTCGCCGCCGGCTTCAGCATGTCGGCATGCACCGCCTTCAGCTTCTCGACCTTCGGGGTCGAGACCGCGCGGATATAGGGCTGGCTCGGGTTCCGGGCGGCGTAGTCGTGATGGTATTCCTCGGCCTCGTAGAAGGCTTCGAGCGGCACCACCTCGGTCACCACCGGCGCGTCGAACAGCCGGGCCCGGTCGATCTGGGCGATATAGGCCTCGGCCACCCGCTTCTGCTCCTCATCGGCGGTGAAGATCGCCGAGCGGTACTGCCGGCCGACATCGTTGCCCTGCCGGTCCTTCAGCGTCGGGTCGTGCGCGATCGAGAAGAACAGCTTCAGGATCTGCCCCAGGCTGATCCTTCCGGCGTCGTAGACCACCTCGATCACCTCGACATGATCGGTGGCGCCGCTGCAGACGGTGCGGTAGTCGGCGGTCTCGCGGGTGCCGCCGGCATAGCCCGGCCGCACCGACAGCACGCCGTCGAGCTGGCTGTACACCGCCTCGGTGCACCAGAAGCAGCCGCCGCCCAGCACGATCGAGCGGCGGCCCTGCTCGGCAGCGTCCAGCTCGGGGTCGGGGAAGGACCAGGGATCGATCTTCAGGGCCATGGGATGTCTCCAGCGGCCGGGCGCGGCCGCAAGCGTGGATGGCTTTCCAAAAGTGAGAGCACCGCCCCGACCGGACAAGCCCCGCCCTCCGTCAATCGATGAACCGCCTTCCCGCCCGCCACACCCAGCGGCGGCCGTCATGGCTCAGCTCGGTGGCGCTCAGCGGGGCGATGTCGAGGCGCCAGAAGGAGAGTGCCGGCGCCCCCAGGGCGTGCAGGACCGCCGCCCGGATCACCGCGGCATGGGTGACGGCGATGCCGTGGCCGCCGTCACCGGCCCGGGCGTCAAGCCAGGCCGCGGCCCGGCGCAGCAGCGCCGACAGCGACTCCCCGCCATGCGGCGCGGCGTCCGGATCGGCCAGCCAGGCGGCGACGCCCTGCGGTTCCTCGCGTTGCACCTCCTCCAGCCGGCGTCTGGCCCAGCGACCGTAGTCGCAATCGCGCAGCGTCGGCTCGTCAACGGCTTCGAGCCCCAGCGCAGCCGCCGTCTGTCGCGCCCGCAGCGCCGGGCTGGTCCAGGCCCGGTCCGCCCGCCGGAGCACGGGACGCAGGGCCACGGCTTCGGCCAGGGCGCGCGCCTCCAGCGGCTCGTCGTCGGGAAAGGATCCGGACCGGGTGGCGGCGGTGGCGCCGTGGCAGATCAGGGTCAGACGGGTCGGCATGGGCGGGACCGTTCGGCGGCGGCGTGCTCGGCACAGGAAAGCACGACGCCGCGCGATCGGCACCAGGCCCGAGACCGCATCCGCCCCGCGGCTTCGATTGACAGGAGCCGGGCGGCGCCCCCATGCTGGCTGCGGTCGCCATGGATGCGGAAGCCGGTGCAATTCCGGCACGGTCGCGCCACTGTGACCGGGACGGCGTCGCCCGACGCAGTTCCGGAAGTCAGACCCCGCCATGGCCTGGTGCACATCAACGGGACGCGTCTATCCCAGGGAGCCGCAATCATGTCCGACATCGCCGCCACCGCTCGTCCGGTCTCCATCCCGGTCAGCCCGATCCCGGTCGCCGAGGTGCTGCCCTGGGCGGTGTTCGCCGGGCTGATGCTGCTGCTGGCGGTCTATTTCGTCGGTGCCGAGCAGGGCGCGACCTCGCTCTTCTCCGGCAGCGCTGTGCACGAATTCGTCCACGACGGTCGCCATCTCCTGGGCTTCCCCTGCCACTGAGGCCGGCCGCCATGGTCGGAAGCCTCCTGCTGCGCGGCATGCTGGTCGGCGTGCTGGCCGGGCTGCTCGCCTTCGGCTTCGCCCGGATCTTCGGCGAACCGCAGGTGGACCGGGCCATCGCCCTGGAAGGGGCGCTGGGCCATTCGCATCACCCCGGGGATGCCGGCGCCCCGCACGATCACGCCGCCAGCGGGGCGGAGGAGCCCGAGCCGGTCAGCCGCGAAACCCAGGCCGGGCTCGGCCTGCTGACCGGGACAGTCGTGCATGGCGCCGCCATCGGCGGGCTGTTCGCCCTGGCCTTCGCCTTCGTCTACGGCCGGGTCGGCCGCTTCGGCCCCCGCGCCACCGCGGCCCTCTTGGCGCTCGCCGCCTTCGTCTCGCTGGTGCTGGTCCCCGGCCTGAAATACCCGGCCAACCCGCCTGCGGTCGGCGACCCGGAGACGATCGGCCAGCGCACGGCGCTGTTCTTCGTCATGCTGGCGATCTCGGTGGCGGCCCTGGCGCTGGCGGTCAGCCTGGCCCGCGGCCTGGTGCGGCGCCACGGCAGCTGGAACGCGGGGCTGATCGGCGCCGCCGTCTACGTCGCCATCGTCGCCGTGGCTCAGGCCGCGCTGCCGGCGGTGAACGAAGTACCGGAGCATTTCCCCGCCGACCTGCTGTGGCAGTTCCGGATCGCCTCGCTCGGCCTGCACGCCGTGCTGTGGACCACGATCGGCCTGGTGTTCGGCGCCCTGACCGAACGGGCCTTCGCCCAGCGCGGCGGGCGCCTCGCCCTGTCGCGCTGACCCTCTAGGCGGCCGGAACCGAGGCGGGCAGCAGGTCGCCGAAGCGGGCCAGCCGCGTGGAATCCTCCACCGGCACCGCCCGGCCCGTGCCCCAGTCGACGATCCGGCAGGGCACCCCGGCCGCCCGGGCGCAGGCCAGGTCGATGCCGGTGTCGCCGACATAGACCGCCTCGCCCGGCGCCGCCCCCAGCGCGTCGAGCGTGTGCAGCAGCGGCCGCGGGTCCGGCTTCACATGCGGTGTGGTGTCGGCGCCGACCACGGCGGAGAGGTGGGCCAGCAGCCCGAGCCGGTCCAGCACCTGCTCGGCCAGCGCCTGCGGCTTGTTGGTGCAGACGCCGAGGCGGATGCCGGCCGCCCGCAGCGCCGGCAGCGCCGTCGCCGCATCGGCATAGAGCCGCGACTCGGCCACCGGCCGGGCGGCGTAGTAATCGAGATAGATCCGGGTGTCGCGGTCGACATCCTCGGCCGGCAGGTCCAGCGCCCGGTGCAGCTTGGCCACCAGCGCCCGCGCCCCCTCTCCCACCAGGGTCTCGATGAAGGACACCTCCTGCGCCGGCGCGCCGCGGTCGGCCAGCATGCGGTTGACCGCATGGGTGATGTCCGGCGCACTGTCGACCAGGGTGCCGTCGAGATCGAAGATCGCGGCTTTCATGCAGGGCCTTCTCGCTGCGGCCCTAGCCGATGAAACGGTAGCGGCCGGTGATCGAAAAATCGGGCAGCCGGTCCTCGAGCCGAGTCCCGCCGCCGATATTATGCACGATGAGTGGCGCGCCGCTGGCACCGCGACGACCGGTCACAAGGGCGATGTGCGGCAGGTTCCCCGGCAGCATCTGGGTGACGAGATCGCCCTCGGCGAACCCGGCCGGCGCGACGTCCGTCGGCAGGGCGAGGCCGTGCCGACGGAAGAAGACCTGCAGATTCGGCACCCGCCGGTGGTCGATGTTGCGATCCGGCCGGTCCAGGCCCCAACTCCGCGGATAGCGCGAGAAGTTCGCCTTCATGTCCTCGTGGACCAGGCGCTGCAGATCGATGCCGAAGGCGTCCCGATAGGCCCGGATCACCACATCGGTGCAGACGCCGCGGTCGCGCGGCACGTCGCCGCCGGGATAGGCCAGGCCGACATAGGCGGGGTCGTAGGTCACCGTCACCCCGATCTGGCTCTCCGCCGCGGCCACCAGCCGCTGCGGCCAGTCCGGCGGCGTCGCCCGGGCGGCACGGCCGGCGATCGGCAGGATGAAAGCGAGGGAGAAGAAGAGACGGCGCCGCATCCGGCCATCGAACAGCATCCGGTGACCGGATTGCGGCAGACGACTCAGAGATCGTTAGGCGATGCGGCGGAACGGATAGGCGTCCCGGATGCGGGCGTTCACGAACCGGCCCTTCGACTCCGCCTGCAGCAGCTGCCGATAGACGCGGTCCGGGACCGGGTAATAGCGATACACGGCCCCGCCGGCATATTCGACGTCCAGCGCCATGGTCTTCGGATCATAGCCGACCGAGGCCACGGCGCTGGAGTCCAGCGGAACCCGCCCGATGCGCCGCATCGGGGCCTCTCGTCGGATCAATAGGCACTGCCCTGGCCGGGCACGCCGGTGCCGCGCAGGCCGAGGCCGTTCGGATCGAGAGCGCCCGGAGGCGTAACGATCTGGCTGCTGCCCATGGCGCTTACACCCGTACCGCTGCCCCGCAGGCCGAGCCCGTTCGGGCCGCCGCTCGGCATGGTCGGGACGGGATGGCTGTCCATGGCGCTCACACCCGAGCCGTTGCCCCGCAGGCCGAGCCCGTTGGGACCGCCGGGCTGAACGTTCACGCCGGGCGGGCAACCATTCACGGTATTGTTGTTGCAGGCCGGAACAGGGACGCCCTGCCCGGCCGCCGGCAGCGCCGCCGCAGCGAAGGCGAGCCCCGCAACGGTGGCCATCATCTTCAAGGAAACCATGTGATCCTCCATCCTGGACCAAGCTAAACTGACAGCTTTTCATGTCGAAAATGGCGAATCGCTTCGACCAGTTCCTATCTGGAACTTACAAATATCGATTCTCGCTTTCGGCAGGCTTCGCCTCGCCCAATTGATACTTGCTATTCCCGACGAATTTCCGCAGCATTAAAACATCGCACTAAGCTACGGCGTGTCCGCCCATGGCACGGCGCCGCGACAGCCGGCCCGACAAATCCGTATGGGCCTGGGCCGCGCGCCGGTGCCATAATATCGTCCTACATTTGCTCTGCTGTTCAGCGCCGACGAAACGCGGCGCTTGGAGGAAGAAGAACGATGGCCGGCCCAGACCGATCGCGACCGCTGCGGTCCCAGCAGTGGTTCGACAACCCGGACGATCCCGGGATGACCGCCCTGTATATCGAGCGCTACCTGAATTTCGGGATCACGCGCGAGGAGCTCCAGTCGGGCAAGCCGATGATCGGCATCGCCCAGACCGGGTCCGACCTGTCGCCCTGCAACCGGCATCACCTCGAGCTGGCGAAGCGCGTGCGCGACGGCATCCGCGCCGCCGGCGGCGTGCCGTTCGAGTTCCCTTGCCATCCGATCCAGGAAACCGGCAAGCGCCCGTCGGCCACGCTGGACCGCAACCTCGCCTATCTCTCGCTGGTCGAGGTTCTGTACGGCTATCCGATCGACGGCGTCGTCCTGACCGTCGGCTGCGACAAGACCACGCCCGCGCTGCTGATGGCGGCGGCCACCGTCAACG
Source organism: Inquilinus limosus (assembly GCF_051487185.1). Classification (GTDB taxonomy): domain Bacteria; phylum Pseudomonadota; class Alphaproteobacteria; order DSM-16000; family Inquilinaceae; genus Inquilinus; species Inquilinus limosus_F. The sequence goes on from NZ_JAHVDK010000010.1 coordinate 81,435, forward strand.
TCCCGGCTATCGCCCTGTCGGTCGGGCCGATGCTGAACGGCTGGCACAAGGGCGAGCGGGTCGGGTCCGGCACCATCGTCTGGCGGTCGCGCGAGCGGCTGGCGACCGGCGAGATCGACTACAACGAGTTCATGGAGATCGTCGCGGCCTCGGCCCCGTCGGTCGGCTACTGCAACACCATGGGCACGGCCTCGACCATGAACTCGCTGGCCGAGGCGCTGGGCATGCAGCTGCCGGGCTCGGCCGCCATCCCGGCCCCGTACCGGGAGCGCGGCCAGATCGCCTTCGAGACCGGAAAGCGCATCGTCGAGCTGGTGCAGCAGGACGTGAAGCCGTCCGACATCATGACCCGGGAGGCGTTCGAGAACGCGATCGTGATCAACTCCGCCATCGGCGGGTCGACCAACGCCCCGATCCATCTGAACGCCATCGCCGGGCATCTCGGCGTGCCGCTCGACAATGACGACTGGGAGAGGATCGGCCATGAGATCCCCCTCCTGGTCAATCTGCAGCCGGCCGGGGAGTATCTCGGCGAGGACTACCACCAGGCGGGCGGCGTGCCGGCCGTGGTGGCGGAGCTGCTGAAGGCCGGCCTGCTGCCGCATCCCGAGGCGATGACGGTCAACGGCCGCACCATCGGCGACAACTGCCGCAACGTCGAGAACCTGAACCCCGAGGTGATCCGCCCGGCCGACCGGCCGCTGAAGGCCAAGGCCGGCTTCCTCAACCTCAAGGGCAACCTGTTCGACAGCGCGATCATGAAGACCAGCGTGGTCTCGCCGGAGTTCCGGGACCGCTACCTGTCGAACCCGCAGGACCCGGACGCCTTCGAGGGCAAGGCCGTGGTCTTCGACGGGCCCGAGGACTACCACCACCGGATCGATGACCCGTCGCTCGAGATCGACGAGTTCTCAATCCTGGTCATCCGCGGCACCGGGCCGATCGGCTATCCCGGCGCCGCCGAGGTGGTGAACATGCAGCCGCCGGCGCGCCTGATCCAGCGGGGCGTCCACGCCCTGCCCTGCATCGGCGACGGCCGGCAGTCGGGGACGTCAGGCTCCCCGTCCATCCTGAACGCCTCGCCCGAGGCCGCGGCCGGCGGGGGTCTCGCTTTGCTGAAGACCGGGGACAGGATCCGGGTCGACCTGCGCCAGCGCACCGTGAACGTCCTGGTCTCGGACGAGGAGCTGGCGCGGCGCCGGGCCGAGCTGGAGGCCCAGGGCGGCTACAAGTATCCGGCCAGCCAGACCCCGTGGCAGGAGATCCAGCGCGGGATGACCGACCAGCTGGCCGAGGGCATGGCCCTCAGGCCGGCGCTCAAGTACCAGCGCGTCGCCCAGACCAAGGGCGTGCCGCGCAACAACCACTAGCCATTGCCAACCGCCGTCATTGCGAGGAGGCGAAGCCGACGAAGCAATCCAGGGGCCAATGCGAGCCGCCCTGGATTGCTTCGCTGCGCTCGCAATGACGGGTTCGCGGGTCTCAGATCACCCGCACCAGGTCGTGGAACAGCCCGCCCATCCGTTCGGCGGTGCCGCGGGCGACCTCGAGGATGTGCTCGTGGTCGAGATCGGCGCCCGGCAGGCCGGCGGCGAGGTTGGTGACCAGCGACAGGCCCAGCACCTTGGCGCCGAGATGGCGGGCGGCGATCGCCTCCAGCACCGTCGACATGCCGACCATGTCGCCGCCCCAGCGGCCGACCATCTGGATCTCCGCCGGCGTCTCGAACATCGGGCCGGGGAAGCCGACATAGACGCCTTCGGTCAGCGTCGGGTCCAGCTTCTGCGCCGCCTGCCGCAGCCGCGGCGAATAGCAGCCGGTCAGGTCGACGAAGCGCGGCCCCAGCCGGTCCGGGTTCGGGCCGGCCAGCGGCGACACCCCGGTGAAGTTGATGTGGTCGCGGATCAGCACCGGCTCGCCCGGCTTCATGCCGGGGCGCAGGCCACCGCAGGCATTGGTCAGGACCACGATCTTCGTTCCGGCCAGCACCATGCTGCGCACACCATGCACCACCTTGGCCGGCGGATGGCCTTCATAGAGATGCACCCGCCCGGCCATCACCAGGATGCGCCGGTCGCCGGCCTTCACGCTGCGGAACACGCCCTTGTGGCCCAGCACCGTGGTCGGCGGGAAGCCCGGGATCTCGGTGAAGGGCACCTCGGCCACGGTCTCGCCGATCCTGTCCACCGCAGGCGCCCAGCCGGAGCCGAGCACGATCGCGGCATGGTGGTCGGCGCCGAGCTTCGCCTTCAGCGCCGCGGCGGCGCTTTCCGCCAGGGCATAGGGGTCTTCCATCATGTCCTCTCTCGATCCTCAGGCCATGGCGCCGCGCCGGCGCCGCGCGCGGGCGACGACCAGCGCGACCAAGGTGATCACATAGGGTGCCATATCGGTGAGCTGGTTTGGCAGCCCCCTGCCCTGCAGGCGCAGGCCGGCGGCGTCGGCGAAGCCGAACAAGAGGCAGGCCAGGGCGACGCCGACCGGGTGGCCGCGGCCGAGCATCACCGCCACCACCGCGATCCAGCCGCGCCCGGCGCTCATGTCCTCGGCGAACAGGGTGACGCTGCCGAGCGACAGCTGCGCCCCGGCCAGGCCGCACAGGGCGCCGCCCGCGAGCACGGCGGCGATACGGGTGCGGGCGACGTCGGCGCCCAGCGTCTCGGCCGCATCCGGCCGTTCGCCCACCCCGCGCAGCCGCAGGCCCCAGATGGTGCGGAACAGGAACACGGCGATCAGCGCCACCAGGATCCAGGCCGCCCAGGTCAGCACGCTGTGGCTGCCGAAGACGCGGCTGAACCAGGGCACCGCCGCGATCCGCGGCAGCACGATCCGCGGCAGGTCCTGCATCGCCGGGTCGGTGAAGGTGCCGGAGACGCCGAACAGGATCCGCAGCAGGAAGGCGGTCAGGCCGGAGGCCAGCAGGTTGAGGCCGATGCCGATGACGATCGGGTCGCCGCGGAACCAGGTCGATCCCAGGGCCAGGATGGCGGCGAAGGCCATGGTGCCGACGAGCGCGACGGCCACGCCGCCGGCGACGCTGCCGGTGTACCAGGTGCCGGCGATGGCGGCGAAGGCGCCGATCAGCATCTGGCCTTCCAGCGCGATGTTGAACACGCCGGCGCGGTCGCACAGCACCCCGGCCAGGGCGGCCAAGAGGATCGGCGTCACCGCCTGGATGGTCTGGGCGAACAGGACGGCGTTGAGCAGGGACAGCCAGTCCATGGCGTCAGCGCCCCCGCAGGTTTCGGCGGCGCAGGCCGTGGCGCATCGCCAGCAGCAGGATGATCACCGCCTGCAGCACCAGGGTCAGCACCCGCGGCACCTCGGTCGCCCGCTCCATGGCGAAGCCGCCGGTCTGCAGCGCGGCGAAGAACAGCCCGGCGCAGACGGCGCCGACCGGCTCGCCCATCGCCAGCAGCGCCGCCATCAGCCCCGACCAGGTATAAGCCGGCGACAGCAGAGCCCCGTCGGTGAAGCGGAACTGGTCGCCCAGCACCAGCATGGCCCCGACCAGCCCGGCGACGGCGCCGCTGGCGAACAGCGTCCATATGGTCTGGCGGCCGAGATCGACGCCGCCATAGGCGACGAAGCGCGGGTTCAGGCCACGCAGCCGCAGCTCGTAGCCGGCTGCGCCGCGCCGGTCGATGAAGACGACGGCGGCGATCACCAGCAGCAGCAGGACCAGGCCCCAGGTGATCGGCGTGCCCGGCACCAGCACCGGCAGCCGCGCCGTCTCCTCGATCCGAAAGGTCTCTGGCAGGCCGGTCGACGGGTCGCGCAGCGGGAAGCGCGCCAGATAGGAGGTCACGCCCTGGGCCGGGTAGCTGAGCAGCAGGGTGGAGATCAGCAGCGGCACACCGAAGCGCACCTCGCCCCAGGCGGCCAGCGCGGCATAGGCGCCGGACACGGCCATCGCCGCCAGGATCGCGGCCACCAGCCGCACCGCGCCAGGCGCCGGCAGGTACAGCGCCACCAGCGCCGCCACCATCCCGCCCAGCACCAGCTGCCCGTCGCCGCCGAGATTGACCATGCCGCCGCGCAGCGGGATGGCCGCGACCAGGGTCATGCCCACCAGCGGCACCGCCCGGGCGACGGTCTCGGCCAGGTTCGGCCCCGCCACCGCCCCGACCAGAATCTCGCGATAGACCGCGACCGGGTCGTGCCCGGCGGCGAGCGTGATCAGCGCCCCGATGACGAGCCCGCCTAGGATCGCCCAGAGCACGGAGGAGGTCGCGGCGCCGCGCAGGACGGTAGCGGCGGCGGTCATGGGCGCCTCGGGTGCTGGAATTCGGAGCTGTTCCTGTTGCGTTGCCTCTCCCGCGGGGCGGGAGAGGTCGGACGCCCGCCAGGGCGTCCGGGTGAGGGCTGGCACCGGCCTCGACAAAGGGCCCTCACCCGGAGCCGCTTTGCGTCTCCGACCTCTCCCGCAAGCGGGAGAGGCAACGCGTTCGAAGCGCCCGTCATGCCGCAGCCTCGGTGACGCCAGCCATCAGCAGGCCGAGGCTGGTCTCGGTGGCCTCGGCGCCCAGCACCTCGGCGATCACCCGGCCCTCATACATCACCAGCACCCGGTCGGAGAGGGCGAGGATCTCGCTCAGCTCGGCCGAGACCAGCAGCACGGCGCGGCCGCGGTCGCGCTCCGCCACCAGCTGCGCGTGGATGAACTCGATGGCGCCGACATCGACGCCGCGGGTCGGCTGCTCGGCGATCAGCACCGGCGCTTCGTGGTCCAGCTCGCGCGCCACCACCACCTTCTGCAGGTTGCCGCCGGACAGGGTGCCGACCGCCGTACCCTCGCCCGGGATCTTGATGCCGAAGCGCCCGATCAGGCCGCGCGCCCGGTCCCGCATCGCCGCCGGGTCCAGCACGCCGCGGCGCGACAGCGGCGGCCGGCGGTGAAAGCCCATGCCGAGATTGTCGGTGGCGCTGGCGCGCAGCGCGGTGCCGGTGTGGGCACGGTCCTCCGGCACATAGGCGATGCCGGCGGCGCGGCGGCCGGCCACGCCGGCAGCGGTGACGTCGCGCCCGCCGACCCGCACCGTGCCGGCGTCGGCGGACCTGAGCCCGGCCATGATCTCGATCAGCTCGGTCTGGCCGTTGCCGGCGACGCCGGCGATGCCGACGATCTCCCCTGCCCGCACGGCGAAGGAAACGCCGTCGACCACAGGTCGACCGCCCGATGCGTTCAGGGTCAGCCCCTCGACCTCCAGCAGCGGCCGGCCGGGCTCGGCCGGCGTCCTGGCGACGGTGAGGGTGACGTTGCGGCCGGTCATCGCCCGGATGATCGCCTGCGGCTCGGTCTCGGCCGTGACCATGCGGTCGGCGACGCGGCCGTCGCGCAGCACGGTGATGCGGTCGGTCACCGCCATCACCTCGTGGATCTTGTGGGTGACGAACAGGATGGTCCGCCCGTCCGCCGCCAGGCTGCGCATCACCTGGAACAGCCCATCGCGCTCGCCCGGCGTCAGCACCGCCGTCGGCTCGTCCAGGATCAGGATGCGGGCATCGCGGTACAGCGCCTTCAGGATCTCGATCCGCTGCTTGACCCCGACCGGCAGCGGGCCGACGCGGGCGTCGGGATCGACCGGCAGGCCGTAACGCTGCGCCAGCTCCGCCACCCGACTTCGGGCGGCGGCGCGGTCGATGAACGGCCCCCGTCGCGGCTCGGCCCGATAGGCCACGTTCTCCCAGACCGTCAGGCTGTCGAACAGCTTGAACGCCTGGTGCACCATGCCGAGGCCGGCGGCGATGGCATCGATGGGCGAGCGGAACGGCCGCTGCCGGCCGTCGATCACGATCTCGCCCTCGTCCGGATGCACGAGGCCGTAGAGGATGCCCATCAAGGTCGACTTGCCGGCTCCGTTCTCGCCCATCACCGCATGGATCTCGCCGGCTTCGACCGTCAGGTCGATATGGTCGTTCGCCAGCACGCCGGGATAGCGTTTGACGATGCCGTGCATCTCCAGGAAGGGCATCCCCGGCCTCCCGGGACCGGCTTACTGGCCGGCCGTCATCGGGTCGGGCACCGCCACCGTGCCGGCGACGATGGCGTCGCGGATCTCGCGGACCTTGGCGAGCACGTCGGGGTGCTCGGCGATCAGGCATTGGGAGCTGGCGACATCGTCGCCGAGGCCGGTCAGGGTGATGCCGCCCTCCTTCAGCCCGTAGGAGGTCAGCGGCGCCTGGGTGCCGGCGAGGATGCCCTTGACCGCCTCGACCAGGGCGACGTCGACCTTCTTCTCGATATTGTCCATGACCACGCCCGGCGCATGCGGGCACTGGTTGACGTCGACGCCGAAGGTCAGGGTTCCGGGCGTCGCCTCCGCCGCCTTGAAGATGCCGCCATTGCCGCCGGAGGTGGCGGCCAGCACCCGGTCGGCGCCCTCGCTGATCATCGACACCGCCTGCTGCTGCGCGCGCACAGGGTCGGAGAACGGGTTGTCGCCGCCGACCCAGAGGGTCGGGCTGACCACGACCTCGTCATTGACCGCCTTGGCGCCGGCGGCGAAGCCATCGGTGAAGCGGTGCAGGAAGGGGATGTCGAGCGCGCCGACGGCGCCGATCGTGCCGCTCTCGGAGGTCAGCGCCGCCTCGGCGCCGGCCAGATAGGCGCCCTCGTGCTCGCGGAACACGGCACAGTAGACGTTCGGCATCGGCTTCTGGATGCACTGGTCGACGATCAGGAACTTGATATCCGGGAACTTGGCCGCCGTGTCCGGCACGATGTCGCCGAACTCGAAGCCGAGCACGATCACCACCGCGGCGCCCTCGCGCGCCGCCGCCTCGACATTCTGGCGGCGGGTGGCGGGATCGGTGCTCTCATAGACCTTCGCTTCGCCGCCGATCGCGGCCGCGGCGTCCTCGACGCCCTTCTTGCCGAGCTTCAGGAAGTCGTTCACCCCGAGCGGGTCCGGCGACACGTAGACCAGCTTGCCGCCAGCCGGCTGCGCCGGCGCGGCGGCGCCGATGGCGAGGGCCGCCGCGACGGCCGCGATCGAACCCATGAGATGCCGCGGTCGTCCCTGGTTGCGCATGGCCTTCCCCCATTTCCCTCGCGATCGCCGGCACGCCCGGAACCGCCGGCGGCGGTTCTGCAGACCGGGGCACCGGTACCGGCGGTTCACCTTTGGCGGCTGCCGGTCGATTCGTCAACGCGCATGGCGGCGATTGCGCGGCCCGGCTCGCTGACTTGCACAGTGTCGAGAGGAGGCCGTTCCCAAGATTGACGAATGGGGCCTCCTATGCCCCTATGTCGGACCAAAGAAATATGGGGTGGAAGCCCGATCGCAAAGAAATCGGATCAAATTGCAACGACAGTAAACAGAGGGGCAATCATGAATGAAAAGCTGCTGCGAAAGCTGATCGCGGATGTGAAGCAGGGTGCTCTATCGCGGCGCTCCTTCGTCAGGACGATGGTGGCGGCGGGCGTTGCGGCCCCGGTGGCCAGCCAGCTCCTGGTCTGGCACGGCGTCGCCATGGCGCAGCCGGCCAGCGACTACAAGCCGACCCAGGCGGGGGGCGGCGGGCCGCTCAAGATCCTTCTGTGGCAGGCGCCGACCTTGCTGAATCCGCACTTCGCCAGCGGCACCAAGGACCAGGAAGCCTCGCGCGTGTTCTACGAGCCGCTCGCCGGCTGGGACCGCGAGGGCAATCTCGTTCCCATTCTGGCGGCGGAAGTTCCGACGCGGGAGAACGGCGGTCTCTCGGCCGACGGCATGACCGTGACCTGGAAGCTGAAGCGCGACGTCAAATGGCATGACGGCCAGCCGTTCACGGCCGACGACGTCGTGTTCACCGCCGCATACGCGGCCGATCCGGAGACGGCCGCCTATACCACCGGGTCCTACGCGGGCATCAAGTTCGAGAAGGTGGACGATCACACCGTCAAGGTGATCTTCCCGCAGCCGCAGCCCTTCTGGGCCGGCCCCTTCGTCGGCATCGTCGGCCCGATCATCCCGAAGCACCATTTCGGCGACTACAAGGGCGCCAATTCGCGCGATGCCCCGGCGAACCTGAAGCCGGTCGGGACCGGCCCGTACAAATTCGTCGACTTCAAGCCGGGCGACATCGTCCTCGGCGAGCGCAACCCCGACTATCACGTCAAGAACCAGCCGCATTTCGACACGATCGAGATCAAGGGCGGCGGCGATGCGGTCTCGGCGGCGCGCGCGGTGCTGCAGACCGGCGAATACGACTATGCCTGGAACATGCAGGTCGAGGACGAGGTCCTGAAGCGCATGGAGGATGGCGGGCGCGGCCGCGTGCTGACCGTCGCCAGCGGCAATATCGAGTTCATCATCCTCAACACCACCGACCCCTGGACCGAAGTCGACGGCGAGCGCTCCAGCGTCAAGACCAAGCACCCGACCCTGAGCGATCCGGCGGTGCGCCAGGCGATCAACCTGCTGATCGACCGCGATTCGATCCAGAAGTTCATCTATGGGCGCGGCGGCACTGCGACGGCGAGCTTCGTCAACCAGCCGGAGCGGTTCAAGTCGAAGAAGCTGACCTACGAGTTCAACATCGAGAAGGCGAACGCGATCCTCGACCAGGCCGGCTGGACGCGCGGCAGCGACGGCATCCGCGAGAAGGACGGCAAGAAGCTGAAATACGTCTTCCAGACGTCGATCAACGCGCCGCGCCAGAAGACGCAGGCGATCATCAAGCAGGCCTGCCAGAAGGCCGGCATCGAACTCGAGCTGAAATCGGTGACCGCTTCGGTGTTCTTCTCCTCCGACGTCGCCAATCCGGACACCTACACCAAGCTCTATGCCGACATGGAGATGTACACCACGACCCAGGATTCGCCCGACCCCGAGCGCTTCCTGAACCAGCTCGTGTCGTGGGAAATCGCCAGCAAGGAGAACAAGTGGCTGGGCCGCAACATCTCGCGCTATTCCAGCAAGGAGGCGGACGAGGCCTACCGGGCGGCGCAGCGGGAGCTCGACCCGGCCAAGCGCGCCGAGCTGCTGATCAAGGTCAACGAGATCTTCTGCGAGGCCAATGTCATCCTGCCGCTGTTGTCGCGCAACCGCGTGGCCTCGGCCTCCAACACGCTGACTCCGAACTTCAGCGGCTGGGACAACGATCTCTGGGCGCTGGCGAGTTGGTACCGCAACGGTCCCGCGTGACGCGTTAGCTCCTCTTCGCACCGGGCGGATCCGATGGATCGGATCCGCCCCCTTCGCGACCGGCCCGAGGAGATCGCCCATGGCGAGTTACCTGCTGCGGCGACTGCTGATCGCCATTCCGAGCCTTCTGGCCATCAGCCTGATCCTGTTCACGATCCTGGCGCTGGCGCCGGGCGATCCGTTCTCCGAACTTGCGACCAACCCCAACGTGCCCCCAGAGGTGCGGATGGCGCTGCGCGCCAAGTTCGGCATGGATGACCCGGTGATGGTGCGCTATCTGCGCTGGCTGGTGGCGATGGCGCAGGGTGACTGGGGCTTTTCCTTCGCCAGCCGGATCGACGTCGACGATCTCATCCTGCAGAGCCTTCCGGCCACGCTCTTCGTCGTCGGCTCGTCGCAGATCCTGGCGCTCGCGGTCGCGTTGCCGATCGGCATCTATGCCGCGACGCGGCCCTATTCGGTGTTCGACCAGATCGCCAACACCTTCGCCTTCATCGGCTTCTCGCTGCCGACCTTCTTCACCGGCCTTCTCTTCATCCTGCTGTTCTCGATCAAGCTGGACTGGCTGCCCTTCGTCTACCGCTCCGACATCGCGGCGACGGGGTGGCGCTGGTACTGGGAGATGCTGCGGCAGGCGATCATGCCGATCACCGTGCTCGGCCTGTTCCAGGCAGCGTCCTACACGCGCTATGTGCGCTCGGCCGTGCTCGATGTCGTCAGGCTCGACTATGTCACCACGGCGCGCGCCAAGGGCCTCAGCGAGAGAACCATCACCCGCCGCCACATCGCCCGCAACGCGCTGATCCCGGTGGTGACGATGGTCGCGCTGCAGATGCCGGCCGTCTTCGGTGGCGCGATCGTCACCGAACAGATCTTCCGGGTGCCCGGCATCGGCTCGCTGCTGATCACCGCCATCCTCGCCAACGACACGCCTGTGGTCATGGCGGTCACCTTCGTCTTCGCCTGCCTCGTCGTCCTGTTCAACCTGATCGCGGATCTGCTCTATGGCTGGCTCGACCCTCGCATCTCCTTCCGCTGAGCCGGCGGCGCCGGGGCAGAGCGTCTCGGTTTCGCCCGCGCGGGAGACCTGGCGCCGCTTCCGACGCCATCGCCTGGCCATGGTCAGCGCGGCCGTGCTCGGCCTGCTCGTCATCGGCGTCCTCGTCGGCCCCCTGTTCTGGCCGGTGCCGATCAACGAGATCGACTTCACCGCCCAGCTCGAGGGCCCGTCCTGGGCCCACCCGTTCGGCACCGACGATCTCGGCCAGGACCTGCTCGCGCGGATGATCTATGGCGGGCGCATCTCGCTCGCCGTCGGCCTCGCCGCCATGGTGGTGTCCACCGTCGTCGGCGTCGTGGTCGGGGCCCTCGCCGGCATGTCCCGTCGCGCGCTCGATCCGTTTCTGATGTGGGTGACGGATCTGTTCCTGTCGCTGCCGCAGCTGCCGCTGCTGCTGCTGGTGATCTACCTGTTCCGCGAGCAGCTGAAGGCCGTGTTCGGGGTCGAGGGCGGCGTCTTCGTCCTGATCGTGATCGTCATCGGCGGGCTGCGCTGGATGCCGGTGGCCCGGCTGGTGCGCGCCCAGTTCCTGTCGCTGCGCGAGAAGGAGTTCGTCGAGGCGGCGCGCGCCGCGGGCGCGACGCGCTGGCGGCAGACGGTCCACCACATCCTGCCCAACGCCGTCGGCCCGGTCATCGTCGCCAGCTCGATCGAGGTGTCGTCCGCGATCATCGCGGAATCAACCCTGTCCTTCCTCGGCCTCGGTTTCCCGCCGGACATCCCGACATGGGGCCGGCTGCTGTTCGACGCCAAGGACTATCTCGACGTCGCCCCGCACTGGGCGCTGTTCCCCGGGGCGGCGATCTTCCTCACCGTCCTCGCCATCAACTTCATCGGCGACGGCCTGCGGGACGCGCTCGATCCCCGCCGCGTCGTCTGACCAGAACGATCGGACCGCCCATGACCAGCCCGATCCTGTCCGTTTCCAACCTGACCACCGCCTTCCGCGTCGACGGCCGGTGGCGCACCGTCGTCCGCGACGTCTCCTTCGACGTCGCACCGCAGCAGACCGTCGCGCTGGTCGGCGAATCCGGCTCGGGCAAGAGCGTCACGGCGCTGTCGATCATGCGGCTGACGCCGGCCGGCTCGAGCAAGGTCGAAGGCAGCGTCAGGCTCGGCGGCACCGACGTGCTCAGGCTGCCCGATGCCGAGATGCGCAAGATCCGCGGCGACGACATCGCGATGATCTTCCAGGAGCCGATGACCTCGCTGAACCCGGTGCTGACCATCGGCTTCCAGATCGCCGAGGCGCTCGTCCTGCATCGCGGCCTGTCGCGCGCCGAAGCCGAGGCCGAGACCGTGCGGCTGCTCGAGAAGGTGCGCATTCCGGCGGCGAAGTCGCGCTTCCACGAATATCCGCACCACTTCTCCGGCGGCATGCGCCAGCGCGTGATGATCGCCATGGCGCTGGCCTGCAAGCCGAGGCTGCTGATCGCCGACGAGCCGACGACGGCGCTCGACGTGACGATCCAGGCCCAGATCCTCGCGCTGATCAAGCTGCTGCAGGAGGAAGAGGGCATGTCCGTCCTCTTCATCACCCACGACATGGGGGTGGTCGCCGAGATCGCCGACCGCACGGTCGTGATGTATGACGGCCAGGCCGTCGAGAGCGGGCCGACCGACGATATCTTCGCCCGCGCCAACCATCCCTACACCCGCGCGCTGCTCTCGGCCGTGCCGAAGCTGGGCTCCATGGCCGGCCACCGGCGGCCGATGCGCTTCCCGGTCGTCGACCGCGCCACCGGCCTCTCCGACACGCCGACCGAGACCGCCGATACCGTCGCCGCCAGCGAACGGCCGGTGCTCGAGGTCAGCGGGCTGACAACACGGTTCGAGATCCGCTCCGGACTGCTCGGCGGCCTCAAGGGCCGGGTGCATGCGGTCGAGAACGTCTCGTTCAGCGTGCGATCCGGCGAGACATTGGCTCTGGTCGGCGAATCCGGCTGCGGCAAGTCGACGACCGGCCGCTCGGTGATGCGCCTGATCGAGCCGCTCTCCGGCTCGGTCCTGCTCGACGGCGAGGATATCCTCAAGCTCGACCAGCGCACGCTGCGCGACCGGCGCAAACGCATGCAGATGATCTTCCAGGACCCGTTCGCCAGCCTGAACCCGCGCATGAATATCGGCGCCACGATCGCCGAGCCGCTGCTGATCAACAATCTCGCCACCCGTTCGCAGGCGCGCGAAAAAGTCGCCGAGCTGCTGCGCCGCGTCGGCCTGCAGCCCGACATGGCGGGCCGCTTCCCGCACGAGTTCTCGGGCGGCCAGCGCCAGCGCATCTGCATCGCGCGCGCTCTCTCGGTCGAGCCGCAGCTGATCGTGGCGGACGAGTCGGTTTCGGCGCTCGACGTCTCGGTCAAGGCGCAGGTGATCAACCTGATGCTCGAGCTGCAGGAGCGGATGAAGCTCGCCTATCTCTTCATCTCGCACGACATGGCGGTGGTCGAGCGCGCCAGCCACCGGGTCGCGGTGATGTATCTCGGCGAGATCGTGGAGATCGGCCCGCGGGAGGCGGTGTTCAGCAATCCGCAGCATCCCTACACCAAGCGCCTGCTCGCGGCGGTGCCGGTCCCCGACCCGACGCGGCGGCTGCAGAAGCGGCCGGTCTCCAACGACGAGATCAAGAGCCCGGTACGCTCGCCAGACTACGTGCCGCCGGTGCGCCAATACCGCGAGGTCTCGCCTGGCCATGTGGTGATGCTCTGGGGCGCGGAATGGGAGCCCGAGCCGGCCGTCACCAGGGTGGCCTGACAGGTCGCGATGGGCGGGCCGACGCGGCTGTCGAGAACCGGAGCGCGGCGGACATGGAGGTCCGCGAGTCTCCGGCTGGACAGCGTCGGGAAATTGAAATTCACTAAAATTGTATTTATTTGAATTGCCTTCCGTCTCCGGCTCGATCCGGCTCTAATCGGCGGAGGACCAGCGCCGTCGCCGGGCCACTCGTCCGATCGGGAGACACGGGAGCTATGAGCGGCAGATTTCCGACCGTCCAGCCGCTTTCCGTGGCGCGGGCCGTCGCGCCCGCGGAGGCAGTCACCCCGGCCCGATGACCGACCCCTCCTCTCCGTCCCTGATCGCGCTGGAACGCGACGCTCTTCAGGCCCTGGTCGACGGCGATCCGCTCGAGGCCATCCTGCGGAATGTGGCCGAGACGGCAGGCCGTCTGCTCGCACCGGTGAGCATCGTCTTCCTGCGACTCGACGAAAGCGGTGCCAGCCTCTCCCTCCTGGCGCAAAGCGGGCTGCAGGGGGCCGTTCTGGATGCGCTGGCGACCATCCGCGTCGGCCCGTCCGGCCCGCCGCCAGGTGTGGCCGTGTTCACCAACGCGCCGGTCGCCGGCCCCCTCGGCCCGGCCGAGGAGCCGCTGGCGGTCGTCGCCGAGCCGCTGACCGACGACGATGGGCGGATCGCCGGCGCCCTGGTGCTCACCGGCGCGACCGATCCGCTGGTGATGCCGGAGGCGCTGCGGCAGACCATCGGCCGGCTGTTCGCCATGGCCCTGCGGCGCGACCGGCGCGATCGCGAGGTGCAGGATCTGATCTATCGCGACCCGCTGACCGGCCTACCGAACCGACGGTGCTTCGAGGAGCGGCTGGCCCAGATCTTCGCCCGCGGGGTCGACGCCGCCTGCCCGGTCTCGGTCCTGTTCATCGATCTGGACGAGTTCAAGAAGGTCAACGACACCCTGGGCCACGATGTGGGCGATCTGCTGCTGGCCATCGTCGGCAGCCGGCTGCGCCGGGCGCTCTCGAGCGAGGCCTTCGTCGCCCGGCTGGGCGGCGACGAATTCGCCGCCATAATCGCCGCCGATGCCGGCGCCGCGTTGACCGCCGCCGGCCGGATCACCAAGGCGCTGAAGGAACCGGCGATGCTGCGCGGCTACCGGCTGCCGATCTACTGCAGCATCGGCATCGCCACCTGCCCGGACCATGAATCCGACCCGGCCCTGCTGAAGCGCCTGGCCGACGTGGCGATGGACTACGCCAAGCAGTCCGCCACCGGCGTCGCCTCCGCCGCCACGCAGGAGGTGCGCCGCGCGATGTCGATCTCCGTGGTGGAATTCGACATTCCGGCGGCGCTGCAGTCCAACCAGATCGGCTTGGTGTTCCAGCCGCGGGTCAATCTGGTCAGCGGTCAGGTGGCAGGGTTCGAGGCGCTGGCCCGCTGGAGCCACCCGACCCTCGGTCTGCTGGCGCCGAGCCATTTCATCCCCTGGGTCGAGCGCCGGCCCGACCTGGCGGTGAGGTATACCGAATGGCTGCTGCGGTCGCTGGCCGACACGCTGATCCAGCTGCCGCGGGACGCCCTGGTGCCGATCTCGATCAACATCCCGGTCGCGGTGATGCAGTCGGACGCCGTGTTCGCCGCCATGCTCGGACGCATGACGGAGGCCGGGCTACCGCTGAGCCTGCTGCAGATCGAGATCGTCGAGCGCGCCGTGACCCGGATGCCCGCCGAGGTCGAGGCGGTGGTGGCGCGCATGGTCGGGCTCGGCGTCACCTTCGAGCTCGACGATTTCGGCAGCGGCGAGGCCAATCTGGCAGCGCTGTCGCGGCTGCCCTTCTCCGCCATCAAGATCGCCGGCGAGATCGTGCAGACCGTGGCCACCGAACCCCGCTGCGAGAGGCTGATCGACGGCGTCGCCCGCTTCGCCGAGACCTTCGGCGTTTCGCTCTGTGCCGAGTATGTCGAAAGCCAGGCGCAATGCGACATCCTGCGACGGCTGGGAGTCGAGCAGGGCCAGGGCTACTTTTTCGGTCAGCCCGTGCCCACGGGCGATCTCGCCGCCGCGGTGCGCGCGGTCCACCGCGGCGCGTAGCGTCCGGATCGGATCGATGGTAACGTTCACATCGTTGACCGGGGCCATTTGCCATCGCATCGATGATCTGCAATTCGTCGCCGGCCGGGACCGGCCGGCCTGGGCGGGGGATATGCGGCTCGGACTGCGGAGCAACAACGGGACGTGAGTCATGTCGGAAACCGCCGGCCTCACCCTCGGGGAAGGCGCCCATCATGATCCGGCGGGCATCATGGCTTTGAGGAAGCACACGAGCGCGATGAAGATCCTCCTCGTCGACGACGACGAGTTGTTCCTGGACTTCGCGGCGACCATGCTGCGCGCCGACGGCGCCACCGTCGACACCTGCGCCAGCGCGGCCGAGGCCATCGCCGCGCTCAACCTCGATGACGAGAGCAAGCCGGCGCGGGACTTCGACGCCGTGCTGATCGACATCGTCATGCCGGAGGTATCGGGCACCGAGCTGTGCTCGCTGATCCGGGGCCATGCCGGCTATGGCGACCTGCCGGTGATCATGATCAGCGCCACCCGCGACATGAGTCTGATCGGCCAGGCGCTGACCGCCGGCGGCTCCTCCTATATCCAGAAGCCGATCCAGGCCGCGACCTTCGCCGAGGAGATCCGGCAGAAGATCGCGGAGGCTCGGGGCTGACCGGCGGACGGAGGCCGGGGACGTCGTCCCTAAGCCTCGAACCGGGCCGACGCCCGATACGCCCCCAGGAGGGCCTGCCACCATTCGCCGTGCCGCTGCAGGAAGACCGCGTCCGGGAAATGGTGCCGGGCGACATGGTCTTGCGGCACGCTGTCCCAGCCGCGATGCTCGACGGTCACGCGCGTCTGGTCGCCGACGGGCTCGAACCGGACGTCGACCTCGGTCGACTGCCCGGGCGAAAAGCTCGCCTGCCGCCAGGAGAAGACCAGGCGGCTGCCCGGCTCCCACACCGAGATGCGGCCGATCTCGAAGACGTGTCCGTCCGGATGCGTCTCGACGAAGCGGCCGCCGAGCCCGGGCTCGAAGTGCAGCCCCCCGGGCTCCCCCGGCGTGAACTGAAACAGCGGGTTCGGCCGCCACCACAGGCCGATGTCCTGGACGAAGGCGGTGAAGGCCCGCTCCGGCGTCGTCGCGACGCGCAGCGAAACGAGGATGCTCGACGTCATGTCGTCCGCTCCAGATGCGCCTTGAAGGCGGCGAGCTGCTCGACCCACAGCCGCTCGGTCTCGGCCAGCCATGCCTTCAGATCCGCCATCGGCTCCGGCCTCAGGCTGTAGATGCGCACCCGCGCATCGAACTCCGGATGGGCCTCCTCGACCAGCCCTCCCGCCTTCAGCGTGCGCAGATGCCGGCTGAGCGCCGGCGGATTGAGGCCCAGCGCCTCCGCCAGCTCTCCCGCCCGCCGCGGCCGCTCGCGCAGCAGCTCGATCAGCCGCCGCCGATGCGGGTCGGCAAGTGCCGCCAGGGTCTGGTCGAGGCGGGCGGCAGCCCTCACACCCAGCCTTCGATCTTCAGCCCCGACGCCTGCTCCGCCTCCTCGCGCGAGACTAGGCGGACGGTCTGGCCGAAGGTCCAAACATGACCCTCCGGATCGCGCGCGCGATAGGTGCGGTCGCCATAGAACTGGTCGGTCGGGTCCTGCAGGATCACCGCCCCGGCCGCCCTCGCCTGGGCGCAGTGCTCGTCGATGCCGCGATCGAGATGGACATGGATCGACTGGGTGTTCTTGCCGCCGATCGAGGCCGGGCTGGCGGTGAAGTCCGCCCATTCGGACCCGACATAGATCAGGCCGTCGCCGAACCGCATCTCCGAATGTGCGAGGTTCCCGTCCTGGTCGGTGATGACCATGCTGCGCTCGAAGCCGAACGCCTTCTCCAGCCAGTCGAGCGCCGCCCAGGGGTCCTTGTAGAACACGCCCGCCGTCAGCGCCGGGCGTGAAGCAGGATCAGACATGCTCAGCTCCTTCACTGTCATCGAAATATTTAACGATACAGAGAAATATTTAGTCAAGCCCCCTCTCGCTCATACCATCACCACCCGATCGTCATCGCGGGCCGGCGAAGCCGGCGTGGCGATCCAGGTCGGCGCCGCCTGGATGGCCACGCTCCCTCCAATTGGACGTAAGGGCGGGGCTCGCCATGACGGCTCTACGGCGAGCCCGTCCGCTACTTGATCGCCTGCGCCTTCTCGGCGAAGCGTGGATCCCAGGTCTTCGACAGGTCGATCTCGGCATCCTTCAGCTCAGGGCTGAAGCGGTGCAGGATGTCGAGCGACGTCTGCATCCCCTCTGCCTTGATCAGCCCATCGCGGGAGTACATCGGCAGGGAATTCTTCACCGACTGGACATAGAGATCGCGGTCGCCGAGCAGAAATTCCTCCGGCACCACCGCCGCCACATCCTCCGGCTTCGCGGTGGACAGCCAGCGCAGCGCCTTCATGAAGGCGTTGACCAGAGCCTGCGCCGTTTCCGGATTCTCCTCGATGAAGTCCTCCTTGGCGTAGAGCACCGCGGCCGGGACCGGGCCGCCGAACACGGCCTTCACCCCCTCCTCCGTCCGCGTGTCGACCAGGACGGTGGCGGCACCGGTGGACTGCAGCTTCGAGATCACCGGGTCGAGATTGGCCATCGCGTCGATCTCGCCATGCTGCATCGCCGCGACCGCGCTCGGCCCGCCGCCGACCGAGACGAAGGACACGTCCTCCGGCGTCAGCCCCTCCTTGGCCAGCAGGGCGTTGACGAAGAAGTTGGTCGAGGAGCCGGGGGCGGTGACGCCGACCTTGCGGCCCTTGAGGTCGGCCACCGACTTGATCTCGCCGGCGAGTGACTGGCGCACCACCAGCACAATGCCGGGGAAGCGGCCGAGCTCGATCAGCGCCCGGATGTCCTGGCCCCTGGCCTGCATCAGGATGGTGTGCTCATAGGCGCCGGTGGTGACGTCGGTCGACCCGCCCATCATCGCCTGCAGGCTCTTGGCGCCGCCGGCGAAGTCGCTGATCTCGACCTCCAGCCCCTCCTCCTTGAAGAAGCCCTTCTTCTCGGCGACGGTCAGCGGCAGGTAGTACAGCAGCGGCTTGCCGCCGACGCCGATGGTGACATGCGTCTTCTCCGGCGCCGCTAGGGCCGGCACCGCCAGCACCAGGCCGAGAGCCAGCGCCATTCCGCGCAGCAGGGTCTTCATCCGTTTCCTCCTCATTCGCTCAGAGCCCGTCCGAGAATGCGCTGGCGTGAGTCGACTGGTGGCGGTTTCGAGAACCGGAGCGCAGCGGACATGAAGGTCCGTGGGCACCGGAAGCGCAGAAACCGCCATCAGGCGGCCACGCCAGTAGCATTATCGGGCGGGCTCTCATCCTTGGGCCGAGGCGCTGGCCGTACTCTCCGGCCGCCACACCAGAAGCCGCCGCTCGATCACCGAGACGGCGGCGTCGATCGCCACCACGAAGGCCGCCAGCACCAGCATGCCGGAGAACACGCCGACCACGTCGAACACGCCCTCGGCTTGGGCGATGCGGTAGCCGAGCCCGGCGGTGGCGCCGAGATACTCGCCGACCACCGCGCCGACTAGGGCGAAGCCGACCGAGGTGTGCAGGCTGGAGAACACCCAGGACAGCGCCGAGGGCAGGTAGACGTGGCGCAGCAGCTGCCGGTCGTTCATCCCCAGCATGCGGGCATTGGCCAGCACGGTCGGGCTGACCTCGCGCACGCCCTGGTAGACGTTGAAGAAGACGATGAAGAACACCAGCGTGACGCCGAGCGCCACCTTCGACCAGATGCCGAGGCCGAACCACAGGGCGAAGATCGGCGCCAGCACCACCCGGGGCAGCGCGTTGGCGGCCTTGATGTAGGGGTCGAACACGGCCGCGGCCATGGCCCGCCGAGCGAACCAGAAGCCGAGCGCGACGCCGCCGAGGGCGCCGATGGCGAAGGCCAGCACCGTCTCCAACAGGGTGACGCCGAGATGGCGCCAGATCACGCCCGAGGCGAAGTCTTTCCAGGTGCGCTCGATCACGCCGAGCGGCGTGGCGAAGAAGAACGGGTCGAGAATCTTCGTCGCCGTCAGCACGTGCCAGAGCAGGAGGCAGATCACGGCGACCGCGAATTGCCAGAACAGGATGCGGCCCCGCCCCCCTTTCGCAAAGCTCCCCTCAGACGACATCGCCATAGGCCTTCATCACCTCGTCCTTGAGCGCCGCCCAGATCGCCCGGTGCAGGGCCACGAATTCGGGGTCGTGCCGGGCTTCGGCCAGCTCGCGCGGCCGTGCCAGCCCGACCTTGTGGTCGGCGATGATCCGCGCCTGCGGCCCGGCCGACAGCACCACCACCCGGTCGGCCAGGGCGATCGCCTCCTCCAGGTCGTGGGTGACGAACAGCACCGCCTTGCGTTCGGCCGACCACAGCGACAGCAGCAGGTCGCCCATCACGATCCGGGTCTGGGCGTCGAGCGGGCCGAAGGGCTCGTCCATCAGCAGCAGCTTCGGCTCCAGGATCAGCACCTGGGCCAGGGCGACGCGCTTCTTCTGGCCGCCGGAGAGCTGGTGCGGATAGCGGTCGCCCATCGTCGCCAGCCCGACCCGGGCCAGCCAGGCCTGCGCCCGCTCCCGCGCCGCGGCCGGCGACACGCCGCGCACCAAGAGGCCGACCGCGACGTTGTCGCGCGCGGTCTTCCACGGCATCAGCGGGTCGGCCTGGAACAGGTAGCCGGCATCGCGGTTCAGCCCCTGCAGCGGCCGGCCGAACACGGCGCAGCCGCCGGAGGCCGCCGGCACCAGCCCGGCGGCGACGTTCAGCAGGGTCGACTTGCCGCAGCCGGTCGGACCGACGATGGCGGTGAACTCGCCATCAGCCACGACCAGGTCGGTCTCGGCCAAAGCGACGTAACGCCCGCCGCCCTTCAGCGGATAGGCGACGGAGACTCCGGAAAACGCGATGGCCGGCGGGGCAACTCCGCTCTGCGCCGCCTCGGCGACTCTCTGCACTCCTGGCTTCCCCCGGATGGCTGGCCCTGGGCGGGCCGCTTTGGACTCGGCGGCAAGTCTGTCCCAGATCCAGCCCGGCTTTCCAGTCAAACGCGCTCGACAATCGCGATTTGTCCGATCAATTTGGGGCGATCTCCGCGACCGACACGGACCGACGATGAAAGCGATCCTCTGCGAGAAGCCCGAGACCCTGCGCCTGATCGACCGGCCGGAGCCGCAGCGGCGCCCGGGCGAGGTGCTGGTGCGGATCCGCCGGGTCGGGATCTGCGGCACCGACTACCACATCTACAAGGGCAACCAGCCTTACTTCGAGTATCCACGGGTGATCGGGCACGAGCTCGGCGCCGAGGTGGTCGAGGCCGATGCCGGCAGCGCCTTGCGTCCCGGACAGTTTGTCGCCATCCAGCCCTATCTGCATTGCGGCAGCTGCGGCGCCTGCCGCCGCGGCCGCACCAATTGCTGCCGCAGCCTGTCGGTGCTGGGCGTGCATCGCGACGGCGGCCTGTGCGAATGGCTGTCGGTGCCGGAGGAGAACGTCGTGCCGGCCGAGGGGCTGAGCCTGGATCAGGCGGCGATGGTCGAGTTCCTGGCGATCGGCGCCCACGGCATCCGCCGTGGCGCGCCGGACGCCGGCGACCGGGTGCTGGTCGTCGGCGCCGGGCCGATCGGCATCGCCGCGACCATCTTCGCCAAGATGCGCGGGGCCCATGTCAGCGTGCTGGACCTCAATCCGGGGCGCCTGGCGTTCAGCCGCGACGTGCTGAAGGCCGACGCCGTGTTCGAGGGCGGCGGCGATATCGACGACCGGCTGAAGCAGGCGACGGAGGGCGAGTTCTTCGATCTGGTGGTCGACGCCACCGGCAGCCCGGCGGCGATGCGCAAGGGCTTCTCCTATGTCGCCCATGCCGGAGCCTATGTGCTGCTGAGCATCGTGCTGGGCGAGATCGGCTTCTCCGATCCCGAGTTCCACAAGCGCGAGACCACGCTGCTGGCCAGCCGCAACGCGACGCGTGAGGATTTCGAGACCGTGCTGGCGGCGATGCGGGCCGGGCATGTGCCGACCGCGGCCCTGGCCAGCCATCGCGGCCTCCTGGCCGAGGTGCCGGATCTGGTGCCGGGCTGGAGCCGCCCCGAAGCCGGCGTGATCAAGGCGCTGGTCGAGGTCTGATCCAGCCCGAGACGTCTAGCCGAACCGCGCCAGCTTCTCGCCGTGGGTCGCCGTCGCGGCCGGTACCGAAAACGCCACCCGCGCCTCCTCCGCGGCGAGAAGGCGCTCGAGGCCATAGCGCATCCCCTGCGCCTCGCGATCGGTGATCGGCGTGACCGGCATGGGGCCGACGAAGGCGGCCGCCCGGCGCTCGGGCGGCAGCTCGAGATAGTTCAGCGCCGAAATCGCGCCTTCCGGAATGCCGCGCTGCAGGAAGTCATACCCACGGCGCAGGAAATGCGCCTCCCAATGATCCAGGACACCATCGAGCTTCTGCAAATACCGCCCTGCCAACGAAGCTGAAAAGAGATCGTAATAGCTGGATATTCCCCTGAACATGCGACGGCCCTCGGCTGATCCGGCTCACCTCCCGGCAAACACCATCATTGGCAATGACCGTGAATTGTTCGTGAACCTTTGATGCAGGGCGGATGGCGTCAAGAGAGTCATCCGCCCGCACCGGAGGCCGAGGCGCGATCGTCAGGCCGCCGTGGCGGTCGCCACGACCGCCCTGAGCTGCGCTCCGCTCTTTCTGGCGCGGCGCAGGCGCAGCCGGACGGTCCCGGCGTCACCACCGTCTTTCCGCGCCACCCGCAGGGCGTAAAGATGGTCCGCCCGGACCTGGAAGGTCAGCGGCCCGTCGCCGGGATTGTGCTGCAGCGTCGCCATGACCCGCCGGCCGAGCGGCGGAGCCGGGCGGCGCACCAGCACCGCCACCTCGACCGCGGAGCCGTTGCGGTCGATCGCCTCGACCTCGACCTCCACCGCCCCCCTGCCGAAATACTGCGGGCTGGTGACGTAGTCGGCCCCGCTGCGACGCAGCCTCAGCTCCTGCCAATCGGCCCACAGGCGGCGGGTCAGCATGTCGGCCTCCCGCCACAGGCGGGCCTTCGTCTCGGCGAAACCCCGCACCTCCGGCCGGACTTTGGGCAGAGTGTCGTTCTTCCGCAGCACCGCCAGGTTGGCGACGTTGATCGTGCCGCGCCGCCAGGCGACCACCGCGTGGAGCTGCGCATCGACGGCGGCGCAGCCGAAATCCTCGAGCGTCTCCAGACTCGGCTTGTTGAAGTGATGCTCGCGGAT
Source organism: Inquilinus limosus (assembly GCF_051487185.1). Classification (GTDB taxonomy): domain Bacteria; phylum Pseudomonadota; class Alphaproteobacteria; order DSM-16000; family Inquilinaceae; genus Inquilinus; species Inquilinus limosus_F. The sequence continues at coordinate 103,680 of NZ_JAHVDK010000010.1, forward strand.
GGCGCAGTCGAACACCGGCTCCGGCCGCAGATTGGAGGCGTGCAGGAGATCGGCGAAATGCTCCGGGTGGAAATAGTAGTTGTTGGGAATGCGGTGGCTTTCGCTGCCGTAGGACACCACCGTCGTGAAGGCGTAGACGCCCCCGGGCTTCAGCACGCGATGCACCTCGTTCAGGTGACGGATGAAATCCTCATCCTCGCCGATATGCTCGAACGAGCCGGTCGACCAGGCGAAGTCGAAGCTTTCATCCGGGAACTCGATCTGGCGCATGTCCATGCGCATCGCCCGGATCCGCCCATCCGGGACCGCCCAGGGGGCATGGCTCATCACCAGATCCTGCGGGTTCTCGGTCCTGACCCCGACCCAGCGGCTGTCGGTCTGGTACAGATCGGTGACGACGACGTGCTCGACCTGGTCCGCGATGCCGAAGATCAGACGCTCGGTGCCGGCGCCGAGCGCCAGCCCCCGCGCCGCGCCGTGCAGCTTTCCGGCCCGATGCAGGGCCAGGAAGATCATCGCGAATTCCCAGGTCCGGCGCGACAGGCCTGGCACCACCTTCAGATGATGGCGCACTATATGATCCACCGCGGGATCGAACCAATCATAGATATCGCTGACCTTCTGCAGATTGTCGATTCGAGTATCGGGAATACAATGGCTAGCAGCCATCTGCCCGCGCCCTCCCACGCTTCTGGAATGACAGCTCTATTTTAGCGATCGAGGGGGCCTTATGTTCCGTTTGGACCAAATGATTCTGGTTTATTTATGAATCTGAATATTTATCGAATTTTATATTTCATGTCGGATCGCTTGACTCGTGCGACATCCGGGACCTTGGCGACGTTGTGCCGGCGGGACGGAACGGCCGGGTTCGCAGATCGAGCCGTCGCTTCAGCCGCTTGACCTCCTCCTGCAGCCGGGCGTTCTCGCTGCGCAGCTGCCGCATCCGCGACTCCGCGGCGGCGAGGCGGTCGGTGAGCGGGTCGCCCCATTCCGCCCGGACCGGCCGCGATGTCCGGGCCGGGGCCAGCAGGTCCGACCAGCTCCAGCCGCCGGCGCGTACGAGCTTGTCCGCCGCCAGGGCCGCAGCCGCACGCTCCCCGGCATGGTCGGAACCGAGCATCCCCAGGATCCGGATCAGCCGCATGAGATCGCCCTTGCGCATGCCGTCTTCCCCTTCCGCCTCACGCCCCAGACATGGCGGAGGCGGCGACATCCGCAAGCCCGCGCGGTGCCGGATCTGGCCTACCGCTTCTCGGCTGGTCGGTCGCACCGGGATTTGCTATTGTCCCATCATCAGAAGGGCAGCGGGCCGCGTCGGGAAACGCCGATGCGGCCCGTTCCGCTATCGGGCTGCGGGACCGCTTGCAGCGAGACGCCCCTGCCCGCACCATGGCGGTGGAGAAACGCCCCACCGGACACCGCATGAGCGAGACACGCCGCCGCCTGGAGACCGTGAAGACCCGCCCGGCGCGGCGTGCGTCGGATGACGCGGCCGACATCCCGGTCGATCCCGAGCAGCAGCAGCAGATCCGCATCGCCTGGGCCTATTTCGTCGAGGGCCTGACCCAGGCCGAAATCGCGGAGCGACTGGGGCTGACCCGCCTCAGGGTGAACCGGATCCTGCAGATTTGCCGCGAGACCGGTGTGATCCAGATTCGCATCCAGTCTCCCCTCGCCTCCTGTGTAGCGCTGGAGCGGGCGCTGATCCGCCGTTACGGGCTGCGCGACGCCGTGGTGGTGCCGACGCCGCGCGACGAGGACAAGATCCGCGCCGCCATCGGCGTGGCCCTCGGCGCCTATGTCGAGAACGCCGTGCATGACGGCATGCTTGTCGGCATCGGCTGGGGCCTGACCCTGCGCCTCGGCCTGCAGTCGATACGGCGGCGGCGGATGACCGACTTGTCGGTGGTTTCGCTGATCGGCAGCATGACGCGTGGCTCGGGCGAGAACACCTTCGAGATCGTCTCGCGCTTCGCCGACCTGCACGACGCGGAGCGCTTCTACCTCGCCGCCCCGGTCTACGCCGATGACGAGGCCCAGCGCGAGGGCCTCTTGGCCCGCGGCGTGCTGCGCGAGATCTACGACAAGGCGAAATCGGCCGATATGGCGCTGATCAGCGTCGGCAACGTCTCCGATCAGAACCTCATGCTGGCGCTCGGCGTCGTAGACCGCGAGGTCGCGGCGCTGCGCGCGGCCGGCGCCGTCGGCGACATCCTCGGCAACTGGTTGGACGTCGAGGGCCGGCCGGTCGACCATCCGCTGAACCAGCGCATGGTGGCGCTGTCGCTGGATGACCTGGCCCGGATCCCGACCGTGGTCCTGGCCTCCGGCGGCAGCTACAAATTCGAGATCATCCGCGCCGCGCTGCGCCGCCGCTGCGTCAACGTCCTGATCACTGACGAGAAGCTGGCGGAACGGCTTGCGGAAGATCGCGAAGCCTGAGATGACTGGGCCCCGCATCGGCGCCGACCCGGGCGCTCCTCTCCGGATGGCGGGCTGACACCATGGATTTCCAAGGCAGGCACTTCCTCTCGACGCGCGAGCTGACCCTCGACTCGCTCGCCACGGTGTTTCAGGCCGCCGACCTCCTGGCCCCGGTCGCCCAGGGCCGCGCCACCACGCGGGTGCTGGAGGGGGCGGTGCTGGGCAGCCTGTTCTTCGAGGCGTCGACCCGCACCCGGCTCAGCTTCGAGGCGGCGTTCCAGCGCCTGGGCGGCGCCGTGGTCAACACCACCGGCTTCACCTTCTCCTCGATCGCCAAGGGCGAGTCGATCTACGACACCGCCCGGGTGGTCTCGGGCTACGTCGACACGGTGGTGATGCGCCATCCCGAGGAGCGGGCGATCCATGAATTCGCCGCCGCCACCCACATCCCGGTGATCAACGGCGGCAACGGCGCCGGCGAGCATCCGACTCAGGCGCTGCTCGACATTTACACCATCGAGAAGGAGTTCGCGCGCATCGGCCGGCCGGTCGATGGTGCCCGCATCGCGCTGGTTGGCGACCTGAAATACGGCCGCACTGTGCATTCGCTGATCCACATCCTGTCGCTCTACAAGGGCCTGACCCTCAGTCTGGTCTCGCCCGAGCCGCTGCGCATGCCGGCTGAGCTGGTGGAACACGCCCGCAGCCGCGGCCACACGGTCGAGGAGCATGACGAGGTGCCGCGCGGCGTCGCCAAGGCCGACCTGATCTATGCCACGCGGGTGCAGAAGGAGCGCTTCGCCGAGGGTGAGCTGTCGGCCGACTACACGCCGGATTTCCAGATCAGCCTCGGCATCCTCAACGCCCATGGCCTGCCGCACACGGTGGTGATGCACCCGCTGCCGCGCGACAGCCGGCCGGGCGCCAACGACCTGGCGCGGGACCTGAACACCGATCCGCGCCTGGCGATCTTCCGCCAGACCGACAATGGCGTGCCGGTGCGCATGGCGCTGTTCGCCCTGACCCTCGGCGTCGCCGACGGCATCGAGAAGACCCTGCAGCCGGCCCGCTGGTGGCGCCCGGAACGGATCGGCCCGGACGATGCCGAGTTCTACCGGCCGGGGAAGGTCGGGGCGTAAACGGCCATCTCCACTCCATTCGACCGTCATCCCCGAGGAAGCGGGGATCTCTCGCAGATCTCCCAGACAGAGATTCCCGCTTTCGCGGGAATAACGACTGGAAGAGACTTCTGGGTCGGAGACTCTGATCCAGCAGCTCGCATGCGCGTCACGATTAATATCCCGGACGAACAGCTTCGAGAGCTGGCGACGATCTGCGCCGGGGAAGGTATCTCACGTGCAGCGATCATCCGCAATGCCATCGAGATCTATCTCGCCGACCGACGGCAAAAAGCTACAGATGAGGCCTTCGGCCTATGGCAGCGGCATGGGCCTGTCCTCGACGGATCAGAGCATCAAACGCGGCTTCGGAACGAATGGCGGAAGTCCTGAAGCAGTAGTTTCTCGTTGGGTTCGCCGCCCGGCGAACCCAACGCGGAGACGTCGCCCCCCGCCTCTACTTCACCGCGCCCATGGTCAAGCCGCGCACCAGTTGGCGCGACACGATCAGGGCGAAGACGATGACCGGCAGCACGATCAGCGTGCCGGTGGCCATGATCTCGCCCCAGGGCAGGTCGTAGCCGCTCATGAAGCTGGTGGCGGCGACCGGCGCGGTGCGGCTGGCGCTGCGCGTCAGGACGAGGGCGTAGAGCAGCTCGTTCCAGGAGAAGATGAAGGAGAAGATCGCCGAGACGGCGACGCCCGGCGCGGCCAGAGGCAGGGCGATGCGCCAGAATACGGCGAAGCGTGAGGCGCCGTCGATCCGCGCCGCGTCGTCCAGGTCGCGCGGGATGCCGCGGAACTGGTCGGCGCAGATCCAGACCACGATCGGCAGGTTGAAGGTGAGATACAGCAGGATCAGCACCAGATGGGTGTCGATCAGGTTCAGGCTGCGCGCGAGCAGGAAGATCGGCAGGGCCAGCACGATCGGGCTGACCATGCGGTTGGTGATGAACCAGAACCACAGATCCGACTTGCCGCGGAACTCGAACCGCGCCAGGGCGTAAGCCGCGGGCGTGCCGAGCAGGATCGCCAGCGCCGTGGTCGAGACCGCGACGATGATCGAGTTGAGCAGGCTGGGGCCGACATCCTTGGGCCCGAGCACCGTACGGTAATGGTCGAGGGTCGGCTCGAACAGCCAGACGGGCGGCGAGGCCAGCGCCACCGCCTGGTCCTTCAGGCTGGTCGTCACCATCCAGTAGAACGGGAAGATGCAGGCCAGCGCGATCGCGATCAGCGCGATCGCGTGCCAGGGCGAGACCCGCACGCGGGCCTTCGCCGTCCGCACCTCCGCCCGCGCCGCTGCCGTCGAGGCGACCATCACTCGACCTCCCGATAGACCAGGCGGATATACATCCGCGACAGCACGATGGTGAGGACCAGCAGCAGGATCGCCTGGGCCGAGGCGACGCCCTGGTCGAAGACCCGGAAGCCGATACGCTGGATGGTGATCGAGATCAGCTCCGTCGCCGCGCCCGGTCCGCCGCGGGTCAGGGTGAAGATCATGTCGAACAGCTTCAGCGTGTCGGCCGTGCGCAGGATCAGGATGGCGGTGATGCCCGGCATCAGGAACGGCAGCTGGACATGGCGCAGGATGTGGCGGAAGCGCTTCGTCTCCAGCCGCGCCGCCTCCTCGATCTCCGGCGGCACCATGGTCAGCCCGGCCAGCAGCACCAGGGCGCAGAACGGCGTCCACTGCCAGATGTCCATCAACGCGATCGAGACGAAGGCGAAGCTCGGGTCGCCGAGCCATTCGACCGGGCCGATCCCGACGAGGCCGAGGAACCAGTTCACCACGCCGAAGTCGCGGTTGAAGATCAGCCGCCCGATCAGCCCGACCACGGCATAGGTCGTGGCCATCGGGATGACGAGGCTGAGGCGCGCCAGAGTCTTCAGCAGCGGCAGCCCGGGCTTGTGCAGCAGCAGCGCGATGCCGAGGCCCAGCAGCAGCTCCGCCGGCAGCACGACGGCCAGGAACAGCAGGGTACGGCCGAGCGCGTCCCAGAAGGTCGGGTCGGCCAGCACCGCGAGATAGTTGCCGAGGCCGACGAAGGGCGTCCCCTCGCGCGGGATCTTCGGCAGGATCACCTGGTGCAGCGAATTCCACAGCGCGTAGAGCGTCGGGAAGATGCCGATCGCGAACAGCGCGATCACGGCCGGGGCGAGGAACCAGACCGGGGTCCAGCGGCTTTCGAGACGATGCGCCATGCGGGTCTACTCGAGATTGGTGTGCCGCGCCCGCATCGCCTCGGGCGCGACGCCGAGAAGGTCGCGCAGCGCCAGCACGACCAGCTCGAACAGCAGGAACTGCGCGCCCTCGTACAGGCTGCCCATCGGCAGCACCGAGGCGACGGCGGGGCCGGTGTCGTTCGCCATGGTCTGGGCCGGCAGCACGAAGACGGTGTCGGCCAGCGCCGCGGCACTGCCCTGCGGCTGGGCGGTGAACAGGAGCGTCCGCGCCCCGGCGTCGCGGGCGACACGCATGAGCCCGTCGACGGTGGAGAAGCCGCCCGGACCGGCACTGACGGCCAGCAGGTCGCCCGGCCCGACCGGCGGCGCCGACATGTCGCCGACGACATGGGCGTCGAGGCCGAGGTGATAGAGGCGCATCGCCAGCGCCCGCATCATCAGCCCCTCGCGCCCGACGCCGGTGCAGACGATGCGGCGGGCGCCGGCCAGAGCATCGAGCACCGGATCGAGGGCGCCGGGGGCGAGCCGGCGGAACACGTCGCGGATCTCGTCCAGCGCCCCTTCCGCCAGGGCGCCCAGGCTGTCGGGCATAGGATGGTCTCCGAAATCGACAAACGGATGGGCCGGTGCCTCCCCCTCACCCTCCCACGGCTTCGCCGCGGGCCCCTCCCTCTCCCCGAGGAGAGGGTTTGTCACCTCTCCTCGGGGAGAGGTCGAAATCGCAACGCGATTTCGGGTGAGGGGGTGGCTCCGGCCTTTCGGGCTGAGAGCTTACTGCAGCTTCTCCTTCTTGCCGTCATAGTAGCCGGCCTTCTGCAGCACCGCCTCCATGCGCTCGCCGATCTTCTGGGCGCCGGATTCGGTGGTCTCCTCGCCCAGCATCATCTTGGTGCCGAACTCGGCGACGATCTCGGAGATCGCCGGCCATTCCGGGAAGCGCGGCCGGAAGGACGGCACGCCGCCCTGCCAGGACGCCACGGTCGGCTCGACGAAGGCGTATTTCGCCTTGACCGCCGGGTCGTCATAGACCGCGGTGCGGCCGGAAACGCCGCCGGCCTCGACATAGGGCTTGGCCATCGCCTCGGAGGTCACCCACTGGATGAACAGCCAGGACGCCTTCTGCTCGGCCTCGCTGGACTGCGACGCGACGCCGAGCGAGAAGCCGCCGAGCGCCGGCTTCAGCCCGGCCTCGCCCTTCGGCTCGGTCGCCACGCCGAGGCAGTCGCCCAGCTTCGAGGTCGCCGGGTCGACCAGGGTGGAATAGAAGGACGACCACTCCGTGATCATCGCCACCTGGCCCTGGGCCAGCGCGTTCACCGCCTCCGCATGGTCGTAGTCGACGATGCCCGGCGGCATGACCTTCATCAATTCCTGCCGGAATTTCAGGCCCTTCTGCGACGCTTCGGAGGTGAGATTGGACTTGAAGTCAGTGTTCAGCAACGAGCCGCCGAAAGGCCACAGCACGCGCATGAAGCTGTCGGCCGACTGGGTCTCGCCGCGGCGGGACTGCAGGGCGAAGGCATATTTGCCGCCCTGGGTGAGCTTCGGCGCGTAAGTGGTCAGCAGCTCGTCCCAAGTCGCCGGCGGCTTGTCGAAGCCGGCGTCCTTGAGCATGCACTTGTTGTAGAACAGCAGCCCTGAATAGTTGTCGAAGGGCAGGCCGTAGAGCTCCTTGTTCCAGGTGCCGAAGCTTTCCAGCAGAATCGGGAAGAAGCCTTTCAGGTTCAGGTTCGGGTCGGCCAGTGCCGGATCCTCGGTGAAGGTCTTGAGCGGCACCAGCCAGCCGCTGTCGGCGTATTCGCCGATCCAGACGACATCGGTCAGCACCACATCGATCTCGCCGCCCGCCGTGAAATCAAGCACCTCGCGCTCGCGGCTGTTCTCATAGGGCAGGATCTCGTATTCGACCTTGATCCCGGTCTCCTGCTCGAATTGCGGCAGCAGCTGGATCGCGGCGCGATAGCCCGGCCGGTCAAGGAAGATCGCCTTGATCGTGGTGCCCTTATACGGCTCCGCCGCCTCCTTCAGGCTCCAGGCCATGGCTTGGCCGGTGGTCAGCAGCGCGGCGATCGCGGCACCGGAAAACAGAAGTTTCTTCATGAGGTTAGCCTCCCTTTCTGACACATCATGCCCGGCCGGTGCCGGCCGGACGGTTCTCCCGCCCGTTCGGATGGACGATGCTCTTCATCGCGTGGTCGCGATAGTCCGCCTGCATGGCAAACGCCTCCGCCGTCTGGTCGAGGTCGAAATGATGGCTGACCAGCGCATCGACATCGACCCGGCCGGCGGCAACCAGCGCGATCGCCCGCGGATAGACGTTGCCCATCCGGCGCGAGGTCTTGATCTTCAGCCCTTTGCGGCGGATCAGCGACGCCTCGACCGTGTAGCGATCGCCCTCCGGGATGCCGACCAGCACGATCCGACCGCCGATCGCCGCCGCCTCCGCCGCGTGCTGGAAGCCTTCCGGCGCATTGGTGGCCTCGATCACCAGATCGGCACCGCGGCCGTCGGTGTCGTCCAGCACGGCCCGATAGGACGGCGCCGTCGCATCCGCGCCCAAGCGCCTGGCCGCGGCAGCGCGGTAGTCGAGCGGGTCGATCGCCCAGATCCGGCCGACGCCGGACAGCTTGAGGAGCTGCAGGATGCCGAGGCCGATCGGGCCGCAGCCGAGCACCGCCACGGTCTCCAGGAGGCGCGGCTTGGCCAGGTCGATCGCATGGATAGAGACGCCCAGCGGCTCCAGCATCACCGTCTGGGTCGGGGTGAAGCGCTCCGGCACCGCGAGGATCTGGTCGGGCCGGGCGGTGATCCGTTCGGTCATGGCGCCGTTCTGCGGCGGCGCGCCGGCGAAGACGGTGTCGGGACAGAGATTGTGGTGGCCGCGGTGGCACCATTCGCAACGGCCGCAGGGCCGGGCCGGATCGACCGCCACGAGCTGGCCGGCGGCAAGGCCGAGATCCGGCCGATCCTCGGCCAGCCGGGCGGCGAATTCATGGCCGGGGACGAAGGGCCGGCGCACCTGCGCGGCCCCGATTCCGCCCTCCAGATAGTAGTGCAGGTCGCTGCCGCAGAGGCCGACGGCGCTGACCGTCAGCAGCACGTCGCCCGGCTCCCGCGCCGGCAATTCGAGCTCGCCCAGGCGGATATCCCGGATTCCATGCAGAAAGGCGGCTCGCACGCTGCGCTCTCCTCCCGCGCCGTCGAAGAACTTTTGTATCTCGTCTGATACAATCGTCCAGCAATCGTGCGAGAGTCAAGCCGGGCCGCTACCGCCGCAACACCGCGCGGCAGGCGCCGAGGCGCGACTGCCAGCCTTCGCGCTCCAGCTCCGGCACCGTCTCCTCCGTTTCCGGATAGCCGAGGCAGAGATAGCCGATCAGGCGCCAGTCCGGCGGCACCTCCAGCAGCGCCGCCACCGCCTGCGGGTCGAGAATCGAGACCCAGCCGAGCCCGACCCCCTCGATCCGGGCGGCCAGCCACAGCGTGTGGATCGCAGTGACCGCGGAATGGTCCAGCGCCTCCGGCATGGTCTGCCGCCCAAGCCCGTGCCCCTGCCCGGTCGAGCGGTCGCAGAACACCGCGAGCTGCACCGGCGCCTCCTCCAGCCCAGCCAGCTTGAGGCGGCGGTAATGGGCCGCCTGCTCGCCGCCATACCCCGCCGCGGCGGCGTCGTTGCAGCGGGCGAACACCGCCCGCACCGCGGCCCGCCGCGCCTCGTCCTCGACCAGGACGAAGCGCCAGGGCTGGCTGTTGCCGACCGATGGCGCGAGGCAGGCCAGGTCGAGCAGGCGACCGAGCAGGCCGGGCGGCAGCGGGTCGCGGCGGAAGCGGCGCACATCGCGGCGCCAGCGCAGCAGCTCGGTGAATCGGTCGCGGAACTCAGGTGGGAAGTCGGGGGCGGCCACAGCGGTCCTCCGGGCGGCGACGGCCCAGCTATAGCCGCCCGGTCACGGTCTGGGAAACAGCGCGTCGATGCGACCTGTCGCCCAATAGGCGAGAAGTCCAATCCATTCGTGCAGGGCGGTACTCAGCACGTCGATCTGCTCCCCCAGATCGGACCGGGGCAAGAGAGCCGGCGGCAGACCGCGATAATCGACCGGCCAGGGCACCACGGCCCATCCTGCCTTGGCGAACAGCCCCATCGCCCGCGGCATGTGGTAGGCGCTGGTGACCAGTACCCAATGCTGCCCGGCCTGGGGCTGCACCAGCTGCTTCAGCAGCAGCACGTTCTCATCGGTGTTGCGGGCCTGGCCTTCGAGCACCAGCCGCTCCTCCGGCAGCCCGGCCATCCGCATGACGTCGCGGAAGATGTCCGATTGCGCCGGGACGCCGTTCCACGAATCACCCAGCCCGCCGGAGAACACCACCTGCGCCTCTGGAAAGCGTCGGGCGAGGTCGAGCCCGGCAAACAGCCGCTCGGCGTTGCCGTTCAGCATCGGCTCGCCCCGCGCGCCGGACAGCACGGTCAGCTCGGCCCCGCCGAGGACGATGATACCTTCCACCGTGGCCGGAAGCTCGCGCGGCTTCGCGAAGCGATTCTCCAGCGGCAGGATCATCAGGTCGCCGACCGGCAGCAGGCAGATGACGGTGAAGGCCAGGGTCAGCGCGATCACCAGCCGCCGGGCCAGGCGCCGCGAACGATAGATGAAACCGGCCGTGGCCAGCAGCAGCGCCAGCAGCACGAGGCCCAGCGGCTGGATGAAGAACCAGATCAGCTTCGACAGGAAAAAGAACACTGGTCCCCCACCTGGCCCTACGGCCGAGGAATGGCGGATCGCAGCAGAAGATGCAACCGGCCGGTTCGGCGCGGCTTGAAGCGGAGGCACGCCATCCGCACATGGGCTAGGCTGCTGATCCCACGGCCACCGGAGTCCGCCGCCCGTTCATGGAGCTGTTTCCCACCGACCTTCTCGATCGGGCCGGCGAGCTGTTCGACCGTCGCATCCGTCTCGGCGTCACGGGGCTGAGCCGCTCCGGCAAATCCGTGTTCATCGCCGCCCTGGTGCATGGGCTGACCGACCCGCGGCGCTTCGGGCTGCTCGACGCCGTGGCCGAAGAGCGGCTGCGCGCCGCGGTGCTGCGGCCGCAGCCGCATCTCGATCTGCCGCGCTTCCCCTATGAGGAGGCGGTGGCCCGGCTGACCGGCGCCGGCGGGCATCCGGACTGGCCGGCCAGCACCCGCAACGTGGCGGAGCTGCGCCTGTCGCTGCGCTTCGCCCCGAAGGGCGGGCTGCGCAGCCTGCTGGGCGACCAGGTGCTGCATCTCGACATCTTCGACTATCCGGGCGAATGGCTGATCGACCTGCCGCTGCTGCAGCGCGACTACGCGGCCTGGGCGGAGGAGGCGCTGGCCCTCTCCGGCACCGGGGTGCGGGCGGCGCTGTCACAGGCTTGGCGCGACGCCATCGCCAAGCTCGACCCGGCCGGGCCGGCGAAGGAGACCGACGCGATCGAGGCGGCGCGGCTCTACACCGACTATCTGCGCGGCTGCCGCACCCATGCGATTCCCCTGAGCCGGCTGCAGCCCGGGCGCTTCCTGCTGCCGGGCGACCTGGAGGGGTCCCCCGCCCTCACCTTCTGCCCGCTGCCGCGGCCGCGGGAGGCCCCGCGCGGATCGCTGTGGCGGCTGATGGAGGAACGCTTCGAGGCCTACAAGGCGAAGGTCATACGCCCCTTCTTCAACGACCATTTCAGCCGGCTGGACCGCCAGATCGTGCTGGTCGACCTGCTGGCCCATCTCGCCGCCGGGCCGGAAAGCCTGCAGGATCTGGGTCGTGCCATGGACGACATCCTGACCTGCTTCAAGACCGGCGGCATCAATTGGCTGTGGCCGTTCGAGACACGGATCCGCAAGGTGCTGTTCGCCGCCACCAAGGCCGACCATCTGCCGCGCGAAGGGCATGAGCCGCTGGTCGGGCTGATGGACGAGCTGCTGCAGCAGAGCGTCCGCCGCACCGCCTTCCAGGGCGCCACCGCCCGGTCGATGGCGATCGCATCGCTGCGCGCCACCCGCGAGGTCGACGTCAAGCATGAGGGCGAGACTTTGCGATGTGTCGCCGGGGTGATCGAGCCGGGCGGCAAGCCTGTCGCTGCCTATCCCGGGGCGCTGCCGCGCAGCCTGCGCGAGGCCCGCGGCGGCGGCCGCTTCGGCGCCCAGCGCTTCCTGCCGCCGGCCGATCTCGGCGCCGACGGCCAGCCCTGGCCGCATATCCGGCTGGACGGGGCGCTGCAGTTCCTGCTCGGGGAGGACCTGGCATGAGCCGGCCGCCCTTCATCCTGGACCAGCCGCCGGAGCCGGAGCGCGAGCCGGGCCGGGCGCCGGCCGTGTTCGCGCTCGAGGAGGCCGAGACGGTGCCGGTGGAGGACGCCCCCGCCCCGGCCGCGCCCGAGCTGGTCGAGCCCGGTCTGCGCCGCCGCCGCAGCCCGGGCAGCGTGGCCCTGCGCATCGCCTTCGGCGCGCTGGTCGGGTTGATCGGGCTGGGCGTCGGCCTCTGGGTCGAGCGGCTGGTCACCGACCTGATGAGCCGGGGCGGTCCGCTGCAGGCGGCGGCGCTGGTGCTGCTCGCGGTCGCCGGGGGTGGGATCCTGGTCTGGGCCGGCTGGGAGCTGCTGGCGCTGCGCCGGCTCGGCCGGGTCGAGGAGATCCGCAGCCTGGGCCGGGCGGCGGCGGGCGGCGACGCCGCCGCGGCCGATGCGGTGATCGCCCGCTTCCGCCGGCTGCACAGCGATGGCCCGGCAGCCGATGGGCTGGCGCGGCTGGAGCGCGAGCGCGACGAGCTGCGCGACCCGGAGGAGCTGATCGGGCTTCTGGAGCTGCACGCCCAGCGGCCGATCGACGCCGCCTGCCGTGCCGCCATCGCGGCCACGGCGCGGCGCACCGCGCTGATCACCACGGTCACGCCCTTCGCCGTCGTCGACATGGTGGCGTCCGGCGCGCTGAACCTGCGGATGATCCGGCGGATCGCCGAGATCCAGGGCTTCCGCCCCGGCCTGTTCGCGACCCTGGCGCTGGTCCGGCGGGTGGCGACGACGCTCTTGATCGCCGGCGGCATCGAGGCCGCCAACGACTATCTCGGCGACTTCCTGGGTGCCGGCCTCTTGCGCGCCTTCGGCCGCCGCGCCGGCGAGGGCGCGATCAACGGCATCCTGACCGTGCGCATCGGCGTCGCCGCGATGAAGGTGTGCCGCCCCCTACCCTACCTGCGCGACACCCCGCCCGGCGCCATGGGCCTGGCCAAGGCGATCTTCGGGGTGGAGGCGGCGCCGAAGGGGAAGGGTTAGGTCGGAGGATCGCCGCGGGTGCCAGCAATCTCCTGCTGGAGTTCGTCCAGGCTCCTCGTGACTTCCTTGGCGGTGAGCCGCTGTCGGTTGGCCACCGCCGCCGCGAGCTGATCTTGGATTGTGGCCAGCCGAGCGTTCTGGCCTGCCTGAAAGCGGTCCATCGGCTTCATGCCGCCATCATCGCTTGAATCGCTGCACCCCTCAAGGCATCTCACATTAAAGATCGGCTCTCCGGCCCCTTCCCGTCATCGCGAGGTGCGAAGCACCGTGGCGATCCAGGGGGCCGGTGCCACTGGATGGCCACGCCCCTTCGGGGCTCGCCATGACGGGTTAGTAGTTTCGGTTGCCAGCCTCAGTTCTGCTTCATCCCCGCGACCAGGGTCGAAATGTTATACCGAAACATCTTGGCGTAAGTTGAAGCCGGTCCGTCCTCGGTCGACAGGGACTCAGCGTAGAGTTCGCCGCCCATCTGGGCGCCGGAGGCCTTGGCCACCTGCTGCACCAGGCGCGGGTCGGTCGCGTTCTCGATGAACACCGCCTTGATGTGCTCGCTCTTGATCTGGTCGATCAGCTTGGCGATGTCGCCGGCCGAGGCCTCGCTCTCGGTCGAGAAGCCGACCGGGGCGTGGAACTCGATGCCGTAGGCGGCGCCGAGATAGCCGAAGGCGTCGTGGCTGGTGATGACCTTGCGCTTGCCCTCGGGGATGGTCGCCACCTCGCGCCGGGCCCAGGCGTCGAGGTCCTTCAGCTCGGCCACATATTTGGCGCCGTTGGCCTGATAGGTCGCGGCATGGGCCGGATCCGCGGCCTCCAGCGCCTTGGCGATGTTGGCGGCGTAGATCGCGCCGTTCGCCGCGCTGTTCCAGGCATGCGGGTCGAGGCCCTCATGGTCATGGCCCTCGTCGTTGTGGCTCTCGTGGGCTTCATGAGCCTCGTGGCCTTCCTCTTCCGCGTGCAGGGTCGGCACCCCCTCGCTCGCGACGACCACCTTGGCCTTGGTGCCGGAGGCGGCGACCAGCCGATCCATCCAGCCCTCGAGCTCCAGCCCGTTGACGACGACAAGGTCGGCCTTCGCCATGGCCTCGGCATCCTGCGGCGTCGGCTCGTAGACATGGGCGTCGCCATTGGGGCCGACCAGGCTGCGGACCTCGACATCGGCGCCGCCCACCTGCCGCACCATGTCGGCGAGGATGGTGATGCTGGTCACGACCGACAGCTTCTCCGCTGCCATCGCCGGCAGCGACAGGGCGGCAAGGGACAGGCCGAGCAGGCCGGCACGGAACGATACTCTCATGCGATGGCTCCGATTGCGGAATGAACTACTGCGCGAAATGGGGCGTCGGCAGGTATCGGGCCCGCAGGCTGTCATGCGTCCCGAAGACCAGCGACAGCACGTAGAAGGCGCCGGCGGTCAGCACGATGCTGGGGCCGGAGGGCAGGCTGCCGTGATAGGAGACGAGCAGGCCGGAATAGCCGGACAGCAGCGCGATCCCGGCGGCCCAGGCGAAGAGCGACCACAGGGAGCGGCTCCAGAACCGCGCCGCGGCTGCCGGCAGCATCATCAGCCCGACCACCATCAAAGTGCCGAGCGCCTGGAAGCCGCCGACCAGATTCAGCACCACCAGCACCAGGAAGGCGAAATGCACCAGGGCGCCGACGCCGCCGACCATGCGGAGATAGCCGGGATCGAAGCATTCGACCACCAGCGGCCGATAGAGGAGCGCCAGCGCGATCAGTGTCACCGTGGCGATGCCGGCCATCAGCAGCAGCGCCGCGTCATCGACCGCGAGGATGGTGCCGAACAGCACATGGATCAGATCGACATTGCTGCCGCGGGTCGAGACGATCAGCACGCCCGACGCCAGCGCGATCAGGTAGAAGGCGGCGAAGGCGGCGTCCTCGCGCAGCGCCGTGACCCGGGTGACCGCGCCAGCCATCAGGGCAACGGCCAGGCCGGCGATCAGCCCGCCCAGCCCCATCGACCACAGCGACAGGCCGGAGACCAGGAAGCCGACCGCGGCACCCGGCAGCACCGCATGCGACATGGCATCGCCGACCAGGCTCATCCGCCGCAACACCAGCAGCACGCCGACCGGGCCGCAGCCGAGCGCCAGCGCCAGACAGGCCACCAGCGCCCGCTGCATGAAGGCGTAGTCGAGGAAGGGCCGGACCAGGAAGTCCCAGAGATCGATCACGCCGCGCTCCGCCGGCAGGGCTCGCCACGCTCGGACCAGGCCTCGGCCATGGCCCGGGCGCGCAGCAGGTTCTCGGCGCACAGCACGTCGCCGGTGCGGCCCCAGCCGACCGGGTCGCGGGCCAGCAGCAGCGTCTCCGGGCAGACCTCGCGCACCTGGTCGAGGTCGTGCAGCACGGTGATCACCGTCCGGCCCTCGCCATGCCAGCGCCGGACCACGTCGACCAGATCGCGCGTTGTCTTGGCGTCGAGCGCGGTGAAAGGCTCGTCGAGCAGGATCACCCGCCCGTCCTGCAGCAGCAGCCGGGCGAACAGCACGCGCTGGAACTGGCCGGCCGAGAGGCTGCCGATCGGCCGTGCCTCGAACCCGCCGAGGCCGACCGCCTCCAGCGCCTCGGCGGCGCGACGGCGCAGATCCTTCGACGCACCGCCGAAGATCCCAATCTTGGCCCAGCCGCCGAGCAGCACGGTATCGGCGACGGAGATCGGGAAGCTGCGGTCGATCTCCGCCAGCTGCGGCAGATAGGCGATCTCGCGCCGGCGCAGCCCGCCGAGATCGACATGGCCGGACAAGGGTGTCAGCAGGCCGGCGATGGTCTTCAGCAAGGTCGACTTGCCGGCCCCGTTCGGGCCGACGATGGCGGTCAGCGTGCCGGGCTCGAAGCTGCCGTCGACATGATGCACCGCCGGGTGCCGCTCATAGCCGGCGGTGAGGTTGGCGAGGCGGATACGGCCGGCGGTCATGGCGCCGCTCCGAACCAGCCCATGGCCCAGGCCACGGCGAGCCACAGCACGGCGATCAGCGCGAAGGCGACGAGCAGCCGCGCCCCGACCGGCGCGGCCAGCGCCGACGGCCCGATCTCCCCGGCCCGGCGGGCGGCGTGGGCGGGATGGTGATGCGTCACGGTCATGGGTCAGCCGCTGGCTTGAAATGGTCCGGCACCTTAGCGCCCGGCGGGCGCGGCACCATTGACGTTAATGTATAACATCTGTGCGATATCGGAAAGCGCCGGCCGGGCCGATCGGCTCGTTCCTGGGGAGAAGACCGGCGTCGCGCCGATTGCGGCGTCAGTCGGCCGGCTTGCCCGGCAGGTCCTTCAGGTGATGGATCCAGGGAAGCGCCGAGCGGCACCACATCTGCCGCTTCGGCACCAGCCGGTCGCGCTGGCGGATGCTGCCCCAGCGGATACCCCAGATCTCGGCATCGGCGCCCTCGCCGCTGGTGAAGAGCGGCGATCCGCATTCCGGGCAGAAGTACTGCAGCCGCCGGCGACCGCTGTCGCCGGTCTTGATATAGACCTTCGGCTCGTGCGCGGTCAGCCGGATCCGGTCGCGCGACGCGGTCACCGTGACCCGGAAGGGCGAGCCGGTCAGCATCTGGCAATCGGTACAGTGGCAGACCCCCACCCGCTCCGGGTCGATCTCCGCCTCGTAGGCCACATGGCCGCAATGGCACCGGCCGTCGATCCGCATCATGGCGCACCCCGCCCCGCATGGACCAGCGTCCCACCCTAGCCTATCGCCCGCCGGCCCGCAGCCGGCGCAGCACCAGATGCTTCAGGGCCGGTGGGATATGGCCGGGCGACGGCCAGTCCACCGCCAGGCCGAGGGCGGCGCATTCGGCCGCGATCTGCCGCCCGTTCTCGTAGCGGATCTGGCCGAGACGCGGCAGGGCGTCGGCGCGGCGATGATCGAAGGGGCGGCCGGACTGGGCCTCGCGGAAGCCGTGGTGGAAGTCGGGATGCACCAGCACCCGCCGCGCTTCCGGCCAGTGCCGGGCCAACCGCGTTGCGACATCGGACGGATCCATCATGGCCGCAGATCGACCAGCGCGGCACGGCCGCCGGCATCGCCCGCTGCCAGCCAGCGCCCATCCGGCGAGAAGGCCAGGGCCTCGACCGCCGCGCCGTTCGGGCGCAGCACCGGGACATAGCCACTGCCGTCGAGCGGCATCAGCGCGACGAAGCCATCCTTGGCGCCGGCGGCCGCGACCGGCAGCTGCGGATGCGCCGCGACGCGGGTGATCGGCACGCCGCGGGCCCAGCCGCTCTCGCTGGCGGTGCCGCCCATCGGGCCGTCGCGGCCGGCGAAGCGCCAGGACACCACGCCTTCGGAGCCCGAGGTCAGCAGCGCCTTTCCGCCCTCGGCCCAGGCCAGCGACCGCGGCTTGGCCGGATAGCCCGGCATCTGCATGTGCACGCCGTCCGACAGGCGCCAGGCGTGCAGCGCCTTCTCCTGCATTGCCGAGACGACGAAGCGCGACCGCGGATGCCAGGTGACGGCGAGATGCGCCCCCTGCCAGGCGAACAGCTTCGCGGTCCACTCGCGCTTGCGCGGCGTCCAGACGGTGACACCGCCGTAATGCGCCGCGGCGATGCGCCGGCCGTGCGGGTCGAAGGCGGCGCCGTCGATGGCGGCCGGGCCCTGCAGCTGCGTGACCGGTGCGCCCGCGGCGTCGAACACCAGCACCTCTCGCCCGGCGACGGCCAGGCGGCGCCCGGTGGCGGGGGCTGCATCGACGGTGACGATCCAGCGGCCCGGCACGGTGGCGATCTCCGCCACCGACCCGTCCGGCCCGATGCGCAGCAGGCGGCCGTCGTCGCCGCCGCTGAGGAAGCCGCCGGCGACATCCGGCCCCAGCGCCAGGACGGCACCGCCGTGTGCCGGCACGGCGGTCGCCTCCGATGCTGCGGGGTCCGCCAGCCGGACGGTACCATCGCCCAGGCCGAAGGCGACATTCCCGGCCGCATGGAAGGCGGCGGCCACGACCGGCGCCGGCCAGGCCCAGATCGTGCCCTTCTCCTCCGCCAGGGCCTTGGGCGGCAGCAGCAGGCTCATGCGACGGCGCAGCCCTCGAAGCCGGCGCGCAGCACGGCGGCCTCGAGCTTGCGGCCGATCAGCACGAGGCGGCTCTCCCGCGGCTGGCCAGGCCGCCAGGCCGGGGCGAAATCGCCCTCCTGCAGCATGTGCACGCCTTGGAACACGAATGGCCGGTCCTCGCCGGCGAAATCGAGGATGCCCTTGCTGCGGAGGATGTCGGCGCCGCGGATCGCCAGCAGCATGCCGATCCAGTCGACGAAGCGGCGGCCGTCGAGTGGCCGGTCGAGCCGGAACGAGACGCTGCCGACGCCCTCGTCGTGCTCGTGATGATGGGCATGGCCGTCGAGCAGGTCGGGGTCGAGCGCCAGCAGCCGGTCGAGGTCGAAGGCGCCGCTGCCCATCACCGCGCCGAGGTCGACGTCGCAGCGCCGCGTGCGCAGCAGCCGCGCCATCGGGTTGATGGCGCGCAGCCGCGCTTCGACCGCCGCCAGGCCGCCCTCGTCCGCGAGGTCGGTCTTGTTGATGAGGATCGTGTCGGCGAAGGCCACCTGCTCCTCCGCCTCGTCGCTGTCGTGGAGCCGGGCCTCGATGTGCCGGGCATCGACCACGGTGACGATCGAATCGAGGGCGGTGCGCTCGCGCACCTCGTCGTCGACCAGGAAGGTCTGGGCCACCGGGGCCGGGTCGGCCAGGCCGGTCGTCTCGATCAGGATGCCGTCGAACCCGCCCGCCCGCTTCATCAGCCCGCCGATGATCCGGATCAGGTCGCCGCGCACCGAGCAGCAGAGGCAGCCATTGTTCATGGCGAACACCTCCTCGTCGGCGCCGACCACGAGGTCGCAGTCGATGCCGATCTCGCCGAACTCGTTGACGATCACGGCGTAACGCTTGCCATGCGCCTCGGAGAGGATGCGGTTCAGCAGCGTGGTCTTGCCGGCGCCGAGATAGCCGGTCAGCAGCGTGACGGGGATGCGGGACATGACGGGCCTCAGGGTTCCGAATTTAATTGTTACTATATAACATATAGCAGAACGCAAGCCTATCGCCCATTGGCCGATGGGATGCTATGCACAGGAATGCATCCGGCGTCGGTCGCTGCATCGTGCCCCAGAATCGCCCAGATTTTCCGCGAGGCACGAGGCGGGACGGCCAGTTCCGCCGTCCCTGCAAGCCGAGGACCGACATGCCCGCTTCCGCCCCGTCCCGCCGCGCCTTCCTGTGCGGTTGCGCCGCCGGCCTGTCGCTGGCCCTGATGCGGCCGGTTCGGGCGCAGGACGGGGAGGCTCCGCCGCCGCTGGGGTTCCGCGAGCTGGCCGACGGCATCTGGCTGCACACGAGCTGGAAGAAGTTCGAGCAGGGGTGGGTCCCGACCAACGGCCTGGCCCTGGTCGGGCCCGAGGAGGTGCTTCTGATCGACACCGCCTGGACGCCGGTGCAGACCGTGATGCTGCTGGGGCGTCTGGCTGAGGTGGCGCCGAACCGGCCCGTCAATCTGGTGGTGACGCATGCCCATGACGACCGGCTGGCCGGGCTGGCGGCGGTGCATGCCCGCGGCGGCTGGTCGCTGGCCCGCGACGAGACGGTCAAGGCGGCCGAGGCCCAGGGCGCCGGCACGATCCAGCGCAGCTGGAGCGGCGAATCGACCACGATCACCGTGGGCGGCCGGGCGGTCGAGCTGTTCTATCCGGGTCCGGCGCACACCCGCGACAACACCGTCGCCTTCCTGCCGGAGAGCGCCCTGCTGTTCGGCAGCCGCATGATCCGGGCGGCCGAGGACAACACTCTCGGCACTATCGCCGAATCCGACATCTGCCGCTGGCCGCAATCGGTCGAGGCGGTGGTCGCCCGTTATGGCAAGGCGGCGAAGATCGTGGTGCCCGGCGATGGCGAACCCGGCGACGCCGAGCTGCTGGCCCACACCCATCAGCTGGCCAAGGCGGAAGCCGCGAAGAACTGCAGCCCGGCCGGCTAGACCGCAGCGGCCCCCGTGCGGGCGGCGCAGTCGCGGCAGCGGCCGAGGATCTCGATGGTGCGGCTGTCAGCGACGAATCCGATCCGCCCGGTCCAGGCTTCGATCAGCCGGTCGACCGCGGGATCCGTGATCTCCTCCACCCGGCCGCAGTCGCGGCAGATGGCGAATTGCGCCGGATGGGTGTGGTGGTGGTCCGGCCCGCCGCACACCACATAGGCGTTGAGCGATTCGATCCGGTGCACCAAGCCGCGGTCGAGCAGCCCCTTCAGCGCCCGGTACACCACCGGCGGCGCGGTGATGCCGTCGCCCTTCATCTCGCGCAGGATATCGTAGGCGCTGGCGGGCTCGGCGCTGGCCCGCACCAGGTCGAGCACCCGCTGCTGCCAATGCGACAGGCCGGCGCGCGGGGGCCGGCCCCGGCGGGCGGTTTTCGGTACCGCGGCGGCCTTGCCCTTCGGCGCCGCCGGCGAGCCTTCCAGCTTCTGTCTCATGCTGCGAGTGATAGCATGCGGCATCGCCCGAGCGCCACGTTTCGCCGATCTTGAAACCGACCGGTCACCCCCCAATTTCCTTACTAACGGGAGAGGGATGCCGCGTGGTCCTTCTCCGCAGGCGCCGGGGAACCGGGCCGCCCGAGCCGGGGGTTCCGGCAGCTCGCTCTCAGGAGGAGTGACCATGACGCGGGTGTCGCTGTTCAACAGCCCGCTCCTGCTCGGCTTCGAGCAGTTCGAGCGGACGCTCGACCGGATCGGCAGGACGCCGAGCGACGGCTATCCGCCCTACAACATCGAGCAGATTGGTGAGGACCAGCTTCGCATCACCTTGGCTGTGGCCGGCTTCACCGATGCCGACTTGTCGGTGCAGATCGAAGACAACCAGTTGGTGATCCGTGGCAAGCAGACCGACGACAAGGAGCGAGTTTTCCTGCATCGCGGCATCGCCGCCCGCCAGTTCCAGCGCGCCTTCGTGCTGGCCGAGGGCATCGAGGTGACCGGAGCGTCGCTCGACAACGGGCTCCTGAACATCGACCTGCGCCGGCCAGTGCCGGAGGCCAAGGTCCGGACGATCGCCATCAACCGCGCCGCGGCGAAGCCCAACGGCAAGACCGCGATCGACGTCACCACCGACGTCGAAGGGTGAACCGAAACCGGTGACAACCATCATGAACACCAACGCCATTCCCACCTTCACCGAGATGTCGCCGACCGACTTCGCGGCGCTGGGCCTGAACCAGATCGCCTTCGTCAAGCCGGTGGTGGTCGATGATCAGCCCGCCTTTGCCGTGCACGGCGCCGACGGCACCCCGCTGGCCGTGGTCAAGGACCGCGACCTGGCCTTTGCCGTGATCCGGCAGAACGATATGGAGCCGGTCAGCGCGCACTGACCCGCAGCCCTCCCGCTGAACCGACACGAAAGCCCCGCCGCCGGCGGGGCTTTCTATTTCACGGCGCCCGCGGTCAGGCCGGCGATGAACCAGCGGCCGACGATGCCGAACAGCAGGACCACCGGGATGGTCGCCAGCGTCGCCCCGGCCAGGAGCAGGCCCCAGTCGATCTGGTACTGGCCGATGATGCCGGCGAAGCCGACCGGCAAGGTGCGGTTGGCGTCGGACAGGATCAGCACCGAGGCGAAGAGATATTCGGTCCAGCTGGCGATGAAGGCGAAGATGGCGACGCTGGCGATGCCGGGCGCGGCCAGCGGCACCATGATCCGGACCAGGATGGCGAGGTGCGAGGCGCCGTCGATCAGCGCCGCCTCCTCCAGCTCCGCCGGGATCGCGGCGAAGAAGCTGCGCATCATCCAGATCGCGAAGGGCGAGGCGAAGGTGACGTTGACCACCACCAGCGCCGCCGGCGTATCGATCAGCGCCGCCTGCGACATCATCCCGTAAAGCGGGATCAGGATCAGGATGCCGGGGAAGGCATAGGCCACCAGCACGGCGCGGAACAGCAGCTCACGCCCGGGAAAGCGCAGCCGGTAGAAGCCGTAGGCGGCGAGCACGGCAAGCAGCACGGTGATCGCGGTCGAGCCGAGCCCGACCACGAGGCTGTTGCCGAGATAGCGCGGATAGTCCGAGGCGCCGAGCAGCTTCTCGAAATGCCGCAGAGTGAAGGATTCCGGCACCAGCGTCGGCGTGCGGGCGATGATCTCCCGCGGCGCCTTGATCGAGCCGGTGATGATCCACCAGAAGGGCAGCAGCACCAGCACGGCGAGGCCGAAAAGCCCACCGCCGATCGCCAGGCCCCGGCCGAGGCTTCGCCTCACCCCTCCGAGGCTCCGCCTCACCCCTCCCCCTTCGGCGCCAGGGCCCGGGTCAGGAGGACGGCCAAGACCATCAGCAGCAGACTGACCAGCACCGACATCGCCGCCGCCTGCCCCAGCCGGTAGGACTTGAATGCCGTCTCGTAGATCAGCACCGGCAGGGTCTGGGTCGCGCCGGACGGGCCGCCCGCCGTGGTCAGCCAGATGATGTCGAATACATTGAAGGACAGCAGCGTGCCGACGACGCCGAGCACCAGCATGGTCGGCTGCAACAGCGGCCAGGTGATGCGGCGGAAACGCTGCCAGGGCCCCGCCCCGTCGATCGCCGCGGCCTCATGGAGATCGGCCGGGATGCGCTGCAGCCCGGCCAACAGCATGACCGCCACGAAGGGGAACCAGCGCCAGGAATTGATCACGATCAGCGAGGCCATGGCGCTGCCCGGCCCGGCGAAAAAGCCGACCGGTCGATCGGTCAATCCGAGCGACACCAGGAGATAATTCACCACGCCGCCCGAGGTGCCGAGCAGCCAGCGCCAGATGATGACGACGACGATGGTCGGCACGATCCATGACAGGATCACCCAGACGCGCACCAGCCGCACGCCACGAAAGTGCTGGTTCAGCAGCAGCGCGGTGCCAAGGGCGAGCAGCGTCTGCAGCACGGCGTTGCCGGCCACCCAGATCAGGCTGCGGCCCAGCGCCGTCCACAGCCGGGCCATGCCGAGAACGTCCGCGTAGTTGCCGAACCCGACGAACCCGCCGTCCGAGCCGATGACGCGGATGTCGCGCAGGCTGATCGCGACCGCGGCGCCGAGCGGATATAGGATGGTCGCCGCCAGCCAGACCAGCACCGGCGCGACCATCAGCCCGCCGGCGATCGCATCAGACCGGGCTCGTGTTCGCGAAGACCTCATGGGCCGGTGCCGCCCCCTCACCCGGAACCGCTGACGCGGTTCCGACCTCTCCCCAGGGAGAGGTGTGGAGCCGGTGCCCTGTTCCCCTCTCCTCGGGGAGAGGGAGGGGCCCGGCCCGTCAGGGCCGGGAGGGTGAGGGGGTGGAGCGGAACCACCGGTAGTCCGCTCCCCTTACCGAACCGCCTCCTGCATGCGGGCTTGGCCTTGCTTCACCGCCTCCGCGGCGGGCACCTCGTCGATCACCACCTTCTGCAGCGTCTCGGCCAGGATGTTCTGGGCCGAGATGGCGGCGATGCTGGGGAAGGTGTGCCCGCCGGTGAAGCCGAACAGCGCGCCGTTGCGGCTGTTCTCGATCATCGCCTCGATCTGCGGCCGGTACTTCACCACCAGCGGGTCGTTCCACAGGCTTTTCGCCTTGGCGCCGTCGGCGGTGACGGGCAGGAACAGCCCCGGCTCCATGTTCAGGAAGCGGCCATAGGTCTCCGGCTCCAGCAGCCAGGCGATGAAGGTCTCCGCCGCCTTCCGCTTGGCCTCGTCCTTAGCCAGGATCATCACCGCGTTGGAATAGGCGATGGTGCCCGATTCCTTGCGGTCGTCGGCATGCGGGATCGGGGCCACGCCGAGATCCTGGGCGTCGCCCTCGGCCTGGCTGTCATAGGTGCTGATGACGGTGAACTGCAGGATCATGCCGCAGCCGCCGCTCGCGAAGCAGGCCTCGGCTTCGCCCCAGGTCCAGCCCGGCGCGTCGGCGGAGGAGAACTGGTAGAGCTCCTTGTAGAAATCGTAGGCCTGCACCGTTTGCGGATTGTCGAAGCGCAGTGTGCCGTCGGGATTGTAGATGTCGGCGGCGCCGGCATTGACCATCAGGTCATAGACGGTCTGGTCGGTGTAGAGATGCTTGTTGGCCGGCAGGCCGATGCCGAAGCGGCCGTCCGCGGTCAGCTTCTCCGCCGCCGCCTTCCATTCGCTCCAGGTCTTCGGCGGCTTCAGCCCAGCCTCTTCGAACACGCTCTTCCGGTACCACAGCGACATCGCCATGTTGTACAGCGGCACCGCCCAGACGCCGCCGTCATAGCTGTAGGGCGCCAGCGCGCTGGGCACGAAATGGTGCTGGGCGTCGAGCTGCTTGACGAAGCCCTCGACCGACTGCAGCGCGCCGAGATCCTTCAGGATCGGGGTGAAGTCCGGGATCGCGAACAGCAGGTCCGGCGCGTTGCCGGCAGCGAGCGCGGCCGGCGCCTTGGCGTAGATCTCGCCCCAGCTCTGCGGCTCCTGTTTCACCGCGATATCGGGATGGCTCTTGTTGAAGGCGTCGATCAGTTCCTGCACCCGCGCCACCCGGTGCGGCGGCTGCTCCATGTGCCACAGCACGAGTTGCACCGGCGCCGCCTGAGCGGCAGCGCTCCAGACCAGCACAGCCGCGGCCATGCCTGTCACGATCGACCATTTCGTCGCCATTACCTCTCTCCCCTGTTTGTCCCGCGGCCCGGATCCGGCGCTCGTTGGCCGAGCGTCCGCCGAGGCCGTCTGTTGTTTCGTTACAGATGCGGGTTCCGCGTCCGGTAACGTTCCACTAGCGCGGCGTTACGCTCCTTCGCCCCTGGCATGTTGGCGCTGACATAGGCCGGCGGCACCTCGCCCGACCGGACCAGCCGCGCCACAGTCTCGGTCAGCACCGCGTTCCAGATGGCGGCGCCCAGCACTGTCGAGATTGGCCCGACCGTCAGCCCTTCCGCCGCCGTCACCGAGGCGTCGCCGGGCGGCCCCTGGTTGTCGATGGCGATGTCGGCGGTCTCGGCCAGGGTCGGGCGGCCGGCGGCCGCGGCCCGGGAATAGGCGATCGAGGTCACGGCCACCACCCGGGCCCCCTTCTCCCGACCGTAACGCGCGGCCTCCACCGGCACGGCGTTGACGCCGCTGTTGGAGAAGACGAACAGCGTGTCGTCCGGCCCGATCGGATAGCGGCCGAGCAGCGGAGCGGCCAGGCCGGACATCCGCTCCAGCGCCCCCGAGACCACCGCCCCTTCGTGCAGCATCACCGAGGAGGCCAGGATCGGCACCACGCAGGCCAGCCCGCCGGCGCGGAAATGCCCTTCCTCCGCCATCAGATGCGAGTGGCCGGTGCCGAAGATGTAGATCAGCCCGTCGCGCCGGATGGTCTCGACGCAGGCCGCGGCCGCGGCGCCGATCGCCTCGCCCTGGGTCGCGGTCAGGGCGGCGATGCGGTCGGCGATGCCGGCGAGATAGGCGGCGGCGCCCGAAAGCGTAGCGGCTGCGGTCATGGCTCCGTGGTGTCCGGTGGGGAAAGACGCGCCCGCATCTTGTAGCGGTCGCCGCGATAGGCGGAGCGGACGAATTCGATGACCTGGCCGGCGGCGTCGACGGTGTGCCGGGTGAAGACCAGGATCGGCGCGCTGCGCGGGATGTCGAGGGCGCCGGCGGTCATGGCGTCGGGCAGGTCGGCCTCGACCGTCTGCTCCGCCTGCCAGGGCACCAGGCCGTAGTCGCGGCGCAGCACCTCGTATAGCGATGCGCTGCGGAAATCGTGACGGTCGAGGATGCCGGGCACCAGCGCCTCCGGCAGCCAGGTGATCTCGAAGGCCATCGGCACGGCATCGGCCAGGCGGACGCGCTCCAGCAGCACCAGCGGTGCCCCTTCGGCCACGCCCAGCGCCTCGCGCGGCTCGCCTGTCGCCGGCACCACGGCCTGGCGCAGGATCACGCTGGCGGCGCGGCGGCCGAGGCGGGCCATGTCCTCGCTGAAGCCGGTCAGCCGCTGCAGCCGCTGGTCGACCTTCGGCCGGGCGACGAAGCAGCCGCGGCCGATCCGGCTTTCGATCAGCCCGGCATCGGTCAGGCTCTTGAAGGCCTGGCGCACAGTCATCCGGCTGATGCCGAGCTGGTCGGCCAGATCGCGCTCGGAGGGCAGCCGGTCGCCGACGGCGAAGCCGCCGCGGCGGATGCGGTCGGCCAGATCCTCGGCGATCTGCTGATAGATCGGCTTGTCCGTCGGCGTGGGCTGTAGGTCGGTCATGGCAGGCCCTGGTGGTCTAGACCACAATTGGCATGATGGAACTCGATCCGCACCTCGTCAAGAAAGGTCGGACATACCGGCAGGCATGCGCAGCAAAGCGTCACGATGTCCGCCGTAGCGCATATAGGCGGCATCGTATTCCTCCCGCAGCGCCGGATCGGGACGATGCGTGCGCCGGATGGTGCGGACCCGGCGCGACGCTTCGCCGATCGAGGGATACCACCCGATGCCGGTCCCGGCCAACAGGGCCGCGCCGCAGGCCCCGTATTCGCCGCCGTCCGGGATCTCGACCGTCAGGCCGAGCACATCGGCGATCATCTGCGCCCAGAAGCGGCTGCGGGCGCCGCCGCCGGACAGCAGCACGCTCTGCGGCCGCTCGGTCATCACCGCGAAGCAGTCGCGAATGGCGTAGGCCAGCCCTTCATAGACGGCGCGGACCAGCTCGGGCCGGCCATGCCCCGGGGCCAGCCCAGCGAACTGGGCCCGGGCGGCCGCCGAGACCGCCGGGGCGATGATGCCGACCTCGCTGAGATAGGGCAGATAGACGGCGCCGCCGGCGCCCGGCCGGGCGGCTTCGGCCAGCGCCTCCAGCGCGGCATAGGGGTCGGGGTCGCGGGCCAGATCGGGGCACAGGCTGCGCAGGCACCAGTCGAGATTGCTGGTGCCTGCGACATTGACCATGCAGCGCAGCCACAGCCCGCCCGGCAGGCTGAATAGCAGGCCGAGATCGGGCGGATCGAAGGATGGGGCGGCGAGGACGATGCCGTTGAGGCAGGTGGTGCCGAGCACGGTGCAGGCCGAGCCGGCGGCGAGCCCGCCCGAGCCGATGATGCTGGCGGCGACGTCGCCGGCGCCGGTGACGACCGGCGTGCCGGGGTGCAGCCCGGTCTCCGCCGCCGCCTCCGCGGTGACCGCACCGGCGATCGATTCCGAGGGCAGCACCGGCGGCAGCAGGTGGCGATGCGGGCCGAGGCCGAACAATTTCAGCATCGCTTCGCTGCGGCCCTGGGACCGGGCGTCGCCAGGCGCGACCGCCGCCTCGGTCGGATCGGTCGTGCGCGTCCCGGTCAGGCGGAAGCGGAGATAGTCCTTGCAGCCGAAGACGCAATCGGCCTCGGCCATGACCTCGGGTTCGTGATCCAGCAGCCAGCGCAGCACCGGCAATGTACAGCCCTGCTGCATGACCGAGCCGGAGGAGGCGAAGATGCGCGACAGGAAGCCGGGATCCCGGGCCCGCATCGCTTCGATCCAGGGCTGGCTGCGGCCGTCGTCCCACAGGATGCCGGGGCGCAGCGGCCGGCCTGCGGCGTCGATCACCCAGGCCCCGACCATGGCTCCGGTGACGCCGATCGCGGCAACGGCGGTCCCGTCCACGCCTGCCTGGGCCAGCACCTCACGGATGACAGCGGCCGTAGCGGCCCAGGCGGTCTCCGGATCGCTCTCCGACCAGGCGGGCTGCGGGTGCGAGATCTGCGTTCGCCGGGCCGCGGCGGCCTGCTGCCGGCCGTCGCGCCCGAACAGCGCGGCCTTGATGACCGAAGTGCCGGCGTCGAGGCCGAGCAGGAACGGCGGCATGGCGAAACCGCAGGCGGGGACCGATCCGCTTCGGCTAGCGGAGCGGAGGCCACCGGGTCAAGCGGCGTTCACCGACTCGCTCTGGGACAGGAGGGCATAGATCGCGTCCGCGCTCTGGCAGCCGCGCAGCTTCTCGCACAGGCCCTCGTCGCGCAGCATGCGGCTGATCCGGGCCAGCGCCTTCAGATGGTCCGCCCCGGCCCCTTCCGGGGCCAGCAGCAGGAACACCAGATCGACCGGCTGCTCGTCGACCGCGTCGAAATCGATCGGCCGCTCCAGCCGGGCGAAGGCACCGAACACCCCCTGCAGGTTGGGCAGCTTGCCGTGCGGGATGGCGATGCCGCGGCCGACGCCGGTCGAGCCCAGCCGCTCGCGCTCCAGCAGCACGTCGAAAATGAAGCGTTCGTGCTGGCCGGTCAGTTCGGCGGCACGGCGGGCCAGCTCCTGCAGGGCCTGCTTCTTGCTGGCAGCCTTCAGATTGGCGAGAATCGCCTCGGGGCGAAGGAAATCGATCATGACGGATCGGATGCGCCACCCTCAGGCGGCGACATCCTCGGTCCCTTTCGGATCGACCCAGCCGATGTTCCCGTCGGGACGGCGGAACACCATGTTGAGCCGGCCATGGGCCTGGTTGCGGAACATCAGCGCCGGCAGGTCGCCGAGGTCGAGACGCATCACCGCCTGCAGCACGGTCATGCTCTCGATCGTGGTCGAGACGTCGGCGATCACGATCGGCTGGTTCGGCTCCTCGCCCTCCAGCCACTCTTCGGACTCGGCCTCGAGAATGTAGGCTTGAGCCGGCAGCGTCGGCTGGGCGTCGCCGTTGTGGTGGTCGCGCAGCCGACGCTTGTACCGGCGCAGGCGCTTGGCCAGCCTGTCGGCGGCGGTGTCGAAGGCGTGGTACGGGCTCTCGGCCTCCGCATTGCTCTGCAGGAGGATGTTGCGGCCGACATGGACCGAAACATCGCTCCGGATCAGATGGGCGTTGCGGGAAAAAACGACATTCGCCTCGATCGCGTTGTTGAAGTACTTCGCGGTCGTGCTGGTGAGGGCGTCGCGGACATGGGTGCGCAATGCGTCACCCACGTCGATCTGCTTGCCTCGGACGGTCAGTTGCATGGCTGTCGCTTCACTGCTGCACGATGAAAAATCGGCGCCCAAAAACAACGGGGCGGCCGTGGGGGGCCGCCTTCGGGCGGCGACCATAGGGACGGGGCGCCTTCCTGTCAACGAAGGGGGCCCGGCTCCGGGCTGCGGAGGAATCTGGGGGAGCACTCATCGGCTCAAACCCTTCTCACGCCGTCGCTGGACGGAGGATGGTATCCGCATCCCCTCACGGTACTTGGCGACGGTCCGCCGTGCAATGTCGATCCCCTCGCCGCGCAGGATTTCGACGATCCGGTCGTCGGACAGGACCGCATCCGCCGGCTCGGCATCGATCAGGGCCTTGATGCGGTGCCGCACCGCCTCGGCCGAATGCGCGTCGGCGCCGTCGGCCCCCTGGATCGCCTGGGTGAAGAAGTATTTCAGCTCGAATACGCCGCGCGGGGTAGCGATGACCTTGTTGGTGGTCACCCGGCTGATCGTGCTCTCGTGCATGTCGACCGCCTCGGCCACGTCCTTCAGCGTCAGCGGCTTCAGATGCTGCACGCCGCGGACGAAGAAGGCGTCCTGCCGGCGCACGATCTCGGAGGCGACCTTGAGGATGGTGTTGGCGCGCTGGTCGAGGGCGCGCACCAGCCAGTTGGCGTCGGCGAGGCAGGTGCCGACATAGTCGCGCTCGACCTTGCTGCGCGTGCCGCGGCTGATCTCGGCATGGTAGCGGCGGTTGACCAGCACCCGGGGCAGCGTATCGGCGTTCAGCTCGATCACCCAGCCGCCTTCCGGCTTCGGCCGCATCAGGATGTCGGGGATCAGGGTCTGTGCCACCTCGTGGTCGAAGGCGGCGCCGGGCTTGGGATCGAGGGCGCGGATCTCGGCGATCATCTCGGCGAGGTCCTCGGCGTCGACGCCGCACAGCCGCATCACCGCCGACAGGTCGCGCCGGGCCAGGAGGTCGAGATGATCGAGCAGCGTCTGCATCGCCGGGTCCAGGCGATTCCGCTCGGCCAGCTGGATGGCCAGGCATTCGGCCAGGTTGCGGGCGAAAATGCCGGGCGGGTCGAGCCGCTGGCAGCGACGCAGCACCGCCTCGACCCGCTCAGGCGGGCAGCCGAGGCCGGCCGCGACCTCCTCGACCGAGACGCCGAGATAGCCCGTCTCCTCCAGCAGATCGACAAGGCGCGCCGCGATCAGCCGGTCGGCCGGGCCGGGGATCTCGATCGCGATCTGGCTCAGCAGGTGGTCGCGCAGACTCGGCCGCTCCGCCAGCGTCTCCTCGAGGCCCGGCAGGTCGTCGGCGAAATCCGTCCGGCCGCGCCCGGTGCCGGCGAACTGAGCCTCGCCGCCGTAGTCGTCGTTGCGGTCGGTGGCGCTGGACCCGGTGAACACGTTGCTCCAGTCGGTGTCGAGCGGGGCGTCCTTCGAGACGATGGCCGGCGGCTCCGGCGCGGTCAGCGCGACATCGGCCGCCACCGGCCCCCCCGATACGAAATCAGGGGGCTCGGTTTCGATCCGGTCGCCGGTGCTGTCGCCGCCGTCTTCATCGCGCTCGCCCTCCTCCCGTTCCAGGAGCGGGTTGCGCTCGAGCTCGGCCTCGACGAAGGCCGAGAGCTCGATATTGGACAGTTGCAGCAGCTTGATCGACTGCTGCAGTTGCGGCGTCATGACCAGCGCCTGGCTTTGCCGAAGCCCGAGGCGTTGCGAGATGGCCATGGTCGCCCGATGGTTTACAAGCTGAAGCGTTCGCCCAGATACACGCGCCGCACCTCCTCATTGCCGACGATGTCGGATGGCTTGCCCTCATCCAGGACACGCCCATCATGGAGGATATAGGCCCGATCGACGATATCGAGCGTTTCGCGCACGTTGTGGTCGGTGATCAGCACGCCGATGCCGCGGTCGCGCAGATGCGCCACCAGGTCGCGAATATCGCCGACGGCGATCGGGTCGATGCCGGCCAGCGGCTCGTCCAGCAGCATGAAATGCGGATGGCTGGCCAGCGCCCGGGCGATCTCGACGCGCCGGCGCTCGCCGCCCGACAGGGCCAGGGCCGGGGTCCGGCGCAGATGGCTGATCGAGAACTCGGCCAGCAGGTCCTCCAGCACCGCCTCCCGCGTCGAGCGGTCCGGCTCGGAGATCTCCAGCACGGCGCGGATGTTCTGCTCGACCGTCAGGCCGCGGAAGATCGAGGCCTCCTGCGGCAGGTAGCCGATGCCGAGCCGGGCCCGGCGATACATCGGCAGCTCGGTCAGATCCTGGCCGTCCAGGAGGATCGTGCCGTAATCCGGCTGGATCAGCCCGGTGATCATGTAGAAGCAGGTGGTCTTGCCGGCGCCGTTCGGGCCGAGCAGGCCGACGGCCTCGCCGCGCTGCACCTGCAGGCTGACGCCGCGCAGCACCGGGCGCTTCTTGTACTGCTTGCCGAGATTGCGGGCGACGAGCCCGTCATTCTTCGCGACGAGGCGCGGCGTGGCTGTGGTCTCGGGGGAATGCGGCGGAGTGATCGGTCTGGCCATGCCCGCCCCCTACTTCTTCGGCGCCGGCTGAGCCGGCGCGGTCTGGCCCGGCGCCGCGGGCTGCCCGGGTGTCTTCTGGTTCTCGTCCGGCACCAGCAGGGCCCGGGCGCGGCCGCCCTGACCCGGCCGGGTCAGCAGCCTGCTGACGCCGCTGGCCATGTCGACCTCGGCATAGTCGCCGTTCAGCTGGTTGCCGCCGCGGGTCATGCGCACATTGTCGGTGATGGTCGCGAACTGGCTCTTGACGTCATAGCGGCCGGTCTGGCCAGTGACCACGTCGGTCGCCGTGGTCAGCTTGACATTGCCCTCGGCGTCGACCACCGACAGCTCCTTCTCGCCCTTCTCGTTCGGGGCGAAATGGCCGATCAGCGTGTCGGCGCGTAGCGTCTTCTGCTCCTTGGCGCGCACCGCCGTGGCGTTGCCGCGGGCGATCGCCACGTCCTCGGCCTGGCGGTACTGCATGCTGTCGGTCGCGGTGATCACGTCGTCGTTGTTGACGAATTTCAGGTTGCCACCGGTCAGGGTGACGGTCTGGGCGTCGACCTCGTAGACCGCCTTGCCGCCGGTGGCGCTCGTGGTCTCGCCACGGGTGATCAGCACATTGCCCTCGGCCGTGGCCCGGAAGATCTCGGTGCTCTTGTCCGGCAGCTCGCGATAATAGGCGGTCAGCACGTCGGCCTTCACCGTCAGGTCGCCGCGCTTGTACACGGCGTTGCCACGGGCGATGTAGGTCTTGTCGTTCTGGTGCCACTCCAGCGCGTCGTCGGCCTGGATCTCCGACGGCTCGCCCTTGCCGCCGCCGAGCTGCAGCTGCTGTTGCGCCGCGGCCGGCACGGCCACGGCGGCGAGCAGGACAGCGAGAATCAGCGGACGGATCATTGCGACGTTCCCTGGAAGGCCTTGTCGGCACCGGACTTGAGCAGCAGCTTGGTCGGCCCGGTGAAGATGATGACGTCGCCCTGCTGCTCGACCTTGAAGCCCCCGGCCGACAGCGTACCGAAAGGCCCCTCCGCCGTCACGGGCGTGCTGCTGCGCGCGCCCTTGTCGGCCAGATCGATATCCGCGGCGTCGGTGACCATGGTGGTCCCGTCGCTGCGGCGCAGGGTGACGTTGCCGCTGAGATGCACCGATTTGGCGCCGCGGTCCAGCTTGCCGGTCTGGGCATCGAGATTCAGCACCAGGCCGCTTGGCAGCTTCATCTCTCCCTTGGGACGGTTCAGGTCGAACACCTCGTCCTGCACCTGCTTCGCCAGCGTCGCCCAGACGGTGTAGGGCCGGGCCGCCTCGTCGATGCCGCTGTAGCGCGGATTCTGGATCTCGCCCGCGGCGGCGGCCGGGCGCGGGGTGCCGTCGGAGATGTCGACCTGGGTGTGCTGCAGCTCCGGCCACAGCACGATCAGGGCGACGATCACCAGGCCGATGGCGGGCAGCGCGTATTTCAGCACACCGACCATGCGGCTGTAGGACCGGCTGAGGCTGCCGGCGCGGCCAGCCGCGGCCAGGCGCGCGCGCCGGCCCGCAGCGGTCGCGCTGCGGTTTGCCCCGTCCGGGCCTGGCGTCTGCGGCGCCACCACCATGCCTAGCTCAGCCCCGCCCGCAGGCAGTCATGCACCCTGAGGATGCCCACCGGCCGATCCTCCGTCGTGACGAAGAGGTTGGTCACCTTGTAGCGGTTCATCAGCCCCAGCGCCTCCGCCGCCAGCGCCGTCGGGCGGATGGTGCGCGGACCTGGGGTCATCACCTCGCCGGCGATCTGGCCGAGCAGGCCGGCGCTCATGTGCCGGCGCAGGTCGCCGTCGGTGATGACGCCGACCAGCCGGCGGTCGCCGTCGACCACGCCGACGCAGCCGAAGCCGACGCGGCTCATCTCGATGATCGCCTCGTCCATCCGCGTCTGCGGGGCGACCAGCGGCAGCTCGGCCGCGGCATGCATGATGTCCTGCACCCGGATCAGCCTGGTGCCGAGCGAGCCGCCGGGGTGGAACACCCGGAAATCGTCAGAGGAGAAGCCGCGGCGCGTCATCAACGCCACCGCCAGGGCATCGCCCAGCGCCATCATCATGGTGGTCGAGGTGGTCGGCGCCAGGCCGGTCGGGCAGGCCTCCGGTGCCGGCGGCAGCAGCAGCACAGTGTCGCACTGGTCGGCGAGCGTCGAGGGTACGCGGCTGGTGATGCCGATCAGCGGGATGGCGAAGCGGCGGGTATAGGCAATCACATCCGCCAGTTCGGCGGTGTTGCCGGAATTGGACAGCGCCAGCACCACGTCCTGGTGATGGATCATGCCGAGGTCGCCGTGGCTGGCCTCGGCCGGATGCACGAACAGCGCTGCAGTGCCGGTCGAGGCCAGCGTCGCCGCGATCTTGCGCGCGACATGGCCGCTCTTGCCGATGCCGCTGACCACGACCCGCCCTTCGGCGCCAAGGATCGTATCGATGGCCCGGTCGAAGCTGGCGTCGAGCGATTCGGCGAGGCGGTCGAGCGCGTCACGCTCAACCAGCAGCGCCTTGCGGCCGGCCTCGATCCCTGCAGTTGCCACCATGCCTTCTCCCAAATGGTTCACGCCGCGGCTGCTGTAGCCGGTCTGGAAGGCGTGAACCACGAACCATCGATTCCGGATCGAACCGGACGAAACCTGCCGCCCGGCCGACCCACGTACCGCCACAAGACGGCACGAATGTGACCCCATATCGGGCTAGTGGGCGAAGATATCCAGATCCGCCCAGCCGCCGAGGTCGAGCGCCGCGCGCGCCGGCAGGAAGTCGAAGCACGCCTGGGCCAGCGCTTCCCGCCCCTCGCGCCGCAGCATCTCGTCCAGCTTCGCTTTCAGCGCGTGCAGATACAGGACGTCGCTGGCGGCGTAGCGCAGCTGTTCGGGCGTCAATTGGTCGCTGCCCCAGTCCGAGCTCTGCTGCTGCTTCGACAGCTCGACCCCCAGCAGGTCGCGGCACAGATCCTTCAGCCCGTGCCGGTCGGTGAAGGTGCGCACCAGCCTGGAAGCGATCTTGGTGCAGTAGACCGGGGCCGTGACCACGCCGAGATAGGCCTGCAGCGCGGCGATGTCGAAGCGGGCGAAGTGGAACAGCTTCAGGCGCGCCGGATCGGTCAGCAGCGCGGCCAGGTTCGGCGCATGATAGGCGCCGCGGCGGAACTGGACGAGATGGACCTCGCCGTCGCCGGCGCTGAGCTGGACCAGGCACAGCCGGTCGCGCACCGGGTTCAGCCCCATGGTCTCGGTGTCGATCGCGATCACGTCGCCAAGATCGAGGCCGTCGGGCAGATCCCCGTCATGCAGAATCGGTTCGGACACCGGTCGCCACCTTCCGTCTTCGGCCGCGGCACCTGTATGGCCGCGGCGCATATCCGGCCGCGGCCCTGGGCCTCCCCCGAAGCTGGGCGTCGGCCCCAAAAGGAAAGACCCGCTTGGACAAGCGGGTCGTTGCCACTACATCGCATCGTCGGGCCCATCAGGAAGATGGTGCCCAGGAGAAGACTCGAACTTCCACGACCTCTCGGCCACAGGTACCTGAAACCTGCGCGTCTACCAATTCCGCCACCTGGGCGATGCGGCGGGCCGTGATGTAGGATGCCGCCCCACCCCCTGTCAACAGGGGAATTCGCGCTTTGTGAAAGATTGGTGATTTTGCCGGCGAAGGCGCTCGTCCCTTCGCGTCGCATCGCTTGTTCCCCCGGGGCCGCATGGGTACGGTACGGGCGGATTCGGCGACCGGGCCGGCACGGACCACCTCTGGAACAGGCGCATGATCGTCATCGACCCTCTCTTCCGCATCATCGACATCGTGCTGCAGATGTATGTCTGGGTGGTGATCGCCGCCGCCATCCTGAGCTGGCTGGTCGCCTTCAACGTCGTCAACGCCCGCAACCAGGTGGTCTACCAGATCGGCAACGCTCTCTATCGGCTGACCGAGCCGGCGCTGCGGCCGATTCGCCGCTTCCTGCCCAATCTCGGCGGCATCGACATCTCGCCCGTGGTGTTGCTGCTGATCATCTATTTCCTGCAGATGGTGCTGCGGAACATCTACGTCGAACTGATGACGGGATGAGCTGGCTGTGGCCAGCCCGCTCTTCGTCGCCGGACCGCGCGGCGTGCGCGTCACGGTACGGCTGACGCCGCGGGCCGGGCGCAATGCGGTGACCGGGCGCGCGGTCGACGCCGATGGTGCGCCGCTGCTGAAGGCCGCGGTGACGGCGGTGCCGGAACGCGGCGCCGCCAACGAAGCGTTGATTGCGCTCCTGGCCAAGAGCTGGCGCCTGCCGAAGACAGCGCTGGCCATCGTCGGCGGCGCCACCGACCGCACCAAGCTGATCGAGATCGACGGCGACGACGACCTCGCCGCCCGACTCGAAGCCTGGGCTGACAGCCTCGGCAGTTAGACTGCCGGGCTACAGCCGGGCGGTGGCCCGGCAGCGGTGCACCGTCCCGTCGTCAAGGTCGCC
The DNA here is from genome assembly GCF_051487185.1 of Inquilinus limosus. GTDB lineage: Bacteria > Pseudomonadota > Alphaproteobacteria > DSM-16000 > Inquilinaceae > Inquilinus > Inquilinus limosus_F. The sequence continues at coordinate 139,539 of NZ_JAHVDK010000010.1, forward strand.
ACGGTCGCCGACCCAGCGGACGGTGCAGTTCATCACATCCGGCGCCGCGGCCAGCGGCGAGGAGAAGATGGTGACGCAGCTGTCGCCGACCTCGCTGCGGCTGAGCCGGCCGGTGCAGACGGTGCCGTCCTCGAACCGCCAGTTGCCCTCGCGCTGCAGGACCGGTCGGCCGTTCGCGTCGAAAGAGCTGAGCGTGTACTTGCCGTTGCGGCGGTATTCGAACAGGCGGTCCGGCCCGCCGAACACGCCCTGCACGAGGAACGGCCGGCCCAGCACCTGGCGGTCGAACTCCGCCCTGGTCATGCGGACATATTGCGGGTTGGTGTCGAGCGCCGAGGGCGGCGTGCAGGCGGTGAGCCCGAGAACGATCGCCAGCCCGGCGACCATCGCGACCGAACGCATCTTGGCCTCCATTCACGTCCCGCCTTTTCGGAGCGGTGCGGCAATTATCTTACGCCGCGCTCCACGTCGGCACCAATATTTCAATAAGCGCCTCTCAGGGGCAGCCTTCATTCATCAGACGATAAATTGACAAGCACCCCGCGGAACAGGACCATAGGTGCAGCACAACCTCAGCCTGTAATCGATTGCATTGCACGTCACCCAGACGGGACGTTAGGCTCGGACGGTCAACGCATCGAACAATTCATCGCCCAGGGAGGAGGTGCTACGGCACCCCACGGAGGAGGAAGACATGAGAGAGATCAAGGGACCGGCCATCTTTCTCGCCCAATTCGCCGGCGACTCACCCCCCTTCAGCAGCCTCGACGCGATTGCCGGCTGGGCCGCGGGCCTCGGCTACAATGGGGTGCAGATCCCGTCCTGGGACGCCCGGCTGTTCGACCTGAAGCGCGCGGCCGAAAGCCAGGATTATTGCGACGAGGTGCTGGGCACGCTGAAGAAGCACGGCTTGGCCCTGACCGAGCTGTCGACCCATCTGCAGGGCCAGCTGGTCGCGGTGCATCCGGCCTATGACGAGGCCTTCGACGGATTCGCGGCGCCGGAGGTGCGCGGCAACCCGAAGGCGCGGCAGGAATGGGCGGTGCAGCAGCTGCGCTATGCCGCCCAGGCGTCTCGGCGCCTCGGCCTCAAGGCCCATGCCACCTTCTCCGGCGCGCTCGCCTGGCCCTATGTCTACCCCTGGCCGCAGCGCCCGGCCGGGCTGATCGAGACCGCCTTCGACGAGCTGGCGCGGCGCTGGACGCCGATCCTGAACGCCTTCGACGAGGCCGGGGTCGATGTCTGCTACGAGATCCATCCCGGCGAGGACCTGTTCGACGGCCACACCTTCGAGATGTTCCTGGAGCGGGTCGGCAACCATCCGCGCTGCAACATCCTGTACGACCCGAGCCACTTCGTGCTGCAGCAGCTCGACTATCTCGGCTACATCGACCGCTACCACGAGCGGATCCGCGCCTTCCATGTGAAGGATGCCGAGTTCAACCCGACCGCCAGCCAGGGCGTCTATTCCGGCTACGCCTCCTGGGCCGACCGGGCCGGGCGGTTCCGCTCGCTCGGCGACGGCCAGGTCGATTTCGGGGCCATCTTCTCGAAGCTGACGCAGTACGGCTTCGACGGCTGGGCGGTGCTGGAGTGGGAGTGCTGCATCAAGCATCCCGAGCAGGGCGCGGCCGAGGGCGCCGACTTCATCGCCTCGCATCTGATCCGCGTCACCGAGCGCGCCTTCGACGATTTCGCCTCCGGCGGCACCGACGAAGCGGCGAATCGCCGCCTGCTCGGCATCGACCGCTGAGCGGCCAGAGATAGGCCAGGAACTAGGGAGGACACCATGGTTTCCGGAACCGCGGAACGGGCGCCGAGCCGGCGCCTGCGTCTGGGCATGATCGGCGGCGGCCGCGACGCCTTCATCGGCGCGGTGCATCGCCTGGCGGCGCGGATGGACGACCGCTGGGAGTTCGTCGCGGGGGCGCTGTCGAGCGATCCGCAGAAGGCCCTGGCCTCGGCCGCCGACCTGCGGCTCGAGCCCAGCCGCGCCTATCCGAGCTGGCAGGCGATGCTGGAGGGCGAGACGAAGCTGCGCGACGGCGGCGGGCCGGCGATCGATGCGGTCGCCATCGTCACCCCGAACCACGTCCACCACGCCCCGGCCAAGGCCTTCCTCGAGGCCGGCTTCCACGTCGTCTGCGACAAGCCGATGACGACCACGGTGGCCGACGCCGAGGACCTGGTGGCAACGGTGCAGAAGAGCGGCCAGGTCTTCGCCCTGACCCACAACTACACCGGCTATCCGATGATCCGGCAGGCCCGGGCACTGGTGGCCGAGGGTGCGCTGGGCAGGATCCGGCTGGTCCAGGCGGAATACGCCCAGGACTGGCTGGCGACCAAGACCGAGGACACCGGCAGCAAGCAAGCCGAGTGGCGTGTCGACCCGGCCCGCAGCGGCCCGGCCGGCTGCGTCGGCGACATCGGCACCCACGCCTACAACCTGGCCGGCTTCGTCCTCGGCGAGGCGGCGGAATCACTCGCGGCCGACCTGCAGAGCTTCGTCCCCGGCCGGCGCCTGGACGACAACGCCCATATCCTACTGCGCTACGGCAGCGGCGCCCGCGGCATGATCTGGGCCAGCCAGGTGGCGAGCGGCAACGAGAACGGGCTGCGCCTGCGCATCTATGGCGAGAAGGCCGGTCTCGAATGGGCGCAGGAGAACCCGAACTACCTGACCTTCATGCCGCTGGGCGAGCCGCATCGCCGCCTGACCCGCGGCGGCCCCGGCAGCGGCCCGGCCGCGGCCCACGCCACCCGCGTGCCGCCCGGCCATCCCGAGGGCTATCTGGAGTGCTTCGCCCAGATCTACAGCGACGCGGCAGAGCAGATCCTGGCCCGGCTGGAGAAGCGCGACCCGGCGCCGGACAGCCTCCTGGTGCCGACCGTGGCGGACGGCCTGGCCGGGGTGCGCTTCATCGCCGCCTGCGTCGCCTCGTCCCAGAAGGACGCGGCCTGGACGAAGATCTGAGGCCGCGCATCGGGGAATGTCGTGGGTTGGGTTCGCCGGATGGCGAACCCAACACCCCGCCGTCGGTGCTTGTGACTGTTGGGTTCGCTGGCGCGAACCCAACCTACGCCTGCCATGCGGTCACCGCCGCCGGTCGAGGACGCCGAGCTCCTCCCACATCCAGGAGAAATCGTAGCTCACCAGCGCGTCGTCCGAATCGCGGTGGCTCTCGAGATATCTCAGCCAGGTGACGACCTTCTCCTTGCCCTCGGCTGTCCGCGCCGCCTCGCGCGGGGACATCCCGCCCAGCATCCTCATGGGCAGGTCGAGCATCTCCCGGTAATACGCGTCCAGCTCGTCACGGAAGCGCTCATCGGCCTCGGATGACAGGTCGCTCGGTTCGGGAGCGTCGTTGACGATCGTCGGCCACTGCAGGCCGAGCAGGCGCGGTATATTGTGCTCGAGCCAGACCCGGCTGAACACCGGCGCCGCGCGCATGCTGACGAGTATCTGCGACGCGCTCCGCGCGGCGGCAACGGACTGGGGCTTGCCGGCGTTCTTCGCGATTTCCCCGAGTTCCTGCTGCATCCGCTTCTGCATCTCGGCGAGAACATCGAGGAGCCGGTCCGCGGCCTCGGCATCGAACACCAGCACGCCGCCGGTTGTTATGGTCCTGCCGCCGTATTCGATCAGCCGAGCCCCGATCCTGTCCCCGCGCTCGGGCGTACGGATCTCGCGGCGCTCGCTGACACGGATCGGTTCGCCGCCGCCCCGGATCAGGTCGCGGGCAAGAAAGGAATTGCCCGGGACGATATCGCTGACCTCGTAGAGGCCCAGCGAGGTTTCGAGCTCCCCTATGTAGCGCTTCGTGGGCACCGTCTCCCTCCAGCCCCGGCGCTTGATGTAGTCGGCGGCGATCGTCTGCCCGTCCGACTCGCGGCTGCGGGTCAGGAAGTCCTCGAAGGCGCATCGCCACAGCATCATGAAATGATGCTCACCGATGATCGCCATGAGCTCGTCCGGCTCCAGATCGAACGAGTCGCAGCCCGGCCGGACGTGCTCGAGGAACACGTCCTCCCAGAGAGCTTTCCAGTCGTCGCGCTGGCCCCACTTGATCAGGCCCGAGATATCGATGCCGGTCGCCATGGGAGATCCCTCGTCAGAGGTCGGGGGAGTCCGGTAGCATGCAAAGCCACGAGCTTCCAGACCCCGATCTCGATCCACCGGCCCGGTTGCGTCGCGGCGGCCTCTGTGGTTCGGTGCCGGCGATCTTGTCCCCCAGACCAGAGAGCCGAGCCGATGAGCGCCTTCAAGACCCTCGACGACGTGGATGTGCGCGGCAAGACCGTGCTGGTGCGCGGCGACCTGAACGTGCCGGTCGAAGACGGCCATGTCAGCGACACCACCCGCCTGGACCGGCTGGCCCCGACCATCGCCGAGATCGCCGACAAGGGCGGCCGTGTCGTGCTGCTGTCGCATTTCGGCCGGCCCAAGGGCGTGACCCCGGAGTTCAGCCTGAAGACCATCGTGCTGCCGGCGCTGGAGGAGGTGCTGGAGCGGCCGGTCGCCTTCGCCGAGGATTGCGTCGGGCCGCAGGCCGAGGCGGCGGTGAAGGCGCTTAAGGACGGGCAGATCCTGCTGCTGGAGAATGTCCGCTTCCATCCGGAGGAGGAAAAGAACGACCCGGCCTTCGCCAAGGCCCTGGCGTCGCTCGGCGACCTCTACGTCAACGACGCCTTCTCGGCGGCGCACCGCGCCCATGCCTCGACCGAGGGCATCGCCCACCACCTGCCGGCCGTCGCCGGCCGGCTGATGCAGGCCGAGCTGGACGCGCTGACCGCGGCGCTGGAGGCGCCGAAGCGGCCGGTGCTGGCGATTGTCGGCGGCGCCAAGATCTCGACCAAGCTGGACCTGCTCGGCAACCTCGTCGCCAAGGTCGACCAGCTGGTGCTGGGCGGTGGCATGGCCAACACCTTCCTGGCCGCCCGGGGCGTGAATGTCGGCAAGAGCCTGTGCGAGCACGACATGGCCGACGCCGCGCGGACGATCGCGCAGAAGGCCGCAGCCGCCGGCTGCGAGATCGTGCTGCCGGTCGACGGCGTGGTCGCCCGCGCCTTCGAGGCCGGCGCGCCGAACGAGGCGGTCGACGTCTCGGCCATCCCGGCCGATGCGATGATGCTGGATGTCGGGCCGAAGACCGTGGCGCTGCTGCGCGACCGGCTGGCCAAGGTCGCGACCGTGGTCTGGAACGGGCCGCTGGGCGCCTTCGAGAAGCAGCCCTTCGACGCCGGCACCGTGGCGGTGGCGCGGGCGGCCGCGGACCTCACCCAGGCCGGCAAGATCCTGACCGTGGCCGGCGGCGGCGACACCGTCTCGGCCCTCGGCCATGCCGGGGTGGAGGACCGCTTCTCCTACGTCTCCACCGCCGGCGGCGCCTTCCTGGAATGGCTCGAGGGCAAGGACCTGCCCGGGGTCGCCGCGCTGAAGCGCTGACCGCGACGGGGAGGGCCCTGCCCTCCCCCTACTCCTGCCGGCCGAACTGTCGGTCGAGCCAGTCGAAGGCTTCCGCCTGTTCCTCGGCCCGGAAGATATGGGCATTCGGCCAGACCTTGGCGGCGAAATGCTCCGGCGCGCCGGCATCGGCCCACACCTTCTCCATCCTGGCGAAGGCGTCCCGCACCGCGGCCACCGGGAACAGGTGGTCGGTCTCGCCGGCATAGAACAGCATCGGCTTCGGCGCCGCGATCGAGGCCGCGTCGGGGTAGTCGAACCAGCGGAACATGCCGGGGTGGAGCATGTTGAAGGCCGACTGGCCCTTGAGCTGGTTGTTGCCGGGCACCATCAGCCCGTCCAGCGTCGCCATCCAGTTGACCGCGACGCCGGCCGTGACCGCATCGGTCAGGGCCGCGATCTGCCAGGCGCGGAAGGCGCCCATGGAGAAGCCGATCGCGGCGACCCGGTCCTTGTCGACCTCCGGCAGCGCGGCGAGATAGCGGGCGGCGCGGACATCCTCCACCGCGATGGTGCCGGCCAGGGACGAGCCGAGGTTGAACAGGTTCGAGGCCAGCGCCTGCTGCGACTCCCGGCCGTTGTTCTGCCGGTCGCCCCAGCCCAGCGCGTCGGTCGCCAGCACGACATAGCCGCGGCGGGCGAGGTCGTCGCCGATGAAGCGGCCGGAATAGTACTTCTCGACCCAGGCCTTCGCCGAGGCCAGCCGCGCCTCGTCGCCCCAGGGCTCGACCATCTTCTCCTTGCCGATGTTGAACTTGCCGCCATGGTCGTGCAGCACAAGAGCGGCCGGGAACGGCCCCTGCCCCTTCGGCACCAGGAGGATGGCGGCGACGCGGCTGTTGCGGGTGATCGACAGGACGATCTTCCGCGCCACATAGGCGCCGCGGTCCTGCTCCTCGACCACCTGCGCGTCGAGGGGCGTCTGATCGTCGGGCTGGATCAGCAGGTCCCAGAACTTCGCCCGCGCCTCCGCCCGCCAACGCGAGAAGTCGCCGCCGCCGGCCTGGTCCCAGGCCAGGGCGAAATGCAGCTGGTCCTTCAGCTTCTGATAGAAGACCGGGAGGTTGTTCTCGGTCACCCCCTTCGTCTCGTGATCCGCCTCGGCCGCCATCGCTGCCTCACTCGCGATCAGCAGGGCCGCGGCCGCGGCAACCCGCAGAAGATCCCGGAAGCACATCGGACATTCCTCCCCTCGCTATCCTGCCATACCCATGGCACTCGGATTCAGGGCGAGACCGTGCGCCCCCCTCACCCTCCCGCCGCCTTCGGCGTCGGGCCCCTCCCTCTCCCCGAGGAGAGGGATTTCGAAGCAGCACTGGCTTCACCTCTCCTCGGGGAGAGGTCGAAATCGCGGCAGTGATTTCGGGTGAGGGGGCGGCGCCGGCCCCTCCATTCAGTTGAACCCCTCCCCTATTGCGGCGTCGGCCGCATGACGCCGTCGGGGCCGCGGCGCAGCGGCGCGGTCTGCTTTGGCAGCGGCGCGCCCGGGGCGTCGGCGATGGTGACGCCGTGCGGCCAGTCGGCCGGGGCGATGGCGATGTAGCGGGCGTAGCCGCCGGTGCCGCCGAGCGGCTTGGCGAAGCCGATCGTGATCAGCGCCCCGGCCTCCGGCACCTGGTCGAGATTGGCCACCCCTTCCGCCTGGGTGAAGTGGTTGTGCATCAGCCAGGCCTCGCCCTCCAGAGTCGGCGTGGCGTCGGTGTCCAGCGGCTCGTGCCCGTGGAACAGGATGCGGCGCTCGAGATGCAGGAATTTCAGCGCGTCCAGCGACACGCCGGGAAACGGCTTGTCGTTGAAGTGCTCGACGTCCTCCCACTTCTTCGACCAGTCGGTGCGGACCATGACGACGCTGCCTTCCGGAATGGTGCCGTGCTTGCCCTCCCAGGCGGCGATGTCCTCCACCGTCATGGCGTAGCTGGGGTCCTTCGCCACCTTCTCGTGGATGTCGATCACCACAAGGGGCCGCACCGCGAAGGTCGGCGGCAGATCGCTGATCGTGGCGCCGTATTCGTCCCAATGCGCCGGCGGGTCGAGCTGGGTGCCGTACTGGTCGGTCGGCAGCGCATAGGCCGAGGCGACGAAGCCGTGCTTGGCATAGGTGAACTCGTCGCCCTTCTTGGCGTAGTTCGGCAGCTCGTTGCCCGCGATCGCAGGCTTGAACTCGGCATTGCCGAAGCCCGGCCAGACCGGCTGCACCGGCGCGAAGGCATGGGTCAGGTCGATGTATTTCGCGCTCTTCAGCGTCGAGTCATAGACGCTCCACAGCCCCTCCGCCGCCTGCGCCGCCGGCGCGGCCGCGAGCACGAGGGACAGGACGGCCGTCGCGGCCGGGATCCGCAGCATGGAAGCCCCCTTCGATGGTTCGCGCGGACGAGCATCGCCCGAGCTCCGGCCGCGCTCCAAGCACGAAGTCGCGGGCTGGCTTGACGCCCCGCCCCCGTCGGCATAAGGCTTGAGGCGTCCCGTGAACGGCCCGGAAAGGAGGGTGTGACGATGACTGTCCTTGTCCGCGCGCTCCGCGCCTCCCTTCGCCGCGCCGCCGTTCCGACCGTCTGAACATCCAGGGTCCATCGGCCGGCGCCTGACAGGCTTCCGATCGAGGATCCGACATTGATCGACCACTATGGCTGGAGCCCGGCGCTCCAGCACGATTTCCGTCCCTTCGCCGCCCGCGGCCTCCAGCCCGCGCGCGTCACCGTGCAGCAGCGCGGCGCCTATCGCCTCGTCACCCCTCTGGGCGAGATGACCGGCCAGCTCTCCGGCCGCTTCGCCCATGAGGCGCTGGAGGGCGACTATCCCGTGGCCGGCGACTGGGTGGCCGCCGCCCTGCGCCCCGAGGAAGGCGGCGCCACCATCCAGGCGCTGCTGCCGCGGCGCAGCGCCTTCACCCGCAAGGCCGCCGGCCCCGGCCGGCCGACCGGCCAGGTGGTGGCGGCCAATGCCGACGTCGCCTTCCTGGTCACCTCGCTGAACGCCGATCTCAACGCCCGGCGGATCGAGCGCTACCTGGCCACCGCCTGGGAAAGCGGCGCCGCCCCCGTCGTGGTGCTGACCAAGGCCGATCTGTGCCCCGACCGCGACGGGACGCTGGCCGAAATCGAGGCGGTGGCGCTGGGCGTGCCGGTGCATGTCGTCTCTGCCGTCACCGGCGAGGGTATCGAGGGCCTGCGCGACGGCTTCGCACCGGGCCGGACGGCGGTGCTGCTGGGCAGCTCCGGCGTCGGCAAGTCCAGCCTGGTCAACGCCCTGGCCGGGACGGCGCTGATGGCGACGGCCGCGATCCGCGAGGACGATGCCCGCGGCCGTCACACCACCACCCATCGCGAGCTGGTGCTGCTGCCCGACGGAAGGCTGGTGCTGGACACGCCGGGCATGCGCGAGTTGGGGCTGTGGGACGCCGGGGACGGCGTCACCGCGACCTTCGCCGATATCGAGGCGCTGGCGGCGGAGTGTCGCTTCGCCGACTGCCGGCACGAGACCGAGCCCGGCTGCGCCGTGCGCGCCGCCCTGGAGGACGGCCGCCTGGACCCGGAGCGCTGGCGCGCCTGGGGCAAGCTGCAGCGCGAGCTGGCGCATCTGGAGCGCAAGGAGGACCCGCTGGCGCGGGAACGGGCGCGCAAGGTCTGGATCCAGCGGCACAAGCAGTACCGCGCTGGCAAGAAGCGGGGAGACTGGGGCTGAAGCACGGGTGGGCCGTCATGTGCGCATAGCGAAGCGATCCAGGGCCCGCACTGGCCCTGGATATGGCTTCGTCGGCTTCGCCTCCTCACGATGGCGGCGAGGAAGGATGGCTTGAAGGGTCTCGGCCCTGGAATGGCGGACGGACCGCGGGCCGCGTTCAGCCGCTGCCCGGTTTCGGCAGCCAGGGTGCGCGGTCGAGCCGTTCGCCGGTCTCGATGTCGTACCAGCCCTGGACCGGGATCTTGTCGCTCGCGTCGAGATGCCAGTAGCGGCCGGCATCCGGGCCGTCCTCGGGCCACCAGGGCACGGGAGGCTTGTCGCCGTCCTTTCCGTCCTTGGCCGCCTTCTTCCGCCGTCCGAACCAGTCGGCGCCGGAATACTCCGGGTCCAGCCAGGCCGGGTCGGGGCGGATGCGCAGGTCGCGGCAGAGCTGGAAGACGATCGCCTCCAGCGAATGCTCGGAAAGGGCGAGGTCGGCGTCGATCACCGGGTCGTCGACCAGCCGCTTCCACATCGCGGCGATCTGCGCCTCGCAGGTCTCGGCATCGAGGTCGCGGTTGGCGGCGACCGAGCAGGCGACGGCGCGGGCCACCCGGTGGCGGCGCGTCTCCTTCGCCGCGGCGCTGTCGCGGGCGTGGATAGCGGCCTTTTCCGCCATCTCCTGGCGCTTCCGGGCGAGATGAAGCTTGAGCGCCAGCATGCGGCTGACACCGCGGCCGGCGCGCTCGAAAGCCAGCCCGAACTCCCTGGCCTTGGCGGCGTCGTCGGCCTTGATGGCGGCCATGGTGGCCTGATGCATCGCCTCCGCCTGCTCCATCGCCATCTCGGCCAGCCGGTCGAGCATGCGCGAAGCCTGCTCGGCATCGGCCCGATCGGGGGCCGGCGCGGCGAGCTGCGGGGTGGGGATGGAGTGCGGCTTGTTCATGGAACATATCATGAACGAGGTGCGCGGAGTTAAGCAATGAACATTGCGTTAACCCGCGCGCAAGGCCGTCCGGAGCGCCATACCCCAGTATCGCCGCGGCCCTCTAATGGTGCTGGCCACGGATCGCCGGAACCGTGAACGAAACGGCCTTGCCAGTGATCACGCGGTGCTCAGGCGTGGCAATCTCGATCAGCACCTTGTGCTCGCCTGCCGGGAGCCCCGCCAGGACAATGGCGCCCGTGGCACCGGCGTCAGCCCAGTGCCAGGGCAGATCATCGACCGTGACATGCAGATGGCCCGCTCGGGGCGATACATCGCTTGCGCCTGAGCCGAAGATAGGCAGGATCCGGAAGTTCTCCGTCCGATACGGGATGATGGCCGTTCCGCCGGTGGCGAGCGGTTCGGCGACGGGCTGGTCGACGTGGAGTTTCGGTTCGGGCTCGTTCTGGATGGGAAGATACTGCGTCGGCCCGCTGCTCGGTGTTTCAGCCTGGACCGCCGAGCCCGCCACGATCAGAAGGGCGGTTGCGGCGAGTCCGAGGGCGGTGATCATGGCAAGCTTCGACATCTCAGTGCTCCTTGATCTTGCGTGTCGGCAGGCCCAGTAACGGGCTGCCGCGAACGGCGAAGATCTGGGCTCGCCAAAGATGGGCCGGTACCTGGAGGAAATGAGAGCCAGCCTCTCGGTTCGCCTCGCCGCATCGGACTTGTCGGATCCGAGAGGTTGCCTCTCACATTCCTGCTCTCCGGCCTGGGGACGCGATGCGCGATATTCGGTGCCGACCAGCCGCCGGATCGCGAACCGTCGTGTTCAACGACGGCAGACTGGTCTCATCGGCATCAGCAAACGTCCGTGAGGGAGACATGAACACGCAATTGAAACGGAAAATCGCCTTCGCTCTGTCGATGGGCATCGTGACGACGGGAATCATCTCCTTCGTCCTTCTGGGTCTCAATTTGGGATTCCCGGAAGGATTCGCCCTGACATGGCTGCGTTCCTGGGCCACCGGGTATGTGATCGTCATTCCCGCCATCCTGCTGATCGGCCCGCGGCTGCAAGCGCAACTCGATCGCCTGATCAGCTGAGCTGGTCTCCGGAGGGGATCCGACATGCCAATGCCAAGTGGATTTGGCGAGCCCAAGACCCCGACTCTCGACTGCAGCTAAAGCGGCCCCGAAAGATCGTTGAGCCCATAACTGCCGCAGGCCGCGCGAAGCCGCGGCAGGGCCCAGTCGATGAAGGCGCGCACCTTCAGGGCGAGAAGCCCTTGGCGCGAATAGATCAGATGGATCGGCCTCGGCTCGCCGCCATAACCTTTCAGGATCGGCACGAGCGCGCCTGAGGACAGCTCCTCGGGGATCTGATAGTCGAACAGGCGCGCGACACCGACGCCGGCCAGCGCCACGGCGACACAATTGGCCGCGGTATTGACCTCGATCCGGCCGCGGGGCACGGCTTCGATCTGCTCACCGTCGACATTGAACGCCCAGAAGAACGATCGGTTGTTGAACATGATGCCGTGATGGTTCGGCAGATCGGTGGGGTGTTGGGGCACGCCATGCCGATCCAGATAGGCCGGGCTGGCACAGGTCAGCAGGCGGAATTCGCCGGCCTTGACGGCGTAGAGGGAACTGTCGGCGAGCTCGCCGAGCCGAATGGCGATATCCACCTGCTCATTCACGAGATGGACGGAGCGATCTAACGACAGCAGGTTCAATGTCACGTCCGGGTGCTGATCCATGAATTGCAGCGCAATCGGCAGCACATACCGGGCGCCGAACTCCACGGGCATCGTAATCGTCAGCGTGCCACGCGGCGCCTGATATTCGCCGGTGGCACGACGCTCGGCCTCCTCAAGGTCTGCCATGATTTTCCGAGCGGCTTCGACATAGTCGCGCCCCGCGTCGGTGAGTTGCAGGTTACGACTCGTGCGAATGATGAGGTTTGTGCCGAGGTGCCGCTCAAGATCAGCGACCTTGCGACTGACGCTGGGCAAAGGAGCGTTCAGCCGCCGGCTGCCAGCCGATAAGCTGCCGGCTTCAACCACCGCAAGCAGAACCCGCATCGCATCGAATCGATCCATCCGGCCCCGACGACTGGATTTTGATCGTCAAGGTAGCCCGATCGACTGTCGACGCCTAGGCTCGAGCGGCGGCCGGGCGGTCGGTCGTAAGATGGCTCCTCATGTGAAGCGTTCGATGATGCCGCAAAGACGGTCGCATGATCTCGCGAGGTGTTTTTGTGGCGCCGTCGCGATGCCCAAGAGCAGGCCGGACCGCGCGGAAGCCGGCGACGCGTACCAGAGCGACAGCGGGACGGGCGCCAATCCGAAGGCCAGCGCCTCCCTGGCGATGGACAGATCCGGTGTGCCGGCCGGCAGCCACAACAGCACGGCCAGTCCGGCGACCGCGACCTCCCCGGCGCGCGGCCGAAGGCAGTCCAGCAATGCGTCGCGTTGGGCGGAATAGAGGCGCTTCGTCCGCCGGAGATGCCGTAGATAGTGGCCCTCGCGCATGAACGCCGCGGTTGCCAGCTGTATTCCTGGCCCAGGGGCCGGGGAGAGACACGCCGCGACCTCGGCGAACCGGGCCGCCAGTTGCGCCGGGGCGACGACAAACCCCAGGCGCCAGGTCGGGCTGATGGTCTTGCTGAAGGAGCCGATGTGAATCACGCGGCCGGCGCGGTCGAGCGAGGCCAGGGCCGGCGTGGCCCGCCCCTTCAGCTGCAGCTCGCCCAGATAGTCGTCCTCGATCACCCAGGTGCCTTCCTGGGCCGCCCAGTCGAGAAGGCGGAGACGCCGAGCCAGCGACAGGGTCGAGCCGAGAGGCGCCTGCTGACCCGGAGTGACGACAGCCAGCGCTGCATCCGGAGCGTGCTGCAGACCGTGGTCGACATCGATGCCATCGGCGTCGACCGGGATCGGCGCGAGCGACAGCCGCGCGAGTTCCAGGCCATGCCGGGTGAACGGGAAACCGGGATCCTCCATCCAGGCCTTCCGCCCCTCGAGGCCGAGCACGCGGAGCGCCAGCCCGAGACCGCTGCTGTATCCGGCGGTGATGACGACCTGGGAGGGCGAGCACTCGACGCCGCGCGCGACGGCAAGGTAGGCGGCGATTTCCCGCCGCAGCTCGAACTCGCCGCGAGGATCGGGGTACATGGCCGGGGCGCTCGATTCCGCGCGAATGGCGTGTGAGCGGATCCTGGCGAAGAGCTTGGCGGGCAAGGTCTCCTGTGCGGGCACGCCCATCTGGAAGATCGCCGGCCCCGCGGTGAGTTCCCGATACATCTCCATGAACGACCCGGGATCGGGCGGTTGCTCCTGCCGGACACCAAGGGGCGGCCGATCCGCGACGCGGGTGCCTGTGGCGCGCGACGCGACGATGAGCTGTGCGGCCGACAGCCTTTCATAGGCCGAACGCACCGTGCCTCGGGCCACGCCGAGCTGAGCCGCCAGGTCGAGCCAGGACGGCAGACGCGCTCCCGGCGCCAGCACGCCGCTCTCGATCGCGGCGCTGATGCCCTTGCGGATCTGCTCGGCCAGCGGCGTCTTCGCGGATCGATCGAGCTCCAGGGGCAGGGTCTCGGTCATGGTTCCTTGGTACACGAGTTTTGTCGATTCCTGGTGCTGTTTTATGAACCAGGCAGAGGTCACCTACGCGGGGGAAAGGAGAACCACCGCCATGACCATCAAATCGATCATCCTCGCGGCCTCTCTCGCCGTCGCCGCGCCGGCTGCGGCCCACGGCCCGGGCGAGACCGTCACGACGAATTTCGAGCACGCAATCCCCAACATCCCGGGCAAGTCGCTGGTCGCCCTGGTCGTCGACTACGCGCCGGGCGGGGCCTCGCCGTCCCACATCCATGCGAAGTCGGCGTTCATCTACGGCCATGTCCTCTCGGGCGAGATCGAGTCCCGCGTGAATGACGGGCCCAGCCGGGTCTACCGCGCCGGCGAGAGCTTCTACGAGCCGCCGGGGTCCAGCCATCCCGTCAGCCGCAATGCGAGTGCGACCCGGCCTGCAAGGCTGCTCGCCGTGTTCATCGTCGATACCGACGACAAGGTCCTGACCACCCCCGTCAACTGAATGCCGTTTCGCAAGGAGTGCGGTCACATGAGCAAGCGTCTCGACTACAATCAGATTGCGCCGGCAGGCGTGAAGGCTCTGGACGGCGTCTATGGCTACGTCATGCAGAGCGGCCTGCCCGCGACGCTCGTGGAGCTGGTCTACCTGCGCATCTCGCAGATCAACAACTGCGCCTACTGCCTCGACATGCACATGCGCGACCTGCTGAAGAAGGGGCAGAAGATCGAGAAGCTCGCGCTGGTGCAGGCCTGGGCGGAAGCCGGGAAGCTGTTCGACGAGCGGGAGCGTGCCGCCCTCGCCTGGGCCGAGACGGTGACGCGCGTCTCCGAGACCGGCGTGCCCGATGAGGCCTACGAAGCCGCGCGTGCGGTGTTCGAGGAGCGGGAGCTCGTCGATCTCACCATCGCGATCGGCCTGATGAACACCTACAACCGCATGGCGATCAGCTTCCGCAACACGCCCCAGGCGGTCCTGGCCGCTCAGTAACAGGGAGGTGCTCGTGAAGATCTTCGTTGCAGGCGCCACGGGCGCCATCGGCTTGCCGCTCGTGCGCGCGCTGTGCACGCTCGGCCACCAGGTGACCGGCATGACCCGGGCCGGCCGGGGCGTGGATCGGCTGCGCGAGCTGGGGGCCACGGCATCCTTCGCGGATGCCTTCGACCCGAAGGCCGTGCGAGCCGCGATCGAGGCAGCCTCGCCCGATGTCGTGATCGACCAGCTGACCTGGCTCCCCGCCAATCCCGCCGACATCATCAAGTCCCTGCCGAACGACACGCGGCTCCATCGCGAGGGCGGCGGCAATCTCCTCGCCGCCGCCCGGGAGCTGGGAGTCGGACGCTACATCCTGCAGTCCCGCGGCTTTTACCTGGATGCTCCCGCGGGCCGGCTCGCCGATGAGAGCGCCAGGCTCAGATACGATGCGCCCGGCGAGATCGGCGAGGGCACGCGCGTCATGGGCGAGTACGAGGACCGGGTCCTCGGGGCGCCGTCGATGGACGGGGTCGTCCTGCGCTACGGCTTCTTCTACGGCCCCGGCACCTGGTACCGGCCGGACGGGGCGATTGCGGATCAGGTGCGCAAGGGCGAGGCGAGGATCATCGGAGACGGAAATGCCGTCTGGTCGTTCGTCCACATCGATGACGCGGTCGCGGCGACCGTCGCCTCGCTGACGGCCGATCCGGGCGTCTACAATGTCGTCGACGACGATCCGCAACCCGTCGCGGAATGGCTGCCGGCCTTCGCCCGCTGGGTCGATGCGCCGGAGCCGCCGCGGATGAGCGTGGAGGAGGCACTGACGACCGCCGGCGAAGAAGCCATCTATTACCACACGCGCCTGACCGGGGCTTCCAACAGCAGGGCGAAGACGGAACTCGGGTTCAAGCCGCGGCCGCTGCTGTGGAAGTGGTCTGGGGCATAGACGGAGTTGTCGGGCGCGGGAACCACCCGTGCCGTCCTTTCCAGATCATCCTCCGCTTACGAGCGGAGAACCGGATCGGGCGTTGTCGCCTCGACTGGGCGCCAACTAGGCCCGGCTCAGGACATCCCGGAGCGGTCGGGGCTGGCGGTCGAGGTCCAGCGCGAGAACGAAGAGGCTTGCGTAGCGCAGCTTCCGGCGTGCGCCTGCCCCCAGGAATCTGCGAAACTGATCGACGAAGCAGGCGTCCCGCCATGCGGCTTGCCTCTGGAGCGTGCGAAACGAAGCAAGGTCTCCCTCTTCCGCCAGTATCGTTTCAATGGCGTCGGGTCCGACCGCGCGAATGAGCTCGTCTTCCAGGTCGCGGTCGCAAACGAAGAATCCCTCTCTTTCGAGTTCACTGCGTGTATCGGGCTGCGCGTAGCCAGCCCGCGCCAATTCACGGCAAAAGTGCCGCTCTTCGGCAGCATCACACAAGCCGCTGACGCGCAGTCCGACGCCAGTCGGCCCGAAACGAGCAAGGAACCTCGACACCGACCGAGCGCCGCCGATGGGTACCACGACCACGCCTTCCTTCGTCAGGTCTCTTGCCTGGAGGCTTGCCAGAGTCTCGACTGCAATCTGGTCGCTGATCCCCTCGACCAGCACAATGGAACGAGCGTGTCGGGCGCATTCCAGCGCAGCTGCGGTTGCTCGAAGCGGAGCATCAGCCCCGCTCGCGTATCCGGGAACGGAAAGCTCCCGGCGGCGGCGCCCCGCGCCGGTGAGGTGGCCCCTCGATCGCGTCGGCGCCATATCTGCGGCTTTACTGGTCAACCCGGCCCCCCTTGCTTTCCGACGGGTTCGGAAATGTACATATCTCGGGGGCCCCCTGGCTACGGATGAGGGGATCGAAAGTGCTCGGCTGGTCTCACAGCCCCCATGCGCGTCGCCCTGGCGCCGCTCTCTAGTACTTCGACCAGATGGCGGTCTAGCTCGTGATCGTTTCAGGCCAAAGCGATGACGCTTCGGCCTGAAACCACGAGGAAGGTCCGATCAAGGGCTCGTCGGCCTCACACCGGATTCGAGATCTCGATCAGGTTCTCGTCCGGGTCGCGGAGATAGACCGAGCGGATCGGGCCGGTGGCGCCGGTGCGGGGGACCGGGCCTTCCTCGATGGCGATACCGAGGCCCTGGAGATGGGCGATGACCTCGTCCAGCGGCGTCGCGGCGATGAAGCAGAGATCGGCCGAGCCCGGCGTCGGCCGCAGCGCCTTCGGCTCGAACTCACGCCCCGCCTGGTGCAGGTTGATCTTCTGGTCGCCGAAGCGCAGCGCCTTCCGGCGACTTCCTTCCGGTGTGTTGGGGCCGAAGGTCTCGACCGTCATGCCGAGCGCGCTTGTGTAGAAGTCGCAAGTCCTCTCGATGCTGGCCACGGTCAGCACCAGATGGTCGAGATGGTCGATCCGGATCATGCGGGTGTTCCTTCAGCGGTCCGATACCTCGAAGGTGGCGAAGCCTCCTTGCGAGCACTACCCCGCTGCGACCGTCAGCGCCACCGGCCCTCGCGGCGGAACACGTCGCCCCCGACCTCGAGCACCCCGTCGGCGACGGTGCCCAGGGCGGTGAACCCGGAATCGTCGGCGAAGAAGAGCTGGCCCGGACCTCGGATCTCCCAGCGGCCGGTATAGGCGCTGCGCCGGGCGCCGCGCGCCTCATCGTAGCGGCCGCCGGGCAGCAGCTCGAGCCGGATGTGACCGTTCTCGGTCACCCACATGCCGACGAGATCGGCTTCGAAGACAGGGCGGTCGGAGCTGGTCATGTCGATGGCCTGCGCTGGAATGGTTTGGGACCGGGCCTCGGCGGCCGGAGCGGACAGCGCCGCCCAGGCTGCCAGGGCGATGCGGGAGAACGCCACCGCGGCCTCCTCAATAGGCCTGGGCGGTCGGGCGCACGACCAGCTCGTTGACGTCGACCTCCGGCGGCTGGCCGATCGCGTAGCCGATCGCGCGCGCGATGGCCTCGGCCGGAATCAGGTCGCGCCGGTAATCCTCGATCGCGGCCTGGCGCAGCTCCGGGTCGGAGATGCCGTTGGCCAGCTCGGACTCCGTGGCGCCGGGCGCCACCACCGTGACGCGGATGCCGCCGCCGACCTCCTGCCGCAGGCCCTCGGAGAAGGCGCGGACCGCATATTTCGTGGCCGAGTAGACGGCGGCCGTCGGGACCACCCGGCGGTCGGCGATCGAGGTGACGTTGACGACGTGGCCGGAGCCCTGGGCCTGGAACACCGGCAGCGCTGCGGCCACGCCGTACAGCACGCCCTTGAGATTGACGTCGACCATCCGCTCCCATTCCTCGACCTTGAGGTCCGAGACCGGGGACAGCGGCATCACCCCGGCATTGTTGACGATGACGTCCAGGCGCCCGAACTGCGCCACCGCGGCCTGGACGAAGGCCGCGACATCCTCCCGACTGGTGACGTCCAGGCGCTGCAGCGCCACCCGCCCGCCATCGCGGCGGATCTCTTCGGCGACCGCCGCCAGCCGGTGCAGGCGGCGGGCGCCAAGCATCACCGCGGCGCCGGCCCTGGCGAGGTGCCGGGCTGTTGCCTCGCCGATGCCGCTCGACGCGCCGGTGATGGCGACGACTTTGCCTTCGATGCTCGACATGGGGTTCTCCATCAGCCGCGGCGTCCTTCGCCGCTGCCGGGATCCTATGGCTTGACCAAGCAGGACACGAGCGCATAGTGGACATCATTTCGATGACTGAAAATCGTGCTCATGACCTTCGACGGGCGCCTGCTGAGCGGGATCAGCGCCCTGGCCGCTGTGGTCGAGGCCGGCAGTTTCGTGCGGGCGGCCGACAGCCTGGGCCTGACCCAGTCCGGCGTCAGCCGCGCCATTGCCCGGCTGGAGGCACGCCTGGGCGTGCGCCTGTTCGACCGCACGCCGCGCGCGATCACGCTGACCGAGGAAGGACGTCGCTTCTATGACGGGGTGATGCCGCATCTGACCGGCATTGAGGAGCGGGCGGCGGAGGTTTCGGGCGGCGCCACGGCGGTGCGCGGGCGACTGCGGGTCAATGCCGACGCCGCCTTCGGCCACACTGTCCTCGCGCCGCGCCTGGCCGCCTTCATGGCGCGCCATCCGGAGATCCAGCTGGAGCTGGTGGTCCGCGACCGCATCGGCGACCTGGTGGCGGAGGGCTTCGACATCGCCCTGCGCTTTGGCGAGCCGGAGCCCTCGGGCCTGAACAGCCGCCTGCTGCTGGAGACGCGGGTCCTGACCTGCGCGTCACCTGACTATGTCGAGCGCCGGGGCCGCCCGCGGCACCCGGAGGATCTGGTCCGCGACGGCCATGAATGCATCCTGGTGAAGGAGGCCGCCACCGGCCGGCCCTATGAGTGGGAGTTCCGGCGCAGGACGGAGGTGGTGTCGGTGCCGGTGCGGGGCCGGCTGACGGTCAACGATTCCGGCAGCCTGATCGGCGCCATGCTGGGCGGGCAGGGCATCGGCCAGCCGCTGGAGTTCAGCGTGCGCGACCTGCTGGCGTCGGGGCAGCTGGTCCGGCTGCTGCCCGACTGGTCGGACGAGCGCTTCCCGGTCTACGCCTATCACCGCTCGCGCGGCCTGCCCCCGGCCCGGGTCCGCGCCTTCCTCGACTTCGTCTTCGAGATCACGGTGTAGGCAAAAGAAGGGGCGCCGAAGCGCCCCTTCCCGTCTCGTTGTCAGGCTGCGGCGGCGAGTGGCTGGGGTTCGAGCACCAGCCCGTCCTCGCTCGCGGTGACCTTGACCGTGCTGTCGTCGGCGACGCGGCCCTCCAGGATCGCGGTCGCCAGCGGGTTCTGCAGCTCGCGCTGGATCACTCGCTTCAAGGGCCGCGCCCCGTAGATCGGGTCGTAGCCCTGCTCCGCCAGCCAGCCCTTCGCCCGGTCGTCGAGCTCGAGCACGATCTTGCGGTCCTCGAGCAGCCGGCGCAGGCGGCCGAGCTGGATCTCGACGATGCCGGTCATGTTCGCCCGGGTGAGCCGGCGGAACACGATCATCTCGTCGAGCCGGTTCAGGAACTCCGGCCGGAAGTGCTGGCGCACCGCCATCAGCACCTTCTCGCGGCTGACGAAGTCGATCTCGCCCTCGTCGTCCTGTTCGATCGAGGCCACGGCGAGATGCTCCGAGCCCAGATTCGAGGTCATCACGATCAGCGTGTTGCGGAAATCGACCGTCCGGCCCTGGCCGTCGGTCAGGCGGCCGTCGTCCAGCACTTGCAGCAGCACGTTGAAGACGTCCGGATGGGCCTTCTCGACCTCGTCGAACAGCACCACCTGGTAGGGCCGGCGCCGCACCGCCTCGGTCAGCGCACCGCCCTCGTCATAGCCGACATAGCCCGGGGGCGCGCCGATCAGCCGGCTGACCGCGTGCTTCTCCATGTATTCCGACATGTCGACGCGGACCATCGCCGCCTCGTCATCGAACAGGAACTCGGCCAGCGCCTTGGTCAGCTCGGTCTTGCCGACGCCGGTCGGGCCCAGGAACAGGAAGCTGCCGATCGGCCGGTTCGGGTCCTGCAGCCCGGCGCGGGCGCGCCGCACCGCATTGGAGACCGCGGTTACCGCCTCGTCCTGGCCGACGACGCGGCTCTTCAGCTTCTCCTCCATGTGAAGCAGTTTCTCGCGCTCGCCTTCCAGCATCTTGTCGACCGGCACGCCGGTCCAGCGGCTGACCACCGCGGCGATGTCGTCGGCCTGCACCTCCTCGCGCACCATATGCGAGCCCTGCGCCCCATCGGCCTCGGCGAGCTTCTTCTCGAGATCCGGGATCACGCCATAGGTCAGCTCGCCCGCCCGCGCCCAGTTGCCGGCGCGCTGCACCTGCTCCAGCTCGGACCGGGCCTGGTCCAGCTGCTCCTTCACCTTGGTGGCGGCGGACAGCTTCTCCTTCTCCGCGGTCCAGGCGGCGGTCAGGGTCGAGGACTGCTCCTCCAGCTCCGCCAGCTCCTGCTCCAGCTTGGCGAGGCGGTCCTTCGACGCCGCGTCGGTCTCCTTCTTCAGGGCCTCGCGCTCGATCTTGAGCTGCATGGCGCGCCGGTCCAGCGCCTCGATCTCCTCGGGCTTGCTGTCGACCTGCATGCGCAGCCGCGAGCCCGCCTCGTCGACCAGGTCGATCGCCTTGTCCGGCAGGAAGCGGTCGGTGATGTAGCGGTGCGACAGGGTGGCCGCCGCCACGATGGCGCCGTCGGTGATGCGCACGCCGTGGTGCAGCTCGTACTTCTCCTTCAGGCCGCGCAGGATCGAGATCGTGTCCTCGACCGTCGGCTCGGCCACGAAGACCGGCTGGAAGCGCCGGGCCAGGGCCGCATCCTTCTCGACATGCTTGCGGTACTCGTCGAGCGTCGTCGCGCCGACGCAATGCAGCTCGCCGCGCGCCAGGGCCGGCTTCAGCATGTTGGAGGCGTCCATGGCGCCTTCCGCCTTGCCGGCGCCGACCAGCGTGTGCATCTCGTCGATGAACAGCACGATCTCGCCGGCCGCGGCCGTCACCTCCTGCAGCACGGCCTTCAGCCGCTCCTCGAATTCGCCGCGGAACTTGGCGCCGGCGACCAGCGAACCGAGGTCGAGCGCCAGCAGGCGCTTGTTCTTCAGGCTCTCCGGCACGTCCCCGTTGACGATGCGCAGGGCGAGGCCCTCGACGATCGCGGTCTTGCCGACGCCGGGCTCGCCGATCAGCACCGGGTTGTTCTTGGTGCGGCGCGACAGCACCTGGATGGTGCGGCGGATCTCCTCGTCCCGGCCGATCACCGGGTCGAGCTTGCCCGACCGCGCGGCCTCGGTCAGGTCGCGGGCGTATTTCTTCAGCGCGTCGTACTGGCTCTCGGCCGAGGCGCTGTCGGCGGTGCGGCCCTTGCGCATGGCGTCGATGGCCCGGCTCAGCGCCTGCGGCGCGATCCCGGCCTGGGCCAAAGCACGGCCGGCCTCGGTGTCCTTGGCGATGGCGAGCGCCAGCAGCAGGCGCTCGGCCGCGACGAACTGGTCACCGGCCTTCTTCGCCTGCTCCTGTGCCTGGTCCAGCACGCGCGCCAGCTCGCGGCTCAGATAGACCTGGGCGCCGCCGCCCTCGACCTTGGGCTGCTTGGCCAGCGCCTGCTCCACCGCCTGGGCCGCCGCTTCGGGCCGGCCGCCGGCGCTGCGGATCAGGTTGGCCGCCAGGCCTTCCTCGTCGTCCAGCAGCACCTTGAGCAGATGCTCGGGCAGCAGCTGCTGGTGGCCGCGGGTTACCGCCGCGGTCTGAGCGGCCTGGAGGAATCCCTGGCTGCGCTCGGTGAACTTCTGAAGGTCCATAAACTCTGTCTCCACTGTCCGGCAGGATCGTCTTGCACGAAGCCCGACCCCGCCTTGATCCACGTCAGTGCGATCCGGGAGGATGCAGGACTGATGTAGGGGTGTGACCCTATGGCCACAAGAGTTGCCATGGGCGCCGCGCCGCGACCGGTCGGTGCGAAGCCGTTCCCATTCGCGCATAGCGGCGATCCTCGGTGCGCTGATTGTTTCCGCCCGGTATATCGCGCTAGGGTCTTCGTCCGATCCGTTGCCAGCCAGCGCCATCATGACCGTCGCCCGCCTCGCCGCCCTCTTCCGCTATCCCGTCAAGGGCCTGGCCGGGCAGAAGCTCGCCGCCACCGACCTCGCCCCGGGCGAGACGCTGCCGCACGACCGGCGCTTCGCCATCGTGCACGGCGCCAGCCAATGCGACCCGGCGGCGCCCACGTGGCAGCCGAAGCGGCAGTTCCTGCAGCTGATGACGGACGAGCGGCTGGCCCTCTTGGGCATCGACTATGACGACGCCACGGAGGCGCTGACGCTGAAGCGCGACGGCAAGCAGGTGGCGCGCGGCCTGCTGTCTCTGCCGATCGGGCAGGAGCTGATCAACCAGTTCCTCAACGCCTTCATGAAGGACCCGCGTGGTGCGCTGAAGATCGTCTCCGCCCCCGGCGTCGCCTTCACCGACAAGCCGGAGAAGCTGGTCTCGCTGATCAACCTGGCCTCGGTGAAGGACATCGAGCGGGTGACGCGCGCGCCGGTCAACCCGCGCCGCTTCCGCGGCAACCTCGATCTCGAGGGCGTGCCGGCCTGGGCGGAGTTCGACTGGATCGGGCGTGAGCTGACGATCGGGCCGGCGCGGCTCAAGGTCGTATCGCGGATCACCCGCTGCGCCGCCCCCAACGTCAATCCGGACACCGGCGACCGCGACCTCAACATCCCCAAGGCCCTGATGACCGGCTTCGGCCACGCCGATTGCGGCGTCTATGCCGAGGTGATCGGCGGCGGTCGGATCGCGGAGGGGGATGCGGTGACGGTGGCGTAGATCTCCGAAGGCAGCGTCTTGACCAGATCACGGCCGATCGCATGTTATTACGCATGTGATCACCGATGAGGTTTCCATGGTCGCCCTCAAGCTGCGCGCCATCGGCAATTCCGTCGGGGCGGTCCTGCCCAAGGACGTTCTGAACCGGCTGCACGTCCAGGAGGGCGATACGCTCTATCTGACCGAGGCGCCCGACGGATACCGCCTGACCCCCTACGACCCGGAATTCGAGGGGCAGATGGAAACGGCGCGCAAGGTCATGAAGAAGCGCCGCAACCTGCTGCGGGAGCTGGCGAAATAGGTGGACGAGCCGCGCTGGATCAGCCGCGCGGTCGTGCTCGCGCTGCATGACGAACAGCTGGCGGAGCATGGCGGCGCTTCTGGGCTGCGAGACCCCAGCCTGTTGGAATCCGCACTCGACCGGCCCCGGAACCTGTTCGCCTACGGCCAGCCCGATCTCGCCGCACTTGCCGCCGCCTATGGCTTCGGCCTGATCCGCAACCATCCCTTCGTCGACGGCAATAAGCGCGTGGCCTTCGTCGTCACGGAAACCTTCCTGGCACTCGCGGGGCAGGAGATCGCCGCAGACGACGCCGAATGCCTGGCCATCTGGCTGTCACTGACAGCCGGCGAGGTATCGGAGGCCGAGCTCGCGGCCTGGCTGCGGCCGCGGCTCAAGCCTTTGGCGTAGGTTACGGCCGCACCGGCCCGGTGCCGGCGCCGGTGCGCTCGATCGCGGCAGCGATCTCGTCGAGGTCCTCCGCCGTCAACTCCAGCGTCGCGGCGTCGAGCCAGCCGTCGACCTGGGCTGGGCTGCGGGCGCCGACGATGGCGCCGGTGACCGCCGGCCAGGCCAGCGTCCAGGCCACCGCCACCGCGGCGACTGAGGTGCCATGCCGCGCCGCGACCGGCTTCAGCGCCTCGGCCAGCGCCAGGTTGCGGGCCAGGCCCTCGCCGGTGAAATGCGGCGAGCGCGAGCGCCAGTCGTCCTGCGGCAGCGCCACCGCGCGCTCCGCCGTGAAGGCGCCGGTCAGGAGGCCGGACTGCATCGGGCTGTAGACGATGACGCCGGTCCGGTGCTCGGCGCACCAGGGCAGCTCCGCCCCTGCGATGTCGCGGCGGATCGCCGAGAAGGGCGGCTGCAGCGTGTCGACATGGCCGACCGCCTCGGCCCGTGTCAGCAGCTCGGCATTGTGGTTGGACAGGCCGACAGCCCGCACCTTCCCTTCCTTCTTCAGGTCGAGGAAGGTCTGCCAATAGGTCTCGACCGGAGTGCCGTCATCGACCGGCCAGTGCAGCTGGTACAGGTCGATGCGCTCGACCCCGAGCCGGCGCAGCGAGGCCTCGACCTCGCGCCGCAGGCTGTCCGGTGCGCCGATGCGCTTCGGCGGCGCGGTGCGGTTGGCCTCGTCCCAGATCAGCCCGCCCTTGGTGAAGACATAGGGCCGCCGGTCGGCCGGGATCTCGCGCAGGGCACGGCCGACGATCTCCTCGGAATGGCCGAGGCCGTAGACGGCGGCGGTGTCGATCCAGTTGATGCCGACCTCCGCGGCGTGGCGGATCGCCGCCACCGAGGCGTCATCGTCCTGGCTGCCCCAGGACGCCGCCCAGCCGGCGCCGCCGATCGCCCAGGCACCGAAGCCGACCCGGGTGATCGCCATATCGGTGGTGCCGAAACGCCGCGTCGGCAGATGGGTGTGGCCGTTGGTCTCGCTCATCGTCGCCTCCTTCATGTCGGACATAGGATGGCGCCGTCGCATTCAGCGTTCCAATTGAATGTTCAGATCGCATTCAGCATGATTGGAGAACAATTAGCCGATCGGGCGGGATCATGGATCTGAGGCAGCTGGAGCATTTCCTGGCGGTGGCGGAGGAGCAGCACTTCACCCGCGCCGCCCGGCGGGTAAACATCGTCCAGTCCGGCCTGTCGGCCTCGATCCGGGCGCTGGAGGAGGAACTGGGCGCGCCCTTGTTCATCCGCAGCACAAGGCGGGTCGACCTGACCGCCGCCGGACGGGTGCTGACCGAGGAGGCGCGGCGGGTGCTGGCGGCGGCGCAGGGCGCCCGCGACGCCGTCGCCGCGGTGCAGGGGCTGGCGCGCGGCCGCCTGGCGATCGGCACCACCCACAGCCTGGCGCCCTTCGTCGACCTGCCGGCTTTGCTGGCCCGGTTCCACGCCGCCCATCCCGGAGTCGAGATCCGGCTGTGCCAGGGCGGCTCCGACCGGCTGTTCGAAAAGCTGCGCGACAGCCGGCTGGACCTGGCCTTCGTGCCGATGCAGCCGGCGCCGCCGCCCGACATCCGGGCCACCATGCTGGCCTGCGAGGAGCTGGTCGCCGCCTGCAGCCGGGATCATCCGCTGGCAGGAAGAAGGAACGTGCCGCTGAGCCGGCTGGGGCGCGAAACCTTCGTCGACTTCCAGACCGATTGGGGCACGCGGCAGCTGGTCGACCAGGCCTTCGCCCGGATCCGGGTGGAACGCCGCACCGGCTTCGAGGTCAACGACCTGCCGACCGCGCTGGACCTCGTCGCCCTCGGCCTCGGCATCGCCCTGGTGCCGGAGGCGATCATCGCCGCCCACCCGGCCGACCCGCATCGGCCGCCTTTGGCGGTGGCGACGCTGGCGCCGCCCGAGATCTGCTGGGAGCTGGGCGTCGCCCATGCCGAGCGCGGCGCCCAGGACGGCCCGGTCAACCCCGCGGCGCGGGAATTCCTGGCGCTGCTGCTGGACTCACACCGTGTCGCCGCGGCGGCGTGAGCGGCCTCAGGCCACCTGCACCAGCGGGCCGGACCACTCGGAGACGATGTCGGACAGGGCCGGGCGCGGCCGGTCCTCCATCGGCTCGGACGGGGTGCCGAGATAGATGAAGCCGAGGATCTTGTCGGTCGCCGGGTTGTGGCCCAGCAGCTCGATCACCTGCGGGTGGAAGGCGGGCCAGCCGGTGATCCAGCTGCCGCAATAGCCCTGGGCATGCGCCGCCACCAGAATGTTCTGGCACAGCGCGCCGCCGGACAGGATCTGCTCCAACTCCGGGATCTTGCCGGGCTGGGGCTTGTGGGTGACGACCAGCAGCAGCGGAGCCAGAGCCGGCTTCTGCCGCATCGCCTCGATCTGCGCCTCGTTGGCGTCGGCATTCTCGCGGGCAAAGATCTCGGCCATCGCCTCGCCCAAACGGCGCTGCCCGTCCTTGCGCAGCACCTGGATGCGCCAGGGCGCCAGCTTGCCATGGTCCGGCACCCGCGTGCCGGCCCGCAGGATCCGCTCGAGCGCCGCCGCATCCGGCCCCGGCTCGACCATGTTGCGGGCCGGCACCGAGCGGCGCTTCAGCAGAAGATCCATCGCATCCATGCTTCGTCTCCGATAATCCGCCGCCTCGACGGCGCTATCTAAGAATCACTCGCAACATCACACATAGGACGCGCCGGGTCAGAAATCCAGGTCGCGGTAATGCGCCGGCGCCGGGATGCCGGGGACGTGGTCCTCCAGCAACGGCCGGAAGCTGGGCCGGGACTTTATGCGCGAATACCACTGCCGCGCCTCGGGATGGGCGTCCCAGGGCACGTCGCCGAAATAATCGACCACGGAGAGATGGGCGGCGGCGGCGATGTCGGCCATGCTGAACTCGTCGCCGGCCAGCCAGCGCCGCGTCTCGGCGAGGTAGGAGATGTATTCGAGGTGGTAGTGCACGTTCTGCCGGCCGGCGCGGATCGCGTCGGAGCTGGGCGGCTGCCCCGTGCGCATCACTCGTTTCATGAACTTCTCGCCGACCAGGTTCTCGGTCACCTCGCGGCCGAACTTCTGGTCGAACCAGACCAGGAGGCGCCGGGTCTCGGCCCGCGCCAGCGGCGTGTCGCCGAGCAGCGGCACCTCGGGGTGCATCTCCTCCATGTATTCGACGATGACCCAGACATCCGTCAGGGTCGTGCCGTCCGGCTCGATCAGCAGCGGCACCTCGCCCGTCGGGTTGAGGGCGAGGAACTCCTCGCGTCGCTCCCAGACCCGCTCGACCTTCATGTCGCAATGCAGGTCCTTCTCGGCCAAGAGCAGCCGGACGATGCGGGACTGGGCGGAAAGCCAGATGTGATAGAGGGTTCGCATGGCGCGCGAACTCTAACCGATGCCACGGTATTTCGGTAAGGGCTGCGTTGCGGTGCGGCGACACATGCCACCCCCGCGCCGCGGCCGGGAACCATCCGGCGGGGCCGCGCCTTTGGTCAGGTTGCCACGACGGCTCACGCCGCGACCGGCAGGCGGAAGGCGGCGGCGAGGCCGCGCAGGGCGGCGGCGAGACCGGGGTCGGCCAGCCGCGAATGCAGCATCACGTCGGTCGAGGCCAGGGCCGGCAGGCCGAGGCGCGGACCGACATCGACGGTGCCGGGCGGCGCCGTCCGGCGCGCCAGCGGCGACACGCCGAGCCCGGCCATGGCCGCCGCCGCGACAGCGGCACCGCCGCCGCCGACGAACACCTCGACCCAGGGAATGCCGGCGGCGTCGAGCACGCGCAGCGCCGCGACCCGCACGCCGCACCGCTCCCTGTGAGTGACGAGCGGCAGAGGCTCGCCCGGCCGATGATGCCAGCCGGTCGAGGCGAACCAGCCGAATTCATCGCGGAACAGCACCTCGCCGTCGCGGCGGCCGGCGTCGCGGCGGACGATCACCGCGTCGAGTGACCCGGCGTCGTATTCCCGGAGCAGGTCCAGCGACGAGTCGAGACGGACCTCCAGCGCCAGCCCCGGCCCCTGCCCCGCCATCCGGGCCAGCAGCCCCGGCAGCTCCGGCCCCGCGACATGGTCGCTGATGCCCAGCACCAGGCGCCGCGGCCGGTCCGAGACCGCGGCGACGGCCTCGTCCTGCGCCTCCAGCAGCCGCCGCGCCCGCGGCAGGAAGGCCTCGCCCTGCGGCGTCAGCCGCACGAGCCGCGGCGTGCGTTCGACCAGCCGGGCGCCGAGCCGATCCTCCAACCGCTTCAGCCGCAGGCTGATGCCGGACTGGGTGGCGCCCAGCGCATCGGCGGCGCGGGTGAAGCTGCCGTGATCGGCGACCAGGACGAAGGCCCGGACGGCATCGAGGTCGAGGGATCGCATGGCTTGATCATTTCAGTCTAAAATCACTGATAGTGATATCGAGTTTATTCCGAAATGATCAAGCCGGCGCTACATCCTAGGCGTCGCGGCACCCGCCGCAAATCTCGGAGGTAACCCCATGCCCCTCATCCGCATCTCGCTGCGCAAGGGCAAGCCGGCCGGTCATATCGCAGCCATTCGCGACGCCGTCTACCTGTCCCTGCGCGAGACCTTCGACGTGCCGGAGAACGACCGCTTCGTGCTGGTGCATGAGCACGACGAGACCGGCTTCGACTACGACCCGACCTATCCTGACATCGCCCGGACCGACGATGTGGTGTTCATCCAGGCCACCGTCAGCAACACCCGGGCGCTGGCGCAGAAGCAGGCGCTGTATCGCCGCATCGCCGACCGCCTGGCCGAGAATCCGGGCCTGCGCCGCGAGGACGTGTTCATCAACCTGATCGAGGTGGCGAAGGAGAACTGGTCCTTCGGCAACGGCATCGCGCAGTACGTCTGAGGCCTCCGGCCCTCTTGCCGCCGCCGGCCCGCCACATTCCCGCGTTCTTTCCGGTGATACGATGCCCGGCGAGGCGATGCGGGGGGAACCATGGCCGGGAGGGGATCGACACGCCGGCGCGTGTTGGCGACAGGCGCCGTGGCGCTGGGCACAGCGGCGCTGGGAGGCGTGGGCGGAGCCTGGCTGCAGCGGCTGGCCGAGGCAGCCCGGCTGCCGCCCCCTGCCCCGCTCCGGTCCCTGCTGGACGATGCCAGCGGCCTGAACCCCACCCCGGTGCGCGGCGTCGCCTTCGCGGAGGCGACCCCGGACGCGACGGCGGAACGGCTGGCGCCGCTCTTGCGCCGGATCGCGGCCGGACAGGAGCCGGCCCTGGCCGTGTCCGGAGCGCGCCATTCCATGGGCGGGCAGAGCCTGATGCGCGACGGCTGGGTGCTGGACGCGCTGCCGCTGAGCGGCCTGGCGATCGATGCCGAAGCCCGGGTGATGCGGGTCGGCGGCGGGGCGCTGTGGCGCGACATCGTGCCGGCGCTGAACGCTGCCGGCTTCTCCCCCGCCGTGATGCAGTCGAACAACGACTTCAGCATCGGCGGCACGCTGGGCGTCAACGCCCATGGCTGGCACGCGAACAGTCCGCCGGCGGCGAGCACCGTGCGGCGGCTGCGGCTGCTGACCGCGGACGGCGCGGTGGTGGAGTGCGGCCCGGACGACGAGCTGTTCGGCCTGGCGCTGGGCGGCTACGGGCTGTTCGGCGTGATCCTGGAGGCCGAGATCGCGGTGCTGCCGAACGTGGTCTACACGCCGGATTTCGCCACGATGCCGACCCGCGACTATGCCGCGGCCTTCGCCGAGCGCGTCTACGCCCCAGGATCACCGGTCGAGATGGCCTATGGCCGGCTGTCGGTCGACCCGGACCGGCTGTTCGAGGAGGCGGTGCTGGGCTGCTACGTGCCGGTGCCTCAGACGCGCGGCGCCGTACTGCCCCTGCCCGCCCTGACCCATGGCGGCATGCAGCGCCTGGTGTTCCGCAATGCCGCCGGCAGCGACGCCGGCAAGGCGCTGCGCTGGTGGCTGGAGCGCGAGGCCGGGCCCTGGCTGGCCGAGCGGGTCAGCCGCAACAGCTTGCTGAACGAGCCGGCCGCGGTCTTCGCCAACCGCGAGGCCGGGGCGACCGACATCCTGCACGAATACTTCGTGCCCCAGGCCCGGCTGCGGGACTTCGCCGACGCCGCGCGGCGGATCATCCGGCGCGACGAAGGCAACCTGCTGAACGTCACCGTGCGTGACGTCCGGCGCGACGACCGCAGCGCCCTGGCCTATGCCCGCGAGGACGTGTTCGGCCTGGTGATGCTGTTCGTGCAGGAGCGCTCCGCCGCCGGGGAGGAGCGGATGCAGCGGATGACCCGCGGGCTGATCGACGCCGCGATCGACGCCGGCGGCACCTACTACCTGCCCTACCGGCTGCACGCGACCGGGGAGCAGCTGCGCCGCGCCTATCCCGCCTGGGACGAGGTGATCGCGGCGCAGCGCCGGCACGACCCGAAGGGAGTGTTCCGCAATGGGCTGTTCCAGCGCTACGCCGAGGCCTGACCGGTCATTCCAGCAGCTTGAAATATTGACCCGTCATGGCGAGCCCCGAAGGGGCGCGGCCATCCAGGGCGGCTCGCACCGGCCCCTGGATGGCCACGGCGCTACGCGCCTCGCCATGACGGGGGAAGAGGACCGACGAGTCGATCTCAAAGGCCACCGGTATCACTCCGCCGGGATGCGCGCCGCCTCCTCCTCGCGGATCGGGTGCTGCAGCCGGTGCACCATCTCCTTCGGCACCACCTGCCAGAACTTCGCCCGCTCGATCGCCCAGTCGTGCAGGATCGAGGTCGCCCAGGCGCTCTGGGTCTCGCGCACATGCTCGGCGATCAGGGCGCGGACGAGATCGTCGTAGTGCCGGGTCTCGATCCGCTGCCAGAGCACGCTCTCCGGATTGACCCGGCGGGCGAAGCTGCCGTCGCCGTCATAGACGAAGGCCATGCCCCCGGTCATACCAGCGGCGAAGTTGTCGCCAACCGGCCCCAGTATCACGGCGGTGCCACCGGTCATGTACTCGCAGCCGTTCGAGCCGCAGCCCTCGACCACCACCGTGGCGCCGGAGTTGCGCACCGCGAAGCGCTCTCCCGCCTGACCGGCGGCGAACAGCTTGCCCGCGGTGGCGCCGTACAGCACGGTGTTGCCGATGATCGTGTTCTCGTTGGTCTTCAGCGTCGACGCCGCGAAGGGCCGGACCACGATGGTGCCGCCGGACAGGCCCTTGCCGACATAGTCGTTGGCGTCGCCGAACACCTCGAGCTTCAACCCCTGCACCGCCCAGGCGCCGAGCGACTGGCCGGCATTGCCGCGCAGCCGCACCGTCACATGGCCCGGCTGCAGCCCGGTCATGCCGAACTTGCGGGTGATCATCGCCGACATCCGCGTGCCCACGGCGCGGTGGGTGTTGCGGATCGAGTAGGTCAGCTGCGTCTTCTCGCCCAGCTCGAACAGCGGCCGGGCGTCGGCGATCATCTGCGCGTCCAGCGTATCCGGCACCGGGTTGCGGCCCTCGAGCGTGCAGTACATCGCATGCTCGCCCGGATCGGCCTTGGCCAGGAGCGGGTTGAGGTCGAGATCGTCGAGATGGGCAGCGCCGCGGCTGACCTGGCGCAAGAGCTCGGTCCGGCCGACGATCTCGTTGATCGAGCGGTAGCCGAGCTGGGCCAGGATCTCGCGCACCTCCTCGGCGATGAAGCTGAACAGGTTCACCACCTTCTCGGGCGAGCCGGTGAACTTCGCCCGCAGCTCCGGATCCTGGGTGCAGACGCCGACCGGGCAGGTGTTGGAATGGCACTGCCGGACCATGATGCAGCCCATGGCGATCAGGCTGGCGGTGCCGATGCCGAACTCCTCGGCGCCGAGGATCGCGGCGATCACCACGTCGCGCCCGGTCTTAATGCCGCCATCGGTGCGCAGCCGGATGCGGTGGCGCAGCCGGTTCAGCGTCAGCACCTGATGCACCTCGGACAAGCCCATCTCCCAGGGCACGCCGGCGAACTTGAGCGAGGTCTGGGGCGAGGCGCCGGTGCCGCCGACATGGCCTGAGATCAGGATGATGTCGGCGTTTGCCTTCGCGACGCCGGCGGCGATGGTGCCGATGCCGGTGCGGCTGACCAGCTTGACCGTGACCTTGGCGTCCGGGTTGATCTGCTTCAGGTCGTAGATCAGCTGCGCCAGATCCTCGATCGAGTAGATGTCGTGATGCGGCGGCGGGCTGATCAGCATCACACCGGGGGTGGAGTGGCGCAGCTTGGCGATCTCCACCGTCACCTTAAAGCCGGGCAGCTGGCCGCCCTCGCCGGGCTTGGCGCCCTGGGCGACCTTGATCTCCAGCTCGCGCGCCTGGTTCAGGTACTCCGCCGTGACGCCGAAGCGGCCCGACGCGACCTGCTTGATCGCCGAGTTCCAGTTGTCGCCGTTCCGGTCCGGCCGGAACCGGGCTGGATCCTCGCCGCCCTCGCCGGAGTCGGACTTGGCGCCGATCCGGTTCATGGCGACATTCAGCGTGCCGTGCGCCTCAGGGCTCAGCGCGCCGAGCGACATGCCCGGGGTGACGAAGCGCTTGCGGATCTCGGTGATGCTCTCGACCTCGTCGATCGAGATCGGCTCGCGCACCGGCACGAAGTCCAGCAGGTCGCGCAGCGCCACCGGCGCCTGGTGCCGGACCATGTCGGAGTACTTCCGATACAGCGAATAGCTGTCGGTCGCCACCGCCTGCTGCAGCATGTGGATCATCCGCCCTTCCCAGGCGTGACGCTCCTGCCCTTGGCGGTAGCGGTAGAAGCCGCCGATCGGCAGCGTGACGACGTTCTTGTTCCACGCCGCCTCGTGCATCTCGATCGCCTTCATCTGCAGCCCGGCCATGCCGAGACCGGAGATGCGGCTGGGAATGCCCGAGAAGTATTCGGCGACGAGCGACCGCGACAGGCCGACCGCCTCGAAGTTGCACCCGCCGCGGTAGGACGAGATCACCGAGATGCCCATCTTCGACATGATCTTGAGCAGCCCGTCATCCACCGCCTGGCGGTAGCGCTTCATGCAGGCGTCGAGCGACAGGTCGCCGAACAGGCCGCGGCGCTGCCGGTCGGCGATCGCCTCCTGCGCCAGATAGGCGTTCACGGTGGTGGCGCCGACGCCGATCAGCACCGCGAAATGGTGCACGTCGACGCATTCCATCGAGCGCACGTTCAGCGAGGTGAAGGTGCGCAGCGACTGGCGGATCAGGTGAGTGTGGACCGCGCCGGTGGCGAGGATCATCTGGATCGCCACCCGGTCCGGCCCGACATGCTCGTCGGTCAGGACGATATGGGTGGCGCCGCCGCGCACCGCGTCCTCGGCCTCGCGGCAGACCCGGCGCAGCGCGTCGCGCAGCGCCTGCTCACCGCCGTTGCGGTCGAAGGTGCAGTCGATCTCCGCCGCGGTCGAGCCCATATAGGCCCGCATCGCCTCATATTCGGCGTTGGTCAGCACCGGGCTGTCGAGCTGCAGCAGGTCGCACTGGCTGGCATCCTCGTCGAGGATGTTGCCGAGATTGCCCAGTCGGGTGCGCAGGCTCATCACCCGCCGCTCGCGCAGGCTGTCGATCGGCGGATTGGTGACCTGGCTGAAGTTCTGCCGGAAGAAGTGGTGCAGCGGCCGGTTCAGGTCGGACAGGATGGCGATCGGCGTGTCGTCGCCCATCGACCCGACGGCCTCCTTCGCCTCCTCCACCATCGGGTGCAGGATCAGCTCCAGGTCTTCCATGGTGATATTCATGGCGACCTGGCGCCGGCGCAGCTCCTCGCGGCTCATCGCGGCGCCGGTGTCCTCGCCGCCGGCACGGATCAGCCCGTCGATCACCTTGATCCGCTTCGTCCAGTCCTGGAAAGGCTGCCGCGCGGCCAGCACCTCCTTGATCTCGCGGTCGTGGTAGAGGCGCCCCTCCTGCAGGTCGACCGCCAGCATCTGGCCGGGGCCGAGCCGCCCCTTCTCGACGATGCGGCTGTCCTCGAGCCGGACCATGCCGGCCTCCGACCCCGCGATCAGCAGGCCATCGTTGGTGATGGTGTAGCGCATCGGCCGCAGGCCGTTGCGGTCCATGCCGCCCATCACCCAGCGGCCATCATACATGGCCAGCGCCGCCGGGCCGTCCCAGGCCTCCATCACCGCGTTGCAGTAGCTGACGAAGGCGCGGTGCGAGGTGGGGATGTCGGCCTCGACCGGCGTCGCCTCCGGCACCAGCATGGCCTTGACCATCGGCGCGTCGCGGCCGGCGCGGACCATCACTTCGAACACGGCGTCGAGCGCCGCGGAATCCGAGCTGCCGCCCTGGATCACCGGCTTGATGTCCTCGATCGCGTCGCCGAACACGGGGCTGGCCATGCGCGTCTCATGCGCGCGCATCCAGTTGGTGTTGCCCTTCAGCGTGTTGATCTCGCCGTTATGGGCCAGCATGCGGAAGGGCTGGGCCAAACGCCAGGTCGGGAAGGTGTTGGTCGAGTAGCGCTGGTGGTAGATCGCGAAGTTCGAGACGAAGCGCTCGTCCAGCAGGTCCGGGTAGAAGGCGGTCAGCTGCGCCGCCAGGAACATGCCCTTGTAGATGATCGACCGGCAGGACAGCGAGCACAGGTAGAAATCGGCGATGCCGGCACCTTGAGCCGCCTTCTCGATCCGCCGGCGGATGACGTAGAGGTCGCGCTCGAACTCCTCCTCCGACACCCCCTTGGTGTTGGCGATCATGATCTGCTCGATCTCCGGCCGGGCGGCATTCGCCTTGTCGCCGATGATCGCCACGTCGATCGGCACCTGCCGCCAGCCGTAGATGTAGTAGCCGAAGCTGAGGATCTCGCCCTCGACCAGGCAGCGGCACTTCTCCTGCGCCTCCAGGTCGGTGCGCGGCAGAAAGGCCTGGCCGACCGCGATCAGCCCGGGCAGCGGCCGGTGGCCGACGCGCTCGACATGCTCGTGGAAGAACTGCTGCGGGATCTGGACATGGATGCCGGCGCCGTCGCCGGTCTTGCCGTCGGCGTCGACCGCGCCGCGGTGCCACACTGCCTTCAGCGCGTCGATGCCGGCCTGCACCACCTCGCGCCGCGGCTTGCCGTCGAGGGTGGCGACGAAGCCGACACCGCAGGCGTCGTGCTCCTCCGCCGGGTCATAGGCATGGGCCTCGATCAGCCGGGCGAGATTGGCGTCGTATTCCTCGACGAAGCGCTGGCCGGGGGACTTGGGCTCGAACTGGCTCATGGCTGGCTCCTTCCGGCTCGCTTATTCCGCCGCGACCGCCGGCAGGGCGGCCTTGGCGGCGAGGTAGCTGTCGATCGCGGCGGCGGCGTCGCGGCCGTCGCGGATGGCCCAGACGACGAGGCTGGCGCCGCGGACGATGTCGCCGGCGGCGAAGATGCCGTCGACGGCGGTCATCATGGTCTTGTGGTCGACCTTGACCGTGCCCCATCTGGTCACCGGCAGGCCCGGCGCGTCGAAAAGGGTCGGCAGGTCCTCGGGGTCGAAGCCGAGCGCCTTGATCACCAGGTCGGCCTCGATGGTCTGGGCCGAGCCTTCGATCACCACCGGTGTCTGCCGGCCGGTGGCGTCGGCGACGCCAAGATGGATCGAATGGGCGCGCACGCCGGTGACGGCATCGTCGCCGTTGAAGGCTTCCGGCGCCGCCTGCCAGACGAACTCCACGCCCTCCTCCTCGGCGTTCTGCACCTCGCGCTGGCTGCCCGGCATGTTGGCGCGGTTGCGGCGGTACAGGCACTTCACCGAGACGGCGCCCTGGCGCACCGCGGTGCGGACGCAGTCCATCGCCGTGTCGCCGCCGCCGATCACCACCACCCGCTTGCCGGCGGCGTTCAGCGAGCCGTCGGCGAATTCCGGCACGTCGTCGCCGAGGCCGGTGCGGTTCGAGGCGGTGAGGTAGTCGAGCGCCGCGACGATGCCCTTGAGGCCGGAGCCCGGGGCCTGGAAATCGCGCGCCTTGTAGACGCCCGTCGCGATCAGCACCGCGTCGTGGCGCGCCCGCAACTCCTGCAGCGTGGCGTCGCGGCCAACCTCGAAGTTGAGATGCAGCGTGATGCCGGCATCGGCCAGCCACTGCGCCCGGCGGGCGACGATCTCCTTCTCCAGCTTGAAGCTGGGGATGCCGTAGATCAGCAGCCCGCCGACCCGGTCGTAGCGGTCGTAGATGTGGACCTGGTAGCCGAGCCGCCGCAGTTGCTCCGCCGCGGCGATGCCGGCCGGGCCGGCGCCGATGATGCCGACCGACTGGCCGCGCTCGACCCGCGGCGCCGGCGGCTTGACCCAGCCCTCGGCCCAGGCGGTGTCGGTGATGAATTTCTCGATCGACCCGATGGTGACCGCGCCGTGGCCCGACTGCTCGATCACGCAGTTGCCCTCGCACAGCCGGTCCTGCGGGCAGATGCGGCCGCAGATCTCGGGCATCGAGTTGGTGGCCGAGGAGATCTCGTAGGCCTCTTCCAGCCGGCCCTCGGCGGTCAGCTTCAGCCAGTCCGGGATGTTGTTGTGCAGCGGGCAATGCACCTGGCAGAACGGCACGCCGCATTGCGAGCAGCGCGAGGACTGCTCCTCCGCCTTCTGCCGGACATAAGGTCCGTAGACTTCGAGCCAGTCGTGCCGGCGGATCTCGGCAGTTCGCTTCGTCGGCATCTCGCCGGCGGTCTTCACGAACTGCAGCATCTTCGTCGCCATGGGCGGGCCCCCTCGTCGCACGGAGTCGAACAAGCCCCGCAGCGGGCGGGGCCGACGCGACATTTACGGATTTCGGCAGGCCCTGGCGAGCAGTTTTTCGCGATTAGGTCACATTTGTTGACTAATTTCGAGTTGTTAAGAGCGATTCGCAGCTAAGACGGCGGGGGCGATCGATTGTTTCAAGAAAAATAGGACCGATTTGGAACCATCGAGAGAATCGACCTTTCCGAGCCATGCAGAGCGGCACTTTCGAACCCTGCCGAGCCGGCTTGACCTCAAGCCGGCTTGAACCTTTACCAGGGTGGCTCCTGCCTTATCGGAGAACCGATTCATGACCGCCACCGATGCCGCCGCAGCGGCCAAGCCTTATGTCTCGATCAGCGTGATCACGCCGAAGCCCGGCCGGTTCGAGGAGTTCATGGAGCTGCAGCTGGCCCAGCACCACCGGGTGCGCGGCCAGGTCCCGGGACTGCGCGGCGGCCGGCTGTTCCGCTCGCTCGATGGCCGCAGCGTCGTGCTGGTCACCGCATTCGAGACGATCGAGGACTCGAAGCGGTTCCGGGAGAACCCGCTCCTCACCGAGCACATGGCGCGGATCCAGCCGCTGCTGGAGAGCGCCATCCAGGCCGGATACGAGACGGCTTACGAGGTGGGCGAGGTTTGACCCCGCAGGTCGAACCGCCAGCCCGCCAAGGCGAGCGCAGCGAAGCCATTCGGCCTGCGACTGCGGAATAGGAGGCGCTTCGGCAGCGTCATTGTCTCGAGGCCGCATCCCGGAACGTTCGCTCGGGTCGGCCGTTTCAGTGGGGAGCGGGTTCAACCCCGTGCCGACAGGCGAGTTTCGAGATGTCGAAGATACTGAAATGCGCAGTGACCGCTGCTGCACTCCTCCTTGTCCCCGCCGTTGCCATGGCCGATCCATGGAAGGACGAGAGCGGCCATGGCCGCTACGGCTGGGGCTGGGGGGATGGAGACTACAAGCAGGAATGGCGCGACGGCCGCTGCAAGTACGAGCGCAAATGGGATGACGGGGAATACAAGGAAGAGATGAAGTGCGATGGTCCGCGGCGCTACCGGCCGCGGGTCTACTATGAGCGTCCGCCCGCCTATTACTATGAGCGTCCGCCGGTGGTGGTCGCCCCGACGCCGCCCCCAGGCATCACCGTCACCATCCCGTTCGACTGATCCGGCGCGGCCGCATTAGCGGCCGTCGACGCCAAGCGCGATCCAACCCCAGGCCAGCGGCATACGAAGAGGTAATTGGACACCGGCCCCCGCCGGGCCTATCGGCTCGGGCCGGTCCAACCTGCCGCCTTCCGCCGATGTCGATCGCGATCAGCGCCCCGCTCCGCCGCTCCGGCGGCGACACCCGCGACCTCCTGCTGCTGCTGGCCGCGCATGTCGTGGTGTGGACCGGCTTCTGCCTTTTGTACCTGGCGCCGTCCGACCTGCCGAACGACATGACCGAGGCCTTCTCCTGGGCCCGGGAACCGCAGCTCGGCTACTACAAGCACCCGCCCTTCTATGCCTGGGTGGTGCGGGCCTGGTTCAGCCTGATGCCCGCGACGGACTGGGCCTTCTATCTGCTGTCCTCGGTCAATGCCGCGATCGGCCTCGCCGCGGTCTGGGCCATCGCCGGCCGGTACCTGTCCGGCCCGTCGCGGCTGGCGGCGGTGCTGCTGCTGGAAGCCCTGCCCTTCGCCACGGTCCAGTCGCTCAACTTCAACGCCAACTCGGTGCTGCTGTCGCTATGGCCGTTGGTCGTGCTGCTGTTCCTGCGCGGCATCGAGCGACGCGACCTGTCGAGCGGCGTGGCGCTGGGTCTGGCGGCGGCCGCGGCGATGCTGGCGAAATACTACAGCGGCGTCATCCTGGCCTGCTGCCTCCTGGCGGCGCTGGTCCATCCCGATCGTCGCCGCATCTTCGCCAGCCCGGCCCCCTATGTCGCCCTGGCGGTGTTCGCCGCCGCGATGGCACCGCATGTGCTATGGCATATCGGCGCCGCCGTCGGGCCGATCCAGTACCTGGCCAGCAAGGGCAGCTCGAAGCCGCTGCAGATCCTCGGCAAGTCCGGGCTGTTCGTCGTCGGCTGCGCCGGCCTGCACGCGCTGCTCGCGGCCGCACTGGCTTGGCTGCGGCAGCGCGGGCGGGACGCCCCGCCGGACAGCCCGCCCCTGGCGCCGTCCGTCGGCCACGGCCGCGCGCTGGCGATCTTCGCCCTCGGGCCGTTCCTGCTGACGGTGCTGATCGCCCTCCTCTTCTCGGTGCGGATCAACACCCATTTCGCCATCCCGATCTTCAGCCTGTCGCCGCTGGCTGCGATCGTCCGGCTGCGCCTGGCGGTCGATCGGGCGGCGCTGCGCCGGCTGGCCCTTCTGGCCGTCGGCGGGGCGCTGCTGCTGCTCGCGGCGGCGCCGCTGGCCGGCGCCTGGACCCTGCGGCACGACATCCAGCAGGCGGCCGAGCCGCGGCGGCTGGTGGCCGAGCAGGTGACGGCGCTGTGGCACCGGCAGATCGGGACGCCGCTCGCCATCGTCGCCGGGACCGAGAGCTACGCCCTGGGCGCGACCTTCTACAGCCCCGACCACCCGACCGACTTCACCGCCTTCGCCCGCGCCTACGCCCCCTGGGTCGACGCCGACCGCCTGCGCCGCGCCGGCCTGGCGGTGATCTGCCGCAAGGACGACGCCTGGTGCCTGGGCGAGGCTGAGAAATATGACGGGCTGGACACATGGCGCACCGGGTTCACCGTCGCCAAGAGGATGTACGGCCTGACCGCGCAGCCCTTCGACTTCGTCGTTATCTTCGTGAAGCCCGGGCAGACCCTGCCGCTCGACCCGATCAGGCTTCGCCCGTTCTGAACGCGGGGATGCGGCCCCCTCCGACTCGGTCTAGGGTGACGGCACAACCCACGGGAGGGGACACCATGCGTAAGAACCAGGCCGCCCCGCGCGGGCGGGTCGAGAGCATCACCGTCGACAGCCGGGTGCTACGGGGCAACCTGCTGGGCGATCCGGCGGAGCGGCGGGTCGACCTCTACATCCCCGCCGGGCATGACGGGCGTGGCCTGCCACTGCTGGTGGACCTGGTCGGCTTCACCGGCAGCGGCCCGTCGCACACCAACTGGAAGAATTTCGGCGAGAACGTGCCGGAGCGCGCGGATCGGCTGATCGCCGAGGGCAAGCTGCCGCCGGTGGTGATCGCGTTCCCGGACTGCTTCACCCGCCTCGGCGGCAACCAGTACATCAACTCCGCCGCCATGGGCCGGTGGGAGGATTTCCTGATCGACGAGATGCTGCCCGCGGTCGAGGCGCGGCTGGGCTGCGGCGGGCCGGGGCGGCGCGGCGTGTTCGGCAAGAGCTCCGGCGGCTTCGGCGCGATCATCCACGCCATGCGCCGGGCCGATGTGTGGAGCGCCGCGGCCTGCCATTCCGGCGATATGGGCTTCGAGCTGGTGTATCTGCAGGACATGCCGAACGTGCTGCGGGCCCTGGCCAAGCACGAGGGCTCGATCGAGCGCTTCGTCACCACGCTGGAGACGGCGAAGAAGACCGCGGATCCGGACATCCACGTGCTGATGCAACTGGCAATGGCCGCGACCTACGACCCGGACCCGTCGCAATT
Source organism: Inquilinus limosus (assembly GCF_051487185.1). Lineage (GTDB taxonomy): Bacteria > Pseudomonadota > Alphaproteobacteria > DSM-16000 > Inquilinaceae > Inquilinus > Inquilinus limosus_F. The sequence goes on from NZ_JAHVDK010000010.1 coordinate 179,424, forward strand.
CCTCGGCATCCGCCTGCCGGTCACCCTCGACACCTGCGAGGTGATCGAGGAGCGCTGGGCCAACTGGCTGAAATGGGACCCGGTGCTGATCGTCGATCAATGCGCCGAGGCGCTGCGGTCGCTGAAGGGCCTGTACATCGATTGCGGCGACATCGACCAGTACAACCTGATCTACGGCGCCCGCCGGCTGCGCCGCTCGCTGGAGCGGCTGGGCGTGCCGCACCACTACGGGGAGTTCCCGGACAACCACAGCTCGGTCGACTACCGGATGGACGAGAGTCTGCCCTTCCTGGGCCGGGCGTTGACCGAGTGACGGTCGCGTGGGTTGGGTTGGCCGGTGGCGAACCCAACCCACAGACCAATTGTGTCAGGCCACGCGGTGGCTGCCGCTGCCGAAGCGGCCGCCGGGGCGGTAGCGGTCGAGATAGCTGGGCAGGATCAGCTCGGCCGGGGTCGGCCGGATGCCGAGATCGGCCAGCGTTTTGGCCCCAGGCGACACGACATTATCGATCTTCAATTGCGCCACCTGGTCCGGCGTCAGCAACGGCTTCGGCAACAGGCTGAGCAGTCGCGCCTCCAGCGACGCCACGCCCCAGGACAGCGAGACCAGGCGCTTCCTGCGGCCGGTCTGCTTCAGCGTCAGCTCCATCAACTCGCGGAAAGTGTAGACCCGCGGCCCGCCGAGCTCGTAGGTCTGGCCGGCGGTGCCGTCCTGCTCCAGGCAGGCGACGACCGCCGCGGCGACGTCGCGGACATAGACCGGCTGGAACCGGGTGGTGCCGCCGCCGAACAGCGGCAGGAAGGGCGCGGTGCGGGCCAAGGTCGCGAACAGGTTGAAGAAGCCGTCCTCCGGCCCGAAGACGATGCTGGGCCGCAGGATCGCGGCGCCCGGGAAGGCCGCGCGCACCGCCGCCTCGCCGGCCGCCTTGCTGCGGGCATAGGCCGAGGGGCTGTCGGCCGAGGCGCCGATCGCCGAGATATGGACGACGCGGCTGGCGCCGGCCGCCGCCGCCGCCCGGGCGACGCGGGCCGCGGCCTCGGCATGGATCGCGTCGAAGCGCTGCTTGCCGCGCTCGAACAGGATGCCGACCAGGTTGACCACGGCGTCGGCACCGGCCACCGCGGCCGCGACCGAACCCTCGTCGCGGATGTCGGCGAAGACCGGAACCACCTGGCCGACAGCGCCCGCGGTCTTCAGCGGCAGGGCCCGGTCGGGATGGCGCGAGGCGACGATGATGCGCCAGCCGCGCTGGGCCAGGAGCTGCGCCACGTAGCGGCCGATGAATCCGGTGCCGCCGAAGAGGGTGACCGTCTTTTGGCCGATGAAGTCCGTCATGGTCCTGCCTGCAAACCGAACCGGCCGCCACGGCTGCGGCCCGGCCCCCCTTATATCCGAGCCGCCGCGGGTTTCAAACGGACCGCGCGGAAAAACGACAGGCCCCCGGATGAGGCGCTTGACAAGCCATGATGCGGACACGATATTCCGCGCCGTTCGCCGGGACGCCCAACCGCCCGGGTCCGACTTCGTGGGGCTGTAGCTCAGTTGGGAGAGCGTCTCGTTCGCAATGAGAAGGTCAGCGGTTCGATCCCGCTCAGCTCCACCATCTCCCTCACCTGACGATACGCTGAAGACGCCAACGGCCGAGCGCCCCTGCCGAGACGCCCGGCCGTCGAGACTCGCCCTCAATGGATCGCGCTAGCCGCGTCGCATCAGGCCGGCGACCAGCGTGATCACGAAGATCACCAGCGCGACCCAGAACAGGATCTTGGCGCCGGCCATGGCGGTGCCGGCGACGCCGCCGAAGCCGAACAGGGCCGCGACCAGCGCGATGATCAGGAAGACGACGGCCCAGTGGAGCAGACTGCCGAACATGCGGGCACCTCGTTCTTGTGAGCCGGCCGGCCGACAGCGCCGGCGCGGACGATCCAAGACGAGAACAGGCCCTGCCGCCCGGCAGTTCCCGCTTCGTTCAGCCCGTGGCGATGTATTCCCGGAGGCTCTCCGCCTCGCTCTCGATCTCGTCGAGCCGCGCCTTGACCACGTCGCCGATGCTGATCATGCCGCACAGCAGCCCCTGATCGTCCACCACCGGAAGATGGCGGAAGCGGCGCTGGGTCATCAGCCCCATCAGCTCCGCCACCGTGTCGTCGAGGCCGCAGGTGATGACCGGCCGCACCATGATGGCGGAGACCGGCTCGTCCAGCACGGACGGCCCGCGATCGGCGATGCGGTGGACGACATCGCGCTCGGACAGGATGCCGTCGATGCGGCGGCCGTCGCCCGAGACCACGACCGCGCCGATGCGCTTGTCCCGTAGCAGCGTCACGGCCTCGGCCAGCCGCAGGTTCGGCGCGATATGGATGACGCTGTTCCCCTTCACGTTCAGAATACGGGCAACGTTCATGGCGATTCCCCGATCTGTTCTGAATTTTGGACTATGTTTTTGGGGAATCATAACACGCCTGCGCCGGACAGCGACTCGGCAGATTCCCGGCCTTGTCCTAAAGGCCGGGGCGGTCCTTCGCCATCAGCAGGACCGGGCCGCCTGTATCGTCCAGCCGGTGGAACCCAGCCCCTTCCAGGCAGCGGATGGCGCGATGGTTGGCCCGCGCCGGCCGGGCGAGGATGCGCAGGGCGCGGCCACCCTTCAGCAGCCGGTCGGTATAGGCGCCGAGGAAGGCGGTGCCGAGCCCCTTGCCGACATAGCTCGGCTCGCCGATGAACAGGTCGATGCCGAAGCTGCCGGGCTCGGCATCCCCGCCGGGCGCCGCCGAGACCGCGTCATAGGCCTGCAGATAGCCGATCTGCCGCCCCTGCCAGGCGACCAGCATCGGCTCGGCCCAGTCGGCGGCCATCAGCCGGCGGATCTCACGGATCGCGGTGTCCGGATCGCCCCACCAGGCGCGGACATGCGGCATGGCCAGCCACAGGCGCAAGCGCGGCAGGTCGGAGGGGCGGATCGGCGTGAAGGTGAACATCCGCGCCAGTCTAGCGGGGTTTTCCTGCCGTCACGACCGGAGCCGCTTCAGCTCCGCCGGCGCAGATGCGGGGTCAGCTTCCACTCCACCGCCCGGACGCCCTGGGCCACCACGAAGTTCATGGCGAGGTAGAGGATGCCGGCGGCGGTGAACACCTCGAAGGGCGCGAAGGTGCGCGAGTTGATCTGCTTGGCGATGCCGGTGATCTCCATGATGGTGATGATCGAGGCCAGGGAGCTGGCCTTCACCATCAGGATGATCTCGTTGCCATAGGCCGGCAGCGCCTGGCGGATCGCGATCGGCACGGTGATGCGGCGGAACACCAGCGTCCGCGACATGCCGCAGGCGCGCGCCGCCTCGATCTGGCCGAAGGGCACGGACTGAAGGCCGCCGCGGATGATCTCGCTGGTATAGGCGGCGGTGTTGAGGGCGAAGGCGATCACCGCGCAGGGGAAGGCCTCTCGCAGCGGCCAGTCCCAGACGCCGAGCATCTCCCAGAACGGGCGGAACTGGCCGAGGCCGAAATAGATCAAGAAGATCTGCACCAGCAGCGGCGTGCCGCGGAACACGAAGACGTAGCCGCGGGCGAAGCGCGACAACACGCCGTTGCTGGACATCCGCATCACCGCCAGCAGCATCGCCAGGACGATGCCGATGGCAAGGGCCGGCACGATCAGCTGGATCGTCACCAGAGCGCCGCCCAGCAGCCGGCTGAAGGTGTCGAGGATCAGATCGAGATCCATGGTCAGCCGGCCCGCCGCACGCCGCGGCCGTAATGCGCCTCGGCCCTGCGGAACATCTTGGTCGAGAGGGTGGTGATGACCAGGAACAGCACTGCCGCGGTGATGAAGAACGGGAACGGCTCGCGCGTCGACCGCGCCGCCACCTGGCTGATGCGCATCAGCTCGGTCACGCCGACGACGGAGACGAGGGCCGTGTCCTTCAGGATCAGCTGCCAGATGTTGCCGAGGCCGGGCAGTGCGAGGCGGATGGTCTGCGGCAGGATGATGCGGCGGAACACCATGAAACCGTGCATGCCAAAGGCCCGGCCGGCTTCGATCTGGCCGTGCGGGATGACCTGGATGGCGCCGCGCAGCACCTCGGTCGAATAGGCGCCCGAGATCAGCCCGACGGCGAGGACGCCGATCACGAACTCGTTCAGCCGGAACGGCTCGGTGACGCCGAGCATGCCGAGGATCGCGTTGATCGCCCGCTCATTCCCGAAGAACAGGAGATAGATGATCAGCAGCTCCGGCACGCCGCGGACGACGGTGGTGTAGACCTCCATCAGCCCGCGCAGCACGAACCCACCCCAGACCTTGAGGCAGGCGGCGATCAGCCCGACCACGAGCCCGAAGATGTAGCTGGCGGTAGACAGCAGCACGGTCATCACCGCGGCCTGGACGAACTCGTCCCCCCAGCCCTGGTCGCCCCAGGAGAAGAGCTGCGCCCAATGGAGCAGCGAATCCATCAGTCCTTGCATCCTTGCCGCTGCTGGAACGGAACGGGCGGCCGATCAGACCGCCCAAGGTTTCTTAGTTGCCGGGAACGGCCAGCGGATCGTAGCCGAACCACTGGATCGCCAGCTTGGACAGCGATCCGTCGGCCTTCATGGACTCGATCGCCTTGTCGAGCTTGGCCTTGAGCGCCGTGTCCTCCTTGCGCAGGCCGATGCCGACGCCCTGGCCGAACAGCGGGTTGTCCTTGCCGGTCATGGACGGCCCGAAATGGGTGAAGCCCTTGCCGTTCTCGCTGCCCAGGAAGGCCCCCCAGGACACGCTGTCGTTCAGCCCGGCGTCGATCCGGCCGTTGACCAGGTCGAAATTGAGGTCGTCGACCGTGTCGTAGAGCTTGATGTCCGAATCCTTGAACTCGGCCTCGAGGAAGTTCTGGTGTGTGGTCGAGCGCTGCACGCCGATGGTCTTGCCCTTCAGCGCCGCCTTCACGTCTTGGAGCGTCTTGGCGTCCCTCAGGATCCCGTCCTTGGCGCCGACGAACCAGGCCGGCGTGTCGCTGTAAGGCACCGAGAAGGCGATCTGCTTCAGCCGTTCCTCCGTGATCGACATGCCGTCCATGATGCCGTCGTAGCGCTTGTTCAGCAGCGCCGGGATCATGCCGTCCCAGTCCTGCTGCACGACCTCGCAGGTCATGCCGGTGCGGCGGCACAGCTCGTTGGCGACGTCGACCTCGAAGCCGACGATCTTGCCGCTGGAATCGGTGTTGTTGAAGGGCGGGAAGGCGCCCTCCATGCCGATGCGGAACGTCGCCGCCGCGGCCGTGCCGGCGGCCAGCGCCAGCGCTGCCGCCCCGACCAGGGACAACCAGATCTTCGTCATAGCCTTATCCGTTCTGGAACCTCGGGGGCCCGGTTGGGGCCAGGCGCGGCGAAGACCGCCGCGCCCCCCGTCCTTATTCCTTGATCGAGGTGTCGAAGCCGAACCACTGCACCGACAGCTTGGTCATCGTGCCGTCGGCGTTCATCGAATCCAGCGCCTTGTCCAGCTTCTCCTTCAGCGCCGTATCCTCCTTGCGCAGGCCGATGCCGACGCCGAGGCCGAAGATCGGGTCGTCCTTGCCGGTCAGGCCGGGACCGAAATGGTCGAAGCCCTTGCCCGCATCGCTGGCCAGGAAGTCCTTCCAGCCGAGGCTGTCGGCCAGGCCGGCGTCGACGCGGCCGTTCTGCAGGTCGAGGTTGAGATCGTCCTGGGTATCGTAAAGCCGCACTTCGGCGCCCGGCACCTTGGCTTCGAGGAAGTTCTGGTGGATGGTCGAGCGCTGCACGCCGACCGATTTGCCCTTCAGCGCCTCCTGGATGTCGGCCAAGGTCTTGGCGTCCTTCAGCACGCCGTCCTTCGGCCCGACGAACCAGGCCGGGGTGGTGCTGTAGGGCTTGGAGAAGTTGATCTGCTTCAGCCGCTCCTCGGTGACCGACATGCCGGCCATGATCGCGTCGTAGCGCTTGTTCATCAGCGCCGGGATCATGCCGTCCCAGTCCTGCTGGATGATCTCGCACTTCATCTCGACGCGCTTGCACAACTCGTTGGCGAGGTCGATCTCGAAGCCGACCAGCTTGCCCGAGGCGTCGGTGGCATTGTACGGCGGATAGGCGCCCTCGGTGCCGACCCGCAGCGTGTCCTGGGCCGAGGCCGTGCCGGCGGCCAGCACGAGCGCCGCGGCGCCGATCAACGACAACCAGCTCTTCATCATGAAGTCTCCCGTTCAGATCTGGGACCCAGCGGTCCCGGGTTGGATGGGCCGATTTCCGCGAAACCGCCACGCTTGGTCAAGCTTCGCGGAGAAACGGTTCCCATCAGTGCTGCGCCTTGAGGAACTGGCGCACCCGCTCCGACCGCGGGTTGTCGAACACCTCGGCCGGCGTCCCCTCCTCCTCGGTGCGGCCCTGGTGCAGGAAGATCACCTTGCTCGACACCTCGCGGGCAAAGCGCATCTCATGGGTGACGAGGAGCATGGTGTTGCCCTCCTCCGCCAACTGGCGGATCACCCGCAGCACCTCGCCGACCAGCTCGGGGTCGAGGGCCGAGGTCGGCTCGTCGAACAGCATCACCTTGGGTTGCATCGCCAGCGCCCGCGCGATCGCCGCGCGCTGCTGCTGGCCGCCGGAGAGATGGCTCGGGTAATGGTCGCGCTTGTCGGCGATGCCGACCTTGGCCAAGAGCGCCTCGGCGCGCTCGATCGCCTCCTGGCGCGGCACCTTCAGCACATGCACCGGCGCCTCGATCACGTTCTCGAGCACGGTCATGTGCGACCACAGGTTGAAGCTCTGGAACACCATGCCGAGCGAGGCGCGGATCCGATCGACCTGCTTGCTGTCCTCGGGCTCGGCCTCGCCGGAGCGCAGCTTCTTCATCCGGATCAGCTCGCCGTTGACCCAGACGCGGCCGTCATTGGGGATCTCGAGCAGGTTGATGCAGCGCAGCAGCGTGCTCTTGCCCGAGCCGGAGGAGCCGATGATCGAGATCACGTCGCCTTGCCGCGCCTGCAGCGACACGCCCTTCAGCACTTCGAGCTTGCCGAACCGCTTGTGCAAATCCTCGACGACGATCGCCGCGCTCGACGGCGCCGTGGCGGCCTCAGCAACAGAAACCACGATGGGAAAGCCTCACCCAATTCTTATTTTGTCGAAACAAGCATTGTTTCGCGGCGCCGGTCAACCGCGGCCCGAGGCCGCGTCGCCGCAGCCGTGGGAGCGAAAGTCCAGGGCCGGCTTTCATAACGATTGTTGCGAATACGGGGCCCGTTCCGGTCATCCGGCGCCAGGGGCCGGCAGCTGGACGATGCGCTGCTCGATCGCCCGGCGCTCCGGGCTGCCCTCCTGGAACTGGTCGCGCATCTGCCCCCACAGGCGCCGCGCCTCCTCCGGCTGCCCCGCCTTCTGCGCGGCGACGCCGAGGAACCAGAGGGCGACGAGGTCGTTCGGATCCGCCGCCAGCACCCGGCGCAGCCCGGCCTCCAGCACCGGCGGCACCTCCTCGCCCCGGCCGGCGGCCAGCAGCGCGTCGGCATAGGCGCGGGCGAGGCCGGCGTCGTCCGGCGCCAGCGCCGCGGCGCGGGCATAGGCGTCGGCGGCGGCATCGACCTCGCCCAGCACGCGACGGGCGCGGGCCAGGCGGACCCAGCCTTCGAGATCGTCCGGCGACTGCTGCAGCCGCGCCGCGAGGCCGTCGACCATGCCGCGGATCGCCTTCGCCTGCTCGTCCGGCGGCAGCGACGCGATGGCCGCGGCCGCCCCGTTCGCCGGGGGGGTGGCCCGGGCCGTGGGCGGCTGCGGCTCCGGGATCGCGGTCTTCGGGTCGAGGCCGAGGCGCTGCGCCGTCTCGGTCAGGTGCTGTCGGACCGAGGGCAGCCAGGGTGCGTCGGCCGGCGAATCCCGCATCAGCCCCTGCCACAGCTCCAGCGCCGCGCGGTTGTCGCCGGCCTGGGCGTTGCCGAGCGCCAGGAAGTAGCGGGCGCGGATATCGCCGGGACGCAGCTTCAGCGCCTGCTCGAAGGCGGCGCGCGCGGTGTCGGTGACGGTGCCGCCATTGGCGCCGACCAGGGCCTCCCCGTAACGGCCGGTCAGCTCCGGATCCGCGCCGCCGAGGCCGATGGCGCGGCCGTAGGCGTCGGCCGCCTTGGCGCTGTCACCCAGCTCGCTCCAGCGTCGGCCGAGCTCGATCCAGCCGTCGCGATCCTGCGGCGACGCGGCCAGGCGCTGCTCCAGCGCCCGCGCCTCCGCTACCGCTGTCTGGATCGCCTGTCGCTCGCCCGGATCGCGGCTGGCGAAGGGCTGCGACGGCAGGCCGGGAGCGCCTTCCGCCAGATAGATCGCCAGAGCCGCCGCCGGCAGCAGCACGGCGAGGCCGAATGCGACCCGCCGCAGCGGGACCGCGGTCGCCGGCGCCTGCGGCTTGGCCTCTCCGGCGGCGGCCAACAGACGTCGGCCGATCTCGGCTTTCGCCGCCTCGGCCTCGGCCGGGCCGATCTCGCCGGCTGCGAGCTCACGCTCCAGCTCCTTCAGCTGGTCGCGGTAGATCGCGGCGTCGGAGCCGGACGGAAGCGACGCATCCGTGGCGAACAGCCGGCGCAGCAGCAGCGCCACGGCGCCTGCGGTCATCAGCGCCGCGACGATCCAGAACATCCACCCGGTCACGGCGCCGACTCCTCGTCCAGCAGCCGGGCTAGGCGGCGGCTCTCCTCCGGCGACAGCGGCGGCGCCTCGGCCGGGCGCCGGCGGCGGCGCAGGATCAAGAGGGCGATAGCGGTGAACAGCAGCACCACCGGGCCGAACCACAGCACCAGCGTGCCGGGCTTGAGCGGCGGCCGCAGCAGGACGTAGTCGCCGTAGCGGGCGGTGATGTAGCCCAGAACCTGGTCGTCGGTGTCGCCGGCCGTCAGCCGCTCGCGCACGATGCGGCGCAGGTCGCGGGCCAGGTCGGCGTTGGAATCGTCGATCGACTCGTTCTGGCAGACCAGGCAGCGCAACTCCTGGCTGATGGTGCGGGCGCGCGCCTCCAGCGCCGGGTCGGCCAGCTGCTCCTGCGGCTCGATCGCGCCGGCCGGAGCCGCTGCGACGACTGCCAGCAACAATGCCGCGAGGATGGCTCGCCAGGTCACTTCGCCAGCTCCGCCAACAGCGGCCGGATCTCGCGGTCGACGATGTCGGGTGTCAGCGGGCCGGGATGCCGGTAGCGGATGCGGCCCGCCTTGTCGATGACGAAGGTCTCCGGCACGCCGTAGGCGCCGAGGTCGATGAAAGTGCGCCCGTCGGTATCGGCGCCGATCCGGCGGTACGGGTCGCCGTTGCGCTTGAGCCAGGCCAGCGCGTCCTCCGGCTTGTCCTTGTAGTTGATCGCCAGAACCGGGATGCCGTCCTCGCGGCCGAGCTTGGTGATTACCGGATGCTCGGCCAAGCAGGGCACGCACCAGCTGGCGAAGACGTTCAACAGCATCGGCGCGCCGCCGAAATCGGTGCTGGCCAGGCCATCCGACCGCCCCGGCAGCGGCGCCAGCGAGAATTCCGGCAGCGGCTTGTCGATCAAGGCCGAGGGCAGCGATTGCGGATCGCTGCCGGACAAGAGCTTCGTCCCGATCCCGACGGCCAGGGCAGCGAGCAGAAGCAGCGGCAAAAGAAACAGCAGACGGCGCATCGATGATCCTTCAGGCCGGCGATCCCACGGCCGGCGCCACGGCCCGCCGCGGCGCGCCGACACGCAGCCGGCGGTCGCTGAGCGAGAGCGCGCCGCCGAAGGCCATGACCAGGGCGCCGCCCCAGATCCATGGCACCAGCGGGTGATGGTACAGCCGCAGGCTCCAGCGTCCGTCCGCCTGTTCCTCACCCAGCGCGGCATAGACGTCGCCGGTCAGGGTGGTGTGGATCGCCACCTCGCTGGTCGGCATGCGGGCCACCGGGTAGAAGCGCTTCTCCGGCGCGAGATCGGTGACGAAGCCGCCGTCGCGCAGCAGCTTCAGGTCGCCCAGGCGGGTCTCGTAGTTCGGCCCCCGCCCCGCCGTCACGCTGTCGAACTCGACCGCATAGCCGGCGGCGAGGTCGAAGCGGTCGCCGGGTTCGGCGACCACCAGCCGCTCGGTCGACCAGTAGCTGGAGGCGATCATGCCGAGCAGCGCGATGCCGAGCCCGGCATGGGCGAAGGCGGTGCCCCAGGCGCTGCGCGGCAGGCCCAACGCGCGGGACAGGCTGTCGCGCAGAGGGATGCGGAACAGCCGCACCCGCTCCGCGATCTCGGTTGCCGCGCCGAGGACGACCCAGGCGCCGAAGCCGATGCCGAGCAGCGCCAGCACCGGCCCGCCGCCCTGCAGCCACAGCGCGACCAGGATCACGACCACGGTGCCGGCAGCGGCGAATTTGAGGCGGCCGAGCACACCGGGCAGATCGCCGCGCTTCCAGGCCATCAGCGGTGCGATCACCATCACCGCCACCACCGGCACCATCAGCGGCACGAAGGTGAGCTGGTAATAGGGCTTGCCGACCGAGACCGTCTTGTCGAGCAGCGGGTAGAGCGTGCCGATGAACACTGTCACCGTGGCGGTGCAGATCAGCAGGTTGTTCAGCACCAGCGCCCCTTCCCGGCTGATCGGGGCGAAGACGCCGCCCAGCTTCAGCCGCGGCGCGCGGACGGCGTAGAGCGTGAAGGCACCGCCGACGGTGAGCGCCAGCAGCAGCAGGATGAAGACGCCGCGCTCCGGGTCGACCGCGAAGGCGTGCACCGAGGTGATGATGCCGGAGCGGACCAGGAAGGTGCCGACCAGGCTGAGGCCGAAGGTCAGGATGGCGAGGAGGATGGTCCAGCTCTTCAGCGCGTCGCGCTTCTCCACCACCAAAGCCGAATGCAGCAGCGCGGTGCCGGACAGCCAGGGCATCAGCGAGGCGTTCTCGACCGGGTCCCAGAACCACCAGCCGCCCCAGCCGAGCTCGTAATAGGCCCAGTAGGAGCCGAGGGCGATGCCGACGGTCAGGAACGCCCAGGCGGCCAGCGTCCAGGGCCGCACCCAGCGCGCCCAGGCCGGGTCGACCCGCCCCTCGATCAACGCCGCGACGGCGAAGGAGAAGGCCATCGAGAAGCCGACATAGCCGAGGTAGAGGAAGGGCGGATGGAAGGCAAGGCCGGGGTCCTGCAGCAGCGGGTTCAGGTCCTGGCCGTCGAGCGGCGCCGGGTCGAGCCGCAGGAAGGGGTTCGAGGTCAGGATGATGAAGGCCAGGAAGCCGACCCCGACCATGCCCTGCACCGCCAGCACCCGGGCCCGCAGCGTCGGCGGCAGGTTGCCGCCGAACAGCGCGACCGCTGCGCCGAACACCGCCAGGATGAGGACCCAGAGCAGCATCGAGCCCTCGTGGTTCCCCCAGACGCCGGTGACCTTGTAGAGCAGTGGCTTGAGCGAGTGGCTGTTGCCGGCGACCACCGCGACCGAGAAGTCGGAGACGACATAGGCCCAGGTCAGCGCCGCGAAGGCGATGGCGATGGCGGCGAGCTGCAGCGTCGCCGCGGGTTCGGCGACCGCCATCAGCCCCGGATGCCGCCTGGCCGCGCCCCACAGCGGCAGGATCGACTGCACCAGGGCGAGGAGCAGCGCCAGGACCAGGGCGTAATGGCCGAGCTCGGGGATCATTGCGCAACCACCGTGCCGGCGGGCAAGGCGGGCTTGCCGGCGGCGCCGGGCGCGCCGGGATGGCCAGCGTCCTGCAGGGCCTTGGCGACTTCGGGCGGCATGTATTTCTCGTCGTGCTTGGCCAGCAGCTCGTCGGCGACGAAGACGCCGTCCGGCCCGACCCGGCCATGCGCCACCACGCCCTGCCCTTCGCGGAACAGGTCGGGCACGATGCCAGCGTAGCGCACCGGCACGTCATAGGCCGTGTCGGTGACCGTGAAGGTGATGGTCTGCCCGTCGGGCAGGCGCTGCAGCGAGCCCTGCACCACCAGCCCGCCGAGACGGAAGCGCTGGCCTTCCGCCACCTTGCCGTCATGCAGCTCGGTCGGGCTGTAGAAGAACAGCAGATTGTCCTGGAAGGCGGTCAGGGCCAGGGCGGAGGCGGTGCCGAGGCCGAGGGCGGCGAGGCCCAGCAGCATCAGACGGCGGCGCTTGCGGGTCATGCCCGTCTCCCGCGGCCGCGCAGCTGCTCCAGCGCCTCGAGGCTGCGCCGGCTGCTGCGTCGGCGCGCCAGGGTGGCGGCGACCAGGCCGGCCAGCACGACGACGGCGGCGCCATAGGCGGTCCAGACATAGGCGGCGTAGCCGCCCATCGCGAAGAATTCCGTCATCCGACCGGCTGCTCCAGCCCCGGCGCCTCGTCGCGCCGGGCGGCCATGGCGGTGGCCAGGCGCAGGGCGCGGATCCGGCGCTCGGCGATCTCGGTCTCGGTGCGCAGCAGCACCAGCCAGACGAAGAGCGCGGTGAAGGCGACCGCCATCAGCAGCAGCGGCCACAGCATGGCGGGGTCGAGTGAGGGGCCGCCCAGCCTCGTCACCGAGGCCGGCTGGTGCAGCGTGTTCCACCAGTCGACCGAGAACTTGATGATCGGCAGGTTGACCGCGCCGACCAGGGTCAGGACCGCGCCGGCCTTGAGGCCGCGCTGCGGGTCGTCGAAGGCGGAGACCAGCACGACGTAGCCGAGATAGATGAAGAACAGGATCAGCACGCTGGTCAGCCGCGCGTCCCACACCCACCAGGTGCCCCACATCGGCTGGCCCCAGAGCGAGCCGGTGAGGAGGCACAGCGCGGTGAAGCCGGCGCCGAGCGGCGCCGCGGCCTTGGTGTAGAGCTCCGCCACCGGATGTTTCCAGACAAGGCCGACGGCCGATGCCACCGCCATGCTGGCGTAGACCATCATCGCCATCCAGGCCGAGGGCACGTGGACATACATGATCCGCACCGTCTCGCCCTGCTGGTAGTCCGGCGGCGAATCGAACAGCGCCAGCCACAGCCCGGCCGCCAGCGTCAGCAGGGCGACGCCGAGGGCCCAGGGTCGCAGGGCGGCGCTCAGGCGCAGGAAGCGGGCCGGGTTGGCGAAGCGGTGCATGGCGTGGCGTGGCGGTCGTTGGGTCCCAGGATAGACAAAGCTAGGCCGCGTGTCCGCCGGCTCAATTGCCGCGCCTTGCGGCCGCGCCCGCCCGGATCAGGTCGCGGAGATCGGGGTGGAAGGCGCCGTAATCGCAGGTCAGCTCCTCCCCCGCCGCGATATCTCGCCGGGCGATGCAGACCTCGCCCACCGTCTCCAGAGTCGGGTCGTCGCTGTGGTTCATGAAGCGGGCGTCGTCGAGGTTCAGCGACAGCCCGCCCGGCAGATCCGGCGCCGGATAGGCGTAGCGCTCGAGATAGTCGCGCGCGGGCTCCGGCAGCGTCGCGATCTCCGCATCCGGCACGAAGACGTCGAACACCGGGTGCCAGCGCCAGACCTCGGTGCCGGCGGCCATCGGTGCGGCGGCGAACAGGCCCAGCCCTTCGATCCGGCTGGGCCCGACGGTGGTGGGGACGAGAAGCATCGGCCGGGTTCCTTTTCCCCAAGCATTACGCGAGGCCGGTCGCCGCGTCACCCCGGACGAAGGGCCGAAAGGCGTTATTGCTGCGCCTGGCGCAGCGCCGCGGCAGCGGCGATCGGGGCCAGCGGCAGGGCGGCGGCGAGGCAGCCGCCGAGCAGCAGCAGATGCGGGCGCGCGGTCAGGCCGGTCGCCACCGCCTCCACCGCCGCGGCGCCGAAGATCAGCACCGGGACGAAGAGCGGCAGGATCAGGAGGGCCAGCAGCGCCCCGCCACGCCGGGCGCCGAGGGTCAGGGCGGCCCCGACCGCGCCGATCAGGCTGAGGCAGGGCGTGCCGAGCAGCAGCGACAGCATCAGCACCGGCCAGGCCCGCGCCTCCAGCCCCAGCATCGCCGCCATCAGCGGCGACAGCAGGATCAAAGGCAACCCGGTCAGCAGCCAATGGGCCAGCGCCTTGGCCAGCACCGCTGCCTCGAGCGGCAGCGGCGACAGCATCAGGAGGTCGAGCGACCCGTCCTCGTAGTCCTGGGCGAACATGCGGTCGAGCGCCAGCAGGGTCGCCAGCAGCGCGGCGACCCAGACCACGCCGGCGGCGATCCGGGCCAGCAGCGCCAGCTCCGGCCCCACCCCGAGCGGGAACAGCACCACGGTGATGACGAAGAAGGCCAGCACGGCGGCGACGTCGCCGCCCGAGCGCAGGGCGAGGCGCAGGTCGCGCCAGATCAGGGCGAGAAAGGCGCTCATGCCGGCGCCTCGGCGGCATAGTCCTCCAGCGCCAGCCGGCCGGCGCCGTCGAGCGCCAGCGGCACATGCGTCGCCAGCATCACCAGCCCGCCCGCCGCCCGGTGCCGGGCGATGCGGTCCTCCAGCCGCGCGACGGAGGCGGCGTCGAGGCCGAGGGTCGGCTCGTCCAGCAGCCACAGCCGGGATTGGCCGAGCTCCAGCCGGGCCAAGGCCAGACGACGGCGCTGGCCGGCGGAGAGGTAGCGGCACGGCAGGTCGTCCAGCCCTTCGAGCCCGACCGCGGCGATCGCGGCCGCGAGCGCCTCCGTATCCAGCGCCGCGCCGGACAGGGAACCCCAGAAGCCCAGGGCCTCGCGCGGAGTGAGCGCCGGCTTCACCGCGTCCTGATGGCCGAGATAGGCGATCGAACCCGGCCCGCCGGTCCAGTCCAGCCGGCCGGCGAAGGCCGGCACCAGCCCGGCCACCAGCCGCAGCAGGCTGGACTTGCCGCTGCCGTTCGGCCCGGTCAGCACCAGCGCCCCGCCGGGGCCGAGCCGGAACGACAGCCCGGCGAAGACCAGCCGCCCACCGCGCAGGCAGGCCAAGCTCTCTGCAGTCAGGCTGGCGGCAGTCAGGCCCGGCTCGGGCATGGTCGGCTCGTGGCGGTCATCCTCCGCCAATAGCAGCCGGACGGCCCCAAACGGAAGGGGCAGGACCGCGGAGGCCCTGCCCCATGCTACCGCGCCGCCCCAGCACGGCCTCCCCCCAACCCTCAGTAGCGCGGGTTGTTGGCGTTCGAGCTGCCGACGATGTCGAAGCGCTGGCTGGCGCCGCCGGTGCAGTTGCGGATCTGCAGCCGGGTGCCGATCGTGCTGTCCACCACGTCGGCGCAGCGGCCGTTCATTCCGATCAACCGCCCGTCCGGCTGCAGCTGCCACTTCTCGCTGGCGCCGCCGTCGCAGTCCCAGATGTGCAGCCGGTCGCCGTGGTTGCCGTTGCCGCCCTCGATGTCGAAGCAGTACTCGGCATTGCCGACCGCGCGAAGCTGGGTCTCGTCGCTGTAGATCCACTGCTGCGGCACGCCGCCGGTGCAGCTGCGCTGATTGAGGTCGGAGCCGTTGGCGTAGAGGCCGCTCTGGATCTCGACGCAGTAGCCGCTGAGCGCGCTGCGCAGAGTGAAGCCGGTCCAGACCGAGCGGCGGACGCCGTTCACCGGCAGCTTGCCGGACCAGGTGTTCAGGCCCTCGCGGCTGATCATCGAGGCGCCCCAGCCGACCGCCAGATACATCTGGTGGAATGCGTCGAATTGCGATTCGGTGCTGGACCAGAGATTGACAATCTGGCCGTTCTGCTGCGCGGTCAGCGTGTCCTTGTACCAGTACTTCACCGCCTCGTGGTTGCCGCAGACGACCCATTTGTTGGTGTTCGGGTCGTCGAAGTCGTTGGCGTTGCCGTTCCAATAGAAGTCGTTCGGCTCATGCGCTTCGGGGCAGACGAAGATCTGCGCCGCGCTGCCGAACTGGTTCACATACTCTTCCTGGGTGTCGTTCTTGTCGCCGATCGGTCCGCCCATCATCAGCACCAGGATGCGGCCGCGCAGCGAATCGATGCTGGGCCAGCCGGCGCGGTAGACACCCTCGCGCAGCGAGGCGTAGCCGGTGAAGGCGCGCAGATTCTCCGGCCTGTAGACCTTGGCCCCGAATTCCTGGCTGACCAGGGAATTCAGCCCGGCCATGTAGCTGCTGTCCCAGCCCCACAGGCCCTGGCTGGGCTTGAGGTCGAGCTGCACCGTGATCGGCAGGTGGTCGGGATGCGCGTCGCTCCACGCCTTGATGTCGCGCAGGCAGTCCTGCAGCAGGCCGCCGGCGCCGCCCTTGCAGTTGTTGTCGGTGTTCGAATCGCCGGGATCGTGCTTCACCGGGAAGCCCGAATTGTCATAGACGTCGATCTCCACCACTTGGTTGCCGCGGTCCAGCACGTCGGTCAGCCTGGCGAAATGCGCCTTCTCATAGGCGTTGTGCGGCCGCGACCAGTAGGCGGCGTTGTAGGCCGTGGTCCCGGCCAGCGGCTGGCCCGCCGGCACGTCGGCCAGGGCCGGCGCCGCGACCGACAGCAGCAGGGCGGCGACCGCCCCGGACAATGCACTCCGTCCCATCGGATCCCCCTTCTTCGGGCGCAACGGTCCGGCCGACCCGGCCCGGCGCGCGGCGATCCTAGGGGCGTTCGATGACGGTCCAGCGACGATTTGAACACGTGTTCATGACGATACGTGACAACCCGCCGAAACGGCCCAAGCGGAAGGGGCAGGACCGAAGACGGCCCTGCCCCTGCGGCCGCACCGTCAGGAGACGGAAACGGCGGACGCCACCTTTCAGCGGTGCGGGTTATTTTCGTTCTAGTTGGCCTTGATGCGGAAGGACTGGCTGGCGGCACCGGTGCAGTTGCGGATCTGCAGCCGACGGCCGAGGACGGTGTCCACCACGTCGGCACAGCGGCCGTTCATGCCGATCAGCCGGCCGTCGGGCTGCAGCTGCCATTTTTCGCTGGCGCCGCCGTCGCAATCCCAGATGTGCAACTGGTCGCCGTTATTGCCGTCACCGCCCTCGATGTCGAAGCAGTATTTGTGGTTGCCGACGGCTTGCAGCTGGGTCTCGTCGCTGTAGATCCACTGCTGCGGCACCGCATCGGTGCAGCTGAACTGGTTGAGATCGGAGCCGTTGCCGTAGACGCCGCTCTGGATCTCGACGCAGTAGCCGGAATGCTCGCTGCTCAGGGTGAAGCGGGTCGGGACCGACCGGCGGACGCCGTTCAGCGGCAGCTTGCCGCCCCAGGTCTCCACGCTCTCGCGGCTGATCATCGACGCGCCCCAGCCGACCGCCAGATACATCTGGTGATAAGCATCGAACTGCCAGTGGTCGTCGGACCACAGATTGACGAGCTGGCCGTTCTGCTGCGCCGTTATCGTGTTGCGGTACCAGTACTTCAGCTCCTTCATGTTACCGCAGACGACCCATTGGTTGGTTGCCGGATCGTCGAAATCATTGGCGGGGCTGCTCCAGACAAAGTCTGTCGGAATATGGGCTTCCGGGCAGACGAAGATGTGGGCATTGGCGCCGAACTGCTTGACGTATTCCTCCTGGGTGTCGTTCTTGTCGCCGATGGGGCCGCCCATCATCAGCACGATGATGCGCCCCCGCAGGGCGTCGACGGTGGGCCAGCCGACCCGATAGACGCCCTCGCGCAGCGAGGCGTAGCCGGTGTAGGTCCGCAGCACCTCCGGCCGGTAGAGCTTGAGGCCGAGTTCCTGGATGACCGTGGAGTCCAGCGCGGCCATAAACTGCCCGCCCCAGCCCCACAATCCTTCACTGGGCTTGAGGTCGAGCTGGATCGTGATCGGCAGGTGGCCGGGATGGGCGTCGCTCCAGGCCTTAATGTCGCGCAGGCAGTCCCGCAGCATGCCGCCCGCTCCGCCCCGGCAGTTGTTGTCGGTGTTCGAGCCGTTCCAATCGTGCCGCACCGGCAGGCCCGAATTGTCGTAGACGTCGAGCTCGATCACCTGGTTGCCGCGGTCCAGCGCGTCGGTCAGCCGGGCGAACTGCGACCGCTCATAGGCGTTGTGCGGCCGCGACCAGTAGGCCGCGTTGTAAGGCGTCGTCCCGAGCAGCGGCTGGGCGTTCGGCACCGGGGGTATGGGCCTCGGCGTGAAAATCATCCCCGGCGGTCGAGGGGATGGAATAAGCCTTTGGGCCAGGGCCGGCGTCGCGGCCGACAGCAGCAGGGCGGCCGCGACGACCGCCCCGAATATCAGACTCCGTCTCATCGCATCCCCTCCGTCAGGCGCCACGATCCGGCGCGACGGCGATGCTAGGCGGCTTGGGAGACGACCGGATGACGGTTTGAACACGTGTTCATGAAGATTGGATACCGTGTTCGCGGGGAATACAATGGGGCGGGAGGACCGCCGGATCGCGGCCCTCCCCGCAGATCAAGGGGCCGGCGGCTCGCTGCGGGCGGCCTCAGCAGCTGCCGGTGTCGCGGCGTACCAGTCGACCCGGCGCGTCACGTACATCACGCCGCTAAGCGCCAGGAACAGGCCGATCGAGCCGAGCAGCAGGGCCAGATCCTCCAGCTGCATCAGTGCGTAGAGAGCGCCGTACAGGATCGCCAGCAGCGCGCCCAGCACCAGGCTGCGCTTCCAGGTGCCGAGCACCGGCCTGCAGTACAGCACGATCTGCGCCACCGCCGCCGCCGCGCCCACGCCATAGGCCGGGGCAAAACCGATCTGCTCGGCGAAGGACAGCAGCAACAGATAGAACAGGCATAGCGACAGCCCGACCAGCCCGTACTGGAAGACGTGGATGCGCAGCCGCGCCACCGCCTCGAACAGGAAGAACAGGGTGAAGGTGAAGACGATAAACAGCATGCCGTATTTGGCCGAGCGCTCGGTCTGCTGATAGGCGTTGACCGGCTGGAAGAAGCGCACGCCGAAGGCGGAGCCGGAGACGGCGGAGAGATAGTCGCCCTCCCCGCCCACCCAGGCCTGGGGATAGCCGCGGCCGAAATAGGACAGCTCCCACTCCGCGGTGAAGCCTTGCGGTCCGATGGTGGAGCGCACCGGCAGGAATGCGCCGTCGAAGCTGGGGTCCGGCCAGTTCGAGCCGGCGGTCACCCGGGTGGAGCGGCCGAGCGGCAGGAAGTCGAGGCGCTGGCTGCCGTTCAGCCGCAGCATGGTGGAGAACGGGATGGCCGATTGCGCCGACGCCGCCGACAGGCCGGGCACGCGAAGGGTCATGCCGGCGCCGAAGCGCTGGCCGAGCTCGCCCGGCGCACCGGGCTGGAACGGCAGGTCGCGCCCGTCCCAGCGCAGCGACGTGCCCTCGCGGATGCTGCGCGGGTCGGCCACGCCGACGTAGAGATAGGCCGACGCCCAGTCGATCGTCGCCTCCGGCCCGGCCAGGGCCGCGGCGTCGCCGATCAGGAACTGCCCGGACAAGGCGAGGTCGACGGTGTAGACCACGGCCTCGAACAGCCCGCGCTTCCGCGTTTCCGGCGCCACCTGGGCCTCCACCTCGTAGCGGTCGGGCAGGATGACGAGCTGGCGTTCGAGCGGCGGCAGCGGCGTGCCGTCGGCGCGGGGCTCGGACGGCACCCGAAACGGCACCACCAGGATCGGCCCGGTGACGCGCTGCGGCCCGCCCCAGCTGCCGCCGATCTCCGCCACCACAGAGCGGTAGCGGTCCTCGCGCTCGCCGATCACGTCATAGACCAGGAAGACCGGCAGCAGGAAGGCGATGGTCAGGAGGACGATGGCCAGAACCTTCAGCGCCGGCGATCCGGCGCGGAGGCGCCGGAGAGGCAGGGCGGCGGGCGGGGCGGGGTCGGTGCTCATGGCGGGCTCGCTCGAGGATACGAAGCCCGCACGGTCGGCGTCGTCGATGGCCGCTTCGTGGCGGCGCGGCGGAAAGCTGGGGGCGCTGCGCCCTGCGCGCCTAGTAGTTGGAGCGCAGCCCTGGCGTCGCCAGCTCGATCGCATGGCCATCGGGGTCGCGGAAATACAGGCTGGTGCCGCCGAGCCGCCAGCGGGATTCGCCGGCCAGCGGGATGCCCTCGCGCTCCAGCCTGGCTCGCCAGGCTGGCAGGTCCTCTGACGCGACGGCGAAAGCCATGTGCAGCCGCCCCTGCCCCTCATGGCCGGGGATCGTGCCCTCCTCGTCGACCATGCCATCGGAAGTCAGGCCGTGGCGGAACAGCAGCAGCGCGCCCTGGCGCCCGGCATCCAGCGCCACCAGGCGTGGCGAGCGATACAGCACCTCGAGCCCCAGCACCCGCTGGTAGAACTCGGCCGAGCGGTCGACGTCTTCGACATAGAGTGAGGTCTCGGCCAGCCCGTTGATCCGCGGTGTCGTCTCCATCCCTCGGCGTCTCCTTGCGGTTGGAAAGCCAGGGTGGAGCGGCGGCAGTGGCCCGTCCAATCGCGGTTTCTCACCCGCGGATGAGACAGGCTCATGCGCCTGGCCGGATGCTCAGTCGGGCAGCACCTCGAACACCAGCACCTTGGTCACCTGCAGCGGGTTGAAGTTGTCGTCGGACAGCACGACCAGGCTGCGGTGGCCGTTGGCGAGATCCGGCCCCCAGCCCATCGCCTCGAAATTGTCGAGGCCGACGCCGAGCGTGCCGAAATCGAGCAGCAGGGTCTTCGGCATGGCGAGCCAGCTGCTGTCGAGCAGCGAATCGAGCGATGCGACATCGGTGCCGAGGGCCGGGTCGACGCGGTACAGCCGGATCGAGTTGCCGCGCCCCTGGGCATAGGCGCGCTCCAGCACCAATAGCGTGCCGTCGCCGGCCGGAAGGATCTCCGACACGCCGTTGTCGGCATGGCCGCCCAGCAGCGGCGCCATGGGGATCGGGTCGGTTATATAGACGCGCTCCGGCCCCGGCCGGCCGGTCGCGGCGTCGAAGCTGGCGATGCGCACCGGGCTGCCCTCGGCCAGTGAGGCGACAGGCCCGTCCTGGACCAAGGCGCTTTCCATGGAGACGAAGAGCGTCCGACCGTCGGGCGCGAGCGCCAGCCCTTCGAAGGTCAGGTTGTCCCGCGGACCGCCGCCCCTGTCCTCAGACACCCGGTAGCGCCGCGGCAGGTCGAAGCCGCGCCGCCAGCGTCCGTCCGGCGCGGCGACGCCGAGTGCCGGGTCGACCCCGGCCTTCACTCCGCCTTCGCTGCTCCAGTACAAGAGTCCGGTGGCAGGGTCGAGTCGGATCGCCTCGGGATCGACACTCTTCGGCGGGAAGCCCTGCCCGGCCGCGTCCTGCAGCGTGGTCATGCCGGTCACGGAAATGCCGCGGACCGCCTCGGCGTCATAGTCGATCGACAGGGTGTAGAAGCGGGCCGGCGCCTTCTCCGATCGGTCGTCGCTGAGGGCGATCCACTGCCGGGCCGCCGGGTCCCAGTCCAGCCCCGACAGGCCGCCGACGGTTGTGCCCTCATAATCCAAGCCCTTCGGCAGCGTTGCCTCGCCGATCAGCCGCAGACGGCCGATCCCCTCCGCCTGCGCCGGCAGCACGGCACAGGTCAGCAGCACGCCGAGCACGATTCCGAACCTGGCCATTTCCCACTCCCCCTGCGCACCCCTGTTGACCACGGCGGCGCGACAACGGCATGACGACTGTATGTTGCCTTGATGACGGAGCGGCGGATGGACAACCCGGCGGCCACCCCGGCGAAGGACTCCGCCGCGCTGCGGCGCAGCGACGGTTTCGTCCGCGTCGACGGGCACAGCCTGTACTGGCAGCGCCTCGATCCGCCCGGCAGCGCCGGGCGCCTCCCCATCCTTCTTCTACACGAAGGGCTCGGCTCCGTCGCGCAGTGGACACGGCGCGGCGTCGATGTCGTGGCCCGCCTCGCCGCCGCCACCGGCCACCCGGTGCTGGCGCATGACCGGCTGGGCTTCGGCCGGTCCGATCCGCTGCCGGGGCCGCGCGGCACGGACTACCTGTACCGCGAGGGGCGCGAGGCGCTGCCGCGGGTGCTCGATGCCTTCGGGATCGACCGTGCCGGGCTGGTCGGGCACAGCGACGGCGGCAGCATCGCCCTGATCTTCGCCGCGATGCAGCCGGACCGCACCGCCTGGGTCGTGACCGAGGCGGCGCATGTCATGGTCGAGGACGAGACCCTGGCCGGCATCGCGGCCGCGCATGCCGCCTACCACGCCCCGGAGTCGAAACTGCGCGCCGTCCTGGCCCGTTATCACGGCGAGAAGACGGACTTCACCTTCGCCAACTGGGCCGAGCTGTGGCCGACCCCCGGATTCCGCAGCTTCGACATGCGCGATCTGCTGCCCTCGATCCGCTGCCCGATCCTGGCGATCCAGGGGGTGGAGGACGAATACGGCACGCCGGCCCAGCTGGACGCCATCAAGGCCAGGGTTTCCGGCCCCTGCGAGACCTGGCTGGTGCCGGATTGCCGGCATGCGCCGCATTTCGAGGCGGCCGACCGGGTGCTGCCGCGGATCGCCGCCTTCGCAGTTGCGAACGGTTCTTAACCCGTTGCATTTGAACGGCTTGCGCGGACGCGCTACATGAAGGCCGCACAGCCCATCGCGACCAGCCTTCGACCGAAGGAGCCCTTCCGTGACCTTCACCGGACATGACACGCTCAAGACCCGCCGCCAGCTGACGGTCGACGGCAAGAGCTACGATTATTTCAGCCTCGAGGCGGCCCAGGGCCAGCTGGGCGACGTCGCCCGCCTGCCCTTCTCGCTGAAGGTGCTGCTGGAGAACCTGCTGCGCTTCGAGGACGGCCGCTCGGTCACGGTCGACGATGTCAAGGCGATGGCTCAGTGGCTCAAGGACCGCCGCTCCGACCGCGAGATCGCCTACCGCCCGGCCCGCGTCCTGATGCAGGACTTCACCGGCGTGCCGGCAGTGGTGGACCTGGCCGCGATGCGCCAGGCGATGGTCTCGCTGGGCGGTGACCCGCAGCGGATCAACCCGCTCTCCGCCGTCGACCTGGTGATCGATCATTCGGTGATGGTCGACGCCTTCGGCACCCCGACCGCCTTCCAGAAGAATGTCGATCTGGAGTTCGAGCGCAACCACGAGCGCTACGCCTTCCTGCGCTGGGGCCAGACCGCCTTCGACAATTTCCGCGTGGTCCCGCCCGGCACCGGCATCTGCCACCAGGTGAACCTGGAATACCTGGCGCAGACCGTGTGGGTGGAGAAGGACCGCAACACCGGCAGCCAGGTCGCCTATCCCGACACGCTGGTCGGCACCGACAGCCACACCACCATGGTCAACGGCCTGGCGGTGCTGGGCTGGGGCGTCGGCGGCATCGAGGCCGAGGCGGCGATGCTGGGCCAGCCGGTGTCGATGCTGATTCCCGAGGTGATCGGCTTCAAAATCACCGGCAAGCTGAAGGAGGGCCGCACCGCCACCGACCTGGTGCTGACGGTCACCCAGATGCTGCGCAAGAAGGGCGTGGTCGGCAAATTCGTCGAGTTCTACGGCGAGGGCCTGGACCACATGCCGCTGGCCGACCGCGCCACGATCGGCAACATGGCCCCGGAATACGGCGCCACCTGCGGCTTCTTCCCGATCGACGCCGAGACGCTGCGCTACCTCGAATTCTCCGGCCGCGACCCGCACCGGGTGCGCCTGGTCGAGGCCTATGCCAAGGCCCAGGGCATGTGGCGCGACGCCGGCACGCCGGACCCGGTGTTCACCGACACGCTGGAGCTGGACCTCGGCGACGTCGAGCCGTCGCTGGCCGGGCCGAAGCGGCCGCAGGACCGGGTCGCCCTGAGCCAGGCCGCCAGCGCCTTCACCAAGCTGCTGGCCGACACCAGCACAGCCCCGGCCCCGACCAAGGTCGAGGGCATGGACCATGAGCTCGATCACGGCGACGTGGTGATCGCGGCGATCACCAGCTGTACCAACACCTCGAACCCGTCGGTGATGGTCGCGGCCGGCCTGGTCGCCCGCAAGGCGCGGGAGAAGGGCCTGACCCGCAAACCCTGGGTCAAGACCTCGCTGGCCCCGGGCAGCCAGGTGGTGACTGAGTACCTCACCGCCTCCGGCCTGAACGCCGATCTCGATGCCATCGGCTTCAACACCGTCGGCTATGGCTGCACCACCTGCATCGGCAATTCCGGCCCGCTGCCGGACGCGATCGCGGCGGCGGTCGAGAAGGGCAACCTGAACGTCGCGGCGGTGCTGTCCGGCAACCGCAACTTCGAGGGCCGGATCAGCCCGCATGTGCGGTCGAACTACTTGGCCTCGCCGCCGCTGGTGGTCGCTTATGCCCTGCTCGGCAGCATGACCAAGGACATCACCACCGAGCCGCTAGGCACCGGCAGCGACGGCCAGCCGGTCTATCTGAAGGACGTTTGGCCGACGAGCCAGGAGATCGCCGAGACGATCGAGAAGTGCCTGACACCGGAGATGTTCCGCCGGCGCTACGCCAACGTCTTCGAGGGCCCGCAGGAGTGGCGGGCGATCGAGACGGCGGAGAGCGAGACCTACAACTGGAACCCGGGCTCGACCTACGTCCAATATCCGCCCTTCTTCACCGGCATGCAGAAGGAGCCGGAGCCGGTGACCGACGTGCGCGGCGCCCGGCTGCTGGCGGTGCTGGCCGACAGCGTCACCACCGACCACATCTCACCGGCCGGCTCGATCAAGAAGGACAGCCCGGCGGGCGAGTACCTGCTGGAGCACCAGGTCCAGCCGCTCGACTTCAACAGCTACGGCGCCCGCCGCGGCAACCATGAAGTGATGATGCGCGGCACCTTCGCTAACATCCGCATCCGCAACGAGCTGGTGCCGGGCGTCGAAGGCGGCTTCACCAAGCACCAGCCCTCGGGCGATGTGCTGCCGATCTACGACGCCTCCATGCGCTTCCAGGCCGAGGGCGTGCCGCTGGTGATCATCGCCGGCAAGGAGTACGGCACGGGCTCGAGCCGCGACTGGGCGGCGAAGGGCACCCGCCTCCTCGGCGTCAAGGCGGTGGTGGCGGAGAGCTTCGAGCGCATCCACCGCTCGAACCTGGTCGGCATGGGTGTGCTGCCGCTGCAGTTCACCGGCGGCACCACCCGCCTGGACCTGAAGTTGGACGGCACCGAGACCTTCGACATCCTCGGCATCGCCCGGGGGCTGAAGCCGCGGCAGGAGATGGTGCTGACCATCACCCGCGCCGACGGCAGCCGCCAGGACGTGCCCCTGCTCTGCCGCATCGACACGCTGGACGAGCTGGAATACTTCAAGAACGGCGGCATTCTGCAATACGTGCTGCGCAGCATGGTGAAGCAGGCAGCGTAAGCGTCCGTCCGCACCGTCTTTCGGAGGAGCCCGGCCCCGGCCGGGCTTTTCTCTTTGGGGCGTCCTGGTGGCGGCCGGACCGCAGCAACAGGAGCGACCATCCGGCGCACCATGCGCCGATCAGGGAACCGAACCGCCGCTCAAGCCTTGAAGCGCGGTGGAGATGCCGGGCCGGGGGGTGATCGTCCAAAAGGATGATCCCGGGCGGAATAGGCGTCGCCGCCCGGACGTCCTTGGAGGGTGACCGGACAGCAACAACAGCAAGAGGGGGCCGGATGCCCATCGATGAAATCGGCGCGGCGCTGGCGACACCAAACCAGGTTCTCGAGGTCACGACCGCGATCGTGGCCGCCCATCTCCGCACCACCGCAACATCGACGGCGCATGTGCCGGAGATCATCCGGCAGGTCTATGATGCCCTGACCGAGTTGGTCGAGGGGTCTTCGGGGGCGGCGGAGGCGCCCCGCCCCGTCGTCGACGACGCGGCAGTGCGCCGCATCATCGCCGAGCCGGTCGCAGCATTGCCGTGGCGCGAGCCGACCGCCCTGCGTGGCGCCCGCGCCGGCACCCGGATCGGCGAGGCGCCGCGTGAGCGGTTCCGATCGCGGCATCGCTGACGCGGATCGCCGCAGCGATCCAAACGAAAAGGGCGGCACCCTCGCGGATGCCGCCCTTTCGATTCAGCGCTCGCTGCGGACCGTCAGGAGACCTGCAGGTTCGCCGCCGACTCCCGGCCGTCGCGGCCGCGCGCCAGCTCGAACGTGACCTGCTGCCCCTCGTTGAGGGATCGCAGGCCAGCGGCCTCGACCGCCGAGATGTGGACGAACACGTCCTTGCCGCCGTTGTCCGGCTGAATGAACCCGAAGCCCTTGGTGGTGTTGAACCACTTCACGGTGCCAGTCGCCATACGTCTTACTCCAGTGGGCGGCCGAAGCCGCCGTCGTTCACGGCCGAATGAGATCCCGGCCGGCCGGCCAAGTGGGCCGAAGCCAATCAAATAGGGACCGTGGCGACGATCGCCTAGACGCCAAGCGCGGATTCGACCGAAACTTGCGCGGACGGGCGGCGCAGCGGCGCAAGCCGCAACCGACTGGAATATCTGCATATGCCAGGCGACGTATCCAACTGAATATGGAAGTGCGAGCGGCTAGCCTCCGGCGGATGGTGACGCAGGAATCCTCATGCGACTGCGCCGAGCGGCGGCCACTCCGATCGCACGCGTGCTGTCGGCGGTGCCCGCCGCGGCGACGAAAGATGCCCTGCCGAAGGCCTATCGCCTGGCGCTGATCATCCTGCCGGCCCAGTCGATCCGCGTGGAAGCAGGTTTCGATACGTCGACGCCCCCCCGAACACTCACCCTCCGGCGGCCGAGTCTGGTTTCAGATTCGCTCCCATGAGGCCGAGGAGCCAATTTTCGAGATTCGATCGTCAGAAAATCGCGTTTCCGTGGAAACTGTCTCAACGGTTGCATCTCGGACACAGCTTTCAGTTCGCGCCTCGCGACGCCAGAGTGGCAGCCATGTACAGCGATTTAAGAAATTTCCGCCAAAATGCGCAATACATTATTCTCAGATTTCACACCAAACTCCACGTGTAGACATAGGGGAAATCTTGTGATGATTCATGCAACGGTCATGATTCTGAGTATTATGCCTCCTGGGCATAAGGTTTCCCGCATAAAGGAGTAGTCAGACATGCCAAATCTGATCGTCGGAGGACTGGAGGACGACATCCTTGTCGGCGGCACGGGTGACGATCTGATCGTCGATCCCTGGGGCCACGACCGGATCAACGGCGACCTCGGCAACGACGTCATCCGGGCCGGGTGGGGCAATGATGTCGCCAAGGGCGGTAGCGGCCACGACAACGTCGATGGTGGCTCGGGCAACGACCTGATCCGCGGCGACGATGGCAACGATGTCCTCAACGGCAATCTCGGCGATGACACCGTCCGTGGCGGCGCCGGGACCGACAACATCAACGGCGACCAGGGCAACGACACCGTTTATGGCGACGACGGCGACGACTTCGTCTTCGGCGGCCAGAACATCGATCACGTCTATGGCGGCGCCGGCAACGACCACGTCTTCGGCAGCGAGGGCAACGACGCCGTCTATGGCGGCATCGGTGACGACGTCCTCGCCGGCGACAACGGCCGCGACACGGCGCGCACCAATGTCGGCGAGGGCAACGACAAGCTCTACGGCGACTCCGGCGCCGATACGCTGATCAGCGGTGACGGCAGGGATTATCTCACCGGCGGCGCCGGCGACGACACCTTCCTGTTCCGCTTCCATGACCCGAAGTTCGGTTCGACCCAGGGCTTCACCACCGTCAGGGATTTCGACCCGACCCATGACAGCTTCGCCTTCGACGCCGCCGGCCTCGGCCGCGACGGCGAGGGTGCCAACTTCGTCGACAACGGCGACGGGACGTCGGGCGGCGCGGCGGAAAGCTTCTTCAG
Organism: Inquilinus limosus; assembly: GCF_051487185.1. GTDB lineage: Bacteria > Pseudomonadota > Alphaproteobacteria > DSM-16000 > Inquilinaceae > Inquilinus > Inquilinus limosus_F. Next base: position 206,896 of record NZ_JAHVDK010000010.1, read on the forward strand.
CGGCGCCGCAGCCGATGCGAACGGCCAGGCGGTGGTGGTGGTCACGGACAAGAGCTTCGTCTCGGCCGATGCCGCCGCGGCGGGGATCTCGGGCGAGGCCGCCGGCGACATCATCGCCTATTACGACAGCGCCACCGGCACCGGCAACCTGGCCTATGTCACCTCGGCCAACCATGCGGACACCTTCGTCGAGCTGTCGAATGTCCACAGCGTGGCCGATTTGGCGGCGCTGGGCCTGACCGCGTCGGACTTCACCTACGTCTGATCGGGCCCCGCCCGGCAGAACCGCGCCCCGCCTTCCCGGCGGGGCGCTTTCCTTTTGGGCTACTTGCCGCGGGCCATGGCGCCGAGGCGCAGGCGCAGCGCGTTCAGCTTGATGAAGCCCTGCGCGTCGCGCTGGTCGTAGACCGAATCCTCCTCGAAGGTGACGTAGTCGAGGCGGTAGAGGCTGTTCGGGCTCTTGCGGCCGGCGACGATGACATTGCCCTTCCACAGCTTCAGCCGGACCGTGCCGTTGACCCGCTCCTGGGTCTTGTCGATCAGCGCCTGGATGGCCTCGCGCTCCGGCGAGTACCAGAAGCCGTTGTAGATCAGCTCGGCGTAGCGCGGCATCAGCTCGTCCTTGAGATGGGCGGCGCCGCGGTCGAGGGTGACGGACTCGATCGCCCGGTGGGCGGTCAAGAGCACGGTGCCGCCCGGGGTCTCGTAGACACCGCGGCTCTTCATCCCGACGAAGCGGTTCTCGACCAGGTCGAGCCGGCCGACGCCGTTCTGGCCACCGAGCTCGTTCAGCCTGGTCAGAAGGGCCGCCGCCGACAGGCGCACGCCGTCGATGGCGACGGCGTCCCCCTTCTCGAACTCGATCTCGACATAGGTCGGCTCATCCGGCGCCGCGGCCGGGTTGACCGAGCGGGTGTACATCGCCTCGTCCGGCTCGACCCAGGGGTCCTCCAGCGCCTTGCCCTCGTAGGAGATGTGCAGCAGGTTGGCGTCGGTCGAATAGGGCGGCTCGCCGCGCTTGTCCTTGGCGATCGGGATCTGCCGCTCCTCGGCATAGGCGAGGAGGCGGGTGCGGCTGGTCAGGTCCCACAGTCGCCAGGGCGCGATCACCTTGATGTGCGGGTTCAGGGCATAGGCCGAGAGCTCGAACCGGACCTGGTCGTTGCCCTTGCCGGTGGCGCCGTGGGCCACGGCATCGGCGCCAACCTCGGCCGCGATCTCGACCAGGTGCTTGGAGATCAGCGGCCGGGCGATCGAGGTGCCGAGCAAGTAGACGCCTTCATAGAGGGCGTTGGCGCGGAACATCGGGAACACGAAGTCGCGCACGAACTCCTCGCGCACGTCGCGGATGAAGATGTTCTCCGGCTTGATGCCGAGCAGCTCCGCCTTCTTCCGCGCCGGCTCCAGCTCCTCGCCCTGGCCGAGATCGGCGGTGAAGGTCACGACCTCGCAGCGATAGGTCTCCTGCAGCCATTTGAGGATGACCGAGGTGTCGAGCCCGCCCGAATAGGCGAGAACCACCTTCTTGACCTGCTGCTGCCCCTCTTGCCGACCTTCCGCCGCCATGCCTGCCTCCACAAGAAAAAACCGCCGGACATTAGGAGCATCGCGGCGGGCGAGCAACATGCGAGCCATGCGGCGCGATCAGGGCGCGAACGCGTCCGCGCCCTGATCGGCGTGGAACGGCTAGCCCCCGGCCGCGGCGAGCTTGTCCTGGGTGCGGGTCTCGAAGTCGCTGGCGTCGTGGCGCTCGTGCAGCTGCTCCGACGGGTCGCCGGTCATGCGGTTGACGATGCGGCCGCGCTTCACCGCCGGCCGGGCGTCGATCGCCCTGGCCCAGCGCTGCACGTTCTTGTAGCTCTGGACATCGAGGAATTCCGCCGCGCCATAGGCCCGGCCCAGGGCCAGGCCGCCATACCAGGGCCAGCACGCCATGTCCGCGATCGTGTACTCGTCGCCCGCCACATACTCGCTTTCGGCCAGGCGCCGGTCGAGCACGTCGAGCAGGCGCTTGGTCTCCATGGCGTAGCGGTTGATCGCGTATTCGATCTTGACCGGGGCATAGGCGTAGAAATGGCCGAAGCCGCCGCCGAGGAAGGGGGCGCTGCCCATCTGCCAGAACAGCCAGGACAGGCATTCGGCGCGGGCGGCGCCCGAAGCCGGCAGGAAGGCCCCGAACTTCTCGGCGAGATGCATCAGGATCGCGCCGGATTCGAAGACCCGGACCGGGGTCGGGCCGCTGCGGTCGACCAGCGCCGGGATCTTGGAGTTCGGGTTGATCTCGACGAAGCCGCTGCCGAACTGGTCGCCGTCGCCGATCCGGACCGGCCAAGCGTCGTATTCGGCGCCGCTGTGGCCGGCGGCCAGCAGCTCCTCGAACAGGATCGTAACCTTCTGGCCGTTCGGCGTGCCGAGCGAATAGAGCTGGAAGGGATGGCGGCCGACCGGCAGCTCCTTCTCATGCGTCGGCCCGGCGATCGGGCGGTTGATGCTGGCGAACTGGCCGCCGCTCGGCTTGTCCCAGGTCCAGACCTTCGGCGGCACGTATTCGGACGAGCTCGTCATTCTCAATGCTCCTGATGGGCGGAGAGGCAATCGCGGCGTTCGATCGGATTCCAACCCTAGACCGCGATCGTTTCAGAATGAAGCGTTTCCGTTGCCATCGCGTTCACGTTCTGGGTCTGTCCCGTTCGCAAGGCGAGGGCGGCGCCCGGTCGGCGGCGGTGTAGCGCAGCAGCAGGCGCTGCAGCCGGCCGCGGCTGCCGTCGGCGGAGAAGTCGACCGCGGTCAGCGCCACCTGGGCCGAGGGGAGGCGCCACAGCCGGGTGACCAGGCCGGTCTCGACCACGCAGCTTTCGGCCGGCGGCCCCAGCCGGGCGTGCAGGTCGTTGACGAAGGCCTGCAGCTCGGCCGGGCCAGGGATCGGCGACCGCCGCTCGAACAGGATCTGGACCAGCCGGCCGTCCTTGCGCGCCAGCTCCGGCACCAGGTCGAAGGCGATGCCGCCGACCACCACGTCGCGCACCATCCGGTCGGCATAGAGCGGGCCGAAATCCCAGGGCGGGGACAGAGGCACCGCCTGCGGCAGCGCGGCCCGCACCTGGTCCGCGGTCATGCCCCAGGTGAGGCCGTCCCAGCCGCGGATGTCGGCTTCCGCCGCCGCGGCGCCGGACCAGACGGCCAGCCAGGCCAGGACCAGCGCCGGGCGGAGCCGCCTCATCCGCGGTGGACGACGTGCGGCCGCGGCCCGTCGATGCGCGGCCAGCGGATGAAGGCGATGACCCAGAGCACGATCACGTCGAGATAGGGCACCAGCAGCAGGATCGACCACAGCGGCGTCACCCGCGCCTTCACCAGCGCATAGGCGGCGAAGCTCATCAGCAGGACGATGTAGACGCCGATGACGAGGTTGGCGCCCCAATGCGGCAGCGCCGTCATCCAGGCGGGGCCGTAGAGCGCCGACAGCGTCTCGAGCACGCCGCTCATCGCTTCCCCTCCCCGGCCGCCGCGACCGCCGGCCAGCGCCGGAACAAGAGCACGGCAAAGACCAGCAGCACGCCGAAATGCGGCACCAGCGCCAGCAGGGCCCAGCCGCGGGCGAGGCCAGCGCGGCCGAGCATGCGGGCCAGCGCCGGCATCGCCAAGAGGGCGAAGAGCAGCGCCCAGGCGCCCGGGGTGCGGAGGAACTCGGCGACGGTCATCTTTTCAGAAGGCCCAACCCACGCTGTCATCGCGAGGAGCGAAGCGACGTGGCGATCCAGGGGCCGGTGCCGCTGGATGGCCACGCCCCTTCGGGGCTCGCCATGACGATTTGGGGGATTGCGGAAGGGTCTCGGTCATCGGCGACGGATCAGTGCACCGCCGCCGTGGCCGCCGCGGCGCGGGCCGAGGCGCGCTGGCGCACGCTGTCGGACTTCAGCTGGCCGCAGGCGGCCAGGATGTCGCTGCCGCGCGGCGTCCGCACCGGGCTGGCGTAGCCGGCCTCCATCAGGATGTCGGCGAAGCGCTCGATCGCCTCCGGCGTCGAGCACTCGAAAGGCGCGCCCGGCCAAGGGTTGAAGGGGATCAGGTTCATCTTCGCCGGGATGCCCTTGAGGATGCGCACCAGCTCGCGCGCATCGGCCGGGGTGTCATTGACGCCCTTCAGCATCACATATTCGAAGGTGATGCGCCGGGCGTTGTTGACGCCGGGATAGTCGCGGCAGGCGTCCAAGAGCTCCTTGATCGGGTACTTCCGGTTGATCGGCACGATCTGGTCGCGCAGCTCGTCCGTCACCGCGTGCAGCGACACCGCCAGGTTGACGCCCAGCTCCTCGCCGCAGCGCTTCATCAGCGGCACCACGCCGGCGGTGGACAGGGTGATGCGGCGGCGCGAGAGGGCAATGCCCTCCGGATCCATCACCAGCTTCAGCGCCCGCTTCACGTTCTCGAAATTGTAGAGCGGCTCGCCCATCCCCATCATGACGATGTTGGTGAGCTGGCGGTCGTCCCCTTCCCGCCCCCAATCCTCGAGCACGTCGCGGGCCAGCATGACCTGGCCGACGATCTCCGACGCCTCGAGGTTGCGCACCAGGCGCTGGGTGCCGGTGTGGCAGAACTTGCAGGTCAGGGTGCAGCCGACCTGGGAGGAGACGCAGAGGGTGCCGCGATCCTCCTCCGGGATATGGACCGATTCGATCTCCTGCCCGTCTTCCATCCGGGCCAGCCATTTCCGGGTGCCGTCGAAGGATTGCTGCTGCCGTACCACAAGCGGCCGGTCGAGGGCGAAACCGTCCGCCAGCTTGGCGCGCAGGCCCTTGGCCAGGTCGCTCATCGCCTGGAAATCGGTGGCGCCGCGCTTGTAGATCCAGCCGAACAGCTGGCGCGCGCGGAACGCCGGCTCGCCCAGCGCCGCCAGCGTCTCCGCCAGCTCGGCGCGGTCGAGGCCGACCAGGTTGATGCGGCCGTCGGCGCGGGGCGCGGGCGGCGCGAAGGTGGTGGCGTGCGTCTCAATACCCATCGGGACCTCCGGAGGACCCTGAAATGGCGACGGCCCCTCCCCAAGGGAAGGGGCCGTGGGATTGTAAAGGGACCTGCGGTCAGGCGCCGCAGGCTTTGTTGATCTCGCCCAGCGCCGCCGAGATGCCGGCGAGGGAGAAGGTGTAGCTGGTGGCGGTGCCGCGCGAGGAGGTGGCCTTGACCGTCATGGTCGAGCCGGCCTTCATCGCGCCGACCAGCGCGTCGTCGGCCGCCGCGTCGCGCGACCAGGCGGTGTTGCCGTCGGTGAAGAGCTGGAAGTTCTTGCCGCCGATGGAGGCGGTGACGTCTGCCCCCTGCTTCAGCGTGTAGCCGACCTGCAGGCTGACCACGTTCTTCTGCTTCTCCGCCGGCCGGTTGGTGACCAGGATGAACACGTCGCCGTGGCGGACATTGGCCGGCTCGGCCTTGGTCGGCTTCGAGGCGATGTAGCAGGCCTTGCTGCCGTTCTCGGTGAACTGGAAGGCGTGCCAGTCGCGGCTGGAGGAGATGTACTGCACGTTCTGCGCCGAGGCCGCGCCCGGCAGAGCAACGCCGGCCGCGAGGGCGAGGCCGGCCATGGCACCGAGGAAAGACTTGCGACGACGGGTTCTCAGCATAGCGCCACTCTGATTCGGGGTTGCAAGGCAGGACGACGCGGCCCGAGGCGACCCCAGGACATACATGGATTTGCGCGCGACGGGAACTACCCGAACGCATGCGGGGTTATTAAACCCGTCCCATCGGAAGCCAGCCCGACGCGGGGCGCCGGCCGGCGCCCCGCTCTCCTCCCTCCCGCCGATGCCCGATCAGCCCGTCACCCGGGCGTGGAAGCCGGCCCGGTCGATCGCCGCGGCCACGGCTGCCGCGTCCGGCGCCGCGCCCGAGGGCGACACCGTCACCCGGCCGCCGGCCAGGTCGACCGCGACCTCGGTGCCGGGCGCCGCCGCCCGGACCGCGCGCTTCACCGCCTCGGCGCAGCCGCCGCAGGTCATGCCTTCAACTTTGAGTTCCATTCCGTCCTCCTGGAGCTTTCTCCTTCTGAGATGGAGCTTCCAACAGTGGGAAGGTCAAGCCCCCGGGATGTCATCCGGGGCCGGGCCGCGTATAGGCGCGCGGACCGCGCAGACCCCTCCCCTTCCCTCCTTCCGCAAGGGGAGGAGGAGAATGGAAGGCTGCGGATGCGGGTGGAAGGGCCGGGCATGATCCGCACCGGCGCTCAACTGCTGTCCGGCTTCGGGAGCGCGGACGACGGACGGTCGTCCTTGAGTTGATCCAACTGCTCAGGCCAACCCTCACCGGGCTTGTGATCACCAGCGACGCTCCCGGCGGCCTCCGCCGGCGGGCCGCCGCAGACGTTGTTGTCATTGGCCCGGACGACGTCGTCCCAGCCCTGCGGCAGCCGGCTAGGATCCAGCCGGCAGCCGAGCCAGCGGCAGACCTCGCGCACGAATTCATCGGCCGACAAGGTGTCGAGCTGGACGTCCAGCACCTCGTCCTCGGTCAGCTTCTCCCACACCTCGGACCGCAGGCGTTCGGTTTCCTCGGGATCGACGGTCTCGCCGGCCGCGGCGAGGTCCGCGGCCTCGGCGGCCGTGACCGCCTCGACCACGGCCGGCCTGCTCCCGCCGCCGGCGGCGGCGCTCCAGCGCCCCCGACTCCTCGCCTTCGGCCCGGCGGTGCAGATAGTCGCCGCGGATCCGCTCGGCCATCGCGATCGACAGCCGGATCGAGCGGGACAGGCGCGACTGCATCAGCGGGAAGTCCGGCGTCTCCGGCCCCGCCAGGGTGGCCTGCTGCTGCCGCTCGGTCAGTCGCTTGCAGCGGATGTCGATCTCGACCACTTCGCGCAGCTTCTCCAGCGCCCATCCCGTCCAGTTCAGGTCGGGATCGGACGGCCGGGCCTCGCCCGCCTCGCCATCGGTCTGCGCCATGTCCATGGAACATATCATGAACAGATCTGCGGATTAAGTCTACACAGGTTGCGCCCGCGAGGACGGATCACCTTTTCGCGACCCGGCCGCCGCGGGGGCGCCTCGGCAGGAGCCGGTCCGGAAAGGTGCAGAGCGGACATCGCGCGATTACCTGTGCTGCCAGACCTTGACGGCCGAGACGACGAGGATCGCCGCGAGGATCGGCAGCAAAATTGCACTCGGCACCACGCCGAGGAGCAATCCCCCGATATAGCTGCCGACGATGGAGCCAACGGCCATCACCAGCACGAAAAGCCGATTGCGGCCGAGCACGCTGAAACTCTGGTCCCGGCTGTAGCGCGTGAAGCCGACCAGCATCGTCGGCAGGCTCACAGCAAGGGAAAGGCTCCCCGCGAGCTTGATGTCCGCCCCGAACAACAACACCAGGGTGGGAATGAGGAGCTCTCCACCTGCGACCCCAAGGATAGCCGCGAAGATGCCGATGCCGAAACCGGCGGCCACACCCGCGACAAGCTGGGCCGGGCCGCTGAACAGCGCTGCACCACCTGTGATCTGATGTTCGAGCAGAAGCACGACGGCGATGACGACCAGGAGAACGGCAATCACCTTGTACAGCGTCTCAGAGCGAAGTCGGGTTGCCCAGCCTGCGCCGAACCAGGCCCCGAGAAGGCTGCCGGCCAGCAGGTTGACCACTGCAGGCCACTGGGAGAGCACTTCATCGAGTGGAACGGCCCGCGTTCTGAACAGCAGTGCCGACGCGACGACGACGAGGCTCATAGCCTTGTTGAGGATGACCGCTTCGAGCGCGACGAAACGGAACAGCCCAATTAGCAGCGGCAGCCTGAACTCGGCACCGCCGAGCCCGATCAGCCCGCCGAGCGTTCCAATCCCAGCTCCTCCGAGGAAACCGGCGGGGAGGCTGCGCTGGGCAGCGGCGGGTTGAGTCGAGGGCATGCGATATAGTTAGCTGGACATAACGCACCGGCACAAGCAAACGCGATTGACCGCAGGGAGCGGGAAGCGGAACCGACCGATGCTGCCCGGTCGAATCCGCCGACAGAGGCCGTCAGAGATTTCTCGGAATCGAGGACGCCTTAGGATCGCGAGAGCGGCCACGGCTGGGGCTGGCGCGGCGGAGACTACAAGCAGGAATGGCGCGACGGCCGCTGCAAGTACGAACGCAAATGGGACGACGGCGAGTACAAGGAAGAGGTGAAGTGCGACGGACCGCGCCGGTACCGGCCGCGGATCTATTATGAGCGTCCGCCGGTGGTGGTGGCCCCGACCCCGCCACCGGGGATCACCGTCACGATCCCGTTCGACTGACGCGCCTCCGCCATCGCCCGGTGCGCCCGCTCGCTTGCGGTGTCGGCGATGGCCTTTCTGCCCGGCCGCGGGATAGCGGCCCGGGCGCACGAGACGCCCGAGCCGGCCTGAGTCAGAGCACGAAATCCGCCGCGGTCAGGGCATGGTCGGCGATCACGTTGATGATCGCGTCCGGGTTCCTGTCGCCGTTGACGTCGAGATAGACGCCCTGGCGGCCGTCCGCGAACGCGACGATCCGCACTTCCGCGCCGGCGCCGGTGAAGCCGCCGGTGCCGAAGGCGAAGGCGGTGTCGCCGTTGCCGGCGTCGCCGTCCGCATCGATCGCCGACAGGTCGATCCTGTCGCCGGCCGCGAAGTCCGCGATCGTGTCCTTGCCCGAATAGGCGACCGTGCTCTGTGC
>NZ_JAHVDK010000011.1:0-211213 GCF_051487185.1 Inquilinus limosus
GGGCCACGACAGCGCCAGGCTGCGGCTGGATGCAGCCGCGACGGAGGCGCTGAAGGCCTTCGCCCGGCGCGAGCGGGTGACGCTGAACACGGTGCTGCAGGGGGCCTGGGCCTTGCTGCTGTCGCGGATCACCGGGCAGCGGCGGGTGGTGTTCGGAGCGACGGTGGCGGGGCGTCCGGCGGAGCTGCGCGACGCCGAGGCGCTGCTCGGGCTGTTCATCAACACCCTGCCGGTGGCGCCGGACCTGGATCCAGCCCGGAGCACTGGCGACTGGCTGCGGGGTCTGCAGGCGGAGAACGCGGCGCTGCGCGAGCACGAGGCGACGCCCTTGTACGAGATCCAGGGCTGGGCCGGGCAGGGCGGGCGGTCGCTGTTCGACACGATCCTGGTGGTCGAGAACTATCCGGTGGACCAGGCGCTGCGCGAGCGCGACGGCAAAGGCCTGCGCTTCGGCGCGGTCGCGAATCTGGAGACCACCAACTACGCCCTGACCCTGACGGTGCAGGCGGGCGGGGATCTCGAGATCGGCTGGAGCTGGCGGCGCGACGCCTTCGATGCCGCCCGGATCGACCAACTGATGCGGCAGCTCGAGGTCCTGCTGCTGCGCATTGCGGAAGATGCGGCAACACCGCTCGGCCGGATCGCCTTGCCGACGCAGGAAGAGCAACAGCGCCTCTCCGTCTGGAACGCGACGGACACGGCGTATGAGGCGGTGCCGACCGTGCTGGCGCTGATCGAGCGTCAGGCGCGGGCGACACCGGAGGCGGAGGCGCTGGTGTTCGGCGACCAGCGGCTGAGCTATGCCGAGCTGGACCGGCGGACGAACCGGCTGGCGCAGGCCTTGGTCGCGCGCGGCGTCGGGCCGGACGTGCTGGTCGGGGTGGCGGCCGAGCGGTCGGTCGAGATGGTGCTGGCGCTGCTCGGCATCGCGAAGGCGGGCGGCGCCTATCTGCCGCTCGACCCCGAGCATCCGCGCGAGCGGCTGGCCGGCACCATCGCCGAGACCGGCCTCAGGCTGGTGCTGGCCCAGGCGCATCTCATCGACCGGCTGCCGGACGGGGTCGAGGTGGTGGCGCTGGAGGGCTGGGACCTGTCCGGCTTTGCGGATGAAGCGCCGGAAGTGTCCTGGCATCCGGAGAGCCTGGCCTACTGCATCACCACCTCGGGCTCGACCGGCAAGCCGAAGGCGGTGGGCAACAGCCGCCAGGGGCTCTTGAACCGGCTGCAATGGATGCAGGCGGAGTACCGGATCGGTCCGGGGGACCGGGTGCTGCAGAAGACGCCCTACGGCTTCGACGTGTCGGTGTGGGAGTTCTTCTGGCCGCTGATGACCGGGGCCTGCCTGGTGGTGGCCGAGCCGGGAGCGCACCGGGATCCGGAGGCGCTGGGCCGGGTGATCCGGGATGAGGGGATCACCACGCTGCACTTCGTGCCGTCGATGCTGGGGGCGTTCGTCGCCGCGGGCGAGCTGCCCGGCTGCACCAGCCTGAAGCGGATCCTGTGCAGCGGCGAGGCGCTGCCGCGCGCGCTGCAGGACGCGGTGCTGGGGCAGACCGGGGCCGGGCTGCACAACCTGTACGGCCCGACCGAGGCGGCGATCGACGTGACCTTCTGGGCCTGCCGGCCCGAACCCGGGCAGAAGAGCGTGCCGATCGGGCATGCCATCGCCAACACCCGGATCCACATCCTCGATGCCGACCTCAACCTGGTGCCGGAGGGGGTGGCGGGCGAGCTGTACATCGCCGGCGTCAACCTGGCGCGGGGCTATCTCGGCCGTCCCGACCTGACGGCGGAGCGGTTCGTGCCGGACCCGATGGGACCTGCCGGCAGCCGGATGTACCGCTCGGGCGACCGGGTGCGGCGGCGCCCGGACGGGGCGATCGAGTATCTCGGGCGGCTGGACCACCAGGTGAAGCTGCGGGGCCTCCGGATCGAGCTCGGCGAGATCGAGGCGGGCTTGCGCTCCTATCCCGGGATCCGCGACGCGGTGGTGGTGCTGCGCGAGGGACGGCTGGTCGGCTATGTCGCCGGCGAGGCCCAGCCCGATGAGGCCGAGCTGAAGCGCCATCTGTCCGAGCTCCTGCCGGAGTACATGGTGCCGTCCAAGCTGCTGTGGCTCCCCGCTCTGCCGGTCAGTGCCAATGGCAAGCTGGACCGCAAGGCGCTGCCCGAGCCCGAGTGGGAGAGCGGCGCCGACGGCCGGGCCGAGCCCGAGGGCGAGACCGAGCTGGCCATCGCCCGCATCTGGATGGACGTCCTCGGTCTCGCCCACGTCTCCCGTCACGACGATTTCTTCCAGCTCGGCGGGCACTCGCTCGCCGCCATGAAGGTGCGGGCGCTGCTGCTGGAGCGGCACGGCCGTGCCCTGCCGATCCGCCATTTCTTCGACCATCCCACCCTCGCCGGGCTGGCCGCCAGCCTGGACCTGTCCACCGGTGCCGCCGGGCAGCGGCTGGACGACATGGACAAGTGGATGAGCGAACTCGAGGACCTGACATGACCACCCAGCAGATCGCCCGCCGCTTCGCCGCGCTGGCGCCGGATCGCCGCCGCGCCTTCCTGGACAAGCTGGCCGAGCACGGAGTGGACTTCGCCACGCTGCCGATCGTGCCGACGCCGCGCGGCGGCGACCTGCCGCTGTCCCACGCCCAGCGCGGGCTGTGGCTGACCTGGCAGCGCGACCCCGCGAGCCCGGCCTACACCATGGCCGGCATCCTGTCCCTGTCCGGCGGTCTCGACGCCGCGGCGCTGCAGGCGGCAGCCGGCGACCTGGTCGCGCGGCACGAGGCGCTGCGCACCACCTTCGGCATCGACGCCGAAGGCCGCCCGGTGCAGCGCGTCCATGCCGAGCTGCCGCCGCCCTTCACAGTCCGGGACCTGCGCGCGGCAGGGGAGGCGGAGAGCGACGCCTTCGCCGAGGCCCTGGCGCGCCAGCCCTTCGATCTCGAGGCCGGGCCGCTGCTGCGCTTCGAGCTGCATGTGCTGGGCGACCGCGAGCACCGGCTGGTCCTGGCCCTGCACCACATCGTCGCCGACGGCTGGTCGATCGGGCTGATCATCCGCGACCTCGCCGCTCTCTACGCGGTTCGGCGCGACGGCAGGCCTTCCGGCCAGCCGCCCTTGGCGCTTCACTACGCCGACTACGCCGCCTGGCAGCGCAGCTGGCTGGAGGCCGGGGAGGAGGCGCGCCAGATCGACGCCTGGAAGGCGGCGCTGGGCGACAGCCACCCGCCACTCGATCTGCCCTTCGACCGCCCGCGGCCCGCGGAGCGCAGCGAAGCAGGGGCAATCCACTCCTTCCGCCTGTCCCAGCCGCTGAGCGAAAGGCTACGCGCCCTGGCTCGCAGCCGCGGCGCCTCGACCTTCATGGTCGTGTTGGCGCTGTTCAAGCTGCTGCTGGCCCGGAACGGCGGGGGCGACGACATCCGCATCGGCGCGCCGCTGGCCCATCGCGGCCGGGCCGAGACGCATCCGATGATCGGCTACTTCACCAATGTCGCGGTGCTGCGCACGGTGCTGGACCAGCGCCGCGGCTTCACCGCGCTGCTGGACCAGGTGCGCGAAGGCCTGCTGGCGGCCGAGACCCGGATCGACGTGCCCTTCGACATGGTGGTCGAGGCCCTGGCCCCGCCGCGGCAGGCCGGGGTGCATCCGCTGTTCCAGGTGAAATGCACCGAGCAGGCCGACCGGCCGGGCGGGGCCGATTTCGCCGGGCTCGCCATGACGCTGCGCGGCCTCGGCAGCGGCGCCGCGCATTTCGACCTCAGCCTCGACTTCACCGACCGGGCGGAGGGGATTGATGTCCTCCTCGCCTACACCACCGATGTCTTCGATCCGGCCACGATCGAGCGGCTGGCGGCGGATCTCTCCGCTCTGGCGGAGGCCGTCGTGGCAGCACCGGAGCGGCGCCTGGCCGATCTGGCTCCAGCCCCGGCGCCGGCCTCTGCTTTCGGCCCGGCCAGCGCCGAGCCGCCGGCGGATCTGGTTGCGGCCTGGCGGGCTCAGGCGGCGGCGCGGCCGGAGGCAATCGCCGTCCGGCACGAAGATCGTGCCTACACCCGGGCGCAGCTCGACCACGCCTCCGACCGGCTGGCGCGGCGGCTGGTCGCCCGCGGCGTCCGGCCCGAGGACCGGGTGGCGCTGCAGATGGGGCGCACGCCGGAATGGGTGCTGGGCCTCCTCGGCGTGCTCAAGGCCGGTGCGGCCTATCTGCCGCTCGACCCCGCGGCACCGGCCGAGCGGCGGGCGGAGCTGGTGGCCGACAGCGGCGCCCGCTGGCTTCTGGTCGATGCCGAGACGCCCGACGGCTTCGGCTGCGAGGTTCTGCGCCTGTCCCTGGACAAGGACGACGGGCCGGACGCCGCAATCTCGCTGCCCGAGCCGGTGGCGGACCAGGCCGGCTGCGTGATCTACACCTCCGGTTCGACCGGCAGGCCCAAGGGCGTGGTCGTCACCCGCGGCGGCATGGCGGACTACGCCCGTGGCGTGCTGCAGGTCCTGGACCTGCCGGAGGGGGCGCGGATGGCGATGGTCTCGACCGTCGCCGCCGATCTCGGCAACACCGTGCTGTACGGCGCGCTCCATGACGGCGGCGAGCTGCATCTGATCGATCCGGCCCGCGCCTTCGACCCCGACCGCTTCGCCGAATACATGGGGGCGCAGCGCATCGAGGTGCTGAAGATCGTGCCGAGCCATCTGCAGGCGCTGCTGCAGGCGCGCCGGCCGCAGGACGTTCTGCCGAGTCACACCCTGGTGCTGGGCGGCGAGGCGACCGGATGGCCGCTGCTGGACCGGATCCGCGAGCTGGCCCCGGGCTGCCGTGTGGTCAACCATTACGGCCCGACCGAAGGCACCGTCGGTGCCCTGTGCCAGCCAGCTGTCTCAGCCTGGCGCGCGGCCGGCACGCTGCCGATCGGCCGGCCCCTGCCGGACGCCGCGGCGCATGTGCTGGACGGCTATCTCAACCCGGTGCCGGCCGGGGCGGCGGGCGAGCTCTATCTCGGCGGCCCCGGCGTGGCGCGCGGCTATCTCGGTCGTCCGGACCTGACGGCGGAGCGCTTCGTGCCCGATCCCTTTGGCCAGCCCGGCGCCCGGCTGTACCGCACCGGCGACCGCGTGCGGCGGCTCAAGGACGGCAGCCTGGAGTTCCTCGGCCGGTCCGACGACCAGGTGAAGATCCGCGGCTACCGGGTCGAGCCGGGCGAGGTGGCGACGGCACTGCGCGGCCTCGACGGCATCGCCGATGCCGCGGTGGTGGCGGCGCCGGCGGAGGACGGCCGGATGCAGCTCGTCGCCTATGTCGCGGCGCCGGCCGGCGCGGATCTGGAGGCGATGAAGGCCAAGCTTGCCGACAAGCTGCCGGACTACATGGTGCCGGCCGCCTGGGTGCGGCTCGACACCCTGCCGGTCACCGCCAACGGGAAGCTCGACCGCCGGGCCTTGCCGGCACCTGCCGTGCCGAAGCCAGCCGGCGACCCGCCGCGCGGCGAGACCGAGCAGGCGCTGGCCGCGCTCTGGGCCGGCCTGCTGGGCACCGACGCAATCGGCCGCGACGACAACTTCTTCGCCCTGGGTGGGGATTCGATCCTCAGTCTCAAGCTGCTGGCGCGGATCCGCAAGCAGGGGCTGGCCGGCGGCCAGGCGCTGACCTTGGCCGATATCCTGAACGCCCGCAGCCTGGCCGATCTGGCGGCACGGCTGGCACCTGAGCCGCCGAAGGGGCCGGAGGTCGTGCGTCTGCAGCAGGGCGGCGACGGCGTGCCGCTCTACTGCATCCCGGGGCTGATCGTGAACTCGACCGAGTTCGCCTCGATGGTCGCGGCGCTCGGCGGCGACCGTCCGGTCACCGGCTTCGTCAGCCATGTCTACACGCAGCAGCGCTGGCGCGGCTACGACATTGCGGCGCTGGCCGAGGAATACGCCGCCCATATCGAGCGCACCGCCGGCGGGCGCTGCGCCCTGCTCGGCTGGTCCTCCGGCGGCGACCTGGCCTTCGAGACGGCGCATCGGCTGAAGGGGCGGGTGGCGGTCGAGTTCCTCGGGCTGGTCGACGTCTTCGAGAATGTCGATTTCCGGGCCGAGCAGTCGTCAACTGAGGAGCGGCAGCGGACCGCCTCTCTGCTTGAGCAGTGGCTCGGCCGCTCGGCCATGGCGGCGCAATGGCGGTCGCTGTTCGCGCTGATGGACGAGAGCGAACGGGCGGCGCTGGACGAGTATGTCCTGGCCCATGCCGACGGCCTGCCGGCGGACGGGCCGGACCTGACCTCGCGCGAATTCGAGCTGTGGGCGATGCTGGACAAGCGGCTGCGCGCCGCGCGCTACGCCTACCGGCCGCTCGACCTGCCGGTCCATGTCTGGCAGGCGGAGGATTCGCTGGGCCGGCCGGAGCGGCTGCGCGATTGGAGCCTGCTGGCGCGGGTGGCGGCGCTGGCCCGGGTGCCGGGCGCCACGCATCTCGACATCATCCATGCCCCCGAATTCCAGTCCGGGGTTCGGGATGCGCTGCGCCGGGTCGATGCCACCCTGGCGGTGGCGGCACAATAGGTCGGGGAGGGGGAGGTCCGCCGGTCAGTGGGGATAGCTGATCGGCGGGCCGCCGGCCGGGTTGGGCAGGATGCCCATCCGGATGCCGGTGATCGCCTGCAGCCGGTCCGGCCGCATGATTGAATCCGGCGCGCCGCGGGCGATCAGCCGGCCGGAATGCAGCGCCACGATCTCGTCACAGAACCGCGCCGCCATGTTGATGTCGTGCAGCACCACCACGAGGCCCAGACCCTTGCTGCGGCTCAGCCGCTGCACCAGCGCCAGCACCTCGACCTGATGCGCGATGTCGAGGGCGGAGATCGGCTCGTCCAGCAGCAGGCAGGCGGCGTCCTGCGCCACCAGCATGGCCAGCCAGGCGCGCTGCCGCTCGCCGCCCGACAGGGTCTCGACCAGCCGGTCGGCGAAGGGGGCGATGTCGGTCAGCGCCATCGCCTCCTCGACCTTCTCCCGGTCAGCCGCGCCGAAGCGGCCCAGCGCCCCATGCCAGGGATAGCGCCCGAGCGCCACGAGTTCCTTCACCAGAAGGCCCGAGGCGGGCGGCGTCTGCTGCGGCAGATAGGCGACGCGACGGGCGAAGGTGCGGTCGGCCCAGTCCCTCAGCGGCCGGCCCTCGAAGTGGACCGTGCCCGCCGTTGGCGGCTGCTGCCGCGCCAGGATCTTCAGCAGCGTCGATTTGCCGGAGCCGTTGTGGCCGATCAGCCCGGTGACCCGGCGTGGTGCCAGCGCGAGGTCGAGTGGCTGCAACAGGGTACGGCCGGCCACGGCGAAGGCGGCCTGCGACAGCTCGAACATCGCCGGCGCGGTATCGGTCTCGGCCGTCGAGACGGGGGCGGTGTGGTTCATGCCGTTCTCGCCTTCACCAGCGGGCAGGTCGAGCAGTAGTCGAGGCTGGGGATCAGATAGCGGATGCAGCAGACGCGCCGCAGCCTTTTTCGTTCGCCGTTACGCTCGACATAGCGCACCGGCTCGAACAGCGGGTTGGCGCGGCGGCCGGGCCAGTCGCGGCTGGCCAGCAGCGCGCGGGCCTGGGCCGGGCCGGGACCGCGCGCCATGCCGGACGCCTCGATCTGGCGCAGCAGGTTCTCGAACAGGTTGCCGACATTGCTCCACAGCACCTTCGCGGTGGCGCCGCTTTGCGCCGACAGCGCGCGGATCAGAGGGTCGATGTGGTGATCGACCAGCGGGCCGAAGCGCTCGAAGCCGTCGGCGGGGGTGGTCCGGCTGCCGCCATGCGGCAGCTTGAATGCCGTCGTCTGCCCGTCCGGCGTCATCACCACCCCGACCTCGTCGAGCCCGGTCGGCAGCCCGTGCTCGAGCAGCAGGCTCGCCGCCACCACCGGGGTCAGCAGCGACCAGAAGTGCCATTTCGCCCACAGCGAGGCCACGGCCCGCGGCTCCGGCTGGTCGTAGCGCCCGGCGAAGCGCTCCAGGACCGGGCCCAGCACGGCAGGGTCCAGGAGATCCGATCCGCGCACCGCCGGCCGCGGGTCATCGGCCAGCACCAGCCGGTCGGCGAAGTCGGCCAGCGGGCCGGTGAAGATCGGGGCGATCGCGTCGATCATCGCCGCTGCATCAGCCAGATGAAATAGGTCCCGCCCACGAAGGTCGCGACCAGCCCGGCCGGGACCTGCCAGGGGAAGGCGATGGTGCGGCCCAGCCAGTCGGCCAGCACCATCAGCCCGGCGCCGGCCAGCCCGGCCGCCAGGATCTGTGGCGTCGGCCGCCGGATACCGAGCATGCGGACCATGTGCGGCGCCATCAGCCCGACGAAGCTCAGGGGGCCGACGGTCAGCGTCGCGCCGGCGGTCAGCACGGCGGTCAGCAGCAGCAAGGCCGCCCGGCTGCGGGCCAACGACAGGCCGAGCGAGCGGCTGGTCGCGGCGCCGAGCGGCAGGATGGTCAGCCAGCGGCCCGCCAGGGGAAGAACCAGGGCCGCCGCCGTGGCGAGGCCGCAGGTGATCGCGGCGTCGCGGGCGGAGACCCCATAGGTCGATCCCGACAACCAGCCCAGCAGCAGCGCAGCGCGCGGATCGCCACTGAACAGCAGTCCAACCATGAAGGCGCTGGCGATAGTGGTCAGCGCCGTTCCGGCGAGCAGCATGTGCTCGGGGGAGAAGGCTGACCGCCGACCGAGGGAGAGGACGGCGAGCAGCGCCGCCAGCGCACCGATGCCGGCGACGCCGGTCAGGGTCAGGCGGTCCAGTCCGGGCACGACGACGGCGGCGAGGATCAGGGCCAGGGCGGCGCCAGAGGAGACGCCGAGCAGCTCCGGGCTCGCCATGGCGTTGCCGGTCAGGCGCTGCAGCACTACGCCAGCCGTCGCCAGCATGAAGCCCGCGCCGAGAGCAGCGGTGATGCGAGGCGCCCGCCAGGGTAGCAGCAGGTCGAGTTCGCCGCCCATGCTCCAGTGCCAGCCTTCCGGTGTCCGGCCCAGCGCCAGCGCGGCCCAGGCGATCAGGCCGAGCAGCAGCATGGCGCCGAGGACCCAGGGCCAGGGATGCCGGCGGCGATGCTCGGCGGACCACATCGGCCGGTCCGGCTGGGCTTCGCCCGTCGGCCGCAGCCGGCGCAGCAGCCACAGCAGCAGCGGCGCGCCGAGGATCGCGGTGACGGCGCCGGTTGGCGCAGCGCCGGCGCCCTCGACGAATTGCAGAAGCTGGTCGGTCAGCGCCAGCAGACCGGCGGACACCGCAGCCCCCCAGACCAGGCGGTCGCGGAAGCGGCGCGCGCCGGCGAGGCGGGCGATGGCGGGGCCGGCCAGCCCGATGAAGCCGATCGGGCCGACCTGGGCGGCTACTGAGGCGCTGAGCAGCACCGCGACGGCGATCGCCGCCAGCCGCGCCGCGGCCGGCGAGAGGCCGAGGCCGCGTGCGCCCTGCTCGTCGAGGTCGAGAAGCGTCAGCGGCCGCAGCATCAGCGCGCTGGCCAGAGCCGCCAGGGTCAGCCGCGGCGCCAGGGCGAGCGCCACGCCCCAGTCGTTCTGGTTCAGCGACCCGCCCTGGAAGACGAACAGGTCGGTCAGGGCCTGGTGGTTGAACAGCACCAGCATCTTGCTGGCGGCGTCGAGATAGAGGGTCACGACCAATCCGGCCAGGATCACGGCGATCGGCGCCAGCCTGTGGCGCCCGCTCATCGCCAGGACCAGGGCCATCGCCGCGATGCCGCCGAGCAGGGCAACGGCCCCCTGCCCGGCCTCGAGCATAGACGGCACCGACAGCGTGGCGGCGATCAGAGCCAGCTTCGCTCCAGCGAAGACGCCGAGCGTGCCGGGCTCGGCCAGCGGGTTGCGCAGCGCCTGCTGGAACAGCACGCCGGCGAGGCCGAGCGCGGCACCGCCGAGAAGACCGACAACGAGGCGCGGCAGCAGGCTGTACTGCGCCAGCATCTGACGCATGTCGGCCGGGTCCGGGGCTGTCAGGGCTTGTGCCCATTCCGCAGGTGGAAGCAGCTCTGTCAGATGGTGCAGGAACAGGGCCAGGGCGGCGCCGATCAGGAAAGCGGCCAGGAGGGCCGGGCGGCCTGCCGCGGCCGGCCGGGGCAGGGCGAGATCAGCCATCGACTGCTCCGTGCGCCGGCAAAAACTGCACCAGCTGCTCGGCGAAGCGCGTGGCCGAGAACAGACCGCCATTCGGATAGACGACCGGCATCTCGATCACCCGGCCCTGGCGCACCGCCGGCAGCGCGGCCCAGAGCGGGCTGGCGGCGAGCTGCCGCAAGGCGCGCTCGGTCTCGGCGCCGCGGTTGAAATGGATCAGCCGGGCCTCGGCGTTGCCGGCCAGCTGCTCGATCCCGATCGAGGTGGTGCCCCAGACATTGGTCCGCCCGGTCCAGGCGTTGCGCAGGCCGAGGCGGGACAGGACGTCGCCGATCATGCCGTTGCCGCCGAAGATCGCGGCATGGCGCCCATCCTCCATGAAGCGGACGACATAGACCGGCCGGTCGGTCCAGGGCTCGAGGATCTGGCGGGCCTCGGCCAGGGTGGCGTCGGCGCGGTCGGCCCAGTCCCGGGCCTCGGCGTCGCGGCCGGTCAGCGCCGCCACCCGCATCAGCAGGTCCCGCGCGTGATCCAGCGCCGGCTTCTCCGTGGAAAAGGTCGGCAGCCAGGCGACCGGGGCGATGCGCTCGAGGTTGTTCTGCCCGACCTCCGCCCAGGACGGGGCCAGGACGAGGTCGGGCCGCAGATATTGCAGCAGCTCGAGATTGGGCTCCTGCAGCGGGCCCAGGTCCGGCACGCCGTCCGGCAGCGCCGGCTCGGCCACCAGCCGCTGATAGAGCGGGATGTTGCCGACCGCGGCGGGAATGACGCCCAGGGTCAGCAGCGTCTCGGTCAGCAGCAGGTCGAGGGCCGCGACCCGGCGCGCCGGCCCGGCGGGATCCTGCGCATGCGCCCATGCCGGGCCGAGCAGGGCCAGGCCAATCCCGCCGAGGACCGTGCGCCGGGTCGGCATCAGCGCCTCACCAGCGGTAGCCCAGCGTGGCCGACACGGTGAAGGGCTCGCCGTAGCGGCAGCCGCTGATATCGGTGCAGGTCATGTATTCCTCATCGAACAGGTTCTTGGCGTTGAGCTGCAGCGTCGTCCCCGTCAGGCGGTCGTCGAGCGCACCGAAGTCGTAGGCCACCATGGCGTCCACCAGCGTCCGGCCGGGCACGTCCTTCTCAGTCTCGGCTGTCCCTGGGATGTTCATGGAGCTCAGATGCTGCAGCCCGGCGCCGAGCGTCAGACCTCTGATGCCGAGATCGTCCAGCCGATAGTCGGCCCACAGAGCGATGTTGTGATAGGGGACCAGGGCAATGCGCTCATCCTCCGTGTACAGCGCATTGCTCTTGACGTTGCGGGCGTCGGTGTAGCTGTAGGCGGCGACGAGGTTGAGCGCGCCGAAGCTGGCCCGGGCCTCGAGTTCAATGCCTTGCGACCTGACCTCGCCCGTCTGCACCGAGAAGGTGTTGTCTTCCGGATCCGTGGTCAGGACGTTGTCCTGGTCGATCCTGAAGATGGCGCCGCTCAGTATAAAGTTCTCGCCGGGCGGTTGGTAGCGCAGGCCGACCTCATACTGGTTGGCCGTGGTCGGCTCGAACTGCTGCCCGGTCCGGCTGATGCCGGCGTTCAGCGCGGTGGGCTGGAACGACTGGCTGAAGCTGGCATAAGGGGCCAGGCCGTTGTCGAACAGATAGAGCAGCCCGACGCGGCCGGTGAAGGCGCTGTCCGAACGGTGCTGCTTCCGATCGATGTTCAGGGCCTGGAGAACGCGGTCCGGGCGGTAGCTTGTGGTGTAGGCGTCCGCCCAGTCGTAGCGGCCGCCGAGCACCAGGATCAGCTTGTCGTAGATCTTCATCTGATCCTGGAGATAGATGCCGACCTGCGAGCCCGAATTGTTGAAGCCGCTGTTGTTGCTGGTGTTGATGGTCACGGTCGCGTCGTAGACCGGGTCGTGGATGTTGAGGGGGCCGACCGAGCCGGAAGTGAAGCGGTTCGTGTCGTAGTCGAGGCCCCAGGTATCGACCCCCGCCAGGAGCGTGTGCTGGACCGGCCCGGTCTCAACCTTCGCCTCCAGCGAGGTGTCGGTGGCGAAGCTGTCCGAGCTTTCGAAACGGTGGCTCACGCCCCGGGTCAGGGAATCGCCCGTAAGGGTACCGTAGGTCAGATAGTCCCACAGGACATCGGAGTGGAAATAGCGCAGCGAGTTGCGGAGCGTCAGGCTGTCGTTGAACTTGTGCTCGAACTGATAGCCGAGCGAGTAGGTCTCGCTGTAGTAGCGGTCGAAGCCCTTCTGGCCGATGAACAGGTCGCGCGGGATCCGGCCCTTGCGGAGGTCGTCATAGTCCATCGGCGGCGCGAAGCGGGTGTAGATCTCCTGATAATTGCTGAGGAAGGTGATCTTGGTCGAATCCGAGGGCTGCAGGGTGAAGGCCGGGGCGATGTACAGCTTGTCGTCCGGGACGTGATCGACCCAGTTGCCGGAATTGCGCCACAGCCCGGTCAGCCGATAGGACAACATGCCGGCGTCATCGACGGGGCCGCCGACATCGCCGGAGAACTGAGTCCGGCCGTAGCTGCCGTATTCGGCGTTCACTTCGCCGAACGGCACATCGGTCGGCCGCTTGCTGATGGCGTTGACCACGCCGCCGGGGCTGAGCTGGCCGTAGAGCACCGAAGACGGGCCGCGCAGCACCTCGATGCGCTCCAGCCCATAAGGCTCCTGGTTTCCGTCGTAGACATTGGCTTGCAGCCGCAGGCCGTCGCGCAGCATGCCGGACCCGCCGGCCGCGACGTTGAAGCCGCGGATCATGAAATCGTCGTTGATGCGGCTGTAAGCCCCGGATTGGAAGGTGAGACCCGGGGTGTAAGCCAGCGCCTGCGACAGGGTCTCGGCGTTCGTGTCCGTGATCTGGTCCTTGGTGACCACCGAGACCGACTGCGGCGTCTCGATCAGCGGCGTGTTGGTCTTAGTGGCGCTGAGGCTCGTATTGGCCACGAAGCCCTGCACCGGGCCAGTCGGGTCCTCCCCCTGGCCGGTGACGACGATGGGGGCCAGGACGAGGCCGTCCGTGGCCGGGGGTGCCTGCGTTTGGGGCTGCGCCTGGCTCTGCTCCTGGGCCTGCGCCGCGACCGGCCCTCCAACCGCGACGAGAATGGTTGTCGTTAGCAACATCCGCACGCGGTCGCGCGCGCCGTATCCAGCACCCATGCCACCCCACCCTTCTTCTTCGGAACCGCGGGTACCGGCGGCCGTCGCCGCACCCGGCTTAGAATGCCGGTGCTCATTATCAAGAATAATAATGACTCGCAATCTCATTTAGCGGAGATTTTTTATCAAATTCCACGGAGGTGAGCGGCGCAGGGTCTAGAGGACCGCCCTGCGGCTGTCGCGGATCTATGCCTTGCCGAGCCGGTCGAGGATCGTCTGGGCCTGGTCGAGATGGCGCTTGATGACCGGCAGCAGCTGCGTCGCGGTCGCCTTCAGCGCCGGATTGGCGCCGAAGCTGCTGTACTCCTGCTGCAGCTTCAGGGCCTCCTTATGCGCCTCCACCTGGGTCCGCATGTAGAGCCGATCGAAATCCTGCTCGGTGGCGTTGGCCAGGTCCTGCAGCACTTCGTCGTATCGGGCGTCCACCGTCTTCGGCAGGGCCGTCGCGAGATTCTGGCCCTTGGCCGCGTCCGTCAATTGCTCGCCGGCCTTGGTGTGGTCGTCGAGCATCATCCGGGCGAAGCTGCGGACATCGTCGGAGGACGCCTTCTCCAACGCCGCCTGGGCGGCGGAAATCTCGAACAGGCCGTTGATCGCGGTCTGCTGGACATAGCTGGCGGCGTCGGTCTGCACCGATTGCGCGGCGGTATTGCCGCTCTGTGCGATCACAGCGGCCGCGGGGCAGGCCAGTGCGGCGAACCCCAAGGCCGCCGCCAGGAGTCGTCTCATGATCGGCTCCGCAGGAGGCGGGCAGGGCGTGACGAACCTGCCTGGTCAACGTTGGGGCCGGATCACGGGTTCCGACGCCATCGGCACCGGGTCGATGCGGATCTCGGCGATCACCGGCAGATGGTCGGAGACGCGCCGGCCCTGCGGGTCGACCCAGCTGCGCAGCAAAGCGTGTCGCGGCCGGCAATAGACCCGGTCCAGCGTCAGCACCGGGCAGCAGGCGGGGAAGGTGCGCTGCGGCGTGCGCCCCGGCAGCACCTGGGCCAGCGACCGCCGGACGGCGCCGTTCCAGGTCCAGTCGTTGAAGTCGCCGAGCATCACCGAGGTCCGCGCCGCGCTGTCGGCGACCCGGGCCAGCAGCGCCGCCTGATAGCGCCGTTCGGCGAAATCCAGGCCGAGATGCACCGAGGCGAGGTGGAGGGGACCGCCCGGGGCAGAGACCATGGTCTCGATGGCGCATCGCGGCTCGCGGCGGGAATGGGTCAGGTCATGAAGCTTGGTGGCCGACAGAGGCCAACGGCTGATCAGGACGTGCCCGTAGTGCCCGTCCGGCGCGACGATGGTGCGGGCCGCGGCGGTGTGGTTGCCGAGCGCGTCCGCCAGCAGCGCGAAGGGCGAATCCGGACCGGTGCCGCGGCCGCGCGAATCCACCTCCTGCAGCGCGACGATGTCGGGCGCATGCCGCCGGACCAGGGCGATCACCCGGTCCAGGTCGTAGCGACCATCGGGGCCGATGCCGGCATGGATGTTCCAGGTCAGGAGGCGGAGCGGCGCCCCATCAGTCGTGAGGTCCTCCGTCACGAAAGCGTCCGCCGCCTCCGGCTCACCAGCGCCTGCAGCCCGATCGACAGCGCGATCCAGGCGGCCACGACCGCCAGCAGGATGCCGATCTCCGCCAGCGAGGGGTCGCGCAGGATCGACAGGATGCGGTCGCCCAGCGCCGATAGGACGATTAGCCCGGGCGCCAGGCCAAGGGCCGTGCCGATCACATAGTCGAGGATCGGGATCCGCGCCGCGCCGGCGACCAGGTTGACCAGGGTGAAGGGCGCGATCGGGACCAGCCGGATCGTGGCCACGGCGATGACGCCGCGGCGGGCGATCGCGCCCCGGATCCGATGCAGGCGCGGGCCCATGGCGGCGCGCAGCGCCCTCTCGCCGGCCACGAGGCCGATCAGATAGCCGGCGAGCGCGCTGGCCAGCGTGCCGGCCGCGGCATAGGCCAGTCCCGGCCAGGCGCCGAAGGCGGCGGCGGTCGCGGCGATCAGAACCGTGACCGGGAACATCACCAGTCCGCCCAGCACGAAGGCGACGATGACGAGCGGAGCTCCCCAGCCGGTTCCGGCCAGACCGTGCAGCGACTGCTGCAGCCGGACCGGATGCGCCCAGCCGGCGAGGTCGGTGGTGCCCCAGGCCAGCGCCAGCAGGACGGCGGCCAGGACGATCGGGAGGATACGCAGCAGGCCGCGCCAGCGCGCCTTGACCGAGACCAGGGCGTGATCGATCAGGCCGATCGCCGGCAGCGGACGGCGGGGATCGGCCATCGCCGCAATGGCCCAGCCCCGTTCTTCCGCGACCGGCCGAACTCCGTCGATCGGCACCAGACGGCGCTGTCCGCCTCCGGCCGCATCGATGGCGGCGAGCAGCGAGCCGGCCTCGCGGATCCGCCGCTCGATCTGCTCCGGTTCGATCCCGCAATGCTCGCCCAGCAGGCGGGCGCGGACCGCCCGGATGGCCCGACGCTCCGCCGCATCGACGGCCTCGACGGTCAGGTCGCATTCGCTGTCGACGCCCATCGACCGGTTGCAGAGGTTGGCGGAGCCGACCCGCAGCAGCCGGTCGTCCACGATCATCAGCTTCGAATGCACCATCACATCTGCGGTCGCGCCGTCGTGATCGCACTGTGGAAACAGCACTCGGACACGGTCGCCGACCCCGGCGGCGCGCAGGATCTCGATGAAGCGCGTGCGCCCGACGGCCATGGTGCGATGCTCGACCCAGCTGTGATGGACGCGCGGTACCACGATCACCGCCTCAAGCGCCGGCACCGCCCGCATCCGCCGGGCCAGGCGCTCGGCCAGGAGGGCGCTGGTCAGGAATTGGTTCTCGATATAGACCGTCTCCCGCGCGGCATCGATCATGTCCTCGAACAGGGCCTCGATCTCGCGCACCTCGCTCTCGCCGGGATAGAGCGGCAGCGTGCGCGAGATGCCGACCGCGACGTCGCGGAAATCGGCGTCGAGATTCTCGGGCCAGGGAGCGGCGTGCGCGGCAATGGCGGGCAGAGCCTCATGCGTCGCCCTTTCCCAGCGCCAGCCGGCCAGCACGCCGAGGGCGCGGGCGGCCGGGCCGTCGACGGCCATCTGCACGTCGTGGAAGGGCGGGTAGGGGATCCCGGCGGGATCGACCCGGCCGGGCTCCCCGGGCCGGTGGGCGGGGGTGTCCCAGCGCCGGAGGGCCAGGTCGAGCCCGCCGACAAAGGCGATCGCATCGTCGATCACCACGATCTTCTGGTGGTGCGAGGAGCCGACCGGGATCTCGTCATCGAGGCACAGCTCGATCTGCTGCGGCGTGCTCCATTGCAGCGCCAACAGCGGCAGCGGCTCCCGCTCCAGCGCGTAGTAGAGCGAGTAGTTCCACAGCAGCAGCTTGACCGACAGCTCTGGCCGCTCGCGGACGAGGGCGCAGAGGAATTCGCCCAACGCCGCCGGCAGCCCGTCCTGCGGCTTGCCCCCCGGCCCGACCAGGGGCGTGCGGCTGTCGATGTCCCAGCCGATGACCAGGATCCGGTGCCTGGCCTCCCGCATCGCCGAGCGCAGCGCCCCGAAATAGGCCGCAGCATCGACCATCACGGCGGCGCGATGGGCGCGCTCGATCCGCCAGACGTTCCGCCCCGGCCGCAGCACGGATGTCTCCGGCGGCGGATCCGCGTCCTCGTCGACCGCGGCACTTCGCATGACCCGCACGGCGTGGCGATCCTTCGCTTCTGTCCTATCCACTCAACGCCCGGGGACGGAAAATGTCGCCGTCAGCGGGCGAGCCGGGCCCTTGCCGACGGAACGGCCCCCGTCTAACGAGGAGCAGCGAGCGCGGCTGCGATCCCACGGTCCTCCGCGAGACGGCATCGTTGCCCGCGGAGGAGCCGAGACCGACATGAGCATGCTGACCGACGGCGCCGCCACCACCTGGGGCATCGCCGCGCTGGCCACCGGCGGCGTCATCCTGCGGCCCTGGCGCCTGCCCGAGGCGATCTGGGCGGTGGCCGGCGCCGCGGCGCTGGTGGGGTTCGGCCTCCTGTCCGGCACCGATGCGCTGGCGGCGATCGGCAAGGGCGCCGACGTCTACCTGTTCCTGATCGGCATGATGCTGCTGGCCGAGCTGGCGCGCACCGAGGGCCTGTTCGACTGGGCGGCGGCAATCGCCGCGCGGCAGGCGCGGGGATCGGCCAGCCGGCTCTTCGCGTTGATCTATGTTGTCGGCGTCGTCGTCACCGTCTTCCTGTCGAACGACGCCACCGCCGTGGTGCTGACCCCCGCCGTCTATGCCGTGGCACGGACGGCAGGGGCCGCGCCACTCCCTTATCTTCTCATCTGCGCCTTCATCGCCAATGCCGCCAGCTTCGTCCTGCCGATCTCCAATCCCGCCAATCTTGTGGTGTTCGGCAGTCACATGCCTCCGCTCCTGACATGGCTGGCCTGGTTCGCCCTGCCCTCGGCCCTGGCGATCGGCGCCACCTTCGTCGCGCTCCGCCTGATCCAGGCGCGGGCGCTGCGCGCGCCGATCGCGACCGATGTCCGCGTGCCGGCCCTGCCGCCGGGTGGGCAGATGGCGGCCTGGGGCCTTGGCGTCACCGCGGTCGTGCTGCTGCTGTCGTCAGCCTTCGGCCTGGATCTCGGACTGCCCACGGCGCTCGCCGGCCTGGCCACCACCGCCGCGGTCCTGCTGCGCCGCCGTGCCGCGCCCTGGGGGCTGATGCGCCGGATCTCCTGGGAGGTGCTGCCGCTGGTCGCCGGCCTGTTCGTGCTGGTCGAGGGGCTGGACCGCACCGGCGTCGTTCATTTCCTCGCTGCCGCGCTGCAGGACGCGGTGGCCGGTTCCGTTTCCGGTGCCTCCTGGGGCGTCGGAGCGATCGTGGCGGTAGCGACCAACCTGATGAACAACCTGCCGACGGGGCTGATCGTGCAATCCACCCTGGCCCAGGCGCCGATGCCGCCGCAGGTCGCCGGCGCCGCGCTGATCGCCATTGATCTCGGCCCGAACCTGTCGGTCACCGGTTCTCTCGCCACCATCCTCTGGCTCGTCGCGCTGCGCCGCGAAGGGCTGGAGGTCGGAGCCCTGCAGTTCCTCCGCCTTGGCCTCGTCGTGATGCCGCCGGCGCTGCTTCTAGCGTTGGCCGGCTTCCTGCTGCCGTGGTGAGCGCCGACCGGACATCCACGGCCGCAGCCCGCCGAACCGGATTCAATCCGCGCACGCTGGACGCCATAAACTTCCTCCTGGCCGATGCGCGCGGCGCCGTCGGTCCGTATCTGAACGTCTACCTGATCACCGAGCGGGGCTGGAGCCAGTCGACCCTCGGCATCGTCACGATGGTCAGCGGATTCGCGGCCCTGGCGCTGCAGACCCCGATCGGCGCGGCGATCGACCGTATCCGGGCCAAGCGCGGCGCCATCGTGCTGGCCCTGGCGGTCATGGCGCTGGGCGCGATCGCGATCTTCATCCGCACGGACTTCTGGTGGATCCTGGTCGCGTCGATGATGATCGCGGTGGTCGGCGACATCTTCTATCCCGCGGTCTCGGCCATCACCCTCGGGCTGATCGGCCGTCGCGGGCTGGCGCGGCGGATAGGACGCAACGCTGCCTTCGATCACGCCGGAAATGTCGTGATCGCCCTGGTGGCCGCTGCCGTCGGCTGGTGGTTCTCACAGCGCGCGGTATTCCTGCTGGTGCCGGTCTTCGCCGTTCTGGCAGCCGCGGCGACCCTGTCGATTCCGGCGCAGGCCATCGATCACGATCTCGCTCGCGCCGCGGATGCCGACGGCGGGAGGAGCGTCGCCAGGCCCGCCTGGAAAGTGCTGCTCCGGCGGCGGCCGCTGGTGGTCTTCGGGATCTGCGCCTTCCTGTTTCATTTCGCCAACGCGCCCCTGCTGCCGCTGATCGGGCAGGTGCTCGCCTTCGCCCATCCCGAATGGGCGACGGCGATGATGTCCATCTGCATCGTGGCGGCGCAGGCGGTGATGCTGCCGATCTCGATCCTGGTCGGCCACACGGCGGACCGTTGGGGCCGCAAGCCGATCTTCCTGATCGGCTTCGCCATCCTGCCGGTCCGCGCCGTGCTCTTCACTCTGTCGGACGACAGCGGCTGGCTGATCGCGGTGCAGTTGCTGGACGGCATCGGCTTCGGCATCTACGCCGCCCTGACGCCTCTGGTCATCGCCGACCTGATGCGCGGCACCGGCCATTACAACATGGCGCAGGGCGCGGTGGCGACGATGACGGGCATCGGCGCCTCGCTCAGCGGCTTCGTGGCTGGGGTGGTGGTCGACGCCCTCGGCTTCGATGCCGCCTTCCTCACCCTGGGCCTGGTCGCTGCAATCGCCGCTCTGGGCTTCGCGATGGCGATGCCCGAGACGAGGCTGGATCTGCCGCCGAACGGGCCGACCCGGGCCGCCTGACCGGACCTGCGGTCCGCGGCGGTCAAAGCAGGTTCCACAGGCCGAGGATGAGCGCGACCAGGAGCAGCAGCACGAACAGGGTGACGACGACCCAGATCGGCCCCAGCGATACCGGCACCCTCAGATCGGCCGTCTCGCGGCCGCGCGCGAGGCTCGTGTCGGGCGGCCGGCCGATCGCCTCGCGGCTGCGGGCGTTGTGGATCTCGTCGGGCGTGGGGGGCATGCCGGCGGCTTCGTCGTCGGTGCCGAGCGGGGCGGCCGCCGGGTCCTGCACCGGGATCTTGTCCCCGGTCAGGCCCCGATCGATGTCGTGCCGCAACTGCTCCGTCGTCGGCCTCTCACTTCGGCTGGGCGGGGGCATTCGTCCACGCTCCGACACTGGCCGTTGCCGTGGCAATGGCGGCGGGCGCCGGCCGGTTCCTTGATTTATTTCATCGTACCGCGAACGACCGTCCGCGAGGCGCTGTTGAGCCTTCAGTGCGCGCCGGAGCCGGAGGGAGCCGGCCCGGGCGCGGTTCAACAGGAGATCGCGATGACCGAACCAAGAGAGCATCTCATCCACTGGCTGCGCGATGCCTATGCCATGGAGAGCCAGGCCGTCTCCCTGCTGGAGACGCAGGCCAGCCGGCTCGAGAGCTATCCCGAGGCCCGGGCGAAGGTGCAGGAGCATCTGCAGCAGACCCACCGCCAGCGTCAGGATGTCGAGGACTGCCTGGCGACGCTCGGCGTCGACCCGTCCGACCTGAAGACCCTGGCGCAGAAGATGATCGCCAATGTCCAGGGCCTGTTCAACGCGATGACCGAGGACGAGGTGCTGAAGCACGCCCTCGGCGGCTATTCCTTCGAGCAGTTCGAAGCCGGCAGCTATCGCATGCTGGCAGCCGCGGCCCGCGAGGCGGGCCAGCCCGACATCGCCGCGACCTGCGAGCGCATCCAGGCCGAGGAGGAGGCGATGGGCGACTGGATCTGGCAGCAGATGCCGATCCTGACCAAGGAATACATCAGCCGCTCCGAGGTCGGCGCCGCGGCCAAGCGTTGAGGCGCGGCCGGGCCGACCCGATCCGCCCACGCCCGCGCAGCAATCGTTCTTTGCTGCCGGAACTCGGGTTTCGCCGATCCCATTGGCGAAGATGTCAAGGCAGGGCCGCGAGGGTTGAATTGGGTCGCCGGATCCTCAGCGTCGTCATCGTCTGCGTCATTGCGGCGGCCGGTCCGGCGACCCGGGCCGCCGATCTCCCGCAGCCGCCCGCCTCGGCGGCGCCGCCGGAGGACGGGCAGTGGACAATGGCGGCGAAGAACTACGCCAGCACCCGTTTCAGCGGGCTGGACGAGATCAACGCCGGCAACGTCGCCCAGCTGCAACTCGCCTTCACCTTCTCGATCGGCGTCAACCGCGGGCAGGAGGCGCCGCCGCTGGTGGCGGGCGACACGATGTACGTCCTGTCGCCTTACCCGAACATCCTCTATGCCCTTGATCTCACCAAACCCGGCGCGCCGCTGAAATGGAAGTTCGAGCCGAAGCCCGAGGCTGCGGCCCAGGGCGTCGCCTGCTGCGACGTCGTTGCCCGCGGCCCCGCCGTCGCCGACGGCCGCGTCTACCTGAACACGCTGGACGGCAACACCGTCGCGGTCGACGCCGCGACCGGGCAGGAGATCTGGCGCACCAAGCTGGGCGACATCAATATCGGCGAGACCATCACCATGGCGCCGCTGGTCGCCAAGGGGAAGGTGCTGGTCGGCAATTCCGGCGGCGAATACGGGGTGCGCGGCTGGATCGCGGCGCT
The DNA here is from genome assembly GCF_051487185.1 of Inquilinus limosus. Taxonomy (GTDB): domain Bacteria; phylum Pseudomonadota; class Alphaproteobacteria; order DSM-16000; family Inquilinaceae; genus Inquilinus; species Inquilinus limosus_F. Next base: position 21,413 of record NZ_JAHVDK010000011.1, read on the forward strand.
CGACGCCGCCACCGGCAAGCTGGTGTGGAAGGCCTACAGCACGGGACCCGACGCCGAGGTCCTGATCGGCCCGGACTTCAAGCCGTTCTACGAGGCCGACCAGGGCAAGGATCTCGGCGTCTCGACCTGGCCGCCCGGCGCCTGGCAGCAGGGCGGCGGCAATGTCTGGGGCTGGATCTCCTACGACCCCGAGCTGAACCTGATCTACCACGGCACCGGCAACCCTGGGCCGTGGAACCCGGATCTGAGGCCCGGCGACAACAAATGGACCGCCGGCATCTTCGCCCGCGACCTCGACACTGGAGCCGCCCGCTGGGCCTACCAATGGAGCCCGCACGACCTCTACGACCATGACGGGATCAACGAGAACATCCTGCTCGACATGCCGTGGCAGGGGCAGCCGCGGAAGGTCCTCGTCCGTCCCGAGCGCAACGGCTACGTCTATGTGCTGGACCGCGTCACTGGCGAGGTGCTGTCGGCCAAGCCCTTCGTGCCGATCACCAGCAGCAGCGGCGTCGATCTCGCGACCGGCCGGCTGGCGATGGTGGCGGACAAGGCGCCGCAGACCGGGCGGGTGATCCGCGACATCTGCCCGGCGGCGCCGGGCGCCAAGGACTGGAACCCCTCGGCCTATTCGCCGCGGACCGGGCTGCTCTACATCCCGCACAACAACCTGTGCATGGATTTCCTGGGGATGCAGGCGAACTACATCGCCGGCACCCCCTATCTCGGCGCCGAGGTGCGGATGAAACCCGGCCCCGGCGGGCATCGCGGCGAGTTCACCGCCTGGAAGGTTGCCGAGGCCGAGCCCGCCTGGACGGTGAAGGAGAACTTCCCGGTCTGGAGCGGCGCTCTCGCCACCGCCGGCGACGTGGTCTTCTACGGAACTTTCGAAGGCTGGTTCAAGGCGCTGGACGCGCGTGACGGCAAGCTGCTGTGGCAGTTCAAGACCGGCTCCGGGATCATCGGCCAGCCCACCACCTTTCGCGGGCCGGACGGGCACCAGTACGTCGCCATCCTGTCCGGCGCCGGCGGCTGGGCGGGCGCGATCGTGGCCGGCGACCTGGACCCGCGCGACCAGACCGCGGCGCTGGGCTTCGTCGCCGCCATGGGCGATCTCAAGGATGCGACCACGCGGGGAGGCATGCTCTATGTCTTCCACCTGCCCTAGGCTGCTGCTGGTCGCGGCGCTGGCGCTGGCCGCCGGCGGCGCAGAGGCGCGCGAGCTGCGGGTCTGCGCCGACCCGAACAATCTGCCCTTCTCCAACGACAGGGGCGAGGGCTTCGAGAACCGCATCGCCGAGCTGGTGGCGCGGGATCTCGGCGCGACCGTGACCTACACCTGGTGGGCGCAGCGCCGCGGCTTCATCCGCAACACGCTGGGGGCCGGGCTGTGCGACCTGGTCCCCGGCACCATGCTGGGGCTGGAGATGCTGCGCTCAACCCGGCCCTATTACCGCTCCGGCTACGTCTTCGTGACCCGCGCCGACGGGCCGCACATCTCGTCCTTCGACGATCCGGCGCTCCGGGACCTCCGCATCGGCGTGCAGCTGGTCGGCGACGACGGCGCCAATCCGCCGCCGGCCGAGGCGCTGGCCCGGCGCGGCCTGGCCGGCCACGTCGTCGGCTACACGCTCTACGGCGACTACGCCACGCCGAACCCGGCCGGCCGGATCGTCGCAGCGGTGGCGAAAAGCGAAGTCGATGTCGCTGTGGTCTGGGGGCCTTTCGCCGGCTATTTCGCGCCGCGCCAGCCGGTGCCGCTGACGGTCACCCCGGTGCAGCCGCAGACCGAGGGGCTGATGCCGATGGTGTTCGACATCGCCATGGGCGTGCGCCGCGAGGACAAGCCGCTCGCCCAGGAGGTCAACGCCGCGCTGAGCCGCCACCGCGGCGAGATCGATGCAATCCTGGCGCAGTACGGCGTGCCGCGGCTCGACCGCATCGAACAGGCGGGGCCGTGACATGGGCCGGACGGCGACCTTCCTGCTGCTGTCCGCTGCCCTGCTCGCTGCCGGCTGTCGGCGCGAGGAACGCTCCTATGACACGCCACGCGCCGAATCCGCCGCCGAGGTGATCGTGGCGCTGGCGCCGTTCTCGCCCGGCGGCAACCCGCCGCAGACCACCGCCAGCGCCAAAGGGGCGGAGGTCGAACAGAACGCCTATGCCATGAGCCAGGGCAAGCGGCTATTCCAGTGGTACAACTGCAGCGGCTGCCACGCCAATGGCGGCGGCGGCTCCGGCCCCGCGCTGATCGACGACAAGTGGATCTACGGCAGCGCCATCGACAACATCGTCGCCACCATCCGCGAGGGTCGGCCGAACGGCATGCCGTCCTTCCGCGGCCGCATCCCGGACGACGAGATCTGGCAGATCGCCGCCTATGTCCGCTCCATGGGCCGCTTCGTGCCGAAGGATGCCGCGCCGTCGCGCACCGACGGCATGCAGTCGCGCCCGGCGGAAAGCCGGCTGCCGTCGGCGGAGCCGCGGCCGGTCGGGGTGCCGCAGTGATGCTCCGGCTGTTCCGGCTCATTGTCCTGCTCGGCGCCGGGCTGCTTGCCGGCTGCGGCGAGTGGCCGGCCGCGCTGGTGCCGATGGGCGAGGGCAGCGACCGGATCGCGCGGCTGTTCTGGCTGTTCACCATCGTCTGCGCCGTGGTCTGGCTGCTGGTCGTGCTGGCGCTGGCCGTCGCCATCGCCCGCCGCCGTGTCGACCGGGCCGATCCGCTGGCCGAGGAGCCGCGGCGCGATCGCGCGGCGCGCCGGGTGGTCGGCGCCTGCCTGGCCGCGACCGGCGTGATCCTGATCGTGCTGACCGGGTTCAGCTGGTGGACCGGCAAGGGGCTCGCCGCCCTCGGCGAGCGGCCGGCGCTGACCCTGCGCGTCACCGCCAGCCAATGGTGGTGGCAGGTGCAGTACGAGGACGACCAGCCGAGCCGGGTGCTGACCACGGCGAACGAGATTCACATCCCGGTGGGCGAGCCGGTGCGGATCAAGCTGGAGGCGAACGACGTCATCCACTCCTTCTGGGTGCCGGAGCTGTCGGGCAAGGCGGACCTGATCCCCGGCCGCCAGAACGTGATCACCATCAAGGCCGAGGCCCCGGGCCGCTACCGCGGGCAATGCGCCGAGTTCTGCGGCCTGCAGCACGCGCATATGGCCCTCTGGGTGATCGCCGAGACGCGTCCCGCCTTCGACGCCTGGCGCGAGGCGCAGCTGGCCCCGGCCGCCGAGCCGCGGGAGGCGGAGGCGCGGCGGGGCCGCGACGTCTTTCTGTCCAAGCCCTGCATCATGTGCCACCAGATCCGCGGTACCTCGGCCGGCGGCCGAACCGGGCCGGAGCTGACCCATATCGGCAGCCGCGAGACCATCGCGGCCGGGACCTTGCCGCTGACCCGCGGTAGCCTGGCCGCCTGGATCGCCGACCCGCAGGCGATCAAGCCGGGCACCAACATGCCGCGCGTCGCCCTCGACGCCGACGAGCTGAATGCTCTTGTCGCCTATCTCGAGGGGCTGAAATGAACGAGGCCGGGGCGCTCCCACCCGACACCGCGCCGCGCGGCCTGCGCGATACGGGGCTCGATGACGCTACGCTCGACCGGCTGCTGTCCGAGACCTGGGGGACGGGCAAGGGGCTGCTGGCGCGGCTCGCCACCGTCGACCACAAGATCGTCGCCCGGCGCTTCATGGTCACGGCCTTCGTCTTCCTGGTGCTCGGTGGGCTGGCGGCGGTGGTGATGCGGCTGCAGCTGGCGCGGCCGGAGGCCGGCGTGGTCGGGCCCGACCTCTACAACCAGCTGTTCAGCATGCACGGCACGACGATGATGTTCCTCTTCGCGGTGCCGGTCATGGAAGCCTTCGCCATATACCTGGTGCCGCTGATGGTCGGTACCCGCAACATCGCCTTCCCCCGGCTGAACGCCTTCAGCTACTGGGTCTATCTCTTCGGCGGGCTGATGATCTGGATCGCCTTCCTGTTCAACACGGGGGCGGAGGCCGGCTGGTTCAGCTACGTGCCGCTGGCGGGACCGGAATACGGCGTCGGCAAGCGCGCCGATTTCTGGGCCCAGATGGTCACTTTCACCGAGGTCTCGGCGCTCGCCGTGGCGGTCGAGATCGTCGTCACCGTGTTCAAGCAGCGCGCGCCGGGGATGACGCTGGACCGCATCCCGCTCTTCGTCTGGGCGATGCTGGTCACCGCCTTCATGATCCTGTTCGCGATGCCGGCGGTGATGGTGTCCAGCACCATGCTGATCCTCGACCGGCTGGTCGGCACCCATTTCTTCAACCCGGCCGAAGGCGGCGACGCCCTGCTGTGGCAGCACCTGTTCTGGTTCTTCGGCCATCCCGAGGTCTACATCATCTTCCTGCCGGCAACCGGCATGGTCTCCGCCATCGTCGCCACTTTCGCGCGGCGCCCGGTCTTCGGCCATCTCGGCATGGTGCTGGCGCTGATCGCCACCGGCTTCCTGTCCTTCGGCCTGTGGGTCCACCACATGTTCGCGACCGGGCTGCCGCAGCTCGGCGCCGCCTTCTTCACCGCCTCCAGCATGCTGATCGCGATCCCGACCGGGCTGCAGATCTTCTGCTGGATCGCGACGCTGTGGGGCGGCCGGCCGGTCCTGAACACGCCGATGCTGTTCGTGCTCGGCTTCATCGTCGTCTTCGTCATCGGCGGCCTGACCGGGGTTATGGTCGCCTCGGTGCCGATCGACCTGCAGGTGCACGACACCTATTTCGTGGTGGCGCATTTCCACTACGTGCTGATCGGCGGCTCGGTGTTCCCGCTGATCGCCGCCGTGTACTACTGGTTCCCGAAGATTACCGGCCGGATGCTGAGCGACCGGCTCGGGCGCTGGAACTTCTGGCTCGCCTTCATCGGCTTCAACGCCGCCTTCTTCCCGATGCACCTCCTCGGCCTCGCCGGCATGCCGCGCCGGGTCTACACCTATCCGGAGGCGTCGGGCTGGGGCGGGACCAACCTGTTCATCACCGCCGGCGCCCTGGTGCTGGCCGCCAGCTTCGCCCTCCTGCTGATCAATATCGTCCGCAGCCTGCGTCGCGGTGCGATCGCCGGGCCGAACCCGTGGGATGCCGGCACGCTGGAATGGGCGACGGCCTCGCCGCCGCCGTCCTACAACTTCGCCCGGATTCCGGTGGTGACGCATGTCGAGCCGCTGTGGGCGGAGCGCGGCGACCTGCCGGTCGCGACCGGCTTGCGCGTCGATGCGCGCGAGCTGGTCGCCGGCACCCTGGCCGAGGCCGAGCCGGAGCTGCGCGAGGCGTCGCCGGATTCGTCCATCTGGCCGCTCTTGGCGGCGCTCGCGGTCGGCGCCGCCTTCCTCGGCTCCATCTTCACCCCCTGGGCCGTGGTCTGGGGCAGCATCCCCGTGGCGGTGACGCTGATCGGCTGGTTCTGGCCCAAGGGCACGCCGGAGGACGAAGAATGAGGCACCGCCCCGTCGCCGATATCGCGCATCTGCCGACCTACGGCTTCGGGCCGCAGAGCCCGATCTGGTGGGGCACGATGGGCTTCATCGCGCTCGAAGGCACCGGATTCGCGCTGGCGGTCGGGACCTATCTCTACCTCGGTCATCTGGCCCCGACCTGGCCGATTGCGCCGAAGCAGGAGAACATCTGGGCGGCGACGATCCTGACGTTCCTGCTGCTGGCCAGCGTCGTGCCCAACCTGCTGCTCGACCGCTGGGCCAGGCAGCAGAATCTGCGGAAGGTGCGGATCGGCCTGGTGGTGATGAGCCTGTTCGGCGTCGCGCCGCTGATCGCCCGCATCTTCGAGTTCCAAGCCCTGACAGTGCTGTGGGACGCCAATGCCTACGGCTCGGTCGTCTGGTTCCTGCTCGGCCTGCACACGGCGCATCTCCTGACCGACGCCGGCGACACCATCGTCCTGGCGGTGCTGATGTTCACCCGGCATTCCAGGACCGGGAAGCGCTTCAGCGACGTCACCGACAACGCCTTCTACTGGCACTTCGTGGTCGCCTCCTGGCTGCCGATCTACCTCCTGCTCTATTGGGTGCAGTGATGGGCGCGGGCGTGTTCACCCGGATCCGGTTGCACGGGCTCTCCTGGGCGGGGCTGCTGTCCGGCCCGGGCGCCTGGGCGCTGTCGACCCAGGTGAACTACGCCCTGGTCCCCTGGGACTGCCCGCGCCAGCTCGGCATCGTGCCCTGGACGGCGCTGCTGCTGGTGCTGGTCGCGCTCGCCGGCGGGGCACTGTCCGGGCAGGCGTTCCGCCGGCCCGACATCACGGCGCGGCCGGTCAGGACCGAGCGCTTCATCGCCCTGCTGGGCATCGGCTCGGCGCTGCTGTTCGCGCTGATCGTGGCGCTGCACGGCTCGGCCGGGCTGGTCTTCGACGGGTGCGAGCGATGATGCGTCTCGGTCTCGCCATCCTGTTCACGTTTGTGCCCGCCGTGGCCTTTGCCCATGCCGGGCACGACCACGGCGTCGGGTATCCCTGGACCTGGGATTGGTGGATCACCGGCCCGCTGCTGCTGACGGTGCTGCTCTATGCCGGCGGCGTGCTGCGGCTGTGGTGCCGGGCCGGGTCGGGAAGGGGCGTCGGCTGCGGGCGGGCGGCAATGTTCCTCACCGGCTGGCTGGCCCTCGCCGCCGCGCTGGTCACGCCGCTGCATACGCTGGGCGAGCGGCTGTTCACGGCGCATATGATCGAGCATGAGGTGCTGATGGTGGTGGCGGCGCCGCTCCTGGCCCCGTCGCGGCCGGTCGGCGCCATGCTGTGGGGCCTGCCGCAGGGCTGGCGTCGGGCGCTGGGCGCGGCGGCGGGATCGCGACCCTGGCGCCCGTTCTGGCGGGCGATCACCGATCCGCTGGTGGCGACGGTGCTGCACGGCGTCGCGATCTGGGCCTGGCACGTGCCGGCGCTGTTCGCGGCGGCGCTGGCGGATGACAGCATGCACGCGCTGCAGCACGCCAGCTTCCTCTTTACCGCGCTGCTGTTCTGGTGGTCGCTGCTGTGCCGCCGCGGCAGCCGGGGCGTGGCGGTCGGCCATCTCTTCGTCACCGCGCTGCACACCGGTCTGCTCGGCGCCCTCCTGGTGTTCTCCACCCGGCTGTGGTTCCCGGGCCAGGCGGGGGAGGCGGCGCGCTGGGGTCTGACGGCGCTGGAGGACCAGCAGCTCGCCGGGCTGGTGATGTGGATCCCGGCCTGTCTTGCCTATCCGGCCGCGGGGCTGGCGCTGGCCGGGCTGTGGATCGCCGGCGCCGGCCGGCGGACACGGGAGGGGCGCCATGCCGTCGGGGCGAGGTAGGGGCGGCGCCGCGGTGCTGGCCGCGGCCGCCATGGCGGTGCTCGGGGCCTGCGGCTGGCGGCAGGCCACGCCGGAAGCCGGGGCCCGGCCGAAACCACGGCGGCGGCGCCAGGCGCTGGCCTGGATCGTCCCCGTGCTGGCGATGATCCTGCTGCTGGGCGGCGGCGCGACGGTCTACGGCATACAGCGTCAGCGCGCGGCCGAGCGCTGGGCGGCGGATCTCACCGGTGGCGATCCGCAGCGTGCGCCGGCGCTGATCCTGCGCAACGGCTGCGCCGGCTGCCACACCATCCCCGGCATCGGCGCGGCGCGCGGCTCGGTCGGCCCGGAGCTCTCTCGCCTGGCCGACCGCGCTTTCATCGGCGGAGTTCTGCCGAACACCGCCGAAAATCTGGTGCTGTGGATCCGGGATTCGCGCGCCGTGAACCCGCGCACTGCGATGCCCAGCACGCGGATCCCGGAGGGCGAGGCGCGCGACATCGCCGCCTATCTCTATTCCCTGCGGGACCGGCCGTGAGAGTGGCGGCTCACGCCGTTCGCACCCAGACCAGCATCTCTCCGGGATCGCGATTGTCCCAGGCGTAGTAGGGCACGGCCTTGATCCGCACCGGCCGCTCGACCGGCGGCGTCGTGCGGTACAGCTCCTCACCCCAATCCACGGCCGACTGCGCCCGGCCTTCGCCCTCCAGCGTCACTACCCCGCCCAGCAGGCCGGGCTCCTCGCGTGCGGTCAGCTTGGCATCCGGCGGCAGCACCACGCTGTTGAGCGGAACCGGGTTGTCGATGCCTTCCAGGCAGTAGACCAGCGGTCCGCGCCGGATCGCCGCCCGGCCGGCATCGTGCCGGATCTCCGGATGGGCGTGGATGCGCTCGATCGTGAGCTCCAGGTCCAGCCTGACCGTGTCGCCGACCGCCCAGCGCCGGGTGATGGCGGCATAGCCGTTGCGGGTGATGGCATCCAGGTCCTGCGCCACGCCGTTGACCGACAGGCTCGCCTTCCGGCACCAGCCGGGGATGCGGAGATGCAGGGTAAAGACCGCCTGCGCCTCCGGCTCGACCGTCAGGGCGATGGCGCCGTCCCAGGGATAGCGTGTCGCCTGCACCAGCCGGACCTTGCCGCTGGCGACGTCGAGCGTCGCAGTGCTGTCGCCGTAGAGATGGACGGCGATCCCGTCCTCCGACTGGCCATACATGTAGCTGCCGATCGAGGCGGTCAGCCGGGCGATGTTGGGCGGGCAGCAAGGGCAGCGGTGCCAGGTCCAGCGATGGTGCCCGCCGCGGCTTTCCAGCGGGTTCTCGTAGAAGAAGGTGGCGCCGTCCAGCGACAGGCCGGAGGAGGCGCCGTTGTACAGCGCCAGCTCCATCATGTCGGCATAGCGCGCATCGGGGCCGAGCCCGAGCATCCGGCCGGCCCAGAACACCAGCCCGACCGCGGCGCAGGTCTCGGCATAGGCGCTCTCGTTCGGCAGGTCGTAATCGGCGGTGAAGCCCTCATTGTCGGCGGAAGGGCCGAGGCCGCCGGTGACGTAGAGCCGCTTCGACGTCAGGTCGCGCCAGAGCCGCTCCAGCGCCAGGCGCAGGCTGTCGTCGCCATACTCCATCGCGATGTCGGCCATGCCGCTGTAGAGATACATCGCACGCACGGCGTGGCCGACGACCTTGTCCTGCTCCCGCACCGGCAGGTGCGACTGGTTGTACTCGTAGGTCTTGAACACATAGTCCTTCGGGTCGCGGCCGTGCTCGCGCGCCTCGGCGTCGTAGAAATGCGGCTGCCGGCCGCGTTCGTCGATGAAGTACTTGGCCAGCTCCATGTATTTCTGCTGGCCGGTGACGCGGGCCAGCTTGACCAGCGCCAGCTCGATCTCCTCATGGCCGCAATAGCCGCGCTTCTGCCCCGGGCCGGTGCCGAGCACCGCGGCGACGTGGTCCATATAGCGGCACATGATGTCCAGCAGCTTGCGCTTGCCGGTCGCCTGGAAATAGGCGACGGCGCCCTCGATCAGATGCCCGGCGCAGTACAGCTCGTGGCAGTCGCGCAGATTGGTCCAGCGCAGCCCCGGCTCGATCCGCTGGTACCAGCTGTTGAGATAGCCGTCGGGCTGCTGCAGCCGGCCGTACAGGTCGATGACGTGGTCGACCTTGCGCTCCAGCTCCTGGTTCGGGGCGCGCTGCAGGCAGTAGGCCGCAGTCTCGATCACCTTGCCGAAATCCGAATCCCAGAACATCTGGGCGGTCACCAGCCCGCCATGGAACGGAATGCGGACTCCGGGCGACGGCTGGTCGGGATCGATCTGCTGCAGCATCCCGGCCTCCTCGCAGCGCTGGTAGAGGGTGTCGGCGGTCCTGGCGCAGACGGCGTCGATGCGGGCGCCCCAGAAGCCGCGGACCTCGACCCGCGGCACCGCCGGCGGGCGGAAGCGGGCGCGCGGCGCGGCGTCGGGGGCGGCGGCAACGGCGGAAGCGTCGGTCATCAGTGAGACTCCATCGATGAACGGGATGCGCGTCTACTTCACCGCGCCGGCCGTCAGGCCGCGGATGTAGAAGCGCTGCAGGGCGAGGAACAGGATCAGGCAGGGGATCATCATCACGGTGACGCCGGCCTGCACCGCGCCCCAGTTCACGGCGCCGAAGCGGCCGGAGCGGACGGCGGTCATCAGGATCGGCAGGGTGAACTTGTCCTGGTCGGTCAGGAGGATCAGCGCCGCCAGGAACTCGTTCCAGGCGGCCAGGAAGGCGAACAGCGCCACGGTGACGATGCCGGGGAAGACCAGCGGCAGCATCACCCGGGCCAGCAGCTGGATGCTGCCGGCGCCGTCGATCCGCGCCGCCTCCTCGATCTCGCGCGGCACCGCGTCGAAGGCGTTGCGCATCATGAAGATCGAGAAGGGCAGCTGCAGCGTGACGTAGATCAGCACCAGCCCGGCCAGCGTGTTCTGCAGGCCGAGCCTGGTCAGCAGCAGGAACAGCGGCGTCAGGATCGATTGGAAAGGAATCATGATCGTCGCGATGATCAGGACGAACAGCACGTTCTTCAGCGGGAAGCGGAAGCGCGAGAAGCCGTAGCCGCCGAGCAGGCTGACGACGGAGGTGATCACGGCGGTGGCGACAGCGACCGCGATGCTGTTGCCGGTGTAATGGCCGATGCCGGCGCCGAAGGCGTCGAGCGCGGCGTAGCTGTCGGTGCTCCAGCCCGCGCTCGGCCAGGGCGGCAGCGGCGGCAGGTTGGCCTCCGATGCCGGCTTGACGCTGGCCAGCATGGTCCAGGCGATCGGGGCCAGGAACAGGATCGCGGCGATCAGCGCCGCCGCCTGCAGGAGGAAGCCGGGCGCGGCCCGGCGCATTGGAATGGTCGCGCTCATCACTCGCCCTCCGGATGGCGCAGCAGGCGCAGCTGGATGACGCTCAGCACCAGCAGGATCGCCAGCAGCACCATCGACAGCGCCGCGCCATAGCCCAGGCGGAACGAGACGAAGGACTGGTTGAAGATCCAGTAGACCGCGGTCACCGTCTGGTTCCGCGGCCCGCCGCCGAGGATGATGTAGAACTGGTCGAAGGCCAGCATCGAGCCGGTGACCGACAGGATCAGCGCCAGCGCGATGGTCCGGCGCATCAGCGGCAGGGTGATGCGGCGGAACCGGGCCCAGGCGCCGGCGCCGTCGATCTTCGCCGCCTCCAGATAGTCGGCCGGGATGCCCTGCAGCCCGGTCATCAGGATCACCATGGTGAAGCCGGCGACCTTCCACACCACCATGGCAATGATCGACCAGAAGGCCGGGTTGAAATCGGCCAGCAGGTTGACCCGGCCTTCGGTCAGCCCCAGCGCCTCCGCCGCCGGGCTGAATAGCCCGGCATCGACGTTGAGCAGCCAGGACCACAGCAGGCTGGCCGAGGCGAAGCCGACCACCACCGGCAGGAAATAGGCGGTGCGGAAGAAGCCGCCGAAGGGCCGCGGCTTCTCCACGAACAGCGCCAGCGGGAAGGCGACGGCGAAGATCGCGACCGTCACCACCACGGTGTAGAGCGCGGTGAAGCGCAGCGCGTTCCAGAACCGCATGTCGCGGGCGATGGCGAGGTAGTTGTCCAGGCCGATGAAGCGCGACACGCCCATCAGCGGCCAGTTGTGCAGCGACATCCAGGCCGTCATCGCCAGCGGCACGACGAAGAACACGACCACCAGCGCCACCGCCGGCAGGACGAAGAGCAGCCCGACCCATTCCCGCCGCCGGACGGGGCGGCGGGCCCGGGCCCTCGGGATCGCGCCGACGGCCTGCGTCGTGGACATCGTGCCGGTCTCCTTGCGGTGGGAGGCGCGGGGCTTCAATTCCCCGGGGCGCTGTCGATGATGCTCTGCATCGTCTCCTGGGCGTTGGCGAGGGAGCCGTCGACGTCGTCGCCGAAGAACACCTCGTTCACCATCTGCACCCAGGGGCTGTTCCGGCTGTTGATGATGTCGTTGAAGACCACGGAATAGGGTGTCCGGCCCTTCTCCATCGCCTCGGCCGCGAGTTTGTAGCGGGGGTCGAGGTCCTTCAGCGCCTCGCCCGAGATGTCGCCGCGCACCGGCAGGCTGCCGTAGCGGGCTAGCAGCGTCTGGCCCTCAAGCGAATAGGAGAAGTCGAGGAAGGCCTTGATCGCCTTCAGCTTGGTCGTGCCCTTGGTGACCACGAAATTGTCGCCGCCGGCGAAGGACGACCAGCCGCCGGTCTTGCCCGGCAGGAAGGTGACGCCGTACTCGATGTCCGGATATTGCGTGTTCAGCGCGCCGATGGCGAAGGCGCCGGAGGGCGACAGGCCGATATTGCCGCGGGCGAAGGCGGCGAAGAAGTTCTCCCCCGTGTCGGTCCGCGCGCCCTCCGGCACCAGCCCCTTCTCGACCATGCTGCGGTAGAAGGCGATGGCGTCGCGCATCTGCGGCGTGTCGAGGGTCGCCTGGCTGCCGTCCTCGCTCAGGATCTCGCCGCCGCTGGCCCAGATCAGCGGCGTGAAGGTGAAGATGTTGCAGCCGCCGCAGGCGCCGGAGAAGTAGAAGCCCTTGATGTCGCCGCCCAACGCCGCGACCTTCTCTGCCGCCGCCTCGATCTCGGCCCAGTTGGTCGGCCCCTTCTCCGGGTCCAGCCCGGCCTGCTTGAACAGCTTCTTGTTCCAGATCAGGACCGAGCTGTCGGCGGAGTAGGGCAGGCCGTAGATCCGCCCCTTATAGGTGCCGGTCTTCACATGCGCCGGCGACAGCTTGTCGAAATAGGGCAGGGACTTGGCCCAGTCGGTGATGTCCTCGAGCTGGCCGGCGGCGGCGAAGGACGGGGTATAGATCAGGTCCAGCGACAGCGCGTCCGGCGCGGCGCCGCCGGCCGCCGCGGTGGCGTATTTCTGCACCAGCTCCGCCACTGGCACGATCTGCAGCTCGGCCTTGTCCTCATGGCTCTTGTTGAACGCCTCGACGATGCGGGGCATGAAGTTCGACCCGTCGGACCGCACCCACAGGGTGAAGGTCTCGGCCGAAGCGGCGGAGACGGTCAGGGCCAGCAGGGCGATGCCCCCGGCCAGGCACTGCAACAGACGCTTCATCTCGTGTCCTCCCTCGGTTGCGGCCGGCCTGTCGGCGCGACCTTCTTGTCGTGATCGGGCCGCTCAGCCGCCGGGCGGGGCGCCGCAGGAGGCGCGCACCACCAGGCGACAGGGCAGCTTGCGGATGCCCGGCTCGATCGGCTCGCGGTCGACCAGCTTCAGCAGGGTCAGCCCGGCCTCGCGGCCCAGCTCCTTCAGGTTCATGTCGACGGTGGTCAAAGGCGGGCGCGTCGCGGCGGCGACGATCTCCCAATTGTCGAAGCCGATCACGGCGACGTCGTCGGGCACCTTCCGGCCGCGCTCGCGCAGCGCGTCGACCACGCCGCGGGCGATCTGGTCGTTGCCGCAGAACACCGCGTCGGGCGGGCGGCCGATGCCGTCGAACAGGTATCCGGTCGCCTCGTGGCCCCAGGCCTCGGTCCAGCTGCCGGTCAGCACGCCCTGGTCGGGCTCTTCCAGGCCGGCTTCGCGCAGCACGTCGCGATAGGCCTTGGCCCGCTGATGCACGACGCGGAAGCTGGACGGGCCGGTGACATGGGCAATGCGGCGCCGGCCCAGCCAGGCGAGGTGCTCGACCGCCAGCCGCGCCCCGGCCTCGTCGTCGGAGACGAAACCGATCGACTCCGGGTCGGGCTCGGTGAAGGCGTAGATCACAGGGATGCCCAGATTCGACAGATCGACCGGCAGATGGCGGTCGATCCGCTTGCCCGAGGCGATGATGCCGTCGACCCGCTTCTCCAGCATGGCGTCGACATGGGTCTGGGCCAGCCGCGGGTCGTCCTCGGTATTGCACAGGAAGACCGAGACGCCGTTGTCGACCAGCGCCTCGGAGATGCCGGCCATCACCGGCAGGGTGAAGCGGCCATAGGTGTCGTTGGTCAGAAGGCCGACGGTGAAGCTGCGCTGGCGCGACAGGCTCTGCGCCAGTCCGTTCGGGCGGAAGCCCAGCGTCTTGGCGGTCTGGCGGATCCGCTCCCGCGTCTCCTCCGCCATCCGGCCCTGGCCATTCAGCGCTTTCGACGCCGTGGCGACGCTGACCCCGGCAGCCCGGGCCACGTCGCGCAGCGTCACCGGCCGGCCGGGCCCGTTCGGAGCGGATCGTGGTGACCTCTGGTCCATGCTCAGCCCGGTGACGCCTCGTTGAGAAAATAGTTTCTCATGCCTGCTTCGTCAGGTTTGTTCTTCGATGTGAGAAACCGTTTTCTCAAACACGGTACGCGAGAGGCCGGGCGACGACAAGCCTGAATTGACGGTGGCGTCCCGTCCCTCGATGCATCGACCCTCCGGCGTGCTGGGAGCGGCCAGGCACTGGCGCTGTCAGGACGGGCTCTGCAGGTCTCTGAGTGGTCATATGCCTGATCAGGCTACGCCCTGCGAGGTATCAACTCCACCAATTCCCGAATAGGAGGTAGTTCGGGGTATTAATAGGCTCGTCTATATACAGTACTTCGCAACTCATGCAGCTGTCATCGAAGTAAATCGGAAGACGATTTTGGTGTTCGTCGCGATGTGGCCGGTGCGCGACGGAGGCATGGTGCCGGCGATCATTGGGGCGGCGTCAACGCCGATCAGCCGGTTCAAGAGGGGCTCTGTTGGCGGCTCGCGACGGGGCAATGAATCGCGGCGGGCTGGTCGTCATCCGGCCCGCACCGGGGGGGAAGCGATGGTGGCAACCGGATCCTTCACAGCCGTGGAACGCCGCTTCGGGCCATCAATCGCCCTGGCGCTCGGCGCCGTCGCGTTCGTGGAGATCATAGTCCCCGCCGCGGCGCAGGCGCAGTGCAACTCCAACAGCAATCCGTCTCCGCCGCCTGCGGTCACGGCGAATTTCGCCAACCGGAGCTTCAACCCTTCGGCACCCTATCCGACGGTGGGGTCGGTCGGCATCGGCGGCTGCGGCGGCTCGGTGGGCGGTTGGCAGGACGACGGCACCCCCGGCTTCCCCGGACAGCCGGCGGCCCAGATCACCAGTACCAATACCGGCCTGACCATCATCGGCGCGCCTCCTCCTGCTGCTCCCTTTGCCCCCACCTATGGCGCGTTCATCGGCAATCTCGGCGGCGCCGGCGGGACGGGCGGCCAGTCCGGCGCTCCGATCACGCACCCGACCGCAGGCGGTGCGGGTGGGGCGGCCGGCGCGGCCGACTCCGTGACGGTCACGTTCTCTGGCAACTTCGTGCCAGACCAGAACTCAGGTGCGGCCGATCGCGCGCTCACGGTGCAGTCGCTCGGCGGCAGCGGTGGCGGCGGGGGCGGTACCTGGACCTCTGACGCGGGGTCAAAGTTCGGCGGCGCGGGTGCCGCGGGCGCAGCAGCGGGCGACGTCTCATTGACCGCCAGTGGCAGCGTCATCGCGAGCGACATTGGCGTGGACGGAAATTCGCTCGGTGGCGATGGCGGAGCGGGCGGCGACGCGGACTCCAGTGGCGATCAGGCCTCGATGGGGGCCACCGGCGGCAGTGGCGGTAACGGCGGGCCTGCGGGCGCGACATCCGTGCGTTGGACGGCCGGCACGATCCAGACCTCGTTCATCGGGCTGAGGGCCGCGGCAATCGGCGGCGACGGCGGAGACGGGGGGCAGGGATCGAACGCGGCGGGCGTGTTCGGGGGCAGTGCCGGCGCGGGCGGCAGCGGCGGGTCGGCCAACGCCACTCTCGCCGGTGGTGCCATCACCGTCACCCAGACCACCGCCGGCCAAGGCTTTGGCATCGGCGCCATCTCCCTCGGCGGGTTCGGCGGCGCCGGCGGGACAACGAGCGGCGTCGTTCCGATCCATGCCCTGGGCGGCAACGGCGGCAACGGTGGCGCTGGTGGGCTGGCCAGCGCCACCGTCCTCGGCGCCGTGACTTACAACGGGGTCGGGGTCACCGGGCAGGCCGACGGACAGGCGGTGCTCGTCCAGTCCAACGGGGGCCCCGGCGGGGCCGGCGGGGAGGCGAGCGCATTCTATGGCGAGGCTGGGGGCGGCGGGTTCGCGGGGGCCGGCGGCACCGCGCGCCTGACCATCGGCGACACCACGACCCAAGGCACGATCAGGACCACTGGCAACTTCGCCCATGGGGGCCTGGTGCAGAGCGTCGGCGGCAGCGGAGGCAATGGCGGCAATATGAGCTTCCTCTTCGGCGGCGGATCCGCCGGAGCCGGAGCGCCCGGCGGCGACGGCGGTCTGGTTTCCGTCGCCGCGCCGAACGCGTCGATGATTCTCTCCGGCCCGAACGGGGTCGCTCTGCTGGGCCAAAGCATTGGTGGCGGTGGCGGCTCGGGCGGCGACGTCACCGGTATTCCCATTTCCGCCTCGGTCGCTATCGGCGGCAATGGCGGGCTGGGCGGGAACGGCGGCGGCGTCGGCATGACACTTGGGCCGGGCGTCTTCGCCTCGACCAGCACGCTCGGCGGCGCCGGCATCCTGGCACAGAGCATCGGCGGGTCCGGCGGCGCCGGCGGCAGCGCCACCTCCACCGGAATCGGCATTCTCTCCTACGTGGTCGGCGGCGACGCCGCCGGTGGCGGTAGCGGCGGGCTGGTGACCGTCACGAACGACGCGCTCGTCACAACCTATGGCGACCACGCCGCCGGGATCCAGGCGCAATCCATCGGCGGTGGGGGCGGCAAGGGCGGCGCTGGGGTGTCCGGCATCGCCAGCCTCGTGCCCACCGCCTCGATCGCGATCGGCGGCCGGGGCGGCGGCGGCGGGCCGGGCGGCGACCTAACCGTCACCAACACGGCGCAGGTGACGACCTATGGCGCGGATGCGCCGGGCGTGCTGATCCAGAGCGTCGGCGGCGGAGGCGGCAGCGGCGGGATGGCGGCGGCGCGCGCGGTGGACCTGTCCCCCAGCAAGTACATCCCCGCCATCTCGGTCTCGGTGGCGACGGGCGGCGCCGGCGGCTCCGGCAACACCGGCGGGACCGTGGGGCTCAACAACTCCGGGCTGATCACCACGGCCGGCGACGGGGCGATCGGCGTGATGGCGCAGTCGATCGGCGGCGGCGGTGGAACGGCGGGCGACGCCACGGCCGCGTCCTATTCGGGCGGCAACAACGAGAGCGGACTGTCGGTCTCGATCGACGTGGCGGTCGGCGGTGCGGGCGGCACCGGCGGCACCGGCGGCGAGGTGACCCTCGCCAACTCGGGCCTGATCGCCACTCTCGGCCAGGACGCCTACGGCGTGTTCGCGCAGAGTGTCGGCGGCGGCGGCGGAACCGGCGGCGGCGGCGACGCCACCGCTTCCGCGAACCAGGCCAAGCTCAGCTTCAGCACCTCCGTTGCCATCGGCGGCACCGGCGGCACCGGCGGCGATGGGAGCACCGTCGGCCTGACCAACAGCGGCGCCGTCACCACCCGCGGCGACGGGGCCGCGGGCATCTTCGGGCAGAGCGTCGGTGGCGGCGGCGGCGCCGGCGGGGGCGGCACCGCCACGGCGAACGGCGGCACCCTCGCCATCGCGACCGGTGTCGGCAGCAACGGTGGCGCCGGCGGCAATGGCGACACGGTGACGGTGCAGAACAGTGGCAGCGTCGTCACCCGCGGCACCGATGCCATCGCGATCTTCGCACAGAGCATCGGTGGTGGCGGCGGCACGGCCGGCAAGGGCGGCGCGACCGCCGGCGGCGCCAGTCCCGTGTCCAACGCGAAAGCACTGTTCAACATCCTGGCGGGCGGCCTGAACATCAGCCAGCAGGTCACCGACCTCGGCGACGGCATCCTGCAGATCGGCCAGATCGGTCAGGAGATCCAGGCGACGATCGACGAGCTGAAGGAGATCTTCTCGCAGCCGCAGGCAGGCGAGTCCGAGATCGGCACCAGCAAGCAGATCGGCGTCGCGGTCTCGGTCGGCGGCGGCGGCGGCGCCGCGGGCGACGGCGGCGCCGCGAACGCGACCAACACCGGCTCGATCGTCACCTTCGGCGCGCAGTCGGACGGCATCTACGCGCAGAGCGTCGGCGGCGGCGGCGGCAGCGCCGGGGCGGCAACCTCGACGAGCGCGGCAACCAACGACAAAGCGTACCAGACCGCGATCAGCGTCGGCGGCCAGGGCGGCGGCGGTGGCGCGGGCGGCACCGTCACCGTCGTCAACGGCACCGGCGGCATGATCCTGACCCAGGGCGTCGCGGCGTTCGGCATCTTCGCCCAGAGCGTCGGCGGCGGCGGTGGCGAGGGGGCGTCGGCCGGGGCGGTCAGCGGCTCGTTCAAGAGCCTCTCGGTCGGCGTCGGGGGCAATGGCGGCACCGGCGGCAATGGCGGCGCCGTCAGCGTGACCACCGGCGGCGGCACCACCGGCAGCAACATCACCACCACCGGCAAGCACGGCATCGCCATCCTGGCGCAGAGCGTGGGCGGCGGCGGCGGCTTGGCGCGCACGATGACCACCGACCAGACCTTCGATCCCTCCAAGATCGTCATCAATCCTCAGGGCCGCCTCGGCGACGTCCACGGGCTGGGGCTGACCTTCGGCGGTCAGGGTGGCATCGGCGGCGACGGCGGGCAGGTCCAGGTCACGGCGGCCGCCGGCACTGTCGAGACGTCGGGGCTCGACGCCCACGGCATCGTGGCACAGTCGATCGGCGGCGGCGGCGGCATCGCGATCGGCGGCCAGGTCCACCTGCGACCCCCGCCTACCTCGGGCGGCGCCGGCGGCCACGGTGGCGCCGTGACCGTGAAGTTGCAGTCGGGCGCGATTACGACGGCCGGCGACGGCGCCTATGGGGTGCTGGCCCAGAGCGTCGGCGGCGGCGGCGGCATCGGCGGCGATCTGTCCGCCCCGGGCAGCTACGCCCTCGGCATCCCCCGCAGCCTGGTGGCGTTGAACTCGGGCAATGGCGGCGCCGTCTCGGTCACCGCGAACGGCGCCCTCATCCAGACGACGGGCAAATACGCCCCGGCCATCTTTGCGCAGAGCGTCGGCGGCGGCGGCGGGCTGGTGAACTATGTGGGCAGCGATGGCAGCCACACCCAGGCGCGGGGCACCGCCGGCGGCGCCGGCACGGGCGGTGGCGTGACGATCTCGCTGGTCGACAGCCTGGTCTTCGCCGACGGGGCAGGCTCGGCGGGGATATTCGCCCAGAGCGCCGGAACCGCGTCCGGCCCGATCCGGATCTCGATCGACCAGATCTCGCAGGTCCGGGGCGGCACGCCCGACGGCAGTGGTCAGAATCCCTCCGAGCGCGACAGCGCGGCCATCCGGCTGCTGGGCGGCACCGGAAACCAGATCGACAACGCCGGCCAGATCCTGGGAGTGGACGGCGGAATCGCCATCCTGGCCGACACGCCATCGAGCAACACCACTATCACCAACACGGGGGCGATCACCGGCGATATCATGGTCCCTGGCGCTGCCGGCAGCCTCATCGACAATGGGTCGGGCGGGGTGATCGACGCCCCGACGACGATCGCGCTCGGGGGTGGCGGCGTCCTGCGGAACGCCGGCACGCTGTATGCCGGCGGCCAAGGACGGATCGGCCAGACCACGCTCGTGGGTGACCTCGTTCAGGGCGCCACGGGCCGTCTGGTGGTGGAGACGAACCACGGCACCGGCACGGCGGATCAACTCGACGTGCAGGGCCATGCGCGCCTCGGCGGCACGGTCGAGGTGCATCCGGTGACCCTCGCCAACCGCGCCGTGACGGTGCTGAGCGCAACGGAGGGCCTGACGGTCGATCCGGGCCTCGAGGCCAGCCGCACGCATCTCTACCGCTTCGATACGCGGCAGTCCGACAATAGCCTTCAGGTGCAGCCGGTGGCGGAGTTCAGTGCGGCCGCCAGCTCGCTGGGCCGCAACCAGTGGCGGGTGGCGGCGCATCTGCAGCGGCTCTGGGACAGCGGTGCGTCGCTCGATGAGGGCTTCACGGCGCTGGCCGGGGTCGGGGACGGGGGCAGCTACGCGCAGGCGCTGAACAGCCTGTCCGGGCAGACGGTCGGCGCCATCGCGGCCTTCCGCTACAGCTCGAGCCATGGCTTCGTCACCAACATGCTGGACGAATGCGCGACCTTCGAGGGCGCCGGCGTGACGCAGGACGAGGCCAACTGCGCCTGGGCGCGTGCGTTCGGTGGCATCGCCGACCAGGACAGCACGGGCGACACGCTCGGCTACCACGCCAGCGCCTGGACCATTCAGGCCGGCGGGCAGCGCGAGGTCGCACCCGGCTGGTTCCTCGGCGGATCCATCGGATTCGAGGGCAGCGGTTTCCGGGGCGATGACGGCAGCTCGCGGGTGAGCGGCGACAGCCTGCTGCTCGGCGCCATCCTGCGCTACCAGACCGGGCCGTGGCAGGCCTCGGGTGCGCTCGACTTCGGCTATGGCTGGTACGACAGCAAGCGCGCGGTCGAGGCCGGCAGCTTCCGGGCGACCGCCGATGCCTCGCCGAATGTCTGGCATGTCGGCGCGCATGCGCGTCTTGCCTACCAGGTGCCCGTCGAGGCCTGGTATGTGCAGCCCCGCCTTGACCTGCACCTGACCTATGTGCACAGCGACGGTTACACGGAGACGGGAGCCGGCCCGTTCAATCTCGACGTCGAGGCGGAGGGGGCGACGACCTTCGCCGCGATCCCCGCGGTCGAGGTCGGCGGGCGCATCCCCATTGGCCAGACCGCAGTGCTGCGTCCGTTCGCCAGTGCGGGCGTCGAGCTCAACGCCAACGGAGACTGGGCGGCGACCGCGCGGCTCGCCGGTCAGCCGGGGGGCCGGGGCTTCCGGGCCGAGACGCCGATCCCGGATGTGCTGGGCAGGTTCACCCTCGGCGCCGAGCTGCTGAGCAGCGCGAACTGGGACTTCCGGCTCCAGTACAGCGCCGGCGTCGGCGATGGTTATGCCTCCCACGCCGGTTTGGGGCGGCTCGCCTATCGGTTCTGACCGAGCCTGGTCAGGCCATGCCCAGCGCCCGGCGGATCGCGGTCTCCACCGGCGAATAGGCTCCGTCCGCCCGGCCCAGCCGGTAGGGTTCGGCCAGGGCCAGTGAGGGCTGCGCCAGGAAGCGCGGATGGGTGCCCCGGTGCTTTTGCGCCGCGTGGATGACGAAGGGGTGGCACAGATAGACAGTGCCGGCCTCCCCGGTCGCCAGCGCCTCGCGCCGGTCGGCGCCCACGCGGTCGACCTGCGGGCTCGAAACGCCGGCCTCGCCCACCGGGGCCAGGAACCGGGCCATGTCGAGATGCGAGCCGATCCGGAGCCGGGTGGGCGCGTCGCGCGGGCCGATATCGGAGAATAGGAACAGCATCACCAGCGCCCGGCCGCGGGAGGTGACGTTGACCCGCCAGGACGAGTAGTCGTGCGTCTCGTTCGGGTCGCTGTCCGGCCCCGGGAAGCTGACATCGACATGCCAGCCGTCGTCGCCGGGACTCTTCCGGTGCGGAAAGCGCACCGGGAAGGTGCCGAGGTCCTGGCGCGGGATCCAGCGGCCCCGGCCGACCAGCCGGTCGATGGCCGCGTGCAGGACGGGCGTGTTCGCCGCCGCCCGGAACGGCTCCTGCCCGTAGAAGCCCAGCCGCACCACCGGCCGGGTCCAGGTCGCCGGGTCATCCGGATCGCAGGGCAGGTCGCGCCACAGGATGGCCCGCGCCTCGGCGGCCACCTCCCGCGGAAAGGCCCGGTCGATCCGGACGAAGCCGTCGCGGATGAACTGTTCCACCTGCGCGTCGCTCAGCGCGCGCATCTCGTCGATCGTCATGAGGGTCACTCCATCGTCCCGCAGAAGCCCCGCCCGTCCGGAGCAGGGCAGCCATCCGATCCGCGTCAGCGGCGTCGGGTCACCGGGGCGATGGAAGGCATGCGGATCATGATCATGGCGGCAGCAGGGTACAGTCCGTTCCTGCCGTCATCAACCGCGCCAGAGCCAAATCCAATTGGCGAGGCGGCTGAAATCGTCACCTTCGGGCGGAAAGCAGACGCCTCTGACACGGCACTCGCATGTAAGCTGCGTCTCTTGCTCACCTACCAATGTGAGAAATGAATGTCCACCACGATTGTCTAGAAAGAGTGCTTCCGATTACGTGCGTCTTCTAGAATTATGTCTGATCAAATCTATTGCAAAAAGTAGTGCGGCCACTATGAGCGCTGTGCCTGCAGAAACTATAAACGGGTACTTACTCGCGCGCATCAGATAATCGTATCTTGTTCCTTCACAAAACAAGGCATAGATCAATAGGAAGATGCTGACCGTCGCTCCGACACCGATCATTGGGATGACGTAAAAGACTCGCCAGAACAAAAAATGCTTCCACACGGCCGATCTCTCCGTAACCCAATCGGTCTCGGATGCGAGGAAAGATTACCACATAGTGCGGAGCCACGTCCAACCGCTACAGGGCTCGGCGGAGGCAACTTCGACGTCCGAGCCGGAGCCCGCTGAACTCCAGAAGGTCTTCAACGGATCTAAAGACGACCTAGCCTGATTGAACCATGACCCTAGGCGGCGCGGACGAAGTGGTTCCCCGCCACTTGTCGCACGCTGCCGGTCATCCGGGCGGCCTCTCGGGCCTGGGCGACGAGGTCGGATTGCAGCTGTGCGGCCTCGCCATGGAACGGCCGCTCCGGGTCCGGCACGGCGGAGAGCAGCAGCTGGGTGTAAGGGTGCTGCGGCGCGTCGATCACGGCGCCGGTGTCGCCCCATTCGACGATCCGCCCGGCATACATCACCGCGATCTCCTCGGCGACATAGCGGGCTGTGGCGATGTCGTGGGTGATGTAGAGGAAGGTGATGCCGCGCTCGCGCTTCATCCGCTCCAAGAGGTTGAGCACGCCGAGCCGGATCGAGACGTCGAGCATCGAGGTCGGCTCGTCCGCCAGCACCACCTCGGCGCCGACCGCCAGGGTGCGGGCGATGTTGACCCGCTGCCGCTGCCCTCCGGAGAGCTGGTGCGGATACTTCGCCGCCGTCGTCTCCGGTTCCAGCTCCACCGCCGCCAGCAGCTCCAATACCCGGGCGCGCAGGGCGCGGCGGTCGGCCAGGCCGGCATGCAGGGCGAGGGGGCGGGCGATGTGGTGGAAGATGGTGTGCACCGGGTTCAGCGACCCGAACGGGTCCTGGAACACCATCTGCACCGCGCGGCGATAGGCCAGCAGCTCGGCCTTGCCGTCGAGGGCGGCGACGTCGCGGCCGCGGAACAGCACCCGGCCGGATGTCGGCTGGTGCTGCAGCATCAGGATGCGGGCGCAGGTGGTCTTGCCGCTGCCGGATTCGCCGACCAGCGCCAGGGCCCGGCCGGGATGCAGCTCGATCGACACCTCGTCCAGCGCCTGCAGCGGGCCGAAGCGCTTGCCGACGCGCTCGAGGGCGAGAATGGGCGTGTGGGTCATGACGCCTCCGCCACGTCCTGCAGCGTCGTGCGGTGGGCCCCGTGCACCGAGGGGAAGGAGGCCCAGAGCTTCCGCGTATAGTCATGGGCCGGGGCCCGGAAGATCTGCTGCGCCGGCCCGACCTCGACCAGCCGGCCCCTCAGCATCACGCCGATGCGGTCACAGAACTGCACCATCAGGCTGAGGTCGTGGGTGATGAAGAGGATCGAGAAGCCCAGTTTCCGCCGCAGCCCGTCGATCTGCTGCAGGATCTCGCGCTGGACCACGACGTCGAGCGCCGTGGTCGGCTCGTCCATCACGATCAGCTTCGGGTTCAGGGTCAGGCAGATGGCGATGACGATGCGCTGGCGCATGCCGCCGGAGAACTGATGCGGATAATCGCGCAGCCGCGCCGGATCGATGTCGACCGTGCGCATCAGCTCGGCCGCGCGGTCCCGCGCCTCGGCCCGGCTGCAGCCGGTGTGGGCGGCCAGCACGTCGCGGAACTGGGCCTCGATGGTCAGCACCGGGTTCAGCGCGTTCATCGCGCTCTGGAACACCATGCCGACCTCGCGCCAGCGGAAGCGGCGCAGCGCCTCGCCGTCCAGGCGCAGCACGTCCTGTCCGTCGAAGCGGATCTCGCCGCCGCTGACCAGCGCCGGCGGCTTGTGCAGCCGGGTGATGGCGAAGGCGATGGTGCTCTTGCCGCAGCCGGATTCGCCGGCCAGGCCAAACACCTCGCCGCGGCCGATCTCGAAGCTGACGTCGTCGACCGCCCGGAAGTCGCCGCGGTCGCCGACATAGTCGATGGTCAGGCCGCGCACCGACAGCAGCGGCTCGGCCATCTGGGAGGTGCTCATGTCCGGGCTCACGGCCGCGCCTCCCGCAGCCGGGCCAGCCGCTTCCAGCGCGCCATCGACCGGCCGATGCGCAGCTGCGGGTTGGCGACCTCGTCGATCGCGAAGTTCAGCAGCGACAGCCCGGCGCCCAAGAGGGCCAGGGTGGCGCAGGGGGCCAAGAGCTCCCACCACGCCCCGACCGCCATGGCCGAGGCGTTCTGCGCGTTGAACAGCATGATGCCCCAGGACACGGTCTGCGGATCGCCGAGGCCCAGGAACTCCAGCGTCGCCTCCGTGATCACGGCATAGATCACGCTGCCGATGAAGTTGATGCCGACGATCGACACCAGGTTCGGCAGCAGCTCGACCAGCATGATCCGCCAGCGCGGCTCGCCGATCATCTCGGCCGAGCGCACGAACTCCTTCTCCCTGAGCGCGAAGGTCTGGGCCCGGGTCACCCTCGCGCCCCAGGCCCAGGAGGTGGCGCTGATGATCAGCGCGATCACCCAGGGGCTGGCCTGGCCGATGAAGGCGGCCAGCACCAGCAGAAGGGGCAGGTTCGGGATCACCAGCACGACATTGGTGGCGAAGTTCAGCACCTCGTCGGTCTTGCCGCCCAGATAGCCGGCGGCGATGCCGACCGCGGTGCCGATCACGGTGATCAGGAGCCCGGCACCGAAGCCGACGGCCAGCGAGGTGCGGGCGCCGTAAGTGAGCTGGGAGAAGACGTCGTAGCCGTTGCGGGTGGTGCCGAGCACATGGGTGGCCGAGGGCGGCTCATGCGGCCGCCCGACCCGGCGCGACGGGTTGTAGTCCGTCAGCAGCGGCGCGATCAGCGCCGCCACCACCAGGAAGACGACGATGACGAGGCCGATCGCGGCCTTGCGGTTGGACAGGGCGGCCAGAATCATCCGCATCTCTCAGCTCCTGCGCAGCCTTGGGTCGAGCCAGGCATAGGCGATGTCGGCCAGGAAGTTCGCGGCCAGCATCGCCAGCGTCATGATCAGCAGCTGGCCTTGGATCACCGGATAGTCGCGGCTGAGGATCGCCTTGAACAGGGTGTTGCCGAGGCCGGGATAGTTGAACACCACCTCCGTCACCAGCGACCCGCCCAGGATCTTGCCGATGGCGATGGCCAGGCTGGTGACGCCGGGCAGGAGGGCGTTGCGGGCGCCGTACATCAGCATCACCCGCCGGTCGGCCAGACCCTTGGCCCGGCCCATGGTGATGTAGTCCTCGCCCAGCAGGTTGATCATGTTGTTGCGCATGGTGACCAGGAAGTCCCCGGTCAGCACCACCGACAGTGTCAGGACCGGCAGCACGGCGTGGTACAGCACGCTGAGGACGTAGTCGGCAGACAGGGCCGGATCGATCCCGGGGTCGGCGGCGTAGCCGGTCGGGAACCACTGCAGGGTGAAGCCGAACAGGAACAGCCCGAGCAGCGACACCACCACCGCCGGGGTGGCGATCGAGACGATGGCGGTGGTCGAGACGGTGACGTCGAAGCGGCTGCCGCGGCGCCAGGCGGCGATGATGCCGAGCAGCGTGCCGAGCGCGAAGCTCAGCACCGTCGCCCCGCCCATCAGCACCAGGGTCCAGACCAGGGCGCGGCCCAGCACGTCGGATACGGGTGTCGGGAAATACTTCACCGACATGCCGAGGTCGCCGGTGAAGATGCTGCCGAGATAGGCCAGGTACTGCTGCCACAGCGGCCCGTCGACGAAGCCGAAGGTGGCCTTCAGCGCCGCCAGATTCTCGACCGACAGCCGGGTGCCGGACTGCGAGAACATGATGTCGATCGGGTCGCCCGGCATCAGCCGCGGGATCAGGAAGTTGATGCTCGCGGCCACCAGGAAGGCGACCAGGTAGAAGATCAGTCGTCGGGCGACGAAGGCCATATCATGCCCCGGCTTCTCGGCTTATTTGGATGGGTCGGAGCCACCCCCTCACCCGAAATCGCTGGCGCGATTTCGACCTCTCCCCGAGGAGAGGTGAAGGATGACGTTCCCCTTTCCCTCTCCTCGGGGAGAGGGAGGGGCCCGACGCCGAAGGCGGCGGGAGGGTGAGGGGGACGGGCCGCGGCAGGAGAGAATGCTCCGCCTACTGCACCGGCCGCAGCGCCAGCAGGTGCAGCAGCCGGTCGTGGTTGGGGTCGTAGTTCTGCGGGCTGACGAAGGGGTTGTCGGCGGTGGCCCAGCCGGTGAACCGCTTGGTGTTGTACTCGTACCAGAGCGGGTTGTTGTAGATCACGACGACCGGCATCTTCTCCGCTAGCAGCATCTGCGCCTGGTCCAGCAGCGCCTTGCGCTTGGCGTCGTCGGTGGTCTGGGTATAGGCGTCGAGCAGCTCGTCCAGCTTCGGGTCGAAGAAGCGCTGCGCCGTGAACCGGGTCTTGCCTTTGTTGCGGGAGTGGAAGGCGTCATCCAGCTGGTAATAGGGCGTGGCGCCGACGTACCAGGAGTTCAGCGCCATGTCGAACTTGCCGTCCAAAAGGCTCTGACGCCAGGCCGCGCCGTCCGGCGTCGCCAGCTTGACGTCGATGCCGATCTGATTCAGCCCCTCGATCGCGATCTGCGAGGTGCTGATCCAGTCGGTCCAGCCGTTCGGGACGATCAGGTCGAAGGACAGCTTCTCGCCGTCCGGCGTGTCGCGGAAGCCGTCACCGTCCTTGTCCTTGAACCCGGCCTGGTCCAGCAGCGCCTTGGCCGCCTCCAGGTCGTACTGGGTA
Source organism: Inquilinus limosus (assembly GCF_051487185.1). Classification (GTDB taxonomy): domain Bacteria; phylum Pseudomonadota; class Alphaproteobacteria; order DSM-16000; family Inquilinaceae; genus Inquilinus; species Inquilinus limosus_F. The sequence continues at coordinate 48,106 of NZ_JAHVDK010000011.1, forward strand.
TACTTGCCGTATGTCTCGCGCACCTTGGGGTCGGCCCAGCTCTCGAACCGCTTGCCGAAGGTGCCGGGGTCGTCGTTCAGCGTCGGGTAGCCGTAGCCGGCGACGTTGACCATGGCGTCGCGGTCCATCGCCATGCTGACGGCGCGGCGGAACTCGACGCTGTCGAAGGCCTTGCGGTTGGCCGGGTTGGGGCTTTCCAGATTCATCACCACGGCGACCAGGCTGCCCGGCGGGAACCAGTAGCCGTGATGCTCCTTGTCCGCGGCGACATAGGTCTTGTCGATGTCCGGCAGGAAGGAGGCGAACCAGTCCAGCTCGCCAGCCTTGGCCGCGGCCAGCGCCTGGTCGTTGGTGGCGATCTGCGGGAAGCGCAGGCAGTCCACCTTCAGCGAGTCCGCGTCCCAATAGTTCGGGTTGCGGCACTGCTCATAGACCTGCGGGGTGAAGCGGGTGATCTCGGTCATCGGCCCGGTGCCGACGGGGTTTTCGTTGAGATAGGTCACCGGGTCGGCCACGTCCTTCCAGGCGTGCTGCGCCACGATCGGCATCTCGACGATCTTCTCCGGCCCCAGCGCGGTCGGCGTCTTGAAGGTGAACCGCACCTTGGTCGGGCTCAGCTTCTCGACCCCGTCGATCACCTGCCAGATGCTGTTGAAGTCGAGCGCCGGGACCTTCTTCATCAGCTCGAAGCTGAACACCACGTCGTCGGCAGTGAAGAGCTGGCCGTCCGACCACTTCACGTTCTCGCGCAGGTCGAAGGTGACCGCCTTCAGGTCGTCCGCCAGGCTCATCGCCGTGGCCAGGCGGTAATAGGGCTTGTTGCCCTGCATCTTGTTGAACACGACCAGCGGCTCGTAGATGAAATCCATCGTGCTCTGCCGGTACGCGGTGCGGTTGAACGGGTTGAAGTTGCGGACCCAGTTCGTCTCCTCCTCGATCAGCATCGACAGGGTGGACTGGGCGAGGGCGGTGGCGCTCGTCGCCGCCAGCAGCGCGGCCGCGAGCAGGAATGCCGACTTCTTCTGCCTCATGACATTGGCCTCCATGCCTTCGTGTATGCGTTGTCGTTGATGGGGTGCCGGCCCGCGCCGGCGGTCCGTATCGTCAGGCCGCGGCCAGCAGCGCCTCGACCTCGGCGTGCAGCGCCGTGACGTCGGCGGCGGCCGAGCCCAGGCGCCGCTCCGCTGCCTCCAGCCGGGCGACCGCGGCGTCGCTCAGCGGCCGGGCCCGGGCGGCGGCGCGCTGCATCTCCGGCAGCTCGCCATGGCAGTGCAGGGCGATGTCGCAGCCGCCGTCCAGCACCTGGGCGACGCGGTCATGCACCTCGCCCTGAAGCGAATTCATGAACACGCAGTCGGAGATCAGCACGCCCTCGAAACCCAGGCGGCCGCGGATCACCTCCCGGGTGATCACCGGCGAGACCGAAGCTGGGCGGTCGGGGTCGAAGGCGCTGTAGACGACGTGGCTGACCATCGCCCAGGGCGTGTCGCGTAGCTTGGCGAAGGGCAGGAAGTCGGTGGCGTCCAGCGTCGCGGCGTCGGCCGTCACCACCGGCCGGGTCTTGTGGCTGTCCTCGGTGGCGCGGCCGTGGCCGGGGATGTGCTTCATCACCGGCATCAGCCCGACCTCGAGGAAGCCGTCCACCACCTCGCGGCCGAGGGCCGCCACCAGCTCCGGATCGCCGCCGAAGGCGCGCTCGCCGATCACCGCGTCGGCGCCGGGCAGCAGCAGGTCGAGGACGGGCGAGCAGGCGCTGTTCAGGCCGCATTCCCGCATCATCCGGCCCATGGCGACGGAGGACAGGCGGATGGCGCGCTTGGCGGCCGGCAGGTCCTTCTCGGCCAGCCGGCCGAAGCTGCGGAAGCTGCGGAACAAGGGCCAGGCGCCGGAATCGAGATGCGAGACGCGGCCGCCCTCCTGGTCGGTCAGCACCGGCGCGTCCGGCCGGCCCACCGCCTCGCGGAACGCGGCGCACAGGGCGCGCACCTGCTGCGGGTCCTTCATGTTGCGGCGGCCGAGGAACAGGCCGTAGGGGTTCGCCTCGCGGAAGAAGGCCAGCTCCTCCGCCGACAGTGTCGGCCGCTGGATGCCGAGGACGAGGGCGAGCGGACGGCTGGGTGCTGCGGTCACGTCTCTGAACCTCCCAAGTCTGCGATAGGGCCAGCCCGCTGCGATCGGGCCACGCCCCTTCGGATCACTCCGTCCTGGAGCCAATCATGCCGTGGTATAGACCACTTGTGGAACCCGGAATCGCGATCGCGCCGACGATTTTCTCGTAGAAGGCGGTCGGGCCGGCGCCGCCGATGACGGCGTAGGCGTAGCCCTGGTGGCGCATCGCCTGCATGGTCTCGCGCAGCAGGGCCTCGCCGATGCCCAGGCCGCGAGAGGCGGGATCGACGCCGGTCGGGCCGAAGAAGCCGCGGGCAGTGGCGTCGTGGCAGGCGAAGCCCAGCAGGACGCCGTCCTTGACCGCGACCAGGCAGCCGACCGGCTGATGGGCGAAGGCGACCTCGACCTCGCTGGCCCAGCGGTCGCCGAAGCGCTCCGCCACCCATTGCGCGACGGCGCGCTTCTCCGGTGCGATGGCGGGACGGATGGTGATCCCGGCCGCCGCCATCGCGTCGCGCGACGCCGTCGGCGGCTCCAGCGCATAGAGCTTGACCAGCATGTCGGTCATCCCCGCCTCCCCCTTATTCCACAATAACGAAGTATGTGACGTTATTGCGTTCCAACAGCTAAAGCCGGGAATGGTGCGGCGTCAATATCGGACGCGAAGCAGTCCGAGGAGAGGGGCGCCGATGCGGGTCGCTCAGGGCCGGCTGCTGCGCCGCTCGACCAGGGTGAAGGGCAGGGTGACGTCGCCGCCGGCGCCGGGTTCGCCGGCGACGCGGCGGCCCAGCAGCGCCATCGCCTCCGCCCCCATGCGGCGGCGCGGCTGGCGGATCGTGGTCAGCGGCGGCTCGTAGGTGCCGGCGAACTGGATGTCGTCGAACCCGGCCACCGCCACGTCCCGTGGCGCTTCGCGCCCGCTCCGGCGCAGCGCCCGGATGGCGCCGATCGCCATCTCGTCATTGCTGCAGAACACCGCGGTCGGCGGAGAGGGCAGGGCCAGCAGCGCCGCCATCGCCGCCTCGCCGCTCGGGATGGTGAAGTTGCCGTGGCGGATCAGCGCCGGCTCCGCCGCCAGGCCGGCGGCGTGCAGCCCGGCGCCGTAGCCGGCCAGGCGCTGCCGCGTCAGGATGTTGCTCTCCGGCCCGGCGATATGGCCGATGCGGCGGTGGCCGAGCCCGACGAGATGGGCCACGACCGCAGCTGCCGCGCCTTCGTTGTCGATGCCCACCACCGGCACCCGGCCGCCGGGGATCGCCTCCGACACCGCCACGATCCGGCCGTCATGATCGCGGTCGCGCTGCAGCCGGGGCGGCAGCCGGCCATTCAGCAGGATCAGGCCGTCGACCGCGCCGGTCAGCAGCTGGCCGGCATGCCGGTCCTCGCGCGCCGGGTCCTTGGCGGTGTTGCCGACCAGCATGCTGAAGCCGCGTGCCGCGGCCTCCTCCTCGATCCCCAGCAGCACCTCGGAGAAGAACGGGTTTCCGATATCCGGCACCAGCACCAGGATCTGCCGCGCCTCCTGCCGCCGCAGGCCGCGCGCCAGCGGGTTCACGGCATAGCCGGTCTGGCGCACCGCCGCCTCGATCCGCTCGCGCGTCTCGGGCGTGACCAGGGGCGAGCCGGTGAGCGCGCGGCTGACCGTCGCCACCGAAACCCCGGCCAGCCGGGCGATGTCGATCATCCTGGTGCGGTTCCGCCCATTTATGGGAGAGGACAATATTCGTTCCTCGATTCCGCGGTTGACGCCCCAATGTAATCGATTGTACGATCCGGTCAAAATACGGAATGTGCTGCAGTTCCAATGTTCGCTGCCCGTTCTGCGGGTGGTAACGGGTTCGATTGAGCCAGTGACCGAATAAATCGAGGGAGGAATCTTATGCGTTTTTCCCAGAAACTTCTGCTATCCGCCGCGTTTTGCAGTGCAATAGCGGTGGCGGGGGTGGGAACGGCGGCCGCGCAGACGGTCGACGTGGTCCATTGGTGGACCAGCGGCAGCGAATCCAAGGCGATCAACGTCTTCGCCGAGGAGTTCAAGAAGCGCGGTGGCACCTGGATCGATAGCGCCGTGGTCAGCGGCCAGGCGGCGCGCGCCTCGGCCATGAACCGGATCGCCGGCGGCGACCCGCCCTCGGCCGCGCAGTGGAACGCCGGCGTCGCCGTGCGCAAGCTGGCGGAGGAGGGGATCCTGACGGATCTCGACGACCTCGCCGCGGCGGGCAACTGGGAGAAGGTGCTGCCGCCGCTGATCGTCAAGAACAACACCTATGACGGCCACATCGTCGCGGTGCCGACCAACATCCACGGCAACAACTGGCTGTGGTACTCGACCAAGATCTTCTCCGAGGTCGGGGCCGAGCCGCCCAAGACCTGGGACGAGTTCTTCGCCGTGGCCGACAAGATCAAGGCCAAGGGCTATATCCCCTTCGGCCTGGGCGGCGAGCCGTGGCAGGAAGGGCTGCTGTTCGGCGTCATCCTGGCCGGCACCGCCGGCAAGGACGCCTACCGCAAGATCTATGTCGATCACGATGCCGAGCTCGCGGGCGGCCCCGGCACGGTGAAGGCGTTCGAGACGCTGCGCCGCCTCCAGGGCTATGTCGATGAGGGCCATGCCGGCCGGAAGTGGAACGACACCACCATGCTGGTCGCCAGCAACAAGGCGGCGATGCAGATCATGGGCGACTGGGCCAAGGGCGAGTTCGTGGCCGCCGGGCTGGCCCCGGGCAAGGAGTTCGGCTGCGTCCTGGCCCCGGGCGCTCAGGACGCCTACATCCTGACCGTCGACGTCTTCGTCTTCCCGAAGCTGCAGGACGAGGCCAAGGTCAAGGCGCAGAGGCTGCTGGCCGAGGTGATGATGGACCCGGCGGTGCAGGTCCGGTTCAATCAGTTCAAGGGCGCGCTGCCGGCGCGGCTCGACGCCGATGTCGGCACGCTCGACCCCTGCGCCCAGGCCGGCCAGAAGGTGCTGGCGGACGTCAACAACCAGATCCCGAACACCGCGCTGGGCTTCAACAACGACGTCGAAGGCCAGATCAACGATCTGGTCGCCCAGTTCTGGACCACGCCGGAAATGACGGCGGCGGACGCGGCCAAGCAGTTCGCCGACATCGTCGCCAACGCCGATCTCTGATCCCCACCGCTCCCGGCGGCCCGCCGCCGGGAGCCATCCGGGAGGGACCATGTCCGCGCTCCGCATCCGCTACCCGGCGGCCAAGGCCGTGATCGCGCCCACCGTCCTGATCATGGCGGTGTGCTTCTACGGCGCGATCCTGTGGACGATCTACATCTCCTTCACCCGATCCGGCCTGGTGCCGAACTACAGCTTCGCCGGCATCGGGCAGTATGTGCGCCTGTTCGGGACCGCCCGCTGGCACACCGCCTTCAGCAACATGTTCGTCTTCGGCGGGCTGTTCATCGTCGCGGCGCTGATCTTCGGCACGCTGCTGGCGATCCTGATCGACCAGAAGGTGCGGTTCGAAGGCGTGTTCCGCACCGTCTTCCTGTACCCGCTGTCGATGTCCTTCATCGTCACCGGCCTGGCCTGGCAGTGGTTCCTCAACCCGACCATGGGGTTGCAGGACTTCGTGCGCGGCCTGGGCTGGGAGAGCTTCACCTTCGACTGGATCGTCGATCGCGATAGGGCGATCTACACGCTCGTCATCGCCGCGGTCTGGCATTCTTCCGGCCTGATCATGGCGATCATGCTGGCCGGGCTGCGCGGCGTCGACCACGAGATCTGGCGTGCCGCCCGGGTCGAGGGCATCCCGCGCTGGCGCACCTATCTCTCGATCGTGCTGCCGATGCTGCGGCCGCTGATCGTCACCTGCGTCGTCCTGCTCGCGATCGCGGTGGTGAAGAGCTACGACCTGGTCGTCGCCATGACCAAGGGCGGCCCCGGCAACGCCACCGACCTGCCGGCCAAATTCGTGGTCGACCTGACCTTCGAGCGCGCCAATGTCGGCCTAGCCTCGGCCGGCGCGGTGGTGATGCTGGCGGCGGTGCTGGCGGCGCTCGCCCCCTATCTCTACATCGAACTCGGGCGGAGGAACCGATGACCGACGCCGTCGCCGTCGCCCTCCCGCGCGCCGCGCGCCGTCGCGCGCCGAGCCATGGCACCGCCGGGCGCCTCGGGCTCTACGCCTTCCTCCTGGTCTCGGCGCTGTTCTTCGCCATCCCGCTGCTGATCGCCTTCAACACCTCGCTGAAGCCGATGGACGAGATCCGCCAGGGCTCGCTCTTCGCCCTGCCGGCGGCGCCGACGCTGGAGGCCTGGGACAAGGCCTGGTTCTCGGCCTGCACCGGCCTGTTCTGCGACGGGCTGCATGTCGGCTTCTGGAACTCGATCAAGATCCTGGTGCCGAGCGTGATCCTGTCGATCCTGTTCAGCGCCTTGAACGGCTACGCCCTGGCGCAATGGCGCTTCCGCGGCGCCAACCTGATCCTGACCCTGCTGATGCTGGGCGCCTTCATTCCCTATCAGGTGATCCTCTATCCCCTGGTGAAGGTGTTCTCGACCCTGTCGCTCTACGGCACGCTGCCGGGGATCGTGCTGATCCACATCGTCTTCGGCCTGCCGGTGCTGACGCTAATCTTCCGCAACTTCTACGCCGGCCTGCCGGAGGAGCTGGTCAAGGCCGCGCGGGTCGACGGCGCCGGCTTCTTCCGGATCTTCCTGCAGATCATGCTGCCGATGTCGCTGAACATCCTCATGGTCGCCTTGATCCTGCAGGTCACCGGCATCTGGAACGACTATCTGCTCGGGCTGATCTTCGCCGGCCGCGAGAACCTGCCGATGACGGTCCAGCTCAACAACATCGTCAACACCACGACCGGAGAGGTCGAATACAACGTCGACATGGCGGCGACGCTGCTGACCGCGATCCCGCCGCTGCTCGTCTATTTCCTCTCCGGCCGGTATTTCGTCCGCGGCATCGCCTCGGGCGCCGTGAAGGGGTAAGCGCATGTCCTCCGGCATCTCGATCCGCCGCCTGAACAAGTCCTACGGCCCGCTGCACGTGCTGCGTGAGATCGACATCGAGGTCGATCCCGGCGCCTTCACCGTGCTGCTCGGCCCCTCCGGCTGCGGCAAGTCCACCCTGCTGAACGCCATCGCTGGCCTCGACGACGTCGATTCCGGCGAGATCGTGATCGGCGGCGTCGACGTCACCGAGGCGGAGCCGAGCGCCCGCGGCCTGGCCATGGTGTTCCAGTCCTATGCGCTCTATCCGACCATGACGGTGCGCAAGAACCTGTCCTTCGGGCTGCGCGTCAACCGCGTGCCGAAGGAGGAGGTGGAGAAGCGCGTCGCCTGGGCCGCCGACCTGCTGCAGATCCGCGAGCTCCTGGACCGCAAGCCGGCCCAGCTCTCGGGCGGGCAGCGCCAGCGTGTGGCGATCGGCCGGGCGCTGGTGCGCGACGCCAAGGTGTTCCTGTTCGACGAGCCGCTGTCCAATCTCGACGCCAAGCTGCGCACCGAGATGCGGGTCGAGATCAAGCGCCTGCACCAGGAGCTCGGCACCACCATCATCTACGTGACCCACGACCAGGTCGAGGCGATGACGCTGGCGACCCGGATCGCGGTGATGAAGGGTGGGCAGGTCGAGCAGTATGCCGACCCGCAGACGCTCTACGAGAAGCCGGCGTCCCTGTTCGTGGCCGGCTTCGTCGGCTCCCCGGCGATGAACTTCCTGCCGGGCACGGTGGTCCAGTCCGACGGCATGGCCGCCCGGATCGACGGCCACGACCTGCCGCTCGGGGCCTATCCCTTCCTGTCCGAGCCGGCGGCGGGGGACGAGATCGTGCTCGGCTTCCGGCCGGAGGATATCGGCCTGGCCGATGACGGCGCGCCGGGCGTCCCGGTCGAGGCGCCCCTGATCTTCACCGAGCCGATGGGTGCCGACACGCTGGCCTGGTTCAACCTGGCCGGCAAGCGCGTCTCCGTCCGCCTGCCGCCGCAGCGGGCGCGGGCCCTGTCGGGCGGGGCGCGCCTGGCGCTCGACCTGTCCAAGGCCTCCCTGTTCAGCACTGAGACCGAACGCCGGCTGTGACGCCGGGGTCAAACCAAGAGGAAGCGATGTCCACTCCGGATGTGATCTCCATCCAGCTCTACAGTCTCCGCAACTACGGCGATCTCGACAAGCAGCTCGACGCCGTGGCCGCCGCCGGCTACCGGCATGTCGAGACGATCCAGTCGCATTTCGACGATGCCGCCGGCACCCGCCGGAAGCTCGATGTCCGCGGCCTGACCGCCTCCTCCGGCCATATCGGCCTGCCGGCGCTGCGCGAGCGGCTGGACTGGGTGGTCGAAGGCGCGAAGACGGTCGGCATCACCCAGCTGTTCATGCCGGCGCTGCCGACGGAGGAGCGCAAGGGCGGCGGTGAGCACTGGCGCCGCGCGGGGCAGGAGCTCGGCGAGTTCGCCGCCCGTCTCGCCGACCGCGGCATCAAGCTCGGCTACCACAACCATCATTGGGAGCTGGAGGCGATGGAGGACGGTCGCCCGGCGCTGGCGCATTTCTTCGACGGCGCCGACGGCCATCCGCTGACCTGGCAGGTCGACGTCGCCTGGCTGGCGCGCGGCGGCGCCAACCCGTCCGACTGGCTGGCGAAAGAGAAGGCGCGGGTGACCTCGGCCCATGTCAAGGACATCGCCCCGGCCGGCCAGAAGACCGACGAGGACGGCTGGACCGATGTCGGCACCGGCACGCTCGACTGGCCGCGGCTGTGGCGCGAATGCCGGGCGGCGGGGGCCGAGTGGATGGTGGTCGAGCACGACAACCCCAAGCACCCCGACGCCTTCGCCAAGGCCAGCTTCGACTTCCTCAAGGGCCTGCCGGCCTGATCGTCCTGGAGACCATCGGCCGGAGCCACCCACCCCATCCATTCACTGTCATGCCCGGGCTTGACCCGGGCATCCAGAGGGCGTCGACACCTTCTGGATTGCCGGGTCAAGCCCGGCAATGACAGGTGAGGGAAGGGGTGAGGGGGCGGGCCGGCCGATCCGACCGCACCACCCCCGGAGACACGACCCATGACCCCCGTCACCCTCGGCATCATCGGCTGCGGCAACATCAGCGATGCCTATTTCCGCGGCGCCGCCGGCTCCAGCCTGGTGCGCGTCAAGGCCTGCGCCGACCTGCGCCGCGAGGCCGCCGAAGCCAAGGCCCAGCAATACGGCGTGAAGGCGCTCTCGGTCGACGAACTGCTGGCCGACCCGGAGATCGAGATCGTCATCAACCTGACCGTGCCGCTGGCCCATGCCGCGGTCGGGCTGCAGATCGTCGCCGCCGGCAAGCATGTCTATTCCGAGAAGCCGCTGGCGGCGACGCTGGTCGATGCCCGTGCCCTGGCCGAGGCGGCGGCGAAGGCCGGAATCCGCGTCGGCTGCGCCCCCGACACCTTCCTCGGCGGCGCCCACCAGGCCTGCCGGCGGCTGATCGACGAGGGCCGCATCGGCCAGGTGGTCGGCGGCGCCGCGGCGGTGATCTCGCGCGGCATGGAGAGCTGGCACCCGAACCCCGAGTTCTTCTTCAAGCCGGGCGGCGGCCCGATCCTCGACATCGGCCCGTACTACGTCACCCAGCTGATCAACCTGCTCGGGCCGGTCAGGCGGGTGGCGGCAGTCGCGACCAAGGGCTATCCGACCCGCAAGGTCACCAGCGAGCCGCTGAACGGCCAGATCATCCAGGTCGAGGTGCCGACCACGGTCAATGGCGTGCTGGAGTTCGAGAGCGGCGCCAACATCTCGCTGACCGCCTCCTGGGACGTGTGGAAGAACAAGCGCATCCCGTTCGAGATCTACGGCACCGAGGGCTCGCTGCTGGTGCCGGACCCGAACTTCTTCGGCGGCGCGCCGCAGGTCACCGCCCAGGGCGGCGACTGGCAGGATGTCGACATTTCGGCCCACCCCTTCGGCACGCCGAACCGGCCGCTGAAGGACGGCCGGTCGGTGGCCGACTACCGCATCATCGGCGCGCTCGACATGGCGGTGGCGATCCGTGAGGGCCGGCCGCACCGCGCCTCGGGCGAGCTGGCGCTGCACGCGCTGGAGGTGATGGAGGCGTTCGGCCGCTCCTCGGCCGAGGGCCGGCACGTGGTGATCGAAAGCGTCTGCCAGCGGCCGGAGCCGGTGCCGCTGGGTGCCGACGAGTCGGTCTTCGTCGCCGCCCGCAAGGCGGCTTGAGCCGGCTTCAGGCATCGACAACCCCCTCCCCCTAACCCCCTCCCGCGAGGGGAGGGGGAGGATAATAAGGGTCGTTCCCTTTTCACTCTCCCCCTCCCCCTGCGGGAGGGGGTAGGGGGAGGGGGCTTGTGCCGTTATCTCCGGCCCGGCCTTGATCCATGCGGCCGGCCCCGCCATTCTCGGCCGTCACCGACCGGGGATGCCATGACCACCGCCCTCGACACCGCCTTCCTCGCCCGCCTCGACGCGCTGCTCGGTCCGGGCGGGTTGATGCAGGGCGAGGCCTTGGCGGGCACCGATCCCGGCTACCATCCGGACAACCTGGCGGCCGGCGTGCAGGCCTCGCCTCGCAGCATCGAAGAGGCGGCGGCGGTGCTGGCGCTGTGCCATGAGGCCGGCGTCTCCGTCGTGCCCCATGGGGGCCGCACCGGCCTGGTCGGCGGCGGCGCCTCGCGGCCCGGGCAGATCGTGCTCAGCACCCGCCGGCTCGACCGGATCGTCGAGATCGACACCGCCGCCCGCCTCGCCGTGGTCGAGGCCGGGGTGAACCTGCAGCGCCTGCAGGAGGCGGCGGCGGAGCATGGCTTGACCCCCGGCATCGATCTCGCCGCCCGCGGCTCCGCCACCATCGGCGGGATGATCGCGACCAATGCCGGCGGGATCGAGGCGTTCCGCCGCGGCACCATGCGCCACCGCGTGCTCGGCCTCGAATTCCTGCGCGCCGACGGCGCCGTGGTCTCCGACCTGGTGCGGGTGCTGAAGAACAACACCGGCTACGACCTCAAGGATCTGATCGCCGGGTCGGAGGGCACGCTCGGCATCGTCACCCGCGCCGTGATCCGGCTGGAGCGGCTGGTGCCGCCGGCGGCGACGGCGCTGGTCGCCTGTGCCTCGGCCGAGGCGGCGCTGACCGTGGCCGGGCGGCTGCGCGACCGCTTCCCCGGCCGGCTGCGCGCGCTGGAGATCATGTGGCATGCCTATGCCGAGACGGTGGCGCAGGAGCATGGCCTGGCGCTGTCCGGCTTCGGCCTCGACCCGGCGCCGGTCTATCTCCTGACCGAGGCCGAGCAGGACCCCGACATCGACATCGCCGCGGCGATGGAGGCCGAGATCGGGGCGCTGTGGCAGGAGGGGGCGGTCACCGGCGCCGCCCTGGCGCAGAACGAGCGGCAGCGCGAGCTGTTCTGGCGCATCCGCGACGATTCCGACGCGATCGGCCGCGCCTGCCCGGACGCCAAGACCTTCGACATTTCGGTGCCCCTGTCGGCACTGCCCGGCTATGTGGCGCGGATCCGGTCGGACCTGGCAGCGGCCTTCTCTCCGGCGATGCGGGTCTATGTCTTCGGCCATCTCGCCGACGGCAACCTGCACGTCATGGTCGGGGACCGGCCGGACGGATCCGGGCCGCGGATCGAGGCGATCCTCTATGACGGGTTGGCCGAGGCCGGCGGCTCCTTCTCCGCCGAGCACGGCATCGGGCTGGAGAAGCAGGACGCTTTCCGCCGTTACGGCGACCCGGCGCGGCGGGCGGCGATGGCGGCGGTGAAGGCGGCGCTGGATCCGAAGGGCATCCTCAACCCGGGGAAGATCCTGTCCTAGGCGAGCGGCCGGGCCTTCAACCACAGGAACAGCGGCAGCCGCGTCCATTGCTGCAGCAGGGCGCTGCCGTCCGGATGGTCCGGCTGCGGCTCGCGGATCGAGGTGATGGCGAGGCCGGCGGCCTCCAGCGCCGCGGCATAGGCCTCGAGCGGCTGCGACCAGCCGGCGAAGTCCATGCGCAGCCCGTCGCGCTCCTCGCTGCCCTCGAAGCGCACCCGGCCGTAATAGCTGCCTTCGAAGACGAAGGGTGCGTCCGGCTCCGGCCCGGCGAAGCGGCCGCGGTCGCGGAACGGATGAACCAGCGACACCATCAGCGTGCCGCCCAGCCGCAGCACGCGGCGAATCTCACGCACCGCCGCCGGCACGTCGTCGACATCCATCAGCATGTTGTAGGCGACGACCAGGTCGAAGCGGCCGTCGGCGAAGGGCAGGGCGGCGGCGCTGGCCACGGCATAGTCATGCGCCGACTCCGCCTCGGCCGCGATCTCCACCAGCTCGGCCACCGCGTCGGCGGCGGTGACGCGGTAGCCCAGCGCCTTCAGCTCGCGCGACACGCGGCCCTCGCCGCAGCCCAGATCCAGCGCCTCGCCCGAACCGCGGCCGATATAGGCGACCAGCGCCTCGCGATAGGCCCAGAAGGCGTCGTGGCCCGGCCGCCGCGCCCAGGCCGTCCAGTCCCGGGCGACGCGGGCCCAATGCTCCCGATCGGGCGAGGTCATCGGCCGGCTACCTGACCTTGGAGAAGGCGGTCGGCTTCAGGATGGCGTTGGTGACGCGGGCCACGATCGGGCCGTCGCGCTCGGTCCCGGCGCGCTTCTCCTGCCATTCCGGATCGGCCTGGAAGGCGGCCCATTTCTGCTCCCGCTCGGCCAGCGACTCCCATTCCAGCAGATAATACAGGGCCTGGTTGCTCTCGCCGATCTCAACCGTCCAGAAGCCGGCCTGGCGGATGCCGAATCGGTCCCAGATCTTCAGGGTGATGGTCTCGAAGCGGTTCAGCAGCGCCGGCAGCTTGCCCGGGGCGCAGTGGTAGACGCGCAGCTCGTGAATCATCCGATCTCCTCCCAAAAGGGATCGGACTCTGGCCCCGCCGCGGCCCGATTGCAATCGTCGGGCAAAAACGCGGAGGCGGTCAGCTCTTGTCGGCGTAGGGGTTCTTGGGCTGGCGCAGCACCATCCGGATCGGCACGCCGGTGAGGCCGAAGCTCTCGCGCAGCCCGTTCACCAGATAGCGCAGATAGCTCTCCGGGAACTCCTCGGCCTGGGAGACGAACAGGGCGAAGGTCGGTGGCCGGGCCTTGACCTGGGTGATGTAGCGGATCTTCAGGCGGCGGCCGCGCACCAGTGGCGGCGGATGCGCCTCCAGCATCGCCGGTAGCCAGCGGTTCAGCGGCCCGGTGCGCACCCGGCGGTTCCACACCTTGTGGATGTCCAGCACCGCGTCCATCAGCTTGTCCAGCTTCTGGCCGCGCAGGGCGGAGATGGTGACGGTCGGCACGCCGCGGACCTGGGGCAGGGAGGTCTGCATCCGGTCGCGCAACTGCTGCAGCGCCGCGGCATGGTCCTCGACCGCGTCCCATTTGTTGACCGCGATCACCAGGGCGCGGCCTTCCTCGATCACATGCCGGGCGATGGTCAGATCCTGCTTGTCCAGGATCGCCGCGGCATCCAGCAGCAGCACGCAGACATGGGCCAGCCGGATCGTCTCCAGCGTCTCGCCCACCGACATGAACTCGACCCGGTCGTCATGCCTGTCGATCCGGGCCTTGCGCCGCAGCCCGGCGGTGTCGACCAGATGGATCGCCTGGCCGCGCCAGGTCCAGTCGACGCCGATGGCGTCGCGGGTGATGCCGGCCTCGGGGCCGGTCAGCACCCGCTCCTCGCGCAGCAGCGCGTTCATCAGGGTCGATTTGCCGACATTCGGCCGGCCGACGATGGCGAGGCGGATCGGCCGCGTCAGGTCGCGCTCCGGGTCGACCGTGTCGCCGTCGCCTTCCTCCTCCGGCATGGCGTCGTCCTCGCCGTCCGCTTCGGCCGCGCCGCCGTCCTCGGCTGGCATCAGCGGCCGCAGCGCCTCGGCCAGGTCGGCCAGCCCCTCGCCATGCGCGGCGGAGATGCCGATCGGCTCGCCCAGCCCCAGCGACCAGGCCTCGTGCATTCCGGCCTCAGCGGCACGGCCCTCGCATTTGTTGGCCAGCAGCAGCACCTGCCGGCCCTGCCGCCGCAGCCATTGCGCGAAATGCTTGTCCAGCGGCGTCACCCCGGCGCGGGCGTCGATCAGCATCAGCGCGACGTCGGACTCGCGCAGCGCGATCTCGGTCTGCTGCCGCATCCGCGCTTCGAGGCTGTCGTCGAACGCCTCCTCCAGGCCGGCCGTATCGATCACGCGGAAGCGCAGATCGGCCAGCTTGCCCTCGCCGATCCGGCGGTCGCGCGTCACCCCCGGCGTGTCGTCGACCAGCGCCGAGCGCTTGCCCACCAGCCGGTTGAACAGCGTCGACTTGCCGACATTCGGCCGGCCGATGATGGCGAGGGTGAAGGACATGCGCTCGATCTGCTCAGCGATAGGCGGTCAGCGTGCCGCCCGTGCTGAGAATATACAGGGTCCCGTCGGCGACAACCGGGGTGATCCGCGTCGGGTCGGTCTCGAAATGGCCGGTGACCTCGCCGGTCCTGGGCGAGATCAGCACGCCCTGGCCGGTCGAGCTGGCCAGCAGCAGCGTGTCGCCGGCCAGGACCGGGCCGGTCCAGGTGATCGGGCCTTCCTTGTCCTCGGGGTCGGTCCAGCGTTCCAGCTCGCGGGTCCAGCGCACCTTGCCGGTGTTGCGGGCCAGCGCCACGACCACGCCGTCGGTGGTGACGAGATAGATGGTGTCGCCGGCCACCCAGGGCATCTGCGTGCCGCTGATCGGCTGCTCCCAGACCGCGACGCCCGAGCGCATGTCGATGCCGACCGCCTGGTTGCCGTGGCTGACCGCGACCACCAGGTCGCCGTCGACCGCCGGCGGGGCGGTGATGTCGGCGAGGCCGGCCAGCGCGCCCGCGGCGCGGGCGGCGCCGCCGCCGACATTGGCCGACCACACCGGCCGGCCGTTCTCGATCCGCAGCCCGTACAGCTCGCCCGAGGAATAGGGCACCACCACCACGCCGGCGTCGACCGCGGCGCTGCCGCCGCCGAGCAGGGCGGAGGATTCGGTGATGCCGGCGTGGTTCCACACCTCGGTGCCGGTCTTGGCGTCCAGCACCTCGGTCTGGTTGTCGATGGTGATGGCGATCAGGCGGCCCTGGGTCACGGTCGGCGCGCTGCGCACCGGCCCGGCCAGCTTGCTGCGCCAGATCAGGCCGCCGTTGTTCGGGTCGACCGCCACCGCCTCGCCGAAGCCGGTGGTGGCGTAGACCACCCCGTCGGCATAGGCGGCGCCGCCGCCGATCGGCACGCTGTCCTGCTCCGGATCCGCCACCCGCACCCGCCAGTTCGACCGGCCGGTGCCGGCGTCGATCGAGTTTAGCCGCCCGGCGGCGTCGGTGACGTAGACCTTGCCCTCGGCGACCACCGGGCTGCTCAGCAGCGCGGTCGTGCTGCTGTCGCCGGTGCCGATGCTGGTGCTCCACACCCGTTGGAACGGGATCTTCAGCGCCAGATTGCCGTTGACGTGGTTGACCGCGCCGCCCGGGTTGCGCCAGTCGGGGTTGCTGCGTATCCCGGGCAGCACGCTGGGCTGCCCGGCATCGGCCGCGGGCTGCAGATCCTGGGTGCGGCTGATCACCGGGATGCGTTCGCCCGGCAGCGGGGTCTTCTCGTCCTTGAACCAGCCGCAGGCGCCGAGCAACCCGGCGAGCGCAACGATGGAGACCCGGGTCGGCAGGTGGCGTCGCCGCATGGCGTGATCCCTCAATTGCTCGAAATGGCGAGGAGCTGGTCGGCCCGGCTGCGCACGCCGGGGGGCGAGGCCGGGTCCTTCGCCAGCGCCTCGAAGAGCTCGCGGGCCTTGGCCTTGTCGCCCTGGCGCAGGGCCAGGAGGCCCTGCAGCTCGCGCGCCGAGGCGCGCCAGGGCGAGCCGTCGGCGGCCAGGGGCGCCAGCTCGTCATTCAGCGCCGCGGGGTCGCCGTCGTCGAGCCGGGCCGTCACCGCATAGAGGCGGGCCAGGTCGCGCACCACCGGGTTGACGCCGCTGTTGCCCACGATCTGCTCATAGATCTTGCCGGCCTCGTCGCGCTTGCCGGCGTCGAGATCGGCGCGGGCCTCCAAGAGGCGGGCCAGCGCCGCCCGGTCGGCGCTGCTGTCGGCGGCGACGGCGGCGTAGATCGAGGCGGCGTTCTGCGGGTCGGCGGCGGCCTGCTGCTGGGCGTCGACCAAGGCCCGGGTCTGCGACTGCGCCTGGCTCTGGCTGTAGCTGCGCCAGCCGACGAAGGCGGCGGTGCCGAGGACGATCGCGACCGCGCCGGCGATGATCAGCCTGCCGTAGCGGTTCCAGATCGCCTTGACGCGATCCTCGCGCAGGGCTTCGTCGACTTCGCGGAAGATATCGCTCATCACCAGGTTCCGAACAGGGCGCCGCCTCGGCCGGGCGTCGCGGCCGAGCCGCCTTACGTAGACGATTGGTTCCGGGAAGACAATGCAACGGTGTGGCGATATCAGGGCAGTCAACCCGAACCGGCATTCATCTTACGCATTGCCTCTCCCGCTTGCGGGAGAGGTCGGAGACGCGAAGCGGCTCCGGGTGAGGGAGTTTGTCGAGGTCAGTGCCAGCCCTCACCCGGTCTCGCTACGCGAGCCCGACCTCTCCCGCCACGCGGGAGAGGCAAAAGAGAAACGATCGGACCTATCAACAGCAACGCGCGGCGGCTGGACGCGCGACCGGATTCGGCCGACACTCGGCAGACCGACTCAACTGTGTCGAGGCTTCTCGTCCGGCGCATGTCGCAGGTTCTCGATCTCTCGCAGATACGGCGCCGCCGCGGGCGCGTCTATTTCAACCGCGGCGAGCTCGGCCAGCTCCTCAGCCTCTATTTCGACCGCGTCGCCGCCGGCGAATGGCGCGACTACGCGATCGACCACGGCGTCGGCATCGCCGTGTTCAGCGTGTTCCGCCACAGCCAGGACCGGCCGCTCTACGGCATCGCCAAGGTGATGGGCACGCAGGGCACGGAATACTGCGTCTACGAGGGCAAGCACCGGCTTCGCCGCGGCCGCACCCTGGCCGAGGTGCTGGAGCTGTTCGAACGCCGGCTGACGCTGGTCCGCGACTGACCTGATTCTCCCCTTCTCATTCGGGCGCATCATGACCGATATCACCCTCTATCCCAGCCTGCAGAACCGGGCCGTGCTGATCACCGGCGGCGGCTCCGGCATCGGCGCCGCCCTGGTCGAGCATTTCGTGCGCCAGAACAGCCGGGTCGTGTTCTGCGACATCGATGCGGAGTCGTCGCAGGCCCTGATCGAGCGCCTGGCGGGCGAGGGGCTGCCGGCCCCGGCCTTCCTGCCCTGCGACCTGCGCGACATCGACGCGCTGCGCGCCATGGTGCGGGCGGCGGAGGCGGCGGTCGGCCCGATCCGGGTGCTGGTGAACAACGCCGGCCACGACCAGCGCCACAGCATCGACGAGGTGACGCCGGAGTACTGGGACGACCGGCTGGCGGTGAACCTGAAGCACCAGTTCTTCATGGCCCAGGCGGTGCGGCCCGGGATGCGCGACGCCGGCGGCGGCTCGGTGATCAATTTCGGCTCGATCTCCTGGCGCGCCGGGATGGGCGGCATGCCGGCCTACACCACGGCCAAGGCGGCGATCGAGGGGCTGACCCGCAGCCTGGCGCGCGACCTCGGGGCCGAGGGCATCCGGGTCAACTGCGTGCTGCCCGGCGCGGTCCGGACCGAGCGGCAGGTGAAGCTGTGGTACACGCCGGAATATGTCGAGCGGATCATGGCGTCGCAATGCATCAAGGGCTTCGTCGAGCCGGACGACATCGCCCGCATGGTCGCCTTCCTCGCTTCGGACGACGCCCGCATGTGCACCAGCCAGATGTATGTGGTGGACGGCGGGTGGATCTAGAGCCTTTTGGAAATGCACCAGGCGCGGCCGTCTGACGGCGGACTCGAAGCTTCCGGTGCTCACGGACTATAACGTCCGCTGCGCTCCGGTTCTCGAAACCACCGCCAGCCGACTCACGCCAGCCTATTTCAAAAAGGGCTCTGATACCGGCGAACTCACTCTGCCATCCCGGGCGCGGCGCAGCGTGGGCGGCATGGAGTGATGCCATAAGCGATCAAATGGGTGGGTGCTGCGCCAACAGCACCCACTCCTACGTCACCGCCCGTCTCCCGCCGTACCGGCTGCTGCATTAGCGCCGGCCCGTTTCGATCTGGTTGAGATCACCGACTAGACGAACTAGGAAGTCGTCCGGCAGCCCGAGCGCAGATGCCGGACGGCCGAAGCCGGTCGCAAAATCGAGCTTGGCGCGGGCGGACGCTGTCCGTTCCCGCGCAATCGGCGCGGGATCGGCCTTCGCGGTATCGGCAAGCTGGCGTGCCGCCGCAAAGCAGGCCAGGGCCTGGGCCTCGGATGTCGGCTTGGTCGTGCAAGTTTCGTCGGTCGCGGTCTTCGTCATCGTCCAACGGACGGCCAAGCGGACCGGGTCGAAAGAATCAATCCGGATGCTCGGATACTTTGCCTTTGCGATCGCGACGCTAAGCCTGCCGATCTGTTCGGGCTTCCAGGTGGTCTCGCCGCGGTAGCGCAATCCCCACTGTAGCTGGAATTCGGCGAGCTTGATGCCTGTCTCGGTCCCGTGAGTGATGAACCTCGCCGCCGAGCTAAAGCAGTCGTCGGCCTGCGTCCGGTTCGTCGGATTGTATGTGCAATGCGTCGCTTCGTAGAGCGCCGCTTGCCGCGCCTTCTCCTGGGCCGCCTCACGGCTCGCGAGCCAGCTAGAGCCGCCGATATAGACGGCGGCGCCGACGACGCCCGCGACTACGCCAGCGACGACCGCCGCGGCGATGATCGCCAGCTTCGTGCTCATTCAATTCGCTCCATATTCGTTGCCTAGATACTAGGTCATTCCGGGTCTGGTTTCTGGCAGCGCAACCGGCAGGTGGAAGCCGATCCGGCCGAGATCCGGACGGGGGCCGAGCGACAAATCGGCGAGCTGATGGCAGCGCAGCGCGAGGCGGGGTTGATGGATCTCGGTGGCCGTCCGGTTGCGAAAACCGGGTCGGAAGCGGCCCCGGTTTCCAAGCCGATCCCTTTCGCCGAGGCCGGCATCGAGGACACAGTAGCGAAACATAGTATTTTCCCGAGGATTATTTACCGATGAGGCTGATCGAATCGATTTGCAAATGATCTTGGTTGCCGCGCGATCCGGTGCGGCTTTCATTTCGTTAATGTTGCAAACAGAAACACATATCGATCGATGCTTTCATCGCGTAGGTCAGAGACTTTGACTTCCGCAAGGCAGCCTTTCCGAATGATCTGCCCGGCGGCGCGAGCGGGAAGGGTCGCCAGAGCGAGGCAGGCCGCAGCGGCAACAACAGCACCGCCCATAGCGCGTGCAATCCAAAAATTCATGATTGAAATCCAGGTAACTGACTAACTTCCGCTCAATGTACCACAAGGCAGCTTGAGTGGCAGTGTTGACCGCGCAGGGACGCACCGCGCGGACAAGTCGCGAGCGCCAGCGCCGGCCTGTCGCCGGGCAGCGGCGGGGCATCGTCATCATTGGGACGCTGGTCAGGCGCTTCCCTGCCTGTCGATCACGCCGCATCCCTGGCCGGCTGCTGTTCGTCGGCCCGGCCATAATCTGCAAGAGCCGCTGGCTCCAGGCAGCCGAGGGCTGCGACGCGCGCTCAGGCTCGAAAGTGAACGTGTCGCAGTGCTTTTTCGTCCCGCGCCGGCTTTCCGCGTAAAATCCAATTGTGAAGCCGACCGGCGAGTGACGCGACGACGGTTCCGCCGCCTGATATATTACCAGGACCAACGTCACCGCTTGGATGGGAAAACCGCCTTCACCACTGTCACGATCGGCGTAGCTTCAATCGAGGAAACCAAGGCGCGTCTTGCCGACGCATTCCAGGGCCGGGTGCAAGGCGCACGGATCGACTTCGCTTCATTCGATCTGCTGCACCGCGTGCTTACGCCGCAACGCTGGGCCCTCATGCAAGCCATGCTCGGCCGGGGACCGCTCCCGGTGCGGGATGTTGCTCGCCGGGTCGGGCGCGACGTAAGGGCCGTCGAGCGCGATATCCGAGCCCTGATCGAGGCCGGCTTGATCGACCGGGCCGAGGCCGGCTGCGTTGTCTGTTTCTTTGATGCGTTGCAACTCGACGTTACGCTTTCCGCGGCCTGACCGTCCGTTAAGTCCGATAGGCCTCGCTCATGCCGGCCACCGCCCCGGCATGGCATCGCTAGTCCTGGCGTAAGCCGGTTCGAACTGTGGACCGAATATGTGGACCGGATTCTCCGATCAGGCCGGAAAGTCGCAGAAATAAAGGAATTTTGGCCGCCTGACGGCGGGAGAGGTCGAAATCGTGTCAGCGATTTCGGGAGGGGGGCTCCGGCCCATCCGCGGCCAGCGCCGATGGCCGGCTGACGCGGGGTGTCAGCCGTACCGGCCCAGGCTGCGGGCGATGATCTGCATCGCGGTCCATTCCCCGCCGGCCTGGCGGCGGCCGCGGTCTTCGGGGTTCGGCGGCCCCGGATCGGGCGGCGATGCGGCCGCGGGCGGGCCGGTGTCGCCGGGCTCGGCCGCCGCCGGTCGGCCGGGAGGCGGCTCGGGGGGCAGTCTCATGACGACGTTGTCGTCGTCGTCGAAGACCTCGCCGGTGTCGATGTTGACCAGGTAGGCTTCGTCCCCCGGGAGGCCGAGATCGGCGGCGGGGATGCAGCGATAGCGTCCGGCGGCGGACGGCTCCGGCGGCCCGGGCGGCGGCGGGAAGACCCAGGCTGTCGGCCCGGCGGCCGAGCCGCCTGCTGCTCCCTGCGGACCGGCCCGATCGGCTTTGGCCCGGTCGGGGTCAAGGCCGGCGGCGAGGGCGCGGCGGGACAGGCCGATGTCGCGGCCCAGGCGCAGGATCAGGGTCTCGAGCGGCAGGACGGTGTCGGCGAGGTCGGCGTCGATGCGCTCGTCCTCGACCAAGCGGGTCCAGAGCTCGGTGGTCAGCCGCTCCTGCGCCTCGGGCTTTTCGGTGGCGATGGCGCGGGAGACGCGCTGGGCGACGGCCTGGCGCCGGTCGTCCTTCTCCTCCTGCCGCCGGTTCCGGCGGTCCTCGGCCGCGCGCAGCGTCTCCTCGCGCTGCTCCCGCAGCTTGGCCTTCAGCGCGACGGCGCGGCGGATGCCGAGGAACAGGCGGCTGAAGCCAGCCTCGGCATTGGCGGCGCGGTCGAGATCGCCGGCCTGGAGGGCGGCGACGCCCTGGGCCTGGAAGGCGCGGGCCAGCCCCAGGGCGAGGTCCCGCATCTCATCCAGCGCCGCGACATCGCGGGCGTCCGGCCCCGTGGCCGGTTCGGCGGCGGATGTCTCGGCACTGGTGGCGGTATCGACCATCTCTGTATTAGAACAAAACAGGAACATAAAGTCAAGCGAAACCGCGCCTCGGTCGAACCTAGTCGCAGGTTCAAGGGCCGTACCTGCTGGATGGCCACGCCCCTGCGGGGCTCGCCATGACGGTTCTGGATACCGTGCCGGGGAGATGAGGAGGCTTGGCTCGACGGTATCGGACCGTCCGCCGCGAGCGCCGGTGATGGTCGGCAAGGGCGGCAAGCGGTCACTGGACGTCTGAATGCGCCGTCACCGCAATTCCCAAACCCACTTTGGCCAGTCATTCCTAGAGATATCAAATCCAGCGGACCGCAATCGGACCGTTCAGACTCGACAGCGGCAGAGCCACCGCTTCGGCTTCCACCGCCTCCCGTTCGGCAGAGGAGAGGCGGCGCCACGCCTCAATCGAGACCTCGCCCGCCGATCGGCGCCAAACACCGGCGATCTCCCCGTTCACGAGCAGCGCGCCAGGCCACACGCGGGTCGTCCACAGGGCGGCCCGCCGCTTGGCGTCGGGCACGAGGAGCATTCGATCGGCTCCCCACAGGAGGTAGTACGCATCTCCGCTGGGGACGAGCCGTGCGGGCGCAGCAGGCCCGGACTGGGTCCGAAACGCTGTCTCGTCCTCGGCGAGGATCCAGGCTTCGCCGACCGGCGTACGCACCGGCGTCAGCGCACCATCGAGCGCCTCCCACGCCGAGTGCGCGTCCGCGGGCCGTGTCCCGGCCCAGCGCGCGAACGACAGTGCCGTCGCCGGACCGAAGACGTGGAGATAGCGGCGCACGAGTTCGAGCCGCGCATGCCGCGGGTCCATGTCGGGCGTCGGCCCGGTCCAGACGACAGGCTGGCGCGCGCCGTCCCAGCGCAGGAGGACCGTGCCCGTCGGCGCAGCGTACCGGAGGCTGTTTGGATGCACGCCCATCTCGCGGCCGGCTTGGCCGAACGGCATCCGTCGGCCGTTGAGGAATGCCTGCAGCTGGGACGCGGTGTCATGCGCCCTCGCGCGGCCACGGGCGTCCTCCGGCAGCCGCCCGAGCGAGAATACGGGGAGGTCCCTGGCGGCCACGACATAGGCGCTGAACCGCGGGCCCCAAAGCTGGACCAAGGACGGGTGCTCCCAGGTTGTCGGGCCTGCGCCCTCAACTCGCGCATGGATCGACAGCAGAGCGGCGCGCGGCATGGAGTCCTGCAACCCGGCCCATGCTGCCCGGCGGAGTGATTCTGTCCCCTCGGGCAGGCGTTCGTCGAGCGAGCCGATCCGCCGCCTGAAACCCAGGATCTGCGACCGCGAGAGCTCAAGCCGAAGCATGCCGCGCGGATGCTCGCATATTTCGACGCAATGCCTTCAAAGCCGAGCTTACGGGAAACGGCCGTCAAGGTGAAAGGCTGTCTGGGGCAAATGGCAGCCTGTTGGCTTAGGCTCACGGCGAAATGCCGGTACGGATGGCCGCATCGGGGGCGCCCGGCGATGCCGTGCCGATCCGGACGTCGCAGGCCCGATCTGGCACCATCGATCACCCGCATCTGGATCTAACGGCCGCGGCCGAAACGCCGCATGCTGTAAGCGGCCCGGCATCGGCCGGACCGTCGTGATGCCCCGGCGTCGCTGGGGAGAGGGGAGGCGCGATGCGCGCGACCTGCCTCGGGCCGCCCGGCTCAGGGACTCAGCGGCGTGGTTTCGATCCGGGCGTCCGGGGCGATCGCGCGGATGCCGTCGGCCAGCTCGCGGCCGATCGCCTCCAGCGCCTCGATCGGCATCGGCTCCAGCCGCTCGATCACGAACCACATCTCGGTGGTTGGCAGGTCGAGGCGGGTGCGCGGGCCCTGGCGCCAGTTCCAGCGCCGGCAGGTGACGCCGCGGTCATCGCGCCAGATCACCTCGCCCGGCTCCGGATGCTCGACCGCGGGCTCGCCGTTCGACAGGGTCTCGAAGATCTCGTCGCCCGCGGCCCGCACCAGCCGCGGCGGCCCCTCATAAGCGGCCAGGTCCTCGCCGCCGATCGGCACGGCCCAGCGCACGCTCAGCGCGTTGTAGAGATCGACCAGCCGGTTGATCGGCGGCAGCCCGCCGTCGCGCTGGGCCCGCTTGCGCAGCGCCTCGGCCGAGCAGGGGGTGCGCTGCGGCTTGGCGCCGAAGCCGCGATAGGCCTCGCGCCAGGCCTCCAGATGCGCCGCCGCCCAGCCCGGCCCATCCGCCGCGGCCCGGCACGCCTCGGCCAGCCGGGCCGCGCTGTCGGCGTCGCTCGGGCTGTTGCGGGCGCCGCGCGCCACCAGGCTCAGCGCGACGAAGTCGGGGCGCAGCGCCCGGATGGCGGGATCGACGACGGGCGGGGAGGACAGCATCGGCTCGGTTCGCTAAAATGACCAGAAAGATCACTTTGATGAATAGGGCATGATGACCGAACAGGTCAATATACTGACCGATGATGCCGAGGCGGCGACCGCGGCGGCGGTGGCGCGTCATGTCGCCGAGCTGCGGCGGGCGCGGCGGCTGTCGCTGGACGGGCTCGCCCGGGTCTCCGGCGTCAGCAAGGGCATGCTGGTGCAGATCGAGAACGCCCGCTCCAACCCCTCGATCGCGACGCTGTGCCGGGTGGCCGCGGCCCTCGGCGTCTCGGTGGCGCAGCTGGTGGATCTGGGCGGAGAGCAGGTGGTGCGGCTGGTCGGGCCGGAGGAGGCGGCGCGGCTCTGGGCCGGGCCGGAGGGCGGCCGCGCGGTGCTGCTGGTGGGCAGCGACGGGCCGGACATGCTGGAGCTGTGGAGCTGGGAGCTGAAGCCGAAGGAGCGGCATGTCTCGGACCCGCACCCGGCCGGCACGCGCGAGCTGCTACACGTCACGGCCGGCACGCTGGTCCTCGAGGTCGAAGGCCGTCCGCACGAGGTGCCGGCCGGCACCTCGGCCCTGCTGCGCAGCGACCGGCCGCACACCTATGCCTGCAAGGGCGCGCGGCCGGTCCGCTTCACCATGGCGGTGATGGAGCCGCACACGATGGGGCGGTTCTGACGAAGAGGGGAGGGCCGGCGGCCCTCCCGCCTCGTTCTGCATTGGCGGCTAGCGAAAGGATCGTCATTGCGAGCGCAGCGAAGCAATCCAGAGCCGTTTGGCGTGGCCCCTGGATTGCTTCGTCGGCTTCGCCTCCTCGCAATGACGGTTCTCTCCTCGAACCGCCATCGCGAGCTTGTCGGCCCTACCCGCCCATCCCGGCGAGCAGGACGTATTTCAGCTCCACGAACTCCTCGATGCCGTGATGCGAGCCCTCGCGGCCGAGGCCGGATTCCTTGACCCCGCCGAAGGGCGCCACCTCGGTGGCGACGATGCCGGCATTGACGCCGACGATGCCGTAGTCCAGCGCCTCCGCCACCCGGAACACACGGCCCAGGTCGCGGGCGTAGAAATAGGCGGCGAGGCCGAAGGGCGTGGCGTTGGCCTGGGCCACCACATCCGCCTCGTCGCGGAAGCGGTAGACCGGGGCCAGCGGGCCGAAGGTCTCTTCCTGCGTCACCACCATCTCGGTGGTGGCGCCGGACAGCACCGTCGGCTCGAAGAAGGTACCGCCCAGGGCGTGGCGCTTGCCGCCGGTGACGACGGTCGCGCCCTTGGACAGCGCGTCGGCGATGTGGCGCTCGGTCTTCTCCACCGCCTCGGCCGTGATCAGCGGGCCCTGGACCACGCCGGGCTCGACGCCGTTGCCGACCTTCATCGCCTTCACCTTCTCGGCGAAGCGGGCGACGAAGTCGTCATAGACCCCGTCCTGGACGTAGATCCGGTTGGCGCAGACGCAGGTCTGGCCCATGTTGCGGAACTTCGAGGCCAGCGCGCCCTCGACCGCGGCGTCGATATCGGCGTCGTCGAAGACGATGAAGGGCGCGTTGCCGCCCAGCTCCAGCCCGACCTTCTTCACCGTGTCCGCGGCCTGCCGCATCAGCAGCTTGCCGACCTGGGTCGACCCGGTGAAGCCGACGAACTTCACCGCCGGGTGGCCGGTCAGGACCTTGCCGATCTTCGGCGCGTCGCCGGTGATCACGTTCAGCACGCCGGCCGGTACGCCGGCGCGCACGGCGAGCTCGGCGAGGGCGAGGGCGGTCAGCGGCGTCTCCGGCGCCGGCTTGATCACGGCGGTGCAGCCGGCGGCCAGGGCCGGCGAGACCTTGCGGGTGATCATCGCCGCCGGGAAGTTCCAGGGCGTGATCGCCGCGACCACGCCGACCGGCTGGCGCAGCACCAGGATGCGGGCGTCGGCGCGGTGGCTCGGGATGGTCTCGCCGTAGATGCGCTTGGCCTCCTCGGCATAGAACTCGACGAAGGAGGCGGCGTAGTCGACCTCGCCCCGCGCCTCGGCCAGCGGCTTGCCCTGCTCGCTGGTCATGATCAGGGCGATGTCCTCCTTGTTCGCCAGGATCAGGTCGAACCAGCGGCGCAGGATGGCGGAGCGCTCCTTGGCGGTCTTCTTGGCCCAGGGGCCGAAGGCGGCCTCGGCGGCCTCGACGGCGTCGGTGGCCTCGGCCTCGCCGAAGCGGGGCACGCGGCCCAAAGTCTCGCCGGTCGCCGGATTGGTCACCGGATCGACGGCCTCGCCGATCCAGGAGCCGCCGATCAGGTTCTGGCTCTTCAGCAGGGTCGGGTCGTTCAAGGGCAGAGCGGGCAGGGTCAGCATAAGGACCTCACGGGGGTCACGGAACGGGATGCTCTTGGATGGCGAGGCCGCACGCCCCCTCACCCGAAATCGCTGCGCGATTTCGACCTCTCCCCAAGGAGAGGTGAAGGGGCGGCGCTCGTTTCCCTCTCCTCGGGGAGAGGGAGGGGCCCGCCGCGTTGGCGGCGGGAGGGTGAGGGGGTGGGCGTTGCCGGCGACTACGCCGCCGCCAGGGCCTGCTCCAGCACGTCCAGGCCTTCGTCGACGATGGCGTCGCTGGCGGTCAGCGGCACCAGGATGCGGATGACATTGGCGTTGACGCCGCAGGACAGCAGCACCAGGCCGTTCTCATAGGCCTTCTGCGTCACTCGCCTGGTGGCGTCGGCATCCGGGTCGAAGGTGCCGCGCGACTTGACGATCTCGAAGGCGACCATGCCGCCCAGGCCGCGGATGCCCGCGATCGGCAGCAGATCGTTGCGCCGCGACAGCGTCTCCAGCCGCGCCTTGATCCGAGCGCCGATGGCGTTGGAGCGGTCCAGCAGCCTCTCCTCCTGGAACACCTCCAGCACCGCCAGCGCCGCGGCGCAGGACAGCGGGTTGCCGGCATAGGTGCCGCCGAGGCCGCCCGGATCGGCCGCGTCCATGATCGGCGCCCGGCCGATCACGCCCGACAGCGGGAAGCCGCCGGCCAGGCTCTTGGCGACGCAGATCAGGTCGGCCTCGACGTCGAAATGCTCCATCGCGAACATCTTGCCGGTGCGGCCGAAGCCGGTCTGCACCTCATCGGCGATCAGCACGATGCCGTGCTCGTCGCAGATCCTGCGCAGGGCGCGCATCAGCTCGGCCGGGGTCTCGTAGAAGCCGCCCTCGCCCTGCACCGGCTCGATGATGATCGCGGCGACGCGCGACGGGTCGACATCGGCCTTGAACAGGAAGCTCAGCGCCTTCAGCGAATCCTCGACGGTCACACCGTGATGGGCGACCGGGAAGGGCAGGTGCCAGACCTCGGGCAGCACAGGCCCCAGGCCCTTCTTGTACGGCACCACCTTGCCGGTCATGGCCGAGGCCATGACGGTGCGGCCGTGGAAGGCGCCGGTGAAGGAGATCACACCGCTGCGGCCGGTGGCGGCGCGGGCGATCTTCACCGCATTCTCGGTCGCCTCGGCGCCGGTGGTGAAGAACACCGACTTCAGCGGGCCGCTGATCGGCGCCAGCGCGTTCAGCTTTTCCGCCAGCTCGATATACGGCTCGTACAGCAGCACCTGGAAGCAGGTGTGGGTGAACTTCGCCATCTGCTCCTGCACCGCGGCGATCACCTTCGGATGGCAATGGCCGGTGTTGACCACCGCGATGCCGCCGGCAAAGTCGACATAGCGCTTGCCCTCGACGTCCCAGATCTCGGCGTTCAGCGCCCGGGCGGCGGAGAGCGGCGTGGCGTGCCCGACCCCGCGGACGACGGCGGCGTTGCGACGCTCAAAAAGCTCGGCATTGGTGGTCATGGACATCCCCTCAGGTCAGGCTGTGACTAGAAGGTCGGTGCGGCAGGGCCGCTGCACAATCGCTTAGTTTGAACGCGTCCGGTGCATCCTATGCACCATTGCCGTTCGGCGTCGCGAACAGCTCGCGCAGCCACTGCCGCAGCGTGGCCAGGCCGGGCTCGTCCCAGCGCGCCGCCTCGGACAGGAAGTAGTAGCCGCCGAGGCGGATGTCGGACGGCACCATCTCGACCAGCCCGCCGGCGGCCAGGTCCTCGCCGGCCAGCACGGCGTTGGCCAGGGCGACGCCCTGGCCCAGCCGCGCCGCCTCGATCGCCAGATGGGCGTGCCACAGCCGCGGTCCGCGCAGGGGCGGCAGATCCGGCACCCCGGCCCGGCGCAGCCAGCGCTCCCACTGCTCGGTCGACTCCTCGTGGATCAGCGGCAGGCGCAGTAGGTCGGCCGGGGCCGCGACATCGGCGTGGCGGGCGCGGAAGGCGGCGCTGGCCACCGGGAAGACGCGCGGGCTGGACAAGAGCTCGGCCCGCACCCCGTCGCGCGGCGTGGCCGCCTCCAGGTAGATGATCTCGGCATCGGCCTCATCGCGGGCGAAGTCGGGCCGGGCCAGGGTCGGCAGCAGGGTGATCTCATGCTCCGGCAGCAGCGCCTCCAGCTCCGGCAGCCGCGGCAGCACCCGGCGCGAGGCGACGCCGGGGGCGCACCAGATGGCGAGCGTGCGGCGGCGGGGCGCCGACAGCTCGGCGGTGGCGCGCTC
This sequence comes from Inquilinus limosus, assembly GCF_051487185.1. GTDB lineage: Bacteria > Pseudomonadota > Alphaproteobacteria > DSM-16000 > Inquilinaceae > Inquilinus > Inquilinus limosus_F. The sequence goes on from NZ_JAHVDK010000011.1 coordinate 76,411, forward strand.
GATCAGGTCCAGGGCCTGGGCGATCTGGGCCAGGTAGCGCTGCCCCTCCGGCGTCAGCGCCAGGCCGCGGCCGGCGGGGCGCAGCAGCCGGGCGCCCAGCCGCTGCTCCAGGTTGCGGACATGGCGCGACACCACGGTGTGGCTGACCGCCAGCTCCTCCCCCGCGGCGCGGACGCTGCCGAGGCGGCCGACGGCCTCGAAGGCGCGGAGCGCGAGGAGCGGGGGCAGGCGGCGGGCCATGGCGGTCTCGGGGCGATGGTCGGGCGAGGCGGACCCTAGCACGGCCGCGGTGCGGCGGGGGCGTCTCGGCGATATGTGAATTTTTTCACGAATGCGCAGAATCCGGATTGCGAAGCGGGGCGAAGCCGGGATTAAGCTGGTGTGGGCGCGGGAGGGCCGGGAGAACACCGGCCGAGGCGCGCCGATTTTGGTGGGGGAGAATTTCATGCCGGTATTTTCGGGCACGGCTGCAGCCGACAGGATCGTCGGCAGCGCCGAGGCGGACCAGATTTACGGTCTCGATGGGAACGACATTCTCTATGGCGTCGACGGCAACGACTGGCTGGTCGGGGGGCTGGGCGCGGACATCATGGTCGGCGGTCTCGGCGACGACTCCTACGATGTCGATTCGGCCGGCGACCAGGTGGTGGAGCGGGCCGGCGAGGGCATTGACCGGGTGCGCGCTTCGATCAGCCACCAGCTGGCGGCCAATATCGAGATCCTGACCCTGTCGGGCACGGCCGACATCAACGGCTTCGGCAACGCACTGGACAACACGATCCTCGGCAATGCCGGGAACAACGTGCTCAACGGCGGCGCCGGCAATGACGCGATGGCCGGGGGCGCGGGGAACGACACCTACGACGTGGACTCGACCGAGGACGTCGTGAGCGAGGGGGCCAATGCCGGCTACGACCGGGTGCGGGCCTCAGCAAACTACATTCTCGGCGCCAATGTCGAAGAGCTGGTTATGGTCGGGACCGGGGATATCGGCGGCCTGGGAAACTCCCTCGACAACACACTGATCGGCAATTCGGGTGCCAATGCGTTTTCCGGCCTGGGGGGGAATGACTGGATCAGCGGCGGCGCTGGTGACGACTCCATCAGCGGTGGCGCGGGCCTCGACCAGATTTTCGGCGGGTCCGGTGGTGACTACTTCATCGTGCGTTCGGGGGATCTGGTCGCCGGCGAGCGCTACGACGGGGGAGATGGCGATGACGGTCTTGAGTTGAGGCGGTCATCAGGCAGCACTAGCATCGATCTGTCCGGAGTCAATATTACCGGAATTGAGAGGCTGTTCGCCGCGGGCGGATATACACAGGTTTCGCTGACGGCGGGCCAAGCCGACTCCCTGAAGGTGGTGTCGTTTGAAGGGCTGAACAATCCATCCATCCTCCAGGTGACCAATGGAGGCCTCATCGATCTGTCCGATGCCACTCAACTCGCTGTGCAGACCCTGCGGCTCTCCGACAGCGGCAACACCCTGATATTGCCGGGGACCGGCTTCAATCTTCCTGAGGTTCAGGGGGGAGCCGGGGCCGACGTGGTCCAAGGCGGGCCATTGTCCAGCGAGATCCATGGCAATGGTGGAGACGATGATCTCAGAGGCGACGCCGGGTTCGATCTGCTGGAAGGCGGTGCTGGCGACGATCGTCTGACCGGAGGAGCCGGCGACGATTGGCTGGTCGGCGGTGCTGGCGCGGATCAGTTCATCTATCACGCCGGCGCCAATGGGCTGGATCATGTCAGTGACTTCATCGCCTCGGCAGGTGAGGACAAGCTGGTCTTCGAGGATTTGCTCCACGGCACCTTCAGCTATCGCGGGGCCGCAGCCTTCACCGCAGGCGGCAACAGCGAGGCGCGGTTCTCGGGCGAGGATGTACTGGTCGATACGGATGGCAACGGCACCGTAGACATCACCATCTACCTGACCGGCATGACCACCGCGTCGCAACTGCAAGCGTCCGACTTCGTGTTCTCCTGATCGCAGCCATCGGCCGAGATTTCTTCGAGCCGACGGTGGCGACGGGATCGGGAGCGTTCTGCAACACCGGGCGGACGGGCCGAAACAACAGCGGCCGCTGCGCCGGATTTGAAATGGCAGGGGGATTTCATGCCAGTATTTTCGGGCACGGCCGCGGCCGACAGGATCGTCGGCAGCGCCGAGGCGGACCAGATCTACGGTCTCGCCGGTGACGACAAGCTCTATGGCGCGGACGGCAATGACTGGCTGGTCGGGGGGCTGGGTGCGGACATCATGGTCGGCGGCCTCGGCGACGATTCCTACGATGTCGATTCGGCCGGCGACCAGGTGGTGGAGCGGGCGGGCGAGGGCACCGACCGGGTGCGCGCCTGGATCAGCCATCAGCTCGCGGCCAATGTCGAGATCCTGACGCTGGCCGGGACAGCCGACATCAACGGCTTCGGCAACGCGCTCAACAACACCATCATTGGTAACGCCGGGAACAATGTCCTCAACGGCGGCGCCGGCGACGACGCGATGGCCGGGGGCGCGGGCGACGACGTCTACGACGTCGATTCGGCCGGCGACACGGTAGTGGAGGCGGCGGGCGAGGGCCATGATCGGGTGCGGTCGCCGGTCAGCTGGCAACTCGGCGCCAATGTCGAGGATCTGACCCTCGGCGGCACCGGCGACCTGATCGGCACCGGCAACGCCCTGAGTAACATGATCATCGGCAATGCCGGGAACAACGTGCTCAACGGCAACGCCGGCGACGACGTTCTGATCGGCCGCGCTGGGAATGACGTCTATGACGTGGATTCAGCGGGAGACCAGGTCCAAGAGGCGGCAAACGAAGGCTACGACCGGATACGGTCGTCGGTCAGTTATCAGCTCAGCTCGAATATTGAGGAGTTAAACCTCACCGGCACGGCGGAGAATGGCATCGGCAACGCTTTGGCGAACACTATCGTCGGCAATGCGGGGGCCAACGTGCTGACCGGCGGGGCAGGGGACGACGTGCTGATCGGCCGTGGCGGCAATGATACCTATGATGTGGACTCGGCCGGCGACAAGATCCAGGAGGACTTCGACCAGGGGCGTGATCTAGTCCTTGCCTCTATCAGCTATCAGCTCGGCGCCAATGTTGAGGACCTGACCTTGACTGGGTTAGCCAATATCAACGGAATCGGAAATCTTTTTGGTAACACTATTACCGGAAACTCTGGAGACAATATCTTAAATGGTGGTCTTGAGGCGGATATTCTAGTTGGCGGTGGCGGAAATGATATTTACGAAATATTTTCGAATGATGCTTCTCCGGATCGAATTTTGGAAATGGAGGACGGTGGAATAGATCTTGTAGTGTGTACAATTGGTGTCTGGCAGCTTGCCGAGAATGTTGAAAATTTAATTCTGACCGGGAAAAATGCTTTAGGATACGGTAATGGGTTGGCAAACGTCATCAGCGGCAGTGCCTGGGATAACGATATTCGCGGTGAGGGTGGAAACGACACTATCATCGGCGATGGTGGCTTCGATACGCTGTCTGGAGGAACCGGCGACGATATAATTCAGGCTAAGGATGGGGCGCGCTGGATCGATGGTGATGAAGGAAATGACCGAATAACGACTGGAAGCGGTGTAACCATTGTCGAGGGTGGTGCCGGTGACGATATTATCGATTCGGATGCGTCATTTTGGTCAATTTCAGGAGATGACGGAAGTGATGTGATAAGAGGAGGAAGTGGAGATAATATTATTTTGGGTGGTCGCGACGATGACTATTTGTCTGGTGGATTGGGGGCGGATGAATTCAGGTATGTTCCCAATCCCAACGGTGTGGATACGATAGCAGATTTTAGTTCTTCCGAGGGTGATAAGTTGGCCTTCTGGGATATGCTTCACGGCACCTTCAGCTATCTCGGGTCGGCGGCTTTCACTGCCAGCGGCAACAGCGAGGCACGGTTCGCGGGCGGGCAGGCGCTTGTCGATACCGATGGCAACGGCACAGCGGACACCACCATCAACCTGACAGGGTTCACTTCCGCATCGCAGCTTCAAGCCTCCGACTTTGTGTTCTCTTAACGGGTTGGGGCGGAGACCCGATGGCCTCCGCCCCGCATTTCCCGAATGCTGCATTGCAGCAATCGTATGACGTTTGGCGAAGATAAGCGCGCATCCTAGGGGCGACATCCCGTCACCGGATTCGCCCCTCATGCCGCTGCCGCTCTTCGCTCTGGCCGTTGCCGCCTTCGGCATCGGCACCACCGAATTCGTGATCATGGGCCTCCTGCCCGACGTGGCGCGGGACCTCGGCGTCTCAATCCCGGCGGCGGGCATGCTGGTCTCGGGCTATGCCCTCAGCGTCACCGTCGGCGCGCCGATCGTGGCGCTGATGACGGCGAAGCTGCCGCGCAAGACCACGCTGCTCGGGCTGATGGGCGTGTTCATCCTCGGCAATCTGATGTGCGCCCTGGCGCCCGACTATTGGTCGCTGATGGCGGCGCGGGTGCTGACGGCGCTGTGCCACGGCGCCTTCTTCGGCATCGGCGCCGTCGTCGCCGCCGGCCTCGTGCCGCGGCACCAGCGGTCCCGCGCCATCGCGCTGATGTTCTCCGGCCTCACCCTCGCCAACGTCCTGGGCGTGCCGTTCGGCACCGCGCTCGGCCATGTCGCCGGCTGGCGCGCCACCTTCGGCGCCATCGTGCCGATCGGTGTCGCGGCGGCCCTCGCCATCGCCTTCGTGCTGCCGCGCGACCGCGAGGCGCCGGCGGGCAACCTGCTGTCCGAGTTCTCGGTGCTGCGCAAGCCGCAGGTGCTGCTGGCCATGGCGCTCAGCATCCTGTCCTCGGTCAGCCTGTTCAGCGTCTTCACCTACATCACCCCGATCCTCGAGACCGTCTCCGGCCTGACGCCGCAGGGCGTCACCACGGCGCTGCTGCTGTTCGGCGTCGGCATCACCGTCGGCAACCTGTTCGGCGGCCGCCTGGCCGACTGGCGGCTGATGCCGGCGGTGATGATGAGCTTCACCGCGCTGGCCGTGGCCTGCGCCGGCTTCGGCCTGGCCGCACCCTTCATGGTGCCGGCCGTCGCGGCGATGGTGCTGTGGGGCGTCGTCCAGTTCAGCCTCGGCGCGCCGCTGCAGACCCGGGTGGTCGACCAGGCGCATGAGGCGCCGAACCTGGCCTCGACCCTGAACCAGGGCGCCTTCAACCTCGGCAACGCCGTGGGCGCCTGGCTCGGCGGCGCGGCGATCACCGCCGGCATGCCCTATGGCCAGATCCCGTATCTCGGCGCCGCCGTGGCCGTGGTCGGGCTCGCCGTGGCTCTCCTGTCTTACGCTCTCGACAAGCGCGCCCCGGCTCTTGCCTGAGCGACCCGTCACCGGTTGATCATCGCCAGCAACAAGCTCAAGTTAGCTTGAAAGCTCGATCGGCACGGTGGCGGAGCCATGGACGGGGTCCTGACGATCAACCAGGTGTCGCGGCGCAGCGGCGTCGCGGCCTCGGCGCTGCGCTATTACGAGGAGCGGGGGCTGATCCGGTCGGAGCGCGCCGGCTCCGGCCATCGCCGCTTTCCGCGGGCGGTGCTGCGGCGGATCGCCTTCATCGTCTTCGCCCAGCGCATCGGCATGTCGCTGGACGAGATCAAGGCCGAGCTGGACAAGCTGCCGACCGACCATATTCCGACCGGCGAGGACTGGTCGCGCCTGTCGGGCGGCTGGACCCGGCGGATCGACGAGCGGATCGCGGAGCTCGAGCGGCTGAAATCCGGGCTGGCCGGCTGCATCGGCTGCGGCTGCCTGTCGCTGTCCTCCTGCGGCCTCGTCAACCCGGCGGACCGCGCCGCCCGGCTCGGGCCGGGACCGCGCTTCTGGGTCGGCGACAGCAAGCCGCGATCCGAGAAGCCTTAGGCGCGCTTCCAGCGCTGCAGCAGGTCGGTCAGGCGGCCGAGGGCGAAATCGGCCAGCACCGCCAGCATGCCCACCACCAGCGCGCCCTGGATGACATAGGCCAGGTTGTTGCCGTTCAGCCCGACGATGATCGGCGTGCCCAGCGTCTTGGCGCCGACGGTCGAGGCGATCGCCGCGGTGCCGATATTGATCGCGACCGAGGTGCGGATGCCGGCCAGGATCACCGGCGCCGCCAGGGGCAGCTCGACCGAGACCAGGCGCCGGGCCGGCCCCATGCCCATGCCCTCGGCCGCGTCGCGCGCCGCCGGCGGCACCTGCTCCAGCCCGGCGATGGTGTTCTCGACGATCGGCAGCAGGCCGTAGAGCGACAGGGCGATCAGCGCCGGCCAGGCGCCGAAGCCGATCAGCGGCACCGTGATCGCCAGCACCGCCACCGGCGGGAAGGTCTGGCCCATCGCCGTCACGGTCTCGACCAGGCCGCGGAACTCGGCCCCGGCCGGGCGGGTGACGAAGATGCCGGCGGCGACCCCGATCACGGTCGCGATCAGGCTCGACGCCCCGACCAGCAGCACATGGGCCAGCACCAGCGCGGCGAAGCTGTCGGCCTCGTAGAAGGGCCGCTCCAGCTGCGGGAACCAGGCGGCGAAGAGCGGCCTAGTCAGCGGCAGCCCGAACACCAGCGCGGCGAAGCCCGCGGCCAGCCACAGCAGCGGGTCGCGCCAGGGGCGCCAGGCAGGCCGGACGGGGCCGGCCGCGGCGGGCTGGGCGACGCTCATGCTCGCACCAGATCGTCGAGATGCAGGTTGCCCAGCGGCTTACCGTCCGCCGCCGCCACCGGCGCCCGGTCGGCATGGCGCGCCACCAGGATCGACAGCGCGGTGCGCAGCGAGGCCTCGGCCGGGATCGGCGCGCCGTCGGCGGCCTCGCCGGGCCGTACCCGGTCGGCCGCGGTCTCGGTCGCCAGCAGCTTTAGGCCGAGATCGTCGCGGCCGATGAAGTCGCGCACGAAGTCGTTGGCCGGGGAGGTCAGGATCTCGCGCGGGCTGCCCAGCTGCACCAGCCTTCCATGGTCGAGGATTGCGATCTGGCTGGCGAGGCGCAGCGCCTCGTCCATATCGTGGGTGACGAAGACAATGGTCTTGCCGGTCTCGCGGTGGATCCGCGCCAGCTCGCCCTGCAGCGCGTCGCGGGTGATGGGGTCGAGCGCGCCGAAGGGCTCGTCCATCAGCAGCACCTCGGGGTCCGCCGCCAGCGCCCGGGCGACGCCGACCCGCTGCTGCTGACCGCCGGACAGCTGATGCGGGTATTTCTCCGCGAAGCGCGGGTCGAGCTGCAGCAGGTCCAGGAGCTCGCGCACCCGGTTGTCGATCTTCGGCTGGGGCCAGCCCAGCAGGGCTGGTACCGCGGCGATGTTGCGGGCCACCGTCCAATGCGGAAACAGGCCGATCGACTGTATGGCGTAGCCCATGCGCCGGCGCAGCGCCTCGACCGGGATCTTCGTCACGTCCTCGCCGCCGACCTTGAGCGTGCCTTCGGTGTGCGGGATCAGCCGGTTGATCATCCTGAGGCTGGTCGATTTGCCGGAGCCGGAAGAGCCGATCAGGGCGCAGAAGGCGCCTTCGGGAATGGTCAGGGTCAGGTCGTCGACCGCGGTGATGCCGTCGAACACCTTGCTGACATGCTCGAACTCGATCATGCAGTCCTCCCCTGCAGGGCGGCGACCAGGATGCGGAACACGGCGTCGACCGTCACCGCCATCAGGATGATCGGCAGGGCGCCCAACAGCACCAGGTCGAGGGCGTTGGCGAACAGGCCTTGGAACATCACGGCGCCGAGGCCGCCGGCGCCGATCAGCGCCGCCACCGCGGCCAGGCCGATCGCCTGGATCAGGGTGATGCGCAGGCCGGACAGGAAGACCGGCAGGGCCAGCGGCACCTCGACCTCGCGGAAGATCTGCCGCCGGGTCATGCCGATGCCGCGGGCGGCGTCGATCACCCCGGCCTCGACCTGGCCCAGCCCGGCGGCGGTGTTGCGGGCGATCGGCAGCAGGGAATAGAGGCACAGCGCGATCACCGCCGGGGTGATGCCGATGCCGCTGACGCCGAGCCAGGGCAGGGCGGAGGAGAGGGCGGAGAGCGGCGCGATCAGGAGGCCGAACAGCGCGATCGAGGGGATCGTCTGGATGATGCCGAGGATCGAGAAGATCGGCCCGCGCGCGGCGGCGGAGCGATGCGCGGCGATGCCCAGCGGCACGCCGATCAGCAGGGTCGGGACCAGCGCCAGCCCGACCAGCAGCAGGTGGCGCAGCACCTGTGGGCCGAAGACGCCATGCTGCTGGACATATTCCTTCATCAGCGACAGCTGGTCGACCGCGCCGCCCGCGATCAGCGCCGCGATCGGGACCGCCAGCAGCAGCGCCACGCCGAGCCGGGCCAGCGGACCGAGATCCAGCCGACGGGCGGCGTCGGCGGCGGCCAGCAGCGCCGCCAGGACCAGCAGCCAGAAGCCAGAGCCGAAGGAGGTGCGGGCCGAGGGCCGGGCGCCGGCGGCCAGCAGCTCGGCCTGGACCCCCGCCAGCCAGACCAGGCCGATGGCGATACCGATGCCGAGCAGGAGCTGCATCGTCAGCGACGGCCGCCGCGGCGGCACCAGCGCCCCAGCCAGCAGCAGGGCGGCGGCCGCCAGCACCAGCGGTCCCCAGGGCCCGGCCAGGTCCAAGGCCGCAATCGGCCGGCCGGACAGCAGCCGGTTCGGCGCATGGGTCAAGAGCGGCAGCGTCAGCACCGCGGCCACCGCGAGCGCCCCCAGCACCAGCAGCACCCGGTTGCGGATGGCGATCATGGCAAGGAAGGGCCGTCGCCCTATTTGAGGAAGCCCTTCGCCTTCAGATACTCGGCCGCGACCTGCTGCGGGTCCTCGCCGTCGACCGCGATCTTGCCGTTCAGCTCCTGCAGGGTCTTGAGGTCGAGCGAGGCGAAGACCGGGTCCAGCGCCTCCTTGATCTTTGGGTGCTTGGCCAGGACATCGGCGCGGATCGTCGCCGCCGGCTCGTAGACGATCTGCGCGCCCTTGTTGTCCTCCAGCACCACCAGCCCGACCGAGGAGATGGCGCCGTCGGTGCCGTAGACCATGGCGGTGTTGACGCCGGAGGTCTGCTCCGCCGCGGCGCGGATGGTGGCGGCGGTGTCGCCGCCGGCCAGGGTGACGATCTGGTCCTGCTTCAGCTTGAAACCGTAGACCGACTGGAAGGAGGGCAGGGCCGCCGGGCTCTCGACGAACTCGGCCGAGGCCGCGAGCTTGACCTCGCCGCCGCCATTCACCCATTTGGCGAAGTCCTCCAGCGTCTTCAGCTGGTTGCTGTCCGCCACCTCCTGGCGCACGGCGAGCGCCCAGGTGTTGTTGGCCGGCGCCGGGGCCAGCCAGACGATCTTGTTCTGCGCCTCGTCCAGCTGCTTGACCTTGTCGTAGCCGGCCTGGGCGTTCTTCCACACCGGGTCGGTGTCGATGTTGAAGAAGAAGGCGCCGTTGCCGGTGTATTCCGGATAGACGTCGATCTCGCCAGCCAGGATCGCGCTGCGCACGATCTTGGTGGTGCCGAGCTGCAGCTTGTTCTCGGTCGGGATGCCGTTGGCCTCCAGCACCTGCAGGATGATGCTGCCCAGCAGGCGGCCCTCGGTGTCGACCTTGGAGCCGACGCGGACCGCATCGGCGGCCAGGGCGGCGGAGGCGGCCAGAATGCCGGCGCCGAGCACGGCGGCGGCCAGGATGCGCTTGAACGGGGAGGGGGTCATGAGCGCTGCCTTCTCTGTTCGGGCCGAACGGAACGGGAGGTTCTCTTCACCGAATGCGTTCGCCGGCTCGCTTGTTCCGGTTGCGAAGGAACAGCTTAATTGACGTTCGTCAAACGTCAATTCTGGGCAAAAAATCTTAATGGATCTGTAGAAAATGGAGCGGGAGAGCTCCACCCTAAACTGTCATGCCCGGGCTTGACCCGGGCATCCAGAGTCTGTCGAGACCCACTGGATTGCCGGGTCACGCCCGGCAATGACAGAGCGGGAGGGGCGGAATGCTGCTCAGCTCAGGCCCAGCGTGCCGCGCAGTTGGGACAGGTCCTCGGCCAGAGCGGTGATCGGGCCCTTCAGCGCGGTGCGGTCGGCCTCGGTCAGCTTGTCGTAGGTCTCGAAACCGCCGTCCGGGGTCTTGTACTTGGCCAGGATGCCGTCGACCGTCTTGAAGTTCGCGTCGACCTTGGTCAGCAGGGCCTTATCGCTCTTCTCCAGGATCGGGCGCAGCAGATCGACGATCTTCTTGGCGCCGTCGACATTAGCCTGGAAGTCCCACAGATCGGTGTGGCTGTAACGGTCCTCCTCGCCGGAGATCTTGGTCGCCGCGACCTCCTCGATCAGCGCCGCGGCGCCGCCCACCACCTTGTCCGGCGGGGTGGTCAGGTCCTTGATCCGGCCCTGCAGGTCCGTCACGTCGGCCATCAGCTTGTCGGCGAAGGGCGCCAGGCCCTCGATCGACTGCTTGGCGAACAGCCCATATTCGATGCGGTGGAAGCCGGTGAACTCCGGATCCGCCTCGTTCTGGGCGTGGTCGTCGGCGCGCGAATCGATGCTGGCGTCGAGGTCGGCGAACAGTTCGGCGAGCGGCTCGATCCGCTCGTAATAGACACGGCTCGGCGCGTACAGCGCCTGCGCCTTCTTCAGATCGCCGCCCTTCACCGCCTCGGTGAACTGGCGGGTGTGCTCGACGAACTGGTCGACCTCGCCGATGACCCAGGTCTTGTACTGCGCGATCGGCTCGACCAGCTCGAGCGGTGAGGGCGGCGCGGCCAGGGCCCCGGATGCGGCCAGCAGCGCGGCGGCGCCGACGCTGAGAGTCAGAATGCGTTTCATGTTCAACCCCCTCTTGTCACAGCCCTTTGGGCGATGGTTCGGTTGGTGTTGCGACCTCAGGTCGAGACCGATTGCAGCAGGCCCTGGCCCAGATACCCGTCCTTGTCCGGAACCCCCGGCAGGGCGAAGAAATAGCCGCCGCCGGTCGGCTTGATGTATTCCTCCAGCGGCTCGCCGTTCAGCCGCTGCTGCACCGCGATGAACCCCGCGTCCAGGCTTGCCTGGAAGCAGATGAACAGCAGGCCCATGTCGAGCTGTCCCGACTTGCTGACCCCGCGCGAGTAGTTGAACGGTCGGCGCAGAATCAAGCTGTTGGCGGTCTCGCGGGTGCGCGGATTGGCCAGGCGGATATGGGCGTCGAGCGGCATCACCTTGCCCTCGGGGTCGCGCGAATAGTCCGGCACGTCGAACTCGTCCTTCCCGCCCAGGGGCGCGCCGGACGCCTTCTCGCGGCCCATGATCGCCTCCTGCTCTCCCAGAGGGGTGCGATCCCAGCGCTCGACGAAGTTGCGGATGATGCGCACCACCTGATAGGTGCCGCCGACCGTCCAGGCCGGCTCCTCCGTCCCCGGCCGGATCCAGACGATCCGGTCCATCGTCGCGGCGTCGGTCGGGTCCGGGTTGGCGGTGCCGTCCTTGAAGCCCAGCAGGTTGCGCGCCGTCTCCTTGCGGCCGGTTTTGGTGGTCGCGGCCGGCAGGAACCCATCCAGCTTCCAGCGCAGCGCCAGCAGGTCCGGCGTCGCCTTCAGCACCGCGCGCAGGGCGTGGATATTGGCCTCCGGCGTGTTGGCGCTGAACTGCAGCAGCAGGTCGCCGTGGCAGTATTCCGGGTCCAACGCGTCATTGGGGAAGCTGGTCATGGCCACCAGCTCGCGCGGCTTCACCGCGGCCAGGCCGAAGCGCTGGTCGAACAGCGAGGCGCCGACGGCGACGGTCACGGTCAGGTTGTCCGGCACGATTACCGGCCCCAGCACGCCGGAATCGGCCGGCGGGAACTTGGGGTCCAGCTCCGGCGGGGTGCCGCCGCCCATCAGGAAGGCGATGCGCTCGGTCAGGGTGCGGAACAGCCGCTCCAGATCCGGCCGCGAGGTGGCCAGCACGTCGAAGGACGCGACGAGGCCGGCGGCGGGGGAGGGGGTGACGATCCCGGCCTGGTGCTCGCCGTGGAAGGGCTGCACCTGCTGCGCGGCCTCGGCGTCGCGGCCGGGCGGCTGCTTCATCGACTGGGCGACGGCCGGCGCCGCGGCCAGCGCGCCCAGCGCGGCGCCGCTTCCGGCCAGGCCGCGCAGCACGGCGCGCCGGCTCGGCGCCGGCAGGTCGGTGGCGGGAGCGGGGGTCTTTCCCTGGTCTTCGTCGATGGTGCTCATGGCGGTCGGTCCAGTCAGTCCAGCCCCAAGGCGGTGCGCAGCTTCGGCAGGTCGTCGGCCAGGGCCGTCACCGGGGCCTGCAGCCCGGTGCGGTCGTCGCGGGTCAGCGCCAGCCCGGCCGCGGTCAGGTTGCCGTCGATCCGGTCGCTCAGCGCCTTGTCGGCCTTCTGGCTCAGGGGGCGCAGCAGCCCGACGATCCGCGCCGCGCCCTCGAGATCGGCCTTGGCGACGTCCGGGTCGGGATTGCCGTCGGCGGCCAGGCGGGCCAGCACCGTGGCGGCGCCGCCGGCCATCTTCTCCGGCGGGATCGACAGGCCGGCGATCCGGGCCTGCAGCGCCTGCACATCGGCCGCCAGCTTGTCCGCGACCGGCCCGAGCCCGTCGGCCGAGCCCTTGGTGAACAGCGCGTAGTGCAGCCGGCGGAAGCCGGTGAAGCCCGGGTCGTCCTCCTTCTTCTCGAAATAGTCGGCGCGGGCGTCGAGCGCGGTGTCGAGATCAGCGAACAGGTCGGCGATCGGCTTGATCCGCTGGTAGTGCATCCAGGCCGGGGCCAGCAACTCGCGCGCCTGCGCCAGGTCGCCGGCCTTGACCGCGGTGACCAGGGGCGGGGTGGCGTCGGCCAAGGCCTTGGCCTCGGCGGTGACATAGACCTTGTACTCGGCGATCGGCCCGATCAGCTCGATCAGCGACGGCTGCAGCGCCTGGGCCGGGGCGTTCTTCGCCGCGGTCACGGTCAGGGTGCCGCGCGGGTTGCTCAACAGGCCGCAGGTGATCTGGTAGGTGCCGGGCTCCAGCCTCGCCGTCAGGCTCTGGGTGAAGCCGGGGGCGATGTTCTCGCGCTCCTCCACCACCATCACGCCCTGCAGGATCTCCCATTCCAGCGCGCGGTCGCTCGCGTTCTTGACCTGGAAGGTGACGCGGCCGGCCTCGACCGTCAGCTCGTTCGGCTCGCAGCTCTTGGCGGTGATGGTCACGGCCGTGCCGCCCGCGGCGGTCTTGGGCGCGCCGGCGCGGTGCAGATAGGCGTAGACGCCGAGGCCGGCGACGGCGACGGCCAGGACCGCGACGACGCCGATGCCGATCCGGGTGGTGCGCTGCAAGGACGACATTCTTGCTCCGGGCTCAGGCGTTCGACCGCGCTTCCTGCGCGACCCGGCCGCCGCTCAGGAACAGGGGCAGGGTGACGATGAGGAAGAGGAGGTAGACGGCGACCTCGCCGACCGTCGGCGTGTCCTGGTAGCCGAAGATGCCGGCCAGCACCGAGCCGAGCGGCCCGTCGATCGGCAGGACATGGCTGAGGTCGAAGGCGATCTCCTGCAGCCCGTTCCACAGCCCGGCCTCGTGCAGCGCCCGCAGCGACCCGGCCAGGAGGCCGGCGGCGACCACCAGGATGAAGAGGCCGGTCCAGCGGAAGAAGCGCTTCAGGTTCAGCCGCACCCCGCCCCAGTAGATGGCGAAGCCGACCGCCACCGCGACCAGCACCCCGGCCAAGGCGCCGATCGGCGCCTCGAGGCCGACGTCCTGCTGGAAGGTGGCGAGCAGGAAGAACACCGATTCCAGCCCCTCACGGGCGACCGCGAAGAAGGCCATGCCGATCAGCGCCAGCCCTTTCGCGTCGTGCCCTTCCAGCGCGGCGTCGACCGAATGCTGCAGCTGCGCCTTGATCGACCGTGCGGCCTTGCGCATCCAGAACACCATCGAGGTCAGGATGAAGACGGCGACGAGGCCGACCAGCGCCTCGAACAGCTCCTGCTCGCGCTGCGGGAACTCGGCGCTGACCAGGTTCAGCACGATGCCGACGGCGATCGAGAGCAGGACGGCGATGGCGATGCCGATCCAGACCAGCGGCATCCATTGCGACCGTCCGGTCTGGCGCAGATAGCCGGCGATGATGCCGACGATCAGGGCGGCCTCGATGCCCTCGCGCATCATGATCAGGAACGGTACAAGCATCCCGACATCATCCCGAACCCGCCGCCCCCCGGGCGGCGCCCATGCCCGCGACAGTTGCGAGCAAGAATGCGTATCTCTCGCAATTCTTCTGCTCCCATCGCCCGGCGTTGTCGAGGCCGCTTCGCTGCGAAGTACATTAAATTTGTGGTAAGGCGGTGCTGCGAGCGACCCTCCGCCCGGAACCGGCGATGCGCAGCCGCTGTTGGCGGGGCAGAAAGGAGCCTGCCCATGCCCGAGACCGGAGCCCCCAAAACCGCCGCCGGCGCCGCAGCGGATGTTTCAGGATCGAAGTCGACCCGCGCCGCCGCCGACATGGACGCAGCCGGCGCCGAGACGGGAACCGCCCGCCGCGATCTGGAGGCGGATCTGCGCGCCCTGCGAGAGGACGTCGCCCGCCTCGGCGAGACCGTGGCGTCGATGGCGCAGGCCAGGGCGACCGCGATCGACGAGGTGGTGCACCGCAACCCCTGGTCGGCCGTGATCACCGCCCTCTGCATCGGCTTCTGCCTCGGCGTCAGGGCGCGGCTGTAGACCCTAAGCTGCCCCGGCGGGGCTTGCCGTGTTCGAGGCGGCCCGCCGGGCTGCTTTCAGCGCATCGGCCGGATTCGCCTTGAACCGCACCAGCGGCGGCCGGACACCGTGCGTCAGCAGGGCGCGCAGGATCGGCCGGCGGGCGCCGGCGATGGTGACTGTCGCGCCCTGGCGCCGGGCCTTGCGTGCGAAGCCCTCGATCGTCGCGGCGGCGGTGGAATCGATCACCGGGACCGCCGAGAAGTCGACGACATAGGCCTTGGGATGCTCGCCGATCCGGTCCAGCGCCGCCGCCACCCCGGCCGCGGCGCCGAAGAAGAAGGCGCCGGAGATCCTGTAGGCCACGACGTCGCGATCGGTCGCCAGCGCGGCGTCGTAGGGCGCCCGGCCGTGGCCGTCGGCGGTGTCGGGCCGATCCACCTCCACCGCCTGGGCCATGCGGTGCAGGAACAGAAGGGCGCCGAGGCCGAAGCCGGCCAGGATGCCCTCGGTCAGGTCGCGGAACACCACCAGGCCGAAGGTCGCCAGCAGCACCACCGCATCGCCGACGGACGCCCGGATCAGCGTCGCGAACTGGTGCTTCTCGGCCATGGTCCAGGCCACCACCGCCAGCACGCCGGCGAGGGCAGAGAGCGGGATGAAGGCCGCCAGCGGTGCCGCCGCCATCATGAACAGCAGCAGGAAGACCGAATGCAGCGTGCCGGAGATCGGCCCGCGCGCGCCGGCCCGCACATTGGTGGCGGTGCGGGCGATCGTGCCGGTGACGCAGATGCCGCCGAACAGGGCGGAGGCGATGTTCGCCAGCCCCTGGGCCACCAGCTCGCAGTTCGAGCGGTGCCGTCGTCCGCTCATGCTATCGGCGACCACGGCGGATAGCAGGCTCTCGATGCCGCCCAAGAGTGTGAAGGACAGGGCCGCCGGCAGCACCTCCTGGATCCGCGCCCAGGACAGGTCGGGCAGGCGCGGGGCGGGGAGGGAGGAAGGGACGCCGCCGAAGCGGGTGCCGATGGTCTCGACCGGCAGCCCCAGCACGGCCGCCAGGACCGCGGCCAGGGCGACCGCGATCAGGTAGGACGGCCAGTGCGGCCGCAGCCGCCGTACCAGCAGGATGGTGCCGATCGACAGCGCCGCGACGGCGATGGCCGCGGCGTTGGCGGTCGGCAGCGCCCGGCCCAGCGCCTCCAGCTTCGGGATGAACGGCCCGGGCTCGGGCCCGACCAGGGTCAGGCCCAGCAGGTCCTTGATCTGGCTGGCGAAGATGATCATGGCGATGCCGGCGGTGAAGCCGACGGTCACCGGGTAGGGGATGTATTTGATGAAGGTGCCGAGCCGGAGGAGGCCGATCGCCGACAGCATCATCCCGGACAGGAAGGTCGCCAGCAGCAGACCGTCGACGCCGTGCTGCGCCACCGTGGCGGCGACCAGCACGATGAAGGCGCCGGCCGGGCCGCCGATCTGGAACCGGCTGCCGCCGAGCGCCGAGACGATGAAGCCGCCGATGATCGAGGCGGTGAGACCGCGGTCCGGGGTGACGCCGGAGGCGATGGCGATCGCCATTGACAGCGGCAGGGCCACGATCGCGACGGTCAGCCCGGCCACGGCGTCGGCCTTGAGGTCGGCGAGGCCGTAGCGCTCGCGCAGCACGGTCACGAGCTTCGGCGTGAACAGCTCAGCGAAGGACGGATCACGACTCTGGGCCACCATCGACCTCGACACTTCCGGCACCGCATGGGCGGCGGGATCGTCGGGTCGGCCGGCGGTCGCCGTCGCTGAACAGCCTCGTCAGCCGGCTTCCGCCCCTCCAGCTACCGCGGGGTCTTGAACCGCACCCCGCGGCCGCCCTCGCGGCTCACCGCATGATCGCCGATCAGCTCGACCCCGGCCCGGCCGAAGGCCTCGACCACCTTGGTCAGCGTGTCGACCACGCCGCGGACGTTGCCCTCGCTGGCCTCCATGCGCTGGATCGTCGGCAGCGACACGCCCGACAGCTCGGCGAGCTGCCGCTGATCGATGCCGAGCAGGGCGCGGGCAGCCCGCATCTGGGCGGCGGTGATCATGCAGTTTCCTCTGACAAAGCTAAGGTATTGGACGGTAGGAGTGATGTCTAGAGCATCAGTGCGGATGTTTGATGTCTGGATTCTGATGGCTGTGTCACATCGAGTCCTGCGACTGCCAGCGGCGGGGGCGCCATCCGAGCATGCTTCCCCGGTCGAGGAAAGGGCGAACCGGAGCGGCAGCGACGGGCAAATGACGCAGAGTCTTGTGAAAATTATATGCACGTTTCGCATTTGCGCTTTCGGGGACGGCTCGCCATCTCTCGCGCTCGTCGCGCCGATCCCGCTCCTGGGACGGGGCATCCGGCCCGAACAGCAGGTTGACGCTTCCCGTGCCCACCACATCCTTCCTGGCCATCCGCCTCTCTGATGGAGCGCGCGGCGAGGCCCTCTTCCGCGCGGAGGCCGCATGACCTCGATCCTCGACTTCGACTATTTCCTGTCGGCCTTCCCGCTGATCCTGCCCTATCTGCCGGTGACGCTGCTGATCGCCTTCAGCGCCATGGCGCTCGGCCTGGTCATCGGCACCGGCGCCGCCCTGGTCCGGATCTACCGCATCCCGCTGCTGCGGCAGCTGGCGACGCTCTACATCTCCTTCATCCGCGGCACGCCGCTGCTGGTGCAGATCTACCTCGCCTATTATGGCATCCCGAAGCTGCTGCAATACGTGAACGCCCAACTCGGCACCGAGATCGACGTCAACCGGGTGCCGGCGCTGGTCTTCGTCATCTTCAGCTTCTCGGTCAATGTCGGCGCCTATCTGTCGGAGGCGATCCGCTCCGCCCTCTTGTCGATCGACCGCGGCCAGGCCGAGGCCGCCTATTCGATCGGCATGACGCCGGTTCAGGCGATGCGCCGGATCATCCTGCCCCAGGCCCTGGCGGTGGCCCTGCCCAATCTCGGCAACAGCTTCATCAGCCTGATCAAGGACACTTCGCTGGCCTTCCTGATCGCCGTCGTCGACATCATGGCCGCGGCCAAGATCATCGGCGGCCGGTCGCTGCGCTTCTTCGAACTCTACCTGGCGGTCGCGGTGATCTACTGGGTGATCTGCATCTTGGTCGAGGTGGCGATGCGGCGCTGGGAGGCCTATCTGACCCGCGGCCGCCGGGACATCGCCGCATGATCTCGATCCGTGACGTCCGCAAATCCTTCAGGGGCCAGGTCGTGGTGGACGGCATCGGCCTCGATGTCGACCGCGGCGGCATCGTCTCGATCCTCGGCCCCTCGGGCTCGGGCAAATCAACCTTCCTGCGCTGCCTGAACCGGCTGGAGACGCCGGAATCCGGCACCATCGACATCGCCGGCGACCGCTACGACCTGGCGCATCTGGACCGGCGCCGGCTGCAGGCGCTGCGCATGCGCATCGGCATGGTGTTCCAGAACTACAACCTGTTCCGCCACAGGACGGCGATCGAGAACGTCCTCGAAGGCCTCTTGGTGGTGAAGCGCCTGCCGCGGCGCGAGGCGCAGGGGATCGCGGAGCACCACCTCGCTTTGATGGGGCTGGCCGACAAGGCGCTGCAGTACCCGTCCTCGCTGTCCGGCGGCCAGCAGCAGCGGGTGGCGATCGCGCGAACGTTGGCGATGGCGCCGGAGCTGATCCTGTTCGACGAGCCGACCAGCGCCCTCGACCCCGAGCACACGGGCGAGGTGCTGGAGGCGATCCGCAAGGCGGCGGGGCAAGGCATCCCGATGATCATCGTCACCCACGAGATGGGCTTCGCCCGCGAGATCTCTAGCCAGGTGCTGTTCATCGATGGCGGCCGCGTGATCGAGCAAGGCGACCCGAAATCGCTGTTCGGCAACCCGCAGCAGCAGCGGACGCGGGATTTCCTCAAGAACTACCTGCGGTCCTTCAGCTTCGACATCTGAGGGGCCTGCCAACCATGGAGAGAAGGATGCGTTACATTCTGGCGAAGGGCGCCGCGGCGGTCGCGGGCCTGGTCGCCCTGGCCCTTGCGGCGGCCCCGGCGGCGGCGCAGGAGACGGTGCGGGTGGGGACGGAGGGCACCTACGCGCCCTTCACCTACCAGGACGACAGCGGCAAGCTGACCGGCTACGACGTCGAGGTGCTGCGCCTGGTCGAGGCCAAGGTGCCGGACCTGACGTTCGACTTCGTGCCGCAGCCCTGGGACAGCATGTTCCTGGGCCTCGAATCCGGCAAATACGACGTCGTCGCCAACGAGATCTCGAAGACGCCGGAGCGCGCGACCAAGTACCTGTTCTCCGACGTCGCCTACTTCCACAGCGGCTCCTCCATCATCGTCAAGAAGGGCGTCACCGGCATCCACAGCCTCGACGACCTGAAGGGCAAGCTGGTCGGCGCCGGCGTGGGCAGCGAGCACGCCAAGCTGGTCGAGGACTATCTCGCCGCCCATCCGGGCGCGTTCGAGATCCGCTATTATGACGGCAATGTCACGCCGGTGCTGCTGGACGTGGCCGAAGGCCGGATCGACGCCCATGTCAACGACCCGATCGTGGCCAAGGACCATGCCGAGAAGTTGGGCCTGCCGGTCGAGGCGACCGGCGACCTGCTGACCAAGGTTCCCGCTTATCTGGTGTTCCGCCAGGACGCCAAGGGCGAGGCGCTGAAGGCCAAGATCGACGCCGCGCTGACCGCGCTAAAGGCCGACGGCTCGCTGGCGAAGCTGTCGCAGCAGTGGTTCGGCCAGGACTACACCCAGGACTGACGGGGAAGGGGCACCGCGACAGCGCGGCGCGACACTGCGCCGCTCCGTCGATTGCGGCTCAACATGGCCGCGCCCATATCAGCGGCGGAAGGGGGATGCCCGCGGCAGCGGGCCCGACCGGAGAGTTGTGATGACACCCCAGGAACGCGAGCTCCTGACCAATCTCGTCGCCCGGCTGAAGCAGGCCCCGCCCGCCGAAAGGGACGAGGAGGCGACGGCGATGATCCGGGACCTGGTCCGCGACCTGCCCGACGCCCCCTATCTGCTGGCGCAGACCGTGCTGATCCAGGACTACGCGCTGCACCAGGCGCAGGCCCGGATCGCGGAGCTGGAGCGCCAGGCCCAGCAGCCGCAGCGCAGCGGCGGCAGCGGCAGCTTTCTCGGCGCCATCTTCGGCAGCGGCGCCGGCCGTCCGCAGCCGGCCCCGCAGCCGCAGACGCCGGCCACCACCCAGGCTCCCTCGGCCTATGCCCAGGCCCAGCCCGGCCCGTGGGGCGGCGGCGGACCCTTCGGCCAATCCTCTGCTGGCCCGTCCTTCCTGCGCAGCGCCGCCGCCACCGCGGCCGGCGTCGCCGGCGGCGCGCTGGTGTTCCAGGGCATCGAGTCGCTGTTCGGCCTTGGCCATGGCGGCTGGGGCGGCCTCGGCACCGGCTTCTCCGGCCCGGCCCCCGGCCTGACCGAGACGGTGATCAACAACTACTATGGCGACGCCGGCCCCGGCGGGGACGGCACTGATCTGCGCGACGCCGACGCCGCGCCGCAGGACGACGGCCAGGACGTCCAGGATGCCGACTATCAGGACGACGGCAGCCAGGGCGATTTCGGCGGCGGCGACTTCGGTGGCGGCGACGACACGCTGAGCTCCTGACCGGGGTTTCAGCCCGCTGCGTTCAGGATCTCCGCCAGCCGGTCGAGCAGGGGGCGCTGGCCTTCCAGGATCTTCTCCCGGGCGGTCGGCAGGTCGAACCATTCGGCCCGGTCGACCTCCGGGAAGCTCTGGATCCGGCCGCTCTTCGGCGGCCACTCCAGCTCGAAGGTGCCGCTGCGCACCTGGCCGACATCCAGGTCGCCGGCGACGGCGAAGGCCGTGACCGCCTTGCCGCCGCGCTGGCGGATCCGGCCGAGCGGCAGCAGCGGCCCGGCGGGCTCAGCCCCCAGCTCCTCGGCGAATTCGCGTTTCGCCGCGACCTCCGCATCCTCGTCCGGGTCCAGCTCTCCTTTCGGGATCGACCAGGCGCCGAGATCCTTGCGCTGCCAGAACGGGCCGCCGGGATGCACCAGCAGGACATGGAGCCGCCCGTCCACGCGCTTGTGCATCAGCAGTCCGGCGCTCTCCGCAGGCATGGACCTCTCTCAGGCGACGGCTTCTTCCAGAAGATAGCGCTCCAGCCGGTCGAGGCAGCCGCCCCAGCCCTCGCGGTGGCGATCGCGGGCCGGCTCGTCGAAGAACTGCTCATGCGTCAGGATCAGCACGGTGCCGTCGCCGTCCGGCCGCAGCGTCAGCGTCACCTGCGACTCCCGCTCCGGCATCGTCCGCCAGGCCCAGGAGAACACCAGCTTCTCGTTCGGCACGACCTCCTTGTACACGCCGCCGACATCGTGCCGCTCGCCGTCGGGGGTGGAGAAGGCGACGTGATAGCGGCCGCCGACGCGCGGGTCGGCCTCGGCGCTGATGGTCTCGGCGCTGGCCGGCCCGAACCAGCGCATTATTTTTTCCGGGTCGGTCCAGGCGGCGTAGACTTTGGCGGGAGGGGCGGCGAGGCGGCGCCGGAGGCTGAGGCTGGGCTTGGCGAGCATGACTCCTCCTCGACGAAGGCGGCCAGGCGGTCGAGCTGTTCGGACCAGAAGCGCTGATAGCGGCTCAGCCAGTCCATCGCCTGCTCCATCGGTGCCGCGGACAGACGGCAGGTCACGGTGCGGCCGGTCTTGGTCCGCGTGATCAGCCCGGCCTCGGACAGCACGTCGAGATGCTTCATCACGGCCGGCAGCGACATGGTGAAGGGCCGGGCCAGTTCGCTGACCGAGAGGTCCTGCTGCTCGCCCAGCCGGGCGATCAGCGCCCGGCGCGTCGGGTCGGCCAGCGCGGCGAAAGTGCGGTCCAGGGTGAGCTCTTGATAGTTAACCATAAAGTTAAACTTAAGGTTGTCGGGACGGCGCTGTCAAGCGCGGATCACCGACAGCCCTTATCGCACCCAGCGCCGGAAGCCCAGCGGCCGGATAGCGCACCCGTCTCGCTCCGGCGCGCCACCATGGCCGCTCCGCCGCCCGGCAAGGACGGTTCACTTCGCCTTCGGCACCGGCGGCGCGGTCGCCTGGACGGCCATCTCGGTGTGCAGGCGCTGCGCCATCTGCAGGTGCTGGAACACCACCGGCAGGGTCTCGGCGGCAAAGGCCTTCAGATCCTCGTCCTGGCCGGAGCCGATCTCGTACTCCAGCAGCTGCGCCGTGACCTGGTGGTCGGTGATCTGGCTGGCGATGTAGGCGCGGTCGAAATCGGCGCCGTCCAACCCTTTCAGCCGGTCGTGGATCGCCTGGTGCTCGGCATCCATTTCATCGGGCAGGACGATCCCGGCCGCCTTGGCCAGCTCGGCCAGACGATCGTTGGCGCGGCCGTGGTCGCGCACCATGCGCCGGCCGAAGTCTCTCATCGCGTCGCTGCCGCCCTGCGCTTCCGCCAGCTTGCCGAAGGCCACCTCCGCCAGGCCGCCCCGGGCGGCGGCGACGGCGAAGACCTGGTCCGACGGGTTCGGCCGGTGCGGGGCCGGCATGCCGGGCGTCCCTTCCGGTGTGCCGGCGGGGGTGCCGGCCGGGTTGCCCGGCGCCGGGGTCGTGGGAATCGTGGTCTGGGCCCAGGCCGGCGCCGACCCGAGCAACAGGGCCGCCAGCGCCGCGGCCGCGAACCGATCGATCATGCCGGTTCCTCCTTCCATGGCCGGCGGCTCACAGCGCCAGCATGTAAGCGGTCAGCGCGTCCTTCTCCTCCTGGGTCAGCTTCAGCCCGAGCACCAGATTGAAGAACTCCACCGTGTCGGCCAGGGTCATCAGACGGCCGTCATGCAGGTAGGGCGGTGAATCCTTGATGCCGCGCAGGGTGAAGGTCTTGATCGGTCCGGCCGGCAGCATGACCTTGCCGTTCACGGTCTGGCTGAAGTCATAGAACCGCTCCGTCTTCAGGTCGTGCATCTGGTTGTCCATGAAGGCGGTCTGCGGGATGTGGCAGGTGGCGCACTGGCCCTTGCCCATGAAGATCCGCTCGCCCGCCAGCTCCTGCTCGGTCGCCCTGGCCGGGTCCAGACGCCCCAGCGGGTCCAGCTTCGGCGCCGGCGGGAAGTCGATCATGTTCTGCATCTGCGCCATCATCGCCGTCTGGTCGTGCCGGTCCGGCAGGTTGACGCCCTTGCGCTGGGCGCTCATCTGGTCGCCGTTGAAATAGGCAGTGCGCTGCTCGAATTCGGTGAAGTCCTCGACCGAGCGCAGCGAGCGCTTCGAGCCATGGATCTGCTGGTTGAACATGCCGCGCAGGCTGACCGTATCGATCCGGAACCGCGCCGCCTGCGGCCTTGTGTCGGGGTTCAGGTGGAAGGCCGCGTTGCTGTGGAAGTTGGCGTGGCAGTCCAGGCAGGTGACGCCCAGGCTCTGGTCGGCGCTCTTGCGGTCCTCGGTCTGGTTGAACTCCTCCTGCGGGAAAGGCGTCAGCAGCAGCCGAAGGCCTTCCATCTGCACCGGGGTGATCAGCCCGACCATAATGGCGTAGTAATTCTTGATGGTCAGCAGCTGCCCGCGCGAGACGTCGCCGAGTTCCGGATGCGTGGTCAGGAAGATCGGCGGCGGGAATTCCGGGGTGAAGGCGTCGGGCAGGTCGAAATCGACGTCGAAGCGGCGCAGGTTGCGCTGCTCCTGCCGGGCGACGTCGTCGATCTGGCTGTTCGGGAACACCTGGCCGCCGGTCGCCTGCTTGACATGGGGCAGGGGCAGGAAGCCGGCCGGGAACAGGCCGCGCTGGCGGATCTCGTCCGGGCTCATCGCCGACAGCTCGTCCCAGGTGACGCCTTGCGGCAGCTTCACCCGGACGCCGCCCTGCACCGGCTTGCGCCCACCCGACATCATCACGCCCGGGATCGGCCGGTCGGCCAGGTCGTAGCGATCCTCCAGCAGCGCCCGCTGGCGCTGCATTACCTCCGGCTTGGCCGCCTCGTCATCCGCTTTGACCTGGTCGAAGGGCTGGGTGGGCAGGGGCCGGTAGGTCGCGTCCGGCGGCAGCGACTGGGCCAGGGCGCCGACGCCGGCGACGATGCCGGCCGTCAGCAGGGACAGGGGCAGCAGGCGGCGGGCCATCGGGCACCTCGTGAAATCGTCCTCGGAATTCACGACGCCGAGCGACGCGGCGTTTTCCCGGCCAACAGGAACTTAGTCGCGCCGGTTCCTGCGCCCAGATAATTTTGGGCAACCGCGACGCCCGGAGGCCCCGGTCTGCTTCTTCGGCCCGAGCGTGCAGCCCAGCGGCTCCCCTCCGGTTCGACAGCCGGTCCTCAGGAAAGGTCCCGTTTCCGATTCTGTTGAAGCCAGGTGTTCAGCTTGAACGCGACTTCCGTGCGATTTCGAGCCTGAAGCTTTCGCATTATGTTTCGCACATGCACCTTTACCGTGTTCTCGTGAATATTCAACTCATAGGCAATGGTTTTGTTGGTTTTGCCTCTCAATAATCCTTGGGCGACATTGGTTTGCTGGACGGTCAAGAGACCATCGGTCGGGTCCTTTGATCGAGCCGGAGCTTCGCGTTGCTGATATAGCCGGACGAGACAGTTGGCGGGAATGAATGCTCCGCCGGATTGGATCAATCGGATCGCACCGAGTATCATGCTGACGCTCATATTGCTGGATAGATATCCCTGAATTCCGGAGGTCAATATCTTGACCGCAAGATCCGTATCCTCATCGTCTCCCAAGGCTAGAATGCCGATGTGGGGATATTGCGATTTCAGGTCTGCTAGATCGTCAATAATTTCGTGGGCATGTTCTTCGCTGGCAGGCCCTATATTGATGATGATGATCGAGGTGCGCTGAGGGGTGTCCCTGTCGACCAGCCAATCTTCGAGGCTGGCGAAGGCTGCCACGAGATATCCGGCGCCGGCATCCTCGATCGCTTTCACCAGGCCATCTCGGCTGAGCGTGCGATGGTCGATGATGGTGACCACCGACGCTGCTCGGACTTCATCGCCAAGCATGCCCCGTCCGGTCTCTGCGAATGGGTCGTGGAAACCCGTCTGCTCGACCGCTTGGCTCTCCGGAGGCGGCGGCATCGTGGCAGTCCCTCGATACGCGAGCATTCCTCTCCTCCCCGATGTTATTCAGACCACGACAGGGTTCTGGCACCTCCAACGAGAGCGTCGGAGGTTTGGTTCAAATTTGCGGAGAACTTGCCGATAGCTCCTCAAGGATGACGCCGTGGCGGCCACTTCTATTCCAGCGCGTCGATCCGCACCTCGCGGCTTTTGGCACCCTCGGCGACCAGGGCCAGCAGCCGCTCGCCTTCCTTCGTCACCGCCGCGGCCTCGGCCGGCGATAGCGGCTCGAAGGGCTGGGTCCGCAGCACAGCGGCGCCACGCGCCTGGGTGACCTTCCAGCTGCCACGGACCATGCCGTCCACGAGCAGCACCGGCGGCATGAAATTGCCGTAGACTAGCGGGCGGTGCTGTGGGGCGATGATGTGGTCGCGCTCGGCATGGGACAGCAGCAGGTTGTCGTATTCCGGCAAGAAGCGCGGCGGCGCAGGCGCGTCCGGGCCGGGCCGCGGCGCATCCGGCAGGTCGAACAGCTCGCGCCCCGTCTCGTCGCGGAACGTCAGCAGCCTGGGCCGCAGCCGGTCGACCACGGATTGCAGCCGGGTCAGGCCCGACCAGGTCTGCATGTCCTGCACGCTGGCCGGGCCGAAGGCGGCGAGGTAACGCAGCAGCATCGCGTCCGGCGTCGTGTCGGTGCCGAGCTGTTGCCGCAGCCAGCTCTCCGCCGTGGTGCAGAGCGGCAGGCCGCCGATGCCCCACAGGCCGCGCGGCGGCACCTGCACCAACGGCGCCAGGTTGCGGATGGCGTAGGACAGAGACTTGGCGTCGCGGTCCGGCCACTGCTTCTGCAGCAGCCGGCCCAGCTCCTCGACCGTGCGCGGCTGGTCGACCAGGAGGCGGCGCCCAGCCGCGACCAGCGCCTCCAGATCCATCCCGGCCAGCGTCTTGCCGTAGGGCGTGCCGGTCATCAGCAGCCGCTCCTGCACACCCTGCAGCACCGGGCGCAGCGCCAGGCAGTCGCGGGCGGTGACGAGGTGGATCGTCGACCGCATGAGGGCGATCCGCACCGCCTTGCGGTCGCGGATCAGCTCGGCCAGGTCCTCCAGCTCGAACCGCTCCAGCCGGCTCCACAGCCCGACATAGGGGGCGGTGGGGGATTGCGACTGCATCCCGACCAGCCGCTCGATCGCCTCGACGGCGGTCGCGGGCCAGCGCTGCAACAGGCCCTGCCGGGCCAGAAGCGCCTGGTTGCGGCTGCGCCGGTCCAGCACCTCTCCCGCCGTCTGCCCCTTCGCCATGCGTCCCCCGATCCTGCGGCTTCGGGCGCCAGCCTGTCCCGGATCGGCGGCGGCAGACAAGACCGAGCGAAGCGGCTGGCCGGTCCGCACCGTCTCGGGGCTTGCATCCGGCCCCGCATGGCGTCGAGAATTGGTGGAGTACCCCCGCCCGATACCATGGAGGCCGCGATGGCCCTCGGACCGGACGACTGGGAAGTGCCCGTGCGGGCGCAGCCCGACCCCGACGACTACGTCTTCGACCTCGACCGTGCGCTGGACGCCGTGCTCGGCCTGACCGCGCGCATCCCAACCGATGCCTTCACCGCCGGCACGCTCGGCACCGAACGCGCCGGCAACGGCGTGGTGATCCGCGACGACGGCATCGTGCTGACCATCGGCTACCTGATCACCGAGGCCGAGGAGGTCTGGCTCACCACCAATGCCGGCCGGGTCGTGCCCGGGCATGTGCTGGGCTACGACCAGTCGACCGGCTTCGGCCTGGTCCAGGCGCTGGGCCCGCTCGGCCTGCCGGCGCTGAAGCCAGGCTACGGTCGTGCCGCCTCGCCCGGCACCGAGGTGGTGATCGCCGGCGCCGGCGGCCGCCGGCGCTCGCTGGCCGGGCGGATCGTCGCCCGCCAGGAATTCGCGGGATACTGGGAGTATGTGCTGGACGAGGCGATGTTCACCGCTCCGGCGCATCCGCATTGGGGCGGCACCGCGGTGATCGGCCCGGCCGGCGACCTGCTCGGCATCGGCTCGCTGCAGATCCAGCACCAGGCGGCCGGGGGTCGGATGCTGCCGCTGAACATGGCGGTGCCGATCGACCTGCTGCAGCCGATCTTCGACGACCTGACGACGCTCGGCCGCGCCGACCGGCCGCCGCGCCCCTGGCTCGGCCTGTTCGCGACCGAGGATGAAGGCCGGGTGGTGGTGGTCGGCTTCGCCGGCAACGGCCCGGCCCGGCGGGCGGGGCTGCGCGAGGGCGACGCCGTGCTCGCGGTCGACGGCGAGGCGGTCAGTGACCTCGCTGGCTTCTTCCGCGCCGTCTGGGCGCTGGGCGAGGCCGGGGTCGAGGTGCCGCTGACGCTCGACCGCGAGGGCGACGTGTTCGACGTGCATGTCCGCTCAACCGACCGGGCCCGGGTGCTGAAATCAGCCAAGTTGCACTGACGGGCCGATGATGCGGCAGGGCGACGGCGGGCTGGTCCTGGCCAAGCGCGCCGGCCTCTATCGCGAGGCGCCGCCGTTGCCGGAACTGGCGCCGCACCTGCTGTGTCGCTGGATGCACGCCATCCCGCAGGGCCCGGCCCTGCCGGTGGTCGTCGTCCCCGATGGCTGCGTCGACCTGCTCTGGGTCGGCGGCCGGCTGGTTGTGGCCGGGCCGGACCTCACCGCGCAGCACCCGCTGCTGCCGCCCGGCGATCCGGTCGTCGCCGTCCGTTTCCGCCCCGGCGCCGCCCTCCGCTGGCTCGGCCTGCCGATGTCCGAGGTCACTGGTCGCCAGGTCGATCTGGTGGATCTCCATCGTCCCTGGGCGCACGACCTGGCCAGCCGGATCGGCGAGGCGCGGACGGTGGCGGAGCGGATGGCGCGGCTCGCGGCCGGGCTGGCGCGGATCGCGCCGGAGGTCGCCCCGCCGGCGCCGGAGATGGCGCTGACCTTCCGCCTGCTCGGCCGCGGCGCGGAGGAGACCGGCCTGGTTGCGCTGCGCGAAAAGCTCGGGATCAGCGAGCGCAGCCTGCGGCGGCGCTGCCACGAGACCTTCGGCTACGGCCCGAAGACGCTCGACCGCATCCTGCGCTTCCAGCGTTTTCTGACATTGGCGGAAGCGGGGGAGGAGGCAGGACTTTCAGCCCTGGCCTTTGCCGCAGGCTATGCCGACCAGGCCCATCTGACGCGCGAGGTGCGGCGTCTGTCCGGCCTGACCCCGGCCGCGATCCTCGGCCAGATCGCCGTCAGCGAAACAGGCCAGCGCGAAGCCGCCTGACTGGCCGTTCCGTTCAAGACGGAGCGCCGGGTGCGGTGGCAGACTGCTCGTCGGATCGGACAGGAGGAAGGATCATGGCCAGTCCCGGCAACGACCGTCGCATCGACTACATCGAGTTCTCCGTGGCCGACATCGCACGCTCGCGCGAGTTCTACGGCAGCGCCTTCGGCTGGAAATTCACGGATTACGGCCCGAGCTATTGCGAGTTCGACGACGGCCGGCTGAAGGGCGGCTTCGCCCAGGGCGGCCCGGGCAAGCCCGGCGGACCGCTGGTGATCCTCTATGCCGAGGACCTCGCCGCAACCCAGGAGCGGCTGGAGCAGGCGGGCGCCCGCATCGTCAAGCCGATCTTCAGCTTCCCCGGCGGCCGCCGCTTCCACTTCCAGGACCCGGACGGCTACGAGCTCGCCGTCTGGTCTGACCGGTAGCGAGATCTTTTCGATATCCCGTCCCTCACCGTCATTGCGAGGAGGCGAAGCCGACGAAGCAATCCATCGGCCCGCGCGAGCCGCACCATGGATTGCTTCGCTGCGCTCGCAATGACGAATTGGGAATTGCGAAAAGGCTTCGATAGCGGGAGGGAAGGGGGCCGCAGCCCCCTTCCAGCTATCCTCAGTTGACGACGATCTCGACCCGTCGGTTCTGCGGCTCGCGGACGCCGTCGGCGGTCGGCACCAGCGGATCGGCCTCGCCGACGCCGCGGGTGACGATCATGCTGTCGGCCACGCCGTCGGCCACCAGCTCGCGGCGCACCGCCTCGGCCCGGCGCTGCGACAGGGCCTGGTTGTAGCTGTCCGATCCGGCGCGGTCGGTGTGGCCGGTGACGTCGATCCGGGTGCTCCGGCCCTGCAGCGCGTCGGAGGCGGCGGAGCCCACGATCTGCCTGGCCTCCGGCGTCAGCTTCGAGCTGTCGAAGTCGAAGAACACCAGATAGCTGCGGGCCTGGGTCACCTGGGTGACCTCCTGCGGCGGCGGCGCCTCCTCGGCGCCGAAGGTGTAGCGCAGGCCGACCAGGACGCTGTGGTTGTTGTTCTCGTCCGACTTGATCCGCACCCCGTTGTCCTTGAAGGTCGGCGCGGTGGTGCCGAGATAGCGGTATTCCAGGGTGGCCGCCAGGTTCGGCGTGAAGTTGTAGGCCACGCCGGCGATGCCCTGGTAGGCGAAGGCCGGCTCGGTCGAGCTGAAGTAGTTGCCCGGACCGCTCGGGTTGAAGTCGGCGTTGACCAGCGCCAGGCCGACGCCGGCGCCGAGATAGGGCACGAAGGGCGAGCCGAAGTCGAAGTCGTAGTAGCCGTTGGCCATCAGGCCGTAGGTGGTCTGGTGGTTGTTGCCGTCGTGGCTGTTCTCCCGGATGCTCGCTTCGAGGTCGGCGCGGAAGCCGTTGCCGAAGCCGTAGCCGACATAGAGGTTGCCCGCCGGCCCGACATCGTAGTCGTCCTGGTTCAGGCCGTTGCTTTGAAGGAAGTTGACGCCGGCTCCGGCGCCGACATAGAGGCCGTTCACCTGCTGCGCCATGGCCGGTGTCGCGGCCAGCAGCGCGGCTGCCCCTGCGGCGAAGACGATGCGTCTGGTCATTCCTGGCTCCACGAGATGTCTCGTTAGGATTGCGGTCCCGTATCTCGTCCCGTGCCAGACGATACAGATGCATACGTCCTTGAATGTCTGTCAAAATGGCGCGCAGCGGCGATGTCGCACCTTGAAGTATCACCAGATGATACTAGCAGACGGGCCGAACGCTCCGCAGGATCGCTTTCTTAACTATTTGTATAGTTGGAAGTGAGTAGTTGGATCCGCGGTAAGCGAACCCAACACAATCGTCGGAGGACGTCGGCGAGATGTTGGGTTCGCTTCCGCGAACTCAACCTACGATGACCTACCGTCAGTGCCGCGGCGGCGCCGTGCTGGCGCGGACGATCAGGCGGTGGGGCACGCTCACGCCGCGCTTCGACGCGGCGATGCCGGCGAGGCGGTCCGCCAGCAGGCGCATCGCCTCGAAGCCCAGGCGGCGGGCCGGCTGGTCGATGGTGGTCAGCGGCGGGTCGTAGACGGCGGCGAAGTAGATGTTGTCGAAGCCGACGATCGAGATGTCCTCCGGCACTCTCAACCCCGCCTGCTTGATGGTGCGGATCGCGCCCATGGCGATCTCGTCGCTGCCGCAGAACACGGCGGTCGGCGGCTCGGGCAGCGCCAGCAGCTCGGCCATCTCCTCCGCCCCGGTGGCGATCGAGAAGGTGCCATAGCGCACCAGCTCGGGCCGCAGCTCGATCCCGGCCTCGGCCAGGGCTGCGGCGTAGCCTTCGAAGCGCTTCGGCGTGGCCGTGGCCGGGGCGCTGCCGCCGATATGGCCGATGCGGCGATGGCCCAGCTCGATCAGATGCCGCGTCGCCGCCTGCCCGCCGGCCCGGTTGTCGATCTGCACCGCCGGCACGCCGGGGGCGGCCACGGGCTCGATCACCGCCACCAGGCGCTGCCGCAGGGACGGGGTCTTCAGCGTCTCCGGCATGTGGCCGCCCAGCACCAGCATGCCGTCGACCGCGCCGGTCAGCAGCTGGCGGGCATGCTCCTCGGCGCGCGCCGGGTCGCCGGCGGTGTTGCCGATCAGCACGTGGAAGCCGGCCGCCACCGCCGCCTCCTCGGCGCCCAGCAGCACCGAGGCGTGGAACGGGTTGGCGATGTTCGGCACCATCACGAACACCTGCCGTGCCTGCTGCAGGCGCAGGCCGCGGGCCATGCGGTTGACGACATAGCCGGTGTCGCGCACCGCCGCCTCGATCCGCGCCTTCGTCTCCTCGTTCACCCGCGGCGACCCGGCCAGGGCCCGGCTGACCGTCGCCACCGACACGCCGGCGATGCGGGCGATGTCGGCCATGCGCGGCCGCCCGGCCTCGGGCGCTGGCGGCAGGCTGCGGCTGCGGCTGCGGCTCACGGCGTGGTCTCGGAGTCCTGGATCATGCCTTGACGATGCCCGGAACGGCGGTGCCGGCCAAGGGGGACGATCGGCCGGTCCGGCCGTCGGCGCGAGGCGGATTGACAGTGCGGACCTCGCCCCGTTCAATTGTAACCAAGTGGTTAATTTCCCGGGCGGCGCGGCCGTCCGGATCGAGTCCACGAATCAGGGAGGGCGCGATGTCGGCTGCGATCGGGCGCAGATCCGTGCTGGCCGGGGCGTTGGGCCTGGCCGGGGCGGCGGTGATCCCCGCCGTCGGGCGGGCCGAGGCGGCCCGGCTCCGCGTCGTCTGGTGGGGCAGCGACGACCGCACCCGGCGGACGCTCGAGGTGCTGAAGCTCTACCAGTCCCGGGTAGAGGGAACCGAGCTGCTCGGCGAAGTCAGCAACGCCGAGTACTTCCCCAAGCTGGCGACCCAGCTGGTCGGCCGCAGCGCCCCGGACATCTTCCAGCTCGAGCCCAACAGCTTCGCCGATTTCGTCCAGCGCGGCGCTGCGCTGCCGCTCGACGATTTTTTGCCGAAGCCGATCGACACGGGCGGCTTCGGCCGCGACCTGCTCGACCTCTGCGCCCTCGACGGCAAGGTCTGGGGCATCCCGCACGGCCTCAATTCCTTCGGCCTGATGTATGACGCCTCCGTCTTCAAGACGGCCGGCGTGCCCCCGCCCGACGACAAGACCAACTGGGACGACTATGCCGAACGCATGGTCGAGCTGACCAGGGCGCTGGGGCGCGACCAGTATTGGGGCTCCTGCGACTCCAGTGGCTACAGCTTCGCCTTCCAGGTCTGGCTGCGTCAGCGCGGCGCCGATCTGTTCACCGCCGACCGCGCGCTCGGCTTCGGCCAGGAGCATGCGGCGGACTGGTTCGCCTATTGGGACGGGATGCGCCGGCGCGGCGGCTGCGTGCCGGC
Organism: Inquilinus limosus; assembly: GCF_051487185.1. Taxonomy (GTDB): domain Bacteria; phylum Pseudomonadota; class Alphaproteobacteria; order DSM-16000; family Inquilinaceae; genus Inquilinus; species Inquilinus limosus_F. Next base: position 108,189 of record NZ_JAHVDK010000011.1, read on the forward strand.
CGACGTCGCGGCGCTCAGCCCGGATTCGACCATCAGCCTGATGCCGTTGATGCAGGGCAAGGCCGCGACCAGCCTCGCCTTCTCCAACCAGATCGTCGGCATGCAGGCGGCCACCACCGCACCGCTCGCCCTGACCATGTATCCGAATGGCGGCGCCGGGGCGAAGCCGGGGCAGTTCTACCGGCCGGCCTCGTGCTGGTCGATCTACGCCCGCTGCAAGGCGCCGGAGGCGGCGGCGGGCTTCATCGCCTTCTTCCTCAACGACCCCGAGGCCGTCAAGGTGCTGGGGGTGGAGCGCGGCGTGCCGATGAGCCCGGCGATGCGGGAGCTGATCCTGCCGACGCTGGACCCGGCGCAGCGCGCCACGGTCGACTACGTCAACTTCATCGCCGACAAGGTCGGCCCCTATCCGCCGCCACCTCCCAAAGGGTCGCAGCAGTTCGGCCGGCTGATGAAGCGCGCGGCGGATGCGGTCGCCTTCGGCAACGCTTCGATCGCCGACGGCGCCGCCCAGCTGATCGCCGACGCCCGCGCCATTCTCTGAGAGCCCGAACCTATGTCGGTTATGCCGGAACCCGAAGTCGCGACGCCCCGTCCGGTGGAGGAATTCGACTCCCATCCCTGGCGCTTCGAGAGCCAGGCCACGGACGAACAGCGCCGCGCCCAGGCGGCCTTCGTCGCCGGGCTGGCGCAGCGCCTGCCGCTCAAGCTCGGCAAGGGCTGCTACCTGTCGCCGAAGGCCTACATCTTCCCCGACAGCCTGACGCTGGGCGACGGCTGCGTCGCCGCCGCCGGTGTACGCCTCCACGGCGACCTGACCGCCGGAAACCACTGCTCCTTCAACCTGCATGCCTCGGTGATCGGCCAGGTCCGGATGGGCTCATGGGTCCGCATCGCCGCCGGGGCCATGATCGCCGGCTTCGACCATGTGTCGGACGACCCGGAGACGCCGATCGCGCTGCAGGGCGTGTCCTCCAAGGGCATCGAGATAGGCGATGACGTCTGGATCGGCGCCAACGCCGTGATCACCGACGGGGTGCGGATCGGCAGCCACTGCATCGTCGCCGCCGGGGCGGTGGTCACCCGCGACGTGCCCGACTACGCGCTGGTCGGCGGCAACCCCGCCCGGGTGATCCGCGACCGCCGCCGGCCGCGGGGCGCGGCCGACGCACTGCTGGCCGAGGTGAAGGCTTTCGACGCCTGGATCGGCGAGGAATGGCCTTCGATCCTCGCCGCCCAGGTGGCGCCGCCCGGCCAGCCCTCCTGGTATCGCGACCCGCGCAACGCCGGGAACGCGCCGTTCCGCGCCGATTGCGACGCGATCCAGATCGCGGCGATGTTCGGCGCCGTGCCGCCGCCCTTCGGTCGCGCGGAGTGGATCGCCCGCCTGACGGCGCTGCAGGACCCGGAAACCGGGCTGTGCTTCAACCCGGACACGCCGGAGGCGGTGCGCCGCGATCCGCCCGCCGATCCCGGCGGCGACAACCTCTACAACATCCTCTGCGTCGGCTATGCGCTGGAGTGCCTGGGCGCCGGCTTCCGGCACCCGATCGACTGGGCCTCGCGCCTGGACCCCGCGGCGCTGCAGCGGGCGCTGGACGGGCTGCCCTGGGCCGAGCGAGGCTGGTCCTCCGGCGCCTGGGTCGATGCGCTGGGCACCGCCTATTACCTGAACGCCAGGGACTTCGGCGATCCGGGCGAGCTCACGACGCTGATCGGCTGGCTGACCACGCGGGCGGATCCGGCGACCGGCCTGTGGAGCGGCCCGGTCGGCGACGACTGGCTGCAGGCGGTGAACGGCTTCTACCGCCTGACCCGCGGCACCTACGCCCAGTTCGGCATCCCGCTGCCCTGGCCGGAGCGGACGATCGATTCCGTCCTGGCCCATCTCGACCGCAACGCCGGGTTCGAGAGCGCCGGCTTCAACGCCTGCAACGTGCTGGACGTGGTGCATCCGATGATGCTCTGCGCCCGCCAGACCAGTCACCGCGCGGCGGAGATCGCCGACGTGATGCGCCATCTCCTCGGCGCCGTGCTCCGGCACTACGCACCCGGCCAGGGCTTCGCCTTCAGCCGCGGTGAGGAGCCGGGGCTGCAGGGGACGGAGATGTGGCTGTCGATCATCGCGCTGATCCTGACCCATCTCGGCCTGGCCGATGCGGTGCGCTTCCGCCTGGTCGGCGTGCATCGCTGGGGGCCGGCGCTGCCGGTCAACCGGATCCGCTGGCCGGCGCGCTGAGGCTCAGCTCCACACCCCGGAGACGGGTCGCGCCCGCTTGGACGTCAGTTCCGCCTCCAGCCAGGCGCGGAACAGCTGCACCTTGCGCTGCCGTGCCCGGGCCTCGGTGGTGACGAACCAGTAGGCGATCTCGGTCGGCGCCGCTATCGGGAAGGGGCGGACCAGCCTTCCGTCGGCCAGCGCGTCGGCGGCGATCAGCTGCCACGCCATGAACACGCCCTGGCCCGCCACGGCTGCCTCCAGCGCCGGGATCGGGTCGGTGTAGGTCGGGCCGGCCAGGCGCGGCGGTGACGTGACGCCGGCGGCAGCGAACCATTCGGCCCAGGAGATCAGCGAGCCCTCGTCGCGGATCACCGGCACCGAGGCCAGATCGGCCGGGGTCTTCAGCCGCGATGCCAACGACGGGGCGCAGACCGGGAACACGGTCTGCGGAATCAGCTTCTCCACCACCACGCCGGTCCAGCCGCCGGGGCCCATGCGGATGGCGCAGTCGATGTCGCCGAGCGCCAGGTCCAACACCTCTCCGGTGGCGACGAAGCGCAGCTCGACGTCGGGATGGGCGCTGGTGAATCGCGACAGCCGCGGCACCAGCCAGCGCGCGGCAAAGGCGGTGCCGGCGGTGACGGTCAGGATCCCGGCGCGCTCCACCGCCAGCGCGGCGATCGCGTCGGCCAGCATGCGGAACCCGGCGTCCAGCATCGGCCGGATCCGCCACAGTTCGGCGGTCGGCACCAAGCCGGTCGGGGTGCGCTCGAACAGCAGCACGCCCAGACGCGCCTCGGCCCGGCGGATATGCTGGCTGACCGCGCCCGGCGTCACCCCCAGCTCCTTCGCGGCGGTCGATAGCGAGCCGCCGCGTGCCACCACCGAGATGGCGCGCAGCGCGTTCAGCGGAATCGGGAAAGGCGAGGCCATGCTTCTTCTTGAGCGGAGGACGGTGGGCTGTCCAGCGCCGTTGACTCTCTAATATCCAGTTGGTTATATAACCATATGGTTTTGGAAGACTCGCTCAGCCTCAGATTCGCCGCGCTCGCCGACCCCACCCGGCGCGCGATCCTGCTGCGCCTCGCCCGGGGCGAAGCCACGGTGGCGGAGCTGCAGGCCCCGTTCCGGATCAGCCAGCCCGCCATCTCCAAGCATCTCAAGGTGCTGGAGGGCGCGGGGTTGATCGAACGCGGCCAGGCCGCCCAGTCGCGGCCGCGTCGCCTCAACCTCGCAGCGCTGCAGGAGACGGTCGAATGGTTCGAGCACTTCCGCAGCCTGTGGAACGACAGCTTCGACCGCCTGGAGGCGTTTCTCGAAGCCAACCCTGAGCCAACGAAGGACGGATAGATCATGGCCGCCACCGATCCCCAATTCGTCATCACCCGCGTCTTCAAGGCGCCGCGCCCGCGGGTCTGGGAAGCCTGGGCGAAGCCCGAGCTGATGTCGCAATGGTTCGGCCCGAAGGGCGTCGTCACCACGGTCAGGACGCTCGACCTGCGGCCAGGCGGGACAATGCATGCGCGCATGGACCAGCCCGATGGCGGCCACATGTGGGTGAAGTTCGCCTATCGCGAGGTGGTCGCGCCGTCGCGACTGGTGTGGGAGCACTCCTTCGCGGACGAGCAGGCCAACATCGTGGCCTCGCCCTTCGGCGGGCCGTGGCCGCTCAGGATCCTGTCGACCGTGACTCTTGAGGAGGAGGGGGCGGGCACCCGGGTCCGGCTGGTCTGGACGCCGCTGGACGCCACAGAGGACGAGCGGCAGGCCTTCGCGGGCATGACGGATTCGATGACCGAAGGCTGGTCCGGCACCTTCGACCGGCTCGACCAGACGCTGGCCTGACCCGGATCGAAGTCTCCAGCCTATGGAGATTTTCTATAGGCGTGGAGAGACACTGTCCATCCCGGCCGCGGCTCGGCAGGTCTATCTCTTGGAGAAGATCTGCCGAGGAGGCTGCGATGTTCTCCTTCTTCCGGAATCGGGAGCGCCGGCGCGAGCCCGACGGCGCCGAGGCGCTCCTGGCGATGACCCCGCGCGAGCTGGCGGACCTGCCCTTCTGGGTCGAGCCGCCATTGGCGGACTGCGCCGACGGCGCCCCGGCCGGCCGGCCCGTCACAAGCCGAACCGCGCCTCGGCGTCGGCCAGCGTGAGGCTCAACAGCGGCCGTCGTCCGGCCAGCACCGCCAGCGGTCCCGTTGCCGGGAACTCCCAGCCCAACCCGCCGGAACGCGGCCGGCCGGTGGCGGCGGCCCGCGCGATCCGGACGCCGGCCCTGTCCGGCTGCAGCACGCGCAGCCGCACCGGCAGGCGCAGGGGCAGGGCGCGGCCCGGCCGGTCGGTGACGATGGCGACCGGCCCCTCGGCGTCGGTCAGAACGGTCCGCCCCTCCGCCGTCTCGAACCGGCCCAGCCGTTTGGGGATCGCCCACAGGTCCCGGCCGCCGGTCAGGGAGGCAGGGCTGTCCACCCAGGCGGCGGTCACGGTGACGCCGATCCGGCGCCCCAGCCGCACCGGCACGGCGACCACCAGCTCGCCATAGGCCAGATCGCCGCCCGGCTCCCATTCCGCCCACACCGTCGCCAGCAGCGCGGTCCCGCCCCAGCCCAGCGGCCGGGCCCCGGCCGGCAGCGGCCCCGGCAGCGCCACCCGCGGCACCCGCCACAGCGCCGCCTGAACCGTGCCGCGCAGCCGCCAGGGCGGGGGAGGGTAGAGGCCTTCGGTCATGGTATCGGAGAATAACCGAGGCAGACCCGCCCCCAACCCGTCATCGCGAGGAGCGAAGCGACGTGGCGATCCATGGTGCAGCTCGTGCGGCCCTGGATCGCCTCGCCTACGGCTCGTGATGACGGGATTGGGAGTGCCGCCACCTCCGATTCCGAGATTTCAGCCGGCGAGTCCAAAACGCATTTCGATTGCGAAGTTTGCGGCGTCTCCAACTAGGTATTGACGGAAACCGGCAGAAGGACGTCTATATCTAGACATCACGGGCGTTCGGGAATCCGGTGCGCCGACTCATCGGCAAGGCCGGGGCTGTCCCCGCAACTGTAAGCGGAGTGCTCTTCCGTCGTTTTCCGAGTCACTGGCGGGGCGATCCGCCGGGAAGGCGAGGCGGAGGGGCGATTCCCGCGAGCCAGGAGACCGGCCCGTGATCGCATAGAACGTCCTCGGGCGGGGTGTCCCGTTGGTGCGTCGGTCGGGTTGCGTCGGCGTGCCGGCGCGGCGCCGACTCCGCATCTTCGGCCCAGGCCCCTCACGATCATGGGGTTTGCCGATGTCTGTCCTCCTCGAATCCGACCGCGCCCTCGCTGGCGCGCCCGCCGCCCCGGCCGCGCCCCGTGCGCCCTCGAATCAAAGGGGGGCCGAGCCGGCCTTTCAGGTGATCCGCCGCAACGGCGCCGTCACCGCCTTCGACGCCGCCAAGATCTCGGTCGCGCTGACCAAGGCCTTCCTGGCGGTCGAGGGCCCCGGCGCCGCCGCCTCGCGCCGGGTGCACGACATCGTCGAGGGCCTGACCGCCCAGATCGTCGGCGCCCTAACCCGCCGTGCCGACCACGGCCGCACCTTCCATATCGAGGAGGTGCAGGACCAGGTCGAGCTGGCCCTGATGCGCGGCGAGCATCACAAGGTCGCCCGTGCCTATGTGCTGTACCGCGAGGAGCGGGCGCGTGAGCGCGCCGCCGCGGCCAGGGCCGAAGCCCAGAACGGGATGTCCGCGGTCGCGCCGGTGCTGCACGTCACCGCCGCCGACGGCAGTCGCGCGCCGCTCGACCAGGCGCGCCTCGCCCGGCTGGTGGAGGAGGCCTGCGCCGGCCTGGCCGATGTCGATCCCGCCCCGGTCCTGGCCGAGACCCGGCGCAACCTCTATGACGGCATCAGTGAGGCCGAGCTGGCGCTGGCCCCGATCATGGCCGCCCGCACCCTGATCGAGACCGAGCCGAACTACACTTATGTCAGCGCCCGCCTGCTGCTCGACCTGCTGCGGCGCGAGGCGCTGAGCTTCGTCCACGGCCGCCCGGCCCGCGCCACCCAGGCGGAGATGGCCGAGGGCTATGCCGAGTACTTCCCGGCCTATGTGAAGAAGGGCATCGAGGTCGGCCTGCTGGACGCCGAGCTCGGCCGCTTCGACCTCGCCAAGCTGTCGGCGGCGCTGAAGCCCGAGCGCGACCTGCAGTTCCAGTTCCTCGGGCTGCAGACCCTCTACGACCGTTACTTCCTGCAGACCGAGGGCGTGCGCTTCGAGCTGCCGCAGGCCTTCTTCATGCGCGTCGCCATGGGCCTGGCCTTGCGCGAGATCGACCGGGAGGCGAGGGCGATCGAATTCTACGATCTGCTCTCCTCCTTCGACTTCATGTGCTCGACGCCGACGCTGTTCAACGCCGGCACGCCGCGGCCGCAGCTCTCCTCCTGCTTCCTGACCTCGGTGCCGGATGATCTCGACGGCATTTTCAAATCGATCCGCGACAACGCCCTCCTGTCGAAATACGCCGGCGGCCTCGGCAACGCCTGGACCCGGGTGCGCGGCCTGGGCGCCCATATCCGCGGCACCAACGGCCAGTCGCAGGGCGTGGTGCCCTTCCTCAAGGTCGCCAACGACACCGCCATCGCGGTGAACCAGGGCGGCAAGCGCAAGGGGGCGGTCTGCGCCTATCTGGAGACCTGGCACGTCGACATCGAGGAATTCCTCGAGCTGCGCAAGAACACCGGCGACGACCGGCGCCGCACCCACGACATGAACACAGCCAACTGGGTGCCGGACCTGTTCCTCGAGCGGGTCGAGGCCGACGGCCCCTGGACCCTGTTCTCGCCGGACGAGGTGCCCGACCTGCACGACCTCTACGGCCCCGCCTTCAAGACGGCCTACGAGGCCTATGAGGCCAAGGCCGCGCGCGGCGAGATCCGGGTGCACAGGCAGGTCCGCGCCCTCGACCTGTGGCGGCGCATGCTGACCATGCTGTTCGAGACCGGCCACCCCTGGGTGACCTTCAAGGACCCCTGCAACATCCGCTCGCCGCAGGGCCATGTCGGCGTCGTGCATTCCTCGAACCTGTGCACCGAGATCACGCTGAACACCTCGGATGACGAGGTCGCGGTCTGCAATCTCGGCTCGATCAACCTCGCCAACCACGTGTCCGAGCGCGGCCTCGACCGGGCGCGGCTGGAGCGCACCATCCGCACCGCGATGCGGATGCTGGACAACGTCATCGACATCAACTTCTACACCATCCCGGAGGCGCGCCGATCCAACCTGCGGCACCGACCGGTCGGGCTCGGCCTGATGGGCTTCCAGGACGCGCTGCAGACGCTGCGCCTGCCGGTGGCGTCGGAAGCCGCGGTGCGTTTCGCCGATGAGAGCATGGAGGTGATCAGCTTTCACGCCATCTCCGCCTCGGTCGATCTCGCTGCCGAGCGCGGGCGCTACCCCTCCTTCGAGGGCTCTCTGTGGAGCCGCGGCATCCTGCCGATCGATTCCGTCGAGCTGCTGGCCGAGGCGCGCGGCGGCGTGCTCGACCTCGACCGCTCCTCCACCCTCGACTGGACCGGGCTGCGCGAGCGGGTGCGGACCGTCGGCATGCGCAACTCCAACTGCATGGCGATCGCCCCGACCGCGACCATCTCCAACATCTGCGGCGTCGCCCAGTCGATCGAGCCGGCGTTCCGCAACCTCTACGTCAAGGCCAACATGTCGGGCGACTTCACCGTGGTGAATCCCGGCCTGGTCCGCGATCTCAAGGCGCTCGGCCTGTGGGACGAGGTGATGATCTCGGACCTGAAGTATTTCGACGGCAGCCTCGGCGCCATCGACCGGGTGCCGGACGACCTCAAGGCGCTCTACGCCACCGCCTTCGAGATCGACGCCTCCTGGCTGGTCGAGGCGGCGGCCCGGCGGCAGAAATGGATCGACCAGGCCCAGTCGCTGAACCTCTACATCGCCAACCCGAACGGAAGGAAGCTGGACGCGCTCTACCGTCTGGCATGGAAGCGTGGGCTCAAGACCACCTACTATCTGCGGGCGATGAGCGCGACCCATGTCGAGAAATCGACGCTGAAGGGCACCGACGGCAAGCTCAACGCCGTCGCCGCGCCGGCCCCGGTCGCGGCCGCCCCGGCGCCCGAGCCGGCGCCGCTGGTCTGCCCGATCGACGACCCGACTTGCGAGGCCTGCCAGTAGAATAGCAGGACATCTCTCCGAAACGGAAAGAGGCGGCGGTTCCAACCGCCGCCTCGCTTTTTTTGCGTCCCGGTGGCGGTCTCTGCCGGGCGACAAGGCCGGCATCATGCGTTCATACGACGCGCGGCGATCCGGAGCGTGATTTCATCGGCTGGTCTCGATCGCGGTTCGGGAGCTTTATATGGCGATCTCGACCCAGCGCGTGCTCGGCCCCGTCGGGCGCAGAGCTGCCGGCCGGACAAATCGGGCCGGCCCGGGCCTGAGCGGAGCGTCAGTGTCCCGCACCAGGCCCGCCCTCGCGGTCGCGCCGCCCGGCGGCTCGCCCGCGCCACTGGTCGAACACCACCCGCCGGCCCTGCTTGTGGCGCACGGCCATCACGCGATGCGCCGGATACAGGGCACGGCCGGCCTTGGCCAGGGCGAAGAAGGCGCGGCGGTCCGCCGCCGCGGCAGTCAGGATCCAGACGACGTCCCCGCCTTCCGCCAGATCCTCGGCCGGCGGCACGCCGGTGGCCGCGAAGCGGTCGGCGGTCGCGTGGTCGTACAGCGACCAGCCGAGATAACCGACGACCCGGGCCTCCGCGTCGCCAGCCGAGCTGTCCAGGGCAAACAGATAGTGGCCGCGCTGGATCTGCCGACTGAGGGTTCGGATCAGGTCGCTGGAGCGGAAGCTGCCGAACGGCTCGCGCCTGGCCAGGAAATTCGCGGCGAGGCCGAGCGCCAGCCAGGGGCCCGGGATCTTCTTCAGACTGATCGTCATCACAGCCCGCGCGCGTCGTCCCGCCACTGGTCACCGATGGTACCGGACCGCGTCCTGCATGCGCAATGCCGCATCGTTTCAAAGGAATGCCAGCAATGACCTCCCAGACCGTCACCATGTCGAACGTCCAGAACATCGACGGGCTCCTGTCCGGCGTGAGGTGGGCCGGGACGGTGATGACCTACGGATTTCCAACAGCCGCGGCCGATTATGGCGACTACGCCCATAACGTGGATCACGACAACAATCCCTCGACGCCGGCCGTTTCGGTCGATGAAACCGACGGCTTTTCCGCTCTGAACGCCCAGCAGCAGGCTGCGGTGCAGGCCGCCTTTGCCGAATTCCGCGACCTGACGCTGATGTCGGCGCTGCAGCAGGAGCCGGCCGGGGGCGCCGACGTGCGACTGGCTATGTCGACGACGCGCGAGCCCGGCAGCACCACCGCTTACGCGCAGTATCCAGGCAATGATGCGCTGGCGGGAGACGCCTGGTTCAACACCACCGACTACAACACGCCCCGGCTCGGAACCTACGCCTATCAGACCTTCTTCCACGAGATCGGCCATGCGCTCGGCCTCAAGCACGGCCACGAAGCCGACAACGGAAACAACACCGTTCTGAGCAGCGATCGGGACTCGCTCGAATTCTCGACGATGACCTACCGCGCCTATGTGGGCCACTCCGGCAGTGGCGGATACGGCGTCACCGACGGTCATTATCCGCAGAGCTACATGATGCTCGACATCGCGGCCCTGCAATACATGTACGGCGCGGATTTCGCGACGCGTGCTGGCGACACCGCCTATCGCTTCGATCCCGCCACCGGACAGATGTTCGTCAATGGCACCGGGCAAGGTGTTCCGCAGAACAGTGGCGGGATGAACGTCAATGTCTTGTTCCGGACCGTCTGGGATGGCAACGGAAACGACACCTATGACTTCTCCGCCTATGACGCGAGCCGGCAGCTTGCCGTCGACCTGGCGCCAGGCGGCTGGACCGATGTCGATTCCGACAGCAACTTCCAGGCTGCCGATCTGAGGGCCAGCAACCCAGGCACACAGATGGCGCGCGGCCAGGTCTTCAACGCCCTCCTGTTCAACGGCGACACCCGCAGCCTGATCGAGAACGCCATCGGCGGCGCCGGTGCCGACACGATCCGCGGCAATCAGGCCGGAAACCGGCTGGAGGGGCGCGCCGGCAACGACACGCTCGAAGGCTTCGACGGCAACGACGTGCTCGACCAGGGCTTCGGCGGCGGCGGCGCCTATGGCGGCAATGGCGACGACACGATCTGGGCCGGCGACGGGGCCGACACCATCGACGGCGGGGCCGGCTTCGACCTCGTGAACTATTCCCGGTCCAACAGCGCGATCCTGATCCAGCAGCCGAACCCCCTGGATCCTTCCTCCGGCAAGGTCATCGGCGGGTGGGCGACGGGCGACACCATGGTCGGGATCGAGCACGTCATCGGCTCGGCATTCGACGACAGCATACAACTCGGGGGCGACGGCAACAGCATCATCGGCGGCGACGGCAACGACCTGATCGATGGCGCGGGCGGCCGGGACACGCTGTGGGGCGACGCCGGCAACGACACACTCCGCGGCGGCGCCGAAGCGGATCAACTCCATGGCGGCACGGGCTGGGACATCGTGCGTTTCGGATCCGCGGTCACCATCAACCTGGCGACCGGCGCCCACTCCGGCGAAGCCGCGGGCGACACCTTCTTCGGCATCGAGCAATACATTGGCAGCACGGGCGACGACACGATGGTGGCCAACGATGCAGGGGCCGCCTATTTCGTCGGTGGGGAGGGAGTCGACAGCCTTTACGGCGGCGCGCGGGACGACTGGCTGCAGGGCGGCAAGGGCGCGGACGCGCTCAACGGCGGCGGCGGCTCCGATACGGCCTCCTATGCCGATGCGCCGGGCGCCATCATCGCCGAGATGTATTTCAGCGACGGCAGCACCACGGACGGCAAGATCCATGCCGGCGAATGGGGGTACGATACGCTGGTCAGCATCGAGAATGTGGAGGGGTCGCGCTTCGATGACTCGCTCTACGGCGACGAACGGTCGAACACCCTCTGGGGCATGGACGGCAACGACCAGCTGGAAGGTGACGCCGGCGGCAGCCCGCAGGGATCGCACGATTTCCTGCTCGGCGGTGCCGGCAACGACGTCGTCACCATCGGCATCTTCGATCATGCCTTCGGCGGGGCCGATATCGACACCGCGTCCTTCATCGGCGGCCCGGTCTTCATCGACTACAACAGCAACACCTTCCAGATCGGCGGTCTCGGCTTCGAGCTGTACGAGTTCGAGATCTACAACGGCACCGGCGGCGCCGATACGCTGTATGGCGCCAGCCACGGCGAGACGGTCAATTTCGGGGCCGGGAACGACGTCGTTTACGGGCAGGGCGGCGACGATTTCATCTATGTCGACGCCGGGGCGGACATCATGGACGGCGGCGCCGGCCGGGACACCATGGTGTTCGGGCGCGCGATGGTGGCTGACTGGCAGGCGGGCGTGCTCGATGCCGACATCGGCTCTGACTCCTGGCTCAATTGGGAGGCGATCCAGGGTTCCGCCGGCGACGACCGGATCCGCACCAACAGCTGGGGCTATGCCGTCGAGCTGCGCGGCGGGGCCGGCAACGACGTGCTCGCCACCGGCGTGACCGGCGTGGTCAGCGATACGCTCCTGGGCGAGGACGGCAACGACCAGCTCAATGGCGGGGCCGGCGCCGACATCATGCGCGGCGGCGCCGGGAACGACACCTATGTTGTCGACACCGCCGCCGATGTCGTCGACGAGTCGGCCGCCGGATCCGGCGGCATCGACACGGTGCAGGCCGCGGTCAGCTTCAGCCTGGCGGCCTCGACCACGCTGCTGGGCCAGGTCGAGAACCTGGTGCTGCTCGGCAGCGCCAACATCAACGGCACAGGCAACGCGTCGGCCAACAATCTCACGGGCAACAGCGGCGCCAACCTGCTACAGGGCCTGGGCGGCAATGACGTGCTCAATGGCGGCGCCGGGGCCGACACCATGCGCGGCGGCGGCGGGGACGACATCTATGTCGTCGACACCGCAGCCGACATCGTCGACGAATCGGCCGCCGGGTCCGGCGGCATCGATACGGTGCAGGCTGCGCTCAGCTTCAGCCTGCTGGTCTCGGCCAGGCTGCTGGGCCAGATCGAGAACCTGGTTCTGCTCGGCGGCGGGGCCATTAATGGCACCGGCAATGCGTCGGCCAACAACCTCGCAGGCAATGCCGGCGCCAATACTCTGCAGGGCCTGGCCGGCAACGACGTGCTCCGCGGCGGCGCCGGGGCTGACCGCCTAGACGGCGGCGCCGGGATCGACACCGCCAGCTATTACGCCGGCACCGCCGGGGTCGCGGTGAACCTGGCCACTGGCCTCGGCAGCGGCGGCGAGGCGCAGGGCGACACGCTGGTCGGGATCGAGAATCTCTCCGGCAGCCAGGGCAACGACAGCCTGATCGGGAACGCCGGCGCCAATGTGCTCCAGGGCTGGAACGGTGCCGACGTGCTGCGCGGCGGCGCCGGGGCTGATCGGCTCGACGGCGGCGCCGGGGTCGACACCGCCAGCTATTACACCGACACTGCCGGGGTCGGGGTGAACCTGGCCACTGGCCTCGGCAGCGGCGGCGAAGCGCAGGGCGACACGCTGGTCGGGATCGAGAATCTCTCCGGCAGCCAGGGCAATGACAGCCTGATCGGGAACGCCGGCGCCAATGTGCTCCAGGGCTGGAACGGTGCCGACGTGCTGCGCGGCGGCGCCGGGGCTGATCGGCTCGACGGCGGCGCCGGGGTCGACACCGCCAGCTATTACACCGACACCGCCGGGGTCGGGGTGAACCTGGCCACTGGCCTCGGCAGCGGCGGCGAAGCGCAGGGCGACACGCTGATCGGGATCGAGAATCTCTCGGGCAGCCAGGGCAATGACAGCCTAGTTGGGAGCGCCGGCACCAATCTGCTGCAGGGCTGGAACGGCGCCGACGTGCTCCGCGGCGGTGCCGGGGCCGACCGCATGGACGGCGGCGCCGGGATCGACACTGCCAGCTACTACACGGGCACCGCCGGGGTCACGGTGAACCTGGCCACGGGCCTCGGCAGCGGCGGTGAGGCGCAGGGCGACACGCTGGCCGGGATCGAGAACCTTTCAGGCAGCCAGGGCAATGACAGCTTGGTCGGGAGCACCGGCGCGAATGTGCTGCAGGGCTGGAACGGCAATGACGTCCTCACCGGGGCAGGCGGCAAGGACACGCTCACCGGCGGCGCCGGGGCCGACCGCTTCGTCTACGGCAGCACGGCCCAAAGCCCGATCGGGTCAGGAGCCGATCGGATTACCGACTTCAGCCGCGCCCAGGGTGACCGTATCGATCTGTCCGGAATCGATGCCAATGCCGCCGTTGCCGGTAACCAGGCCTTCAGCTTCATCGGCTCTGGCGCCTATACCCGTCATGCCGGTGAGCTGCGCTACGGCGTCAGCAACGGCACCACCACCGTCGCCGGCGACGTCAACGGCGATGGCGCCTCTGACTTCCACATTGTCCTGAGCAGTATCATCGCCCTGGTATCGACGGACTTCGTACTCTGACCGCCCCGCTGTCGGGGCCCGGTCGGCGCCAGCCTGGCCTGCAACCCGGGGCCGCACGTCACCGATCTCGGCCTGAACGACGGCACCACCGGCGACATCAGGCCGCTCGCGGTGGCAGGCTGAGAGAGTGTGCGGCGCCAAACAAGAAAAGGGATGCGCGGCCGGCAGCGCCGCGCATCCCCATCGACCGGACGCGATCTTCCAGCCTAGGAGGGAACGAGACTGTCAGGAGCGGTCTGTCGCGTGCGGTCTTCTCGGACCAACTGTCGAGACGGTTCGACCTGAGGCCTCAGAAGGCCAGGTTGATGCCGGTCAGCAGGTTGGTGGCCTCGAAATCCCGGCCCTCGCGAAAGTTCTGCTTCTCGTAGATGACTTCCGCGTAGGTGTTCAGGCCCGGCGCGAGCGTGTAGGTCAGGTTCACGCCGGCGATGTGGTTGTCCGTCAGGTTCGTGGCGCCGGTGTCGGGCTGCTCAAGGCCGTTGTTGTTGCCGGCCCAGGTGTAGGCGTAGGACACCGAGGTCAGGAACGGACCCCACTGGTAACTCAGGTCGCCGATGACGGTGTCCACCGGCTTGCTGGTCAGGTACAGGCTGGAGTAGTGGGTCCAGTTCACGCTGGCGGCGATGCCGCCCGACTTGACCCGGCCGCCGAGGGTGTAGGCCTCGAGGTCGTGATGCTCCGGATTGTTGTCGGTGGTAACGCCGTTGCCGTAGGCGGCCGTGGCGGCGAGGCGCAGACCGACGCCGCCGCCGATATCGCCGTCCCAGGCTGCGCCGCCGGTCACGACGTTCTCATACAGCGTGCTGCTGTCGTTGATCAGGTCGTTGCGGCCGCCGGGGCCGGCATGGGTCGAGCCGCCCACGACCGGCGTGAAGTCGACGCCGAAGCTGAAGCCGCCGATCGTCGGCGAGGTGTATTTGATGCGCGTGTCGTCGTTCGCCAGGCCGCCGAGATAGGTCGCATCGATCGAGTAGAACTGGCCGCCGCCCAGCGGGAAATCGCCGTCCAGCAGGTCGCCGAAATCCATGCCGCCGGCGCCGATGGCGCTGGCCAGCTCGTCATGGGCGTAGATGTAGCCGAAGTCGTCGGCGACGGTCGGGCCGTCACCGAAGGTGATGGTGCCGAAGCTGCCCTTCACATAGACATAGGTGCGGTCGACCTGGACGCCGTCCCGCCGGTTGACCGAGTCGAAGCGGATGCGGCCGCCGTATTCCAGGCCGGAATCGGTGACGTTCTTGACGTCGAACTGCATCCGCGCGTTGGTCTGGAAATCGTAGTCACGATCGAATTCGGAGTGATCGGTGTTGGAGATCACCAGCGCCGACTGTGCGGCGATGAACCCGCTGATCTTCAACTGCAGACCGGACGTCACGTTCTGATCGGCCGCCGACGCCGGCATCACCCCGATCAATGCGGTAGCGGCCAGTGCCGTACCCCCCAGCAGGACCTGCTTCATTCGCCCTCCCTCTGTCCCCGCACCGACGCGGGGCGCGCTGCACACTCGCGACGCCTGCCGGCCGTGATCCGTGACATCGAAGGCACAGTCGGGTCGGCTTCGTGGCCGCTTTGGCCAAGCGTCTGAGACAGCCGGAACCCTAGTCCCGCCCAAAATCGTAACATACATACAAAAATGTATACTTAGTCGAGACAACAATCTGTTGCCGGCGAGCCACATCCGCCGCTGGTCGCCGGGACGGCGGCCTCCGCAGGCCGGTGCCGCTGGATCATCCCTCCATGCTCAAGAAGGGTCCCGCTCCTGACGATGACGATCAGACAGCAGCGAGAAGCCTCGCGCTCAAGGGCCGCTGGCGCGGGACGGCCGCGGGCTGACGGTCACCGCCTGCCGATGGTCGAGGACAGCGCCGTGCGGACGATCTGCCAAGCGGCCTCGACCAGCCCGGCGGTGACCCGGCCGGCGGCCGGGGCGTCGCCGCGGCGGATGGCGTCGATCATCTGCTGGTTCGCCTCGATCGCGATTGCGGTCATCTCCGTCGACACCCCATAGGCCAGATGCCGGTAGCGCAGCGCCGGCTTCTGCACGATGGCGAGCAGGCGCTGCAGCACGGCGTTGCCCGAGGCCTCGTGCAGCGCCTCGGTCAGCGCGACATTGGCGTCGAAGCAGCGCTCGACGTCACCGGCCTCGAGCGCCGACTTCATGGCCGCCAGGGCGATAGAGAGCTCGCCGGCGACCGCGACCGGGTTGGCCGACCGGGCGGCGCCTTCCGCCGCCAGCGCCTCCAGTGGCACCCGGCAGGAATAGATCTGGTCGAGATCGGCCAGCGACATCGGCGCCACCCGCACGCCCTGGCGCGGCCGGCGGATCACCAGGCCCGTGCCCTCGAGCAGCCGCAGCACCTCGCGCACCGGCGAGCGGCTGATGCCGTAGCGCTCGCACAGCTCCTCCTCCACCAGCTTCGCGTCAGGGGGCAGCTCGCGGAGGATGATCTTGCGCTCCAGGAAGGCGAGGACCGTCTGTGAGAGCACCGGCCGGCGCGGGGTGCCGCTGTCTTCATCCAGGATGGCGGTCTCCATGGTCGCGCGTCAGAATCTCTGGATCTTGAGGCCGAGGACCTTCTCGGTCACCACCACGACCAGCAGCGTCATGACGATGCTGACGGTGGAGACGGCCGCGGCCTCCGGCGTGAAGTTCAGGCGAAGATAATCGAACAGCTGGATCGGCAGGGTCGAGGTTCCGACGTCCTTCAGCAGGAACGAGATCGCGAAGGTGTCGAAGGAGATGATGAAGGCGAACAGGCAGCCGCCGATCAGCCCCGGCTTGATCAGCGGCAGGGTGATGCGGAGGAAGACCTGCCACGGCCTAGCGCCGAGGCTGCGCGCCGCCAGCTCCCACGACCGGTCGACGCCCTGCAGCGAGGCCGAGACGTTCATGAACACGAAGGGCAGGGTGATCAGGACGTGGCCGGTGACCAGCGCGATCAGGTTCCGGGTGCCGATGCCGATCGCGTAGAAGAAGAACAGCAGGGCGATCGCCGTCAGGACCTCGGGCAGCAGCAGCGGCGCCAGCACGGTGATGGGGATCGCCTCCTTCGCCCGGCCGGCATGGCGGGCGTGATACAGGGCGGCGGCGGTGCCGATCGCGGCGGAGACCAGGGTGGCGACCGCCGCGACCTGCAGCGAGGTCCAGATCGCGGTGACGAACACCTCGTTGCGGAAGAACGCCTCGTACCAGCGCAGCGACAGGCCCTGCGGCGGGAAGGCCAGGAAGGCGCCGGCGCTGAAGGAGGCGCCGACCACGACCAGGATCGGCGCCAGGAGGAAGGCGTAGACCAGCCCGCAGAACACCGGAAACAGGATCGGCCGCCGCGGCTTCATGATGCCCATCGCATGCGCGTGGCCCGGGCGAACAGGACGACGCAGAGCCCGCCGGCGAGGCTGAGCATCAGGGCCAGCGCCGAGCCCAGAGGCCATTGGAACGCGTCGGTCAGCGTGTCGACCACGGTCAGGGTCATGGTTTTGACCCGCATGCCGCCGATCAGCACCGGGGTGACATAGGCGCTGAGCGCCAGCACGAAGACCAGGATGCAGCCGGACTGGATCCCAGGCAGGGCCAGCGGCAGGACGATGCGCCGGAACGCCACCCGCCGGGTGGCGCCGAGCGACCGTCCCGCCGCCTCCAACGCCGGGTCGATGGTCTGCAGCGCCGCCATGATCGGCAGGATCATGAACGGCAGGAAGACATGGGTCAGGGCGACGACGATGCCGAGCGTGTTGTACATCAGCGGCAGCGGCGCCAGCGTCAGGCCGAGCGACCGGGCCGCCTTGTTGATGACGCCGTTGTTGCCCAGGAGGATGGTCCAGCCGAAGCTGCGGACCACGATCCCGACCAGCAGCGGCGACAGCACGATGCCGTACAGCACCGGGCGCCAGCGCGACCGGCTGCGCGCCAGCTGCCAGGCGACCGGAAAGCCGATCAGCAGCGTCGCCGCCGTGGTCAGCAGCGCGATCCACAGCGTGCTGCCGAGCTGGGCCAGGTAGTAGCCGTCGGTCAGGGCGCGCTCGTAGTTGCCGAGCGTCAGCCCCGGCCCGTAGGGGGCGCCGGTCGCGGGCGGCCGGAAGCTCATCACCACGATGTTGAGATAGGGCACCAGCAGGAACACGCCGATCAGCACCGCCGCCGGGGCGATCATCAGCCAGGTCCAGGGCAACCGCCTGCGCCGGGTGGTCATGGCGCCTCCGGGACGACCCAGAGCGGCGCGGCCGGCGGCCGGACCGCCACGCGCTGCCCTTCGGCGAAGCGCGTCTGGGTCAGGCTGTGCACCTCGACCTCGCTGCCGTCGGCCAGCCGGACGCGGTAGGTGACCATGCTGCCCAGATAGTAGCGGCCCTCGACCACGCCCTCTGTGGCCGCCATGCTGACGCCGGCAGGGGCGAGGGTGATCGCCTCGGGCCGCAGCAGCGCTTTGACCGTGCTGCCCGGTGCGGTGCCGTTCAGCCCGTCCGCGGCGCAGTCGCCGAACACGGTGCGGATCTTGGCGTCGGTGCCGTCGGCCACGACGATGCCGGGCAGCAGGTTGGCCTGGCCGACAAAGCTGGCGACCCTGGCGTCGGCCGGCCGCTCGTAGATCGCTTCGGGCGCACCGGCCTGGACGATGCGGCCGCCGAACATCACCACGACGCGGTCGGACATCGTCATCGCCTCGGCCTGGTCATGGGTGACGTAGATCGTGGTGATGCCGACCCGCCGCTGCAGGTCGCGGATGAACACCCGCATCTCCTCGCGCAGCCGGGCGTCGAGATTGGCCAGCGGCTCGTCCAGCAGCAGGATGCTCGGCTCGATCACCAGCGCCCGGGCCAGGGCGACGCGCTGCTGCTGGCCACCGCTCAGCTCGCGCGGATAGCGCTCCTCCATCCCGCGCAGCTGCACCATCTCCAGCACCCGGGCGACGCGGTCGGCGATCTCGGCCCGGCCGAGCTTGCGCATCTCCAGCCCGAAGGCCAGGTTCCGGGCCACGGTCATGTGCGGGAACAGGGCGTAGGACTGGAACACCATGCCGATGTCCCGCCGTTCGGGTGGCAGGGCCGAGACGTCGCGCCCGTCGAAGGCGATGCTGCCGTGCTCGGCCTCCTCGAAGCCGGCGATCAGCTTCAGCGTGGTGGTCTTGCCGCAGCCGGAGGGCCCGAGCAGCGAGACGAACTCGCCGCTCGCGATCGACAGCGACAGCCGGTCGACGGCGCGGGCGGCGCCGAAGCTGCGGGTCAGTTCTGAAATGACGACGGCGGTCACTGGAAGGTCCGGTTCCAGCGCTCGGTCATCTCGGTGGCGTTGGCGTTCACCCAATCCCAGTCCCAGGCGAGGATCCGGCTCATCTGCTCGCCATAGACCGGCACGTCGGCGCGCAGATCCTCCGGCACCTCGACCGTGCGGTTGACCGGGGAGACGAAGAACTCCCGCGCCAGCATCAGCTGGGTCTCGGGCGACAGGATGAAGTCGATGTACTTGTAGGCCAGCTCGCGCGCCGGGGCGTTGGCGCAGATGCTGAAGGTCTGGTCCCACATCAAGAGGCCTTCCTCCGGCACGATGCATTCGACCGGCAGGCCCTGGTGCTTCAGCCGCGCGATCTCGCCGAAATCATAGGGCGCGACCACGATCTCGCCGGTCGACATCAGGGTCGACATGTTGAAGTCGGTCTGCAGCACGGGGGACAGCTGGCCCAGCATCTCGAAGGCCTTGTCCAGGTCCTGCGGGCCGCTGCCGAACAGTTTGCCGGTCAGCATGACCATCGCCTTGCCGGCCGAATTGACGATGTTGTAGAGGCCGATGCGGCCCTGGAACTCCGGATTGCTCCACAGATCCTTCCAGGATTTCGGCGGGGTCTGGACCAGGTCGGTCCGGTAGCCGAGGCCGAGCGGCGAGATCATGCCGACGGCGGCCCAGCCGTCGCCGGTCTGGGCGATCGGGTACAGGTCCTTGTAGTGGGGCACCAGCGAGAGGTCGAACTTCTCGAAATAGCCCTCCTTCCGCAGCAGCGAGGCGAAGACCTCGTTCATCATCACCATGGAATAGGGCGGGTGGTCCTTGCCGGCCGCGCGCAGGGTCGAGGTGAAGGTGCGGCCGAAGCCGATGTCGAGCTTCGCCTTGGCGCCAGTCGCGGCCTCGAAGGCGGGCACCAGGCTCTGGCGCCAGAACGCCTCCCAGACTCCGCCATAGGTGGTGATGACCAGCTCCTGGGCCGCGGCCGCCAGGGCCGGGTAACGCAACATGGCCGGGCCCATGAGGGCTGCGCATGCCATGACAACCTGCCGACGGGTGGGCTGCATCTCTCTGGTCTCCGCTGTTCGTGGCCTCGCTGTGGACCGCCGACCTGGGCGGCGCCTCCCCGGGGACCTCTGCCGGGTCCCTTCATTGCGTTCAGGATGCTTTCTTGCGGTACTCGTAGTTCTTGTTCAACCGGTCGAGCAGGTAGTCGCCGTAGCGAACCGGCGGGTGGCGCGGAACCTCGCCCGGCGTCAGGAGGGCGGCGGGGCAGTCGACCACCGTGTCCATCGACGGGTCGTAGAAGAAGGGCTGGGAATAGCGCTCGCGGCCGCTGAGGTTGAGCACCCGGTGCGGGGTCGAGGCGAAGCGGTCATTCGACCAGCGCGCCAGGATGTCGCCGACATTCATCACGAAGGTGTTCGGGATCGGCGGCGCCGGGATCCACTCGCCGGCGCGGTTGCGCACCTCGAGCCCGCCGACGGAATCCTGAGCCAGCAAGGTGATGAAGCCGTAGTCGGTGTGCGGGGCCGATCCGAACAGACCCTCCTCGCGGCGCTGCTCCGGGTAGTGGAGAAGCCGGAGGAACAGCGTCGGCCGGTCGAAATGCGGCAGGAAGTAGGTCGGCGGCAGGTCCAGCGCCTCGGCGATCGCCACCGCCATGTCCCGGCCCAGGGTGGACATCGCCCGCATGTAGTCGAGCGCCGCCTGCCGCAGCTCCGGGATCTCCGCCGGCCACTGGTTCGGGCCCTGCAGCGGCTCGCCCAGCGCCGGGTCGTCCTCCGCCAGGTCATGCATCACCATCAGGGATTCGCTCTGGTTCGGCTTGGTAACCGTGGCGACGGAGGAGGTGACGATGGTCGAGGTGCTGAACGGCATGTAGCCGCGATGTGCGTCGTTCATGCGAATGCGCAGCTTGGCCTCGGCCGGCAGGTCGTGGAACCGCACCGACAGCCGGTGCAGCCGCTCGCCCAACTCCGCCGGCACGCCGTGATCGGCCAGATAGACGAAGCCGATGGTCTCCAGCGTCCGGCGCAGCTCGGCCACCGTACCGGCGCGGTCTTCCGACTTGCCGCCGCGCAGCGGCGACACGTCGAGCACCGGGATATTCGAGAATTCTCCCCGACCCATGCGCAAGCTCCCCTGTTTCGGATATTTGTATACAGAAACTCGTTTCTGTATACATTTTTCTAACAAGCAAGGAGGCGGGTTTGCGCGAAACCATCATCATCGACACCGATCCGGGGCAGGACGACGCCTTCGCCATTCTGCTGGCGCTGGCGTCGCGGGAGCTCGAGGTGCTCGGTCTCACCACGGTCGCCGGCAACGTTCCCGTCGCCGTCACCGCCGCGAATGCCCGGCGGGTCGTGGAATTGGCCGGGCGGCCCGAGATCCCGGTCCGGGCCGGCTGCGAGCGGCCGCTGCTGCGCCCCGCCCGCTTCGCCGAGGAGGTGCACGGCAAAACCGGCATCGACGGCTGGGACTTCCCGGCCCCGGCGCGGCCGCCGGAGCCCGGCCACGCGGTCGACTGGATCATCGAGACGCTGCTGGCCCGGCCCGACGGCGCCACCACCCTGGTGCCGATCGGGCCTCTGACCAACATCGCCATGGCGCTGCGCCGCTGCCCGGCCGTCATCCGGAAGATCCGCCGCATCGCGCTGATGGGCGGTGGCTTCTTCCAGGGCGGCAACATGTCCCCGGCGGCGGAGTTCAATATCCTGGTCGATCCGGACGCCGCCGCCATCGTGCTCGGCGCCGGCATCGACCTCGTCGCCGTACCGATCGACTGCACCTATGCGGCGCCGACGCCGGACAGCTGGATCGCGGATCTAGAGGCGCTCGGCACTCGGGTCGGGGCCGCCGGCGCCGGGATGATGCGGTTCTTCCAGCGCTTCGGGAACGAGAAATACGGCACCGCCACGCGGCCGCTGCACGACGCGCTGGCGGTCGGCACTCTGCTGTGGCCGGACCTGTTCACGGGACGGCGCTGCAATGTCGAGATCGAGACGGCATCGCCGCTGACCCTCGGCATGACCGTCGTCGATTGGTGGGGCATCTCCGGCCGCCCGGCCAACTGCCTGTGGCTGACCGGATGCAATGCGCCGATCTTCTACGCGCGCATGCTGGAGCGTCTGGCCACGCTCGGCTGATGCCCGGGCGATCGATGCGCGCGACGCCTGAGGCGTCGTCGATCGCGGTTTCGACGGATCGAATACCGCTTGAAGAAGCTCCGATATGCTCCAGATCTACAATCTGGCCTAAGTGGTGGAACCGCCCGGCGGGATGCCAGCTTCTGCCGCTCTCTCTCGGCCATGAGGTCTCGCTCCACGCCCGGCGGCCGGATGGCGGGCTGCGCCGCATCCGCATCCTGCCCTAGGATTCGGTCCGCGATGCCATGACACTCCCGCCTGTGCATCGGGCCGGCACGCCACCGGCTGACCTCGGAGGTCTCCATGCCCGCGCCGAACAGCCCGCTGCTCCTCGACCTGTACCAGTTCACGATGATGGCGGCCTATCTCGAGCACGGCATGACGGCGCCGGCGGTGTTCGAGTTCTTCGTCCGCAAGCTGCCGGCCCGGCGCGGCTTCCTGATGGCGGCCGGGCTCGAGCAGGCCCTCGATCATCTCGAGGGGCTGCGCTTCGGCGACGACGATCTGCGGTATCTGGCGCAGACCAATCGGTTTTCCGCTGACTTCCTGAATTACCTGGCCGGCTTCCGCTTCTCCGGCGATGTCGACGCCATGCCGGAGGGCACGGTCTTCTTCCCCGACGAGCCGGTGCTCCGCGTGACAGCACCGCTTCCGGAAGCCCAGATGGTCGAGACCCGCCTGGTCAATCTGCTGCAGTTGCAGACGGTCATCGCGTCCAAGGCCGCCCGGATGGTGCTGGCCGCGCCCGGCAGGCGGCTGGTGGATTTCGGCCTGCGCCGCGCCCATGGCGCCGAGGCCGGGCTGCTCGCAGCCCGGGCTGCCTATCTCGCCGGCTTCGCCGGCACCGCCACGCTGGCGGCCGAGCAGCGCTTCGGCATTCCCGCCTTCGGCACCATGGCGCATTCCTTCATCCAGGCCCATGACGACGAGAGCCTGGCCTTCGAGCGCTTCGCCCGGGCGCGGCCGCGCGACCTGGTCCTCCTGATCGACACCTATGACACCGAGCGCGGTGCGCAGCGCGTCGTCGAGCTGGCGCACCGGCTGGCGCGGGACGGCATCACCGTCCGCGGCGTGCGGATCGACAGCGGCGATCTCGCCGAGCACGCCCTGAAGGTGCGGGCGATCCTCGACGCCGGCGGGCTGGGCGGTGTTCGCATTTTCGCGAGCGGCGGGCTGGACGAGGACGATCTGCAGGCCTTCACGGCCCGGGCGGTGCCGATCGACGCCTACGGGATCGGCACCAGCCTGACGACCTCCTCCGACGCCCCGGCCCTCGACTGCGCCTATAAGCTGCAGGACTACGACGGGACGCCGCGCCGGAAGCGTTCGGAGGGGAAGGCGACCTGGCCCGGCCGGAAGCAGGTCTGGCGCCGATACGACGCCGATGGAGTCCTCGCGGGCGATGTCGTCTCGCTGGAGGCGGAGCAGGCCGACGGTCGGCCTCTGCTGCAGCCGGTCATGCGCGGCGGGCTTAGGCTGGCCGGCCTGCCGACGCTGGAGGAGGCGAGGCGACACGCCGTCGGCGAGCTCTCCTCTCTGCCTGCCGCTCTCAAGCAACTCGAGACTGCGGCGCCCTCCGTCAGGATCAGCGAGGGTCTGCAAAGGCTGGCCGAGGCTTGCGATCGCCGGGACCCGCTCGCGCCGCGGTGAGAGAGCAGGCCCCGCCGGGCTCAATCCGACATCAGCACCTGCGCGACCGAGACGCTGACGGACCCTGGTCTCAGGAAAGAATGGATCAATATTCCTTCAGGATTCGTTCCGGCCGATTTCCTGAAGAGGCGATGGTTCATGCGCCCGCAGACCGTGATGATCGCCCTGGTGCTCGTGATGTCCGGATGCGGGCAGGGGTCGCCGCCCCAGGTCGAGATGTCGACCGAGGTTGCGGCCGAGTTCGAGCGCCTGAGGACCGATTTGATCCGGGAGGTTCCGGACCTGATCCCGGATACGGCCGAGAGCGAGCGCCGGTGGGTGGTCCTGGCCGAAAGAGCCGTCGCGGCGGGCCGCAGGCCGATCGTCCGGCCGCAGCTGCTGATCATCGTCGACCGTGACCCGGCCGTGCAGGAGATGCGTATCCTGCTGGCAAACCCGTCCGGCGCATGGCGGAGCCTCGGGGGTACCAGGGTCTCCACCGGACAGGAGGGTCGGCACGGCTATTTCCTGACGCCGACCGGCGTGTTCCCGCACACCGATGCCATTCTCGACTGGCGGGCCGAAGGCACGTTCAATGCCAACAATATCCGTGGCCTCGGGCTCGAGGGCATGCGCGTGTGGGATTTCGGGTGGCAGCGCGCCGAGCGGGGTTGGGACGGCGGGGAGAGCGATATCCGGTTGCTCCTGCACGCGACAGATCCGGACACCCTCGAGCAACGCCTCGGACAGGCGGCTTCGAAGGGCTGCGTGCGCATTCCCTCGGCGATGAACCGCTTCCTGGACCGCCATGGCGTGCTCGACGCCGACTATGAGGCGGTCGCAAGGTTCGACAGCCGCATCGAGGCCCTGCTGCTTCCCGACCGCAGGCCGACGCCACTCGCCGGGAACATGCTGGTGGTCGTCGACTCCGGAAAGATGTCGCAGGCCTGGGCCACCTCCCGACCCGGAGGGTGACATAGGCTCTGCCGGTGCAGCGGAGCGGGTTGGTCCTCGGAGGATCGGCTTGACGGGCGTCAGCCGACACCATCCGGGACCGGGGACGGAACCAGCACGGCCGCCCCGGTCAGCCGGCCATCGCGGAGCCGGGCCAAGGCTTCGTTCGCCTGGTCGAGCGGCACGGCGTGGGTCTCGATGCGGATCGGCACCCTCGCGGCCACCGCCATGAAGGCTTCGGCATCCTGGCGCGTCAGGTTGGCGATCGCTCGGATGCTCCGCTCGGGCCACAGCAGCGCATAGGGGAAGCGCGGGATATCCGACATGTGGATGCCGGCGCAGATCACGCTTCCGCCTTTCCGGACCGTCCGCAGCGCGGCCGGCACCAGGTCGCCGACAGGGGCGAAGATGATGGCGGCATCGAGGGGCGCCGGCGGCGTCTCGTCGGACCCGCCGACCCAGGCGGCGCCGAGGCGCCGGGCGAAGGCCTGGGCATCGCTGTCGCCGGGCCGGGTGAAGACCGCGACCTCTTGGCCGCGATGATGGGCGATCTGGATGACGATGTGGGCGGAGGCGCCGAAGCCGTAGAGGCCGAGTCGTGGCGCGTCGCCGGCCAGGCGCAGGGTTCGGTAGCCGATCAGCCCAGCGCAGAGGAGGGGAGTGGCCTCGATATCGCCGTAGCGCTCCGGGATCGGGACGCAGAACCGCTCATCGGCCCGCGCGTATTCGGCATAGCCGCCATCGAGCTGATAGCCGGTGAAGCGCGCGCTGTCGCAGAGGTTCTCCTGGCCGCGATGGCAGAATTCGCAGCTGCCGCAAGCCCAGCCGAGCCAGGGCACGCCGACCCGGTCGCCGATCCTGAACCGGGTGGCGGCGCTGCCAAGGGCCGTCACCCGGCCGACGATCTCGTGTCCCGGCACGACCCTGGGCTTGGGCGAGGGCAGCTCGCCATCGACGACATGCAGATCGGTGCGGCAGACGCCGCAGGCCGAGACGCGGATCACGATCTCGGTCGGGCCCGGGACCGGGAGCGGCAGGTCCACAGCTTCGAGCGGCGCCCCCGGCCGTATCAGAACCATCGCCTTCATGGGCATGTCCTCGACGGCATTTCGGCCGGCGTGACGACCGGCCAGCCGAGCCGGCCCAGGTAGCGCAGTGTCCGGAAGACCAGGGTCGATGCCGGGCAGTCGCAGGCGAAGCCGGCCCAGTCGGCGGGAGGCGCCGCGCGGCGTCGCTGCTGTTCGAGCACCGCCGGGGTGGCGTCCGACGCGTCGCCGATCCGGGCCGACAGCCGGGACGCCAGGACGGCGTCGGGCGCATCCAGCCAGAGCCCGGTGAACGGCACCCGCCGGCGATCCGCAACGGCCCGGATCGCGTCCCGTTCGGCCGCCTCCAGGAACGTGGCGTCGGCGATCACCGTACAGCCCGCGGCCAGCAGCCGGTCGGCTTCGCGGCACAGTGCGTCATAGACCCGAGCGGTCTGCGCCGGGGCGTAGGCGCTGTCGGGCAGGCGCGCCTCGGGCGCCGTGCCGTGCAGACGCTTGCGGATGACATCGGAGCGCAGGATGCGGGCCCCCAGCGGCAGGCCGGAATACGGGGCGAGATGCGCCGCGAGCGTCGATTTGCCGGTGCCGCTGACCCCGCCGATCGCCAGAAGCCGCGGCCGGCTGACCTGCAGCAGATCGCCCGCGAGCGAGAAATAAGCCGTGGCACGGCGACGCGCTTCCAACCTTGCGGCATCGTCGGTCGACCCGCCTGCCATCGTCGCCTGGACATGCGCGCGGATGGCGGCGTGGATCGACAGGAACAGCGGCAGCAGGGCGGTTCCCTCCGCCTCGTCCGGCATCCGGTCGAGATAGCGGTTGAACACGGCGCTGGTGAGGTCGCGATGCGACCGCTCGATCAGGTCCATCAGCAGGAAGGACAGGTCATAGAGGATGTCGACGCAGGCGAGGCGGTCGGAGAACTCGATGGCGTCGAACAGGATCGGCGCGCCGCGCCACAGCGCGACGTTGCCGAGATGGAGGTCGCCATGGCCGCGACGCACGCGCCCCGACCTCCGGCGGCTGTCGAGCAGCCCGCGATGCCGGGAGGCTTCGTCCAGCGACCACTTCGTCAGCCGGCTGATCGCCGCCGCCTCGAACAGCCCGGCGCCGAAGCGTGCCAGGTTGCCGCCGTTCTCGTCGATGATCCCGGCGATCGCCGCGTGCCCGCCATGCTGCGGCTCCGCGGGCAGCGACTGGTGGAACTCGGCGATCCGGTCGGCGAGCTGGCGCATCAGCTCGGGGGTGAGCTGACCGCGCCTGGCCAGGCTGTCGAATTGCCCCG
The DNA here is from genome assembly GCF_051487185.1 of Inquilinus limosus. Taxonomy (GTDB): domain Bacteria; phylum Pseudomonadota; class Alphaproteobacteria; order DSM-16000; family Inquilinaceae; genus Inquilinus; species Inquilinus limosus_F. The sequence goes on from NZ_JAHVDK010000011.1 coordinate 135,242, forward strand.
ATGCGTCGAAGCGCAGCATCACCAAGAGCCAGTCGACGATGGCGCCGTCGCCGCCGAGGGTGAGGCCACCCGAGGGAGCGCGGCAGACCGGCAGCACGCGCAGATAGATCTCCGGCGCGGTGCGCCGGTTCAGCTCGAGCTCCTTCTCGCACGCGGCGTGCCGCAGCTCCGGCGTGGCGTAGTCGAGATAGCTGAAGCGCACCGCCTTCTTCAGCTTGTAGGCGTGCCCGCCGGCGAGGAAGACGATCGAGGCATGCGTTTCCACCCGTTGAACCGAGGCCACGCCATAGGCCTCCGGCTGCGACAGAAACGCGATCACCTCTCGCTGCGGGTCAGCAGGCATCGAAGCCTCATCCATACAAAGGAGATGGTGCCGGCCGACAGCGCGGGCGACCTTGCGCTGGATCATTCGACGCTGTGGCTATGCTCCAGGGAGGGCATCGGTCAGTGATAGACGAAGAGCGGCACCGTGCCGTGACGCAACAGCGTGCCCGTGCAGGAGCCGAGCAGAGCCTCGCGCCAGCCGCGATGACCGAAGGCGCCCATGACCAGCAGGCCGGGTTCATAGCTCTGAAGCTCCGAAAGCAGCACCTGGGCCGGATCCTCGTCGGATCGGATGCCGACAGTGTCCGCGCGAATGCCGTGCAGGCGTAGAAAGTGGGCGCCTCTCCCGGCGATCGCCTCCGCCTTCGCCTTGTCGCGGTCGATGGCGATCACTCCCGTCGGGATGTCTGGAAACAGGCCGAGGAGCGCGTAGAGCTGCAGCGCGCGCATGGCCGGCAGGCTGCTGTCATAGGCCACCAGAACGGCCGAACCGCGAGGTGGAGAAGGAGGGACCACGACCAGCGGACGCGGGAGATTCTTCACCAGCCGCGCGACGGGGTCGCCCAGCACGGCGTGTTCGTCCCGATGGAAAGTGACATCCCGGCCGATGACGATCAGGTCGTGGATGTCAGCGGCCTTGCGCAACTCCTCGTAAGGCTCCCCGCGATATTCCTCCGTGGTCGACCGGACCGCGAAGGTCCGGCAGCGTTTCTCGAATTGCCTGAGGACAGCCCGGCTCCGCTCCTGTGCTTGCTTCAGCAGGGCGACGTCCTTGGCGAATTTGTAGTAGGTGCCGCCGATCGGGATCGCCTCGGGGGCGGTCAGGAAGGGAACGTCGATCACGGATACGCCGCAGATCGATACGCGGTGGCGCTTGGCCAGATCCAAGGCGACGGACTCGGCGCGGCTCGACGCTTCGGTCGTGTCGAGGCCAATCAGCAGATTCTTGAGCATCTTGCATACCGGGGCTTGTTCCCGTCCGCTGGCCCACCGGTACGATCGGGGCCATGAAACAGGATACACCCGCGCACGCCCGCGCCCTGAAGGCGCTGGTGAAGGGAAGCGCCGCCGCCGTCTCGTGGGGTGGCCGAAACGGAAAGAGGCGGCGGATGGAACCGCCGCCTCCCTTGCTCCCTTTCCGGGCCGCCGATCAGAGCACGAAGTCGGCTCCCACCAGGGTGACGAACCCTCTCAGCGTGATGTGGAAGTCCGACACGCCGTCCCCGTTGACGTCGCCGGCGATGGTGGTCGTGTCCGACGAGAGATGGGCGAAGCGCAGCTCGCCGGCGTGGTGGCTGTACGTGGCCGAGCCGATGAAGCTGAACGCCTGGTTCCCCGCCGTGCCGGTGTCGGCATCGATCCCGGAGAGATCGACGCGGTCGCCCTGCGCGTGGCTGAAGTCGGTGATCACGTCGGCGAGGGCGCCGACGACGCTGTCGCCGATGGCCGAGAAGTCGAACACATCGGCCCCGGCACCGCCGGACAGCGTGTCCTTTCCGGCGCCGCCGTCGAGCGTGTCATTGCCCTCATAGCCCCAGAAGACGTTGTCGCCGGCATTGCCGATGAGCGTGTCGCCGGCCCTGCCGCCGCTGACCCTCTCGATGCTGGCATAGGTGTCGCCTTCCGCCTCGCCGCCATGGCCGACGCCGGCCGCGAGATCGACCGTGACCGCCTGGCTCAGGCCGAAATAGCTGGCCCGATCGATGCCGGAGCCGCCGTCGAGAGCGTCGGCGCCGGTGCCGCCGCGGAGAATGTCGTCCCCGGCGCGGCCGAAGAGGGTGTCGTTGCCGGCGCCGCCTTCGAGCGTGTCGTCCCCGGCCTCGCCGATATTCGGCATCACCGGCGGGGGCGGGGCCACGGAGACGTTCAGCTCATAGGTCGCGCCGTCGGGGACGGCCTGTTCGGGCTCTCCCGTGTCGTTGTTGTATTGCCCGACCACGATGTAGTAGTCGCCGGTCTCCGCGACCTTGAAGGTGAACTGCGAGTCCGTCCGGCGGGCGGAGCCGGGATCGTTTCCGCCATCGTCGTTGAAGGCGACCACGGTGCCGTCGGCCCGCACGAGCCAGAGGAAGCTGTCGCTCAGCCCGGCCGAGGTGTGGTCGATATCGGCGGTGATGATCGACCCCGCATTCACCGTCAGCTTGTAGTAGCCCCCCTCGCCGTTGCCGGTGGCGTTGACCGTGGTGTGCGGCAGGGTGGTCGCGTCCACGATGTCGGAATCGGCGACGAGCGAGAAGGCGTTGGTCAGGTCATGGGCGGCGGCGACGGAGTTGTTCGTCGCATCCGGCCCCAGCGTGGCATAGCCGTCGCCCATGCCGATGCCGGAGACCGGGAAGGGGATGAAGTCGCCGTCCAGCGTGTCGCGTCCGGCGCCCCCCTTCAGGACGTCGTCGCCGCCCTGGCCCACGAGCCTGTTGTCGCCGGCATCGCCGGTGAGACGGTCATCGTGCCCGGAGCCGGCCAGGCCTTCGATCGAGACATAGGTCTCCTGGTGCGTGCTGGCGTCGCCGAGAGCGACGGTGACGCCCGTGGTGCTGCCGTAGTAGGCGGCCATGTCGAGGCCGGCGCCGCCGTCGAGCGTGTCCGCCCCGCCGCCTCCGGCCAGGGTGTCGTCGCCCGCGGCGCCCGACAGGACGTTCACGCCCGCATTGCCGATCAGGGTGTCGGCGAATTTCGAGCCGATGACGTTCTCGATATTCACCAGCCGGTCGTACTGGTGCGTCGTCGTGGTGTCGCCTTCACCGTCGCCGCCGCTGGCGGTGCCGGCCGCGAGGTCGACGGTCACGCCTTCGGTGGCGGGCGTCCGCGGCGGGCCGAACATCGGCTGGCGCTCATCGAGCGTGTAGTCGGCCGTGTCGATGCCGTCGCCGCCGTCCAGGAAATCCGCCCCGGCGCCGCCGATGAGGGTGTCGTTGCCGGCGTCGCCGTTCAGGACGTCGCCGTCGCGGGCGCCCTCGAGCTTGTCGTCGCCGCCGCCGCCGCTGAGCACGTCGCCGCCGCCGAGGCCGAGGAAGTAATTGGCCTCGGTGCCGCCGATGAAGCGGTCGATGCGGTCGTCCGACCCGATCAGGTTCTCGATACTATAGAAGGTGTCGCCCGAGGCCGTGCCGCCGCTGGCGACATTGGTCACCAGGTTGACCAGCAGCTGGAACGGGCTCTCCAGGCTGAAATCGACCGTGTCGATGCCGTCGCCGCCATAGAAGACGTCGACGCCGGCCATGCCGCGCAGGATATCGTCACCGGCGCCGCCATAGAGCAGGTCGTTGCCCTGGCCGGCATTGATCGTGTCGTTGCCGTCCTCGCCATACAGCCGGTCGGCGCCGTCATTGCTTTCCGGCCCGTCATCCGGCGGCAGGGTGTTGTTGCGGTCGCGGCTGTCCTTGCTGTCCAGGCCGCCGACAATCAGGTCGTCGCCGGCGCCGCCATGGATCTCGTCGGCGCCGTTGCCGCCGTCGATCTTATCGTCGCCGCCGCCGCCCAGCAGCTCATTGTCGCCGTCATTGCCGATGATGATGTCGAGGAAGTCGCTGCCGACACCCTTCTCGATGTAGTACTGCGTCGCGTCGGCGTTGTGGCCGTCGAAGATCGCGACGTTCCAGCTATGGCCGTTGACGCTGGAGAAGCGGCCCTCGCGCAGATCCAGGATCGTGCTGGCGGTCGACCCCGAGAAGTCGATCGTGTCGTGGCCGCCGGTGTCGTGGACCACGAAGCCGATGTCGTGGGTTGGCCCGTCCGCCGTCAGGGTGTAGCCCAGCCGGGTGCTGCCGAAGCCGTAGACGTCGTCGCCGGTGTTGAGCTGGATGTCCTGATAGGTCCGCTCGCCATTCGCGTCGACGGTGGAGAAGAAGCGCCGGATGACGGCCTCGATATCGGCGATCCCGGGCGTGGTGTTGGTCCAGGCCGTGGTGCCGCCGGTGTCGATGTCGTCGAAATACGACATCACCGAATAGCGCTGGCTGTCATAGACCCATTTGGCGTCATTGTAATAGGTGATCTGCGGGCCGCCGGGGCCGCCGTAATTGTAGAAGCCCGGATGGTTCAGGCCCCATTCATGGCCGAATTCATGGATGAAGGTGTTGAAGATGTAGCCGCCCGGCTCGGTCGCGTTCGGCTCGGTGTCGTGGAAGCGCTGCCCGACGCTGACGTAGCGGCCGGCGGAAAAGGCGCTGCCGTCGCTCGGTTCCCCGAGCTCCGGGCTGACGACCTCGAGATAGTCGGTGTCCGGGTCGTAGGGCCTGTCGGTGACGATCTCGAACTGCAGCGGCGTCACCGCCGACCACATCTCCAGCGCCCCGATCGCGGCCTCCATGTAGTCCGGATGGTCGGCGAGCTCGGAGACGTTCACCACGATCGGCGACTGCGCCTGCTCGGGCGTCAGCGGGCGGCTCAGCGCGCCCAGATAGTTGAGATAAGTCTCGTAATTGGTGTCTTTGCCATAGGGATTGTCCGGCGTCTGGTCGATGTTCTGCCAGTTCTGGAGATCTTCCGGACTGATCGTGAACGATCCTGAAACCGCCACGCCTCCCGGCGTGGAGTGCTCCTTGCTATAGCCTGTCTGGCACAGGATGCACATGTCTTGCTCCCCCTATTTTCTGACACGGCAATGGATTCGGCGACGCTGATTCAGTCGCGGGACCGATTCCCGCTGATGAATGCAGCGTCGGCTCCAGCTGAAGCGTCAGTTCATCCGTACGGAACTGGGTCGGAGGCCGTGCCGGATCCGCTCCGTTGCGGCGCTCCGGGATGCGCTCAGCCTGCGGCCGGCGCATCACCGTGCCGGCATCGGCCCGGGCACGGCGGTGGTGAGGAGGTACATCGCCACTCGGGGGTGTGTGTGGGCGCCAAAACGCGACGCCGCGACTGTCCCGACGTGGATCGAATGCTCATGGCGGTCGATGTCCCCCTGTTTGCGATGCGCAGCCTTGCCGGGATGCCGGGCCGAAACCCCTCCCGCTTGATTTTCCGGTCCAACCGTCACGGCCATCTCTTGACGGACACCAATGCCGACGACGGTTTCACCGATGTCCACCCCATATCCGGAGGTGGAACGCGATTCAGCATCTCGACTGTCTACGCACCTATAGTCGCCATCCTTCGGCAATGTCGCGCGCATCGCAATCAAAAAATTTTCTTACTTCTGGTTATATCCTTATGTTTCGTTCGTATGCATACATCGTTTGCACAGTTTAATATGCAATTCTTCTCAAATTCATTCTATTTGGCTTTGATTCGATGGTGTGAGTCAGTCAAAATGACTTCATATTGCTTGCCAATCCGCGGACGGCACTCGGGGACAGCGAGGACGCCGGCGGCGAGTCGGCGCAAGACTTCGCGGCGGCGAATCCCGGTTCGGCGGCGTAACCTTCCGCCACTTCGGTTCCGGCGGTTCTGCCGGGCCGAACTCCCGCGGACGCTACCCTTAGCGTGTGGCCTTGCTGCAAGCGGCAACATCTTGTAGGTTTTCCAACCCTGCGTCGCTGGCCGAGACCACGATGCCGGCATCCCATCATCGCCGTGTGCCCAGGAAAACCACGCCCATGACCATGCTCGACTGGTCCGACACCACCCCCGCCGCCGCGCCGGTCCGGTCGCCGCGGGCCGATGCGCCCGCCGCCGACGCCACCGGCCTCGGCGCCATCGACCGCGCCGGGGGCCGGGTCAGCATCGACGACAAGGCGATGATCAACTGCCGCGCCGACGTGAACCAGCTGCTGCCGATGAAGTACCGCTGGGCGTGGGAGAAGTACCTGGCCGGCTGCAACAACCACTGGATGCCGACCGAGGTCTCGATGCAGGCCGACATCGCGCTATGGAAGTCGCGCGACGGGCTGACCGAGGACGAGCGCCGGGCGGTGAAGCGCAATCTCGGCTTCTTCGCCGCCTCGGAATCGCTGGTCGCCAACAACATCGTGCTGGCGATCTACCGTCACCTGACCAACCCCGAATGCCGCCAATATCTGCTGCGCCAGGCCTTCGAGGAGGCGGTGCACACCCACACCTTCCAGTACGTGGTCGACAGCCTGGGCCTGGACGAGGGCGAGCTGTTCAACATGTACCGCGAGGTGCCGTCGATCACCGACAAGGCGGCCTGGGCGCTGGACTACACCCGCAACCTGTCCGACCCGTCCTTCCGCACCGGCACGCCGGCGGCGGACCAGGCCTTCCTGCGCGACCTGGTGGCCTTCTACGTCGTGTTCGAGGGCATGTGGTTCTACACCGGCTTCGCCCAGATCCTGTCGCTCGGCCGGCGCAACAAGATGGTCGGCATCGCCGAGCAGTACCAGTACATCCTGCGCGACGAGTCGATCCATCTGAACTTCGGCATCGACGTCATCAACCAGATCAAGATCGAGAACCCGCATCTCTGGACCGGCGAGTTCCAGCAGGAGCTGCGGCGGATGCTGGCCGAGGCCTGTGAGCTCGAGGTCGCCTATGGCCGGGACACCATGCCGCGCGGCTTCCTCGGCCTGAACGCGGCGCTGTGCGAGCAGTACATGCACTTCATCGCCAACCGCCGCTGCGCCCAGCTCGGCCTGGCCCCGGTCTTCGCCGAGGCCGAGAACCCGTTCCCCTGGATGTCCGAGGCGATGGACCTGAAGAAGGAGAAGAACTTCTTCGAGACCCGGGTGATCGAGTACCAGAACGGCGGCGCGCTGAGCTGGGATTGATTTCTCGGGGCGAGACCCGCCGAAGTGGTGTGTTGCCGCCGGCCTGAGCTGGCCATAGCCTGCAGGGCTGGAACAGCGGGCGGGGCAGGGGGATGCAGCGCATCTTGATCCTGGGCGCGGGGTTCGCCGGGCTGTGGGCCGCGGTCGGTGCGGCGCGGGCGCTCGATGCCCTGAGCATCGGGCCCGACCGGGTCGAGGTGACGCTGGTCAACCGCGACGCCTGGCACTGCATCCGCGTCCGCAATTACGAGGCCGATCTCGATGCGATCCGCGTGCCCCTGGCCTCGGTGCTCGACCCGATCGGCGTCCGCCGGGTCGAGGGCGAGGTGACCGGCATCGATCTCGGGCAGCGCAATGTCCGATGCATGATCTCGGGGGAGGGGGCGACGCTGCCCTATGATCGTCTGGTCTTTGCGCTCGGCAGCCGCCTCGTCCGGCCGGCGATTCCGGGGCTCGCGGAGAACGGCTTCGATGTCGACACCTTCGCCGGCGCCAGCCGCCTCGTCGACCATCTCGCCGGGCTCGCGGACCGACCGGCGGCGGCGGGTCGCGACACCGTCCTCGTCGTCGGCGCCGGCCTGACCGGCATTGAGGTCGCGACCGAGATGGTGGACCGGCTGCGCGCGCTCCCCGGCCGGGTGATCCTGGCCGACCACGCGCCGCAGGTGGGCTCCGATATGGGCGACAGCGCCCGGCCGGTGATCGAGACCGCCCTGGCTGCGCTTGGGGTCGAGACCCGGACAGGAGTGTCGGTCGCGGCGGTGGATGCCGAGGGGGCGACACTGTCGACCGGCGAGGTGATCCCCGCCGCGACCGTGATCTGGTGCGCCGGCATGCGGGCCAGCCCGCTGACCGCGCTGTTCCCTGTGGAGCGCGACCGGCTGGGCCGGCTGCCGGTCGATCCGACCATGAAGATTCTCGGCCTCGAGGCCGAATTCGCCGTCGGCGATTCGGCGCGGGCCATGGTCGACGACAGCCATGCCTCGGTGATGTCCTGCCAGCACGGTCGGCCGATGGGCCGCTTCGGCGGCTACAACGCGGTCGCCGACCTGCTCGGCCAGCCGCTGCTGCCGATGCGGATCGACTGGTACACCACCATCCTCGATCTCGGTTCCTGGGGGGCCGTCTACACCGAGGGGTGGGACCGGCAGGTGGTGACGCAGGGGGCGGCGGCGAAGCAGACCAAGCGGCTGATCAACTGCCAGCGTATCTACCCGCCGCTGTCGGGCGGCCGGCGCGCCATTCTCGATGCGGCCGCCCCGGTCATCCAGGCTCCGCCGCAGCGGTTCCGCTGACGGTCAGGCGCGATCCACCAGCGCCGCATCGATGATGGCCGCCATCCCGCTGGTCGGGGCGGAACGTCGGCCTCGCCGGATCAGTTGCACAGGCATCCGCCATCCAACGCTGGAGAGACCGATGCTGACCGGCCTTCATGCCGTGATCTACACCCGCGACGCCGAGGCGGACCGTGCCTTCTTCCGGGACGTGCTCGGCCTGCCGTCGGTCGATGCCGGCGACGGCTGGCTGATCTTCGCGGCGCCGCCCGCCGAGATCGCCTGCCATCCGGCCGACGCCAACGACCGGCACGAGGTCTTCCTGATGTGCGACGACCTGATGGCCGAGATTTCCCGGCTGGGCGCGAAAGGCGCCGGCTGCGAGCCGGTCAGCGACGAGGGCTGGGGCCTTCTGTCGGCCATCCATCTGCCCGGCGGCGGTCGGCTCGGCCTCTACGAACCGCGCCATCCGGTTCCGCCGCGGGCGGGCTAGCCGAGCTTCACCAGGGCCGAGGCCGCGGTCTCGTCGGTGATCAGGCCCTGCAGCAGGCCGCGCCGCAGCACCGCGCGGATCGCCGGCACCTTGACGGAGCCGCCGGCGATGGCGACAGCGGGCCGCTTGGCGACGGAGTCGAGTGACAGGCCGACCACCCGGTCGCGCAGCGGCGAGGCCAGGACCTGGCCCTCGGCGTCGAGGAAGTTGCCCAGCACCTCGCCGATAGCGCCGGCCTGCCGCAGCGCCTCGTATTCGCCGCGGGTGATCACCTTGTCGTGCAGCACCGGCGCGCTGTCGTCGAGCTGGCCGATGCCGATCAGGATCGCGTCGGCCCGCGCCGCCAGCGCCATGATCTCGCGGAACGGCTTCTGCTCCTCCAGCACCCGCCGGTCGTCGGCGCTCTCGGCGATCAGCGGCGCCGGCATCAGGAAGCGCTGGGCGCCGAGCCGGTCGCCCAGCCGCATCACCACGTCGAACGGGTTGTAGGAGGAATCGCGGGCGATGTTGCCGGTGACCGACACCACCCGGTGCTGCGGCCGCGGCGACGACGCCATCTCCTCCACCGCCGCGCGCACGCTGCGGCCGTTGCCGACGCCGATCACCAGCGGCTTGTCGGTGTCGACCAGCCGCTCGATCCAGGTGGCGCCGGCGATGGCCAGCGCCGGCAGGTTGGCCTCGGCCGGCGCCACCGGGTCGGCCGGCACCACCTCGCAGAAGCGCAGGCCCCAGCGGCGGGCGATGCGCTCGCCCAGCTCCATGCAGGCGGCGATCGGATGGTCGATGCGGACCTTGACCATGCCCTCCTGCGCGGCGAAGGCCAGCAGGCGCTGCGCCGCCATGCGCGAGACGTTGAGCCGGCGTGCGATCTCGTCCTGGGTCAGGCCCGAGACATAGGACAGCCATGCCGCCCGTGCCGCCTGATCGCGCTTCCTCTCCGCCTGATCCATCCCCGGCATCCGCCACGCTCCGCGCCGTCCGAACGGCCTTTCCCAACATCTCCCCCGATCGGGCGTCCGGCGCAACGGTGGCGTGCAGCGATTGCGGATCGCCGGCGCCGGAGTCGCGGCGATGATGCCTGCTCCGGCTCGTCTCGAAAGGCTTGACCGCGGCGCGGCGGAACGGTCCATTCCGGCCGGAAGGAAGCATGGCCCGAATCAAGAAGCGGGCAGGCGAGTGAAGGGGCAGATGATGATTCGTTGGGCCTTGGTCCTGGCGCTGGCGTTGGCGCCGCATGTCGCCACGGCCGCCACCCACCCGACGCCGGTGCCGCCGGAGGACAAGGTCCACGCCCAGCTGCGTGAGGCGCTGGAACGAGCGGAAGCGGAGCTGGCCTCGGCGCCCTCCGCCATCCCCGTCGGCTCCGCCCTCAAGCCCAGCGCGGTCGATCCACGCGTGCCGCTGCTGCGCCAGCGGCTCGACGCCTTCGGCATCGAGACGCCCGAGCCGACCCTGCCGACGACGGTTGCGGCCGTGGCGGCGACGACGGCCGTCGATGCCACAGAGCCGCAGGCGACCCCGGCCACCGCGGTGGCGACGACGCCGGAGGATCTGGTCGGCCCGGTGGCGCCGGCCACCCTGGTCTATGACGAGGCGCTGGCCCGGCGGGTGAAGCTGTTCCAGTCGCGCTGGGGCCTGCGCGACGACGGCGTGATCGGCCGCCGCACGCTGCGGGCGCTGAACTTCACCCCGGCGGACGAGGCCAGGGCGCTGCGCCAGACGCTGGCCCGCTACCAGGCGCCGCCGGCGCGCGGCAAGTCGATCACAGTCAACGTCCCGACCGCCGAGATCATCGCCTTCGAGAACGGGGTCGAGGTGCTGCGCACCCGCGCCGTGGTCGGCTCGCCTCTGACCCAGACGCCGCTGATCCAGTCCAACATGTTTGCGGTCAAGTACAACCCGGACTGGACCGTGCCGCCGGGCCTGACCAAGAAGTACAAGGCGCAGATGGCGGCCGGCCAGTACGACGAGATGCGCAAGCACGGCGTGGTGGTGAAGACGCCGGAGGGCCAGACCTTCGACCCGGCCCAGGTGCCGCCGGAGCTGGTCGGCACCATGGGCTGGAAATTCTGGCAGCCGCCGGGCGACGACAACGCCCTTGGCCTCCTGAAGTTCGAGCTCGACAACGACCAGGCGATCTACCTGCACGACACCAACAACCGGAAGCTGTTCGCCACCGACAACCGGGCGGTGTCGAATGGCTGCATCCGGGTCGAGAACTATCTCGGCCTCGCCGCCTGGGTGCTGGGCACCGACATCGCCTCGGTGGATGCCGCGATCGCCACCGGCAAGACCCATTTCGCCCGGGTGCCGAGCCGGATTCCGGTTCGCATGACCTATTACATGGCCTATCCGGACCCGACCGGCGGCATCCGCTACGGCGAGGATGTCTACAGCATGGCCGAGGGCGGGTAGGGGAGGCGCCGCAGTCCCGCGGACTGCCTCCCCCGCCCGGCCGCTACAGATAGAAATCCGTCGCCAGCAGGGTCGCGGTGCCTTCGACGCGGATCGCGAAATCGGCGGCCGCGTCGCCGTTCACGTCTCCCTCGACCAGCAGCGCGTCGCCGGAGACTGCGACCCGGAGCTCCCCCGCCTGTCCCGTGAACGGGTCGCCGCCGATGAAGGCGAACGGCGTGTTGCCGTTCGACGCGTCGCCGTCGGCGTCGATCGGCCTGAGGTCGATCTTGTCGCCGTCGAGGCTGTTGAAATCGACGATGGTGTCCTGGCCGGCAGGGGCCACCGTGCTGTCGCCCACCGCCTCGAAGGTGAACAGGTCGGCGCCGGCTCCGCCGGACAGGATGTCGGCTCCGGCCCGTCCCGTGAGCTGGTCGTTGCCTCCGGCGCCTGAGAGAGCATTGACCCCGGCATCACCCCGCAGCATGTCGCCCATGGCGGAGCCGGTCAGGTTCTCGATGCTCGCCAGGACATCGCCCTGAGCGTCGCCGAACCGGATCTGGCCGGTGCCGAGATCGACCGTCACCCCGAGGAGCGACTCCAGATAGCTGGCCGTGTCGCTGCCATCCCCGCCGATCAGCCTGTCGGCGCCGGCGCCGCCCTCGAGCACGTCGTCGCCGCCTTCCCCCTTGAGGGTGTCGGCACCCGCCGCGCCCGCCAGCGCATCGTCGCCGAGCCCGCCCCACAGGCCGTTGGCGCCGGTATCGCCGGTCAGCGCGTCGTCGTGATTGCTGCCGACCAGGTTCTCGAATCCCGACAGCTCGTCGCCCTCCGCCGCTCCGCCATGGCCGACCCCCAGCCCGGCATGCACCTGGACGCCGCCGGAACTGTCGGTATAGATCGCGGTGTCGATCCCATCGCCGCCCTCCAGCTGATCGGCGCCCTCGCGCCCGGTCAGAAAATCATTGCCGGCGCCGCCGCGCAGCCAGTCGTCGATCGCGCTGCCCGTGATCTTGTCGTCGAAGGCCGATCCGATCGCGCCGTCGAGGCCGATCAGCGTGTCGCCGTCGGCGTCGCCGCCGGCCGCCGTGCCGTTGCGGAGGTTGACAACGACCGCGGTGGCGTTGTCGGCGTAGGAGACGGTGGCGGCGAAACGCTCCCGCGGGGGATCGGGCAGCAAGGAGCCCTCGATTGCCAGCCGATCGGCGCCGGCGCCGCCGATCAGGATGCTTTGCGCGAGGCGGGTGACATGGAGACTGTCGTCGCCGGCGCCGCCGATCAACGTGCCTCGCCCGCCGATCTCGTCGTTGCCGTTCCCGCCATCGGCGGTGCCTCCGAACACGCTCAACCGATCATTGCCGTCTCCGCCCTGCAGGTCGGTCCCGCTACCGCCGCCCAAGGAATCGTCGAAACCCGACCCGATGACGGTTTCGATGCTCGACTCCGGGGCAGGCGACCACGACGCACCTGTCGCGAGACCAGCGAAGCTGAGCGTGTCGTCGCCCAGGCCGCCGTAATACAGGTCATTGTTGAAGAGGCTGCCGGGACTGCCGAGCAGCAGGTCGTCGCCGTTGCCGCCATAGAGCACGTCGAAGCCGGCGCCGCCCGTGAGCGTGTCATTGCCGCCGCCGCCATAGACATAGTCATCCCCGCCGGCACCATCGATGGTGTCGTCACCCTCGGTCGCCAGCGGGATGTCGTTGTAGCCGGGCGCCGGCCCGTACTGCGGCGGGTGGATGAAATCGCGGCCTTCTGTCCCAATAATGTTGGCCATGGATCTCTCCTAAATGAATATGAAATATTGCCTAAAATACCGCGGTTCGCCCATTCGCCAACGCCGAGTTTCTGAAAGACTATTTCGTCTGGTTGTAATAATCATCCGTATTGTGATTCATGATCTATCCCGTCGCCAGCACAGGACTGCCAGTGCCACGCCGGCGAGGGTGACGATAGCGCCGGCCGGGTAGAGCGCGGCGGGGCCGGCGCCGCTGTCGATCACCCGGCCGCCCAGCCAGGCCGCGGCGGCCGCGGCGACCTGGAAGCCCGAGGCGTTCAGCGCGATGCCCAGGGCGGGAGCGGCGCCGGCGGTGGCCAGGACGCGGGTCTGCATTCCCGGGATGACGGCGAAGGCCAGGGCACCGATCGCGAACACCAGGATCGCGGTCGGGACCTGGAGACGGCCCACGAGACCGCCCAGCGCCAGCGCCGCCGCCAGGGCCGCCAGCAGCCCGATCAGCGACGGCATCAGCGCGCGGTCCGACAGCCAGCCGCCCGCCAGGTTCCCCAGCGTCGCGCCGACGCCATAGGTCAGCAGCAGCGCCGGTACGGAGGCGGCCTGGAAGCCGGCGACCTCGGTCAGCAGCGGCGCCAGATAGGTGAAGACCATCAGCACGCCGGCATTGCCGGCCGCGGTCAGGGCCAGGGCCAGCTGCAGGTCGCGGCGCCGCAGCACGCGCAGCTCCGCCGCCGCCGATCCGGTCGTGGCGGCGCTGCGGACGGGCACGAGCCGAACCATCAGCGCCAGAGCCAGGGCCGTCAGCGCGGCGATGGCCAGGAAGGTCGCGCGCCAACCGAACAGCTGGCCGATCGCGGTGCCAATGGGCGCGCCCAGGATCATGGCGAGGTTGAAACCCAGCGCCACCTTGGCCACGGCCGAGGCTTGCCGGCCGGGCGGCGCCAGCGATGCGGCGACGACCACCGCCATGGCGAAGAAGGTGGCGACGACGAGGCCGCTGACCGCCCGCGCGGCCAGCAGCACGGCGTAGCCCGGCGCCGCCGCCGCGGCCAGGTTGCCGGTGACGAAGACGGCCAGCAGCCCGGCCGCCAGCGGCTTGCGCGGCAGCCGGACGGTCAGCAGCGTCAGCACCGGCCCGCCGACCACCATGCCCAGCGCATAGGCCGTCACCAGATGGCCGGCCGCGGAGATCGGCACCGACAGGTCGGCCGCCACCTCCGGCAGGATGCCGGCGATGACGAATTCGGCGGTGGTCAGCGCGAAGGCGCACAGCGTCAGCGTCAGGATCGACAGCAGCGCGGGCGGCTCGCGCCGCGCGGTCCGGTCGGCGGCGATATCCATGTCGGTCTCGGGTCTGGACGTGTCGGCCCGACCCTAGCCGGGGCGGCGGTTGTCAGATATGACAGAGGCCCCTCCTTTTCTGCCAAGGTGCCGCCATGCAGACACGCCTCACCATCGCCTTCGTCCTGTTCGACCGGGCTCTCGGGTTGAACGTCACTGGCCCGGCCGAGGTGTTCGGCATGGCCGACCATCTCCTCGGCGGCGGCCGCTACGACCTGCAGGTGCTGTCCGAGGCTGGCGGGCTGGTCCGCACCACCTCCGGCCTCGCCGTCGACACCCGGCCGCTCGGCGCGCTCGACCTGTCGCGGCTGGACACGCTGATCGTGGTCGGCGGGGAAGGGGCCGCGGACTTCTCCGTCGAGGCGCCGCTGATCGGCTGGATCCGGCGGGCGGCGGGGATGGCGCGGCGCGTCTGCAGCGTCTGCAACGGCGCCTTCCTGCTGGCCGCGGCCGGGTTGCTCGACGGCCGACGGGCGGTGACCCATTGGTGCGAGGTGCCGGCGCTGCGGGCCCGCTACCCGCAGGTGAAGGTCGAGCTCGACCCGATCTATCTGCGCGACGGGCCGGTCTGGACCTCGGCCGGGATGTCGGCGGGGATCGACCTCGCCCTCGCGCTGGTCGAGGACGACCACGGCCGCCGCGTCAGCCTCGCCGTGGCCAAGGATCTGGTGGTGTTCCTGCGCCGCTCCGGCGGCCAGGCGCAATTCAGCGGCGCGCTCGCGGCGCAGACCCGGCTCGGCGCGGCGCCGCCGCGGCTGGCGGAGCTGCCGGCCTGGATCATGGACAACCTCGCCGCCGACCTCTCGGTCGAGGCCCTGGCGCGTTTGGTCGGCATGGCCCCGCGCAGCTTCGCCCGCGCCTTCGCCCGCTGGCACGGCGGCACCCCGGCCCGGCTGGTGCAGGAGCTGCGCCTCGAGGCGGCGTGCCGGCATCTCGAGGAGGGCGCGATGCCGGTCAAGCGCATCGCCGCCCTCTGCGGCTTCGGCGATGAGGAGCGCATGCGCCGCGCCTTCCTGCGCCGCCTCGGTGTGCCGCCGGCCGCCTATCGCGAGCGGTTCGGGAGGCAACCGTGGTCGAGGAAGGGGCTCCGGGACGTCCGCGTGGCCCCTTGACTAAGTTGGGAGCTAGGCGCGCTTGCCTCGCAGATGGTCGAGTATGACGACCAGATAGAACACGATAACCCCGCTGATATCGAAAAGAAAACCTACAAAGGCCCATCCTATAATGCTTCTGCTTTCTCCTTTTGCCAGATATCCGCATATAATGGCGAAGATGATATTGAAAAATACTAAGACATTTTCAATTAAGTTCTGATCCAGTACGTATTGGTGTATTTCTTCGATCTGCTGTTCCGACGTCCAGTCCGCCAATACGGTGGTGCAATAGAAGGCGAGGGCTGACGCAAGAGCAATGAATCGCAGAATGCTCATCAGAAAACTCCAGGAACCTGCGGACGGTCGTCGCCGCAGGAATGATTTGAACGATCGCAGAAACTCTCGTCTTGTGTCGAGCCGCTGGCGGTCTCATGAGGGTGACCGTCGGCGCTGGCCGTCGAGGTCGAGCACCGCCGGCGCCGCCATGATGACGGGCAGGTAGAAGTCTAAATCGCTCCTCTCGGCCCGCGGGCAGACGGCGTCGTACAGCGCAGCGAGATCGGTGTCGGAATAGTGCAGGTCGACCATGCCGCCGAGTATGCCGACCGGAGCGGATCGGAACAATCCGGGCTAGGACGCGCCCCGCCCCAGAGCGAACACGAACAGCGTCCCGATCCGCTCGTAACCCACGTGGGGATAGAGCAGCGCCCCCGCGTGGCTTGCGGTCAGCACCGAGCAGGCGGAGCCGCGGGCCCGGTCGTCCCGCAGCATCCTCGCCAGCAGCGCCCGGCCGATGCCGCGGCGCCGGTGCGCGGGATCGACATACATGTCCGCACACCACGTCGCGCCCGCGGCATCCACGCTGCGCACGCGGCCGACGATGCTTCCTCCGTCGAGCGCCACATACTGGCGGAACGGGGCGTCGTCGCCGAGCAGATGGTCCGCGATCGGCCGGGTCCGGGTGATCTTCCCCAGCTGCGACGCCAGCCCGGGGGAGGACACGCGCTCGATCGCGACGGGAGACGGCGGCGCCGGAATCCGGTCCAGCCGCTGCACGAAGAAGCCTTCCGTTCCGAGCAGCCGATAGCCCAGGGCCTTGTAGGCGGCTCGGGTCGGCTCGTCCGGCTCGCCGTCAGTGACCAGGGCGCAGACGAAGAAGCGCCCGCGCGCGTGCTGTCGCGCTGTCGCATCCACCTCAGCGGGGGCGACGTCATGCGCGATCCACTCCTCCTTGCGATAGTCGCGGGGGTTCCGGCGCGGCGCATCGCGCATCAGCCACAGCGGCCCGACGCGGCTGACCTCGTAGGGAAAGGTGTGGCTCTTGCCGGCGGCGTGCCCGCGCACGAACACCTCGATCGCGAACTCGATCCCCGGCCTCTCCATCGCGGCAGCCTACCGTCGCCCGCGGGCCGGAGACAACCTGTCCGCGGGCTGCGCCGGGGGCGGGCCTGGCCCTATTTCTCCGCCGCGATCGTTTCGCCCGCCCATTCTTCGGGCGGCGGCTGGCGCTCGTGCTCGGCGATGCGCAGGGCGTAGAGATCGTACACCGCGGACAATGCCGGCTCGATCTCCAGACATCGCCGGAAGCCCTCTCGTGCCTCGTCCCAGCGGCGGGCGCGATAGGCGGCGAGCGCGGCGGCATGGTGGGTCGCCAGCGCCCGATAGGTGCCGTCCTCCACGCTGCGATGGGCCAGCAGGGTGAAGACCGTCACCGGCTCCGTCCGGCCCTTGACCACCAGGCGGTCGAGCTCGACCAGCGCGGCCCGGCCGTCCAGCGCCCGCGCCGTTTCCGGCCCGATCACGGTGGCGACGCCGTAGCGCTTGCACGCACCCTCCAGCCGCGAGGCGAGATTGACGCTGTCGCCGAGCGCCGAATAGTCGAAGCGCCGGGCCGAGCCCATGTTCCCGACCACGCAGGCGCCGGTGTTGATGCCGATGCCGATCGCGATCGGGCTGGTCATGCCTTCGCGCTGCAACTCCTGGTTCAGCGCCGCCGTTTCCGCGAGCATCCGGCGGGCGGCCTCGACCGCGTGGGCGGCGTGGTCCGGGTCGTCCAGCGGCGCGTTCCAGAACGCCATCACGCAGTCGCCGATGAACTTGTCGATGGTGCCGCCGGTCGCCAGCACGGCCTCGGACAGCGGCGTCAGGATCCGGTTCAACAGCCGGGTCAGGCCCTGCGGGTCCTGCTGCATCCGTTCCGCCAGGGTGGTGAAGCCGCGGACATCGCAGAACAGCACGGTCAGGACCCGGGTCTCGCCGCCGAGCTGCAGCTGGCCGGGATCCTGCGCCAGGCGTGAGACCAGGGAGGGGGCGAGATAGTGCTCGAAGGCACGGGTGACGCGGCGGCGCTGCGCCTGCTCCCGGGCGAAGCCGTAGCTGCCCTGGATGATGATGGCGGCGGTCGTCCCCAGCGCCGGCAGCACCGGCGGCAGCCAGATCCGGCCGAAGCGCAGCAGGGCATAGCTGCCGGCGGCGATGGCGATCGTCAGCAGCGCCAGGGTGGCCAGCGCCGGCACCGGGCCGAGGCGGCGGGTGCCGAAGCAGGCGACCAGCAACAGCACGGCCAGCACCGCCGGCGGCAGCCAGCGCGGCGCCGGCGCGATCCACAACCCGTGCACCAGGTTGTCCAGGATGGTGGCCTGCACCTCGGCCCCGGCGGTCAGGCGCCCGGTCTTCACCGTGGTCGGCGTGGCGAAGGCATCGACGCCGCCGCTGGTGACGGTCGGCGCGGTCTGCAGGCTGAAGCCGACGATCGCGGCCTTCCCGGACAGCAGGCCGGGCGGCAGCATCGTCTGCGGCTCCAGCGCCTGGTAGTAGGACACGGTCGGATAGCTGCGCGGCGGCCCGAAATATTGCAGCAGGGCACCGGGCGGCGGCACGGCATCGCGTCCGGCCAGGCGCGCCAGAACCGCGGCGAAGGGATCGGGCACGTTCGGCAGGCGCCGCAGCACGCCGTCGGGGTCCAGGTCGACCGAGGCGACGCCCGAACGGGCGCCACCGGCCAGAAGCTGCGCCAGCGGCTCGGTCCGGATTCGCTGCTCGAACCGGTGGTCGGCGATCGCGGTGATGTCGGCGGCCAGCACCGAGTCGCCCGCCAGGGCCGCGGCCAGGGCCGCATCCTCCGCCGGCTGCGACGGCTCGGCGAAGACGATGTCGAAGCCGATCGGCCTGGCGCCGGCGCCGCGCAGGGCCTGAACCAGCCTGGCATGGGTGCCGCGCGGCCAGGGCCATTGCCGGCCGATCTCGGCGAAGGACGGCTCGTCGATCGCCACGATCACGGCGCTGTGCTCGGGCGGCCGCGGCGGGTCATAGGTGGAGAACAGGTCGAAGGCGCGGTTCTCCACCACCTGCCAGTCGTTCGACGCGCCGAGCGGCAGCAGCACCGCGAACAGCAGCGCCGCCAGCAGCAGCGGCGGCCACAGGCTCCCCTCGATGCCACGCCGCGCCATCGCCTAGAAGCGGATCGACGCGGTGGCGGCGACCAGCCGTCCCGGCGCCTCCACCCCGAAGGCGGTGTCGTAATCCTCGTCGAACAGGTTGCGCACCACGAAGCCGAGGGCGATCCGCTTGTCCAGCGGCTCCCAGCTGATCGCGAGATTGGTGCTGCCGAAGCCGTCGATCTCCGGCAGCCCCGGCCCGCTGGACTGTGGCCCGGCCCAGACCCGCTCGATCTGCGCCCGGATCTGCAGCGGGTGCACCCAGACGGCGCCGATCCGGGCCGTCCAGTCCGGCACGAAGGGGATGCGCTTGCCCTCGCCGAGGCCCTCGGTTACCTCCGACCGGATCAGCGAGGCCGAGCCGTAGACGCCGATGCCGCCGTCGAACCAGACATTGCCGGCGGCGGTGACCCGGTCGGTCCGGCCCCGCTCGACCTCGAGCGTGACCAGCTGCGCCGAGGGATAGGCGAAGGAGAGGTTCTCCAGCTCCTGATGCTGCCCCTCCAGGCTGGTGAACAGATGCGGGCTCCACTCCGCCTCCCAGCGGACGGTGTAGCTGGTGGCGACGCCGCCCGTGGCCAGAGGCAGCGTGTCCGGCACGATGCCGACGGTGTCGACCGGGGCCAAGGTCAGGTTGCCCGGCGTCTCGGCGCCGCGCTGGACCGCGGCGCGCAGCCAGTGCCCCTCGGCCGGCGACCAGGCCACGCCCAGCCGCGGCTCCAGCACCACGTCGGGCACCGGCCCGCCGTCGCCGGCGCGGACGATGCCGGTGCCGAAGTCGATCCGCAGGGCGGGGGAGGGTGTCCAGCGGCCATAGGCGAAGACCCGGCCGAGCGTCTGGTCGGTTTCGCTCCGGGTCACGTCATGTGCCCGGTCGGTCTGCACCTCCCGACCAAAGAGCTTGATCGAGGTCCAGGCGGTCTCATCGACCGACAGCGTCGACCGCGTGGACAGGACCTCGAACCCGTACTGGACCGTGATGTCGCCCGCGCCCCACGCGTGGGCCAGGCCGCCCATGGTGGTGTCGATGCGCTGCTTGACGATGTCGTCGACCCGCAGGTCGTAGCTGACGATGTCCGGGAAGTTCGGGTCGGGGATGTCGAACAGCAGCGTGCGGTTGAAGTCCCGGCGCTCGACATGGCTGCGCTGGACCATGGCGGTCAGGCGGCTGCGCTCGCCGAGGCGGTAGCCGAAGGCCAGGCCGCCGGAGACGGCCCGGCTGCGCTCGCTGGCGAAGGGCGAGGGCGTCAGCGACGTTCCGGCGATCTCGCTGCCGGCGTCGCCGCCGTCGATCCAGGCCGCGAAGCTGCCGCCCAGCCCCAGGCGCCCGGCGATGCGGGCGGAGCCGCTCCAGCTGTCGCTGTCGTCGCCGTGGTCGTCGCCGTCATTGTCGACCCGGGCGAAGCTGGCCCGGAAGGCCAGCGGGATCGGGGCGATGGTGTAGCCGTCGATATCCACCCCCTCAGTGTGGCCGATCGTGTCGCCGACGGTGACGAAGCCGCCGGTCAGCTGTGCGTCGAGGAACGGCCGGGGCAGCAGGTCCGTCCGGCGCTGCCGCGACGAAGCCAGGGTGGGGTCGAGCAGCAGTGACTGGATCTCCGCCGACAGCGCCACCCGGTCCGGCACGGCGGGGTCGGTGCCGAAGACGGTCGGCTGGGCGATGACCGAGCGGCCGAGATAGCTGGCGGCGCTGAACGGGTCGTCGGTCCGGTCGTTGTAGTAGCGACCCCAGTCGAGCAGGCCGAGATTGGCATAGGCCGCCAGCAGCGGCGGCCCCAGCCGGTTGCCGAGATTGGCGGTGCTGAGCGCCACGCTGCCCTGGTTGCTGCGGGCCGCGATCTCCCGCGCGTTGCGGATTGCCTCGTCCGCCTCGGCCTCGTCGAAGGCGATGATGGTCCGCATGCTGGGGACCATCGGATCGTTCGGGTCCAGCCGGTCGGCATTGTCGAGCGTCTGCTTCGCCTGATCGGTCCGGCCCAGCGCGTATTGCGCCGCGGCCAGGCCCTGCAGGTTCTCGGAGGAGGCGGGATTGGCGGCCGAGGCGGCAAGGAACTTCTCCAGCGCGCCGTCGACGTCGCCGGTCTCGAAGGCCAGGATGCCTTCGCCCACCAGGGTGATACCGGACTCGGGATCGGCCGCCCGCGCCTGGTCCAGCAGCGCCCGGGCACGGCCGACCATGCCGGCCTCGAGATAGATCACCGCCCGGTTGACCAGGACGTTGGCGGCGTCGGGATCGAGCGCGGCGGCCCTGCCCAGGGCGGCATCGGCCTCGACCAGCCCGCCGCGGATATCGTGCAGCATGCCGAGGTCGTTCCAGGCCTCGGCATCGCCCGGGGCCTCGCCGGTGGCTCGGCGCAGCAGCGCCAGCGCACCGTCCGGGTCGTTGGCGAAGGCGACCTTGTAATTGGCCGCCATGCGCAGGGCTTCGGGATCGTCCGGATCGATCGCCAGCGCCCGGTCGACCGCCTGCCGCATCCCTTCGCGGTCGCCGAGCACCTGCGCTGCCGTGGCCTCGCCGACGGCGATGTCGAGATCGCCGGGGAAACGGCCGGCGCCCGACTGCAGGGTGGCGTAGGCGGCCGGCAGGTCGCCCCGGATCGCCTGCAGCCAGGCCAGCCCTTCGACCGCGACGGGATCGTCGCTCGCCGCGAGCTCGCGTTCCATCGCCGCCGGGTCGCCGGCCCGACCGGATTTCGTTCCCGCGAAGAAGCGGCCCATCCGGGCCAGCAGCCGGATCCGGCCGGTGCCAACGGCTTCGGCGGCGGCGAAGGCGCCGGCGGCCTCATCGTCGCGGCCGGCCCGGCCGGCCATGATGCCGTCGAGCAGGTCCGCCCGGGCCGTCTGCTCCGGCGTCAGCGGCCCGGCCGCCCGGGCCCGGGCGAGGGCGGCGGCCGCCGCCGCGGGGCCCTCGATCTCCAGCCCCGCCTCGGCCAGGGACAGCCAGTCCTCCGCCGAACGCTGCGCCTCCAGCACGGCGGTGACGCGGCGATACATCTCCCGCCGGCCGCGGGAGGTCGTGTCCGACGCGGGAAAGGCGTCGAACACGGCGCCCGGCGCCAGCCAGAACAGCATCTGCTCCCGGTCCTTCGGCGTGGTGACGATGATCTTGGCCGGCGCGCTGCCGACCGCCGCCACCGCCGCCTCGCCGCGGCCGACGCTGACCCGCCCGAACTCGTTGCTCAGCTCGACCACGCCGGACAGCACGACCAGGGTGGTCCTACCGTCCGGCCCGACCGTCAGCGACCAGTCGGTGCCGCGGATCGCCGCGGTCGCGGCCGGCGTTGTGATCTCCACGCCGCCGCCCCCGGTCACGGCCCGGGCCCACACCGCCCCGGAGTCCAGCTCCATCCGCGCCGGGCCGCCGTCGCCGCCGACCTCGCGGACCAGCAGCTGCGAGTTGTTGTGGACGCGGATCTGCGTCTGGTCCGCGAACAGGATCGCCAGCCCGCCCAAGGGGCCGGTGCGCAGCGCGTCGCCGCCCAGCAGCACCTGCTGCACCTCCACGTCCTGCCAGAGCTCCGTGGCGGTGAAGCGGATCTCGGATTCCCCGGCGGTCTGGATGACGGCGCCCGCGGCCCTGCCGTCGCGCGGCACGATCGCGGCATCGGCTGTGTCGAAACAGAAGAGAGGAAGAGCAAGACTCAACATGCTCAATGAAATCCGCCGAAGAACGGGGCGGTGCATCGAATATTCTCCATCAACAATACGCTTGTGGCCGCGCCGAAGAACGCTGACGGGAGCGCCGCCGGCCGGTCGAATTCGAAACAATAGAATCGAAAACCCCCTCGATCCCCCTACATTCAGGGGGGCAAAGCCGTTCCGTCAATATCGTTCCGCACGCGGCTCGCCGCCGAGCCTGGCCTCCGGCGCGGCGGGGCTGTCAGGCTGCGGGCAGGGACATGATCGGGAGGACAGTGTCGTGACGCTGACAATTCTTCCGGTGACGCCCGATCTGTGGCCGGCGCTGGAGGATCTGTTCGGTCCGTTCGGCGCCAGCAACGGCTGCTGGTGCATGCATTGGCGGATCGGCCGCGCCTATTGCCGGCGGCCGCGCGAGCAGAACCGGGCGGCGTTGCGCGAGATCGTCGAGCACGGCCCGCCACCCGGCCTGCTCGCCTTCGATGGCGACCGGGCGGTGGGCTGGTGCCAGCTCGGGCCGCGCGACGAGCTGCGGTGGCTCGAACGCACTTGGTGGTTTCGGCGGGTGGATGATCTGCCGGTCTGGTCGATCTCCTGCTTCTATGTGCGCCGGGGCTGCCGCCGGCAGAACGTCATGGCGCAGCTCGTCGCCGCGGCGCTGCCGGCGGCGAAGCGGGCGGGCGCGCCGGCTCTCGAAGCCTATCCGGTCGACACCGGCGTGCCGGGCAGCACGCGGAACATCTTCACCGGCACGGCCTCGACCTTCCTGCGCGCCGGCTTCACGGAGGTCGCCCGCCGCGCGCCGGCCCGCCCGATCATGCGCCACGACCTCAGGGTGATCGCGGGGTAGCTCGTCTCACGCCGCCGCGATGCGCCGGCCCTTCAGCTCGAAGCCGCCGCCGTCCAGCCGGTGCAGGGCCGGGGCCGCCGCCAGCAGCTCGCGGGTGTAGTCGTGCTGCGGCCGGTCGAACACCGCGTCGCGCGGCCCCGCCTCGACGATCTTGCCGGCCTGCATCACCGCCACCCGGTCCGCCACCTGTTCGACCGCGCCCAAATCGTGCGACACGAACAGGCAGGCGAAGCCGTAGCGGTCCTGCAGCGCCCGGAACAGCTCCAGGATCTGCTTCTGCACCGTCATGTCGAGCGCCGAGACCGGCTCGTCGGCGATGACGAAGGCCGGGCGGCGGATGATCGCCCGGGCGATCGCCACGCGCTGGCGCTGTCCGCCCGACAGCTGGTGCGGATAGCGTCGGGCATGATCGGGCGACAGGCCGACATCGATCAGCGTCTCGGCCAGCCGCTCGGCCTTCTGCCGGGCGGTCATCTCCGGCACCAGCCGCAGCGGCTCGGCCACGATCGGACCGACACGCATCCTGGGGTCGAGCGACGAATAGGGATCCTGGAAGATCATCTGGCAGTTCAGCCGGTGGTCCCGCGCCGCGGCGTCCCGGTGGTCGCCATGCACGTCCCGACCGCGGAACAGGATGCGGCCGTGGCTGGGCCTCAGCAGGCCGACGATGGCGCGGCCCAGCGTGGTCTTGCCGCTGCCGCTGCCGCCGACGAGGGCCACCGTCTCGCCCGGATGGATCGCCAGGCTGACCCCGTCCACCGCCCGCTTCGGCGGGGTGCGCGAGAACAGGCGCTGCCGGCCGGCATGGTCGATGGTCACGTCCTCGACCGCGATCAGCGGCTCGCCTTGGTCGGCCACCGGCCGGGCGGGGCCGCGCTTGGGCAGCGCGTCCAGCAGCTTGCGGGTGTAATCGTCGCGCGGGCTGAGCAGCACCTGCTCGGTCGGGCCGCCGTCGACGGCGCGGCCGTGCTGCAGCACCACGACGTGGCGGGCGTAGCGCGCCACCATCGCCAGGTCGTGGCTGATCATCAGCACCGCGGTGCCGTTCTCGCGCGTCAGCTCGACCATCAGGTCCAGCACCTCGCGCGCGACCAGCGTGTCCAAGGCCGTGGTCGGCTCGTCGGCGATCAGCAGGGCCGGCTTCGTCAGCATCACCGAGGCCAGCATGATCCGCTGCCGCATGCCGCCCGAGAACTCGTGCGGGTAGGCGGCCAGGCATCGCTCCGGATCAGCGATGCGGATCCGCTCCAGCATCGCGAGACTCCGGCGCCGGACCTCGGCATCGTCCAGGCGCAGATGCAGCTTCAGCGCCTCCGCCATCTGCCGGCCGATGGCCATCGACGGGTTCAGCGACACCATCGGCTCCTGGAACACCATGCCGATGCGGGCGCCGCGGATCTTCCGCAAGGCGCGGGGCGGCAGCCCCGCCAGGTCCTGGCCATCGAAGCGGATCGACCCGCCGATCCGCTGCATCGGCGGCGGCAGCAGGTCCAGCACGGCGCGCGCCGCCATGGTCTTGCCGCTGCCGGATTCGCCAACCAGCGCCAGCATCTCGCCGGCCGGCAGCGCGAAGCTGAGATCGTCGACCACCACCGGGCCGCCCTCGCCGGCGCGGATGGTGAGGTGCTCGACCGAGAGGAGAGGGGTCATCGCTGCATCCTCGGGTCGAGGCGGTCGCGGATCGCGTCGCCGAACAGGTTGATGCCGAGCAGGGTCAGGGAGATGCACAGGCCGGGGAAGATGCCGAGCCAGGGCGCCGTGCCGATATAGGGCCGGCTGGCGGCCAGCATGTTGCCCCAGGTGGCGGCCGGCGGCGGCACGCCAAGGCCGAGGAAGCTGAGCGCGCTCTCCGACAGCAGCACCCAGCCGAACATGCTGGTGGCCAGCACGGTCAGCGGCGCGATGCAGTTCGGCAGCACGTGCCGGGCCATGGTGTACAGCTCGGAATTGCCCATCAGCTGCGACGCCTCGACGAATTCGCGGCTGCGCACCGACAGCACCGTGCCGCGCACCACCCGCACCACCGAGGGCATGTAGGCCAGGCCGAGGGCCAGGATGATGCCGTATTTGTTGGCGCCGAGGATCGCCATGATGCCGAGCGCCAAGAGGATGCCGGGGAAGGCCAGAAGGGCGTCATTGAACATCATGATCACGCGGTCGACCCAGCCGCGCAGATAGCCGGTCAATACCCCGATCAGCGTGCCGCCGGTCACCGCGGTGGCGACGGTCAGGAGGCTGATCCAGCTGCTGGTGCCGGCGCCGCTCATCGCCCGGCTCAGCACGTCGCGGCCGAACTCGTCGGTGCCCAGCCAATGCGCGGCCGAAGGCGGCTTGAACCGCGACAGGATGTCGATCTTCAGCGGGTCGTAGGGCGTCCACACCGCGCTGACCAGCGCGGTCACCACGAGCGTTCCGATGATCAGCCCGCCGATCGCCGCATTGGCGCGGATGCGCGGCCGTGGGGCGGCGATAGAGGAGGGGGAGTCAGCCTGTGCGCTCATGCCGTCACCCGCGGATCGAACAGGGGGTAGAGGAGGTCGACGACAAGGTTGACCACGACATAGATGCCGGCGACGAACAGCAGGCAGCCCTGCACCACCGGATAGTCGCGGGCATAGATCGAATCGACCAAGAGGCGGCCGAGGCCGGGGATGGTGAACACCGTCTCGACCACGGCGATGCCGCCCAGCAGGTTGCCCAGGATCAGGCCGATCAGGGTCCAGGTCGGGGCGAAGGCGTTGCGGAAGGCGTGGCGCCACAGCACCGCCCCCTCCGACAGGCCCTTGGCCCGGGCATGGGTGATGTATTCCAGCCGCATCACCTCGATCGTGCTGGCCCGCGCCATGCGGGCGACGACGCCGGTCTCGACCAGTACCAGCGTCGCCACCGGCATGATCATGTAGAGCAGCGCGGCGCCGGCATCCTCGGCGAAGGGGACGTAGCCGATCACCGGCAGCCACTGCAGCTTGAGGCCGAACAGCAGCAGCATCAGCAGGCCCAGCCAGAAGCTCGGGATCGACAGCAGCAGCGTGGCGCCGGAGATGACGGCGAGGTCCAGCGGGCTGTCCTGCCGCCAGGCCGCGACCATGCCGGCCGGCACCGCCACCAGGCTGGCCAGGGCCACCGCGACCAGCACGATGGTGGCGCTGACCGAGAAGCGATCCAGGATCAACGGCAGTACCGCCTGGCCGGTGCTGATCGATCGGCCGAAGTCACCCGACAGCACATTGCCGAGCCAGTACAGAAACTGCACCGGGATCGGCTGGTCGAGCCCGAGCGACCGGCGCAGATCGGCGATGGCGGACGGGTCCGCCATGTCGCCCAGCATCAGCGTCACCGGGTCGCCCGGGATCAGGCGGATCAGGGCGAAGACGGTGACGGCGACGATCAGCAGCGTCGGCACCGCCATGCCCAGGCGCTGCAGCAGGAAGCGAATCATCGCAGCCTCCCTCGACCGGGTCGGTTCAGTTCTTGATCGCCACGTTCCACAGCCGCGGCTTCGACGCCACCCAAGGCTTGTAGCCTTCGAGCCGGTCGGAGATCGCGGCGATCTCCGCGCCATTGTAGGTGACGATCAGCGGCACGTCGGCGATCTGCATCTGATGCAGCTTGTCGAAGATCGCCTGGCGCTGCTCCGGGTCGCCGATCACCATGGCCTCCTGGATCAGCTTCAGCGCCTCCGGGTTCTCCCACACCTTGCGCGGCTGCTTGTCCTTGGGGCCGGAGATCATCTCGTAGCTCAGCGCCGGGTCCATCCGGGCGGAATAGCTGAACGACATGGTCTGGTAGTCGCCGGAGGTGTAGCGGTCCAGCTGGGCGCCCCAGTCCAGCACCTCCAGCTCGATGTTGATGCCGGCCTGCTGCGCCAGGGCCTGGGCGAGGATCGCGGTGTCGTAGACGCTCTGGTATTTGCGGTTGACCAGCATCTTGATCGGCTGGCCGTGGTAGCCGGCCTCGGCCAGCAGGCGCTTCGCCTCCTCCATGTCCCGGCTGTAGCCCTGCTCCTCCACCTCGGTGTGGTAGGGGCTGGCGGTCGGGACCACCGAGGGGTTGGGCGGTGCGGTGCCCATCGTCGTCGCCTGGGCGATCTGCGAGTTGTCGATCGCCATGGCCAGCGCCCGGCGGATGCGCACATCCTTCAGCAGGGGGTCGCGGGTCTGGAACAGGATCGCACTCATCGACAGGGTCTGCGCCAGCTCGGTGTGCACGCCCTTCTGGCCGTCGATCTCGGCCTTGTCGGCGACGCTGACATCCGGCACCAGATCGATGTCACCGGACAGCAGCGCGGTCTTCGCCGCCGCCGGGTCGCCGATGATGTTGAAGCGCACGGTCTCGGCCAGCGCCTGCTTGCCGCCGGTGTAGCCGTCGCGGTCGCCGCCGCGCGAGGCGTAGCCGTCGAAGCGCTTCAGGGTGACGTACTGGCCGGGCTCCCACTTCTCCAGCCGGTACGGGCCGGTGCCGATCGGGGCGATCCATTTGCCGTCCGGGCCGACCGAATCCGGGTGCAGGATCGCGCCCTCGGCGCAGTCGGTCCGGGCCATGGTGGTCAGGAACAGGGCGCTCGGCGCGTTCAGGCGGAACACCACCGTCTTCGGGTCCGGCACCTCGACCGCCTCGATCTTCATCCGGCCGCGGCCGTCGAACTCCGGCAGGCAGCGCCACTCGGTCTTGGGGTCGAGCCAGCGCTTCCAGCTCCACACCACCTCGGCCGAGGTCATGGGTGCGCCGTTCTGGAACTTCACCCCGTCGCGCAGCGTGAAGGTGTAGGTCTTGCCGTCGTCGGAGACGGCGACGCTGTCGGCCAGCATCGGCCCGACCGTGGCGTCCTCGCGATAGGCGACCAGGCCCTCGACGACATGCAGGATCACCGCATCGGTGTTGTCGTCGCGCTTGGTGCCAGGGTCGGTGCTGCGCAGGTCGCCATTCAGCGCCACGCGGATGGTGTCGGACGGCGGCGCCGCCCAGGCCGGAATGGTCGTGGCGAGCGCCGCCGTGAGCGCAAGAAGGGACAGTCTGGTCATCAGGGCCTCCCTGTGTTGAGGCGATGCGAAGGGCCGGGCGGTTCAGGCCGCGTTCTTGGTCCGGCGGGTCAGGTCGAGCGAGTAGGTGGTGAAGGTCCGGTTCAGCGCCGGCAGGGGCGCCACCTCCATGACGCCCTCTGCCGGGCGCATGATCACCATCGCGACCGTGGCCGACAGGTTGTTCCGCTGCGACGGGCGCGGCGGCCGGCACACGGCATAGGGCGTGCCGAAATCGTCGAAGAAGGCGGCCTTCATGTCCTCGGCGGTCAGCTGGCCGCGCTTGGCCCCGAGGTGCTGCTGCACCCGCCAGTCGCGGTAGTAGCTCTCGGGCGAGCTCGGGATCCCGGCCTCCTTCAGCTTCGACAGCGCGACCGGGCTGCGCCAGTGGTTGGCGTGCACCAGCAGCCCGTCTTCCGGATAGAGGGGGAAGGTCTCGTCCGGCGCGCATTCGAAGTCGATGGCGAAGCCGCCGGCGTTGCTCAGGATCATGTTGTTCGAGGCGGATTTCGGCGTCACCGCCACGATCCGCATCGACAGGGCGAAATGCTCCTGCTCCAACGCCTTGCGCCGGATCAGCGGCAGCGGCACGCCGACCCCCAGCTTGTAGTCGCGGTCGGATTCCAGATAGTTGGCGGTGATCGCGGTGCCGACCGAGTTCAGCCCGTTGCGGGCCAGGCCGCCGGCCTCGGTGAAGGTCAGCACATCCGGCCCGTCCTCACGCCGCACCCGCAGCACGATCGCGGTCTCGGCGCATTCCGCCCGCCAGTCCCAGTTCTGGCCATGGATCAGCTGGCCGTCGGCGCTGGCCGACCCCAGGATCACGGCGCCGGTGCAGCCGTCGGGATCGTCCTCGACCAGGCCCTTCCGCCGGTGCGCCAACTGCATCACCTCGGTGCGGCAGTTGATCAGCGCCACCGCCTCGAACTCCAGCTCCACCCCCTCGGCGATGCCGCGCATCTCCTCGATCAGCTCCGGCGCGAACGCCTCCATCTTCGGCACGAAGTCGGCGACGAAGCCGCGGATCTGCGCCCAGTCGTAGCCGAGATCGCGCAGCTGCCGGGCATAGACCTCGACGCTCTTGCGCGTGCGGTCGGCCGCGGCGGCGCCGTATTGCCGGCCGCGCTCGCGCGGCGTGCCGTGGATGTCGACGAAGGGAAAAGGCGTCATGATCGGCGACCCATTGTCATCGGATGGTCACACCGTAATGTGCTTTGTGGAGACGAAAAACACATTTTTCAGGCATGCTGTGAAGTCGAAAGAATTTTACGTGCCCGTTGCGCGTGCTTTTCCCGCGCCGCGCGATGGCTATCATGAGGGTGTGAAAGCGTGGAGCACGGCGTGACGGCAGCGGTGGAAGCGGCGGAGCGGGCGAGCCCGCTGCAATTGGAACTGGCCCGGCAGATCGTCGAGCGCATGCGCGACGAGGGCTGGCCGCCTGGCACGCGCGTGTCGGAACAGGCGTTGGCCCGGGCGCTCGGCGTGTCGCGCTCGCCGATCCGCGGTGCGCTCGACCTGCTGGTCGCGCGCGGCGTGCTGGAGGCGGCGTCCGGCCGCGGCTTCGTCGTGCTGCGCCGGCCGGAGGGCGACGAGATCGCCAAGCTGATCCCGCGCTCGGAGGGCGAGGAGGTCTACGTCGCGATCATGACCGACCGCGCCAATGGCCGCTTGCCGCAGGAGGTGTCGGAGGCGGAGCTGATCCCGCGCTACGGCGCCTCGCGCGGCGTGATCCGCAAGGTGCTGATGCGCTTCGCAGCCGAGGGGCTGGTGCAGCGCCAGCGCGGCCATGGCTGGCGCTTCGTCGACTCGCTGGAGACCGACGAGGCGGTGGCCGAGAGCTACCAGTTCCGCATGGTGGTGGAATGCGCCGCGCTGCGGCAGCCGGGCTTCCGCGTCGACCGCGAGCGGGTGCAGCAGCTGCGCCGGGCGCATGAGGACATCCTGGCCCGCGCCGCCGGCGGCGTCGGCACGGACGAATGGTTCCGGGTCAACACCGCCTTCCACGAGATGCTGGCTGCCTCCTCCGGCAACCGCTTCTTCCTGCAGGCGGTGCGACAGCAGAACGCCCTGCGCCGGATGCAGGAATACGCCGATTTCGTGCAGCTGCCGCAGAGCCGGGTCGAACAATCGTGCCGCGAGCATCTGGCGATCCTCGACGCGCTCGAGGCCGGCGAGATCGAATGGGCGGCGGCGCTGCTGCACCGCCATTTGGCCCTGGCCGCCGGCACCTATGCAGGCGAGGCCGTGGAGGGCAAGCCGCGGGCCGAGCTGAGCGCATGACGGGAGCGAAGGCATCCTACCGGATCCGTCCGGGCCGCCCGGACGAGGTCGAGACGGTCCGCGCCATCGAGGTCGCGGCGGCGTCGCAGTTCCGCGGCATCGGCCTGCCGCAGATCGCGGCGCTTGAGCCGGCGGAGCGGCAGGAGGTGCTGCTGCGGGCGCGGGAAGGGCGGCTGCTGGTCACGGTCGACGCCGTCGACCGGCCGGTCGCCTTCGCCCTGTTCGGCGAGGTCGACGGCACGCTGCATATCGAGGAGCTCGACGTTCATCCCGACCATGCCCGGCGCGGCCTGGGGGCGGCGCTGATCGACCGGATCGAGGCCGTCGCCGGCGACCGGGGGCTGCCGGAGCTGACCCTGTCGACCTTCCGCGACGTGCCCTGGAACGCGCCCTACTACGCCCGGCTCGGTTTCGTGCCGATGCCGGACGAGGAGCTCGGCCCCGGCCTCGGCGCGATCCGCGACATGATCGCGGCCAGGGGCATCGACATCATCCCGCGCCTGTTCATGCGGCGGCCGGTGAGGGCGTAGCTTCAAGCTGGTCTCAGGATGGATGGGCCGACGCCGCCCCCTCACCCGAAATCGCTGCGCGATTTCGACCTCTCCCCAAGGAGAGGTGAAGGGGGCGCTAGCTGATATTCCCCTCTCCTCGGGGAGAGGGAGGGGCCCATTCGCGGCAGCGAATGGGAGGGTGAGGGGGATCGCGCCGAGACCTCAGAACGCCGTCAGCCCGGCGACATCGCGGCCGAAGGCGGATTGCGGCTCCGACGCCGGGAAGTCCTCCGCCCGTTCGCGCCGGGCGACGCAGCCGGAGACCTCGGCCGCGATCGCGGTCCAGGCGGCGCCGCGCCGCAGCGAGTCGAGGAAGCACCGGTCGTAATAGGTGTAGCGGTCGTCGGCGCCGCAGCCGAAGGACGGCCGGTCGGCGCGGGCCGCGGTCAGGACGATACGGTCCGGCGTCGTCAGCGCCGGCGTGTCGGTATAGATGCCGGAGTAGCAGCCGGAGGTGACCAGGACGGTCGGGCGGCCGGCGCAGGCGCGGTCCAGGGCCTGCGCCAGGTAGGCCGGCGGGATCACCGCATCCTCGGCGGCGACGAACAGGCCGTAGCCCTCGGCGCCATGCGAGGTGATGTAGACGAAACAGCCCGTGTCGGCGGGGCCGGCCAGACCGGCGATCCCGGCATCGACATTCGCCTTGGTCGCAACCGAATCCGGCCGCCGGGCGTCGGCCTTCAGCACGGCGATATCGCCCGCCGCCACCCCGAAGGACAGCAGCTTGCCCCGCAGCGCGTCGACCCCGTTGTCGAACACCGGCTCGGCGTCGTCGGCGGCGACCAGCAGTGCCTTCCAGCGCTGCGGCGCCTCCGCCGTGGCGGGGGAGGGGGAGGAGGCGGCCTGCTCCACGCAGCCCGACAACAGTGCCGCGAGGACGGCCATGCGAAGCGGTGCCGCGCGTCTCATTCGCCTCCTCCGAATCATCCGACCCGGACTTACCAGGCGCCGGTGTTCGGCATCGACGCCCAGGGCTCTGCCGGCGCCTTCGCCTCGCCCTTCTGCAGCAGCTCGATCGAGATGTTGTCGGGCGAGCGGACGAAGGCCATGCGGCCGTCGCGCGGCGGCCGGTTGATGGTGACGCCCGCCTTCTGCAGCTTGTCGCAGAAGTCGTAGATGTCATCGACCTCATAGGCCAGGTGGCCGAAGTTGCGGCCGCCGGTGTAGACCTCGGGGTCCCAGTTGTAGGTCAGCTCGATCGGCGCGTCCTCCTGCCCCGGCGGGGCGAGGAAGACCAGCGTGTAGCGGCCCTTCTCGTTCTCGGTCCGGCGGGTCTCCTTCAGGCCCAGCAGGTCGCGGTAGAAGTGCAGCGACTGCTCCAGGTCGGTCACGCGGACCATGGTGTGCAGGTATTTCATCGTCATCCTCCGAAAGGGCGCGGCCGTCGCGATGGCGGCGTGTGTCGGATCGTCGATCGGCGGGAGTCCGGCAAGCGCGGAAGGCGGACCGGATTCGGAACCGCGCTACAATCGTCGCCCGGCGCCGGTCTGGCAAGCCGGTCCGCCCTCGGGCCGGCGATCAGCCGCGCTCGGCCGCGACCGCCCGGCGCAGCGCCGCCTGGGCCAGAAGCCGGGTCGAATCGAGCGTCGGCAGCGGCGAGTTCGCATCGTCGATGATCAGCGGGATCTCGGTGCAGCCGAGGATGACGGCGTCGCAGCCCTCGTCCTTCATCCGCCCGATCACCCGCTGGAAGCAGGCGACGCCTTCGGGCGTGAACCTGCCGTAGACCAGCTCGTCCATGATGACGCGGTTGGCCTCCTCGCGCTCGGCGGGCGTCGGGCGCAGAACCTCCAGCCCGCGCACCGCCAGCTTCTCCGGATAGACCTCGCTGTCGACCAGCCAGCGCGTGCCGGTCAGGCCAAGCCGCCGGAAGCCGCGGGCGACGGCCTCCTCCGCCACCACCTCGGCGATATGCAGCCAGGGCAGGGGCGAGTGCGGCAGCACCTCGGGCATGGCCTGGTGGATGGTGTTGTCGGGGCAGATCAGGAAATCGGCGCCGATCCGCGCCAGCTTCTCGGCCGAGGCGAGCATCAGCCGCGCCACGCCCGACCGGTCGCCGCGCTCGAGGCAGGCGACGTAGTCGGCGAGGGACGGGGTGTGCATCGACACCTCGGGATGGGCGTGCGGGCCGAGCAGCCGCGCGCCCTCCGTGCAGATGGTCCGGTAGCAGAGCGCCGCGCCTTCGGCGGAGCAGCCGACGATGCCGATATGCTGGGGCATGGGACTCCCGGTGCTTCACGAAACGCCACCTCGGATTATCGCCGACGCCGCCATCAGCTTCCAAGCCGGAGAAAACCTCGTGACACCGCATATCAAAGGTTGTGATCGGCGCCTTCGATCATAAATGATGGAGGCCGTGTCGGCCCGGCCGATGCATCCCCGACCATCTCTGCTTCCGGAGGCCGAGGCGCATCCATGCCGCACGACACCCCCCTGATCGCCACCATCGTCGCCGGCCTCGGCCTCGCCTTCATCTTCGGTGCCATCGCCAACCGGCTGAAGGCGCCGCCGCTGGTCGGCTATCTGCTGGCCGGCATCCTGGTCGGCCCGCACACGCCGGGCTTCGTCGCCGATCAGGCCCTGGCGCCGGAGCTGGCGGAGATCGGCGTCATCCTGCTGATGTTCGGCGTCGGGCTGCATTTCTCATTGAAGGACCTGCTGTCGGTGCGGGCGATCGCGGTACCGGGCGCCGTGGTGCAGATCGGCTTCGCCACCGCGCTCGGCCTCGGCCTGGCCCTGGCCCTCGGCTGGACCGTGGCCGGCGGGCTGGTCTTCGGCCTCGCTTTGTCGGTCGCCTCGACCGTCGTGCTGCTGCGGGCGCTGCAGGAGCGCCGGTTGGTGGAGACCGAGCGCGGCCGCATCGCCGTCGGCTGGCTGATCGTCGAGGATCTGGCGATGGTGCTGGCGCTGGTCCTGCTGCCGGCGCTGGCCGGGCTGGTGAATGGCGGCATTGATGTCGGTTCGGATCCGCTCGCCGTCTCCCTCGGCCTCGACCTGGGCGTCGGCGGCATCCTGGCGCTGACCTTGGTCAAGGTCGCCGCCTTCGTCGCGCTGATGCTGATCGTTGGCCGCCGGGTGATCCCCTGGCTGCTGCACTATGTGGCGCACACCGGATCGCGCGAGCTGTTCCGCCTGGCGGTGCTGGCGATCGCGCTCGGCGTCGCCTTCGGCTCGGCCAAGCTGTTCGGCGTGTCTCTGGCGCTCGGTGCCTTCTTCGCCGGCATGGTGCTGAGCGAGTCCGAGCTGAGCCACGCCGCGGCGCAGGAGACGCTGCCGCTGCGCGACGCCTTCGCGGTGCTGTTCTTCGTCTCGGTCGGCATGCTGTTCGACCCGACCAGCCTGTGGCGCGACCCGCTGCCGATGCTGGCGGTGGTCTTCATCATCGTCATCGGCAAGTCGGTCGCGGCCTTCGTCATCGTCCGCGCCTTCCGCCATCCGGTGCCGACGGCGCTGCTGATCTCCGCCAGCCTGGCGCAGATTGGCGAATTCTCCTTCATCCTGGCCGAGCTCGGCGTGAAGCTCGGCCTGCTGCCGGAGGCGGGGCGGGACCTGATCCTGGGCGGCGCGATCCTGTCGATCCTGCTCAACCCTGTCGTGTTCAACGCCTTCGGCCGGCTGCGGCCGCTGCTCGAGCGTCCGGCGCCGGCCCCTGCGGCCGAGGAGGCACCGGCGGTGGTGGAACCCGGCCCGGCCGCCGAGGCGCCGCCCCCGGCCGAGCCGGCCACGCTGGAGGAGCCGGCGGTGCCGACCGCGCTCTCGGATCACGTCGTGCTGGTCGGCTATGGCCGCGTCGGCAGCCTGATCGGCGCAGCGCTGCAGGCCGCCGGCCGGCCGTTCCTGGTGATCGAGGATGCCGACCAGCCGATCACGCGGCTGCGCGAGGCGGGGATCGAGACCATCATCGGCAACGCCGCGGTGCCGGAAGTCCTTGGGCTGGCCAACCTGCCGGGCGCCCGGCAGCTCGCCGTCGCCGTCCCCAACGCCTTCGAGGCCGGCCAGATCGTCGCCCAGGCCCGGGCCGCCAATCCCGGCATCGCCATCATCGCCCGGGCGCATTCCGACGCCGAGGTCGAGCACCTCATCGGCCTCGGCGCCGACGCGGTGATCATGGGCGAGCGCGAGATCGCCCGCGGCATGGCGGAAGCCCTGGCCACGGGCAAGGGCGCCCCGGCCGGATTCGCGCAGAGCGCGTCACTCTCTCAGGCCTGATTGCAAACCTGTTGCGCAGGGAAGCAGGTTCAGACATATTACATTTTGTATACCAGTTGGAATCCTGCCGATCATGACTGGTCGCGGGCAGACCCGCCGACGGTTGAGAGGAGATTGTCGGCCCGCGCCGTCGCCGATCGCGCATCCGGGCGACGCGGCATGTCGGCCCGGCTTCGATGCCAAGCGGCGCTCAGCGCCTGCCTTCCTCCATGACTCGATTGGCGCTCAGCGCCCTACGCCTTTGCAGGCTCTGCCCGACGGCTCGGGATCAGGCAGGGTCGGTCTCCGGAGACCCCGGACGGCCGGTCCGATTCCGCAGGCATCGTCGTAGACCAGGAGGCCAATGAACCGCCGGCACCCAACGACCGGCCGAACGAGTGCAACGAGACACTGGGAGAGCCATCGCCATGAGTGCGATTTCCAATGCGACCGCGGGGACGGGGAGAGCCCCGACGAATCGCTGGATCCAGCTGATCGCCGGCATCGTCTGCATGGTCGCCGCCGCGAATATCCAGTACGCCTGGACGCTGTTCGTGCCGGAGATCCAGGAGACCTACGGCTGGAGCCGCGCCTCCATCCAGACCGCCTTCACCATCTTCGTCATCGTCCAGACCTGGCTGACCCCGATCGAGGGCTACTTCATCGACAAGTACGGCCCCCGTGCGCTGGTGCTGGTCGGCGGCGTCATGACCGGCCTGTCCTGGATCGTGAACTCCTATGCCACCTCGCTGGCTGGCTTCTATATCGGCGCTGCGATCGGCGGCATCGGCGTCGGCTGCGTCTACGCCACCTGCGTTAATGCCGCGTTGAAATGGTTCCCGGACCGGCGCGGCCTGGCCGTGGGCCTGACCGCCGGCGGCTATGGCGCTGGATCGGCCCTGACCATCATCCCGATCGCCAACGTGATCGCCGGCTCGGGCTACCAGGCGGCCTTCTTCTGGTTCGGCCTGGTCCAGGGCGGCATCATCTTCGCCGCCGCCTGGTTCCTGCGCGCGCCGGGCAAGGATGAGGTGACGCTCTCCACCAAGGTCGCTCAGGTGCGGCGCGACTACACCCTGGGCGAGGCGCTGCGCACGCCGGTGTTCTACGTCATGCTCGGCATGTTCATCTGTACCGTCACCGGCGGGCTGATGGCAGTGGCCCAGCTCGGCGTCATCGCCAAGGACCTCGGCGTCAAGGACATGCCGGTGAACCTGTTCTTCTTCACCATGGCGGCACTGCCTTTCGCCCTGATGCTGGACCGCATCATGAATGGCATCTCGCGGCCGTTCTTCGGCTGGGTGTCCGACCATATCGGGCGCGAGAAGACGATGTGCATCGCCTTCACCATGGAGGGCCTGGGCATCGTCGCGCTCGGCACCTTCGGCCATGATCCCTGGGCCTTCCTGATCCTGTCGGGCGTGGTCTTCCTGGCCTGGGGCGAGGTCTACTCGCTGTTCAGCGCCACCGCGGGCGACACCTTCGGCACCAAGCATCTCGGCAAGATCTACGGCGTGCTGTACTGCGCCAAAGGCGTCGCTGCGCTGCTGGTGCCGATCGGCAACCTGCTGATGGAGGCGACCGGCACCTGGTCCTCGGTGCTGTACACCGTCGCGGCCATGGATCTGTTCGCCGCCTTCATGGCGGTGGCGGTGCTGCGGCCGATGCTGCAGCGCCACCATGCGCGCAACGCCTCGGCGCTGGCGGCCGAGCCGGAGCGTGCGACCAGCCACAGCGGCCGTTTGGCCAGCGCCAACTAGGCTCTCCGATCGGGCCGGCGTTCCGCCGGTCCCCCAGGACCTGACCCGGCCGTCGCATGTCCGTCCCAGAGACGGCCGGGGATTTTCGGAGCGGCATTGCCGCTCCCGGGATGGAAGAGCCGGGCCGGGAGGGCGCCTCCCGCCCGGCTTCCGCTTTTCGTCAGCTCTCGAACACCAGCTGAATCCGGTCGCTGGCGAAGCTGGACAGGCCGTACTCGACCGGCCGGCCCTCGGCATCGACATTGACCGCCTCGGTCGCCATCACCGGCCGGGTGCGCGTGATCTCGAGCAGGCGCTGCTCCCGCGCATCCGGCAGCCGGGCCGAGACCCGGGTGCGACGGCGGGTGTAGTCGGTCACGCCGTAGCGGGCGAAGCTGGCCGTCACCGAGCCGGTCTCGCGGAAGACATCGGCCAGCCCCGGGAACCGCGCCGCCGGGAAATAGTGGCTGGCGAGGCTGAGCGGCAGCCCGTCGGCATGCGACCGCGTGTCCAGGCGGATCACATCGGTGCCGGGCGGGATCTCCAGCTCGCGCGCGACCGCGGCCGGCGCCGGCTCGATGGCCGAATCCAGCAGTTCCACCCGCGCATCCCGGTTCTCCCGGCGCATATTCTCATGAAAGCGGGTTCGCCGGCCGACCAGATAGGCGATGGCGCCGAGATGGACGAAGGTGCCACGCCCCTGGGTGACGTCGACCAGGCCCTGTTCCTCCAGTTCCGCCATCGCCCGCCGCACGGTGTGGCGGTTGACGCCGAACCGCTCCGACAGCTCTGCCTCGGTCGGCAGCCGGGCTCCGGCCGGATGCTCGCCGTCGCGGATCTCCTGCTCCAGCGTCGCGCTGATCTGGCGCCACAGCGCGACGCCGGCGCCGCGGGTCAGAGAGGTGCGCGGGCTCATGGCTGCTCTGTCACGCAAATTTCATCCTTCCCGACTTGCGGCTGTCGCCAAATCCGGCCCATGATCTAAACATACGGATGACTAGATGATTAGGCAATAGGTCTATCAGCCTATGATCGATGAAACCGAACGGCGGCGGGGCTGGATGGCCGTGCTGGCCAAGGCAGATCCCCGGATGCTGCAACGCCTGTGGGCGGATCTCGGGGGCGAGGACGGCTTCACCACGTTGCGGCCGGCCGAGACCGGCATGGTGATGGTGCGCGGCCGCGCCGGCGGCGACGGCATGCCCTTCGCCCTCGGCGAGATGACGGTGACGCGCTGCGTCGTCAAACTCCAAGGAGGCGGCCTGGACGGCAGCGACGTTCTGGGCTTCGCCTATGTCGCCGGCCGCGACCGGCGCCATGCCGAGATCGCCGCCCGGGCTGACGCTCTGCTGCAGACCGACCGGCACGATGCCATCGAGGCCGGGCTGATCGCGCCGCTGCGCCGGGCGCAGGCGGAGCGACGCGACGCGGCCCGGCGCAAGGCGGCGGCGACACGGGTCGACTTCTTCACCATGGTGCGCGGAGAGAACCCGCGATGAGCCTGCTCCTCGATTCCACAGCGCTGCTGCCCGGCTTCGCCGACCCGGTGCTCGGCAGCCAGTCGGTGTTCCGCGCGGTGCTCGACGCCCTGGCCCGGCCGGGCCGGTCGGTCGCCTGCCCGGAGCCGGTCACGGCGCCCGAACCGCTCGGCCCCGCCATGGCCGCTGTCGCCTTGACGCTGGTCGATCTCGACACGCCGGTCTGGCTCGATCCGGCGCTGTCGACCCCGGCGGTGCAGAGCTTCCTGCGCTTCCACACCGGCGCCCCGGTCGTCTCCGATCCGGCGGCGGCCGCCTTCCTCTTCGTGGCCGATAGCGCGTTCCTGCCGCGCCTCGGCGGCCTGTCGCTGGGCGAGGACCGCTATCCCGACCGCTCGGCCACGCTGGTGGTCGAGGTGCCGGCGCTGGACGGCCCCGAATCCGGACGGTTCACCGGCCCCGGTATCAAGATGGCCGAGCCGGCCCGCATCACCGGACTGCCTGGCTGGTTCCGTGAGGACTGGGCGGCCAACGGCGCCGCCTATCCGCTCGGCGTCGACCTTCTGCTGACCTGCGGCGACCGGATGCTGGGCCTGCCGCGCACCACCCGCTGGGAGGGCTGATCCGATGTATGTCGCCGTCAAAGGAGGCGAGCGCGCGATCGAAAACGCCCAGAGGCTGCTGGCGGAGACCCGTCGCGGCGACCCGGCGGTGCCGGAGATCGCGCCGGACCAGATCCGCGAGCAGCTCGGCCTCGCCGTCGACCGGGTGATGGCCGAGGGCTCGCTCTACGACCGCGACCTCGCGGCGCTGGCGATCAAGCAGGCGCAGGGCGACCTGGTCGAGGCGATCTTCCTCCTGCGCGCCTACCGCACCACGCTGCCACGCTTTGCGGTGTCGGAGCCGATCGACACCGCCGCGATGACGGTGCGGCGGCGCATCTCCGCCACCTACAAGGACATTCCGGGCGGCCAGATCCTGGGGCCGACCTACGACTACACGCACCGCCTGATCGACTTCGCCCTGGCTGCGGCGGGCGAGCCGCCGGCGGCGCCGGAGGGTGAGGCAGGGCCGGACGGACCGGTGCCGCGGGTGGTCGACATCCTCAACCGCGAGGAGCTGATCGAGCGCGAGGCCGAGGCGCCGGAGGGACATGAGCCGGTCGACCTGACCCGCGATCCGCTGACCCTGCCGGCCGACCGCGACCAGCGGCTGCAGAATCTGGCGCGCGGAGACGAGGGCTTCCTGCTGGCACTCGGCTATTCGGTGCAGCGCGGCTATGGCGGCAACCATCCCTTCGCCGGCGAGATCCGGCTGGGCGAGGTGGCGGTCGAGATCGTGCCGGAGGAGCTGGGCTTTCCGATCGAGATCGGCGAGATCACCGTCACCGAATGCCAGATGGTGAACCAGTTCGCCGGGTCGAAGACCGCACCGCCGCAATTCACCCGCGGCTACGGCCTGGCCTTCGGCCATTGCGAGCGCAAGGCCATGGCGATGTCGCTGGTCGACCGGGCGCTCAGGGCCCGCGAGCTGGGCGAGGCGGCGCGCTACCCGGCGCAGGATGAGGAGTTCGTGCTGGCGCACAGCGACAATGTCGAGGCCTCGGGCTTCGTGCAGCATCTCAAGCTGCCGCATTACGTCGACTTCCAGGCCGAGCTGGAACTGATCCGCCGGCTGCGGGCGGAGCATGAGCGCCGTGCCCGCGAGACGGACGAGGCGGCGACCCGGAAGGAGGCGGCGGAATGAGCGCCGGTATCGTGACGAAGAGGGCAGGGCGGGGCCACCCCCTCACCCTCCCAGCCCTGGCGGGCTGGGCCCCTCCCTCTCCCCGAGGAGAGGGGAATGGAGGTGAGCGCTGTTTCACCTCTCCTTGGGGAGAGGTCGAAATCGCGCAGCGATTTCGGGTGAGGGGGAGAGCCGATGTCTGACGTGGGAATCGCCGTGACCAGGGATCCCGGCTACAACTTCGCCTATCTCGACGAGCAGACCAAGCGGATGATCCGCCGGGCGCTGCTGAAGGCAGTGGCGATTCCCGGCTACCAGGTGCCGTTCGGCGGCCGCGAGATGCCGGTGCCTTATGGCTGGGGCACGGGCGGCATCCAGGTCACCGCCAGCATCATCGGCCCGGATGACGTGCTGAAGGTGATCGATCAGGGCGCCGACGACAC
Source organism: Inquilinus limosus (assembly GCF_051487185.1). Taxonomy (GTDB): domain Bacteria; phylum Pseudomonadota; class Alphaproteobacteria; order DSM-16000; family Inquilinaceae; genus Inquilinus; species Inquilinus limosus_F. The sequence continues at coordinate 175,913 of NZ_JAHVDK010000011.1, forward strand.
CACCAACGCCGTCAACATCCGCCGCTTCTTCGCCCGCGTCGCCGGGGTTGCGACCACCGAGGACACCGGCGAAGCCACGGTGATCCAGACCCGCCACCGCATCCCGGAGCAGCCGCTGTCCGAGGGCCAGATCCTGGTCTACCAGGTGCCGCAGCCAGAGCCGCTGCGGCGGCTCGAGCCGCGCGAGACCGAGGCCCGGATGATGCACGGCTATGCCGATTACGGGCTGATGCATGTCCGCCTCTACGAGGACATCGCCCGCTACGGCCACATCGCCACCACCTACGACTATCCGGTGATGGTGCACGGCCGCTACCTGATGGCGCCGTCGCCGATCCCGAAATTCGACAATCCGAAGATGCACATGAACCCGGCGCTGCAGCTGTTCGGGGCGGGGCGCGAGAAGCGGATCTACGCCATTCCGCCCTACACCCAGGTGGTCAGCTTGGATTTCGAGGACCACCCCTTCACCATCCAGCATTGGGACCAGCCCTGCGCCCTGTGCGGGGCCGAGGACAGCTATCTCGACGAGGTCGTGCTCGACGACGCCGGCGGTCACATGTTCGTCTGCTCCGACAGCCATCACTGCCGCACCCGGCGCGAGGCCGGCCATCGCGGCGCCCTGAGCGGCGAGGCTCTGGCCGCCTATGATCGCGCGGTCGAGCAGGCGCACGACCCCAAGGGAGCCGAGGCATGAGCGGCGACATCCTGCTGCGGGTCGAGGGCCTGACCAAGCTGTACGGCGACACCGTCACCGGCTGCCGCGACGTGGCCTTCGAGATGTCGCCGGGCGAGGTGCTGGGCATCGTCGGCGAGAGCGGATCGGGCAAGACCACGCTGCTCAACTGCATCTCCGGCCGGCTGCCGCCCAGTTCCGGCACGGTCGCTTTCGACACCCGTGTCCGCGGCCTGACCGACATCTACGCCCTGTCGGAGCCGGAGCGGCGGATGCTGGCCCGCACCGACTGGGGCTTCGTACACCAGAACCCGCGCGACGGGCTGCGCATGGATGTCAGCGCCGGCGCCAATGTCGGCGAGCGGCTGATGGCGGTCGGCGCCCGGCACTATGGCCGGATCCGCGGCCAGGCGCAGGACTGGATGGACAAGGTCGAGCTCGACCTCGGCCGCATCGACGACCGGCCGACAACCTATTCCGGCGGCATGCAGCAGCGGCTGCAGATCGCCCGCAACCTGGTCACCAATCCGCGCCTCGTCTTCATGGACGAGCCGACCGGCGGTCTCGACGTCTCGGTCCAGGCCCGGCTGCTCGACCTGCTGCGTGGCCTGGTGCGCCGGCTCGGCATCGCCGTGGTGCTGGTCACCCACGATCTCGCCGTCGCCCGCCTGCTGGCCGACCGCCTCATGGTGATGCGGCATGGACGGGTGGTGGAGACCGGCCTGACCGACCAGGTGCTGGACGACCCGCAGCACCCCTACACCCAGCTCCTCGTCTCCTCCGTCCTGCAGGTCTGAGCCATGCCGAACACGACTGCGATGATCGAAGTCTCCGGCCTGTCCAAGACCTTCGTGCTGCATAACAGGGGAGGGATGGGGCAGGGCGGGGTGCGGCTGCCGGTGTTCGACGGCGTCGACTTCGCCGTGGGACCGGGCGAATGCGTGGTGCTGGGCGGCCCGTCCGGCGCGGGCAAGAGCACCTTCATGCGCACCCTCTACGGCAACTACCTGGCCTCGGCCGGGCGGGTGCTGATCCGTCACGACGACCAGCTCGTCGACATCACCGCGGCGCCGCCGCGCAGGATCCTGGAGGTGCGGCGCCGGACCCTCGGCTATGTCAGCCAGTTCCTGCGGGTGATCCCGCGCGTGCCGACGCTGGAGATCGTCAAGGAGCCGATGCTGGCCTCCGGCGTGGCCGAGGCGCAGGCCGACCGCCGCGCCCGCACCCTGCTGGCCCGGCTGAACCTGCCGGAGGCCCTGTGGAACCTGCCGCCTGCCACCTTCTCCGGTGGCGAGCAGCAGCGGGTCAATCTCGCGCACGGTTTCGCGATGGAGTATCCCATCCTTCTCCTCGACGAGCCGACGGCCTCGCTCGACGCCGACAACCGGCGCGTGGTCATCGAGCTGATCGAGGAGGCCAAATCGCGCGGCGCCGCCATCGTCGGGATCTTCCACGACACGGCGGTCCGCGACCGGGTGGCGACCCGGATCTTCGACGTCACGCTCTACAAGGCGGCCGCATGAGCACGGAACTGATCTTTTCCAATGCCCGGATCGTCACCCCCGATGCCGTGGTCACCGGCACGCTGCGGGTCGAAGGCGGCCGCATCGTTGCGGTGGAGGAGGGAGCATCCGGGGCCGGCGACGATCTCGACGGCGACTATCTGATCCCGGGGCTGATCGACCTGCACACCGACCATCTCGAGCGCCATGTGGCGCCGCGGCCCGGGGTGATGTGGAACAGCGTCTCGGCGGCGCTGGCGCATGACGCCCAGGTCGCCACCGCCGGCATCACCACGGTGTTCGACAGCCTGTCGCTGATGAGCGAGCACAAGGGCTCGCCGCGCGGCAGCCTGCTGCGGCCGATGGTCGACGGGCTGGAGGCGGCGCGCCGGCAGGACATGCTGCGGGCCGACCATTTCCTGCATTTGCGCTGCGAGGTGGCCGACCCGCATGTGCTCGACTACCTGTCGGTTCTGGTCGAGGACCCGTCGGTCCGCCTGCTTTCGATCATGGACCACACGCCCGGGCAGCGGCAGTACGCCCAGGTCGAGAAATGGCGCCAGGCCAACCGCCACCGCTACAGCGAGGCGGAGCTGGACGTGCTGATGAAGGAGCGGCAGGCGGCGCAGGAGGCGCATGCCCATCGGCACCGCCTCGCCATCGCCGAGCTCGCCGCTGGCCGCGGCCTGGCCCTGGCCAGCCATGACGACGAGACCCCGGCCCATGTCGACGAGGCGGTGTCGCTCGGCGTCTCGATCTCGGAGTTCCCGACCACGGCGGGGGCAGCCCAGGCGGCGCGGACTCACGGCCTGTCGATCCTGATGGGCGCCCCGAACGTGGTCCGCGGCGGCTCGCACAGCGGCAATGTCGGCGCGGCGGAGCTGGCGACGGCCGGGCTGCTCGACATTCTCGCCTCCGACTACGTGCCGATCAGCATGCTGCACGCCGTCTGCCTGCTGGCCGAGGCGCCGGTCGGGCTGGGCCTGCCACGGGCGGTGGCGCTGGTCAGCGCCAACCCGGCCAAGGCGGCGGGCCTCGACGACCGCGGCGCGATCGCGCCGGGGCTGCGGGCCGACCTCGTCCGCTTCCGGCTGATCGATGGCGTGCCCCACATCCGCGGCGTGTGGCGCGCCGGCAAGCGGGTTGCTTGAGCTGGTCGAGCCGATGAACCACCGCGTTGCCTCTCCCGCTTGCGGGAGCTTTTCGAGACATCCGTCCCATACCCGTCATTGCGAGGAGGCGAAGCCGACGAAGCAATCCAGGGGCCAATGCGAGCGGCCCTGGATTGCTTCGCTGCGCTCGCAATGACGGTGTTGGGAATCGGAAAAGCGCCCGCCAGGCGGGAGAGGTAACGCGAACCACCTGTTTGCCCGATGTTTGAGATGACGATATGAACCGACGCTACGCGATCTATTTCGCGCCACCCCGGGGCTCGGCCCTGGCGGAGCTGGGGGCGGAGCTGCTGGGCCGCGACCCGGAGACGGGGCAGGGGCGGTTGCAGCCCCTTCTCGACGGCATCGATCCCGATCGGTTCCGGGACATCACCGCCGATCCCCGGCACTACGGCTTCCACGCCACGCTGAAGGCGCCGTTCGCCCTCGCCGAAGGCGTATCGGGCGAAGACCTGCACCGAGCCGTCGAGGCCTTCTCTGCAGGCCGGTCCCCGGCGACCGGCCCGGCGCTGGCGCTCGCCTCGATCGGCGGCTTCCTGGCCCTGGTGCCCTCGGCCCCGGCGCCGGCGGTCAATGCCCTGGCCGATGCCTGTGTCGAGGCCTTCGACCGGCTCCGGGCGCCGCTCACGGCATCCGAGCTGGAGCGGCGGCGCCGTTCGCCGCTGACCCCGGCACAGGACCGGCATCTCGAACGCTGGGGCTACCCCTATGTGTTCGAGGAGTTCCGCTTCCACATGACCCTGACCGCCCGCCTGACCGATGCGGCGGAGCATGACCGGGTCCGCGCCGTGCTGGCGGAGCGGACCGCCCGGGTCTGCCGCGACCCGCTGGTGATTGATGCGATCACGGTGTTCGAGCAGGACAGTCGGGGCGTGCCTTTCCACGTCACCGGACGCTATCCGCTGCGAGGGACTTCGGCATGAACGGGCTTGTGACCGCGGTCGGCCGCAGCGCCACCCATAGCTTCAGCAAGCCGGTGCTCGATTCGATCCGGCTCCTGGCCGGGCTGGGGGTCGAGGGCGACGCCCATATGGGAGAAACGGTGAAGCACCGGTCGCGGGTGGCGGTCGACCCGACCCAGCCCAATCTGCGCCAGGTGCATCTGATTCAGGCCGAGCTGCATGACGAGCTGGCGGCTGCCGGCTTCACGGTGGTGCCGGGGGATCTGGGCGAGAACGTCACCACCCGCGGCATCGACCTGCTCGCCCTGCCGACCGGCACGAAGCTGCGGCTCGGCGCCGAGGCCGTGGTCGAGATCACGGGCTTGCGCAACCCCTGCGCCCAGATCGACGGCTTCCGGCAGGGCCTGCTGAAGCTGGTCCTGGGCCGGGACGACGCCGGCAACCTGGTGCGCAAGGCCGGGGTGATGGGCATCGTCCTGGCCGACGGCGTCGTCCAACCGGGCGACCCGATCGGCATCGAGCTGCCGCCGGAACCGCACCGGCCGCTGGAGCGAGTCTGATATCAATCAGCGCAAATCATAACCCACACCCTTGTCGTCATCGCGAGGACCCCCGGCCTTGAGCCGGGGGGACGTGGCGATCCAGAGGCCGGTGCGAGCGGCCCTGGATGGCCACGCCCCTCCGGGGCTCGCCATGACAACGAAGGGCATTGGTTTTCTACTAGCGAGACCCGGCGCCGGGCCTACCGCCGCAGGTTGGTCTTCGCCAGCTCGATCAGCTCGCTGCCGCGGCCGTTGATCACGGCGCGCAGCATGTACATGCCGAAGCCGGCGACCTGGCTGGCCGAGACGGTGGGCGGCATCATCAGCTCCAGCTTGTTGGTGGCGACGTCGATCACGACCGGCCCGTCATGGTGCAGGCCGCGCCGCACCGCCTCCTCGACCTCGCCTGGATCCTCAACCCGGATGCCGTAGATGCCCATCGACTCCGCCATCGCGGCGAAGTTCGGGTTCTCCAGGTCGGTGTAGGTGTCGAGGAAGCCCGACGCCTTCATCTCCATCGCCACGAAGCCGAGTACGCCGTTGTTGTAGACAACCACCTTCACCGGCAGGTTCTGCTGCTTCAGCGTGATCAGGTCGCCCATCAGCATGGTCAGGCCACCGTCGCCGGACAGCGACACCACCTGGCGCTTCGGATAGGCTGCCTGGGCGCCGATCGCCTGGGGCAGGGCGTTGGCCATCGAGCCGTGGCTGAGCGAGCCGATCATCCGCCGCTTGCCGTTGACTTTGAGATAGCGCGCCGCCCACACCGCCGGCGTGCCGACATCGAAGGTGAAGACCGCGTCGTCGTCGGCCAGCTCGCTGACCAGCCGGGTCAGGTATTGCGGATGGATCGGCGGCCGGCCCGGCGTGCCGGTGGCAAGATCGTCCAGCCCCTCGCGCGATTTGACGTAGTCCTCCAGCGCCGCATCGAGATGGCTGCGGTCCTCCTTGACCTCCAGCCGCGGCAGCAGCGCCGCAATGGTCTCGCGCACGTCGCCGACCAGGCCGAGCTCCAGGCTGCAGCGCCGGCCGAGATTCTCGGCCCGGATGTCGACCTGGATGATACGGGCGTCGGCCGGATAGAACTGGCGGTAGGGGAAATCCGTGCCCAGCATCAGCAGCACGTCGCAGTTCATCATGGCGTAGTAGCCGGAGGCGAAGCCGATCAGCCCGGTCATGCCGACGTCGTAGGGATTGTCGTATTCGACGAACTCCTTGCCGCCGAAGGCGTGGACGATCGGGGCCTTCAGCGTCTCGGCCAGGCCCATCAGCGCCGCATGGGCGCCGGCGCAGCCACGGCCGCAGAACAGCGTCACCCGGCGCGCCTCGTTCAGCAGCGTTGCGGTCTTCTCGATCTCCGCCTCGGCCGGCACCACCACCGGCGGGGCCGGCAGCAGGAACAGGGAATGCCGCCGGTCGCCGATCTCCTGCAGCGCCACGTCGCCGGGGATGACGACAACGGCGACGCCGCGCTTGGCCACCGCTTCACGCATGGCGATCTCCAGCACGCCGGGCAGCTGCACCGGGTCGGAGACCAGCTCGCAGTAATGGCTGCATTCCTGGAACAGGGTCTGCGGATGGGTCTCCTGGAAATAGCCGCGGCCGATCTCGGAGCTCGGGATATGCGCGGCGATCGCCAGCACGGGCACGCGGTTGCGGTGGCAGTCGAACAGGCCGTTGATCAGGTGCAGATTGCCCGGCCCGCAGCTGCCGGCGCAGACCGCGAGTTCGCCGGTCAGATGGGCCTCGGCCCCGGCGGCGAAGGCGGCGACCTCCTCGTGCCGCACCCGGATCCAGTCGATCGTCTTCTTCCGCCGCAGGCTGTCGGTCAGCCCGTTCAGGGAATCGCCGACGATGCCGTAGATCCGCTTGACCCCTGCATCGGCCAGCATGTCGGCGATCAGATCGGCAACCGTTCTCTTGGCCAAGATCGGTCCTCCTGCCATCGGGTTGGGCTTCGGCATGATAGCCGGATGAGGCGCTGTCCGAAGCCAGAACGGTTCGATGACGGCTGCAACAGGTTTCGTGGACCCCGGCATGCGGGCGTAGCGCTGCCCGGCCGGACCGCTCTGCTCTACGGTCCCGATCTTGCACCTTTGGTAAGACAAATCGATCACCGAACGGCAGAGCCCGACATGACCCATGCCATCGCCGCCGACCTTCCGTCGAAGCGGCGCCTCAATGCCGGCGACTATCGTACCCTCGGCCTGGCCGCGCTCGGCGGCGCGCTGGAGTTCTACGATTTCGTGGTTTTCATCTACTTCGCGACCGCGGTCGGGCAGCTGTTCTTTCCGGCGGAGATTCCGGACTGGCTGCGCCAGTTCCAGACCTTCGGAATCTTCGCCGCCGGCTATCTGGTGCGGCCGCTGGGCGGGATCGTGATGGCGCATTTCGGCGACCGGCTGGGCCGCAAGCGGATGTTCACACTCAGCATCCTGCTGATGGCGGCGGCCACGCTCGGCATGGGGCTGCTGCCGACCTATGACCAGATCGGCATCTGGGCGCCGGTCGCCCTGCTGCTGCTCCGCCTCCTGCAGGGGGCGGCGATCGGCGGCGAGGTCCCCGGCGCCTGGGTGTTCGTGGCCGAGCACGTGCCGGCGAACCGCATCGGCTATGCCTGCGGCACGCTGACCGCAGGGCTGACCGCCGGCATCCTGCTGGGATCGGTGGTGGCGACGGTGATCAACGGCAGCTTCAGCCCGGCCGAGATCTCAGACTGGGCCTGGCGGCTGCCCTTCCTGCTCGGCGGCGCCTTCGGCCTGCTCTCGGTCCATCTGCGCCGGCTGCTGCATGAGACCCCGGTTTTCCGGGAGATGCAGGCCCGCAAGTCGCTGGCGGCGGAGCTGCCGCTGAAGGTCGTGGTACGCGACCATCCCGGCGCGGTGATCGTATCGATGCTGCTGACCTGGCTGCTGGCGGCCGCGATCGTGGTGGTGATCCTGATGACGCCGGCGCTGCTGGCGAAGCTGAACGGCGTGCCGCTGCCGCTGGCGCTTGAGGCGAACACACTGGCCACGCTGTGCTTGCTGATCGGCTGCATCGCCGCCGGCGCCATCATCGACCGGATCGGCGCCGGCCGCTTCTTCGCCCTCGGCAGCCTGCTGCTCGGCCTCGGCACCTGGCTGTTCTACACCTGGGGCGCCGCCGATCCCGGGCTGCTGCTGCCCAGCTACGCTCTGGTCGGCCTGCTGGTCGGCGTCGTCGGTGGCGTGCCCTTCGTCATGGTCCGCGCCTTCCCGGCGGCGGTCCGCTTCAGCGGCCTGTCCTTTTCCTACAACGTCGCCTACGCGGTGTTCGGCGGCCTGACGCCGCTGGTGATCCCGGCGCTGCTGGCGCTGAATCCGCTGGCGCACCTCTATTACATGCTCGCGCTCTGCCTCCTCGGCTGCGCCATCGGCCTGTGGCTGATGCGGCGGGACGGTTGAGGCCTCAGCGCAGCATCAGCACCGGGACCAGGCACGACCGCACCATCGCCGTGGTGGTGCTGCCGATGATCAGGTTGCGGATGCGGGAATGGCCGTAGGCGCCCATCACCAGCAGGTCGATCGACGCCTCCGTCACCTCGGTCGCGATCACAGCCTCCGGCTCCCCCGGCAGAATCCGGGCGCGAATATTCCAGCCGGCGTCGCGCAGCCTGGTCTCGGCCGCGTCCAGCTTGGCCTCGGCCTCCTCGTCGGGGCTGCCGGCCATCAGCAGCTCGCCCTCCAGCCCGCGCAGCAGCTGGCCGTTGGCGATCAGGTCGACCGCCTTGGTCACGCTCGGGCCGCCATCGAAGGCGATCAGGAAGCGCCGGACAGGCTTGAAGGCGCGGGCGGCGACCAGCACCGGCTTCTTCGCGGCGCGCGCCACACGCTCGAGATTCGAGCCGAGATGCAGCTTCGCGAAGTCGGCCGCCTCGCCGCGCTTGCCGACGACGATCAGGCTGGCGTCGGCTTCGAATTCGCCGACCGTCTCGACCAGATCGCCGTTGTAGAGATGGGTCTCGACATCGGCGACGCCGGCCTCCTTCAGCCGGTTGCGGCCTTCGTCCAGGATCAGCCGGCCGCGCTTCTGAGACAGGCTGGCCCGCTGTTCGTCCATGGCGGCCAACTCGGCCAGGATGTCCTGGGAATAGGCGACCAGGGTGCCGCTGATGTCGACCGGGATGGTCGATACCTCGCGCCGACCCAGCACATGCAGCAGCTCGACCGGCTGGTTCAGCCGCGATGCGGCCCAGGCCGACAGATCGCAGACGCTTTGGGAATAGATCGAGCCGTCGATACAGGCGAGCACCTTGGCCATGCCATCGACTCCCTATGGGCCGCTCCCGCTCCGGGCCGCTCGGCGACACTGGAAGACTGACTCAATGCCGATGCCGACTCAACAATCTGGGGTGGTGGCCGCGCCGAGCCAAGATCGAGGCGGACCGAGCGTCACGGGCACCGGAACCCTCGATCATCGTGGGCCGTAGACCAGCAAGACTATGCGAGACAGGAGGACGTCATGTCCGAGAGTGCGAGGGAAAAGCTGGTCGATTTCGTCACCAGGCGCGCCTTCGACCCGGTCCTCAAGGCCCAGGCCGAGGGCCGGTCCGAGGCGGAGAGACGCAGGCTGGAGCATGTGCAGAAGGCGACCCGTGCCGAGATCGAGCGCTTTCGCGGCTACGGCTCGGCCCGGGAGGTGGTGGTGAACTTCAAGCGGGACCTGGATTCGGAGCCGGCGCGGAAGGTGCATGCCGAGCTGAAATCGCTGGGCCTGCCGACGATCAACGACATCCAGGACGAGTTCGAGTCGCTGGCGCAGGAGCTGGGCGTCGACGCCTCCCGCTGAGCGGGACGCGTCAGGCGGCTTCCGACAGCGGCGCAGACGCGTCGGGCAGGGCGGCGGCCAGATCGACCACGGCCTTGAGCGGCAGATGGTCCGACGCGATGCGCGACAGCGGGCTGCGATGGACCTGCACCGAGCGGAGCACGCCCTGCGGCCAGCCGAGGATTCGGTCGAGCGAGACCAGGGGCAGCGGAGCCGGGAAGCTGGGCGGGCTCGCGTCGAGCGGCCCGAACAGCGCGCCGAGCGGCTGCAGGGAGGAGCGCCGTCCGGGGCGCCATTCGTTGAGGTCGCCGACCAGCAGCGTCGGCATGCTTTCGCCTTCGGCGATCTCCTCGATGATCGCGGCGGCCTGGCGCATCCGGCAGCGGCGCAGCAGGCCGAAATGGGCGGCGATCACCCGCAGGCGGCCGGCCGGCAGCGCCAGCTCCGTGACGATCGCCCCGCGCGGCTCGGCCCCCGGCAGCGACAGGCGGCGCAGGCGGGTGACCACGCCCTCCCGCACCAGGAGCGCGTTGCCGTGCCAGCCATGGCCGTCGGGCAGGTCGGAGACATGCACCAGATGCAGGCCGCTGTCGCGGCGCAGCGTCTCGGCGTCGAGCAGGCCGGAGCGCCGGCCGAACCGGCGGTCGACCTCCTGCAGCGCCACGACATCAGCGCCGAGCTCGGCGATCACCGCGGCGATGCGCAGCGGATCGAAGCGGCGGTCCAGGCCGACGCATTTGTGCACGTTGTAGGAGCCGACCGCGATCGGCCGGACGGGCACCGTCTCGGTCGGTGGCGGAGGAAGGAGGCCGGGGCGGGAAGACGCGTCGTACGGGGCCATCTCGGTTCCGGAAAGCCGGGACCGTTCTGACAACGCCCGGAAGCGCTTTCCATCTAATGGATCGGCCGGTCCGTGCCAAGACGCTGCGACGGAATGTACCGCCTGCCGGCCGACATGGCCGTCACATCGATGGACATGAAGTGGTGAGGAAAAGTGGCTCCCTGGACTGGACTCGAACCAGTGACCCGCTGATTAACAGTCAGCTGCTCTACCGACTGAGCTACCAGGGAACACGAGCGCCGGATCGCTCCGGGCTGTCGGTGGCGCGGCTTATAGCAACCTCGCCCCGCCCTGCCAAGCCTCACTTGCGCTTCCGATGACACTTTTTGGAGGCGCGGGTTCGGCCGGCACTCCGGCGGGCCGTTGGAGGCGCGAGCCGGAATCGAACCGGCGTGCACGGATTTGCAGTCCGCTGCTTGACCACTCAGCCATCGCGCCCCGACGGCGGCCCCCGTATATCGTCCGCCGAGAAGCAGGGTCAAGAGACGAACGCGCCGAATGTTGCGACCTTGCTCGTCCGGTCCGGCATCACCGGCCGGCATCAGAGCGATTGTGTTGCGAGCGCGAAGGCCGATATAACCGCTGCGTTTGAGCCCGCGGCGGCCGTCCGGCCGCTCCGGCTCCCTGTTTTCGGATACCGGATCGCCATGGTCGACTACGCAGCCGCCCGCCTCAACATGGTCGAAGGGCAGATCAAGCCCAACAAGGTCATCGACCAGGCCCTGATCGACGCCATGATGGCCATCCCGCGCGAACGCTTCGTGCCGGCCGAGCGGCGCGGCGTCGCCTATGTCGACGAGGATGTGGCGATCGGCGGCGGCCGGGTGCTGATGGAGCCGCGGGTTCTCGGCCGGTTGCTGAACGACGCCCGGATCACGCCCGACACCCGGGTGCTGATCGTCGGCGCCGGCACCGGCTACAGCGCGGCGGTCGTCGCCCGCTACGCCGGCCGGGTGGTCGCGCTGGAGGAGGACAAGGCACTGCTGGCCACCGCGCGCGGCGTGCTGGCCGAGCTCGGTGTCCAGGGCGTGACCCTGGCCGAGGGACGGCTGACGGAGGGCTGGCCGGCCGAAGGACCCTACGACGTCATTCTGATCGATGGCGCGGTGGCGGAGGTGCCGGCGGCGCTGATCGCGCAGCTGGCGCCCGGTGGCCGCCTCCTCACAGTGGTGGATGACGGGGATGGCGTCGGCCGTGCTATGCTGGTCGGCGCGATCGATGGAGTCGCGTCGCAGCGTCCGCTGTTCGACGCGACGACGGCGATCCTACCGGGTTTCGAGCGCAAGCCGGCCTTCCAGTTCTGAGCGCCGGTTTCTGGGAATAGATGGCGGGGCATCGGGTGCAGCAATTCGAGATCGACGTGGCGACCTTGGCGGCCTGGCGACGCGCCGGCGCCGGGCATTGCCTCGTCGATGTGCGCGAGCCGCAGGAGCTGGCGCTGTGCCGGATCGAGGGCTCGCTCGACATCCCGATGGGTGAGATTCCGGGACGGTTGGAGGAGATTCCGGGCGATCGCCCGGTGATCGTCATGTGTCACCACGGGGGGCGCAGCGCGCAGGTGGTGCGGTGGCTTTCGGCGAGGGGCATGGACAACGTGGTCAATCTGCGCGGCGGCATCGACGCCTGGGCGCGCGAGATCGACCCAACCATGGGACGGTATTGACGATGACACGATTTGGACGGTTCGGGCTCTCCACCGCGGTGTTGTCCGCCCTGCTGGCGCTGGGCTCTGCCCCGGCCTCGGCCCAGTCGATGATGGAGGCGCTGGCCTCGGCCTACGCCACCAACCCGGACCTCGCGGCTGACATCGCCCAGCTGAAGGCGACCAACGAGGGCATCGCCCAGGCCCTGTCCGGCTACCGGCCGCAGATCAGCGCCGACGCCAGCATCTCAAGCGAGTTCACCAACACGACCAGCGAATTCCGCCAAAGGGGGACCCCCCTTCAGGCTGGCGGGACGCAGGGCAATTGGCATGAGGTCAACCCGGCCACGCTCGGCATCACCGTCACGCAGAACATCTATAACGGCGGCCGCACCCAGGCCGCGGTCAACCAGGCCGAGAACACGATCATGGCCACCCGGGCGGTGGTCCAGACGACGGAGCAGACGGTGCTGCTGGACGCGGCGACCGCCTATGCCGACGTGGTCCAGGCCCAGGCGGCGCTCGACGTGCAGCGGAACAACGAGGCGGTGCTGCGCCGGCAGCTGCAAGCGACCCAGGACCGGTTCAATGTCGGCGAGGTGACTCGCACCGATGTCAGCCAGGCCGAGGCCAGCCTGGCCAGCGCCGTCGCCGGCCGGATCGAGGCCGAAGGCACGCTGCGCGCCAGCCGCGCGGTGTTCGAGCGCATCATCGGCCAGCCGCCGGGGACGCTGGAGACGCCGACGGTGCCGGCCGGGCTGCCGACCTCGATGCAGGACGCGATCCAGAAGGCTCAGGCGAATTTCCCGGGCATCGTCGCGGCGGTGTTCAGCGAGCGGGCGGCGGCCGACAACATCGACCTGCAGTTCGGCGCGCTGCTGCCGTCGCTGGACGTGCAGGCACGGATCCAGCGACAGTATTCTACGGTCACGCATCCCAGGCCGTATCCTCCGTTCAATAGCAGTTCGCAATCGCGCATCGACTCGGCCGCGATCGTCGCCCAGCTGACCATCCCGCTGTATTCCCAGGGCAACCAGGAATCCCTGGTGCGCCAGGCGCGCTACACCCACGGCCAGCGGCGGATCCAGATCGAGTCGCAGCGGCGCCAGGCGATCCAGAGTGCCGTCCAGTCCTGGCAGGCGCTGGTGACGGCGCGGGCGGCGATCAAGTCATTCCAGGCCGCGGTCAGGGCCGAGGAGTTGGCGGTGGAAGGCCTGCAGCAGGAGGCGCAGGTCGGGTCGCGCACCGTGCTCGACGTGCTGACCGAGCAGCAGAACCTGCTCGAGGCGCAGCTCAGCCTGGTGCAGGCGCGGCGCAACGAGGTGGTCGCCGGCTATCAGCTCCGCAACGCCGTCGGCACGCTGACTGCGCGCGACATGGCGCTGGCGGTCAAGGTCTATGATCCGGAGCCGGACTACCAGAAGACCCGCGCCCGCTGGTGGGGGACCTCGATCGACGAGTGAAAATGTGCCCCGGGATGACTGGGGCAGGCCTGTTTCTGTCATTGCCGGGCTTGACCCGGCAATCCAGAGTGTGTCGACAGTCTCTGGATGCCCGGATCAAGTCCGGGCATGACCATGTGATGGAAAATGGAAGACGACCGAGAGGATGAGCGAGACGCGGGCACAGCAGGAGCCGTCGATGGAGGAGATCCTGGCCTCCATCCGGCGGATGATCACCGAGGACGATCCGGCGCGCGGCCGGGCCGCCCCGGCCGATTCTGCGCGGGCCCAGGCAGCCGCGTCCTCGCCGGCCGATGACGACGTGCTGGAACTGACCGAGGCGCTGGACGATCCGCGGCCTGCCGCCCCTCCGCCGTCTGCCGCGGCTGAAGCGGCCGAGGACGAGCCGGTGGTCTCTCCGGCCAGCGCCAGCGCCGCGCTTGCGGCCCTGGCCCGGCTGAGCGCCGCGGCCCCGCCGGCGGCGACGGTGCACAAGGGCCAGACGGTGGACGATCTGGTGCGCGAATTGCTGCGGCCGATGCTGAAGGAATGGCTCGACGCCAACCTGCCGCGGCTGGTCGAGCAGGCGGTGGAGCGGGAGGTATCCCGCATCGCCAGCGGCGCCGTACGGCGCTGATCCTCCGCTCCGCCACCCATCGCCAGACATTCAAGAACACGGAAGACCAGCCATGCTGGACAAGACTTACGGGCCGCGCGAGGTCGAGGCCAAGCTGTACCCCGAGTGGGAGGGCAGCGGCGCCTTTGCCAACAACGTCCAGTCGAACGCGGCGCCCTTCACCATCATGATGCCGCCGCCGAACGTGACCGGCAGCCTGCATATGGGCCATGCCTTCAACATGACCCTGCAGGACGTGCTGACGCGCTTCAACCGCCGGCGCGGCCGTGACGCGCTGTGGCAGCCCGGCACCGACCATGCCGGCATCGCCACCCAGATGGTGGTGGAGCGCGAGCTGGCGAAGGAAGGCGTGCGCCGCCAGGATCTCGGCCGCGATGGCTTTCTGGAGCGGGTCTGGGAGTGGAAGGCGCAGTCCGGCGGCGCCATCACCAGCCAGCTCCGCCGCCTCGGCGCCACCCCGAACTGGTCGCGCGAGCGCTTCACCATGGACGAGGGCCTGTCCCGCGCCGTGGTCAAGGTGTTCGTGCAGCTGCATCGCGAGGGGCTGATCTATCGCGACAAGCGGCTGGTCAACTGGGACCCGAAGCTGCGCACCTCGGTCTCCGACCTCGAGGTCGAGCAGAAGGAGACCAAGGGCCATCTCTGGCACTTCCGCTATCCGATCGAAGGCCAGGAGGGCCGGTATATCGTGGTGGCGACGACGCGGCCGGAGACGATGCTGGGCGACACCGCCGTCGCCGTGCATCCGGATGACGAGCGCTACAAGGACCTGGTCGGCAAGCATGCGATCCTGCCGCTGGTCGGCCGGCGCATCCCGATCGTGGCCGACGAGTACTCCGACCCCGAGAAGGGCTCGGGCGCGGTGAAGATCACCCCGGCGCATGACTTCAACGATTTCGAGGTCGGCCGCCGCCACGACCTGCCGCTGATCAATATCCTCGACGAGGAGGCGCGGCTGAACGACCAGGTGCCGGAGGCCTATCGCGGCCTCGACCGGTACGAAGCCCGCAAGCGCGTGGTCGCCGATCTCGAGGCGCTGGGCCTGGTCGAGACCATCGAGGACCATGTCCATTCGGTGCCGCATGGCGACCGCGGCGGCGTGCCGATCGAGCCGTTCCTGACCGAGCAGTGGTACCTGAAGGCCGAGGTGCTGGCGAAGCCGGCGATCGAGGCGGTGGAGCAGGGCCGCACGGTGCTGCTGCCGAAGATGGCGGAGGGCATCTTCTTCGAGTGGATGCGCAACATCCAGCCCTGGTGCATCAGCCGGCAGCTGTGGTGGGGCCACCAGATCCCGGCCTGGTATGGGCCGGACGGCACGATCTTCGTCGAGGAGAGCGAGGCCGAGGCCAAGGCGGCGGCCGAGGCCCATTACGGCAAGCCGGTCGAGCTGCGGCGCGAGACCGACGTGCTCGACACCTGGTTCTCCTCCGCCCTGTGGCCGTTCTCGACCCTGGGCTGGCCGGATCAGACGCCGGAGCTGCAGCGCTACTACCCCGGCGACGTGCTGATCACCGGCTTCGACATCATCTTCTTCTGGGTCGCCCGGATGATGATGATGGGCATCCATTTCATGGGCGAGGTGCCGTTCCGCACCGTGTACTTCCACTCCCTGGTCCGCGACGAGAAGGGCCAGAAGATGTCGAAGTCCAAGGGCAACGTCATCGACCCGCTGGAACTGGTCGACCGCTACGGCGCCGACGCGCTGCGCATGACCCTGGTGTCGCTGGCCGCCGGCCGCGACATCAAGCTGGGGCCGCAGCAGGTCGAGGGTTACCGCAACTTCGCCACCAAGCTGTGGAACGCCGCCCGCTTCTGCGAGATGAACGAGTGCTGGCCGGTGCCGGGCTACGACCCGGCGGCGAACCGGCTGACGCTCAACCGCTGGATCGTCGGCGAGGTGGCGAAGACCGCGGAGAAGGCGGCCGCGGCGCTGGAGGGCTTCCGCTTCAGCGAGGCGGCGCAGGCGCTCTACCAGTTCACCTGGGCCGGCTTCTGCGACTGGTATCTCGAATTCGCCAAGCCGGTCTTCGCCGGTGACGACGAGGCGGCCAAGGCTGAGACCCGCGCCACCGCCGCCTGGGCGCTGGAGCAGATCCTGCACCTGCTCAACCCGATCATGCCGTTCGAGACCGAGGAGCTGTGGCGCCACCTCGCCGACCGCGGCGGCGCCACCCTGGTGACCCAGCCCTGGCCGGACTACCCGGCCGGCCTGGTCGATCCGCAGGCGGCGGCCGAGATGGACTGGGTGATCCGGCTGATCTCGGCGATCCGCACCATCCGCTCGGAGATGAACGTGCCGCCGGCGGCCGAGCTGACGGCGACGCTGCGCGACGCCGCGGCGGAGACGAAGCGGCGGCTCGACACCCACGGCGCGCTGATCCGCCGCCTGGCCCGCCTGGCCTCGATCGAGGTGTCGGACGCGGTGCCGGAGAAGGGGGCCGCCCAGGCGGTGATCGACGAGTCCACGCTGGTCCTGCCGCTGGCCGGGATCATCGATCTCGACAAGGAGCGGGCGCGGCTGACCAAGGAGATCGAGAAGAACGCCACCGAGGTCGAGAAGATCGACCGCAAGCTCGGCAACGCGCAGTTCCTCGAGAAAGCCCCGGACGAGGTGGTGGAGGAGCAGCGCGAGCGCCGGGCCGAGGCCCAGGTCGCAATCGAACGGCTGCAGCAGGCGCTGACGCGCGTCTCCGACTGAGCTGCGCGTCAGATCATTTTGCTTTTGCGCTCGTCATCCCCGCGAAAGCGGGGATCTCGTCCTGTCTCAGCCGGATGCAGATTCCCGCTTTCACGGGAATGACCTCGGGGGAGATAGGGCGTCAGCTTTCCTGCGGGTGAAGATAAGGGAACCGGCCGCGGGTGGCGGCTCGTTGACCCTGTAGAGCGGGGCGCGCGGGGGCGCGGAACGCCGCCGCCCCTCCTCGCGATCCGCCGCATTCCCCAACCGGACGGCCGTGGGCCGAGGGAGAGCGCCATGAGGATAGCCGAGGTGATGACCAGCGATGTCGCGGTGGTGCGTCCGAAGGACAGCATCCGCCACGCGGCCCAGAGGATGGATGAGCTGAACGTCGGGTCCCTGCCGGTGTGCGACGGCAAGCGGCTGGTCGGCATGATCACCGACCGCGACATCACCGTCCGCGTCACGGCCGCGGGGCGCAACCCCGAAGACACCCCGGTGTCGGATGCGATGTCCCAGGATGTTCGCTGGTGCTGGACCGACGACGACGTCGAGGAGGTGTCGGAGCTGATGGGCGAAGCCCAGGTCCGTCGAATCCCGGTGATCAACGCCGACAAGCAGCTGGTTGGCATGGTGTCGCTTGGCGACCTGTCGACCAAGCACGCGCCCGGGGCGGCCGAGACGCTGGAAGAGGTCTCGACGCCGTCGGCGCCGGACCGGAGCAGGAGAGGGGCATGAGCGCGACCGGCCTCGACGTATTCGACAAGACGCTGCAGACGACCAACATCTGGCTGAACGAAATCGGCGAGACGCTAGGGCCGGACCGGCAGCGCTGCTACCACGCGCTGCGCGCCGTCCTGCAGACCCTGCGGGACCGGCTGCCCGTGGAATCGGCGGCCCATCTCTCGGCCCAGCTGCCGATGCTGGTGCGCGGCATCTTCTATGACGGCTACCACCCGGCGAGCACGCCCGACACGATGCGGAGCGAGGATGAATTCCTGCAGCGGATCGCGGCGCGGCTCGATGGCGTCCGGCCGATCGACTCGGGCGACGCGGCCCGCGCCGTGTTCGGCGTCCTGAAGCGCCACCTGCCGGAGGGTTCGATGCGCCACCTGATCGACACGCTGCCCGCGGAGATCCGGCGCCTGTTCCCGCAGCAAGCCGTGCAATGACGCCCGTCCCGGCCGGCCTGATCCAGCCTTGACAAAAAAAGTTGTCAAGGCTGGAATGGGCGCATGCTGGATGTGGACGTCATCGATGACCCGGCGGCGGCGGCCGCCGCCTTGGAGCCGGTCCGCAGCCGGTTGCTGGCGGAGCTGGCCGAGCCGGCTTCGGCCGCCGGGCTGGCCGCGCGGCTGGGTATGCCGCGGCAGAAGGTGAACTATCACCTGCGCGCGCTCGAGGCGCACCGGCTGGTCCGTGAGTCGGAGACGCGGCGTTGGGGCGGGCTGACCGAGCGCCTGTACGTGGCCACCGCCACCTCCTACATCGTCTCGCCGCAAGCGCTGGGGCCGGTCGCCGCCGATCCCGGGCGGACCTCCGACCGCCTGTCCGCCAGCTATCTGATCGCGCTGGCCGCCCGCATCATGCGCGAGGTCACCGGGCTGTGGCGCAGCGCCATCCGCGCCGAGAAGCGGCTGGCGACCCTCTCCATCGACACCGAGATCCGCTTCTCATCGCCGGCGGACCGCGCCGCCTTCACCCAGGAGCTCACGACGTCGATCGCCGCCCTGGCGGCGCGGTACCACAACGCGTCGGCACCGGGGGGGCGCGACCATCGCCTGGTGCTGATGGCGTACCCCAAACCCGCCGACCAGCCGGGAAAGGAACAGACATGCCAGTGAAGAGCGACGCGAAGCGGCGCTGGGTCGAGCTCGAGGTGCTGCTGCCCGGAACGCCGGAGCAGGTGTGGCAGGCGATCGCGACCGGCCCCGGCCTCAGCGCCTGGTTCACCGCCACCACGGTCGAGGAGCGGGTCGGCGGGGCCATCCGCTTCGAATTCGGCGAAGGCATGGCCTCCGCCGGCACCGTTACCGTCTGGGAGCCTCCGTTCCGCTTCGCCTATGAGGAGCGCGGCTGGAGCAGCGAGGCGCCGCCGCTGGCGACGGAATGCGTCATCACCAGCCGGTCGGGCGACACCTGCGTCCTCCGGCTCGTCCACAGCCTGTTCACGTCCGAAGGCAGCTGGGACGACGAGATGGAGGGGTTCGAGTCCGGCTGGCCCGGCTTCTTCGAGGTGCTGCGGGCCTATCTCGCGCGCTTCGCCGGAATGCGGGGCGCCGCGGCAAGGGCCATGGGCATGCATCCGGGGTCCGATCTCGACGCCTGGACCGATCTGGTCGGGCGGCTCGGGCTGGCCGGGGCGAATGTCGGCGAGCGGCGGAACACGCCGGACGGCGCCCCGGCGCTCGCCGGGACGGTGGAGCGCGTCCAGCAGGACGCCAAGTCCCGCGAGATCATGCTGCTGCTGGAGCAACCGGCGCCCGGCATCGCCCTGATCGGCATCCACAACTGGCAGGGCCGGACCCGAGTGCCGATCAGCGCCTTCTTCTACGGCGACCGGGCCGGCGACGTCGCGGCCCGGGTCGAGGCGGAGCTGAGAGCCTGGATGACCAAGCATTTTCCGGAGAAGGAAGGGGAATAGCCATGCCCGTCAGGAAAGACGAATCCGGCCGCCGTTTCGTCCAGGCCGAGGTCGAGGTGCCGGGCACGCCGGAAGAGGTGTGGCAGGCGATCGCCACCGGGCCCGGCATCACATCCTGGTTCGTGCCGACCCGGGTGGAGGAGCGGGTGGGCGGCACGGTCACCGCGAATTTCGGCCCCGGGATGGATTCGCTCGCGACCATCACCGCTTGGGAGCCGCCCCGCCGCTTCGCCGCCGACAGCCGCGATGACATGGGGCCGGGCGGCCCGACCATCGCCACCGAATGGAGTGTCGAGGCACGCGCCGGCGGCACCTGCATCGTCCGGGTGGTGCACGCCTGGTTCGCCGAAAGCGACGACTGGGACGGTCAGTTCGAGGGCCACGAGCATGGCTGGCGGGCCTTCTTCCGCATCCTGCGGCTGTATCTCGCCCAGTTCCGCGGCCAGCACGGCGTGAACCTCCAACTGATGGGCGTGGGGCCCGACCCGAAGGAGGCGGCCTGGGCGGCGCTGATCGGCCGCCTCGGCATCGCCGGGGCGGGGCCGGGCCAGCGGGTGCAGTCGGCGGCCGACGCGCCGACCCTGGCGGGACAGGTCGAGCATGTCGGGGAGGGCGCCCATCCGGAGGAGGTGCTGCTGCGGCTCGAGGCGCCGGCGCCCGGCATCGCCCATCTCTTCACCCTGCCGATGGCCGGCCAGGTCTATCTGCCGATCCGGCTCTACCTGTTCGGCGACCAGGCGGCGGCCGTCGCCGCGCGCAAGGGGCCGGAGTGGCAGTCCTGGATGGCCCGCCACTTCCCGATGCCGGCCCAGCCGGGCTGACGCGGGCCATCCGACCCTGCCATCGTCCCGGGCGTATTTGGGCGGGATCGGGTCCCGTTGCCACAGTAGCCGTCAGCGGGGATCCGTCGACGGCGGGGGAGTGCCCGTCTTCTTTACCTTCTCCGCCTTTACGCGTCCCGATCGCGGCGGCCGGCCGAAATGCTTCTTGTAGAGTCTGTAGAAGGTCGAGGCGTTGCTGAATCCATAATCGAGAAGGACGGTCGACACCTTCTTCGAACCGAGTTCGAGCTCGCCGTGCGCGGCTTCCAGCCTCATCCTGGTGATCGTCTCCCGCAGCGAGACGCCCATCCGTTCAAACAGGGCATAGAGCTTCCGGGGCGAGATCTCGAAGTACCGGGCGATCGAGTCGGGTGAGAGCTCGCGGTTTCCCAGATTCTCCCGGATATAGACGCTGATCCGCGCGTAGAGCTGCTCGTCCCTGTCCTGGTGTCGCGAAGGGGAGGTGCCGAGCAGGTGGGACCGAATGATCTCGATCAGGTGGCTGAAGGACGGCGTCTCCGAGATCGACGTCAGGTCCGAGATCTGTTCGCTGGTCATCAGCTCGTTGTGGACCCTGATATAGGTCGTGACCACCTCGCTGTTGATCACGGCGACCGTGTCGAGGGGCGGAAAGGCGGTCGCCGCGCCTTGGGCGATGTGGAGCCAGTCCACCAGGCAGGGCCGGTCGGAGTCTTTCTCCAGGACGAGATCGAATTCGCAGCTGCCGTCGAGGATGACGGCCGCGCCCGCCTCCAGCCGGATGCTCTGGTCCTTGATCAGGAGCGCGGAGCTGTTTCCGGTGGCGATCACGAGACAATGGGGGAAGGCACCGCCAGACGGTCCGCCGCGGCGCCGGAATATGCCGGGGGTGCAGTGCAGTCGCATAGATCGGTGATCGTCGACGATGCCGAGCCTGGCCGCCGCCTTGAACGGGATGTCGGTGGTCGGCAGGAAGTCCGCATGCAGCAACGGCTGGCAGAACTGTGATCGGAAACAGTCGACGCCTCCCTCGAAGAACATTGAGCCGGAGGTCGTGACGCTTTGGCCGGCCGAAGCGGCCTGGTGGGGCATGACCATCTTTCTGCGTCACCTTGACGGTGGAAACCGAAGGAGGTCGGCACGGGCTTCCGGCCTCTTCTCGGTCGCTCTGACGATCGGGGCCGGACCAGCAAGCATTCGTCCGATATACCGAGGTTGCCCGCCTCTTTCCCGCGGCTCGGAATGGCGTCCGGCGCAGATGTGATGTCAAATCATGCAGGCGATGCGTCGCCCGTGCGGCGGAATGAGAGTTCACGCTGCACGGGATGCAATCCTCGTCGCATCGGCTGATTGGTCCGTCAGCGGCGGCGGCTCGTGCTTTGGGCGAAGATTCGTGCCGCCCAACCAACACTCAATGATTTTTAGGCATTCGAAACGCAATCCGGACCGGCGGGAAGAATGGCCGGCAATTCGGTCCGGCTTCAAGAAGAAGCGCGGGTTGTTTGCATACAAACAGGGGTTGCCGCAATGTAAGGATTGAGGAAAGCGGGCTCCCGTCCAGGTTGCGACGATCTCGAATGAACGTCTTTTTCAGGAACAAAATTATAAATATATATCCTGGACTGGCGATGTAGGAAAATCTTGTGATTTAAATGCATGGCATTTAGTTATTCGGCTGGTGGGGAAGCCAAGTCGGAGATGCAACGGCTATCGGGGTGCATGAACCTTCCTTTGCTTCCGGAACACAGATGTCGGCTATCCGGAACGATCGTGACCGTGTCTCTGGCCCAAGGGCCGGCCGCGTTCCCCATCGGCTCATCCTGGTACCGGTATCAAAGGCTTTCGGGGTCTTAGGACGACACATGCATTTTGTGAGACCATAGTCCTATTAGGAGGGCTGGGAGGCTGCGCTGTCCATGAGCAACGCCTGCAGATGTTAAGAGATGCGAGAAAGTTCTGCCTATGGATCGATTCTCTGTGCCGGTCCTGACGAACACTGCAAGCGGCTGTGCCACCCGCTCCTCGATTCCCGGATCGAGCCGCTGGGGCAGGAGTTCGCTCCCGCAAGCCTGCGGTTCGGCATCGTTGGACGCAGCAGGGCCATTCAGATCTGGTCCGGCGCCGGCGTGATCCGGCGTCCCGCCGGCGCCCTTGCCCGGCTCGGCGATCACTATCTCGTCCTCGTGCCCTGGAGCGAGTGCGAGCTGGTGATCGAGGAGCAGACATGCGCCCTGACGCCGGGAATGGTCGTCGCCATCGACGGCGACCGGGGCTTCGAACTGCGGCTGGGCGAGACGACCGGCGTAGGCTATCTGGTCGATTGGCTGCACGTCGCGGCCCCCAGCCTGCCCGAGCTGCGCCGGACGGCCGGCTGCATCCCATTGGCCAGCAGCATGCTGGCGCAATACGTGTCCAACCAAGCCAGGCTGATTATCGAAGGGGCGGAGGCGGGCGAGCCGCTCGCGGCGCGGATGCCGGTCTTCGACTACGTCGGAAGAGCGCTCAGGGACTATGTCTCCCAAGCCGCTGCGGGGGAAGCGGACGGCGCAAGGCTGCGCCGCCGGATAGAGGCCTTCATCGAGGAGAACGTCGGGCACCCGCTCCTGGGAGCGGATCTGATCGCGCGGGAGTTCGGCCTTTCGAAGCGAAAGCTGTACAGCATCGCCAGCGACGGGGGCGCTTCGCTGCGCGACATGATCATGACGGCACGGCTGGAGGCGGCGCATCGGGCCATCGAGGCCGGCGGTCGAAAGCTGGCGAGCGTGATCCGGGACCACGGCTTCACCAGCGCCTCGACCTTCTATCGAAACTACAAGCGCCGATTCGGGCGGACGCCACGCGCCGGATAGCGTTCCTTCGGGGCCGCCGTGCTGCCGCGCAGCAAGAGGCGGCTCGGCAGGGTGGTCTTGAGCGCCGGAGCGGCGCCGCCATCCAGGAGCTGGAGCATCGCCTCCGCGGCGCGGATCCCGAGATCCTCCGTCGGCTGCTCCAGCGTGGTCAGGGGTGGATCGCAGAAGGCGCCGACGGGCGCCCCGTCGAAACCGATGAGGGAGACGTCGCCCGGCACGGCCACGCCGTTCGATCGGACGGTGCCGGTGAAGGAGATCGCGGCATCGTCGCCGCAGCAGACCACCGCGGTCGGGCGGCGCTTCAGCGCCAGATACGCATGCGCCGCCTCGACGCCGCTTTGAAAACCGCGCCCGAACGGGAGGTGGCCGCCATGGCGAATGACCGCCCGCCTGGAGAGGCCCGCCAGCGCCAGCGCGTCGAGCACGCCCGAGAATCGCTCGGTTTCGTGATAGCTGGCGGCCGGTCCCGCGACATAGAAGAACGAGCGATGGCCCAGATCGATGAGGTGGAGCACCCCTTCGCGCATCGCCTCGCGATCGTTGGTGACGACGCTCGGTATGCCGGCCGCGCTGCGGTCGATCAGCAATGAGACCGTCGGGAGGCTCGCATCGGCGAGGGACCGGTTTCCATGTGACGGCAAGTCCGCGATGCCGAGGACGAAGACGCCGCGGACGGTGCCGCCGAATGCCAGGTCGAGAACATGTCTCGCGGTGGCCGGGGAGTTGCGGTTGGCGAAGAGGAGATCGAACCCGCTTTCCGCTATGGTGGCTGCGAGGCTCTCCAGGGCCCGGGGAGTGATCTGGGCCGCGCCATAACTGATGCCCGGGCCCGGCAGGGTGGCCAGGATGGTCCTGGACCTGCCGGCGCGTAGAATCCGCGCCGCGCTGTTCGGGATGTAGCCGAGCTGCTCGGCCGCGGCCGCGATGCGGCGCCGGGTTACCTCATTGACCCGGCCGGGGATGGCAAGGGCGCGGCTGACGGTCGATGTCGCCACGCCCGCCAGCCGCGCGACATCGCTCATGAGCGGGCCGGAACTCCGGCCGTCCTTGCGCCGTCTCGCCATCGTTCAGCACTGCTCCCCTTCCTGCCGTTTCGTCCCCCAATTCAGTGTTGGAAATAAGGCGCCCGGCCCCGCCGATCGACGAAACCTTTGTATGCTGGAAGAAACATCTTGCAGAGGATCGCGGGCCGGCTATGTTTGGCAAACGTTTGCCGTCGCATCGGGTTCCCGGGGGTGAAATCCCGCTCCGCGTTGCCGGCCAATACAGACCCCCCGGTCGGCGCAGACCATGTGGTCCGCCAGGGGCCTCCTCCCACTCCCCATCAACCGCGACCGATGCCCCGGCAAGCGCCCAACACCATTCAAGGCAGCTCCATCTCCGGATCGATCCTCTACGCGGATGCGGACGCTTTCGCCCGGCAGGCCTGCGCCTCCGTGCTGGGGGCGGATTTCGAACCGCACGGGCAGGGCTTCCGTGCCGCGATCCGGTTCAGCTTCGTCGGCAGCAGCGGCGTGGCTCATCTGCGCATCACCCCCGGCGTCCTCACGCGGTCCGGCGGCCGGTGCGCAAGCCTGGAGGACCATTTCCTCGCCCTGGTTCTTCGCGGCGGCGGCGAGCTGACGGTGGGAGAGGCGGGGCAGCCCCTGGCACCGGACTCGGTCCTCGTCATCGACGGCAACCTGGACTTCAGCCTGACCCTGTCGGACGGGAACGTCGGCGGATGCGAGGTGGATTGGCTCCAGCTCAGCGGGGCCAAGCCGCCGATCCTGGCGGAGGCGCCGGGTTTCCTGGTGATCACGAGCGCCTCGATGGCGGACTACATCGTCCGCCAGGCCGAGCTGGTCGAGCCGGAAGGGAATGACATCGGCCCGTGCCGGCAGGACATTCCGATCTTCGACTATATCGGCGTGGCGATCCGGGACTATCTGGCGCAGGCCGATGAGAGCGCGCCCCGCGACCACGGCCTCTTCCAGAGGATCAGGGATTTCATCGCCCAGAACGTCAAGAATCCGGCCCTCGGCGCCGATCTGCTGGCCAGGGAGTTCGCCGTATCGAAGCGGAAGCTGTACAGCATCTTCTACGAGCACCGGGCGTCGCTGCACGAGACAATCATGACGACGCGGCTGGAGGCCGCGCGGCGGGAGATCGAGGCCGGCGGGCAGAAGGTGGCGAGCGTGATCCTGGATCACGGCTTCTCCAACACCTCGACCTTCTATCGCAACTACAAGCGCTATTTCGGCCGCGTGCCGCGCGCACGATAATCCCTGTCGGCCTAGTCACGGCTATACTCATCGTTCTGGTGAGATTCGGTCGACCACTTGTTCAATAGCATTTTATGTTCATTATTCCGGCTCATGCATAAAAATTTAGACGAATTCTATTTCTGTCTATTGATAATAGTTTTGCACGGATTGGGAGATCGCGCCGTGTTGCCGTCGGCCGATAACAGGATATGTATGCAGGAATTCATACGATGATATGACCGTGAGGTGATCCGGTGAGGGGCCAGGGGACACAGGGGCAGAGCGAAGCACCCGCGGTATCCCGGCGGTCCATCGCGTCGGGTCGCCCGTCCCGGCGGCTTCGTGAGCCGCGGCCGCCCGGCGGCACCGATGAAGACCCGGTGTGGAGAATCGTCCGCGGCGGCCCCTGCGATGGGACCCGATCCCGCGCCCCGCCATGACCGGGGGCCTGCCTGCACGGCGCAGGTCGAGTTTCTGAAATCAATTCGCACTTTTTTGAAAAAACGGAGTTTCCTGGAATACCGGCCGTAGGAACTCCGGCATAGCCAAATCATCAGACATCTTACATGTCTGGCTAAAATCCCATCGCCGGAATCGGAGCGTCTTGGTCATACGGCCAAGGATCGGGGCAAATCAATGACATAGACGGGTTGTCGAGGCGGCGCCGAGCGGGCCCGGCGCGCCGATGCCATTCGGTCGGGCCCGGCCGCCGCCCAGCGGCGCGCTGCTCCCCAGACATGCACCACGAGGCGTCTCGCTCGGCTCCGGACCATGTCCATTTTCGCAGATACCCCTCGGCCCGCCGGCGGCACGCCCGGAACAGGGCGGCGGTTCGATCCTCCGCCACGCCACGGAGCCGAGGCGCGGCCGGGCGGTCATGATCGCCTCGATTTCGTTCCCAGCGGCGCGGGGCCGCGCATTACGACCCCGCGGGGCGGCGCTTTCTATGCGCTTCGTCCGCCGGGGTCGCAGCGCTTCCCGGCGCGGGACCACTGCGCCGAGATCGTGCTCTCCCCCACGCCGCGCGGCTGGGTGGTGCTCGGAGAGGGCGAACCACAGCTGCATGACGCGCCGGCCGGGGGGCTCGTCCTGATTCCGGCGGCCAGGAGCGGGAGCCTGACCTGGCCGGCCGCCCGGGAAAGCGTGATCATCGTCCTGACGCCGGAAAGCCTGCAGGAGCTTGCGGAGCACGAATTCGGCATGGCCCGCGTGGAGCTGCAGCCGCCGCCCTTCGGCACGGCCGATCCCTGGGCGCTGCGCATCGCCCAGATGCTGAAGGCGGAACTGTCGCAGCGGGGGGCGCCGAACCCGCTCTATGTCGACTCGCTGGTCACGCTGTTCGGGATCCACCTGCTGCGCCAGTATGCGGGCGTGCGGGTGCCGCCGCCGGTCGTCCGGGGCGGGCTGCCCGCCCGCAGCGCCCGGCAGGTGCAGGAGTATCTGGCCGAGAGCTTCTCGCGCAAAGTATCGGTGGCGGAGCTGGCGGCGGTCGCCGGCCTGTCGCCGCACCATTTCATCCAGGCCTTCACCCGCACCTTCGGCGAGCCGCCGCACCGCTACGTCATCGGCCTGCGCCTGACCTTCGCCGAGAAGCTGCTGGTCGAGGGCGAGCTGACGATCGCCGAGGTCGCCTATCTCAGCGGCTTCTCCAGCCAGAGCCACCTGACGACCGCCATGCGGAAATACCGCCAGACGACGCCGCGGAAGATCCGGCGCGAAGGATCGTCCTCGGGAGCCTCCTCGGCCCGCTCCGATCCCATGCCGGGCCGGTGACGGGGACCGGAGGTCCCGGCCTCTCGAGAGGGCACTCAACTTTTTTGAGAGGATCCGCACTTTCCTGAAAGAACCGGACTTTCCTGAAATACCGGCCGTGGAAACTGTGTCTATCTGCGCCTGCCGGATATATCAGACGATTGTCTGCCCCGACGGCGGCTCATCCGCGCCGGGCGGCCTCGGGGACTGGCCAAGAGCCGGGACGAATCAATGACATAGGAAGAACTGCCGATACGACGCCGATCGGGCCCGGCGCCGGTGCGGCATTGCCGGGCCCGAATCCCGCCCTGGCGGTGCGGTCCCCGAGACGCATCCCGGAGGCGACGCCGTGTGCTCGGCTTCGGAAGCTTCCCATGTCCATGTCTGCGGACTCGTCTCGGCCTCTCGACGGCACGTCCGGACCGCGACGGTTCGATCCCTCGGCGCGGCGCAAACCCGAGGGGCCGCGGCAAGGCGGCTATGATCTTCTCGATGTCGTTCCCCGGCCTGCGGGCCCGCGAATCGCGACCCCCCGGGGCGGCGCGTTCCATTCGATCCGCCCGCCGGGATCGCAGACCTTCCTGGCGCAGGATCACTGTGCGGGTATCGTGCTCGCCCCGGCGCCCCGGATCAGGGCGACGCTCGGCAGCGACAAGCCCCAGATCTACGACGCGCCGACCGGGATGATCGTCCTCAACCCGGCGAATGTGGACAGCAGCATGGCCTGGCCGACCACCCGGGAGAACGCGATCGTCGCGGTGACGCCGGAGAGCCTGCTCGAACTGGCGGCGCAGGAGTTCGATGCGGGCGGGGTGGAGCTCCAGCCGCCGCCCTTCGGCACCGTCGATCCCTGGGCGCTGCGGATCGCCCGGATGCTGAAGGCGGAGCTGACGCAGCGGGAGGCGCCGAACGAGCTCTACGTCGATTCGCTGGTCACGCTGTTCGGCATCCACATCCTGCGCCACTATTCGGGCGTGCGGACGCCCCCGCCGGCCGTCAGGGGTGGGCTGTCCGCCCGCGCCGCCCGACAGGTGCGGGAGTATCTCGCCGGCAACTTCTCTCGCAAAGTGTCGGTGGCGGAGCTGGCGGCGGTCGCCGGCCTATCGCCGCGCCACTTCATCCAGGCCTTCACCCGGACCTTCGGCGAGCCGCCGCACCGATACGTCATCGGCCTGCGCCTGGCCTTCGCCGAAAAGCTGCTGGTCGAGGGCGAGCTGACGATCGCCGCGGTCGCCTATCTCAGCGGCTTTTCCAGCCAGAGCCATCTGACCACGACCATGCGGCAGCATCGCCGGACGACACCGATGCAGATCCGGCGCGGAGGTTGACGGGCCCCGCCGTCGAGGCCTGCCCAAAGAGTGGTGTTCTGAAACGGTCCCGCAAGCGGGAGAGGCGATCGGCGTGCGCCCGACAGATCTGCCGATGCGGCAAGGGATGAAGGCGAAATCCCCCGGCGCCACCCCGTGTCGATTGCGACAATGCAGCGAAAAATTTCGCCATTTGCGATACTCATCCCATTTTTTTGCAACCGGCAGCGCTTTTCTGAAGAAACCGGAGCTTCCTGGAATACCGCCCCACGGAAAATGTGGGCTCCTGCCTGCAATTGCACCAATCCGACATTTCTTGCCGGCCGGTTCTCGGGGAGCCGCCGGCGGCAGGAGGGGTAAGGCACGTGAGCGGCACCTGGATTTCCATCGCGTCCGTCCTTCGTCGCTCGTCCGCGCGGTTTTGGTCCAACTGCGCGGTCGTGCGGATCGATGCCAAGCCTCGCGCATCTCGGCTCCTGTAAGGGGGATGACGGAATGAACCGATCGACGGGTCGGTCTTTCGAAAGCGATGTGGCGGCCGGCGTCCTGATCGGGCTCGCTCCGGCGGTCCCGGACGGGCCCGCTTCAGGACCTTCGCTCCCGCCGCCAGCCCGGCTGGGTGGAGACCATCGGTTCCAGCCGCCCGTGTGCGCAGGGTGGGAAGACCGCGTTCAGCTCGATCACTATCGCAGCGTGCTGGAGTGGGAGCCGTTCCCGCCAGCGCCGCGCGAGTTTGGCGACCGGCGGCCGTCGGTCCCGCGCGGCATCTCCACCCTGGCTTATGCGCCGGAGGACCAGTTCGAGGTCTGGCGCGCGCATCACGGCCCGCTGATGGATATCGGCCTGCCGCCCGGGGTGACGCCGGCGGACGGCTTCGTCGCCGAGTTCATGCTCTGCGGCCTGGGGGGAGTGTCGGTGGCCTATGGCCATGCCGACGCCTATTCCTTCAGCCATGCCCTGGGCAGGCCGGGAGGCCGCCGCACCCCGGTCGGCTGCTGGCGCCTGATGCTGCTGACGGTCGGGGAGATCTGGATCGAAGGCCCCGACGGCCAAGTCCATGTCCGGCCGGGCGAGCTGTTTCTCCTGTCCCTGGACGAGCCGTTCCGGGGCCATGCCACCCACCATGGCGGGCTGTCCCTGACGCTGCCGCGGGACCTGTTCGTCGCTGCCGCCGCGAACTTCGACAGCGCCGCGGGCGCCGTCCTGACCGGCCCGCTCTCGGCCCTCCTAGTCGACTATCTGCGCAGCCTCGAGGCGCGGCTGCTCGGCATGGCGCCGGAGGATCTGGTGGTGGTGGGGCGGGCCACGGCCGAGATGCTGGCGGCCTGCGTCGGGCCGTCCCGCGACCGGCAGGAACAGGCGCGCAGCGCCATCGCCTCGGTCCTGTTCGACCGCGCCCGCTCGCACATCCAGGCCCATTTCGGCGACCCCGAGCTGACGCCGGAGCGCGTGGCCCAGGACCTGCGCGTCTCGCGCTCGAATCTCTACCGGGTGTTCGAGCAGGCCGGCGGGGTGTCGCGCTACATCCAGCAATGCCGCCTGTTCGCCGCTCATGCCGCTTTGACCAGCGAGAGCGGGCGGCGGATCCAGGACATCGCCTACAGCTGCGGCTTCAAGCTGGCCTCGGACTTCACCCGGGCGTTCCGGCGCGAGTTCGGCTTCAGCCCGCGCGAAGCCCGCGACGCCTGGCGCAAGACTGCGGAGCCGCCGCCCATCCCGGCCTCCGCGATGGCGGAGTGAGCCGGCGACCGCTGAATCCATTGTCGTCGCGGCATGGATAGGCCTCCGAGGTTTTGGAACAGCGACCCAAAACCTTTGTCGTCATTCCCGCGAAAGCGGGAATCTCTTGCCGGGCCAGCGTTGCGAGATCCCCGCTTTCGCGGGGATGACAGATTTGGGGGCACGCGTCTGCTCCCAGAACCGGCCTGCCCGCCGGCATTTTCCTCAAATTGCAAAGGCTTGTTGCCGCTGCGCCACAAGGGCGACGTCGAAGCGACGAATTGGGACGCCATGCCAATTATTGGGACGCCCAGCGGAGTGACGGCGACAGAACCCTAAGGAATTCTTAGCTCGTCCAACTGCCGGAAAAGGTCGGAGAAACAAGGCTGTCCCAAAGGACGCCAATCGGCGAAGAGAGAGACGGCTTTTATTTCGATTGTCTTCGGCTTGGCGACGGAGAAGGACGCTGGTCCTGGCCAATCCTGTGCGGATGGTGGGGGCCGGCGCCGCGGCCGGCATGTGCCGGCAGGTCATGCGGGGGAGGGGTGGGATGAATCGATCGGATGACCGGTCCCTGGATGTCGAGGCGGCGGGGCCGGACGGGTCTGCTGCGGGCGGGCCGGAGGGCCAGCCCCCGGATCCACAGCGCGGACCAGCATCGTCCGATTCCTTCATCCGCCGGCTGCCGGAGCGACCGGCGGCGCACGCGTTTCAGACAGGCATTTCGGGAGGGAGTGACATCATGAGCGGCAACCAGATCGAGTCCCGTCAGAGCACCCGGCGTCACTCCCATTTCGCCAGCAACTGGGTCGCCGGTGCCGACCAGCCCAGCAAGTCCCTGCGGCGGCGCCTGATGGCGGCGCTGCGCCGGGCGCATCGCGCGCTCGGGATGAAGCGGGACCGGCTCGGGCTGGGGGCCCTCGGCACCGGCGGCGCGGTCGGCGGCGCCACCCTCGCCGCCGACGGCGCCGAACCGGTCACCCTGTTCGGGGTGCTGCGCCGGGCTCGGGGGCTCTACGCCGCCATTTCACTGGCGACGCTGGTGGCTCAGCTTCCGACGCAAGCGTTCGCGCAGGTTCTCGTCGGCCCAGGCAGCACCAATCCCGGCTCCGCCTCAACCGCGGTGGGCACCGGCGCCCACTCGGTTGGCAACAACTCCATTGCGTTGGGCACCGGCACCACCGCGACCGGCGATGGTTCGATCTCGATCGGCTATACCAACAGCACCAACGGCCTCAACGCGATCGCGATCGGTGTCTTTTCGAACGCGACCGGCGTCAACGCCCTCGCCCTCGGCGGAGCCGCCCGCGCCATCGCGGACGGAGCGACATCCCTCGGCGTCAACTCCATAGCAAGCGCCGGCCAGGCAACCGCCCTCGGCAACGGCTCCGCCGCCACCGGGGGGAATGCGACGGCGTTGGGCGTCAGTGCGGCCGCCAGCGGCGGCAATTCGATCGCCGCGGGCGCCAGCGCCACGGCGAGCGGCGCGAGCTCGTCGGCCTTCGGCCCGGGCGCGCTCGCCAACGCCATTCAGGCGACCGCGCTGGGATATGGGGCGCAATCGACCGCCGAGAATTCCGTCGCGGTCGGGTCTAAGGCCTCCGCCAGCGGCCTCGGGTCGGTGGCCATGGGGCTGTTGGCCAATTCGGGCAGCAACAGCTCAATCGCGATCGGCTGGCAGTCGATCGCCTCCCAGGTGAACTCGGTCTATCTCGGCGCGCGCACCGTCGCGGGAACGGGGGCCACCGCGGAGAGCGCCATCGGCATCGGCACCGATGTGACGGCCTCCGCAATGGACGCGATCGCCATGGGCCGTTCCTCGGCCGCGACCGGTATCGGCGCGATCTCAGCGGGCGTGAGCTCCAAGGCCGCGGGCCAGGCCGCCGTCGCGGTCGGCTCCACCGCCAATGCATCCGGCGACTTCTCGCTGGGCCTGGGCAACGCGGCCGTGTCGAGCGGATTGGGCTCGGTCGCGGCGGGCTCGGGGGCCCAGGGCACGGGCGATTCCTCCACGGCCGTCGGCAACAACGCCAACGCGGCCGCCAGCCGTGCGACCGCCTTGGGCGCGGGGGCGGCGGCGACGCAGGCCAACGCCACCGCCGTGGGCGCCGTCGCCAACGCCACCGGGGCGAATGCGTCGGCGCTCGGCGACCATGCTAATGCCAGCGGCACCAATGCCCTGGCGGCCGGCTACTCGACCCAGGCGTCGGGCAACAACGCGGCCGCCCTCGGCGTCAGCTCCACGGCCTCGGCCGACGGGGCGATGGTGCTCGGCAACGGCTCCACCGGCTCGGGCGTCAATTCCATCGTGGTGGGCACCAGCGGCATTGCCAGCGGCCTCAACGGCATCGCGATCGGCACCGAGGCCAAAGCGTCGGTAGGCGCCGCCACCGCGATCGGTGCGCTGTCCAATGCCAGCGGCGCCAATTCGCTGGCCGTCGGCGACGTCGCCACGGCATCGGGCGTGCGCTCGACGGCGGTCGGCGCGTCCTCTCAGGCCCTCGCCGACTCGACCGTGGCGCTGGGCGACACCACCACGGTGGCGGCGGCGGCCGGCCCCGGCTCGGTCGCGATCGGCCACAACTCGACGGTGAATGGCGGCACCGGCGCCGTCGCGATCGGCGAGGGCCAGGTCGTCAACGGCAACGGCGCGGTCGCGATCGGCGACCCGAACACCGTCAGCGGCACCGGCGCAGTCGGCATGGGCGCCAACAACACGGTCAACGGCACCGGCGCGGTGGCGCTGGGCAACACCAACACGGCGACGGGCCAGGGCTCGGTCGCGCTCGGCAACGCCAGCAGCGCGACGGGTGCCGGCTCGCTTGCCTTCGGCGACGGGGCTTCGGCCACCAACGCCAAGGATGTGGCGCTGGGCTCCGGCAGCACGACGGCGGCGGCGGTTGGCACCGCCAGCACGGTGATCGGCGGCACCACCTACAATTTCGCTGGCGCCACGC
The DNA here is from genome assembly GCF_051487185.1 of Inquilinus limosus. Classification (GTDB taxonomy): domain Bacteria; phylum Pseudomonadota; class Alphaproteobacteria; order DSM-16000; family Inquilinaceae; genus Inquilinus; species Inquilinus limosus_F. The sequence goes on from NZ_JAHVDK010000011.1 coordinate 209,008, forward strand.
CGACCAGCACGGTCAGCGTCGGCAGCGCCGGCAATGAGCGCACCATCACCAATGTCGCGGCGGGCCGGATCGCTCTCGACTCGACCGACGCGATCAACGGCAGCCAGCTCTTCGCCACCAACCAGGCGATCTCGGCCATCGCCGCCAGCACGCCCGTCCACTACTACAGCGTGAACGACGGCGGGGTTCAGAAGCCGAACTACACCAACAACGGCGCGACCGGGCTCGATTCCATCGCGGCCGGCCCCGGGGCTTCGGCAACCGGAGCCTATTCGACCGCGATCGGCACGACCGCGAAGGCGACCGGCGACTGGGCGACGGCCCTCGGCCAGAATGCCAATGCGGCTGTGCAACAGGCCACGGCCCTCGGTGCAGGCAGTCTCGCCACCGCCAACTTCGCAACCGCGACCGGCTTCCAGGCCATCGCAACAGGGGTGGCGTCCACGGCGGTCGGCCTGCACGCCAACGCCTCGGCGGACAACTCGATCGCGGTCGGCAACGCGGCCGCCGCGTCGGGCGGGACCACGATCGCCCTCGGCGCCAGCGCGACGGCCACCAGCGGCGGCGCCGGCGGAGCCATCGCCCTGGGGCGCTTTGCCACAGCCGCAGTGTCGAGCGGCGACGGCTCTCCGATCGCCATCGGCATCGCGTCCAACGCGAGCGGAGCGGCCGGCACGGCGCTTCCGGGCGGCTTCACCTCCTTCGAAGCAGTCGCCCTCGGCAACTCCGCGACCGCCACGGGGCAGGGCGGCACGGCGGTCGGTGTCGGCAGCGCAGCGACCGGAACCTGGTCCACCGCCCTCGGCCTGTCCGCCAACGCCACGGCGGCGAACGCCACGGCGGTCGGCGTCCTCGCCAATGCCGCGACGGCGAACGCCACGGCGGTCGGCGCCTCCGCCACGGTTGCGGCCCAGAACGGCACCGCGGTCGGCAGCGGCGCCGTCGCAGCCGGCGCCAATGGCGGCGCGACCGCGATCGGCACCAACGCCAATGCCAACGGCGAGTTCTCCGTGGCGGCGGGCATCAATGCCAACGCGGGCGACCACGCCTCGATCGCGATCGGCACCGGCACGAATGCGTCCGGGTCCCGCGCCATCGCCATCGGCGACACCGTGCAGTCCACCGGCGCCGGGTCGATCGCGATCGGCGCCAACGGCACCGCGCAATCCAAGGCGACGGCGGACAACGCCATCGCCCTGGGCGGGGCCAGCACCGCGTCGGCGGCGCAGGCGCTGGCTCTGGGCAGCGGCGCCACGGCCGGCCAGGCCGGTGCCGTGGCGCTGGGCTCCGGCAGCGTGACCGCGGCGGCGGTCGGCACCGCCAGCACGGTAATCGGCGGCACCACCTACAACTTCGCCGGCACCACGCCGACCAGTACGGTCAGCGTCGGCAGCGTCGGCGCCGAGCGCACCATCACCAATGTCGCGGCGGGGCGGATCGCGCTCGACTCGACCGACGCGATCAACGGCAGCCAGCTCTTCGCCACCAACCAGGCGATCTCGGCCATCGCCGCCAGCACGCCGCTGCACTACTACAGTGTGAACGACGGCGGCGTGCAGCAGCCGAATTACACCAACAACGGCGCGACCGGCCTCTATGCCATCGCGGCTGGCGCGGCTGCCAGCGCCGCCGGTACGAGCGACGTGGCGATCGGCTATCAGGCGACGTCGAACGGTCCCAATGCTGTGGCCTTGGGCTTCAACTCCAATGCCACCGGGACATCTGCCGTGGCGGTCGGCCCAGCATCGGCGGCAAACGGGCTTGGGGCGACCGCGCTGGGTGTGAATTCCAGCGCGGCCACCCAGTATTCGACCGCGCTCGGCGTCCTCGCCAATGCGACCGGCCTGAATGCCACCGCGGTGGGACCGGCGTCCGTCGCGAACGGGGAATCGACGCTCGCGCTGGGCCACAACGCGGGCGCGACCGGGACCTACGCCACGGCCATCGGACGGGAGTCCAGGGCGACCGCGGCCAACGCCGTCGCTCTGGGCTACCTCGCCAACGCCACCGCCGACAGCGCCATTGCCATGGGCAATGCCGCCAGTGCGACCGCGGGCGCCGCGATCGCCCTGGGCATCAACGCCAACGCCTCGAACACCTGGGCGACCGCGATCGGCACCAATGCGATCGCGAGTGCAGAGACCTCCATCTCGATCGGTACCAACACCAAGGCTCTCGCCCGCTCGACCACGGCCTTGGGTGAGGC
>NZ_JAHVDK010000012.1:0-209284 GCF_051487185.1 Inquilinus limosus
GTCCGGGTCGAGCGGCAGGTAGGCGGCCCCGGACTTGAGGATGGCGAGCAGCGCCACCACCATCGCCGGCGAGCGCTCCAGGCACAGCCCGACGATCGTCTCCGGCCCGGCGCCGCGCGCGATCAGGTGATGGGCCAGCCGGTTGGCCCAGGCATCGAGCTCGGCATAAGTGAGGCTCTGCTCCTCATAGATCAGCGCCGTCGCTGTGGGGGTTCGCGCGGCCTGCGCCTCCAGCAGCTCGGGCAGCGTCGCCTCGGGGGAGGGGTGCACCGTGGCGTTCCACTCCTCCAGGATCCGCCGCCGCTCGGCGGGCGCGAGGATCTCGACCGCCCCGATCCGCTGCGACGGATCCTCAGCCATTGCCTCGATCAGCCGGACCAGCCGAACTTCATGTGCGGCCAGCTGATCGGCATCATAGAGCGCCGCATTGGCATCGAAGCCGAGTTCGATCGCCTGGCCGGCGCCGCGGTCGAGGAGGTAGATGTCGAGATCCCGGGCCGGGCCGTTCGCCAGGTTGCGCGCCCTCGCCGCATGGCCGCCGAAGCGAAGGTCGTAATCAAACGGCATGATATTGAGCGAGGTCGCGAACAGATGCTGCCGCCCGGCTGCCAGCCCGAGGTCCCGGCGCAGATCCTCATACCGATATCGCTGGTGGCGCAGGGCCAGCCGGACTTCGCGGCCGACCTGGCCGAGGAGATCCTCGAGCCTCATCTCGGGCGCCATCGCCAAGCGCAGCGGCACCACGTTCGCGACCATGCCCGGAATGCCCGGTAGCGCCCGGCCGGATCGCGCCGTGACCGGGAACCCGATCACCAGATCCGTCTCGCCGGTCACCCGGTGGAGATAGGCCGTGGTCAGGGCGACCAGGAGCTGCGGCAGGGTGGTGCTAGCCGCCCGCGCCAGATCCCGCAGCGCCGCGCCGGTCCCGACCGGCAGACGGGCCCGATGCCGCACGATGCCGCCAGCTGGCCCGCGCTGGCCAGCGAGGCTCACCGCATCGGGCCGGTCGGCGAATCGCTCGGTCCAGTAGCGCCGATCCCGCAGGAACGCACCCGAACTGCGATACTCCACGTCCGCGGCGAGCAGATCCCGGAACGCGCCGAAGGGGCTGGCTTCCGGCTGCCGGCCTTCGACCAGCGCCGTGTAGACATCGGCCAGACGGCCCGCGAACAGCGCCCCACCGAAAGCGTCCAGAGCGATGTGGTGACTGCGCTGATACCAGTAGAAGCGATCAGGTGCCGCGCGGAGGAGGGCGTAGGCGAAGAGAGGGCCGTGGGCGAGGTCGACCGGTCGGGCCAGATCCGCCTGCATCCAGGCTTCGGCCGCGGCCTGAGGATCGGCCTCGCGACTGAGGTCGATCACCGGGAACGGCCAGTCGGCTGCCGCGTCCAGGATCTGCCGCGGACCGGCACCATTGTCGACGAACGAGACGTGCAGGCTCTCCGCCTCGGCCACCACCCGCCGCAGCGCCGTCTCGAACAAGATCGGATCGATCGGGCCGAGGATCTCCAGACATTCGGCGATGATGTATTGCGCCGTGCCCGGAGTCAGCGCCTCCGCCAGCCAGATCTCCGACTGTGCCGCGGTCAGCGGATGCGCTATCTGCTGCATGTCGTTCATGGCTTGACGATCCTCGGCTCGACGCGCTCCGGTCGGTTGCGGCGCGGAGACAGTAGGCGGCGATGCGGCTGAAGAGGGAGGCGCTGGCGAGGCGGGAGGCTCGGGCGATGTGTCGCCGAGGTCCCCAGGATCGCCCCTGGTATGGATCGCCTCACGGGCCGCCTCGCGCGGAGCAGCGGGCCCACGATGTTGCGGCTTCGACGCAGCGGACATGCTCGCCAGCATGCCAAATCAAGAAGGCAGGCAATGTCGTCCACCGATTCAGAAAAACAACTGTGATGTACTTGATGCGGAAATCGAATTGAGAGTCAAATCAATAAAGCTTTGGATTATATTAAAATATTGTAAACAAAACATGGAGATAATTCGATGAAAACCCCTGGAAATGTAATGCATCTGGAAGCGAAATTTTCAATTCGCGATTCGATTTTGTCGAGCGCTGAAGGCGGCAGCGCTCTGGACCGGCTGGAGCGGGTCGAAGGCAGTCAGGTGCCACAAGAGAACCGGACTGCGCTTTGTAATCCTTAGCTATAAGGAAAAGGCGTCGATCTGCGCCTATGTAAGCTTTGGGTCCCGAGCCGGATTGAAAGGGTCCGCATCTTTGCGACTATCCCTCTTGCTCGATGAGCAGGCGAACAAGATCTTCGCCATGATCGATGATATAGCCGAACGGGTCCGCAAGATCGGCGCGACAACACTGCGCTCCATCGGAGACCTGGCGCGACGCCGGACGATAGCCGACAAGGACGCTTCCTTCGTGACGGCCTGGGACGTGCTGTCGGAGCTGCACTCGGAGAGCCTGGCTCTGGTGGAGGGATTTCGTGCCGCCAAAGGGATCGCCGACCAAGCCGGAAATAACCCGAGCTCGCTGCTGATCGATGACTGGACCGATGCTGCCGTATGGCGGGCGTGGTTCCGTCGCGCCGCACGATGCAGCAGCACCACATAGGACCGGCAGAGATCTCAGGACTGAGATTCCCGGACCTCTGCTGCATCACCTGAACGATCTAGTTGATGGCTATGTTCAGCTGTGTCGCCTCATCCATAAACCGAAGGCCGGCCGGACGTCCGCTTCGGAGATGCCGGCGCAACTTCCGCTTATGGCGCCTCTCGGCCGGACCGGGCTGTCAAGGCTCGACTGGAAACGGTCTGAGCCGCGGCGCCGGTATTGCGACCGGCCGCTGGATCGGGTCGCAGCCTTGAGCCCTGTCAGAACGGAAGGGTTGGCAGGACGACAGCGATCGGGCATAGATTGTGCACCGACTGCGAGCCAGCAGGTCGCGGCGATCGCCTGATTTTTAGACATATTGGCCGAGCATTTTATCTGAGGGTCCGATGTCCGGTGACACTGAATTGATCGACGGCGCCGCCGTTTCCGCCTTGTGGTTTCCCCGGGACGGGAAGGATCTAGACCTCAGCGGCTATGTCATCGGCCTCGATGGCGAGGGTGTGAGGATCTACTGGGTCCAGACCGGCGATTATCCCTACGGCATCACCAATTGGCAGCACCTCAACTTTCAAGGAGTGGACACCACCATCGGATCGGCGGATTGGTGGCATGACAATTATGACTATTATTCTAATATTACACTGACGAACGGTAACGATACCGTTAACAATTACTATTACGGCGAAGGGTCGTCTCTGTACGGGCTGGGCGGTGACGACAATCTGACCGGCGGAACTTGGATCGACGGTGGTGACGGCAACGACACGCTCCATGCGCGCAGCGGCGCCGTGACCTTGATCGGCGGCAACGGCAACGATCTCATCTTCGTCTATTCAGGCGACGATGTGCGAGGCGGCGCGGGCACGGACACGATCAGCTACGCCGAAGCCGACAGCCACATCTTATCGGTCACCATCGATCTCACGGCCGGGAGGATTATCTCCGACGGCACCACTCTGAGCAGCATCGAGAACGCGTCCGGCAGCCGGGGGGGCGATCTCCTCATCGGCACGGCCGGAACGAATGTGCTGAATGGGTGGCTGGGCGACGACACGCTGCGGGGCGGCGACGGGGCCGACACCCTCGATGGCGGCGTCGGTTTCGACACGGCGGACTACTCGACCTCTGCCACGGCGGTGACGGTCGATCTGGGCGCGCACAGTGCGGCCGGGGGCGACGCGCAGGGCGATCAGCTGAGCGGGATCGAAGCGGTGGCCGGCTCCAGCTATGCCGACACGCTGACGGGCGACGCCGGCGCCAACACACTGTCGGGCGCTTCGGGCAACGACGTGCTGGCGGGAGGCGCCGGCGCCGATGCGCTGAACGGCGGCGACGGCACCGACCGGGCGGACTACGCGGCGTCCGCCGGGGGGATCACGGTCAACCTCGCCACCAACGCCAACAGCGGCGGGGACGCGGTCGGCGACGTGCTGACCGGGATCGAGACGGTCGGCGGCTCGGCCTTCGCCGACAGCCTGACCGGAGATGCCGGCACCAACACGCTGTGGGGGCGCGGCGGCGATGATGGGCTGGCAGGGGGTGCCGGCAACGATTCCCTCTATGGCGAGGCCGGCGCCGATCAGCTCAACGGCGGCGACGGCGATGACCTGCTGATCGGCGGCGACGGGGCCGACGTGCTGAATGGTGGGGCCGGAACCGACACCGCCAACTATGCCGAGGCCGGCGCGGCGGTGACGCTGAGCCTGGCCGGCGGTGGGGCCGGCGGCGTCGCGGCCGGGGATGTGTTCGTCAGCGTTGAGAACGTGCTGGGCTCGGCCTTCAATGACGGGATCAAGGGCGACGCCGGCGCCAACGTGCTGCGCGGCCTGGCCGGGACGGACCGCCTGTATGGCGGTGACGGCGGCGACACGCTGACCGGCGACGCCGGCAACGATTCCCTCTACGGCGAAGCCGGAGCCGATCAGCTCAACGGCGGCGACGGCGACGACTACCTGACCGGGGGCGTCGGGGCGGATGCGCTGTCCGGCGGCAACGGCACCGACATCGCCCTTTACGATGCAGCGACGGCGGCGGTGACGGTCAACCTGGCCACCGGCACGGGCAGCGCCGGCGACGCCACCGGCGACACCTACAGCAGCATCGAGAATGTGATGGGCTCGGCCTATGCCGACACCATCACCGGTAATGCCGGGGCGAATGCGCTGTGGGGCATGGCCGGGAACGACGTGCTGGTCGGAGGCGGCGGGGCGGATGCCCTGAAGGGCGGCGCCGGCGCCGACCGCTTCGTCTATACGGTAGCCAGCGACAGCACCGTTGCCGTCCGCGACAGCATCAACGACTTCTCGCATGCCGAGGGCGACCGGATCGACCTCTCGGCCATCGATGCCGACGGCAATGCCGGCAACGGCAACACCGCTTTCACCTTCCTCGGTGGGAGTGCCTTCACTGGAGCCGGGCACGAGCTGCGGGTGGTGGCCAGCGGCGGCGTGCAGATGGTTCTGGCCGACCTGAACGGCGACAAGGTGGCCGACATGCAGATCAATGTCGTCAGCGCCACCGGCCTAGTCGCCGGCGACTTCGTGCTGTAGCGGCAGATGGCTCAGGTGCTTCGCAGCGCCTGAGCCATTTCACGCGGCCGGTGACTGAAGTACGAGAGTCGCCAGAGGACCGGCAAGGAGACGCAATATCAATATCGTCGACGGCTGCTTCTCACGCGGCGCCACAGGAAATCCCGTTGGAAGGACCTGCCATCACGTCCGCTCTGGGAGCCGGCTGCAATGGCCGGTTTTGGGCAGGTTCGGGGATCCGGTTGGCCGGAATGGGCCGGATCTGCGGATTCAAGCAATGTCCGATTCGGAGACTCCGCTGCTATGTCCGGATGTGGCGCGCTCCAGCCTGGTGCACAGGTGGGAGAGAGGCCTTGCGACCGTCAAGGACCACGAGAGAACATCGGGAGGCGAGCAAGGAGATCGCCGTGCCCCGCCGTCAAGCCCGGAAGGCCATGGAGGGAATTCCACCAGAACAGTTCGAACCGGATCGGCGAGTTCCCTCCATGCTCCTCCCAATGAAACCACCGGTCCGGGCCGACGTCATCGAAAGTCGCGTGATAGAAGAAGCGGCGGTGTAGCTCCTGCCGACCAAACAGCCGCATGTCGTCAAGGGCCTCGCCGAGGAAGTTGACGATCCTGGCCCGTCCTATCCCAGTTTCCTCAAGCAGTTCCCTGGCGGCCGCCTCTGCCGGGCTCTCTCCCCTCTGGACTGTGCCGGCTGGCACCTGTAGCCCCGCATCAGGGTGGTCAGGGTGCGCCAAGACAAGCAGATCACGCGCGTAGCGCGTGAGGTACACAAACGCCTTCGGTACCGTCACAAGCATCGATGATTGTTACCAGACAGCCGGATTGCGCCAAAGGGGCGGCTGTCCCGGCAGCCGACCGCTTTCGAGATTCGTACGCAGTGACTGCTGTTGGCGCCCTCCGGCCTGGCGCCCGGCAGGTCTGACAAATCATGGAGACAGTGCACTTTTGGTCGGTTCTTGCCCTTGCATTGGAGGCCAAGTGCTTCTTCGTTCGGTGCAATTGGTAATCCTGCCCAATCGTCGAGCCTCTTCGCCTCAGCCCGCCAGCCAGTCCGCGATGATCTTAACGGCCTTGCGTTTGCGTCCGCAGCTGATGTTCTTCAGGTCGGCGAGCACGAAGGAAAGGCCGTGCTTCTCGCGTGTTGACCGCAGCCATCGAGGGAAGGACAGGAGCTTGCCCTCGCCGAGCGGGTCGAACCCCATGTCGTTCTGCGTCACACGGCCCGCCCTCTCCGAGAAAAGCCCATGTTCCGTGTCAACGCGGAGTTGCCATGGCCAAGTAGGATCGGGCCTTATCTCGAGAGCGAGATCGGGCCGATAGGAGAGCTTTCGCGGATTGTGCTCCGCATGCAGGACGATCCTCACGACCCAGTCCTCGTCGGGTGCGAAAGGCAGCGACAGCGTACGGGCCCAGGCGACCGACTCCGTCACCTCTCGGCGCGCCATCTCGCGCGCGGAAAGCCGTGCGGCAAGCTCGGAGAATTCTGCGTCGTCCGCGGCATGTGGCAGGACCGCCTGAACCGTTTCGTCGAGAATGGAAAGGTGCTCGTCCCGCTTGGGAATGTCGTAGGACTCGTCGAGCATGTCGCGCAGGACCCTTGTCCGCGTCTCCTCCGCGATAAGGGCGATCAGGACGAAGCCCCAAAAGCGCAGATCCGTGTATCTGTAGCTCGCCTCTCCGAATCGCCGATCATGGCGATAGCCGAGATGCCGGAGCGTCTCCAGAATACGCGGGGCCTCGCCGACGAACGGCACGAATTTCTCCAGCTTGTCGCGCTGCGCCGGCAGGGTCGTGTATTTTTGCGTCTGGTCGAGCGTCTTCAGGTGGAGCTTGAAGGTCTTGGCGGTCTTCGTCGTGCCGGCGGGAAGCTCGCCGTCCGGGTCGAAGCCGAAGCAGAAGAGTCCGCAGAGCCGATCGAGGGAGTTGGCGGACAGATCGTCGAGGATGGGCAGAAGGTCCCGATAGGCCGAGAGGAAGCGCGCGAATTCCTCATCGGGAACGGCAGGCAGGTTCCCCCGGCGCAGCGCGTGGAAATAGAGCCTCGTCCGCTCGTCGGGAGAGAGGTGATGCGCGGCCTTGGTCAGGAGGGGGCCGATCCGGTGATGATGTGTCGTCCAAAAGGATCCGAACTTTCGCCTTATCGCAAAGGCGGCGTCCTCGTCGGCGATGAAGGTGCGGAGCAGGCCGGAAGGCGCTGCCAGATCGTCGGTCACCATTTGTCTCCCAGACCAAGATTTCCGGCCTCAGCCAACGGAGGGTATCGCACTGGACGGGACGGCCAGCCGATCACTTTGTAAGAGCGTGAAGGCGCGGGCGAGCATGCCGTGGCTTGCGTCGGCAGTCACGCTGGTCCTTCTCGAGACCCGTCCGGAAAGCGCCGGCTCCGGCTAACCGGGAACGTCCGCTATTGAGGAACCGATGCTAGTCGGCTTTGGCGCACCTCCTGCAGGCCAGCCGTCCGGCAAAAGCGAAAGCCGGCTGATCTGACGCCCGTCCGCTATTGGGACGCCGAGGCAACGTCTGCTTGTGGCGCATCGGCCTAGTCTCGCCCGGAGGCAGCGCAGAAAGCGGATGTCTTCCAAGTCAGGAACGGATGGAGCGAATGTCCAAGCGGATCAGTTTGACGCGCTCGGCCGACCACGACACCATGAACTGATGAGCCAGCGCTGGTCCTCCATCGTCAACCATTATCGGCAACACCTGATGGTAAATGCCGGCGACAGCGCGGCTCGACAAGCGATCCAAGCTGTCGGTGACCTCGCGGCTCACATCGAAACGATGCCGCATGGAAACCGGCTGTTCGGCTGGACATCGATGTTCGATCTCTGCATCCAGCAAACCGACACGCTTCCATACTCTGGGCCGTACCTCCGGGTCTCGCCTCTTCAATCAGCGAAAGTCGAGTTTCGGTACCTCGATACCGCGATTGTCGCTCGGCAATGGTGTCGCGAGGTCAGCCCCGAGGAGGTGATGCCGCGCTTCAACCGCTTTCTGGAGCAGCTTCGATGGATAGGGGCGACATCCGGCGCAGCATAGTCCGCAAGGGCCGAGTCCAATGGTGAGCGGTCCGCCGGCGGCCGGATCGTCCCGCGCCACAGGGGCCCGCACAGGGGCGCGGCGGCATCGGAGCAGGTCCCCTGGCCCAGGCATCGGAGTTGGAGCGCTTCGCGTCGTGGTTCCACCAGGACTGGATCCTGGTCTTCCCGGATTTCGACGCCGGCGCACGCCTGCACATTTCCCAGCTCGGCGACGAGAGGCGATCTGTGCTGAAACGGCAATTCTCCAAGTTCCTCTCCCGAAACGAAGGGGCGTCTACCAGGAGCCTTAAGAACCAGTGGCTTCGCCTGGGGGCTCAAGGATGGCAGCGCGGGTGCGGAATCGGCGCCTTTAAGCGCTGGAAGGAGCTGATGTGACGAGGCCGGGTTTCGGGACACCTGTCGTCGCGCCGAGTCGGCCAGGTCCGGATCCGGCCGACTCGGACGATGTCTGGTCCTGGGCCGCTGGCACAATGACCGCATACGGCGCCCTTCAGCCAGGCTATCCCGACAGGGACGGGAGAGGCCTCAGGCTTGCAGGGCTTTCCCATTCCTCGTGAAATAGCGGCGCTTGGGTTGGGAGATCAGCAGACATGGACGAGCCGGACGTTACGATGGAGCTGCTGAGCACGGCCGGCGACCGCCGCGTTCTCGTGGTCCGGCGTAACGGACTCTATGTCCTGAGAGCGGAAAGGCGATATTCCGAATTCTATGAAGGCAGGCTGATCGCCGAAGGGTGGGCCGAAATACCTTCATCAGCCTCATACTTCAATGATCCGAAAGCCGCAGCACGAGAAGCGTTCTTCAGATTTCCGTGGCTACGGGAATTGGCGAGGTAGGTCCGCCAGGGGTCGAAGCGGCCCGTTTGGACAATGTCCGTATCGGGGACGCGACGTGATGGCCGGTCATGGCGCCGTTGAGACGAGCTGGCGGTGGAAATCGTACAATGGCCGTTGGACGATTCCACCGTGCCGGTCCTGGCGAGGCCGCCCCTTGGACGAGAGCCTGTGGCGCCGGTCAGTCCGACTTGATCGCGTTTCGGCGACCCAGAGTTTGCGTTCGCACTGTTCGGAAAGCTAACCAGGGCCGCGTCTGATTTCGAGAAGCTGCGGCGATGGCCGGAAACGGCGCACCCGAGCCGGGCCAGGGTGGCAGTAACGGGCGGAAAGCGGACGGCGGTAGTCGAACGGTCGACATCAACGCGCCCTGTGCGGAGTCCCATGAAAAGCGAGCGCCGCGTCAGCTAGGGCAATTCTAATCCCCTGCTATCTTTGAGCCGATGTGCAGTTCGACGGGCGTTCCGTCCGGTAAGTTCTTCGTCTGCGTATAGATGTCGTGACGGGAGTAAGGTTGACGTCCCTGTGTTGCGGCGATTTGGACTGCAGCAACGACATATCACTTGGGGGGCCAGCCCGTTCGCGGCGGTGCCGGCGTGGGGCGAGAGCGTCATTGCGGCCCACGGGGAGGATCTGGTGCTCGGGCGCGCACCTGACCGTAGCTACGGCTATGCTGAATGCCGCACGAATTCGGGACGCCTCTATGGCAATCTGGCTGAGAACCTCTGGCTGTATGCGCTACCCAATCCAGATCCAAGCAAGATAATTACAAGCTTGCAGCTGCGAGCCGAAGCCGAGACTTCGACGATCTATGCCGTAAGCACGACCAAGCTTGTCGAGCATCCGCTGCGTCTTCATAGCCGTCGCAAGCTTAGATTGCGCTTGCCTCGCGGAGTTCGGCTGAATGCACTCGGAGAACTCGACACCGACGATCGCGCCGATCAGATCGGCATCGATTTGGGAGCCGTGATTTCTGCCCGCGCCGCACTTGAGTACTCGCGATCAGAATGGCTAAGCGATCTCCACGATGTGCAGCCGATACGATCCAATCAGGACGTGATTATCGAGTATGCTGCACATCCCGACGCAAGGCTTTATTTAAAGACCGAGGACGGCAGCCTATCCATGCACGATCTTCGTCTGCTCCAGGAGTGTCGTATACCTGATGACACTCCGGTGGATGCTGTGGCTATCGCGCCAGCCACGCGGCCCGTCACATTCCGCATAGTCGAGAAGAGCACCGGCCAACCTGTCGCAGCACGCTTGCATGTACATGGCGCTCATGGGGAATATCTTCCTCCCAAAGGACATCATCGCAAGGTGAATACCGGCTGGTTCGAAGACTACTCTGCGGAATTCGCCAACGACTTGAACCAGTACGCCTATGTGGATGGAAGTTGCTCCATAGACCTTCCGCTTGGGCCCGTGTTTGTCGAAATAACGCGAGGTCACGAGGTGCGCCCTCTGCGGCGCATCATCGAAGTCGATGTGAGCACACAGATCGTCACCTTCGAACTGGAAAAGGTGCTCCGCTGGCGCGAGCAAGGATGGGTGACCTCCGACACGCATGTACATTTCTTGAGTCCTCAAACCGCTCTTCTCGAAGGACAAGCGGAGGGGGTCAACGTCGTCAACTTGCTTGCGGCTCAGTGGGGTGAAATGTACAGCAACGTCGGAGACTTTGACGGCCGAACAACCTTGGGCGCCAAAGACTTCGGCGGGGATGGCGAATTCCTCGTTCGTGTCGGCACCGAGAACCGCATGCAGGTGCTCGGACACATCTCCCTTCTTGGATATGAAGGCGAGATGATCGCTCCACTGTCTGCCGGCGGCCCCGATGAGGCCGCCATCGGTGACATGCTGGAAACCACAATGGCAGGCTGGGCAGAGCGCTGCCGTCAACAGGGGGGGCTGGTCGTATCGCCGCACGCGCCGAACCCCCAGGCAGAGCGCGCGGCAGACATCGTTCTCGGTCTGGTGGATGCAATCGAGATGATGACCTTTAATCCAAGAAGATGGCAGATCAGCAGCTTCAGTCTTGCCGATTGGTATCGCTATCTTAACATCGGCTATCACCTCCCGCTGGTTGCGGGTTCCGACAAGATGGATGCCGCTTCGCTCCTTGGAGGCATCCGCACATACGCGCACCTGGGCACACGAGATTTCACCTACAAGGACTGGATGGATGCAGTGCGCGGAGGCGACACATTCGTGACAGTCGGACCGCTCGTCAGGATGACGGTCGAAGGTAGGCCCCCTGGAACCAAGGTAGAGTTGCCCACCGGAGGTGGTGCGATCACGATCGAATGGCGGATAGAATCCGTCAGTGTTCCTGCGAAGCGGGTGGAACTCATCCGTAATGGAATGGTCGTTGATGAAGTTCGCCGCGACACCTTATCCTGCCGAGGGCACCACACACTGCAAGTTACGGAGTCCTGTTGGCTGGCAGTCCGCGTTCGCGGCAGCGTCTGTGGACGTGACGGGGACATTGCAGCACATACCAGTGCCGTCTATATCGAAGTTGGAGATAAGCCGATATTCGCAACGTCGGATGCAGTGGCTGTTCTTGCGCAAATCGAGGGATCGATAGCCTATCTTGATACTCTTGCCCCGAAAGGCGACGAGGCTCGGCAAACTCGGATGAGGGCAGCCCTCGAGCTAGCCCATCACCGGCTGCATCACCGATTGCATCAACTCGGTGCAGGTCACCGGCATACGCCGGTCCATTCGGTACATATGAACGTGAGCATTGATGCTCGGACCACAGTGCTTCTCGTCGCGCTTAAAAGCACAGCGGCGTAAGCGTCGTCCGGAGCCGCCGATTAGTTAGCGAGGGGAGACTGCCGCGGACCGGGCTTGATACCGGCTTTGTTCTGGCCCAAAGGTGCCGTCTCGTGGTTCCTTGCGACGGCAACAGAACCCGCCCTTTGCACGGTTCGCGGTCCCCGCATGTCCTTCCACGCTGCCGCACCGTCGACGTGGGTACCAGGAGCATCTGTGATGCGCAACTCTGGCCATGCCTCTGGGAATCGTTCACTCCTCTGACCGGCTGCAGAGATGGGGAGAGCCTCGCGTCGAACAGGGCTCAATGATACGGGTGTGCGGATTCAGCGGCGCATTTGGTTCGGAACCAATGGTCACGTCGCACGGGATCGATATCGCAGGTGCCTTCGCCAGATCGGCCGCTTTCCTCTCCGAGTTGGGGCCGCAGCTGGCGCGACGAGGGCCGCGGCGGCGGCTCGACCAGCGCCGCTGCCTCCTCGGTCTTCCGCTCCGGCATGGGTTCCGGGCTGGCGGCGACATCGACGGCGACGAAGGACGGCAGCTCCGAGGCGCCGTGGATCCCGATCACCCCGAGTTCGGCAAGACGCCACTTGAACACCGTTCGCCGGCGCGCTCACCCGCGATGGAAACGGGCTGCGGGCGAAATCCGTCGTGTCGATCCAGCCCGGAAAACTCGATCGGTCCCCGACCGGGACCGCGGTTTCGGCCCGCATGGCGCTTCTACATGCAAAGGGTGAAATGGCCGTAGGGGATAGCTTCACCGGCGTTTCCATCATCCAGTCGGAGTTCAACGGCAAGATTCTCGGAACGACCAGCGTCGGCGACATACAGGCCATCCGCCCCCAGATCGGCGGTCGCGCGTGGGTCACGGGCACGCATCAGCACATGCTCGACCCGAGCGACCCATGGCCTCAGGGATATCGGGTGGCGGACACTTGGCCGATGTAACGGAAGGGGAAGTGACACTGGCCTGTGCCGCTTGGGCACCCCCTCATGCTCAGATACGGATCAGATAGGCACTCGCTGCAGGTCAGCCGGTACGGCTGGACATCGTGGCCGAAGGCGCTTCGGCCTCCCGAGTGCTGACGACGGTCACCTTCACATCGAAGGAGCGGAGCGAGGCCAGATGCTCGGGCGAAATCCCGTCGTCGGTGATCACCTCGTCGATCGCGGAGAGCTCGCAAAAGGTGCTGAAGGCCGGCGCGGCAAATTTGGAGCTGTCGACCAGGACGATGGTGCGCCGGGCCGACTGCACCATCGCCTTCTTCAGCGACGCCACCTCCAGGGTCGCGTCGGTCAGGAGATTGCCGGTCACCGCCCAGGCCCCGGTGAACAGGACATCCGGATGCACCGTGGCGAAAAAGCTCTCGCCCGGCTCGCCCACCAGCGCGCTGAACCCCGGACGGATGGTCCCGCCCGGCATGATCACCCGCCAGGTTTGGACCTGGGCGCTGAACAGCGCGATTTCGAGGCTGTTGGTGACGACGGTCAGCGGCAGATTCCGGCCGGAAGCCGCGCGCACCGCCTCCATGACGGTGGAGCTGCTTTCGAAGATGACGCTCTCATGCGGGTTCAGCCGCCGGGCCGCTTCGGCGCCGATCGCGGCCTTCTGGGCGTGGCGGAGCTGGGCGTTGAGGGACGTCTCGCGCTCGAACGACGCGCGGAGCGGCTGCAGCAGCAGGGCGCCGCCATGCGTCCGCTCGAGATAGCCGCCCTCCACCAGATGCTCCAGGTCGCGCCGGATCGTGGACTGCGAGCCACCGATCGCATCCGCCAGCTCCTGGATCGACGCCGCCCCGTTGACGCGCAGATGGTCCAGGATCATGGCACGGCGCTTGGCCGGAATGATCTCGACGCGCTTGGTCGGGGTCTGCATCGACACGGTCCCACGGATGGTTCGGCCCGACACACTGCCGAAAGGCGAGGCCTGCCGCAACTCGGCAACCCCGCCGCCGGCACCTACCAGATCGTGTAGCCGCAATCCACGACCAGCAAGGATCCCGTCATGGCGCTGGAGGCGTCGGTCGCAAGGAACAGGATGGCCGAGGCGATCTCGTCGGCCCGTGCGACGCGCTTCATCGGCGTGTTTTCCATCCAGACCGGGAACAGGACCGGATCGGTGAAGCCGCCGCGGGACATCGCCGTGTCGACATAGGTCGGCGCGACGCAGTTGACCCTGACGCCGCGCTCCGCCCACTCACCCGCGAGCGATCGTGTCAGGTGGTGCACGCCCGCCTTGGCCGCGTTGTAGTGCACCTGCCGCTGCGGCTTGTTGGAGATCAGCCCCGACATCGAGCCGATGGTGACGATCGACCCGCGGCCCCGCTCCAGCATCGGCCGGCCGAACTCGCGGCAAGACCAGTAGACGCCGTTGAGGTCGACATCGACGACCTTGCGCCAGACATCGTCGGCCATGGACTCGCCCGGCGTGTCCGGCCAGGCGATGCCGGCATTGGCGACGAGGATGTCGACGGCCCCGTGCCGGTCGTTGACGTCCCTGGCGACGCGGCCGACGGCATCGGCGTCGGTGACGTCCAGCAGGACCGTGTCGACCTCGCGGCCTTTGGCCGCCAGCTCGGCACGGCCGGAGTCGAGCACCCCGGGGTCGTGGTCGGAGATCACGACCCCGGCGCCCGCTTCCAGCAGGGCGTCCGCGGCCGCCAGTCCGATGCCGCGCCCGCCGCCGGTGATGAAGGCGATCCGGCCGGCCAGGTCATATTTGCCGAGATACATCGAGGCATTCCTTGCATGGTGAGACGGGAAATCCGAGGCGGCCCTATTTGACCGCGCCGAAGGTCAGGCCGCGCACGAGCTGCCGCTGGCTGAACCAGCCGAAGACCAGGATCGGACCAATGGCGAGCAGCGAGGCAGCGGACAGCTTTGCCCAGAACAGCCCTTCGGGGCTGGAGAAGGAGGCGATGAAGGCGGTGAGGGGTGTCGCCTGGGAGGCGGACAGATTGATGCTCCAGAACGCCTCGTTCCAGGCCAGGATGATGGAGAGCAGGGCGGTAGAGGCGATGCCGGGCGCGGTCAGGGGCAACAACAGCCGCCAGAACTGCTGCAGCGGCCGGGCGCCGTCGATGCGCGCCGCCTCCAGGATCTCCTTCGGCACCTCCCGGAAGAAGGTGAACAGCATCCAGACGATGATCGGCAGGTTGATCAGCATGTAGAGCCCGATCAGGCCGATCCGCGTGTCGAGCAGCCCGGCGCTCTTGAACATCAGGTACATCGGCACGAGCACGCCGACCGACGGCATCATCTTGGTCGACAGCATCCAGACCAGGATGTCCTTCGACCGCGGGCCCGGGAAGAACGCCAGCGCGTAGGCTGCGGGCAACCCGATGCCGAGCAGCGTCGACCCGCCGGAAATGGCGATGCTGTTCATGAAGAAGTGCAGGTAGTCGGCGCGTTCCAGGACAGCGGAGAAGTTGTCCAGCGTCGGAGTGAACAGCAGAAGCGGCGGTGTGGCTATGGCCTCCGTCTCCGTCTTGAAGGCGGCGAGAGCCATCCACAGGATCGGGAAGGCCATGAGCAGGCTGACGCCCCAGCCGGACACGGCCCAGGCGACGCGGGTGCCGAGACGAGGCGCCATCGTTCAGCGCTCCAGGTTGTGGGCGATGGTGCGCACCAGGAAGAACGCCACGACATTGGCCAGGATGATGGCGAAGACGCCGCCGGCAGAGGCCCCGCCGATGTCCCAGTCGAGCATCGCAGTCTTGTAGATCAGGAAGGGCAGGGTGGTGGACGCGTCGCCCGGCCCGCCCGCTGTCGTGACCAGGATCTCTGCGAAAACCGACAGCAGGAAGATCGTCTCGATCATCACCACGATGGTGATGGGCCGATAGAGGTGCGGCAGCGTGATGTGGGCGAAGATGTGAGTCGGCTTGGCCCCATCGATGCGCGCCGCCTCGACCTGCTCATGATCGAGCGACTGCAGCGAGGTGAGAAGGATCAAGGTGGCGAATGGGATCCATTGCCATGCGACGATGATGCCGATCGAGGTCAGTGGCCAATCGGTGAACCAGTCGACCACCGGCAGGCCGAGAGTGCGCGAGATCCAGGCGAAGAGCCCGTTGACGGGATGCATCAGCAGGTTCTTCCAGACCAGCGCGCTGACCGTCGGCATGACGAAGAAGGGCGCGATGCACAGGAGCCGTGCGATCCCCCGGCCGGCGAAAGGCTGGTTTAGGATAACCGCGCAGGCGATGCCGATGACGATGGTCGCCGCCAGCACGCCGCCCACCAGCGTGACGGTGTGCCAGACGGCATTGAAGAGGCCAGGGTCCTCCAGGAGATAGAGGTAGTTGTTCAAGCCGGCGAAGCCGGTGCGCATCGGATTGAGCAGGTTGTAGCGTTGCAGCGAGAACCACAGCGTCAGCGCCAGCGGAACGATCATCCAGAGCAGGAGAACGAGAACGGAGGGAGCGAGCAGCGGGTGCGTGTCCAGCGCCACTCCGCTCCGGCCTGCAGAACCTTTGAATGACATGAGCCTTTCCAATCGTCAGGCGGCGTGCTCCGCCCCATACCGGGAGAAGGCGGCCCGGCTTACGTCTCCGGGCCGCTTGCCGTCTCAGTCTTTCGAGTAGCCGGCTTGGCGGATGGTCCGCTCCGTCGTCGCCTGCGCTTCCTTGAGCGCCTCGTCGACGGTCTTCTGCCCGGCGATCACCGCGGCGAAGGTCTGTCCGACCGTGTTGCCGATCCCCTGGAATTCGGGAATGCCGACGAAGGAGATGCCGCGATAGGGCACCTTCTCCTGAGTGGCATCGGTCATGTTGGCGGTCTGGATGGTTTCCAGCGTGAGCTTGGCGAAGGGAGCCGCGTCCAGGTACTCCTTGCTCTGATAGGTAGATTCGCGGGTGCCCGGAGGCACCGTGGCCCAGCCGGAGATCTTGGCGACGAGCTGGATGTACTCTTGGGATGTCGCCCAGTAGACGAACTTCTTGGCGGCGTCAGGCGCCTTGGACGAAGCCGGAATGGCGAGCGCCCATGACCACAGATAGTGGTTGCCCTTGTTGAACTTGCCGTAGGGCGGATGGGCATATCCGACCTTGCCGACGACGCTGCTCTGGGCTGGATCCGACAGGAAGCCGGCGGAGACGGTCGCATCTACCCACATGGCACATTTGCCGCTGGCGAACAGCGCCAGGGTTTCGTTGTAGCCGTTGGACGCGGCGCCGGGCGGGCCATACTTCTTGAGCAGGTCGACATAAGTGGTCAGGGCCTCCTTCCACTCGGGCGTATCGAGCTGCGTCTTCCAGTCCATGTCGAACCAGCGGGCGCCGTAGCTGTTGGCGACGGGCGTGATCTGGCCCATGTTCTCGCCCCAGCCGGGCTTGCCGCGCAGGCACATGCCGTAGACGCCGTGCCCGGGGTCGTTCACCTTCGCCGCGATCTCGCCGATCTGCTGCCAGGTCGGCTGGTCCGGCATGGTGACGCCGGCCTTCTCCAACAGGTCCTTGCGGTAGAAGGTCATCTGGCTTTCGGCGTAGAACGGCAGGGCGTAGAGCTTGCCGTCGAAGGACAGGCCGTCCCGCACCGACTTCAGGACATCGTCGAGCTTGTAGTCGGCGGGCACGTTGTCGAACGGCACCAGCCAGCCGCGCTCGCCCCACATCGGCGCCTCGAACAGGCCGATTGTCAGGATGTCATACTGCCCGCCATGCGTGGCGATGTCGGTCGTCAGCCGCTGGCGCAGGACATTTTCCTCCAGCACCACCCAATTCAGCTTGATGTCCGGATTCTGCGCCAGGAACTCCTGGGACAGCTTCTGCATCACGATCATGTCGTTGTTGTTGACAGTCGCGATCGTCAGCGTCGTCTCGGCCATGGCATGGGCGGAGGCAAGCAGCGCCGCCACCCCAAGAAGCATCGATCTCGCCAGACTCATCGTTTCCTCCTCGTTTGAACGGCCGCCGATCGGCGGCTATCGGGCGTTGGCGCCCATTGCGGCTGCGCTCGGAATCGCCGAGCGATCGGCCGGGTCTTGGCTCCCCGGTTGCGCCTGTCCCAGGACCAACAGGCAGCCGGCGGTGAAGCTGTCGCCGAGCCCGAGAGTGGTGGCCGGCGAGCCGAGATGGGGGGAGGGGCAGGCAACGAAGCTCCAAGCCTTGCTCCGCGCCTCAGCCGCGAAGGGCAATTCGTGGAACCGGGCCTCCGGGTCGAGCGCCTTCGGCAGAACGGGCACGCCCGCCGCCGCGCGCGAGGCCGCCAGCAGACAACCCGTCATCAGGGCCAGGCGTTCGCGCTCCGGATCGCCGCGGGACACGGCGGCTGCCCAATGGTCGGCGTGCACGCACACCCGATCCAGGCCGAGCCGATCGCCGAGGGCCATCATCGCCCCATGAGGGGGATCGCCCTCCGGATCGAGGGCCAGCAGTTCGGACTGGCTCATTCCGATCGAGGTGACGACCCCGGCTGCGGCATCGAGAACGCGATCGCGGGCGGCCGGCGAGTCGTAGCCGGCAAGTTCGAGATGGACGTTTTCCAACCCGGCGCTGCGCCAGGCTCGACACAGCGCGAAAACCCGGTCGATCGCGGCATCCAATCTCTCGGCCGGCTCGCAATTGAAGCCGGAGACGAGGCCGGCCCCGGCGGAGCGGGCCATCGCCGGTGTGAGGGCGTCGAAGTCGCCGTCCTGCTCCAGCCCCGGATCGTTGAAACGGACGATGATCCGCGAGGATCTCGGCGGGATGGCATCGCCGACGGGCATGCCCGCCGTGTATTCGAAGATGAAGATGTCCGGCCGCTTTTCGCCGCACGGGGCAGCCTGCCGGGCCGGCACCGTCCCGCCTCGTTCCGCCAGAAGGACGCCGGGCGGCAGCTGGGACAGCATGTGGGCGCTGCGATCCTGCAGCGCCAATATGGCCGGGGCTTCAATCGCGCTCAGAACCCACGCCGCCTGAGGTCCCGTGCCGCCCAGGGCGTATCGGAGCTTGAGCCGCTCGGACAGCCAAGCCGGTCCGCCGGGCCAGTCGACACGCACTTCACCACCGATTCCCCTTGCGGCCCTTTCCTTGAGCATGGCCAGGAAATTGGCGGCGGCCTCAGGAAGCCGTGACTGCAGGAGCGGAGCGACGTCGCTGAGCGCGATGCAAGCGTCGACGCATGCGCTCATACCGCAGATCGTGATCCGCGCGCGCGCCGCGAGCGATGGCAGCTCAGAGATCAAGCCCAGGTATGCGCTCCGCCATGCGCCGCCTGTCGTCATGCTTGGCCCTCCCTCAACATCGCGCAGCGATGTGCCGTCATCTTTCAATATCTTCCAAAATCTATCACATAGACTCGGATTGACGTCAAGTGGAGAAGTTTTGGGCCGGCATTTGATCAGAGTCGATCTAGCTCGCCGAGGAATCTGTTGCAAATATATTGCGAAATCAAAGATATATAGAAATTTGGCGCAACCGTGCCGCTAGGTGCTCCGGCGGAGGACCATTGATGAAGGATGATAAAATTTGACATGATATGGAAAGCGATGCTCTCTTGTGTGGTGAACGGCGATGACCTTGGCCAATGCAAGGTCGCCAGCCACACCACAGACGATCGGAGGAAGCTCGTGCTACGCCTAGACAGGAAGCTCCAGAACATCCGTGCCGGACGCTACACCCGGTCCGACTTCATCATCGCGGACGCGAAGGACGGCGATATGGGGTCGGGTGTCACATGCACCGGCTTCGACCGGAGCGGTGGCGTGGCGCGGCAGCGGACCCGCGCTGAATTCCTCGACCAGATCCAGGCGATCATCGACCAGGATATCGTCGATATCATGCTGGTCTCCGCTTCCAACCTGGAGCTTCTGCATGAGCGTGGAGCCTTTGCCGGCAGCCAGGTCAAGCCGGCCATCCGCGCCAACGACACGACCGATTGCTGGGGCGGCGTGCGTCACGGCGCCTATCCGAAACACCCGTCGCGCCCTTTCCGCACGGTCAGCATCTCACGCATCATGACGGGCACCCTGGAGCCCGCACCCGGAGCTCCGGTCACCGGAACCGACCTCGGTCTCTATTCCGTGACCTTCCTGAATGACCTCGAGGCAGACGCCCGGGCGCTGGAAGAGTTCGCGGCGTTCCGCAAGGAGGCTGCTGCCAACGGCTTCAAGTATTTCTATGAGGTGTTCAACCCGAACATCGAGAGCGGCCTCAGCCGCGAACAGATCGGTGAGTTCATCAACGACAGCATCTTGCGATCACTGGCCGGGGTCACCAAGGCCGATCGGCCGCAGTTCTTGAAGATCGCCTACAATGGTCCCAAAGCGTTGGAGGAACTTGCGAGCTACGATCCTGATCTGGTCATCGGCGTGCTCGGCGGCGGAGCCGGCACCACGCGCGACACTTTCGAGCTGGTGAGCCAGGCCGAGCGATATGGTGCGCGCCTCGCTCTGTTCGGGCGCAAAATCAACCTGGCCGAGGCGCCATTGGCGCTTCTCGTTCTGATGCGCCAGGTGGCCGATGGCACGATTCCGCCGGATGAAGCGGTGCGTGCCTACCATGGCGAGCTGCAGAAGCAGGACCTGCGCCCGGTCCGCAGCTTGGAGGACGACCGCCAAATTACGGAGGCCGTGCTGAAAGCTGCGTGATCGCAGCCGTTGGGTAAGTGTTTCATGAGGCCGCCCCTTGGGGCGGCCGTCGTCTTTTGAAGATGTTGGCTGACGGCTACGAGAGTTTTCGCGTGTTGGGTGCCGACTACTGGGCCTCGACGCGTCGGCGCTGGAGATCGCGCTGCGCCGGCTCACCTACGGCGCAAGACCGCTCGACGAAACGGTGATCCAGGAGCAGCAGGCGATCAGACACCCTGGATTCCCTCGGGCTGCTGCCCGGTCCAAATTCGGTTCGAGACGCGGTCTGGCCGGCCGCGCGGGCCTTGTAGTGAGCCTCTATCCTATGCCGCAAGCCGCGGGACCGTACTCTCGACCAACCGCAAGAATCGTTGGTTGCGGGTCCCCGATTTGAACCTGCGCTGATCTGGGTGCGCCTGGAGTGACTTGGGGCGCAGCTATAATAGGTGCGGCATGCATCTGCAGACCGGATTACAACGCAGCGGCAGCCACGGTTGGGGAGGCGGCGGATAGAGGCGGGAGGCGACGGTCTCGATAGGTGGTCCGGTTTGGAAATGCGCCTCCAACCCATTGACTTGTCGTAGGCCTAAGACTGAGGTTTGTAGATGGTAATCTCTTGAATCATCGAGAATCTTTAGCTTCCACCCGGCTCACCATTCCCTATGTCGGGCTGCGATGACGAGGAATTCCCGTGGTCGCCCTTGCGCTCCATCCTCGCCGATCTCCAAGGCCTCGGAAAGCTGCCGGACAGAGCGGTGTCGACCTCTCGATAAAAGATCCACGTGATCGAAGCTGTTGTTGCGGGAGAAGCGATCCAGGTGTGAATAGCCCGTAAGAGCTTCCGAAAATCCTGGACTTGCTGAGCGGCTGCGACAACAGTCGCTCATCGATTCCCAAGGAGAACAGAAATGGCGGGAGACGCAGCCGTCGGCTTGCAACAGGGGACGGCAGATGAGACACGAAAGCTGACCGTGCAAATCGTTGCCGCGCATGTGGCTTATAATAATGTTGCGGCGAATGACCTGCCGGCGCTGATCGATCAGGTCTACAACGCCCTCAGCGGCCTCGGGAAACCTGTCGAGCCGGTGAAGGAGCGGCCACAGCCGGCCGTTCCGATCAAGAAGTCGGTGACGCCCGACCACATCGTCTGTCTGGAGGATGGCAAGAAGCTGAAGATGCTGAAGCGGCATCTGAAGACCGCCTACAATCTCACGCCGGACGAGTACCGGGAGCGCTGGGGTCTGCCGGCCGACTATCCGATGGTCGCGCCGAACTACGCCAGCCAGCGCAGCGCGCTGGCGAAGACGATCGGGCTCGGGACGCGTCGTCCTGCAACGGCACCGGCTCCCCAGCCTGAACCTGCCGCTCCGAAGGCCCGCCGCACGCGCAAGGCGAGCTGACAGCCTGGATCCGGTGCTTGTCGGCGGGAATTCCGCGAGCACCGGTGTCCCCGACCCATTGAATGCGGCGACGGTCAAGCCGCTTTCTGACCGTCGATCGGCATTGCTCAGATGCCCGGCCGCTCTGTCCTGACGTTGTGACGTCTCCCGGGCTCCTCCGGACCGGACATCCGCTTCAACCAAGGCGACCCGGAAACCGGACCTGCCCGCCAGAGGCAGGTCGGCCCCCTCGCGGAGCCGACGATAGGCATCCGGATCATCGCTCTGGATCGACTGACGGGCGGCCGAAGAATCGATCGTGGGCCGTGCCCAATATCAGCTTCCTTCCACCATCACCGGCAGGCCGAACGTCAGCCGGCCTTATGGTCATTTCACCAGTTCAATCTCGCTCGGCCGCCACTCCTTGGTGAAGAAGGGCTCGAGCGGGCTGTAGAGGCGCAGGATGGTGAACCATCCCTTCTCGGGATCGGTCTGGATCCAGTTGCCGCGCGGAACTCCGTCAGGCTGCTCGGGGCTGAACCAGACCGTGGTCGTTCCGTCCGCTGCCGCTTCGGCCGCAGGCGAAGGATAGCTCTGGCTGCCGGCGCGCGGATACTTCTGCGGCGTCTTCAGCATCGACCGCGTCTGGTTGTCGTAGAGCGTGAAAGACCAGAACGCTCGCGCCGGAATATCCTTGGGCAGCGTCACCTTGTAGGTCTTGGCGCCGTCGAACGGCTTCTTCTCGGCGTCGAGGAAGCTCATCAGGTACTGCGAGCCTACATTCGGGATGCGCATGATCATGCCCGGCGAGTCCAGCGTGTAGGCGTAGTAGAACGCCGTCCGCGAATCGAGCGTCCGAGCGCCCGTCGTCGGATAGGGCTTGAACATGCCGCCCTCGAAGAGCGGTGGCGGCGTCTCGAAGTTGTATCCGCCCTGCCACAGCATGGTGCCCCAGCCGGAGTCGGGGTAGTACGCCCAGTCGGGATGCTCCATCGCGTACCGGAAGTTCAGCGCGCGGCCGGCGGCGTTCCCCACCGCTGCCGCATCGGAGAAGATCTTCTTCATCCGCTCGTCCGGCTTGAACTCCTTGCCCTTGACGATGCCGATCGCCGCCAGCTGGCCAGCGAGCTCCACATCGTAGCTGCCGGCCGGCTCCGCCTGTACATTGGCGTTGATCATCTCGAAGAACGAGAAGTCGCTTGGCGGGATGGTGTTGAAGGACATCCCGCTCGCCTCGATGAACTTGGTCTCGGGCATCTTCGGGTTGGCGGCGAGCTTGACCGTGCCCCCCAGTGCCGTCGCGATGCTCGTGCCGTAGCCGCCCGGCGTGTAAGGATAGATCTTCAGGTTCTTTTTGATCAGCTCGGTCGTCGGCTTCGGATCGTTGTCGGTCAGGAAGGCACGCGCGGCGTAGAGCACGTGGTTGGTGCTCGAGCGCGCGATGAAATAGCCACCCTCCGGCAGCGGTCCGTCATAGCCCGGCGGGACCAGCAGGTACTTGCCGCCCATGCCCCGGTCCGGGCCCGGGAAGCCGATATCGATGACCCACGAGAACCACATGTCGTTGATCGTGCCGAGCCCCATCGGCGGCTGCTCGATCACCATGGGACCGTTGGAAAGGTCGACGGTGGCCATGTAGTAGACCGTGTCTGCGTTGCCTGTCAGGAACAGGGAGCTCGAATCCATCAGCTCGGGGAAGATGAGGACGGTGTTGTCCTCGGCGCCAATGCTGTGGAACCCTTGCGGATCGCGTAGGCGGATGCGCCCCGGAAGCTGTTGTTGTAGACGGCCAGGCCGTTCGCGAATGCCAGAGTGTCATAGACCGTCTGGGCGGTCGCGACGCTCGGCACGCCATCCTTGAACTCGAGCGTGCCTATGCGCGTTTCGACCCGGTCAGGCGCGGAGAGGGACCGCACGGTCTCGTCAGAAACCTGAGCCGCGGCGATGGTTGTTTGCGCGACGAGGAATGCGAGTCCGGCAACAACGGAATGTCTCATCTTTCCAGCCTCCCGATCTTGATTGGCTCCTTGGCTTGGTTCCGCGGCCAGTAAGGTCCCCGCCTTTGGTCAGAACCGGATGGTGACGCCGGCGATCGGCCGATAGAGCGCAAGGTCGTCGAGCAGTGCGTGGCCACCGAAGTCGTAGGCGAGATAGCGATAGCCGATCGCGCCCGAGATCGAGTTGCTGAACATGTATTTGACGGCACCGAGCACCAGAGAGCCGTCGCAGGAGTGCTGGCTCGGGTGAGCCAGCACTTCGCGTTATTGTCACTGTGCGGTAAAGGCGATCGGCTCTTGTACTTTGACGATCGGCGGCGGATTCCACCTGCCAGTAAGTGCCTCGCTCTTGGGACCATACAGGCGCATGGTCACGTTGAACCCGCCCGTCGGTGATGGCAGCCAGTTGGCCTCCTTGTCCTTGCCGGGGCTCTCATTCTGGAAGTAGAGGTCCAAAGAGCCGTCTGCGTTGTATTGGAACGGCATCCAGGAACTGAGCGCTTGTCGGTCGAGACTGTTGGGATAGGCAAAGCCTTGGGGATCATACATGGTGATCGACCAGAAGGCATTCACCGGCGGCAGGGAAGCCTTGTCGAAATGGATCGTATACTTGTTCGATCCATCGAGCGGTCTGCCGGTCTCGTCGGCGAGATTCAGCGGATAGACGGCGTCTTGCGGCAAGTTCGCTCCGAGGCCGATGCGGGCGACGATCGCTCGCTTGAGATAGTAATTGCCATAGACGCCCATCGTATCGGTATTCATCGACCAGCCATTGACGACGCGCGCGACCGTCGGCAACTTCCACTCCATGAGCTTCAGCCCAGCCGGCGGGGCCGTCTCGAGCGCTTTTGCGATGACCGGATCGAGTTTCGCAAGGTCGAACGGCTTGCCTGGCTCGATTCCGAGCTTCTTCATTTGCGCGAGTATCGGCTGGTCCGTGATGTGAGGCGGATGTTGCCCCATGAGTTCGGCCCCGTAGGCGAAATAGCGCGCGGCCGGCATCGTGTCGACCTGCTCGCGCGGCGGTGTCTTCATGTCGACGGAGGGATCGATCGTGAGTTTGCGCGGGCTGGGCTCTTTACCCCACTCCGAGAGCAAAGTGACTTTGAATCCGGCCTGAATTTTCCTGACCGCCTCGTAATCCGGAGGTCCATCGGTCTTTGTGCGCCCGATGATCCAGACATAGGGGGTCGGGGCGTCGATACGCTCGGTGGATTTCGGCAACTTGAATTCGTCGATAAAGCGGTCACGGAGATCCGGTCTCCAGCCGGGCGGCGTGACAAGGAAGGTTCCCGCCTGCGTTCCGGTCGTGCGCCAGCCCGGCGAAGCGAAGACGTCCGTCCACATGTCGAGCATCGGCAGAAGATAGTAGCGGCCATCGGTATCGGGGACCGATACGACAACCGGCTCCTTCATCAGGTCGAGATAGGCGATCGAGTACAGAGTGTCATAGTTCGTGCGGACAACGGACCTGTCGCTGGCCGGAGGATAGGCGGGCACACTGTGAAACTCGTTCATCGGGCCACCGCCAAGCCCCTTATCCGTATTCGTGAGTTGCTTGCGCGTAACCTCCATCGTTATGAGAGGGTAAAGATAAACGTAGGCATCGACGGCGATGGCGTGTGCCTGTTCCTCGGTGAGCTTTGGAGCAGTGTCCTGCGCGAGAACCGATTGCACGCTCATTGCACTGACGAGAATGCTCGCCGCCAGCGCCCATTTCACTCGCTGCATGTCTCTCTCTCCTTTGATTTTCACTAGCTTTCTACGGCCCCCGCGGCGCTAGAGGGCCAAGTCCCGCTGGCTTCGATTCTAGTAACAAGGCGGGTGTGGGTAGTATCCGCAGGGAGGGCGGTAGTAGTAGGGATGGTAGTAGGGCGCGGCCGCGCTATACCAGGCGGCTCGGTACGCGGAGCGGCGCGCGACGCCCGCGAACGACATGGGCGTGAACGGCATGCCGATGATGTCGATGAACACCGAAGCCGGCCCATCTCCTCCCGTCAGGCTGCCCTCCAGGACCTCGACGTTGAATGTCAATGTGTCGCCGTCGAGCTTCGGGTCCTTCAGGACGACGACGACGTCGCTGACTCTGGAAGCGTCACTGGCCAGCATCGAGACGGTGGCGTTCGGCGGATCCTTGGCAAAAGTCCCGCGCCCGGGCGCCCACTCGCGCATGAGATGGGCGGTGAGCGCGTGCCCGGCCGCGCGCACCGGGCGGTCGGCGAACACGATCGAGTTCGGTGCCACGCCGGTCAGCGTCAGCGTTGTCCCTGCGAGGCTGGCTCCGCGTGCATTCATCACGATCAGCGAAGGCACCATCTCCTTCTTGGCTGGTGCGCCGATCGTCTTCTGTGTGGGCTCGGTGATCGCATCCTGCGCCAGCGTCAACTGCGGCGCGCAGAGCAGCCCGACCACGCCTGCAACCACGCAAGCGGTCGGAAAGCTCTTGGTCCACCTGCCGTTGCGTTTCATCGCTTTGCACTCCCTTTTTCCGGCCTTCCCCCCGGCCTGACGGGGCCGGCATCATCTGATGACGGGAGGTGCCGTTGACTCCGTGGTCAGAACCGGATGGTGACGCCGAGGATCGGCCCGTAGAGCGCCAGGTCGTCGAGCGGCGCATGGCCGCCGAGGTCGTAGCCGAGGTAGCGGTAGCCGATCGCGCCGGAGACCGAGTTGCTGAAGGAGTATTCGACCGCGCCGAGCACCTGCCAGGTGAGGTCGGAGTTGCCGGCGCCGATATCGGCGTAGCCGATCAGCGAGAAGCCGTCGCCGAGCTCGACGCCGGCGCGGACGCCGACCAGGCCGTCGACGATCGTGGCGCTGTCGCTGAAGCCGCGCGAGCGGCCGAAGGGGCCCTGGCCCTTGAAGTCGCCGTCGACCCACAGGCTCAGGATCCGGGCGCCGACCAGGAGATCGACGCCGAGCTTCGGCTCGTCCACCACCCGGGCGGTGGCGCCGACCGTGGCCACAAGGGCCTCCAAGTTGGTGTGGTACCGGGTCCTGAAGGGGCCGGACAGGTTGCCGTCGCCGCTGAGGGACACGTAGTCGAGGTCGACGAGCAGGCCAATCCGGTCGTAGCGGACCGTGCCGACGATCATGGCGGCGAAGTCGAGATCGCTCAGGATGTCGGAGAAGTCCTTGTCGATCGACAGCGATGGGACGTTGCGGGTCGCCCGCGTGCTGCCGCTGACCGAGGGCAGCCAGGCATAGGGCGTGATCCGGACAAACCACGGCCCTGCTGGTGCGCTCGCGGGTGGCACAGTCATGTCCTGGGCCGCGGCCGGACCGCCGAAGGCTGCGCACCATAGAACCCCGGTGAACATGCCGATCGCGCATGCTCGCCGGGCGGTGCCGGCAAGGACCGTCGCCATTTCGGGCTTCCTCTCTCGCTTTGCGCCAGGTCAGCGTCGCGGCGTCATCGGCCCATGGTGATCTGGACCGCATCGGCGCCGAGGCTCAGCATCAGCCCCTCCCGCTTGGCCACCAGATGCATGACGACGCCACTCTCGTTCTGCAGCCAGAGATCGCCGCCGCTCGCGGTGCCGATGGCAAAACCATAACGGCCTTGGGCATAGGTCCCTGGGAACTGCTCGATGCTCTGCAGATTGTAGACCTCGCCGCGGGCTTCGACCGTCGACAGGCCGATGCCGCCGATGCCGACCCCGCCGACCCTGAACGGGTAGCTCCGTCCGCGGAAGAAGACGGTGCCGCTGCCGCCTGTGCCGCTGCCGATATAGGCGGCCTGGACCTCATGCATCTCCACCGTGGCATCCGGCGCCCGACCCTGAACCGACGCGGGAGCGCCTCCTGAATCCTGGTTCGAGCACGCCGCAAGCAACATCGCGGCGGCTGCCAGCCACGCGCCGAGCTGCATCATCCGCCGAGGGCGGGCAGGGGCCTGTTGGGATGTCGAATTCATCACGGCAATCGCTCCATGCAAAATGGGTCAAAAAGGTGGGTCAGGCCGGACCGGTAGACCTGACGGGGGCCGGCTGGGCTGACCTGGACTGACGTGGCGCCGCGTCGCCGACCCTTGAGGTCGGCTGTCGCTCATGGGCATCTGTAGGTGATCTGCCCATAGGCGTTCACGACCTGTACGCAAGCGGGTGCGGGGGCGACCACCACCGGCGCGGCAGCGGCAGCACCCGCGGCCGCGCCCACGGCGACGGCCCGGCGTGTCGTGCGCCGGGCGACCCCGGCGTAGCTCAGCGGCGTCAGCGGGCGTCCGATGCGGGCGTGGGCCTGGGTTATCAGCGTGGGACCATGGCTCAGCGAGATCTCGCCGCTCCACAGGAGGCCGACCGCGCCTGCAATCACCACAAGCGGCATATGAACCAGAATCCTGGCGAGAGGTGTCATTGCTGGCCTCCTGTCGCGACGCCGGGCGGGACCTCGTCGAGATGTTCCAGCGCATCCATGCCGATCTTCTTGGCGTCCTGCGGCAGCTTGAGCGCGAATTGCTCCGCCCCCGCCGGCACGTCCGTCTCCCACGTCTTGATGCGCAGCGTGTATTGCGGCGCCGCGGCGATCGCCTTGCTGGTGATGACGAGCTTGCGCGGGATCGGCTGCTCGCCGATCTCGACCCAGAGCTGCCAGTCGGTGTCCTGGTTGCGGAACGCCAGATGCTCGCATTCGATGCCGTCGATGACGCCTTGGCCGATGTGCTTCGCCTCGATGACGTCCGCCATCAGTTCGTCATAGACGCGCGAGAGCAGGAGATCGGCCCCCGGCGCCGAGACCGAATACTCGGTCCGCAATCTGTCGATGAGCTGATCGACCGTCCCGGGCGTGTCCAGCTGCGCGAAGGCGTTGATGCTCCTGCCATAGACGGTGAGCGTCTTGCCGTCGAAGGACTGCTCGACATCGGCGTAGCCACCCGTCCGCCGCATGCGCAGCTTGTCCGGACGGCTCAGCAGCACCTCGCCCGAGCTGGTGAACTGAATTTTCTCGAGCTGGGGCGTGATCACCTCGATATCGGCATCGAATGCGATCGAAAGCGTCTTCTGGCTCGTCACGTAGTCGGCCATCGCTTTGAGGATGGCGGGGGCATCATCGTCCTGGGCCCGGACGGGCAGCACGACCGACGCGCTCAGCGTCAGAACCGCAACAGCCATCGCAGCGAGCCGCCCGAGAGGGGGGCGGGTAGAGATCGAACAAACCCCGTGGTCCATTGACGGCCTCCGAGCGACGCGTCGGGTCGACAGCGGCGCAACGGGCCCGACCGGGATCTATGATCGCCGGGCCGAGCCGCACACGTCGATGTCAGCGGGGAGGGTGCCGGCGGCGGCAGTGCTTGGGCAGGTAACCGCGGGTAATTTACCGTTGCCGTGGCCGATCCAGCGCCAGCGAAGCGGCTAAATTCCCGCCTGTGGAATGGTGAGCCCGGCCTTGCGCAGCCCGGCGACGACTGCGCGAATGATCTCCGGCGCCACATTCCGGGCCTGCAGGTCGGTCACGACCTCGTCGCCGTAGTTGGGGTTGAGCTTCAGCAGCAGGTCGACCTCCGCAGCCGCCTGCTCTTTCCGCCCGAGTTGGGCATAGGCGATCGCATGGGCCACATGCGTGAACCGATTGTCCCGCTGGTCGATCTTCAAGGCCTCGGTGAGCGCGTCCTCGTATTGTCCGGCCATGTAGTGCGCCAGGAAGAAACCGAGGCGATAGATGGTCGGCTGGCCCGGGTTGCGGGCGAAGGCTTCGGTCAGCAGCGGCAAGCCCTCGGCGAATTGTCCTCTCAGGCACAAACGGCCTCCGAGATCGGCCAGGAGCTCCGCATTGTTCGGGTTGCGCGCCAGGCCGGCGCGAGCGGCCGCAAAGCTCTGCTCGACATCGTGCCTCAGCCAGAACACGAGGTGCTGCGCCTGGTAACCAAGCGGCGCGTCGGGGGCCAAGACGACGGCACGCTGCGCCAGCACCAACGCGCGCTCAAGCGGCTCGAAGGCCACGGCATCAGCGTGTATGCCGAAACGCACCACATCGGCATAGACCAGGGCCAGCGCGGCCCAGGCGTCGGCGTAGTCCGGGTCGTCGACGATCGTCCGCTCCAGGCAATTGCGCACGGAAGGGTAGAGGGTGCTCTCCGTCCGGCGCCAATAGGCATAGAAGAGCAGGACGCATTCATAGGAACTGAACTGCTCCGGCGCCTTGGCGATCAATCCGGTGATCTTGTCCCCGTAGATGGCGCCGTAAGGCTGTGCCACGCTGTCGACGACACGGCGCGCGATCTCCGCTTGGATGTCGACGATCCGGGCGGGAACGACCGGGCTCTCATAGGATTGCGACCAGAGATGACGGCCCGTCTTGCCGTCGATCAGCGAGACCAGCAGCCGGATTCGGTCCGGCGTCGCGCTGACGCTTCCGGACAGCGCATAATCGGCCGATAGCTGCCGTGCGAGGGCGTCGGTGCTGTTCCCCGGGCCGAGCCCGAGGCTGGTGTCGGCGCCGAACACGAAGAGGTACTTATAGCGGCTCAGTGCGGCGATGATTTCGTGGGTCAGGCCGGCCCCGAGATGGAGGCGGGCGGCGTCGGGATCGCGCTCCTCAAGCTGCGCCACCACCACCGCCGGGCCGCGTCGCATGGTCGCCTCGGTTTGCGCATTGGGCCGTGTGAACGCATCCAGGCGCCAGACGGCGCCGAGCACGATGACTGCGACCGCGATCAGAATACCGCTCAGCGGAAACCGGCCTAGCCGGCTGAGCCTATCCGCAAGAAGGTGGACCTTGGGCGGTGCAATCGATGCGGGGCTTGCCAGGTCCGTCGAGTCCGACGGCGATAGGGGTGGTGGGACTGGAGGTCGGTCGATCGTCGGCCCCACCGCTTCCCTGGCGGTGAAGGTCGGGACATAGGTGCCTTTCGGGATGGTGATACGGATCGCGTCGTCCTGGCCGCCGGTGAGATAGTAGTGGTCCAGCGAACGCCGCAGCCGGCTGGCCTCGATCCGGACGATCGGATCGACCTGCGGGTCGAAGCTCTCATCGCGATCGAACACCGCCACGGCGATGCTGTAGCCCTTGATGCGGTCGGCCCGCCCCGCGAGCGTCTCTTCGACGACGTGCCGGAGAAATCGGCGATTCCGCTCGGACACGTTGAAATCCGCGCTGGCGAGAATGCGTTCGAGCGCCTCGTGGATCGCCTCGGCCGGCAGGGCAGGTGACGTCGCGTCCGCCATCACGCCACCCTCCGAGAGCCGGCGATCGCAGCGGCAGGCCAAGGATCGGCCGCGCGCCGGCTATGCGGGAATCGAAATTCTCCCCGAGGTCCCGCTACCACGCTCCGCCCCCTTCGCTGGCCTTCAACAACCACACTGGAGCGTCGATGGGTTGACGCCTCCATCATGCGGCCGCCTCCCCGCGGTGCAATGCAATACTCCCACTTGCCCGCATCCGGCTTGATCATGATCGGAGAGCAGGTGCTGAAACTGCCTTAAAACGACCGCCGGCAGCGGCTGCGTATGAGGCTGCCAGTCCGATGAAAAAGGCCATCGAGCGATTCCCGGACCTGGCGCATCTGATCGGCCCCCTCGCCGAGCAGAGTGAGACATTCCGTTCGCTCTGCGAAGATCACCAATTGGCTGTGGAGGCCCTGGATCGTCTCACCGCCAGGCGCCCGGTGGACGACAAGATGGTCCATGAATACCGGACGCTCGTGGAGGAGCTCGAAGCGGATATCGCGATGGCCCTAAAAAAAAGGGGCGGCGACGCAGATCACTAGATCGTCGATATCAACTCTGCCGAGCACAAGGTCATGTTCATAGGTCCGGCAAACTGCTGAGCCAGTTGAAGGTGGACGACATGGTGCAGATGCCCGTTCGGCTACACCGTCTCACACCTCCGACGGGTCGACAGCTGCCGGTCGCGTGAATGTCCGCTCTGGAGTATTGGTCGAAGGACCGCTTCTGGCGCGCCTCGGCCTGGCCACGCCGGCCATGAGGGGCGGCTGCGGCGGATCCGACAATGTCCGGTATCGGGGCGCCGACGTGATGTCTCGTTATGGCGCACGCCCGCCGGGGCGGAAAAGTTCCGCCCCTGGCCGGCGCGACCATCGGGGCACCGGGTGCCCAAAGATACCCCTAGAGTTCGAGCTGTTCGGAATTGCTGAGGGCGTCGTCAACCTCGATGCCGAAATATCGGACGGTGCTTTCCAGCTTCCTGTGCCCGAGCAGAAGCTGGACCGCTCTTAGATTCCCAGCCTTGCGATGGATCTAGGGTGCCTTGGTGCCGCGCATCGCTCCCGAGCGCACAAATAGGCCGGCAAGATTGTTTGGGCCAACGCATCGAGTGGAATCTCTAATAGATGCGGAGCATGAAACCCATAGGCGGACAATAGTTCCAAAATTCATCCAAAAACTTCATTGTCCGAATGAGAGCCGCAGCGTTGCGAGTGTCGAGGACTTGGAGACGAGTCCTGCCGCGACCCTGCATGGAACAGATCACCTTCAGTATGTGTGGGAGAACTGACTCCCGCAGGCGGGCGGACATGCCAGTCGTACGACAAGAGGCCGCATGGGGAGAGAAACCGGAGTCCCGCAGGGGAGCTCCCAGTGCAGTACGACAATTGTGCTGCTTGCTGCAGGCGCTCAGCGGAGCGCGCCATTATCGGCTCCTGGTCGGAGCCCTCGTATGCGCCCTCGTGGGCGTCATCTCCGCGGTAGCGTATGGTCAGATCGCGCTCAACGCCTGGAACGGGTCGTTCTACGACGCAATCGCCCGGCGGGACTTCTCCGCCCTGCAGCGCTCGATCTCGATGTTTTTCGTGATCGCCGGTGCACTGCTCCTGCTGATCGTCGCGCAGACCTGGCTGCAGGAGATGATCAAGGTCCGGCTGCGTGAGTGGCTGACACATGATCTCCTGGACAGCTGGCTCGTCCCGAAACGACCTTATCTCCTCGCCCAGGCCAGCGAACTCGGTCTCCATCCCGACCAGTATGTGCAGGCCGATGCGAGGCAACTCACAGAACTGTCAGCGACACTCGGCTGCGGTCTGCTGCAATCGGCATTGCTGCTGGTGAACTTCACAGGGCTCCTCTGGGCGTTGTCGGATCAGGTCGTCTTCGAACTCGATGTCGGCAGGCCGTTCAGCATTCCGGGCTATATGGTCTGGTGCGCGCTGATCTACGCGGTCGCCGGATCTTGGATGGCCTGGCTCGTCGGGCGGCCGCTCATCCGGCTGAATGCCGAGCGCCAGAACCGGGAAGCGGAACTCCGTTCCACACTGGCCCGTATCCATGGATCTGCCGAGGCGATCGCCATTCATGGCATCGAGGCTGGCGAGCGCGGTACCGCGGGTGGTGCCTTCGGTTCGGTGACGGAGCTGAGCCGCCAACTCGCAAATGGCGTCGCGCGGCTGACCTGGATCACATCGGGCTATGGCTGGCTCGGCCTCATCGTGCCGGTGATCGCGGCGCTGCCGGCCTATGCTGCCGGCAACCTCTCGCTGGGCGGTTTGATGATGGTGATCGGAGCCTTCAACCAGGTGCAGAACGCACTCCGCTGGTTCGTCGACAACGTCGACAAGATCGCCGACTGGCGCGCCAGGCTGCAGCGCGTGTCGAGCTTCCGGGAGAGCCTCCTCGCTCTCTCCGAAACGGCAGGACGAGACTCCGATCAGCATCGAACGCCGGCCCTCGAGAAGAACCGCGTTTCAGGAACTCGATCTGCTGCTGCCCGGCAGGCGGCGTAACCGATCTCGAAGTATTTCGGACGCCCGAACCAGTTCGCCGATGGCTGCCGCTCAGGACTGCTCCACCGAGGCCAAGCCCTGCAGCACCAACGGCTCCTTGCCCAGCCAGCGAACGCGCATGGCCTCTCGCACCAGCACGCCGATGGCGGGGGAATGCGGGCGTCCGCGAACCGTCACGAGGGAGACATCGCGCCAGAACTCCGGCTCGATGCATCTGCGGCCCACGACGCCCGGATAGTTGATCGAGTATTCCGGGATGAACCCGAAGCCCAGCCCGGCGGCGATCATTGCCAGCACCCAATCATCCCGTTCGCTGCTGTAGATCATGGGGGTGCGGACGTTCTGGGACAGGAAAACGGAGCTGGCGTATTCGTAGATCTCGCAGTTCCGACGATTGACGTAGTTCTCGCCGTCGAGATCCTGGACACGAATGGCATTGCGGTCGGCAAGGCGGTGGTTGGCGGCAAGGGCGATCATGAAGAATTCCCGGAACAGCTCGATATAGTGAAGGCGGTCGTTCGGCTCTTCACTTGGCAGGCAGTAGATTGCCGCCTCCAAATCGCCCGCCAGCAGCTTTTCCTCGAGCACCCGGGCGCTGGCGTCGACCAGCAGGAGTTCGACGGAGGGGTGTCGCTTTCGCACCGCCTCGATCAGGTCGAGCACGAGCGTCGGTGCGATCGTGCACATGATGCCGAGGCGAAGCTGGAGCTTCTTGCCGGTGACCAGCTCGAGTGCGGTCTTCTTCGCGGCCTGGGTCTGGTCATAGACCTGCTGCAGGTAGGGCTGCATCATGCGGCCGAGCTCGGACAAATGGGTGTTCGCGCGTTCCCGGTGGAACAGCAGCCCGCCGAGTTCCTCCTCCAGGAGCTTGATCGCGCGCGTCAACGACGGCTGCGCGACGTGGCAGGTTTCGGCCGCCCGCGTGAAGTTGAGCTGCTCGCATACGGCCAGGAAGTAGCGGATCTGATGCATCTCCATGGCAAATCCCCCTGCGGGCCGATCCGTGATTCTTTTCGGTGGAGGGGCGGATCTGGAAACGCCCCGGTCGTCCGGTCCGGCCTATGACATGAGTTGGTGGCAGAGTTGAGTGTACCGCGTCGCCCAGCCGGCCTGCCTAGCCGCAAAAGAGGTATTTCGCGCCGGGAGGGGCTCAGAACGCATTCCAATCGAAGCTCCGCGCCATGCGCACGAACGTCGACACCGCTGGCGAGTGAGGCCGCCCGGAAACTGTGGCGATGGCGATCCGCCGGGTCACCTCCGGGTTGACCAGGGTCCGGGAGGGCAGGTTCGGCAGCATCGGCATGTATTCGGGAACGAAGGAGATCCCGAAGCCGGCCATGATCATGCTCTGGATCCAGTCCTCCCGCGTGCTCTCGTATCGCTCCTGCAGCTCGATGCCGAGATCGGTCAGGGTCGCGTCGAAGAAATCGATGAACTCGCAGTTGAGCCGGGTCAGATAGGGCTCCTGGTGAACGTCGGCGAAGGCAACCATGTTGAGCGTCTCGAAGCGATGCCCCGGCGGGAACGCGACGAGAAACCGCTCCTGATAAAGCGGCAGGGTCCTCAGCCGGTCCGGAAGCGCCGCCTGCTCGGAGAGGATCGCCAGATCGAGCTCGCCGCCCAGCAGCATCTCCGACAGCTCGCGCGGCGTGGAATCGGTCAGGCGTAGGTCGATTGCCGGCTGTTCCCGCTGCAGGCGCTGGAGCAGGCCGATCAGCCGGGTCGGCCCGATCGTGCACATCACCCCGAGGTTGAGGACGGCGCGGTCGAGTTGGACATAGCCCTGGGCGTGGGCCTTGGCTGCGGCGGCCTGGCCCATGACCGTCTCGAAATGCGGCCGCATCAGTCGGCCGAGATCGGTCATATGCGTCCGCCGCCGCTCGCGGTGGAAGAGGGGGCCTCCGAGCTCCTCCTCCAGCTTCTGGATCGCCCTCGTCAGCGACGGCTGGGCGACGTTGCACCTCTCCGCCGCGCGCGTGAAGTTCAGCGTCTCGCACATCGCCAGGAAGTAGCGGATCTGATGCATCTCCATGGTGGATCGGCTCTCGAAGACGCATGGGGCGACGGCGTGCTCTGGGATTCCCTGGTCAGGACCGACGGGATTCGATCCAACGGAACAGGAGATGATCGAGCGAGATCCGCCCGGGGCCACGGATCGCGATCACGAGCAGCAGGAAGATCCAATAGATGTGCTCGGCATTGTCGTAGGCCGGGTTGCTGGCCCCGAGCACGAACTGGATGACGAGGCTGATGCCGATCAGCGGCAGCGCCGCGAGCCGCGTCATCAGGCCGATGACGAGCAGCACGGGCATGGCGAGCTCGCAGGTCGTCCCCATGACCGCCGCCACCGAGGTGGGCAGCAGCGGAACCCGATACTCCTCCTGAAACAGGAAGAGGGTGGCGTCCCAGTCCTGGATCTTGGTGAGCCCCGAATTGAAGAAGACCCGCGCGATCCAGAGACGGATGGCGAACTGCAGCACGGGCGCGGCCCAGGTCTCGATCAGATCGATCGCGCGTCTGACGGTCGTCGCCGCGCGGGCGGCTAGGGCGATGCCGGGGGCCGGAATGGTCACGATCATGAGTCTCTCCCTCGAGTGGGGTGAAGCGAGAAGCCGCAGAAGGTGCCGCGCGACAGATGGGCCGCGAGCGCTGCCTGCAAATCGAACTCGGGATCGACGGCTTCGCCGGCGGCCGCGGCCACGTCCAGCGGCATGCCCGTACGAGCCGTTCTCAGGAATGCAAGGTCGCCGGCGGTGAGCGCCGCCATCTCCACGGCGCCGCCGCTGCGCAGAACCAGGAGGGCGCCGGCAGGCGACTGGCCCGTCATCGGTTTCTCGCTCCAGAGCGCCAGAAGCGGGCGGGCCGAGGCGATAAGGCGGACGGAGGGATGGAGCCGGAAGACGATGTCCCGGCTGCGCTCGGGCGCGACGGCGGCCAGTCGGTCCGGCCGAAGCGGCGTCGCCTCAGCGGCAAAGCACGTCTCGACGCGGGCCCATTCCAGCCGGGCGAGATCGGGAAGCGCGGGATCGATGTCCGCCCCGGCCGCGGCCGAGAGGAAGACCGGAAAGCTCTCGCCATAGGCCAGGAGCTGCGGCCGCCGCGGCGGCGACCCCTCGATATAGGCCCGGGCCAGGACGGCAAACCGCTGCTCCCCCAGCCGGCGGGCGGTGACCGGGAAGGCGGCGCGCAGGGCCTCGGTCAGTGAGGCGAGCAGGTTGTGGCGATGAATCGCGAGCCGGCGGGCGGCCGGCACGCGGTCGCTGATGATCGTGGCACAGGCGGCGTCGGGAATCCCCTGCAGCATCGCGCCGCGGAAGGCGGTCTGGAGGTCATGCAGCATCGCGCACCGCCCGGTTCTCGCGAACCGCATCGAGCAGCCGGTCGGCCTTCTCGGCCTCCGCCAGCAGCACCGGCAGTTCGGGCACCGCCGTATCCCATTCGACCAGGACCGGCAGCGGCCCGGTGCGCTTCAGGGCCACCTGAAGCAGCTGCCACACCAGCGCATCGACCGGCGACCCGTGGTCATCGATCAGCAGCCGCTCCGTATCGAAACGCGCGACCGTGTGGCCGGCCACATGGATCTCCTCGACTGCCTCCCAGGGCACGCTATCGAGATAGCGGCCGGCGTCGAAGCCGGTGTTGAAGGCCGAGACGTGGATGTTGTTGACATCGAGCAGCAGCCCGCAGCCGGTGCGCTGCACGATCGCCCGCAGGAACTCCCACTCCGCCATCGTCGACTCCGTGAAGGCGACGTAGCTGGACGGGTTCTCGACCAGGATGCGGCGCCTGAAGACCTCCTGCGCCTGATCGATGTTGCGGCAGATCACGGCCAGCGCCTCGTCGGTGAAAGGCAGCGGCAGCAGGTCGTTCAGGAACACGCCGCCGGTGACGCTCCAGGCGACATGCTCGGAGACGAAGGCCGGGGCGAAGCGGTCGTAGAATCCGCGCAGGGCCCGGAGATGCCGGCGGTCCAGGCCTTCGGCGGAGCCGAGCGACAGGCCGACGCCGTGGCAGCTCAACGGGAAGTCCCGGCGGATCCGCTCCAGCGCGGCGAGCCGCGGACCGCCGGGCGAGAGATAGTTCTCGCTGTGGACCTCGATCCAGCCCGCGGCAGGCGGCTGGCGCAGAAAATCCACCACGTGGCGGTGGCGAAGGCCGATACCCGCGCGGGCGGGTATCGGCGCCGCCGCCGCATTCGCACCGGGGGAGGGGGGGCGCATGCGGTTCGACCTCTGGCTCAAGGCCTGTCTACGGGTCAGCTCTTCTTGTTCGGGTTCACGCCCTGGAACGGCTTCGGCTGGCCGCCGAGCTCGGTGCAAACACCTGCCGCAACGGCTCGCCACTCACCGCCGTCGTAATCGACCTTCGACTGACCGGCGCAGGAGT
Organism: Inquilinus limosus; assembly: GCF_051487185.1. Taxonomy (GTDB): domain Bacteria; phylum Pseudomonadota; class Alphaproteobacteria; order DSM-16000; family Inquilinaceae; genus Inquilinus; species Inquilinus limosus_F. Next base: position 37,748 of record NZ_JAHVDK010000012.1, read on the forward strand.
GGGTTCCGGCCTCGTTGGCACAGCTGTTCTGGCCGGCGAGCGAGATGCCGTAGCACTTCTCCAGCTCGGCCGCGCGCGCCTGGTTCGGCGCCGCGATCGCCGCCAGGGCGACTGCGCCGAACAGGGCGGTGGCGATGTTCAGGGCGGTGGTCTTGGTGGTCATCTGTCCTCTCCTGTCGATGGCGCCGCGTTCGGCGCGGGAACAGGATCACGCTAATTCCTTGATCCTCCTCGATAAAATGCCATGTCCTTATGGGTTCGATAGTCGCCGGCTATGACACGTCGCGCCGCCGGAACGCGAAACGGCGGCCGTCCGGCCGCCGTCTTCCATGGATTGTCTCGGGGATCAGGAACCTGTCCCGACCCCGGCTGCCGCGATGGCCGGAGCCTCTGCAGGAACGGCTGGTGTGATCTCCATCCTGCTTCGCTTGCGGCCCGCTTCCCGTCCGCGCCAGAATTCCGGGATGTCGCGGCGGAACCGGCGCATCACCAGATTGGCGAGAAGACCGGTCCACCCGGTCTGGTGCGCAGCGCCGAGCCCCTGGCCGGTGTCGGCATGGAAATACTCGTAGAACAGCAGCAGGTCCTGCCAGTGCGGATCGTCGTGGAACGGCGGCTGGGTTGCCATGGCGGGCCGCGGCTCGCCGTTGCTCCGGGGACGATAGAGATCGACCAGACGCTCCGCGATCAGCGTCGCGATCTCCTTCAGCGTGAGGCGGCGATCGGCGAGGCAGGGAACAGGAACCGTGAACCCGTTGCCGAGAAAGCGATGGAACTTCTCCAGCGCCAGGACCAGTGAATAGTTCACCGGCAGCCAGATCGGGCCGCGCCAGTTCGAATTGCCCCCGAACAGGCCGGAATTCGACTCGCCCGGGACATATTCGATGATCGCCTGGCCGATCCCGGGCAGGGTGCCCAGGTCCCGCCGTTCCGCATGGATGCGGCTGACGCTGCGGACGCCGTAGGGCGACAGGAACTCGTCCTCCTTCAGCAGATGCTCGAGGATCCGCGGCAGCATCGCATGGTCGACGATGGCGAGCAGGTGCTCGCCCCGCTCGTTCTCCCAATCCGGGCAGGCGCAGATGGAATGACCGCGGAAGACGCCGCCCTTGTGGTGATGCAGCATCGCGCGGAAGCGCGGGACCTTGGTGAGCAGCCGCCGGTCGACGACCTCAGTGGCGAAGAGCGGGATCAGGCCGACCATCGAATAGACATCGATGCGGTGCGCGCGACCGTCCGGATCGATGATCAGGTCCTTGAAGAACCCCGCCTCCTCGTCCCACAGCGGCACGCCCGTGCCGGCTTGGCCGCCGATCGCGTTGGCGATGGCGAGGAACTGCTGATAGGTCTGGATCGCGATGTTCTCGTAATCCGGGTCCTCCGTGGCCAGCTCCAGCGCCATGACAGTCATGTTCAGGGCGAACATCGCCATCCAGCCGGTCGCATCCGCCTGCTTCAGCCGGAAACCCTGCGGCAGCGGACGGGAGCGGTCGAACACCGAGATGTTGTCGAGCCCAAGGAAGCCGCCCTCGAACACGTTGTGGCCGTCGCCGTCCTTCCGGTTGATCCACCACGCGTAATAGAGCAGCAGCTTGTGGAAGACGCGGTGCAGGAAATGCAGGTCGCCGGCGCCGCGCTGCACCCGCTCCGCCCGGAACACCTTCAGTGCCGCGGCGGCGTGGAGCGGCGGGTTGACGTCCTCGAACGCCCATTCATAGGCCGGAATCTGGCCGTTGGGATGGAGGTAGTTTTCCTTCAGCAGGATCTCGACCTGATCCTTGGCGAAGTCGACATCCACCAGGGCCAGCGCGCCGCAGTGATAGGCCAGGTCCCAGGCCGCGAACCAGGGATACTCCCACTTGTCCGGCATAGAGATCACATCGCCGGCCTTGAAGTGCTTCCACTTGCTGTTCCGGCCGCCGAGCCGGCTGGACGGCGGGGTCAGCCGGTCCCCCTTCAGCCAGCGCTCGACATCGAAATGGAAGAACTGCTTGGACCAGATCATGCCGGCGAGGGTCTGGCGCAGGATCCGATGCTCCTCGCCGCCGGCATCGGGGAGGAGGTCGGCGAAGAACGCATCCGCTTCGGCGCGGCGTTCGGCGAAGACGGGCTCGCTGCGGGCGAAGGGCGCATCCAGCGCCGCGCCTGAGAGCACCAGCTCGATCGTGACGCTGTCCCGCGCCGGCACCTCCAGCCTCGACCATGCCGCGAATTTAGTGCCCTGCCGGTCGGGATTGACCGCCGCCTCCTCGCCCCGGATGACCCGGCGATGGAAGGCGTCCTTCACATAGGGCGAGGGGTTCGGCTGGCCCCACAGCCGCTCCAGGTTGGTGTCGTTCCCGGTGAACAGCGGCTCTGCCGGATGGCGGCCATAGAGATAACGCCGACCGAGGGCCGGGTGGTCGGCTTTGACGGCCCAGGCGGCCCCTTCCGGCGGCGGATCGAAACGAAGGATCGGCCGGTCGCCGTCCTCGTCCCAGGACCAGGTGTTGCGGAACCAGAGGGTCGGCAGCAGATGCAGCACCGCCGCCTGGGGCCCGCGATTGTGCGCCGTGATCCGGATATGGACCTCGTCCGGCCCGGCCTTGGCGTAGACCACCTCCACATCCCAGTAACGCCCGTCGGAGAAGACGCCAGTGTCCATAAGTCCAAACGGCGGCTCGTGCCGGCCGCGACGGCGGTTCTCCTCGACCAGCCGGGCATAGGAGTACTCGGCCTGGGGATATTTGTAGAGATAACGCAGCCAGCTGTGGGAGGGTGTTGCGTCAAGATAGAAGTAATACTCCTTCACATCCTCGCCGTGATTGCCCTGATTGCCGGTCAGGCCGAAGGCGCGTTCCTTCAGGATCGGGTCACGCCCGTTCCACAGGGCGAGCCCGAAGCACAGGAGCTGCCGGTCGTCGCTCAGCCCGGCCAGGCCGTCCTCGCTCCAGCGATAGGCCCGGGACCGCGCCTGGTCGTGGTCGAAATGCTCCCAGGCCTCGCCATAGGGGCTGTAGTCCTCGCGCACCGTGCCCCAGGCGCGTTCCGACAGATAGGGACCCCAGCGGCGCCAGTCCTCGGCGCCGCTGCGCTGTGCTTCCAGCCTCTTCTGCTCGGCGTTCAAGGTGGGCATGACGGCATTCTCCTCTGACGGAAGGGATCAAGGCCGGCCGGGCGCGGCCGCCATCCGGCGCAGGCGCCACCAGGCTTCGAGGATGCAGGCGGCCGACCAGGCCTGGGCCGGGCACCCGGCGGGCCGATGCGGCGCGGCGGCGTCGAAGATCTCGCTGACATGGCCGAGGGCGGCGTCGGCGAGATGGTCGCGGATCGGCGCCAGGCGGGCGAGCGCCGCGGCGGCGTCGCCATGCACCCGGTGTTCGGCGAGGGCGTAGTGGCCCAGCAGCCAGGCCCAGACCGGCCCCTGGTGATAGCCGCCGTCGCGCGCCCGGACGTCGCCGCCATAGGTCGGATGGAAGGCCGGATCCTCGGGCGACAGCGACCGCAGCCCGTAGGAGGTCAGAAGGCTCTCGCCGCACAGCGCCACGATGGCGGCCTGCCGGTCCGGATCGAGCGCGCTGTGCGGCAGGCTGACGGCCAGGATCTGGTTCGGCCGGATGCTGGCGTCGTCGCCCGCGGGACCGTCGAGCACATCGTAGAGGCCGCCATTCGCCGGGTTGACGAAGCGCTGGAAGCCCTGCCGGGCCTGGGCCGCAAGTTCGGCATAGATGTCGGGCGACTGTCCCAGCATGGCCGCGAAATCCGCCATGATGCGCAGCGCATTGTACCAGAGGGCACTGATCTCCACCGGCTTGCCGATGCGCGGCGTGACCACCCAGTCGCCGACCTTGGAGTCCATCCAGGTCAGCTGCACCCCGGGCTCGCCGGCGCGCAGCAGCCCGTCCGCCGGGTCGACGCCGATGCCGTAGCGGGTGCCGCTGCGGTGCCATTCGATCATCTCCGCCAGCACCGGGAAGACGGCCTTGAGCGCGGCCGTGTCGCCGGTCGCCTCGACATAGGCGCGCCAGGCCTCGAAGAACCACAGCGCGGCATCGGCGGTGTTGTAGTCCGGCACCTGGCCGGCGCCTGGAAAGACGTTCGGCAGCATGCCCCGGTCGACGAAGCGGGCGAAAGTATTAAGGATCCGCCGCGCCAGCTCCGGCCGGCCGGTGGCCAGCGTCAGCCCAGGCAAGGCGATCATCGTGTCGCGGCCCCAGTCGCCGAACCAGGGATAGCCGGCGATCACCGATACGCCGTCCGGCACCCCGGGCAGCGGCCGGGAAAACAGGAAGCCGTCGGCGGCGAGGGTAAGCTGCGCGATCCAGTCCGGCAGTCCGTCGGGACCGAGCTGGCCGGCGGCCGCCGCCAGGACCTCGCCGTCGTGCCGCCGGCGCCGTTCCAGCGCGGCGTCGAGATCGGTCGGCGGGTCCGGGTGCAGGCTGCCGACGACGCCGACCCACCGGTCCGGCACGAGAGCCAGCGAGGCCATGCCGACGGTGAGATGGTTGTCGCGATCGAACAGGCCGCGCTCGCGCTCCGCCGGCATGTCGAAATTCTCGATCCAGGCGCGGTCGAGGGCGATCTCGCCGCCCGACGCAGCCAGGGTCAGCGCAAAGCGGCCGGCATCGACGACGAGGGCGCCGTCGCGCATTTCCAGCCGTGGATCGAACTCCCCGACGGCGGTCTGGCCGTGATGGTCGCGGCCATTGGCCAGCAGCCGGATCCGCAGCTGGAGCTCAGGGGCCGGGATCGGGTCCGGCAGCAGGCGCCAGGCGGCGTAGGTCGTGTCGGCGCCGTGCTCCATCCAGATGCGGTGCTCGATCCGGCTGCGCCCGACGGCGTAGATCCAGGTCGGGACAGTGCCGTCGAGGTGGAAGGATTCGATCTCGATATGGCCGCCCGGCACGACGGCGCCGCCGACCCAGCGATTCGTGAACAGCGCCGTCTCCCGGCCGTCCTGGATCAGCGTGGCGTCCGCCCTCGCGAAGACCAGGACCCGACCCAGCGGCGGGTCCACCGGCGCGATCAGCAGCCCGTGATAGCGACGGGTCAGGCTGCCAGCGACGGTCCCTGCGGCATAGGCGCCGCGGCCGTTGCTCAACCACCATTCCCGCCGCTCCGCCTCCCGCAGGTCGCCGCACACGTCCCGGCCGAAGCGGATGAAGCCCGGCAGCGGCGGAGAGCCCGCCTCGCGCGGGCGGCGATCGGATCGAGGGGCGGAGGGCTTCGCCATGTCCATGGATCAATCCTCCCTGGGTCGATTGATTGTGGTTCAGTGTCCTAGAAGTCTGAGGTCGATGCGAATGCCGATGATCTATCGGCCCGATGTCCCGCAGGCATTGGGACGGCGGGTCAGCCCCGCTCGTCGCCGGTGATCAGGCGGGTGCTGCGCCGGAAGGTCAGATAGGCCCAGAACCAGTCGAGCGCGACGGCGATGCGGTTGCGCATCCCGGCCAGGAAGGCGATGTGGACCGCGCCCCAGAGCCACCAAGCCATCGGCCCGCTCAGCCGCAGCCAGCCGAAATCCGCGACGGCGGCCCGCCGGCCGATGGTGGCGAGGCTGCCAAGATGGCGGTAGCGGAAGGGAGCCGGCGCCGGCCGTCCCTCCAGCCGCGACCGGATCAGCCGCGCGACATAGGCCCCGGCCTGCTTGGCCGCGGGGGCTAGGCCGGGGACCGGTTTGCCGTCCCCACCCTCCGACCAAGCGGTATCGCCGATCGCGAAGACGTTCGGCAGGCCGGGCACGGACAGGTCCGGCCGCACCTTGATCCGCCCGGCACGGTCGCATTCCGCCTGCAGCCATTTCGCGGCCGGTGAGGCCATGACGCCCGCGGCCCAGAACACGGTGCGGGCGGCGATCCGCGTCCCGCCGACCACAACGCCCGTCTCGTCGATCGCCTCCACAGTGCTGTCCAGCAGCAGCTCAACGCCGAGCGCCTGGAGCGCCCGGGCGGCCGCCGCGGACAAGGCCTCCGGGAAGGTCGGCAGGACGCGCGAGCCGGATTGGATCAGCAGCACGCGGGCGAAGGCCGGCTCGATCGTCCGGAAGTCGCGCTTCATGCCGTGACGGGCCAGCTCCGCGATCGCGCCGGCCAGCTCGACACCGGTCGGGCCGCCGCCGACCACGACGAAGGTCATCTGCTCCAGCCGCTCGGTGGCGTCGGCGGCGCCCTCGGCCCGCTCGAAGGCCAGGAGGAGGCGGCGTCGGATGTCGGTCGCGTCCTCGATCTTCTTCAGGCCGGGCGCGGTCGGCTCCCACTCGTCATGGCCGAAATAGGCGTGGCGGGCGCCGGTGGCGAGGACGAGATAGTCATAGGGGACCGCCTGCTCGCCGACGAGCACGGCCTGCTTCGCCGCGTCCACGCCGGTGACTCGGCCCAGCAGGATGCGGGCATTCGCCTGGTCGCGGAACATGCCGCGGATCGGCGTGGCGATGTCGGCCGGCGAGAGACCCGCGGTCGCCACCTGGTACAGCAGCGGCTGGAACAGATGGTAGTTGTGCCGGTCGATCAGCGTGACCCGGCACGGCGCATGGCGCAGCGCCCGGGCCGCCGCCACGCCGCCGAAGCCGGCGCCGACGATCACCACATGCGGCAGGTCGCCAAAGGCGGAGAAGGGAAGATCCGCGGGCGACGGGAAACGGTGCTGCAGCCAGTGCCGGGCCAGCGCATCGAGCGACAGCAGGCCCGGGCCGCGCAGCACGATCAGGCCGAGCAGCGCCATCCAGGTGAGATGGTCGACATGGTGCTGATAGGTCAGCTCGATCACCAGCGTCAGGCCGATCAGTGCCAGCGCCGCCGGCCGCGCAGTCAGGCCGAGCACGATGAGGGCGGAGCAGCCGAGCTCCGCCGCCGTGCTCATATAGGCAGCGAGCACTGGCGGCAGGATCGGAACGGAATATTCCGTCTGGAACAGGAAGACGGTGCTGTCGAAATCGCTGATCTTGACCAGGCCGGAGGCGAAGAAGACCGCGGCGATCCAATAGCGCAGGAACAGCTGATAGGCCGGCCCGGCAAAGCGAGTAACCGCCGCGAAGAGGCGGGCGACCGGCCGGGCCAACGGAACAGCCGTGTCCTCGATGCCGCGGGCGATGCGGCGGTCGAGCGAGATCGGCCCCGCCCCCATCACCGCGTACCAGCCGAACAGCACGGCCTGGTGCAGATTCGACTCCAGCGGGAGGTAGGCATACTGGACCACCAGCGCCAGGATCAGCATCGGGATGGCGGCGAAGCGCGTGGCGAGGCCGAGCGCGAGCAGCACCGGCCCAACCAGCTCGATCGTGACGCCGAGCCATGCCGCCAGCACCGGGTCCATCCAGGACACCGGATATTCTTGGGCGGCGAGATACAGGGCCGCGTCCCAGTCCGACACTTTGACGATGCCGGAGACCCAGAAGCTCTGGGCCAGCCACAGCCGGATCAGCAGATCCAGCACCGGGGCTGCCCCGGCCTCGCCGATGCGGATGGCGTCGCGCCACAGGGCGAGCGCACGGATGAGGCGCGCTTCGGTCCGGCTTCGCCGCGGTGCCGTGATCGAGATGGTGGTCATGGGAGTCCTCCCTGTCCCGTCAGCAGCAGGGCGTGGCCGTCGGGATCGCGGATCATGAATTCCCGGCGCTCGTCCGCCGCTTCGTCCGCGACGGTGGCGATGCCCGAGGACACGAAGGGGCTTCGCGCCTCTCGCAGCGTATCGGCGGCGGCGGCGACGTCGGCCGTGACCAGCTCAACCTGCTCGTGCCAGAGGTCGTTGGCGCGCGTGTCGGCCGGCGCCGGGCGCCCGTCGGTGGGCGTGAGATATTCGAGGAACTCGATGCCCGGCCCGGATGCGGCGCGCAGCGTGGTGATCCGAAGGCGGGCGCCGAAGACGTTGTTGAGATGCTCCTGCTCGGGACCGTAATTCTCGCTCTCGCCGACGACCTCGAGCCCGAGCCGGTCGCGGTACAGCGCCAGGCTGGCCGCGGTGTCGGTGACTACGATCGCGGTGTGGTCGATGCCGAGGAAAAGTCGGTCCTTCGCCTGCCACCACGGCTGCCCCTTGCCGGGCGGGAACTGCAGGATCTCGAGCGGATTGCCGTCGGGGTCCTTGAAGTAGAAGGCGCGGATGCCGGCCGCCTTCGGGTTCCAGGACGGCAGCGTCTGGGGTTCCGTCGAGGCGTATCGGACCTTGTTCTGGCGCAGCAGGGCGTAGGCCCGGTCCATGTCCGAGACGATGATCGCGATGTGCTGGAACCAGCGGTCATTGCTGCGGGAATCGGCCGGAATCGGCCGACCGGCAGGGGTGAGATATTGGATCAGCTCCACCGCCTCATCGCCGAGTTCCAGCCGGGCGATGCGCAGCCGGGCGCCGAACACGCCGGTCAGGCGTTCCCATTCCGGTCCCGTGACCTCCCGGTCGGAGACGACCGAGAAGGAAAGGACCCCGGTGTAGAAGGCGAGGGCGCGGTCCATGTCGCCGACGGTGATGCCGACCGCATCCACCGCGGTGACGAGCTGCGCCCGGGCCACGGGGCCGACGGCGAGGAAGCCTGCGACAATGACTGCAGCGAGAAGGCGGCGGGCGCGGATCATGGCGTCGGCTCGGGCGCGCCGGCCGTCTGGCCGGCGAGGTGGTCGCCGAGGCGCAGGCCCCAGGCATAGATGGTGAGGGCCGGATTGACCCTGCTGGAGCGCGGCAGGACGCTGCCGTCGGCGACGTAAAGCCCGGTCATGCCGTGCACCCGGCCGTGCGGGTCGACGACACTCCGGCGAGGGTCGACACCCGTGACCATGCTGCCCAGGGCATGCGCCGTGCCGGCGATGCCGAGATAGCGGTCGGCGGTCGCCATCCCCGCCGCATGCAGCCGGCGCGAGAAGGCGCGCACCACGGCATGGTGCTCGTCATGGGCCGGGGCCAGCCTCCGGAGCTCGTAGTCGAGCGTCGGCATCTGCTCGCCACCACCCGAGACCACGCGGTTCTCCGGGCTCGACCCGTCCTCGGTGGTGACGAAGAAGCCGATGGTGCGGGCGCCGATCGCATTGTTGACGAATTGCGGCACCGCGCCGGGCAGCTGCGTCGCCAGGATCTCGCCGTCCATCCAGCCAAGGCACTGGACGGTGCTGTGCGGGAAGTCGTCATTGAACAGGATCGCGGTCTTGCGCAGCACGTCGCGATGGGCGAAGGGCGACACCGCGAGCAGCGCGGTGTTGACGTGGATCTTGATATTGGCGCCGACCAGGGGAGCGGAGGGCAGGTGGCTGAGGCCGGTCGCGGCGATATGATCCTGCAGGATGCGCGGCGAGGTCAGGGCCCCGGCGGCGAGGACGACGGTGTCGGCGGCATAGCTGCTGCCGTCGGCGCAGACCACGCCCTCCACCCGGTGCGGGTCGGAATGCAGGAGGCCGACCGCCTTCTTCTTGGTCAGAAGCGTGAAGTTCGGCGCGTTGGCGATTCGGCCGAGCAGGTTGATCTCGGCGTCGGATTTGTAGCCGGCGACCGAGGCGAAGCCGTCGAAATGCTTGGCTTCCGCCTCGTCCCGCAGGATCTCGGGCTTGAGCCCCAGCGGCAGCGGCGCCGGCCGCCACCGCATGTCGCCGTTCACGACCTTGTCCAACAGCGCCTGGACGCCCGGCTCGTTCGGGAAGCGGTTGACGTGCAGCAGGGCCTCGGCCTGGTCGTAATAGGGGGCGAGCTCTTCGTAGCCGAACGGCCAGGACAGGCACTGATGGTCGTGGTCAGCTTCGAATTCGTGGCGGTCGAAGCGCAGCAGGGCGGCGCCGTACCATTTCGTCTTGCCGCCGACATTGTAGTACTCGCCGGGAACGAAGGTGCCGCCGCGCCCGTCGCGCCAGGGCTCGCGGTTCTTGAACCGGCCCTGGGCGAAGACCTGGGCGACGTCCAGCGTGCTGCCATCGCGCGGCAGGCGATGGCCCTTCTCCAGGAGGAGGACGCGCTTGCCGGCCAGGACCAGCTTGTAGGCCGCGGCGGAGCCGCCGGCGCCAGAGCCGGCGATGATGATATCGTAACGCTCAGGCATGGGCGACCTCCCGAACGGGCGGCTGGTAGCCGCAATGGATGCAGCGGTGATGGGGGGAATGGTCGAGCTTGGCGCAGGCCACCGGCCGATCGCGCCGCAGCGGGCGATAAACCTCGACCGCGAGCAGCATGCCGAGCGGCGGGGCCAGATAGTAGATCCAGAGATGGGCCCACAGGCCGCCGGCGAGAGCGGAGGAGGTGGTCCGCGCAGGGTTGAGGCTCATCCCGGACAGGGGGGCCTCGACTGTGATGTAGAGGGCGATCAGGGCGCCGACGAACAGCCCGGTCAGGCGCATCACGCGCTGGGTTCCGGTCGCGGTGAGCACCAGGAACATCAGGCCGAAGGCCATCGCCGCCTCGGCCAGGAAGGCCGCGAGCGGACCGGCGGGGCCGGGCGTGGTCGCGATCGCCGAGATCGGCGGATCGGTGAAGGCGGAGCCGAGCATGGCCGAAACCAGGAACGCTCCCGCCGCCCCACCGACGAACTGGGCGGCGATGTAGAAGGCGGCGTCCCAGGGCGCCACCTTGCCGAGGCGCAGCCAGGTCAGCGTCATCGCCGGGTTCAGATGGGCGCCGGAGCGGCGGCCCCAGGGGGAATAGACCAGGGCGATGGCGGTCAGGCCCATGGCGATCCCCATCAGCGCGCGCCGCGCCAGCGGGTCGGGCAAGGTCTGGCGGATCGGCGAGGCCGGGTGCTCGATCAGGGTGGCGACCAGGCCCGCCGAGACCATGAAGGTGCCGAGCCCGGCGGCCTCCATCAGATATTCCGGCCAATGCGCCCGCAGCATCCGGATTGCCGGGACCATCTCATCCTCCCGAGGCGAATTCCGGATAGAGGGTCATTCCGCCGTCGACGAACAGGGTGGTGCCGTTCACATAGTCCGAGGCGTCGGAGGCCAGCCAGACCGCGGCGCGGGCGATGTCCTCCGGCTCGCCGATCCGCTTGTAGGGGATCAGCTCGAGCAGGGAGGCCAACGTCTCCGGCGTCTCCCACGCCGGCCGGTTGATCGGGGTGCGGATCGCGCCGGGCGCGATGCTGTTCACGCGGATACGGTGCGGTGCGACCTCCTGGGCGAGGCTCTTCATCAGCATCGCGACGCCGCCTTTCGACGCCGCGTAGTTGACGTGCCCGGCCCATGGGATGATCTCGTGCACCGAGCTCATGCAGATGATCTTTCCAGCCGCGAGCGAGACGCTCTCGACCACGCCGCGGCGCTTGAACTCACGGACCGCTTCCCGGGCGCAGAGGAACTGGCCGGTCAGGTTGACGCCGATCACCGTGTTCCACTGCGCCAGCGTCATCATCTCGAACGCCGCGTCGCGCTGCAGGCCGGCGTTGTTCACCAGGATGTCGACGGTGCCGAGGACGCGGACCATCGCATCGAACATCTCCAGGACATCGTCCTCCTGCGAGACATCGGCGCGCAGGGCGACGGCGCGGCTGCCGCTCTCGCGGATCGTCCGGGCCACCTCCTCCGCCTCGGCCTCGCCGGCGACATAGTTGACGACCACATCGGCGCCGGCCGCACCGAGCGCGAGCGCCACGGCCTTGCCGATGCCGGAGTTGGCGCCGGTCACCAGCGCCTTCTGCCCGGCCAACGGGCGGAGCAGGGCGGTCCCTTCGACCGGGGCAGATCGATCGATCATCACAGTCATCACGATGTGTCTCCGTTATGACGCAAGGGGCGGCGCGGCGATCGCTCAGGCCGCCGGATCCGTCGGCCGCCAGCAGCGGATCCGTGTTTCCCCCGATCGCCACCCAAACCAAGGCATGGGTGGCGCCAGGGAATTCGGCGGCAGCGGTCGGCCGGCCGGAGGCTCGGCTTCCGGCGGTGAGGTAATCTGCCGGCTCGGATGGAGAGCTGCGATTGGCGCTTTCCGAAGCCGATCAGCGTGTGGGTCAGTCGGCTGGAAACGGCGAACGACTTCTCCACACGAGATAACTGTCGCCATACTCGCTGGACGGGCTCGTCTCGTTCCCGAAGGCATCTCGGAAAGGGTTCAGGACCAATCGTCCGCGATGTCGAAAGGCATCTGTGACCGCGCCCTCGCCGCGGCTCTCCGCCACCGCTTCGTTGATCAACCCACGCAGGAGGGCAAAGGCATCGATGAAGGGCAATCCCAGCCACTCGTCGATACTTGCCCTGTGCCGCGCTCGGGACCGTCCGGCTCGCCAGGTGGCATGCACGTCCCAGCACAGAGAGGCGTTGGCGTCGCTTGGATCGAACGCCGCCGGTTGAACCCGGATCTCGACGCGGTTCTCGACGTGCCCCGAGAGAATGAAGCTGTCCTCCCGATGCACCACGATCTTCAAACCGAGTCTCAGGAAATCGATCGGTCGCACGGCGCGTGTTGTCCGAATTCGATCTTCCAGCGCAGACACCGCCTTCTCCAGCTCTCGATCGTCTCCCGGCGCTTTGAAGGCGTCCGGGCGCGGGATCGACGGGGCGCCTGTTGATCGTGGCGCCCCGGCAGAACCGTCTCCAGGCAAGGACGCGAGGCCCGATTTACGGTGGTCCGCTTTCGACCTATGTGGATCGAAGCCGATCGAAACGGCCATTGTCGCCCTCCTGTTCGCGCCGCCCCAGGCTCCGCCGGCCGTCATTGCAGGACTTTCAGGAGGTCCACGACTGCCACGGAGCCCGATCTGGGTGTCATTCGGCGCTGTCAGTTGCGGTATGGCCCGTGCCATTTCCGCGGAGACCGAAGCCATTCGCGCCGCCGCCGGTCCATACCGGCTTACCCGAGCTTTGCAACGCGGACACGCCCGTGCCATTTCCGCGGAGACCGAAGCCATTCGCGCCGCCGCCGGTCCATACCGACCTACCGGTGCTTTGCAATGCGGACACGCCCGTGCCATTTCCGCGGAGACCAAGGCCGTTCGCTCCGCCGCTCTTCCGGACGATCGGGACGGAGGCGCAGCCCTGCTGGGTGCTGCATTCGGATGAGGCTGCGCCTTTCCCGGGGCTCGGTGCCTGTGCGCCTGCCGGCAGGGCCGCGCCGGCCAGGACAAGGCCGAACATCGTCACAGCGACGTTACGCATGAGCATGTGTTCCTCCACTTTGAGAGATCGGTGTGATTTCCAGAATTCTCGCGACTGGCCGCAGTCTTCATCATCTTGAATTGATTTCATTGCCGGTTCATCGCGGTGATTTGAGAGTACACGCCCTACCGCTCCGGGTATCGAACTTCCTGACTCTCGTTTCGATACCGTTCTTCTATGATGATCGGCCAGCTCTATGGTTGACGGCTGAGGCTCTGCGTGATGTCCGCTTCGGAGGCACTGCCTCTATGACCGGTTGTGGCGCGCTCTGACCAAATCCAATTAGCAGCCTCGGATGATGGAAAGCGATCGATCGGACCCGACTACGACAAGGCCGACATGGTCAAGGGCACCCCGGTTGCGATCAGCAGTGATTGACCTCGCCGAGGCGGCCCAATACTGTCGCCCTCTTCTTTGACATTCCGGGGGCCGCCATGGCCCAGATCCTGGTTCAGGGCCTGGCGAAGACCTATCGCGTGGCCGAGCGAGATCCTGGCGTGCTGGGCGCAATGCGCGGGCTCGTGCGCCGGCGCTGGCGCAAGGTGGAGGCGCTGAAGGACGTCAGCTTCACCCTGGAGAAGGGGGAACTCCTGGGCTTCATCGGTCCGAACGGCGCGGGCAAGTCGACCACCATCAAGATTCTCTCGGGGATTCTGCGGCCCGATTCCGGCCGGATCGAGATCGACGGCCTGGTCCCCTGTCTCGACCGCATCCGGCATGTCGCCCGTATCGGGGTTGTGTTCGGCCAGAGGACGCAGCTCTGGTGGGACCTGCCGGTCGTCGACGGCTTCGACCTGCTGCGCGACATCTATCGGGTGGACCCGCGGCGCTACCGGGCGGCCCGCGACGAGCTGGTCGCGATGCTGCGGCTCGAGCGCCTGCTCGACCAGCCGGTGCGGCAGCTCTCGCTCGGCCAGCGCATGCGGGCGGAGCTTGCCGCGGCCCTGCTGCACGAGCCGTCGATCCTCTTTCTCGACGAACCGACCATCGGCCTCGACGCGCCTTCGAAGCTGGCGGTTCGAGAGTTCGTCAAGACGCTGAACCGCGAGCGCGGCGTCACCGTCCTGCTCACCACCCACGACATGCACGACATCGAGGCCCTGGCGGAGCGGGTCATCGTCATCGGCCATGGCCGTGTTCTGGCCGATAGCCCCTTCGAGGTCCTTCGTGCCAACGTGTTCGCCGAGCGCCGGCTGCTCGTGGATTTCGCCCAGGACGCCCCCGATCTGGCCTTGCCCGGCGTCGAGATCCGGGGGCGCAACGGCCGGTCCGTGGAGCTCGCCTTCGATCCCCGCATCACCAGCGCCCCGGCGCTCATAGCGGCCATCACGGCCGGGCATTCGGTCGAGGACATTCATGTCGAGCAGCCTGCGATCGAGGAGGTGATCGCCCGATTCTACGACCTGCACGGCGCCGGCGAGGCCTGAGCCATGGAGGCGCTCCGCCCTTACGTCGCGGCCTTCTCCTCGCGGTTCCTGTTGATGATGCAGTACAGGGCGGCAGCCCTGGCCGGCTTCGTCACCCAGTGCTGGTTCGGCGCGGTGCGCGTCATGGTGCTGGCCGCCTTCTATTTGAGCGCGGAGGCCGCCGCCCCGACCTCCCTCAGCCTTTCCCAGGCGGTGACCTATACTTGGCTGGCGCAAGGCCTGCTGGCCCTTCTGCCCTGGGTCGCGGATCCCGATATCACCGCGGCGGTGCGCACCGGCGCCATCAGCTACGATCGGCTGCGGCCGGTGGACGCCTACGCCTTGTGGTACGCCCGTACGGCCGGCGGGATGACGGCTCGCGTCGTTCCGAGGGTGGCCCTGATGGTTCTCGCCGCCGGGGTCGTCCTGCCTCTGATCGGCCAGGCCGAATGGGCCTGGAAGCCGCCGTCGAGCGCCTCCGCCGCCTTGCTCTTCATCTTCTCGTTGGCCTTGGCGGCGGCGCTGTCCTGTGCCGTCGTCATGCTGATCAACATCGTCGTGGTGGCGACGCTCAATGCCCGAGGGGTCAACACCCTGGCCGTGCCGGTGGTCGTCGTGTTCAGCGGCGCCCTGCTGCCCTTGCCGCTCTATCCCGACACGATCCGCGGTGTCCTCTTCGTGCAGCCCCTCGCCGGCGTCCTCGACATTCCCAACCGGATCTATTCCGGCGCGCTGGCCGGCCTCACGGCGTGGGCGGGAATCGGCTTGCAGGCATTCTGGACGTTCGCCCTCGTGGTCGCGGGCCGGCAGTGGCTGGGCCGTGTGATGCGCCACCTCGAGGTCCAGGGAGGGTAGGGCGATGAACGGCCTCATGCTGCTCGGCCGGTATTTCACCGCCTCGATCCGCAGCCAGATGCAGTACCCGGCTTCGGCGATCATGCTGACCTTCGGGCAACTGGCCTCGACGGCCATCGAGATCGTCTCGATCTGGGCCTTGTTCGACCGGTTCGGGGCCGTGAAGGGCTGGAGCTTCGGGGAGGTGATGTTCTTCTATGGCCTGGTCAACATCAGCTTCTCCGTCGCCGATTTCGTGACCCGCGGCTTCGACGTCTTCGGCACCGACTTCGTGCGCACGGGCGATTTCGACCGCCTGCTACTCAGGCCCCGCTCGACGGCGCTGCAGTTGGTGGGTTACGAGTTCCGCGTCAGCCGGTTCGGGCGGTTCCTGCAGGCAGCCGCGATCCTGGTGGTGGCCACCGAATCCCTGCAGTACACCTGGACCCCGGAAACCGTCGCCGTGGCTCTCTGGACGATCGCCGGCGGCACCGCCTTCTTCGTCGCCCTCTTCGTTCTCCAGGCGGCGATGGCCTTCTGGACCATCGAAAGCCTCGAGGCTGTCAACGCACTCACCTATGGCGGCGTCTATGCGGGCCAGTTTCCGCTCGGCATCTATGCTCGCTGGTTTCGCACCTTCCTGACCTTCGTCGTGCCGCTCGCCTGTGTGGCGTACTATCCGGTGCTCGCCATTCTCGGGCGATCCGACCCGCTCGGGGCCCCCGACTGGCTTCTGCCGATGACACCGGCGGCAGGCTTCGCCTTCCTGGCTCTCTCGTTCCGGGCTTGGCGGATCGGAGTATCGAAGTACATGTCGACCGGGAGCTGAAGCTCGGATGCTGCCGGCGGGTGGGGAATAGGAGGAAACCGCCGCATATGGCGCCCTTCGGCCAGGTCCACCGACAGATCGGAATGGAAAGCGCTCGCTCGCTTGATCCACCGAACCGCCAAGATGCGCCAGCGCAGACTGTCAGGCTGGCACCCCGTCAAGCCGGCAATCCGGCAAGTCGGAGGCCCTCGCGCAAGCGCTGCATGTCCTCCGGCCGTTGCAGGTAGGAGATGTCCACGAGCCAGTCGACGTACTCGGCGGGACCGGCGGCCGGGTCGCCGCGCCAGTAGCGTTGGACGGAGTGGACGAACATCTCGGCGCAGCGCCGTGCCTCCTCGATGCGTCCCAGATGGCCGTACGCCGCCGCGCGCCAGGCCATGTCCCTCGGGTGACGAGCGGGTGCGTCGATCGTTCGCTGCTCCAACAGGGTCGCCACTTCGCCGTAGCGGCCGAGCAGGAAGAGGATGCGTGAGAAATAGTAATTGTACCAATTCGGGTGGCACGGATTGAGCCTGAAGGCGATCTCAGCCGCAGGCATGGCCCGCTCCGGCTTCCCCAGACAAGCCTGAACCCACGCCCAGGTGATCTGGATCATGGGGTCGTTCGGGTTCATCGTCCTCGCAAGATCCATGTGACGTTCGGCACGATCGAACTGGCGCCAGGTCAGGCACATATACCCGAGCGTGGAGTGGACCCGCGGGTCGTTCGGATCGAGCGCGAGCGCCTGTTCCGCCAGGCGCAGCGCCGTGACCCGGTTCTCGTCCTTCTCCCGGGGCACCCCGACCCCGCCGTCGATCGCGCGGTTGATGTAGACGAAGGCAAGACCCGTATAGGCGCGGGCAAACGTGGGATCGATCGTAAGAGCCTGCTCGAACAGCGCTTGCACCTTCGCTTGGGCCTCCGGCGTGAAGGTATCGGAGAGACGAAGGCCCTGAAGGAAGAGATCGTAGGCGCGGATGTCCTCCGGCGGACGCCGCCGGGCGGCGGCCTCGCTTGCCTCGTAGACACGTTGGGCGACCCTTGCGACGATCTGTCGGGCAATCTCGTCCTGGATAGCAAACACGTCTTCGAGCGCTCGGTCATACCTCTCCGCCCAGAGGTGCGCACCGGAACCGGCGTCCACGAGCTGGGCCGTGATGCGAACGCGGTTTCCGGCTCGCCGCACGCTCCCCTCGACCACGTAGCCGGCGCCCAGTACACGGCCGACCTCGCGCACGTCCACGCTCCGCCCGCGGAACGAGAAGGAGGAGTTGCGTGCGATCACCAGAAGCTCGCGGAAGCGCGAAAGCTCGGTGATGATGTCCTCGGTGATGCCGTCGCTGAAGTAGGCCTGCTCGGAATCGCCGCTCATGTTCTCGAACGGAAGAACGGCGACCGCAGGTCTTTCGGTCGGTGCCGGGGCAGTCAGTGAGCCGGCCGAGGCGCCGGCGAGCGCCAAGCGATACGTCCGGATCGGGCGCGCGATGTTCCTGAGGCGCTGCTCGCCGGCATACTCGAAATGACAGTCCAGCTTGCCCTGGAGATGATCGTAGACTGTCCCGGAAATCAGTACGCTGCCGGGTGAGCACACCTGCTCCAGCCGGGCCGCCACATTAACGCCGTCCCCCAGCAGGTCGTCGCCCTCCACCACCACGTCGCCGAGGTTGACTCCGATGCGAAAGACGATGCGCCGCTCAGCCGGGCAGGCAGCCTGCCGGGCGGCAGAGTCCTTCTGTATGGCAACTGCGCAAGCGACTGCGTCGACGACCGAACCGAATTCGATGATCGCGCCGTCGCCCATCAGCTTGACGATGCGGCCGTGGTGCTGCGCCACCAGCGGATCGATCCCCGCGTGCCGCAGGTCCTTGATCGCGGCGAGGGTCGCCGCTTCGTCGGCTTCCATCAGGCGGGAATAGCCGACGATGTCGATGGCCATGAGCGCGGCGAGCCGTCGATCCACAGGCATAGCCATGCCGACGTCCTCCAGAGCGTCCACGCCTCCCGGTATCTATGCCGCTCCCAACGCGCTTTGTAGCGCCGACTGCGCCCCGACCCGGTACCTCCGGCAGCATCGGCATATCATACACCCGCCAGACCAGCGCCGCGATGGCAGGGGAAAGTGGGAGTTCTGGTTCAGGACCGGCCGTAGCATAGCTTGATATCACTGCGGATCGCGACCCAGCCGATCGGCGCAAATCTCGCTCTCGGGGCGTTCTCGATGGCTATGCTTGGCGCGGCTCACTCGAGCGAACCTGATCGCTCTGGTGAGGAAGGATGCCATAGACCGGAAGCGCTGCCCTCGACCCACTCGACCGGTGCACCGCTGTTTGACAGAGTGCGAGCCGCCGCAAGCATCCCGCCATTGAAGTCCAGGCCAACAACGCGGCCCGCTTCTGAATGCGCTGCGGCAAGACGCGTTCCGGCCCCTGTCCCACAAACCACGTCGAGGGCAGCTTCTGAGAGCTGTGGGAGCCGGCATCATCGGAGCGGACGCGAGCATCGGATCTGCCGATACAGGGCCAGCCGCACATTACCGGGCCAGCTCGCAGGCCTTGATGAAGATTGCAGTGGCGCCGGTCCAGATGGCGGCGACGATCGACAGCAGGGCGACGACGCGCGCGATCGCCATCAGATGCCGGAGATCGCCGGCCGGCTCCTTGAGCCCGGCCAGCGCGGCCGGCCGGGACGGCGACCACGCCACCGGCAGGATCGCGGCGACGGCGAGGATCGTGAGGACCACCGCGAGCAAGGCGGTCGCGTCCGCTGGCGCGCCGAGCGCGCAGAGCCAGGCATGGCCGACATAGATCGCCGTGAGCTGCAGGCCCCAGACGACCAGGCCCCACATGAGGAAGACCAGCGTGCCGATGGTCGAGGGTTCGCGCCTCCCCATCAGCCCGCCACCCTGGGAAAGCCGTGCACGAGCAGGAGGCCGAACAGGATCTGCCCGACGGCATAGGTGCAGAGCAGCGCGGCCACCTCGAAGCCGACGCGCCGCTCGCGGTCGAGACGGCCGGTCGCGTGGCGGGCGATGGCGACTGCGAAGAGCATGACCACGGCGAAGGCGGGCTGGGCGTCGAGCACGCCGGCCATGTAGACCATCGCGCCATAGGCGTTGTCGGTCGGCCGCAGTCCGGTCTGCCAGTGGCTCCAGATGCTGAGCGCGACCGCGCCGGCGAGGCAGGCCGCGGCGAGGGCGAACAGGAGGGGGGCGCGGAAGCCGCGCTGGCCAGGGGCCGGAAGCAGCCGGCCGGCGGCGAAGGTCGCCGCCATGCCCGCCAGCGCGAGACTGGCGGCGGCCAGGGGCCAGCCAGGATGCGGCAGCGCCGGCGACCCGCGCGGCGCCCAGACCTCGGGCGAGACGATCCAGAGATAGAGATATGAGAAGACGAAGGCGAGATAGAGCGAGCCGGCGACGAGGATCAGCACCGTCGTCGCCCACCAGGAATGCGACGTCGGGCCGGTCATGTAGGTCGGCAGGCGGATGCCGCCGCCGATCTCGACCGGCCCTCGGCCGGGCCCCTTGTCGAGCCCCCAGGTCCAGACGAGGCAGGCGCCGATGGCGACGACGGCGCAGACGATCGCCACGGTGACGAGCTTGACCGTCAGCAGCAGGAAGAATGCGGCCGTGAACACCGCGGCAATCATATGCGCGAAGCCCGGTCCGGGCATGCGGATGATGTATTGCGGCCTGCCTTCGATCGCGCTGGTGACGATGGTCTCGCGGTCGCCGGTCGGGGCGTTGGGCAGGAAATGCCGGCCCTCCTTCACCTCCCCGGCCAGGTTCGGCTGGTCCCAGAGCGGTTCGCGGCTGGTCACCAGCGGGATGCTCCGGGTCGAATACACGTCGCTCGGAAGCCATTCCAGCGTGCCCGCACCCCAGGGATTGTCGGGTCGGCCGGAATCGGAGATGGCCGGCCGGAACCGGCGGCAGAGATCGATCACGAAGAGCAGCACGCCGGCGGCGAGGACATAGGCGCCGACGGTCGAGACCAGGTTCAGCGTGTTCCACCCGAGATCCTCGGGATAGGTCCAGACGCGGCGCGGCATGCCGAGCAGCCCGCTCAGGTGCATCGGGAAGAAGGCGATGTGGAAGCCGGTGAACATCAGCCCGAAGACCCAGCGCCCGAGCCGCTCGGACAGCATTCTCCGGCTCACCATCGGGACCCAGTGGTAGAAGGTCGCGAACAGCGGGAACACCACCCCGCCGATCAGCACGTAATGGAAATGGGCGACGACGAAATAGGTGTCGTGCACCTGGAAGTCGACCGGCACCAGGGCGACCATGACGCCGGTCAGCCCGCCCATCGTGAAGACGAAGAGAAAACCGATCACGAAGAGCGACGATGTGGTGATGCGGAAGCGGCCGCGGCTCGCCGCGATCGTCGCGATCCAGGAGAAGACCTGGATGCCCGACGGGATCGCCACCGCCATGCTGGCCGCGGAGAAGAAGGCGAGGCTGAGCGACGGTATGCCCGTCGTGAACATGTGGTGGACCCACAGGCCGAAGGAGAAGAAGCCCGTCCCGAGCAGCGCGACCACGATCAGGTCGTGCCCCACCAGCGGTCGCCGGGCCATCGTCGACACGATCATCGAGACCAGGCCCGCGGCGGGCAGGAAGATGATGTAGACCTCCGGATGGCCGAAGAACCAGAACAGGTGCTGCCACAGGAGCGGATCGCCGCCCTGGGCCGCGGTGAAGAAGGGCCAGCCGAAGGACCGCTCGATCTCGAGCAGCATCGTGCCGAGGATGACGGGTGGAAAGGCGAAGATGATCATCGCCGCGAAGATCAGCATCGCCCAGGCGAAGATCGGCATCTTCGCCAGCGACATGCCCGGCGGCCGCGTCTTCAGCGTGCCGACGACGATCTCGACCGCGCCGGCGATCGCCGAGATCTCGATAAAGCCGATGCCGAGCAGCCAGAAATCCGCATTGTCGCCCGGCGAGAACTCCTTGAGCGTCAGCGGCGTGTACATGAACCAGCCGCCCGCCGGCGCGAGGTCGTAGAGGATGGTCGAGAAGAAGACCAGGCCGCCGACGATATAGGCCCAGATCGCGAAGGCGCTGAGCCGCGGAAACGGCAGGTCCCGCGCGGCCAGCATCTGCGGCAGCAGCATGATGCCCAGGGCCTCGACCGCCGGCACGGCGAACAGGAACATCATCGTCGTGCCGTGTACGGTGAACATCTGGTTGTACAGGTCCTGGCCGAGGAAGTCGTTCCCGGGGACGGCCAGTTGCGTTCGGATGAGCAACCCCAGCACCCCGGCCAGCAGGAAGAACAGGAAGGCCCCACCCAGATAGGCGATGCCGACGACGGTGTTGTTGACGGCGGAGATGATCCGCCAGCCCCTGGGCCGCGCCCAGATCCGCAGCAGCTCCTCCTCCTCGCCCTCGGGCCGCGGCTCCGGGTTCGGCAGCTCGTATCCGGCGTCGCCGTTCACCGGTCCGGCCTCAGCATATAGAGCAGCGCCACCCCGCCGGCATAGACGACCAGGACCAGTGCCGAATCGTACCCCATCCGGAAGATCGACCGGTCGCGGCGTTCCGCGAGGCCGGCCTGGAACAGCGAGGTGAGCAGGATCGCCAGCAGCGCCCCGAAGATCGAAAAGCTGCCGAGGCGCCCGAGGACGGGCTCGCCGCTGCCGATGATGTCGACGAGCGCGATCATGGCGATGTTGAGTAGGTTCGTACCGAGGATGTCGGAGATAGCCATGGTGTAAAGGCCGCGGCGTGCCGCCGTGAGGGCGGTACTGAGCTCCGGCAGCGATGTGGCGAAGGCGATCAGCACGAAGCCGACGAAGCTCGCGCCCAGCCCGCTCTGCTCGGCGATCGCGTCGCCGCTGCGAGCGAGCACGAAGCCGCCCAGGAGGATCACGGCTGCGATCGCGACCGTCTTCCAGTAGAGCCGATCCGGCATCTCGCCCGGCTCGTCCTTGCGCTCCTGGTCCCCGATCACCTCGTGGTCCACGTGTCCCGCTTGGGCGGCCAGCCAAGGCCGCCGGCCTTCCGCATGGGCCAGGACGAAGATGCAGCCGACATAGAGGGCGAGACAGCCCCAGGCCCAGAGGCCCGCGCCGAAGAGGGCGACGTCGCCGACCACCATGGCTGCCGCCGCGAAGCTGATCAGGATGACGTTGAGGCTGCCCTCCAGCAGCACGGCCGGCTCCGGCACGACCGCCGTCAGTGCCCGGCGGCCGATGAAGGCATCGACCACGGCCAGCATGGTGACCTGCAGTGCGATGCTGCCGATGAGGTTGTTGACCGCGAGCTCCGCGTCGCCGGCGATCGAGGCCGTTGCCGTGACGCCGATCTCGGGCAGCGAGGTCACGCCGGCGAGCAGGATGATGCCGATGACGGCCTGGCCGATGCCGGTGGCCCGGCTGATCGCGTCGGCATAGCGGGTGAGCCTGGCGCCCGCGAGCCAGACGACGACGGCGGCCACCGCGAAGAGAAGCAGATTGAACGGCAGGGAGATCGCGGTGAAGTCGACCATCGCCTAGTCCAGCCCCTCCAGATAGGCGGCGATCGCGGCGAGCTCGTCCTGCGACAGGCTGCGGTAGGGCGGCATCAGGTTGCCCGGCTTGACGTGCTGGTTCTCGGCAATCCAGCGCGCGAACGCCTCGGCATCGTTCGGCAGCGCCGCGGCGCCGAGCGAGAGGCGGCCGCCGACATGGGTGAGGTCCGGGCCGATCGTGCCAGCCGCCTCGGTGCCGCGCACGGCGTGGCAGGCGCCGCAGCCATTCTGGAGGAAGAGCTGCATGCCGCGCCGCGCCGGCTCCGATGCGGGCGGACGGGCCGGCGCAGCCTCGGCGGCGAGCCAGGCGTCATAGGCATCGGCTTCGAGCGCCACGACATACATCGACATCAGCGCATGGGCGCCGCCGCAATACTCCGCGCATTGCGCGCGGCTGACGCCGGCCTCCGTGGCTTCGAGCGTCAGGACATTGGTCCGGCCCGGGATCATGTCGAGCTTGCCGCCGAGCTGCGGCGCCCAGAAGCTGTGGATCACGTCGTCCGTCTCGAGCCGGACCGCGACCGGCCGGCCGACCGGCAGGCGCAGCTCGTTGGCGCTGACGATGTCACGCCCATCACGGTCCTCATAGACGACCCGCCACCACCAGCGCTTGCCGGTGATCGTCACCCCCGGCCCCTCGGCGCTCCGGGACCGCGCCGCGCCCGCTTCCATCACCAGCAGGCCGTAGGCCAGAAGGGCGCTGAGCACGACCACCGGCAGCACGATGCCGCCGCCGACGACGATCCGGTCCGTGGCGAGGAACCGACGCCAGCCGGCCGGCCCGTGCAAAGCCAGGGCGATGGCGACAAGGACTAGGGCCGTGACCACGACCGCTATCCCGGTGGCGGTCCAGAACAGCGCGTCGATCTCCTGCGCCTCCGTCCCGCGTGGGACCAGCGCCGACTGGACGCCCGTGCAGCCGCAGAGCGGCGCCACGAGTGCCGGGGCGGATGTCCGGCGGCGGCTCATGGCGCCGCTTCGCCGGCGTCGGTCGCCATCTCGGGGCTTGACCTGCGGCGGCTTGCGAAATAGGCGGCCACATCCTCGATCTGCCGATCGGTGAGGCGCCCGGCGATCGGTGCCATGATCGCGCCATAGGGCGTCCCACCCCGGACACCATCGCGAAACAGCCGGAGCTGGTTTGCGATGTAGCCGGCGGACAAGCCCCCCAGCCGGGGGAATTGCGGCGACCTTCGCCCCAAGTGGCAGGCGAGGCAGGGCGGGACATTCCGCTCGGGAACGCCGCCGGAGGCGATCGCCGCACCCCGCGCGACCGGCTCGGGATCCTGCTGCACGTCCTGGTCGCCGGCCGGGGGCGGCATGGCGGCGAACTCGCCGGCAAGCCTTTCCCGTTCACGAGCCGATAGCGCCGCGGCGACGGCTTCCATCATGCCGCTCTGGCGCGTATCCCCGGCGTATTCCTCCAGCGCGCGCAGGAGATAGGGTTTGCTCTGGCCCCGGAGCGCCGGCGCCGGATCCGCCACCGGAGCCTGATCGGCATCGCCGTGGCAAAGGGCGCAGCCGGCGGCGACGGACCTGTCGGCCATGAAGCCGGAGGGCTTGCCGGCCTCGTCGAGCCCGGTCAGATCCGCGTATTCGCCGGGCGACAGGCCAGGGAGCCGGCGGAGGAAGGCGACCACGGGCCAGACCTCGTCGTCCCGGCCGTCGCCGGGCCACTGCGGCATGCCAGTGAACTTGAGCCCGTGGCGGACGATCCAGAACAGCTCCCTCGTTTCCCAACCGGCGACCTGATCGCCCAGCGCCGGAGCGGTCGGGTACATGGATGTGGCAACAGGGTTCTGGCGGATCCCGGGCCCGGCGTGGCAGGGTTCGCAACCGGCGGCGAAATGCCGGGCACCGAGGCGGATGAGACCGGCATCATCGAGGTCGGGCACCTCGATGCCGGTGCTGTGCGTGTCCACGGAGCGCCAGAGCACCAGCCTGAGCAGCCGGTCGGTGATGTGGAAATGCTTGTCCGACGCGGCGACGTTGTACACGCCCGAAAGAACGAGAACCGCACCGAGGACAAGGGCGCCGACAACGGCGACCAGCACGCCGAGAGCCAGGGCACAGCGGTGCGCCGTCGCGAGCAAAGCCATCTAGCCGGCCCTCCGGCCGAAGCGCCAGCCGCCGTCGCGGGCCAGCGCGGCGAGCCGGCGGCGTGCGATCAGGATCGCCGCCGTCCCATAGACCAGTGGGCAGGCCGTCAGCATCAGCAGCCCGGCGAGCTGCTGGTCCTCCACCAGCGGCCAGGGCGAGGCCGGATCGAAGCAGGTGGGCGGCAGCGCCGGCGACGCATAGATCGGACGCGGAGAGAAGGCGAGGAGGACGCCGAGAAGGCAGAACAGCTTGCCCGTGGCCAGCAGGGCGGCCAGCGGCGTCCAGGCGGCGCGCCGGGCTGCATGGATCACGGCGAACCAGAACCAGCAGGCCGACAGGAACAGCGAGACATGCATCGCCGCGGTCAGTACCGGACTTCGGCAGACGGCTGCGAACACGGCCGGGAGATGCCAGCCCCAGATCAGGACGGCCTGGAGAGCGGCCGCCGGAAGGAGGCGGACGGCTTCTACCGACATCCGGCCGCGGGCAAACCGATCCCATGCCACCACGCACAGCGGCGCGACCATGTTCATCGCCGCGAGATGCGCCGCCATATGCTGCGTCAAAAATCCCTCGGACATGAACATGGAATCGGAAACACGATCTTTCGAATGACCGTTCCTCGGGCGATGAGGGGCCTGCCGGTTTGATTTCCGCTTCGGGCTCCGAGACCCACGCTGGGCTCTGTGAGGTCAAGCCCGAACCGACACCCTCAGCGGGCCGAGCGCTGTCCGACGGACGCCCGGCCGATGTCGACGCGGTCGCCATACTGCCGAGACTCTGGCGGCCCAGGGACTACAGCAGGGATAGCGCAACTACCCAGACCACAATGGTCATACGGGCGAGATTGGCGATCTCGCGACTGGTCTCGCCGCGCCCCGCGCTCCGCCAAACTCCGATCAGCAGAACCAGGTTCCATGGGAGATGCGCGATAAAGGCGAGCACAGCGAGCCAAGCCGGCGCATGGGCGGCAAGGAGCATCAGCGCCAGCACTGTGGAGGCCAGGCTGACGACGGCCCCGCCCAAGATGCCCCAGAGCCAGAAGGCGCGACCAAGTGGAAGTTCGCCACACCAAAATTCAACGATAGCCCGCATGCAGATCTCGCGTCGGGGCTTTGGATGGGCCGTTCCGACCCAAGGTCGGACGGTCTGGGAACAAGGTGGTCGACGACCTCCGGAAAGAATAGTGGCTGATCTGGTTTCCGGTCGAGTTCCGAAAGGCCAGTACGGGTGGGCTCCTATGCTGCTGCGGCGCGGTCCGGCCGGAGCCAGTCAGCGGCTCCTGGTGGCCCCAGATCTCCTGACGTTCGGCCCGCCAGGGCGGAGCCTCGGCGCCCGTGAAACTGAGGCGTCGGCAGCTCGTGGCCCGCGGGCAACCGCCCTGGCGGTGACCCCGGTCGGACCCAGGAAGGCCATCACTCGAATGCCCAGCGGAGTGTCCTCGCAAGGCTGAGGGTGCCGGCGCGGACCAGCACGCGACTGATGATCGGAATATCCAACCCATGCATGTGGCGCGCCCATGCAGGCAGCAAGTCGATGGCGGCCTGGATGGTAACCGCCTGCAGGGGCTCCGCCAGCATGCTCGGCGCAGGTTGCGTCAGAACGAAACGGGCGACTTCCCGGGTTCGCTCGTCGGACCGTAGCTGCGGCCCCATAGCGCCAAACAGCTGTCGCGCCCTTGATCGGCTGCGCGGGATCGGATCGGCACCGAGCGCCTCTGCGATCTGCGCCATCTCGGCGAAGTAGCGGTCCTGGTCGGCGGCCGACATGCCTGGCTCGGCGTAACGGATCCAGGCGTCCAGGAAGCAGGTCGTCTCCGTGAGGTGAACCCAGGCCAGCAGCGACGGATCATTGGCCGCGTACGGGCTGCCGTCGGGCAACACGCCCCGGACCCGATTGTGGATGGCGCGGACGCGCGCGATCGCGGCCTCGGCCTCTGCCCGCCCGCCATAGGTGGTCAGCGCGATGAAGCGCGCCGTGCGTCGGAGCCGTCCCCGCATATCGGTCCGAAAGTTCGAATGATCCCACACCCCCGCCAAAACGGCCGGGTGAAGCATCTGCAGCAGCAGGGCCGCGACGCCTCCGACCATCATCGAGGTGACGTCGCCATGGACCCGCCATGCGACCGCGCACGGGCCGAACAACCCGTCGGCGCGCCGCACGACAGGACGCTCGCCGCGCCGCCGGTCGTTGAACATTGCGACGACCTGGGCAGCGATCGTGTCTTTGATCGGCCGCGCGAGCGCGTCCGGAAGCAGGGAGCGGACCGGGCCAGCTGGAGGGTGTGGCATCCGGAGCGAACCGCCGACGAACTGTGACGACGACGAGAGGCAGTCTGACGGCTCTATTATGACCATCTTCGCTGCCTTTCCAAGCTGGCCGAATATGCTGACTGGATCAGCAGCACCGCGGGCCTCTCCCATGGCCGCTTCGGGTCGAACCCAGCCGTGTCCGGCCAGGCCACAGCGGCGGCTGTGGGTCGGCAGAAGCGCCCCAGCGAATCCATTGTGAAGCGGGTTACTCCGCCAAGGCGTCGCGCCAACGGCTCCGCCACAAGCGATAGGCATGGCCGTATTCGCTGGCAGGACAGGTGTCGTTGCCGAAGCGGTCGCGGAACGGGTTGATGACGCGCCGGCCGCAATGGTCGAAGCCATCCGAGACCGTCGCCGAGCCGGTGGTCTCCGCGATCGCGTCGTTCCGGAGCCCGCGGAGTAAGGCAAAGGCGTCGAGGCCGCACAAGCCGAGCCACTCATCGATATCCGACGAAACGAGGCAACGCCGGCGCGGCATCCGCCAGTGACCAAGAACGTCCCAGACAATGGGCGCAGAGTCATCCTCGCCTTCGCGCGGCCGGCCGGTGACACGGAGGTCAAGCCGATGCGCAAAGCAGCCGGTCAGCCGCACCCATTCGGTTCCAGCGCCCTCGACAGACAGCCCAAGCCGCTCAAAATCCGCGAGGCCGGGACCGGTCATGGACTGCGTCCGAAACAGCGGCTGAGTAGCGAGATGACTCGCCTCAGGACCGGAAGTGGAGACCAGGTAAAGGGCTTTGTTGTGCATGTTTCCTCAAGAATGAATGCCGTCCGTCGCGGCGGTCGAGATCACTTCCGCTGGTCGACCCTGATGAAGAAGGTCCCCGGCCCTGCTCTCCGGCCGAAAGCCGAGGGGCCTGTCTCAAGGCTTGTCCAGCACGGACCGTCATCGCCACCGCCGTCCTTATGCAAGCTCCGAACCGGATGTGGCTTGGTACTCTGCGCGGATCGCGGCAACACTGTCGGGGCTGATGGAAAAGTAGCGGGCGATGTTCTCTTCCGTCATGCCCATATCAATCAGCGCCGCGAGGGCAGCGCGACCGACCGGCCAAGCTCCACAGATGAAGCCGCCCTGTCGCGGTGACGCGTCAGGCAAACCACGGATCAAATCGGTGCCGTCTGCGGGCATTTGCCGGTCCTCCCTGGGGTTCGTAGATTCCTGTGATCGTTGGGAAAGCGTCGGCAGATGGGTTCGCCTCGAACGCCTGAGCCGGCGCGTCGCTGCGATCTCGCATCCTCCGGCATGCGCCGGGAGCACTATGCTTGGGCGATCTTGAATCCGGCTGCCCCTCGATAAACCAGCTCTCTTCATCTCCGTCAATGCATTTATTGATCTAAGGCACGAGATTCGTATCACTGCACAGGTGTAAGGTTTCTCCTTCAAATGTTGTCGGACATTTAGTATTATAATATCCCGTGATTATGATCATATCGCCGTAGGAATACTGTACTGGGGCGCACTTCGGTATAGTCAGACTATTTGCGCGCGCTCCGCGATATTGGTGGATGAAGGCAACCTTCAGCAAGCTCCTCGACTCGCAACGGCGAAGATCGGCCCGCTCCCAGGGATCGGTTGCCAGATCCACACTCGGCAGGAACATCTCGCGCCTTTCCCCCCCCCATCCATGCTTCGAATGTACCTCAATCGGACAAGTAGATTTCCTTATCAATTCGCCTCATATTTCACGGTTTCAAATGAGAAAGGCTATGCGCACGCTGAATGCGAGATGGATAGCCGCCGCCATGATTCCCATGATGTTGTCGGGCTGCACGCGCGCAAATACATGCGGAAAGGGAGATTGCCTATGCGGACATCTCTGCAGGCCATGCAGTCTCCCGTGCAACATGGGCGAGACGATCGAAACGATGGGCATGAAGCCTACGAGCGCGTATTCACCTTCGGCGTGCCAGCCTGCAGGCACTTCTTAGTCCCCATTTCGGCGTGGGCTTCGGCGCGTAGGCTCCAACGAACTGAGAGCACCAGGAAATCTTGATTATGTGATAAATTTTTGACAAATGCTTTGCTCCATGCGCGGAGGGCAAGGGGCAAGCGGGGCTAGGGAGGCATAATCATGCTACGCATTTGCCTTGCGTTGCTGATCACGTCGGTCGCCGCGCTTCCAGCGGTTACGGCCCTGGCCGACGATACCCAGATTGCACGCGGCAAATACCTTGTCACGATCAGCGGCTGCAACGACTGCCACACGCCGGGATATTTCTTCGGCAGGCCCGACATGTCACGCTTTCTTGGCGGCTCAGATGTCGGCTTCGAGATGCCGGGCCTCGGTGTCTTTGTCGGCCCGAACATAACACCCGACAAGGAGACCGGCATCGGCAGTTGGACCCGGGAGCAGATCGTGACAGCGATACAAGGCGGCCAGCGGCCGGACGGCCGCATGTTGGCGCCGATCATGCCATGGCACGCCTTCGCACAGCTCACGGCGGATGACGGCACGGCGATCGCGGCTTTTCTCCAAAGTTTAGCCCCTGTTCATAACCAGGTCCCCGGGCCGTTCAAACCTGGAGAGAGCGTTTCGACCTTCATGTTCCGGATCGTGCCGCCGGGCGAAACCGCAGCCGATGCCAAATAGGCAGATCAGATCAAATAATGCTCGGCGCTGCGACTATTCCGGCAGAAGACGTGGATTGCACCACACCAGCATGGACCTGAAAATGGCTGGGTCTGGGGGTCAGAGCACGCAGTTCCGGTTGGGCGCGCGTGCCGCCTGACTCAGTCGATCGATCGCACCCGTTCGGAATCGAGGATGCGGCGGGCGAAGTCCGGCATGGCCAGGCCTTCCCGGACCGCCGCGTCAAGCGCTGCCTCCTTCTGCCGGATCGCCTCCAAACGATCGACGACCGCGGCCAAGCGCTCCCGCGGGATCACCACCACGCCGTCCAGGTCGCCGACCAGGACGTCTCCGGACTCGATCCGCACCCCGCCGACCACGACCGGCAGCCCTGCCGTGCCCGGCCCCTGCCGCGCCGGTGAGTTCGGGGTGACGCCGGCCGCGAACACCTGCAGCCCGACCTGCCGAAGCCCGACCAGATCGCGCACCAGCCCGTCGGTCACGAGCGCCACAGCGCCCTTGTTGCGGGCCATGCCGGCGACCAGGTCGCCGATCACCGCCGTGCCCTCATAGCCGCCGGCGGCGCAGACCAGGACATCGCCCGGTCCGGCGATGTCGAGCGCGGCGAACACCGCCAGGTTGTCGGCCGGGCCGCAGTCGCAGGTCACCGTGACGCCGACGAAGCCGGCCATGGCGGGATCGACCGGCTTGATCCGGTGATGCAGCGCGCCCGAGCCGCCCATAGCGTCGACGGCGAAGCCGGTCTGGACACCCCGCAGGGCCTCGACCAGCGCCGGATCCGGCCGGGCGAAGCAGCGGCGGATCGTCAGCAGCGGCGGATCCTCGATCATGGTGCACCCCATTTGGCGACGGGTCCATCGACCTGGGCGAACGCTATACTGCCCGGCAAAGACAAGGCAACAGCACGGGGAGGACATCATGCGGCTGATCGGGGCCGGGCCCCTGACCGGCGTCGTGGAGCGGATCTTCACGGCCGGCGGCTGCGCCGCGGAAGAGGCGGGGCGTATCGCCCGCCACCTCGTCGACAGCAATCTCTGCGGCCATGACTCGCATGGCGTCGTGCGCACCCGGCGTTACATCGACTTCCTCCGCGCCGGTAAGGTCTTCCCCGGCCGCAGCGCCGATCTGGTCTTCGACGGCGGCAGCCTGCTGGTCATCGACGGGCAGTTCGGCTTCGGCCAGACCATCGGCGAGCAGGCCATGGACCTGCTGGCCGAGCGCGCGAAGGCGCATGGCATCGCGCTCGTCACCATCCGCCGGTCCGGCCATCTCGGCCGGCTGGGGGACTGGGCGGAGCGGCTGGCCGGGTACGGCCTGGTCTCGCTGCACTTCCTGAACACCACCGGCCTCGGGCTGATGGTGACGCCATTCGGCGGCAGCGACCGGCGGCTGTCGCCGAGCCCGATGGCGATCTGCGTGCCGGTGGCGGGCCGCGACCCGATCCTGCTCGACATCACCACCGCCATGACTGCCGAGGGCAAGCTGCTGGTGGCGAAGAACAAGGGCGAGGCCGTCGCGCCGGGCATCATCGTCGACAAGGCCGGTCGGCCGACCACCGATCCGGCCGACTTCTACGACGGCGGCGCGATCCTGCCGTTCGGCGGGCACAGGGGCGCGGGCCTCAACATCCTGACCGACATCCTCGCCGGCGCGCTGTCGGGTGGCGGCTGCACCGCCCCCGGCGTCGCTGTGCTGGAGAATACCATGACCAGCATCGCGATCGACGTCGGCCGGCTGCCGGACCGCGCCGCCTATACAGCGGAGGTCCTGCGCTTCTCAGATTGGGTGAAGGGATCGCCGCCGGTCGATCCGGCGGCGCCGGTGCTGCTGCCGGGCGAGGCCGAGGCCGCGACCCGCAGGCGCCGCACCGCCGGAGGGATACCGATCGACGACGCAACCTGGGGCGATATCCGCGCCGCAGCCGAATCCGTCGGCGTTTCGGCTGCAGAGATCGAGGCGATGGTATCGGCCTAGCCCTGAGATGCTTCATGGCCCGATTTGCGGGGCGATCGCCGCGAGGTACCGCTCCGCCGGGGCTTGCCAATCGTGACCGACGACGAGCCCGACATACCCGTCGGGGCGGATCAGCCACAACCCGTCCTCCGACGGCGCCGGCCGTGGTCGTGTGTCGACGAGACCGGGGAAGAGCGCCGAGAGACGGGCGGCGGCATCGCCGGCCCCCGCCACTGCGAAACGCGGCGCCTCGCCGGATCCGATCGGCGCGGGATCGCCCGCCGCCGGCGGCCAGCGCTCGCCTGCCGCCGGCAGCGCGCCGCCGCGCGGCGCGTGGGAAGCCGCGACCGACAGCGGGCTGTCGGGATAGGCGATCTCGAGCTCACTCAGAGCGTCCGACATGCGGCGCTGCACCTGCGACAGGCCGAGCACGATCCTAGCCGCGGCGTTGCGCACCGCCTGGGCCACGGGGTTGCGCAGGATCGCGACATCGGTCATCCGTCCGGCGTTGCGCAGCACGCGCTCGCCGACGGCACTGCGCTCGACCGAGTAGCTGTCGAGCAGCGACGCCCGGGCCGTGCCCTTCGCGACCAAGGCGAGCTTCCAGGCGAGGTTGAAGGCGTCCTGCATCCCGGTGTTCATGCCCTGGCCGCCAGCCGGGCTGTGGATATGGGCGGCGTCGCCGGCGAGGAAGACGTGGCCGGCGGCATAGTCCCTGACCTTGCGCTCGTTGATGCGGAACGAGGACAGCCAGATCGGATCGCGCAGCCGCACGCCGCCCGGGCCGCGGTGGTCGACCAGCGCCTGCACCTCCGCCAGGGTCGGATCGGGACGCCGATCCTTGCCGTCGGCGGGGCCGAGATCGGCGACCACGCGATACCGGTCCCGCCGATCGGGAAGAAGGCCAGGATGCCGTCCCGGTGCCAGAAGATGTCGAGCTTGTCCGGGAGACCGAGCCCGTCGAGCCGTATGTCGGCAAGAACCCAGTCGCTCGGCTGGGTCGAGCCGGCGAATTCGAAGCCCAGCCCACGGCGCACCGTCGAATGCGCGCCGTCGCAGCCGATCAGCCAGTCAGCCTCCACGATCTCCTCGCGGTTGGCGGCGTGGCGCAGGGTTGCCGTGATCCCATCCGCGCGGGCATCGAAGCGCAGCAGCTCGACCTGACGCTCGACCCGGCACCCGAACTCCTCCAGCCGGGCTTCCAGAAGTCGCTCGGTCTCGTTCTGGGGAATCATGAGCGCAAACGGATAGGGACTTTCGATCTGGTCGAAGCCGACCTCGCCGATGAGCCGCCGCCCGTTGGAGATCCGCACGCCGTGGGCCTTGATGCCGGCGGCGAGGAAGCGGTCGACGCTGCCCGCGTGCTCAAGCAGCTCCAGCGAGCGACTCCAGAGCACCAGCGCCTTCGATTTGTCGGTCCGCGTCGCCGCCTTGTCGATGATGCGAACAGGAACGCCATAGCGGGTCAGCTCGGCCGCCAAGGTGAGCCCAACTGGGCCGGCACCGACGATCAGCACACGAACGGCATCCGCCATGGTCCCCTCCCGGTCGCCAAATCGGCGCAGCGCTGACCGTCGCGGCGATGGCGCATCGGGGAGATTTCACCGGGTCGCGAACCGGCAGGCAAGCACGTTGGCGCGACGCTGCGCGTCAATGTCGTCGTGACCGCCATGAGGTCGAGGCAGTGCTCGTGTCCCTGGGGAGTGGTGTAGCGGGGCGGAACGGGTCGGCCGTCGGATCAGAGCCGCGTCGCGATATACTTCGCCTCGAGGAATTCCAGCACGCCCTGCGCGCCGCCCTCCCGTCCGAGCCCGCTCTGCTTGGTGCCGCCGAACGGCGCCGACGGATCGGAGACCAGTCCGCGGTTGAGCCCAACCATGCCGGTCTCGATGCGGCGGCAGACCCGCAGGCCACGCGCCAGATCGTGGGTGAAGACGTAGGCGGCCAGGCCGTACTCGGTGGCATTGGCGAGGGCGACGGCCTCGTCCTCCGTCTCGAAGCGGCTGAGCGCGGCAACCGGCCCGAAGATCTCCTCCTGTGCCATGGCGGCATCGGCCGGGACCCCATCCAGCACGGTCGGCGGATAGAAATAGCCGGGCCCGTTCGGCCGCCGGCCGCCGCAGAGCAGCCGGGCGCCGCGCGACAGGGCGTCGTCCACCAGCCGCTCGATCTTGCCGACCGCCGCCGGGTTGATCATCGGGCCGCATTCGGTGGCGGGGTCGGTGCCGGGGCCGACCTTCAGCGCCGCCATGCGCGCCGCGAGCTCCACTGCGAACCGGTCGTAGAGGCCGGACTGGACATAGAGGCGGTTGGCGGCGGTGCAGGCCTCGCCGCCATTGCGCATCTTGGCCAGCATGGCGCCGTCGATCGCCAGGTCGAGATCGGCGTCATCGAAGACGATGAGCGGCGCGTTGCCGCCGAGCTCCATCGAACAGCTCACCACATGCTTCGCTGCCTCGGCGAGCAGCACCCGGCCGACCTGGGTGGAGCCGGTGAAGGACAGCTTCCGCACCCGCGGATCCGCCAGCATCGAAGCCGTCACCGGACCGGGCGTCGAGGTGGTCAGCACGTTGACGACACCCGGCGGCACGCCGGCCTCCGCGCAGAGGGCGGCCAGCGCATAGGCGGTCAGCGGCGTCTCGCTCGCCGGCTTGAGCACCACGGTGCAGCCGGCGGCGAGCGCCGGGGCGATCTTGCGGGTCGCCATCGCCGCCGGGAAGTTCCAGGGCGTGACGAGCACGCAGATGCCGATCGGCTCGTAATCGACGACGATGTGGTTCGCCCCGGTGGGGGAGAGCATGAAGTCACCGCAGATGCGCACCGCCTCTTCCGCGTTCCAGCGGAAGAAGTCGGCGGCGTAGGCGACCTCGCCGCGTGCGTCGCGCAGGGCCTTGCCGTTCTCCAGCGCGATCAGCTGCGCCAGGTCCTCGGCGCGCTCCGTCATCAGCTCGAAGCAGCGGCGCAGGATCTCCGACCGTCGGCGCGGCGGTGTCGAGCGCCAGGCCGCGCCCGCCTGCGCGGCCGCCTCGACCGCGGCGGCCGCATCCTCGACCGATGCGTCCGGCACCTCGGCCAGGAGCTGTTCGGTCGACGGATCGATGACGGGGATCGGTGCACGCCCCGCCGGCCACAGCCATTCTCCGCCGATATAGAGGCCGCGGGCGCAGCTGGCGGGATCGATGCCCGATGCGGAAGAGGGGGGCGCGGCTGAAAGCGGCGTCGCAAGGGCCATGGGCGGAATTCCTTAGTCGAGGACAGGGTCGGATGCCGCCGCGTCCGGATCGCCGCGAAAGGCGGCGTCGACCAAGCGGCGCATCTCGGCGAGCCCGATCGGGCGCGGATTGTTCTTGATCAGGCGCTCGATGCCGACCGCCTGCTCGGCGGTCCAGTCCAGCTTGTCCGCGGGCAGGCTGAGGCCGGCGAGCGTCGGCGTGATGCCGATGGCGCGCAGCAGCCGCGTCACCTCGTCGATGGCGGCGTCGGCTAGCGCCGCGCGCGAGCTGATCCCGCCGCCGACCCCGAGCGCGACGGCGATCTCCGCCATCTCGTCCAGCGCCGCGGCGCGGTTGAAGCGCATCACATAAGGCAGGGCGGTCGCGACGCCGAGCCCGTGGGGCGTGTGGGTCAAGGCGCCGACCGGATATTGGATGGCATGCGCCGCCGCCGTGCCCGCCGTGCCGAAGGCGCAGCCCGCGGCCAGCGCCGCCATCATCACCTCCGCCCTCGCATCCTCGTCCGCCCCGTCGCGCCAGGCGCGTTCGAGGCTGCGCCCGAGCAGCCGGATGGCGAGAAGCGCGAAATGGTCGGTCAGCGCGCTCTTGCCGATGAAGACGTGCTGCTGCGCGAGCTCCGCCGAAGGCGGGCGCCGGCCCGCGGTGAACGCCTCGATGGCGTGGGTCAGCGCGTCGGCGCCGGCGACCGCCGTCAGGGCGGGCGGGCAGGAGAGGGTGAGGTCGGGGTCGCAGATGGCCGCGGCGGGAATGAGGTACGGGCTTGAGATGCCGACC
Source organism: Inquilinus limosus (assembly GCF_051487185.1). GTDB lineage: Bacteria > Pseudomonadota > Alphaproteobacteria > DSM-16000 > Inquilinaceae > Inquilinus > Inquilinus limosus_F. The sequence goes on from NZ_JAHVDK010000012.1 coordinate 73,305, forward strand.
TTCAGCATGCGGTCCGGGTCGGAGATCACCGCGACGGGCGTCGCTTCCGAGCCGGTCCCCGCGGTGGTGGGAACGGCGACGACCGGCAGCACTTGTCCCGGCACCTTGAACTCGCCGTAATAGTCCGGCAGCCGGCCGCCATGGGTGAGCAGCAGGGCGGCGCATTTCGCCATGTCCATGCAACTGCCGCCGCCGATGCCGATGACGAGGTCGGGCGCGAAGCCGCGTGCCTCGTCGGCACAGTCGGCGGCGCTGTCGCGCGGCACGTCCGGCAGCACGCGGCCATAGACACTGACGACGAGGCCGGCCGCGCGCAGGCCGTCCAGCATCCGCTCGAAATCGGATGATTGAGCGAGGCGCTCGTCGGTGCACACCAGCGCCCGTCGGCCGAGGCGGCTGGCAACCGCGGGCAGGGCATCGCACTGGCCTTTGCCGAACAGGATCTCCTTGGGCAGCCGGATCGCCGAGAAGGACGTCACGATCGACTCCATCGATTGATGAGCCGCAAATCGGCCAGTCAAAGCATCCTATATCGAATCATATAGGATATCGTATTGAATGCGGCGGAGGATCGTGCTAGCTCTCCGGCATTGTCAAGGGACAAAGCAGTGCGCAGCCAGAAACCACTCATCGAATCCCGTCCGGCGGCCGATCCGGGCGAGGGCGCCCCGGCGATCCACCGGGCCGCCAGCCTCGCGGAAGAGGTCTACGAGGCGATCTTCGCCCGGCTGATGGCGCTGAAGATCCCTCCCGGCGCCCGCATCACCGTCGACGCCCTGGCGCGCGAGTTCAACGTGTCGCAGACGCCGATCCGCGAGGCGCTCGGCCGCCTGGAAGGCGAGGGCCTGGTGGTGAAGACGCATCTGGTCGGCTATAGCGCGGCGCCCCAGATCTCGCGCCGGCGCTTCACCGAACTGTACCAGCTGCGCCTGCTGCTCGAGCCCGACGCGGCACGCAAGGCCGCGGCGGCGATGACGGATGCGGCGCTGCAGGAGCTGACCGAGGCGGCGGGGGTGATGTCACGCCCGGACGGACCGGACGCACGGGCCCGCTATTCGCAGTTCGCGCGCGAGGATGCCGTGTTCCACGACAAGATCCTCGCGGTCGCCGGCAACGAGCTCATCCGCGAGACGCTGGCGCACCAGCACACCCATTTCCACATCTTCCGCCTGATGTTCCATTCGCGGGTGACCGAGGAGGCGCTCGACGAGCATGCGGCGATCCTCGCCGCCTTCTCCCGGCGCGACCCGGACGAAGCCGAGCGGGCGATGCGCATCCATATCGAGCGGTCGCGCGACCGCCTGCTGCCGGCGTTCGACTGATGCCGGCCGTGGTTTCGCCAGGCACGCGTCCCTCGCCCGAATGCGGGAGTCGCCAGCGGCGAGCGGATCCGTGATACGCTGGGATGAAGGGAGGGAAGCGATGGGACAGGTCGACACCTGCGCGCTGAGCCTGACGAATGTCAGCAAGTCCTACGGCCGCGTCCGAGCCCTGCACAACCTGTCGTTCAGCGTCGCGGAAGGCCGCTTCTTCGTGCTGTTCGGGCCCAGCTCGGTGGGCAAGACGACGACGCTGCGCACGATCGCCGGGCTCGTCGCGCCGGACCGGGGCCGCGTCGAGATCTTCGGTCGGGACTGGACGCACCAGCCGATCGCGGGACGCGGCGTGTCGATGGTGTTCCAGTCCTTCGCGCTCTATCCGCATCTCACCGTCTATCAGAATCTGGCCTATCCGCTGGTCGAAGCGGGGGAGGGGCGGCAGGAGATCGATCACCGCGTCCGGGAGACGGCGGCGATGCTCCGGCTCGACACGAAGCTCGACCGCAAGCCCGGCACGCTCTCGGGCGGCGAGCAGCAGCGGGTCGCGCTCGGCCGGTCCCTGATCCGGCGCCCGCGGATCCTGCTGCTGGACGAACCCCTGACCAATCTCGACGCCAAGCTCCGGCACGACATGCGTGCCGAGTTGAAGCGGCTGCATCGTCAGTTCGGACTCACGATCGTCTATGCGACGCCCGACGAGCTCGAGGCGCTGTCGATGGGCGAGGAGATCGCCGTGCTGCGTGACGGCGGCGTCGTGCAGACCGGGACGCCCGACGAGCTCTACGAAGCGCCGCGCGATCTGTATGTGGCCGGCAAGATCGGCTCGCCCCCCATGAACATGATCAAAGGCACGCTGGCCCGCGACGGCACCGTCATCGAGTCCGCGATCGGCCCCCTGCCGTGCACGCGCAAGCTGAGCACCGCGGAAGCGGGGGAGGCGGCCGTGGTGGGCATCCGGCCGAGCGACATCCGCCTCGCGACAGGCGGCGAAGGCAGCGTGACGGCGAGCATCGCCATGCTGGAGCCGTTGGGCGACATCACGGTGATCTCGATGGAGACAGGCGGGGAGACGCTTCGGCTGGTGCTGCCGGAAGCGGCGGCTTCGGGCCTGCAGCCCGGTCAGCAGGCATCGATCGTTCTCGATCCAGGAAAACTCTACGTCTTCCGGGCTTCGAACGGACAGGCGATCACCTGAGCCGGAGGCCAAAAGACCAGAAACAAAAAGATACAAGAACAAGCAAAAAAGACGCTGATAATACATGGGAGGAGACCTGAAGATGACGGCGACGACGAAGATCAAGGGCGTGGTGGCGGCGGCAGGACTGGCTGCTTTGCTGATGACGGGCGGGGCCAGGCTTTCCTTGGCCGAAGAGGTCACCCTGTCGATGGCGGTGCCCGATTGGCCGCCGACGCGCATCATGAAGAAGTTCTTCGACGAACAGTACAAACCGAAATCCGGCAACACCGTGAAGCTCGATGTCGACTTCATCCCGTGGCCCGATTTCTACACACGCGTGAACGCCTCGCTTACCTCCGGCGAACAGAAATACAACTTCATCGTATCCGACTCGCAGTGGCTGGGCGCCTTCGTCGAGGGCGGCTATTTCCGGAAGATCAACGACCTCCTGGATGCCGATCCCGAGTTCAAGAAGGCGTTCATGGAGATCCATCCCAATCCGCTGAACGCCTATTCGACTTACCCCTATAAATCCGAGAACTATTACGGCTTCCCGCAGTTTCCCGACGTGCTGGTCACCTTCGCGCGCAAGGACATCATCTGCGACGAGACCGAGCAGAAGAACTTCATGGCGAAGTACCAGAAGAAGCTGCCCTGCACGGGTGAAGAGATCGACGCCATGACCTGGGACGATTTCAGGAATGTCGGCGAGTTCTTCCGGCGTAAGAAGGGAGAGATGCTGGCAGGCAAGCCTGCCGAAGACGATTTCTACGGTATCGCCTTCCAGGCCGGGAAAAGCTACGACTTCTCATCCATGCAGATCAACGGCTTCATCTGGCAGATCGGCGGCAACATCTGGGACGAAACCCAGGTGCCCCAAGGCCAGGCGGAGGGCGTGGTGAATTCGCCCGCCGCGGTGAAGGCGCTGGAGACGTATCTGAGCCTGATCGAGTACATGCCGCCGGTGGCCAAGACCGGCACCATGGACATCTTCAAGACGGACGAACTGTTCCGCGAAGGCAAGGTGGCCATGAACGTCAACTGGATCGGCCTGGGCGAAGCCTCGCTCGACCCGAAGACCTCGAAGGTCGCGGACAAGCTGGTGTTCGGCCTCATGCCGGGAACCATAGGACCCGACGGCAAGATGGTCCGCTGGTCCAATATCGGAGGACAGCCCTTTGTGCTGACCACCTGGACGACCGACATCCAGATCAAGGAGGCCGTGGAGTTCGTGAAGTGGTGGCTGTCGTCCGACATCCAGCACCAGTTCGCGGCGGCGGGCGGCCAATCGGCGATCAAGTCCGTGTATTCGGATCCCAAATACGTGACCTATCGCCCATGGAACCGGGCATGGGCCCCGTCGCTGGACTGGCAGAAGGACGTGTGGCACGTGCCTCAGTTCTTTGAGCTGCTGACCCAGCAGCAGGACCAGTTCGATCTCGCGATCACCGGCAAGCAGGACGCCAAGACGACCTTGGACAACATCGCCAAGTTCCAGCAGAACCTGCTGACCGAAGCGGGCCTGATCGAATGATGTGACGGAGGCCGCTGCCGCCGGTTGTCCGGGCCGGCGGCAGCAGCCCCGAGCCGCGGCCGGGCGGGACGGATCCGCCAAGCAGAACTGCGATCGAGAGCGCCCATGTCAGTGACACCAACCATGTCGGCTCCCAGGGCCCGGACGTCGCCGGCATTTCTGGAGATTTCCGCCGACAACTGGCGCTTGGCCATCGTCGCGGGCATCGTCGTCTCTGCGGCCGCCGCCGCGGCGCTGCCTGCGGCAATCGCCTTCTGGATTGTCGGCGCCGCGGCGGCGCTGGTCGCCGCGGCGTTCGCGGTCAACGCCTATCGCCGCCGCTACTATGGCGGGCTGCTCGTGGCGCCGGCCATCGCCGTGCTGTTCACGATGAACATCTTTCCGCTGCTGTGGTCGCTGGGGCTTTCGTTCTTCGCCTATCAGTCGAACCAGCAGTCGATCCGGTTCGTCGGGCTCGGCAACTACATCAAGGTGCTCACCAACGACATCGCCGCGGCGGCCAACTGGCACGCCCTGATCAACACGGCCATGTTCGTCGTGCTCACGGTGACGGCCCAGATGATCGTCGGCTTCCTGCTGGCGATGCTCTTCGCCAAGCGGTTTCCGCTGCGCAAGTATCTCCTGATCCTCGTATTGACGCCGATGATGCTGTCGGTCGTCGCCTCGGGCGTGTTCTTCACCTACTACTACGACCCGACCTTCGGCATCCTCAGCTATGTGCTGAACAGCATCGCCGACGGCCAGTTCATCCTGATGGACAGCAAGGCGGGCGCGGTGGCGGGCATCGTCTTTGCCGATGCCTGGATGTGGTCCCCCTTCGTCATGCTGCTGGTGCTGGCGGGGCTCGTGTCCGTGCCGAAATACCTCTATGAGGCGGCCGCGATCGATCGCGTCTCCGCCTGGCGGCGCTTCTGGACCATCACCTTCCCTTATATCCGCGGGTTGCTGATGCTGGCGCTGCTGTTCCGCACCATCGAGGCGTTCAAGCTGGCCGACCTCGTGATCCTCCTCACCAAGGGCGGCAACGACACGATGACGATCTCGTACCACCTGATCCGCATCGCCAACGAGCAGAACAAGACGAGCGAAGGGGCGGCGATCTCCTACATCATGCTGTTCATGGTGATCGTCCTCACCAACCTCTACCTCTATCTCGCCAATCGCAGGAACCGGGAGAGCTGACCATGGCGTCCGGCCCGTCCGTCTGGGAACGCATCGGTTTTCGCCGGAGCCACGGCGTCGCGGAGGCCGGCTGGGGACACACCCTGGTCGTGGCGGGCGTCAGCTTCGTCTACTTCCTGCCGGTGCTGTTCATCATCTTCACCGCCATCAAGCCGCAGGAGCTGGCGCTGTCGGTGCCGCCGACGCTGTCGCCGACCTCGCTGTTCGGCCTCATCCCCGACCGCTTCGTCTTCACCCCGACGCTGGAGAATTTCGGCTCGGTGTTCTCGCGGGTGATGACGGCCGGCGGGCAGCCGGAGGCGACCGGCTTCGACCGCTTCTTCTTCAACTCGATCGTGATCGCGTCCGTCTCGGTCCTGCTCGCCCTCGTCCTCGGCACGCTGGCGGCCTACGGCTTCTCGCGCTACCCGCTCAAGGGCAACGACACCTATCTCTTCATCATCCTGACCACCCGGATGCTGCCGGCCATCGTCGTCATCATCCCGGTGATCCTGATGTTCCGCGCCGCCGGCCTGTCCGGGTCCTATCCCGGCATCATCCTGCTCTACACCGCCTTCAACCTGGCCTTCACCATCTGGATGATGAAGAGCTTCTTCGACGAGCTCTCGACCGACGTCGAGGACGCCGCCCGCATCGACGGCTCGTCCGAGGTCAAGGTGTTCTGGAAGATCTGTCTGCCGCAGGTCGTCGCCGGCCTCGCCGCGACCTTCGTGTTCGGCCTGATCCTGACCTGGAACGAGTTCCTGTTCGCTCTCCTCCTGACCGGCCCCGACACGCGTACCGTGCCGGTGGCGATGAACCAGGCCGTCTCCTCCGGCGGCCGCGGCACCGATTGGACGCTGCTGGCCGCGATCGAGACGCTGTTCCTGATCCCGGTCTTCCTCGTCACCTTCTTCCTGCAGGAACACCTGCTGCGCGGCGTCACCTTCGGCACGGTCAGGAAATAGCCATGTCGACCATCGAAATCCGCAGGATCACCAAGGCTTTCGGCCCGTTCGTCGCGGTCCGGGACGCCGACCTGTCGGTGGCGGCGGGCGAAGTGGTCTGCCTGCTCGGCCCGTCGGGCTGCGGCAAGACGACGACCCTGCGCATGATCGCGGGGCTGGAGCGGGCGACGGCGGGCGACATCGTGATCGCGGGGCAGCGCATGAACGAGCTGCCGCCGCAGAAGCGCAACATCGCCATGGTCTTCCAGTTCTATGCGCTGTATCCGGCGCTGACGGTCGGCGAGAACATCGCGATGCCGCTGCACTGCGAGGGCATCGGCAAGGCGGAGATCGCCGCCCGCGTCGGCAAAGTGGCCGACATCCTGCATCTGCGCGATGTCCTGGACCGGATGCCGGGGCAGGTCTCCGAGGGCGAGAAGCAGCGCGTCGCCGTCGCGCGCGCCATCGTACGCGATCCCAACTGCTTCCTGTTCGACGAGCCGCTGTCGCGGCTGGACGTGGAGCTGCGCCACGCCATGCGCGGACAGATCAAGGCCGTGCTGTCCAACCTGTCCAAGGCCACGGTCATCGTCACCCACGACCAGCTCGAGGCCCTGACCATGGCGGATCGCATCGCGATCATGCGCGACGGCCTGATCGAACAGGTGGGAAGCCCGCACGAGGTCTTCGCCAAGCCGGCCAATGTCTTCGTCGCGAGCTTCATCGGCACGCCGCAGATGAATCTGATCGAGGCGGAGCTCAAGGGCTACGATGACGGCAAGGCGACGGTCACCTTCGACCAGCAGGACGTCGATCTCCCCGCCGACCCCGCCGTCGCGGCCTTGGGGCCGGGAAGGGTCACGGTCGGCGTGCGCCCGCGCGCCTTCACCGTCGTCCCCGAGGATACCGCCGGCACGATCGATGCCGTGACCGAGCTGATCGAGCCGATGGGTGCCGAGACGCTGATCCATGCGCGGACCAAGGCCGGCGGCGACATCCGGGTGGTGGTCCCACGCGACAGGAAGGTGAAGGTTGGAGAACCGCTCCATCTGATTCCGGATCCCATGCAGACCCACATCTTCGCCGCGGACGGCAAGGCGGTCCGCGCATGAGCAGACACGACCAGGGCAATGGTGGGCTGTCGCCCGCAGCCGCGCGCAGGCTGGAATATGCGATCATCGGGCTCGGCGTCGCGGCGCTCCTGCTGATCTTCCAGCCTTTCGAGATCGCGCTGTTCACGGCGGGGGGCGTCATCGTCGTCCTGGCGGCGCTGGCGAACAACCTGCTGCCGCTGGCGCAGCCCGGCGTCCCGAAGCGGTCCGTGGTGAAGGCGGCGATGATCGTCGCCATGATCTTCTGCCTCGTCCTGCTGGTCGCGATTCTCGCGGCGTATCTCTACGGCCTGTTCTTCCTCAAGCCGCCGGATCCCAACACCCTCTCCGGCAAGGCCCAGCTGAGCGCCAAGCCCTGGTACATGCACGGCTTCACCTGGACGGTCGCGATCATCGCCTGCGTCCTGGCCGGCGCGCTGATGCTGCAGGGCCGCTGGAGGACCAGAAGCGAGGAAGGATCCGGCGAGCACAATCCTTCAACATCTCCAGGGGAGTGAAAGATGAGCCATCGCGATCAAGCGGGCGCCTTCCACCGGATGCAGCAGCTGATGTCCACATCTCCGGTTCCCTCCATCTCCACGGAGCTGCTGGTTACGGCGGACGGCGAGCTGAACCGGGAGCTCAACAGCTTCCTGTTCGATCCGCCCTCCGATCCGAACCTGCTGAAGGGCAAGCGGATCGCCATCTGCTGCACCAACGGCGTGGAGGAGGTGGAGATCCTGGGCGCCCACCGCTGGCTGACCGAGCATGGGGCCACCGTCCACATCGTCTCGCCGCGCATCGGCGAATTCGATCCGACGTTGGGGCTGCGCTTCCCGCCGCAATGCGCCACTCATGTCCTCGCCATCCGCCTGATGGAGAATGCGGGCTGGCTGAAGATCGACCGCTACACCGACGAGGCAAAGGCGGCGGATTACGACGCCGTTCTCCTGCCCGGCGGCTGCTGGAACCCCGATGCGCTGCGGATGGACAAGCACGCCCTGGCCTTGGTCCGCGCCATGCACGAAGCCGGCAAGCCGACGACCGCGATCTGCCACGGTCAATGGGTGATGGTCAGCGCCAGGATCCTCAAGGGCAAGCGCGCCACCGCGGTATGGAACATCCAGATCGATCTCGAGAATGCCGGCGCCGTCGTCCTCGACGAGCCCTGCGTGGTCGACGGCAACCTGATCACCGCGCGTTTCCCCTACGACCTGCCGCGGCTGGTCCAGGCGATGGTGCAGCAGCTGCTGGCCGCAACGGGACAGGCGTCGGCGGCGCAGTGAGCGTCGCGGCTGATCTCGCCTGATGCGTCCGGGCCGGCGATCCGCGCCGGCCAAGGGAGGAATGCGGCATGAAGTATGGGTTCAACCTGCTGCTCTGGACGGGACACGTCACCGACGAACACGCGCCCCTGCTGAAGGCGCTCAAGGAGACGGGGTATGACAGCGTGGAGGTCCCCGTCTTCGAAGGCACGCCCGACGACTACGCCAGGCGCGGAGAGCAGCTTGCGGCGCTGGGCTTCGACGTCACGGCCGTGAGCGTGCTGGGGGCAGGGCACAATTGCCTCTCGGACGACCGAGCCGAGCGGGAGGCCGCGGTGGACCGGGCGAAGTGGGTCGTCGACTGCACCAGGGCGCTCGGAGGGCCGATCGTCGCCGGCCCGATGCACTCGCAGCTCGGCCACTTCACGGGCCACGGCCCCACGGCCGAGGAGCGCCGGCGCGGCATCGAATTCCACCGCCGCGCCGGCGACCACGCCCATCGGCACGGCGTTCGCTTCGCCCTCGAGGCGCTCAACCGCTTCGAATGCTACTTTCTCAACACGATGGAGCAGCTGGCCGACTATCTGGACGAGGTCGACCATCCCGCCGTGAAGGGGATGTACGACACCTTCCACGCAAATATCGAGGAAAAGGACCCGGTCGCCGCCATCGGCACGATCCGCCGCCACATGATCCATGTCCATATCTCGGAGAACGACCGCGGCACGCCGGGCAAAGGTCATGTGCCGTGGGCGGCCACTTATCGGGCGCTGCGGGCCTCGGCATATGACGGCAGGCTGACGATCGAGGCCTTCGGCCGCGCCGTTCCGGCGCTGGCCGCCGCCACCTGCGTGTGGCGCGACTTCTTCCCCAACGAGGAAGAGGTCTACCAATTCGGCTTCGAGCACATGAAGCAAGGCTGGGCCGATGCGGGGGCTGACCGGTCCGATCGGCAGGCCTGACGCGGCATCGACTGCCCGATCGGAGCGGAGACCAAGCCCCCGCTCCGACACAGGCAGATCGTCTTCCGCCGATGCTAGAGCTCAGCTCCAGCCGCAAGCGGGTAACGATCAAGGAGGCCGATTGCGGCTTCGCCACTCAGAAGTCGAACTTGTCGATGTTCTCTTTGGTAAACACAAAGGGCGGCCCAAGCAGGATCTCGCTGCCGTTGACGACCTGGAGGTCGCCGAGCTTGCCGGCCTTCACCGAGGTCGCGCCGGGCTTGAGCGTGCCGTCGGCTACGGCCCGCAGGACGTACATGGCGGCATAGCCCAGGTCGATCGGGTTCCACAGCACCACCGACTTGACGCAGTCCTTTGCCACATAGGGCTTCATGGCATTGGGCGTGGCCAGGCCGACCACGGCGATCTGGCCGCATTTGCCGGCCTGGGTAACCGCCTCGGCGGAGGCCGGCGTCGCCACGCTGGTCATGCCGAAGATGCCCTTGAGCTCGTCCCCGTGTTTGTTGATCAGCGTCGTCGCCTGGTTGAAGGACAGGATATTGTCCTCCTGCGCCTCGACCGTCTCCAGCCACTTCATCTTCGGATGACACTTCTCGGCATAGGCCGCCATCTCGGCAATCCAGCGCGCCTGGTTCGGCGTGGTGAAGGTCGAGGTGACGATGGCGAAGGCGCCGTCCTCGCCGATCTCCTTCGCCATGTTGTCGATCAGCGACTTGGCGATGCCGTTGAATTCCGCCTGGTTGACGAACCACTGCCGGGCGTCCGGCGTCGAGTTGGCGTCGTAGCCGACGACGTTGATGCCCTTCGACAGGGCCTTCTTCAGCACCGGCGCGATGGCGACGGGGTCGTTGGCAGCGAACAGGATGCCGTCGACGCCGCTGGTGATGTAGTTGTCGATGAAGGTGATCTGCTCGTCGATATTGGCCTTGGTCGGCCCGTCCGTCTTGGCGCTGACGTTACCGAGCTCCTTCGCCGCGTCGGCGATACCCTTCGAGGTTGCGTTGAAGTAGCCGATGCCGATCAGCTTCGGCACGTCGACCACGGTAATCTTCTTGCCCGCACGATCCGGCGCGTTGGCTGGGGCGCCGCCGTCATAGGGCTTCGCCACCGGTGTCGCGGCCGTCGCGTCGCAGGCGAGCGGGCTGGTCGGCAGGTCGTCCCCACCCGTCCAGGCCGATTCCGCCCTCGCCGCACCGGCGGCGAGCAGCACGCCGAGTGCCAGGGCGCAAGTGGTCCGCCTCATGTCCATCTCCTCCACTGTTTGCGGGCCGGAATCCGGCGAGGCCCGCGCTTTTTGGTCAGCCGTCGCCGTCGCGGCGGAACAGGTTGCCGACGAGAATGGCGATGATCAGCACCACGCCGATGACGACAATGGTGCCGTCGCCCTTCACCCCGGCCAGGGAGAGACCATTCTTGACGGCCTGCATCAGGACGAGACCGAGCACGGTGCCGATGATCGTGCCCCGCCCACCGAAGATGCTGGTGCCGCCGAGGACGACGGCGGTGATGACGTCGAGCTCCAGCCCCGTGCCCATGTCAGAGCGCGTGGTCGATACGCGCGATACGAAGACGACGGCGGCCAGCCCGGCCATCAGTCCCGAGCCGGTGTAGATCAGGAGCTTGGTTCGATTGACATTGATCCCCGAGAAGCGGGCCGCCGTCTCGTTGGCCCCGATCGAATAGGTCGAGCGGCCGAAGGTGGTGAGGCCGAGGACCAGGCCAGCGGCTAGTGTGACGGCAAGCAGGATCCAGAGCTGTGAAGGCACGCCGAGCGCCTCGCCCTGGCCGAGGCCGAAGAACCAGTCCGGATAGCCGCGCACGGAGCGCGCCTGGCTGATGCCCTCGGCGAGGCCGCGATAGAGGGCGAGGGTGGCGAGGGTGGCGATCAGCGGCGGCACCCGGAAGCGGGTGATGATCAGGCCATTGAACAGGCCCGCCACGGCGCCGATGGCGAGTGCCGCGGCCATCGCGGCGGGCAGGGGCAGACCGAGATTCTTCCAGAAGACGCCGAGGAGGATGGCGCAGAGCCCGAGGATCGAGCCGACCGACAGGTCGATCCCCCCGGTCACGATGACGAAGGTCATGGCCAGCGCCACCAGCCCGACCTCCGCAATCAGCCGCCCCTGGTTCAGCAGGTTGTCCGTCGTGAAGAAGCGGTCCGACTGGGTGGCGAGCACGGCAAGCGCCAGCGCGACGAGGATGGCGAGGATCGTCTCGTGGCGGAGGAGGAAGCGCAGCGACACCGGCGCCTCCTCAGACCGCGACACGCCGGCGCCGCACCATGTCGGCGAGCACCGTGGCCAGGATGAGGAGGCCGAGCACCGCGCGCAGCCAGTAGGCCGACACGTTGAGGAAGATCAGCGCCGACCCGATGGTGGCGAAGAGGACGGCGGCCAGGGTCGAGCCGATCACCGTACCCGTGCCGCCCAGGATCGAGACCCCGCCGATCACCGAGGCGGTGATGACCGTGAGTTCGAGATTGGGCGGCACAGTCGACTGGATGACCTGGAGCTGGGTCGCGAACAGCACGGCGGTGATGCCGGCGAAGACGCCGTGGATGGCGAAGACGGCGACGGTCGTGGCCTCGACCTGGATGCCGGTCGCCCGCGCCGCCTCGGCATTGCCGCCGATGGCGTAGATCGACCGGCCGAAGGCCGAGTAGCGCATCCAAAAGGCAGTGAGGAGCGTGAGCACGACCATGAAGTAGATCGGCAGCGGCAGGCCGAAGAGGCGCTTCTGAGCGATCAGATAGTCGGCCGGCAGGTTGGTGATCCAGGCGCCGTCGGTGACGCTGATCAGGCCGCCCTTCAGGATCGACAGCATGCCGAGCGTCACCACGATCGATGGGATGCGCATATAGGTGACGAGGCCGCCGACGACGGCATTGACGGCCATGCCGGCGAGGATCGGCGCCGTCCAGGCGACCCAGACGGGATAGCCGCCGACCGCGAGCGTGCCGGAGAGCGTGGCGAGCACGCCGATAAGCGAGCCGATCGAGACGTCGATATGGCCCGAGATGATGACCAGGGACATGCCGAGCGCGGCCACCGCGATATAGGCGTTGCTCGAGAAGATGCTGGTGAGGTTGGTGTCGCTCAGGAACCGCGGGTTGATCGTGCCGACCACGACGAAGAGCACGATGAGCGCGCCGAGAATAACGAGCTCCTGGCCATAGGCGCCGAGGAACCGGCCGAGCCGCGTGCTGCGGCGGGGCGAGGGGCGGGCCTGGGCCGTGATCGTCGTCGTCATCAGGCCGCCTCCGCCGTGCCGCCGGCCCGCGTCATCGCCGCCCCGACCGCGTCGGGCGTGGCCTCCGCCCGGTCGAAGCCGGCGACGATGCAGCCCCCGCTCATGACGAGGACACGGTCGCTCATGCCCAGCACCTCAGGGAGCTCGCTCGAGATCAAGAGGATGGCGAGGCCCTGGGTCGCCAGCCGGCTGATCAGGGCATGCACCTCGGCCTTGGCGCCGACATCGATGCCGCGCGTCGGCTCATCGAGGATCAGGATGCGCGGCTCGGTGGCGAGCCATTTCGCCAGCACCACCTTCTGCTGGTTGCCGCCGGACAGCTGACGCACCGCCTGCTCGGGGCCGCGTGTGCGGATGCCGAAGCGCTTGATGGCGTCGCGGGCGAGGGTCGCCTCGCGCCGGTAATCGACGACAAAAGCCTTGGCGATGCGGCCGAGGACGGCGAGCGACACGTTCTCGCGCACCGTCTGCGGCCGGATCAGGCCCTGCAGTCCGCGATCCTCCGGCACGTAAGCGATGCCGAGGTCCCGCGCCTTGCCCGGCCGGTCGATCACGACCGGCTTGCCGTCCACCAGGATCTCACCCGCTGTCGCTGGGGTGATGCCGAAGACGGTCAGCGCCAATTCGGTGCGGCCCGAGCCGACGAGGCCGGCGATGCCGAGGATCTCGCCGGCGCGCAGCGACAGGGAGATGTCCTTGACGGTCGTGTGGTGAGAGACGTTGCGCAGCTCGAGCATGGTCGGGCCGATCTTCGCCTCCTCCTTCGGGAAGAGCTGCTCGATCGAGCGGCCGACCATCATGTTGACGAGCGTCCTCTCATCGACCTCGCCGATCGGCCGTGTGCCGATCAGCGCCCCGTCGCGCAGCACCGTGACGCGGTCGGCCAGAGCGAAGATCTCGGCCATGCGGTGGCTGACATAGACGATCGCCACGCCGCGCCCGCGCAACCAGCGCACCACGTCCATCAACCGCTTGACATCGGCGTCCGCCAGCGCCGCCGTCGGCTCGTCCATGATCACCAGGCGGGCATTCCAGGACAGCGCCTTGGCGATCTCGACCCGCTGGCGGTTGGCGACCGAGAGGCTGCCGACCTTGGCGTCGACGTCGAGGTCGTGGCTGTCGAGGGAATCGAGGAGATCGCGCGCCTTGAGCCGCATTGCCTCCCAGTCGAGCCCACCCCAGGGGCGGCGCGGCGCATGGCCGAGGAAGATGTTTTCGGCAACCGTGAGCTCGGGAAAGAGCAGCAGTTCCTGATAGACCGTGGCGATGCCGGCCCGCTGCGCCTCGCGCGGCGAGGAGAAACGCGCTGGCGTGCCGTCGACGCGCAGCTCCCCGGTGTCCGGCCGGTGTACGCCGGCGATGATCTTGATCAAGGTCGACTTGCCGGCGCCGTTCTCACCGAGAAGGGCATGTATCTCCCCTGGGTGCACGTCGAAGCTGATGTCCCTGAGCACGGTCAGCCCGGCGAAGGATTTGGAGATGCCCGCGAGTTCAACAACCGGGGCCACGGCGCGTTCATCCATGGTCATGGGGCTTGACAGGTCCAGCGAGGCGAAGCCAAGCCGGAGTTACCTGCACAGTCGATGGCGAGGCGCCTGTTATCCTCGTCGCCATGTATGGCGTTTCCCGTCCCTGCCGACCCGGTCCTGAAGACCACTTGTGTTTGAGGTCGACGCGCCCAGCGCGTCGCTCCTCTTATGTCTGATGATCAGATCACGAATGCGGCTTTATTGTCACCACCCGAGGAGGCTGGAGTTGGCAAGAACGGTGGTCTCCATCGGATTCGGCGCCGGCGCCTAGTGCTGCCCGAAGCTTCGACGGCGCCACGGAGGAGACGGGCTGCACGCGGCATGCCGCGGCGACGCCGGGTCGTCGAGCACCTTCGGACGGATGACATGATGAAGACGGCTGGTCCGCGACGGCGAAGCTCGCGGCGACGTCTCCGGGGCGATGATCCACGTCGCCATGGCAAGCCTCCTTCCCCGTCGTATCTCTCTCTAGACTCCATTTCCAAACGGACTCTTCTTAGGAGGCCTCGCCATGAAAGCGGCGCTGCTGTTCACCGGAAGCGGTCCCCTGGTGATCATGACCTCGCATCCCTCGCTGACCGATCCGGCGTTTACCGAGAAGCTTCGGGCCAAGGGCATCGCGAAATTCATCGCCTATGAGGTCCCTCTGACAATGGCGCAGGAACGCTACGGAGGTCATTTCCAAGTGGTCATGCGCGACCTGCACGAATCGGACGACCTTCGCGTCCTCGATTTCAACGGCGAGCGGGCCTTCCGTCTCTTCCGCCTCGACGAGCTTGGCCCGCCTATCATGTACGAAGGCGCGCGTGAGGCCGCGGGCCGGCCCAAGGACCACCCCTCGGCAGCGACCCGTGACGAAGGGAAACCGGAATGACCACAGCACTCTCCGAGAAGACCTGTACGCCGTGCCGCGGCGGTGTTCCGCCACTCACGCCTGAAGAGGCAAGGCGATACCTGGAGCAAGCGCCCGATTGGGCTCTCGTCGACGACGGCCGCAGAATCGAGCACACGTATCGGTTCAAGACGTTCCGCGACGCCTTCGAATTCGTCGAGCGCGCGGCCGCACTCGCTGAAGCCGAGGGGCATCATCCGGACATTGCCTTCGGCTGGGGTTACGCGACGGTCTCGCTGCTGACCAAGAAGATCAAAGGCCTGCATGAAAATGACTTCATCATGGCCGTCAAGCTCGACCGGATCGCCGCAGGTGCATCAACCGCCGGACAGTCGTCAGCCGGCTGAATCGTTATCCGTCGGCATGGTGCTCTCGATCAGGCCCTGGGGCAGCGGGCGCCGGGATCAATTGTCGTCAACGAGCAAGGGACATATCTTATTAAAGAACAGCAGCCACGCCCCGTGAGGTGGCGGCCTGCCAGGACGACCCTCACAGGTGCGCAGTTTGCGGTCGGCGCATCGGAGGGAACACCATGTCCATCGCCCCGACACTCGAAAAATATCTGGCCGACGAGAGCATCGAGTACGATGTGATCACACATGAATCGACGCGATCGTCGTCAGGCACGGCCGAGGCGTGCCACATCCCGGGCGACCGTCTGGCCAAAGGCGTCGTGCTTCGCTGCGGGAGCGGATATGTCCTCGCCGTCCTGCCCGCGTCTCACCACCTCCGCTTGTCGGATCTGAAGACGCAGCTCGGTCGCGACGTCGATCTCGCCTCCGAAACGGAGATCGATGAGATCTTCCGGGACTGTGCCCATGGCGCTGTTCCCCCGGTTGGCAGGTGCTACGGGCTGAACACGATCGTCGACGACAGCATCCAGGAACAGCCAGAGGTCTACCTGGAGGGCGGCGATCACGCGACGCTGCTCCACATGAGCCAGACGCAGTTTGCGCGGCTCACGGCACAGACGCAGCACGGGCGCTTTACGACCCACAGCTGAAGACCCGTCCGTCCGAAACCCGGCCGGAAGCCTGGGTCGGGATTGGCGATCCGTTGTGCCGCCGCGCGCTGCTCACCCGATGGCCGGTGATCCCGGCCATTCCGGTTCGCTGCCATCTCCTCAAGGCAGCGAGTCAGCGCTTCGACCGCGAGCCTCGTGAGCGCTCAACCGTCCACCGACAGGAGGCGAGAGCATGGCTGAAACAACGGCCGATCCGGAACTCCCGGTGATTGCGCGGTTCGAGGTGCGCCGCCGCAGCTATCTCGCGCCGGACGGCAGCGTCCGCAAAAGTCTGCCGAGCTTCGCGTCCGAAACGGGTCTGCTGGTCTCTCTGCTTCGGGCCATGGTGCTGACCCGCGCCTTTGACGTGAAGGCGGTTGCGCTTCAGCGCACGGGGCGCCTCGGGACCTACCCTGTCTCCCTCGGCCAGGAGGCGGTGTCGGTCGGCATCGCCAGCGCCATGCGGGCGGAAGACCTGCTCGTCCCCTCCTATCGCGACACCGGAGCGCTCCTCTGGCGCGGCGTCACGATGGAGGAGATCCTGCTCTATTGGGGCGGTGACGAACGCGGCAGCTGCTTTGCCGGGCCGACCCATGATTTCCCGTTCTGCGTCCCCGTCGGATCGCAGGCGCCGCATGCCGCGGGCGCCGCCTACGCCTTCAGGCTCAGACGGGAGCCGAGGGTTGTGGTCTGTGTGCTTGGCGACGGGGCGACCTCGAAGGGCGATCTGTGGGAAGCGATGAACTTCGCCGGTGTCTGGAAGCTGCCGGTGGTGTTCGTCGTCAACAACAACCAGTGGGCCATCTCCGTGCCGCTCAAGCTCCAGACCGCATCGCAGACATTGGCCCAGAAGGCGATTGCCGCCGGCTTCCTCGGCGAGCAGGTGGACGGCAATGACGTGATCGCCGTCCGGGCCGCGGCGGAGGAGGCGATCGAGACCGCCCGGACCGGCGGCGGGCCGCGCCTGATCGAGGCTGTCACCTACCGGCTCGGCGACCATACGACGGCGGATGATGCCGCACGCTATCGCCCGCCGGATGAGGTCCAGGCGCGCTGGAAGGAGGAGCCGATCGCACGGCTCAGGGCCTGCCTCGTGGGCCGGCAGGCCTGGGACAAGGCGGCGGAGGAGCAACTCTCGGCCGAGTGTCAGAGACGCATCGAGGCGGCGATCGAGCGCTATCTGGCGATCGGTCCGCGCCCGCCCGAGACCATGTTCGATCATCTCTATGCCGAGCTTCCGCGCAGCTATGTCGCCCAGCGTGATGAGCTGAAGGGAGCATCCGATGTCTGAGGTGACGCTCGTCGAAGCCGTCAACCTGGCGCTCGCCCGGGCCTTGGAGGACGATCCCAATGTGCTCGTGCTCGGCGAGGACGTCGGGGTCAACGGCGGCGTCTTTCGCGCCACCGCCGGTCTGCAGCGGCGTTTCGGGGCCGAGCGTGTGATCGACACGCCGCTGTCCGAGCTCCTGATCAGCGGTCTGTGCATCGGCATGGCAGCGCAAGGCCTGCGGCCTGTGGGCGAGATCCAGTTCATGGGCTTTCTCTATCCCTGCATGGATCAGCTGGCGAACCATGCCTCCAGGCTCCGCAACCGCACCCAGGGCCGGCTCAGCTGTCCGATGGTCCTGCGCACCACCTGGGGCGCCGGAATTCGCGCGCCGGAGCATCACTCCGAGAGCATGGAGGCCATGCTGGCCCATATTCCAGGGCTCCGCGTCGTGGTGCCGTCCTCGCCCGAACGCGCCTACGGGCTCCTCCTCGCGGCAATCCGCGATCCGGACCCCGTGGTGTTCCTGGAGCCGACGCGGCTCTATCGGACGGTGAAGGCCCAGGTCGAGGACAATGGCGAGGCATTGCCGCTGGATGTCGCCTTCGTGCTGCGAGAGGGGCGGGATGTGACGCTTGTCAGCTGGGGAGCGATGCTGAAGGAGACGCTGGCGGCCGCCGACGCGCTCGCAGCCGACGGCATTGGCGCGGAGGTGATCGACCTCGCCACCCTCAAGCCTTACGACGAACAGACCCTGCTCACCTCGGTGGCAAAGACAGGACGCTGCGTCATCGTGCATGAAGCGGCGCGCACCGGCGGGTTCGGCGCCGAGATCGCCGCCCTGATCGCCGAGCGCGGGCTGACGTCGCTGTTCGCCCCGATCGCCCGGGTCACCGGCTATGACACGGTCATACCGCTGCACCGGCTCGAGCAGCAGTACATGCCGTCGGTCGATCGCATCGTGGCCGCGGCACGCCGGATCTGCCAGTTCGGTTGACGCTCACCGGAGGCTCCCATGCGCGAGTTTCTCCTGCCCGATCTCGGTGAAGGCCTCGAGGAGGCGGAGATCGTCGATTGGCACGTGACGGAAGGCGACCATGTGGTCGTCGATCAGCCGCTCGTGTCGGTCGAAACGGACAAGGCCGTCGTGGAGGTGCCGTCGCCCTGGAGTGGCCGCGTCGTCCGCCTGTTCGGCGCCAAGGGAGATCTGGTGAAGGTCGGCGCCCCGCTCGTCGCATTTGCGGACACGGTCGAAGAGGATACCGGCACGGTGGTTGGCGAACTTGAGCAAGCAGGGCAGGAGCCCCCCAAGGTCACGGCGCCGACTGAACCGATGGGTGTCAGAGGGGGCCACGCCCTTCCGGCGGTGCGGGCGCTTGCGCGCAAGCTCGACGTCGACCTCAATCTCGTGCAGGGCACCGGGCCCGACGGCACGATCACGCGTGCGGATGTCGAGCGGGCAGCCAGGAGCTTGGCCGAGGCGGGCCCCCCCGAGGTGCTGAGGGGCATGCGTCGCGCCATGGCGCAGAGGATGGCGGCCGCGCACGCCGAAGTGGTGCCCGCCGGGGTGACCGACGAGGCCGACATCGACGACTGGGCGCCAGGCGAGGACATCACGATCCGGCTGTTGCGTGCGATTGCAGCCGCCTGCAAAGCCGAGCCGTCGCTCAATGCCTGGTACGATGCGGCGGCCGGCGAGCGGCGGCTGCTGTCGCGCATCGATATCGGCATCGCGGTGGACACCGGGGATGGTCTCATCGTTCCGGTGTTGCGCGATGTCAGCGGGCGCACCGCGGGCGACTTGCGCGCCGGCCTCGATCGGCTGCGGGCCGACGCCGCCGCGCGCTCGATCCCGCTGGAGGAACTGCGAGGGGCGACCATCACCTTGTCAAATTTCGGCATGATCGGCGGACGCTTCGCGAGCCTGGTCGTGGTGCCGCCCCAGGTGGCGATCATCGGGGCCGGCCGCGTCGATCGGCGCGTGATGGTGCATGGGGGCCAGCCGGCAGTCCGGCGGGTGTTGCCATTGTCTCTGACCTTCGATCACCGTGTCGTGACAGGCGGCGAGGCGGCACGCTTCCTTGTCGCACTGAAGTCGGATCTCGAGCTGGCATCATAACGGCAGCGTCGTCCCGGCCGCGGGAGTTTCGCGGAGCTTCTGCCGCAATAGGGAGGGGCAAGGGTGGAGACCGGTCAGGATTCGGGTCGAAAGACCAGAATTGAGGCTTTCCCTCCGAACCACCCGGCCCGCGCCGCCACGAACAGCCGGTCAAGCTCCGGCACGAACAACGATGTTCGTGCGCCGGACGAGGTCTCGATCCGGTCAACTGAGCCGATCCCTCTCGAATCCCTCTGGATGACATCGACGGCGCCGTCCCCGCAGCTGACATAGATCCGCTGCCGCTTCGCGTCGAAGAAGACGTCGTCAGCATCACCGCATGTCTCGAGGCTCTGGATCACCGCGCCCGCCTTCGGGTTGAGGAGGACGAGCCGCGGTGGGTCGCGATAGACCACGGCCAAGGCGGCGGCCCGTTCGTCCAATGCCATCGGGAAGTTCGATCGCAGGCCGGGCACGGTCCAGCTCGCCACCTGCCGGCGCGAGGCCAGATCGATCACGGCGATCTGGCGCGCATCGGGCAGGTTCACGAACACCCGGCCCGCCTGCGGATCGAACTGAAAGGACTCCGGATGGGCAGCGAGCTCGACCTCCCCGATTCTGGACCGGCTCAGCGGATCGATGATCGCCAGCGCGCCAGCGCCATAGCCGACAAGGATCTGGCCGGTGCTGGGATCCACCCGAACGTTGTCGGCATCGTCTCCAAGGGCGATGCTCCCGGCCGGGGCCAGATCCTCACCCTGGAACACCCGGACCGAGCCGTCGCCGCCATTCGCGACCACGACCAGATCGGGGCCGGGGAGATAGGCGACGCCCTGAGGCTCGCTGAGTCCGGTGAGCCGATGCACGACCTTGCCGGTGTCGAGGTCGACGGCATCGACGGTGTCGTTGCCGAGCTCGGCCACGAACAGCCGCTTGCGGCCGAGATCGACGGCCAGATGATCGATACGTCCCTCGACACCGTCGAGGGGGATCGTGCGTTCCAGGACGAGCGGTCGATCGGCGGCGAAGCCACCGATCGACAGCATCCCGAGAACGAGCGACAGGGCGGTCGCCCTGCCGAGGCGGGCGGGCATGGGTGTTGTCCTTCAGCTCTTGGCGAGGTTCATCTGGTCGAGCGCGGCCCTCAGCCCTCGGGCCAGCTTCCCTGCGTCGTCATTGGCCCAGAAGTGCATGAAGAACAGCCGCGGCTGGTCGTCCAGCATGTGATTGTGCAGCGCCGTCACCTCGATGCCGCTCTCCCGCAGCGTCCGCAGCACCGGGTTGACCTCCGATCCGATCAGGACAAAATCGCCGGTGATCGCGGCCTTGCCGTTGCCGGTCGGCTGGAAGTTGATGGCGATGCCGGTGCCCATCGACACCGGGACCGCCATGCCGCCGTCCATGATCGTCTCGGCGCGAGGGATGGTGAACTGGTAAACGCCGCCATTGGCCTTGCCCTTGCTGCGGAGAATGCCGTCGAGCGCGGCGGTGTCGAGATCGACCGGCTGCTGCGCGCTGCTGCCGGGCGGCGGGGCCAGCGGCGTCTTGCTGAGCGCAAGGGCCGCGTGCAGGGCCACGGCGAGCTTGACCGGGTCGCCGTGGCCGTCGACATGCAGGTACAGCGTCGCCGGCTCGGCGCGCAGCAGATGGTTGTGCAGTGCGGTCACCTCGATCCCGCCCTCGGCCAGGCTCTTCGTCACCGGCCCGACCTCGTCCTGGGTCAGCACGAGATCGCCCATGACCATCGCCTCGTCGCCCATCGGCTGAAAGGCGAGCCAGGAGCCCAGCGCCAGGGCCGGCTTGATCGCGACCCCGTCGAGGGTGACGTGCAGATCGGTCCGCGGCAGGCCGTAGCGGTGCACCCCGTCCGGCTGCGCGGCGCCCGGACGCCCGATCGCCTGGTCGACCTTCGTCCAGTCGATCTCGGCATGAGCCGGCGCGACGACGCCGGCGGCGAGCGCCGCTCCGGCGATCAGCGGAATGATACGCATGGCTCAGTTCCCTTTTCTGCGGCCCCCCTCCCGTCGGGTCGTGGTCTCAGGTCTTCGGTTTCCAGTTGTGCGTCTCGGCCTGGAGGTCGCGGCACCAGGTGTAGAGCGCGTCGTACATGACCATTCCGTGCTTCAGCATTTCCTGGTCATCGGGGAAATTGGCGGACAGGCCGAGCGAGATCGCGAACAGCCCGGCCGATTGCGGCGTCAGGTCGTGCCGCGAGGTGTCGGCGCCGCGGACAATCACGGCGAGGCGCCGCAGCGCCGGGTCGTCGAGACGGTACTTCTCCAGGAAGGCGTCGAAGCTGCACGTCTCGCCGACATGGCTGAGCTCGACATCGGGCACGTCATAGGGGATGGCGCCGGTCTCCCGGGCCGTGTCCAGCACCTTGTCGGGCGGGACGTAGAGGAATTCCGGCTCCTTGTCGATGAACCGGGCGACCAGCCAGGGGCAGGCGATCCGGTCGATCTTCGGATGTTCGCGCGTGACCCACTTCATCGTCATCTCCCTTCGCTCGCGGCCAGCGGGACTGTCGGCCCGCCGATCGCGTGCCAGGCGGCGACGCCGCCGGCGAGGTTGCGGGCGTCGAAGCCGCGCCGGCGCAACTCGGCGACGGCGTCGCCGCTGACCTGGAAGCCATAGACGCAATAGGCGATCACCGGTTTGTCCCGCGGCAGCTCACCGGCCCATTCGGCGATCCGCTCCGGGGCGCGGATCTGTGCGCCCGGCAGCATGTCGCTGCGCTTGGCCAGATCCTCGGCGAGACAGATGTCGAGCAGGACCAGCTCCTCGCCCCGCTCGAGCCGCGCCCGCAGATCCTCCGGCGCGATTGACAGATCGGTTTCCGGCCCGGCAGCCGGCTCAGGCTGACGCTTCAGCGCGCGGCCGAAGCGCGCGGCGACCCGCTGCCAGTGGATATTCTTCATGAAGGCGTCGACATAGGCGCCAGCCTTGGCGCCGAAGTCGAGGTGATAGGCATGCTCGTACATGTCGAGCGCCAGGATGGGCACGCCGCCGGCGAGGCAGTTCGTATGATCGGCGGCCCATTGGATGACGAGGCGGCCATGCCGCTCCGACCAGGTCAGCAGGGTCCAGCCGGAACCGCCGGCCTGGGCCTTGGCGCAGGCGGCGAAGGCCGAGCGCCAGCCGGCGACGCTGCCGAAGTCGCGTTCCAGCGCCGCGGCGAGCTCGCCTTCGGCATCGCCCGAGCCGCCGAGGCCGTCGAAATAGACCTCGTGCAGGATCATTGAGTTGGCGGCGACCAGCTCCTCCCGCTTCAGCCCGTTGATCTCGAACACCGGCGCCGTCGTCCAGTCGAGGCCCTGGAGCCGGGCCTCGATCGCGTTCAGGCGGCGGACGGCGCCGCCGTAGTTGTTCTCGTAATGGCTGGCCAGCAGCCGTTCGGAGAGGCCCTCGAGGCGGGGCGGCTTGAACGGCAGAGGCACGATCCGGTGCGGCATGGCGATCTCCATGGCGGCAGTCGATCAGGAGCGTACGCTACGTCCAATTCGACTATGATACAACTGTTTCAATTATACTGATTCTTGATACAGCTTGCTTAAAACGACAATGTCCCGGCCGAGCGGCTGATGCTGTGGCGGACAGCGCGACGGCGCCGCCGGATCGCCAGCCGGGATGATCTGCTCGACATGACGGGCGCGGATGCGGCGCAGGCCGATGTCCCGCAGCTCGCAATCGGTCATCTCCGACAGGAGCTGCAGTCGACGGGCGTTGACTCGGTGGAGGCCGATGTCCAGCAGCTCGCCGTCGCTCATCTCCGCCAGGCGCTGCTCGTCGCGGCGGATGCGATTGTATTCGGCCATCGACCGCCACAGGCTGGCGAGCACGGCCAGTAAGCGTTCGGAGAGGCCGTCGAGGCCGGTCGGCTTGAAGGGCAGAGGAACGATACGGTGCTGCACGACGTCCTCCATGGCTGAACGATGATCAGGGGCCGCAGGCTACACTCAATTGAGAAATGATACAAGTGTTGCATTCCATTCTTCTGGTGATACAGTATGATGATGACGAACGACGCATCACCAGCCGAGCAGCGGTGGCTGCTGCTGATCCATCAGCTGCCGACCAAGCCGGCCTATTTCCGGGTGAAGATCTGGCGCCGGCTGCAGGGCATCGGCGCCGTGGCCGTGAAGAACACCGTCTACGCCCTGCCGGCGAACGCCGAGGCGCAGGAGGATTTCGAGTGGCTCCTGAAGGAGATCGTCGAGGGCGGCGGCGAGGCGATGGTGTGCGAGGCACGGCTGGTCGACGGCCTGTCCGACGGCCAGGTGCGGGCGCTGTTCGATGCCGCGCGGGACGAGGACTACGAGGCGCTGACCCAAGAGGCACGAGACCTTTCGGCCAAGCTTGACGCGACCACCGCTCAGGAGGATGGCACCGAGGCGCCGGCGCAGGTCAGGCGCCTGCGCAAGCGGCTCACGGAGATCGCGGCGATCGACTTCTTCGGAGCCACCGGTCGCCTCACTGCAGAAAGCCTGATCGCGGGCCTCGAGGCCCGGATTGCGGAGGACAACGAGATGACCGAGGAACAGCCGCAGGCGGCGACGAGCCTCGTCGGGCGGGTCTGGGTGACGCGCCAGGGCGTGCATGTCGACCGCATCGCCTGCGCTTGGCTGATCCGCCGCTTCATCGATCCCGACGCGGTGATCCGCTTCGTGCCGGGCAAGGGCTATGTCCCGAATCCGGGCGAGCTGCGCTTCGACATGTTCGAGGGCGAGATCACCCATGAGGGCGACCGCTGCAGCTTCGAGGTGCTGCTGGGCCGGGCCGGCCTGACCGATCCGGCGCTGCAGGCGATCGCGGAGATCGTCCACGACATCGACCTGAAGGACGACAAGTTCGCGCGCGAGGAAGCGACCGGCATCGCCCACCTGATCGCCGGCGTGGCCATGGCGAACAAGGGCGACGAGCAGCGGGTCGCCCAGGGCGTGCCAATCTTCGACAACCTCTACCAGTACTTCCGCACGAAGCGCGGGTGATCGGAAAGGACTAGGCGATGGCACAGAGCATCGAGGCTGCCGCGGTTCCCGCCCCGGACGCACCCGCGCACGGCATCCCGTTCCGCGCCGCCCTCGCCGTCTGGATCCGGGTCGCCGCCTTGAGCTTCGGCGGCCCGGCCGGCCAGATCGCGGTGATGCACCGCATCCTGGTCGAGGAGAAGCGCTGGATCGGCGAGACGCGGTTCCTGCACGCGCTCAACTACTGCATGCTCTTGCCGGGGCCCGAGGCACAGCAGCTCGCCGTCTATATCGGCTGGCTGCTGCACAAGACCCGCGGCGGCCTGGTCGCCGGCACCCTGTTCGTGCTGCCGGGCGTCGTCGCCATCATGGCGCTGAGCTGGATCTACGCAATCTTCGGCCAAATCGGCGCGGTGCAGGCGCTGTTCTTCGGTCTGAAGGCGGCTGTGCTCGCCATCGTGTTGGAGGCGGTGGTGCGCGTCGGCCGGCGGGCGCTGAAGAACAACATCATGGTGGCGCTGGCCGCCGCGGCCTTCATCGCGATCTTCGTCTTCCGCGTGCCGTTCCCGCTGATCATCCTGGCCGCCGCCGCGATCGGCTTCGCCGGCGGCCGGGCCGGCCTGGCGCCGTTCCTGGCCGGAAACGGGCATGGTAAAGTCGGCGGCCGGCAGGTCGCCGATGCCGACAGCGCGCTCGGCGAGGGCGTTCCGGCCCATGCCCG
Source organism: Inquilinus limosus (assembly GCF_051487185.1). Classification (GTDB taxonomy): domain Bacteria; phylum Pseudomonadota; class Alphaproteobacteria; order DSM-16000; family Inquilinaceae; genus Inquilinus; species Inquilinus limosus_F. The sequence goes on from NZ_JAHVDK010000012.1 coordinate 98,487, forward strand.
GCCGCCGCTCGGCTGGTCACTGAAGATCGGCGCAGCCTTCCTGGCCCTCTGGCTCCTGCCGGTCCTGGGGCTGGTGGCGCTGTTCGGAACCGGCAACGTCTTCGCCGACATCGCCGTGTTCTTCTCGAAGATGGCCGTCGTGACCTTCGGCGGCGCCTACGCCGTCCTGGCCTACGTCGCGCAGCAGGCGGTTGAGACCTACGGCTGGCTCCGTCCCGGCGAGATGCTGGACGGCCTCGGCATGGCCGAGACCACGCCCGGGCCGCTGATCATGGTGACGCAGTTCGTCGGCTTCATGGCAGCGTTCCGCGACCCGGGCACGCTCCCGCCGCTTCTCGCCGGCACGTTGGGCGGGCTGCTGACGACCTGGGTCACCTTCACCCCGTGCTTCCTGTGGATCTTCCTCGGCGCGCCCTTCATCGAAGGGCTGCGCAGCAACAGGGCCCTGTCGGCCGCGCTGGCGACGATCACCGCGGCCGTCGTCGGCGTCATCCTCAACCTCGCGGTCTGGTTCGCGCTCCACACGCTGTTCGCGGAGCTGCGCGAGATTCGCTGGGCGGGAGCGACGCTCGACGTGCCGGTGCTCAGCTCCGTGAATCTCGCGTCATTGCTGCTGACGCTTGCCGCCCTCCTGGCCGTGTTCCGCTTCAGGATCGGCATGCTGCCCGTGCTCGGAGCCTGCTCCCTGGCGGGGCTGCTCTACGGGTCCCTCTGATTTCGGATGGCGGCCAGGCGGAGCTATTGAGCAGAGGGCGCCGATGCCGCTCCACGCGAAATCCAGACCAGACATCCCGCCGCGACCATGGCTTCAGCCGGTCACCTGTCTTCTCGCGGCGCGTGCGCTGCGCGACTTCGGCGACGGCTTCGTGGCCGTCCTCCTGCCGGTCTATCTGCTCGGACTGGGTCTTTCGCCGCTCGAGGTCGGCATCATCGCCACCGCATCGCTTTTGGGTTCGGCACTGCTCACCATCGCCGTCGGGTTCCTCGGCCCGCGTTTTGATCATCGCCAGCTGCTGCTGGCTGCCGCCAGTCTGATGATCGCGACCGGCGTCGCCTTCGCCGCGGTTCACGACTACGCGCTCCTTCTGGTCGTCGCCTTCGCCGGCACCATCAATCCCTCCGCCGGCAGCGTCAGCGTGTTCGTGCCTCTCGAGCATGCGGTGCTGACGCGGGAAGTGACCGACACCGGCCGGACGACGATGTTCGCGCGCTACAGCCTCGCGGGAGCGCTCGCAAGCGCCGTCGGCGCGCTTGCTGCGACTGGCCCGGATTTGATGACCGGCGTGGGCCTCGACCGGCTCACGGCGATCAAGCTGATGTTCGTCCTCTATGCGCTTGTCGGGCTCGCGGGCGGTCTGCTCTATGCCCGCATCCCCAAGCGTCCGCCCGCGAGGGAGGCGGACGCCGCCGCGCTTGGCCCCTCGCGCGCCATCGTCCTCAAGCTCGCGGCCCTGTTCAGCCTCGATGCCTTCGCGGGAGGATTCGTCGTGCAGTCCCTCCTGGCGCTGTGGCTGTTCGAGCGGTTCGACATGTCGCTCTCGGCCGCGGGCGTGTTCTTCTTCTGGTCGGGCGTGCTGTCGGCCTTCTCCTTTCCCGTTGCCGCCTGGCTGTCGCGGCGCATCGGGCTCGTGAACACGATGGTGTTCACCCACATTCCCTCCAGCATCGCCTTGATGCTCGCGGCGCTCGCGCCCGACCTTGCCGTCGCTCTTGCCCTGCTGCTGGTCCGCGCCGCGCTCTCGCAAATGGACGTGCCGACGCGATCGTCCTACGTGATGGCCGTGGTGACGGAGGCCGAGCGAGCTGCCGCGGCAAGCTTCACCTCCGTCCCGCGCAGCCTCGCCGCCGCGGCCAGTCCCGCGCTGGCCGGTGCCTTGTTCGCTGCGTCCTACAAGGCATGGCCGCTCTTGATCTGTGGCGCCCTCAAGATCGCCTATGACTTGCTGCTCCTCGTACAGTTCCGCCACATCAAGCCGCCGGAGGAGCGGCGCTAGCGCTCTGACGCGACCGACCATCTTCGCATCGATCTGGGGTCCCTCCTGAAGGGCCGTTCACCCGGCCAGGGCGGCCATGCTTCAATCAGTCTCCATTTGCAAACGATTCGCGCCCCTCGCGGCGCGAAAAGAAGGAGACAATGTCCGGCATAGACGACAGTACGATCGACATCCTGAAGATCATCGCTGTCCTTTTTCCCGTGTTGGCCAACGGGTTTTTCGTTGCCGCCGAATTCTCCCTGGTCGCCGTGCGGCGCAGCCGGGTGACGGAGCTGGTGGCGCAGCGCCGCACCAATGCCGTGGCGCTGCAGCGGGCGGTCAGTCACCTCGACTCCAACCTTGCTGCGACCCAGCTCGGCATCACCATCTCGTCGCTGGCCCTCGGCTGGATCGGTGAGCCCGCCCTGGCCCATCTGATCGAACCGCTGCTAAATGCGCTACCCGGCTCGATGGCCGAATACGGTTCGCACGCCATCGCGGTGGCGATCGCGTTCTTCATCATCACCGCCCTCCACATCGTGCTCGGGGAACTGGCGCCGAAGAGCTTGGCGCTGCAGCGCAGTGAAGGCACGGCCCTGTGGGTCGTCCGGCCGCTCGCGGCCTTCCTGTTCCTGTTCCGCCCGATCATCCTGTTCCTGAACGGAACGGGCAACCGCGTGTTGCGCCCGGCCGGTCTTCAGCCCGGCACCGGAGAGGAGATGCTGCATTCGCCGGAGGAGCGCAGGCTCATCGTCGCCCAGAGCCGCGAGGCAGGCCTGCTCGATCCGGCGCAGCAGGAGTATGCCGACCGGATCTTCAGCATCGGCACGCGCCGCGTCCGGGATATCATGACGCCGCGGCCCGAAGTCGAGTGGATCGACGCCGGCGACAGCCGGGAGGAGATCCTCAAGACCATTCGCGCCTGCCGCCACGAGCAACTCCTGGTCAGCCGCGGCAGCATCGACGAGATCGTCGGTGTCGTGCGCAAGCAGGATCTGCTCGACCGGGTGATCGACGGCCAGCCGCTCGATCCGATGAGCACCATTCATGACGTGGTCGTTTTGCACGAGGCGACCGCGGTTCTGAAGGTCATCGAGCAGTTCAAGTCCAAGCCGGTCCGCCTGGCGGTTGTGATGGACGAATACGGCACTCTCGAAGGGATCGTCACCCAGACCGATCTTCTCGAGGCCATTGCGGGTGAGATCCCCGAGGCGGGCGAGGAACCGGCCATCGTGACGCGCGAGGACGGCTCCTACCTCATCGACGGCCTGACATCGGCCGCGGAGGCGTTCGGCCGGCTGCACATCCGGCGGTGGCCGGAGGACCGCGACTTCAACACCATTGCCGGATTCACGCCGCACCAGTTCGGCCGGATCCCGGCCGCGGGCGATCATTTCAGCTGGGAGGGGTGGCGCTTCGAGGTCGTGGATATGGACGGGCGCCGCGTGGACAAGCTGTTGGCCACCGCCGTGGCGGAGCGAAAGCGGTCCGCGCCATCAGCGGCCGGCTAAGCTGCGATCACACCGAACCGCCGCGAGGTCACCCGCGGCGGCTTCGCCCATGCAAGGAAATCCGCCAAGAATGACGGGCCACATCTGCCGCCAGCGGCGGGAGTCGCCGCGCTGCCGGACAGAGCGGTGTCGACCTCTCGATAAAGGATCCACGTGATCGAAGCTGTTGTTTGCGGGAGAAGCGATCCAGGTGTGAATAATGCCTGGCCGCTTTGTCCCTTTGGCTGACGCCGACCATGCCCTCGGACCCGGATCAAACCCGAAGCCGTGCCTTCGCTTGAGAGAGATCCATCCTTGTGAGCGGCTTGGCCGGAAGTAGGGAGGCGCCTGATATTCTGGGGAAAAAATTATTCCGGCATTCCAGACTTGCGCATTCCCTCAATGAATATTTCTGCATCTTCCGAGCGCTGGAATGGTATCCAATTCTTTAGTTGGGAAACTCGTGCTTCCGGGTCGACATTTTGCAGTCGTCTCATCATGGATTGCGCTTCATCGACACGATTCAGGAGCGAATATGCAATTGCTGCGAACCTGAGCGCAGACGGAAAGCTGGGACGGCGCGCGAGCGCCTTGTTGATCCACTCCAATGCTTCCGCCGGCTTATGAAGTAGAAGCAGCGCGATGCCCATGGCGGCTTCCGCCTGATGCATCTGGGGGTCGACCGGGTTGAGCCGCATCGTGTGGCTGATTTCGGTCAGAGCCCTCTCATGCTGTCCGAGATAGACGCTCGTCCAGCTCCGGGCTTGCCAAGCCCGAAACAGGTTCGGATTTACGGACAGTGCCTGGTTGGCAAGGATATCGGCGGTTTGCGCATCACGCATGGCAAACCCAAAAAACTGCGCCGCACATGCCAATGCTACGGCATCGTCCCCGCCATGCTCGACTGCGAGTAAAGCAAATTGCCTGCCGCGAGCCAGCTGCTCAGCATCGTTTCTTGCCCAACCGATGTTCTGTCGGAGGCGATAACATTCCGATGCCAGCCCATATGCCGCAGCGAAGGACGGGTCGAGATCGATCGCCAACCGGAAATGTTGCAATGCCTCCGCATTAGCTTCGGCGGTCATGAGCTGCAAAAGACTGATGCCTCGATAATAATAGTCGTAAGCATCGAGATTTTGGGTTGGCTTGCGGGCTGATCTTTCGATTTCCGCCTGCTGCACCTTCGGGGCGATCGCGCCGACCAGCTTTTTCGTAAAGTGATCCTGCAGCTCGAAGATGTCGTCAAGCGCTCCGTCGAATTTCTCTGCCCACAGATGCGCTCCGGTGGCCGCTTCGATCAACTGCCCCGTGGTGCGTACGCGACCACCCACCTTTCTCACACTGCCTTCCAGGACGTAACGAACACCAAGCTCGCGGCCGACTTGTTTGATGTCGATCGACTTTCCTTTGTAGGTAAATGATGAGTTTCGAGCAATCACAAATAAAAATTGGAATCGTGATAACGCGGTAATGATGTCCTCGACCATGCCGTCAGCAAAGTACTCTTGATCCGCGTCGCCGCTCAAATTTTGAAACGGAAGAACAGCGATGGATGGCTTGTCAGGAAGGGCGGGCAACGGGCTGGCTTCGGCAGGTTCTGCCGGTGCTCCGATCGAGTCGCTGCGCAGCCTAATACGCCAAGCGCGAATTGGTTCGACAATATTCTTGAGGTTTTGCTCGCCGATGTCTTCGAAGGCAATATCGACCTTGCCGCGGACTTGGCGTTGGGCGTCATCTGAGATGCAGACGTTCCCAGGCTCCGCGATACCTTCCAACCGTGCAGCGATGTTTACCCCGTCGCCGAAAATATCATTGTCATCAATAATGATATCGCCGACGTGCACGCCGATTCGGTATTCGATTCTTACTTCCTGCGGCAAATCGGCGTTCTGCGCGGACATCGAACGCTGCACCTCGATCGCGCATCGCACGGCATCGACAACACTCGCAAACTCCACAAGCAGGCCGTCGCCAGTGGTCTTGACAATGCGGCCGCGATAAGCGGCCACGGTGGGATCGAACACTGTCTGCCTGGTGGTCTTCAACTCTGCGAGCGTGCGCTCCTCATCTCGGCCCATCAGGCGGCTATAGCCGGCGACGTCCGCCGCCAGCACTGCCGCCAACCGTCGCTCCACCCGCTCGCCGCTCAATTCAGTCTCCAACCTAGTCAGAACTCGTGGGAGCGTCTGCCGTCTTCATCGCGGTAGACCATGACGCCACTGCGGCGGCGCTCATACTCTGAGTACTGGATGACCGCGTAGAGAACTGCCTCGTCCAACCATTCGAATTCGGCCACGACGCGCTCGTCGACCGTCGCGCCTCGTTCGACCACGAGATATTTCACGTCGGGCATGGCGATGGAAGAAAGCGACTCACAGACTGAAGCCGCCATCCACGCCAAGAATTTGTCCGGTGACCCAGTCGGCGCTCGGATCGGCGAATGCGACGACCCAGCGGGCAACATCCTCAGGGACGCCGCGCCGATGCAGGGGGATCATCTCGATTTCCTTCGCCTTGATCGCCGCGATCTGGCTATCGGAAAAACCCATGCGTTCCCGCAGAAAATCGCTCTCGACCGGGCCGGAAGCGACCGCGTTGACCCGAATATGGTCCGGCGCAAGCTCGACCGCCCAGGTGCGCGTCAGCTGCTCGAGGGCGGCCTTGCTGGCCGCGTAGGCGGAAAAGCCGGCGATCGGCTTGCGCGCAAGCGTGCTCGACAGATTGACGATCGCTCCTTTGGTCTTCCGAAGGTGCGGCAGCGCCGCCTTCGCGAGCAGCGTCGGCCCGAAGACGTTCGTTTTGTAAACAGCCTCTATGCTGTCGAGTGAGGCGGTCTCGAGCGGCTCCGGTTGCCCCGCTCCGGCATTGTTGACCAGGATATCCAGCCTTCCCCAGCGCTCGATTGCCCGGGCAACCGTCGCCTCCGCGGCGGTGGGGCTGCTGGCATCGGCAACGAAGCCTTCGATGGCCGGGTGTGTCGACGCGGCCGTCTCGATGGCATCGGGGCGTCTTCCCGTGATGAGAACCCGCGCGCCGGCTTCAGCGAGCGTTGTCGCGACGGCAAGTCCGATCCCCGCTCCTCCGCCAGTGACGATGGCGACGCTGTCCGTGAACTTTGACATGGTGGTTTCCCTTACGGTCCGCATGATCTGGCAATGGAGAAGCCGGCCGGGGCTACGCGCCGGCGGGGTCGGATCCGGGCCGACTTGCGAATGCGGATCGGATCCTGTACCGGGATGGCGTCTATTGGGCGGTCCAACCACCGTCGACCGACACGCTCGTGCCGGTGATCTGGTCGGCCGCGGCCGAGCACAGGAAGGCGACGGTGCCGCCGAGCTGCTCCGGCGTCACGAAGGTCATCGAGGGCTGCTTCTCGTCCAACAGCTGCCGCGCCGCCGCCTCCTGGCTGATGCCCCTCTCATGGCCCTTCTGGGTCAGCTTGGCGACGACCTTCGAACCGATCAGGCCGGTCCCGTCTATGACGGCGATCTTCATGAGTTCTCCTCGCGGACAGGCCGCCGTCTCGGTCGAGGGACGTGGTCCTTCACGTCACCGCCAGCGCCTGGAAACGAGAGGAAGGATCGTGCATCACAGAGGCCTCTCACCACTGGGCCGACCGGTAGTCCGGCACACCGAAGGATGGGACATCCTGGCCCTTGGCACAGGTCGGCCCGGCCGGGCCGGCGCGAGCAGCGCCCTCAACACCACCGGAAATCTGTCAACGATGTCTCGTTCTCGCATTCGTCGTACTGGGCGAGCTGATCCGGGCATGGAAAACGCTGCCCACGCCGATGCGCGAGACGGCGCGGCCGGGGCTCTGACATAAGAATATCCTACAGTGTGCTGATTTTTGTGGATTTTTAGCCAGACCGCTCAGGCGACCTGCTGCGTCGGGGCTTTGCGCAGCCGTGCCCGCAGATGCGGACAGGTGCCGCATTCCGGGATCTCCGGCAGTCGGTAGCGGAGGCAGCACAGCCGGCGCCACCGCTTGGCCTCGCCGTCCTCCTCGACCGTCTGGAGCGGATCGAACAGCGGGTTCGGCGTGCCGTCCGGCCGCTCGCGGCTGGACAGCAGACGGCCGGCCTCGGCTGCCAGGCTCCTGCCGCGGGCCAGCGGATGGGCCGCGATCTCGCCCAGGATCCAGTCGAGATAGACCGCCGCGTTGTTCCAGTAGAGCCGCGGCGCCACCCGCGTGTGCGGGGCCCAGGCGGCGATGAAGGGCTCGATGTGATCGCCGATCAGCCGGTCGAAGCGGCGGAAGATGTCCATCTCCTCCTCGGGCTCGCCGTCATGCGCCATCCGGAAGGCGATCGGGTGGCCCTCCGGCGCCGGGATCACCGCGACCTCCGACAGCGCGATCGGGAAGCGGCGGCCGAGCAGCAGGCTCGCCGCCATCACCGGCGGCAGCAGCCGGGCGAAGTACCATTGCGACCAGAAGGAGGCGACGGCGCGCCGATCCGCCCCGGGATACCGGGCCGTATAGTCGTCGAGCACCCGGTCGATCACCGCCGGGTCGAGCAGGCTCGGGCCGGGAAGGGCGGGGCGGTCGTCATCCGGCAGCACCACGGCCTCGCCGCAATGCGCCAGATCCCCGGTGAAGATCGGCCGCAGGATCTCGATCACGCCAGCCCCGCGATCCGGACGGAGGGGCCGTTGGATCGGCCGGAAACGCCGCCTCGGCCGGTGACGGTGGGTGGGGTGCGACCGCTCCCGTTCCGCTGAAGAGCATCATTGCAGGCCATGGGCGTCTCGGTATCGCAAGTAAGAACCAATCGCAACATAGTTCCGCTGTGGCGGACGGCATATGGCTGAACGGGAGTGACATATAAAATAGAGAAGTAGACTAAGGCTCTATTTTTGATACATATCGATGGATCAGTCGGCACATCCAATGGCGAGGCTGCCCATGCATCCGCGGAAACAGGCCGCGCCGGCACTTTGTGGCGCAGGCGGGCCGCAATCTCTGCTCCCCGCCGCCTCGGCGCTGGCGATTGCCTCCATCCTTCTCTCCGCCTGCAGCGCCTACGATATCCGGCCCGACATCGATCCCCAGGCCTCGCGAGACGGCGGCATCCATTACGAGAAGGATCTGAAACTGTGCCAGGACGAGGCTGCGGCAAGACCATCCGGCCCGAATGGCGGGCTGGCCGTCCTGGCAGCAACGTCGGCGGGGGCGTCGATCGGTGGTGGTGGCGCAACGCTCCTTCACGGCAATGTCAGGAATGCGACCGTTCTGGGCGCGCTGGTGGGGGCGGCAGCCGGCTTCAACGGGCTGGCTGGATCCATGGCGGCGAGTCCGAGGATCGACGATCGAACGAGGATCCAGGTCTGCCTTATGGAATTCGGCTATACCGTCGTGTGGGGCGCCGGCTTTCGGATGCCGGCCTTCGACCCTCCGCTGCCCTGAGAGGCGGGGATGGCTGCCGGCGTCATCAACGGCGCCGCAGGTCGCGCCCGTCCAGCGTCACATTGGCGTCGGGGTCCAGCCGCCGCTCCTCGATCCGCAGCTCCGTCGCGCGCTCGATCGCGGCGCGGTGGAGGTGGTAGATCTCGACCGCCTCGGCCGGGGTAGGTCGATGCCCGAGCAGCAAGCGCAGCGCCGCCGCGGGCAGGAACACCCGGCCGGCATAGTCGCCGATCTCGACCCCGAACTCGACCGCCTGGCGCATCTCGTTCCAGGCGGCGTCATCGGGGAAGGTGAAGATCGGGCGGGCCATGGCGCCTTCTATCAGCCGGCGCCGGCGCCCGGCAATGCCGGCTTCCGCTGCCATCAGCCGGGCCGGCTCACCGGGCGGTGAGGAGGCTCAGAACCCATCACCCGGCCCCGCGCGGCGCAAGACGCCGGACGGCCTGCACCCCGTCCGCGAGGAATCGGTCCGACAGGGCCTCGTCGGTCACGACGCGGGCCAGGATCAGGGCGCCGACCATCGCGGCGACCGCCTGCGGTGCCGCCGCCGGGTCGCCGCCATCGGCCTCGATCGCCTCCTCGGCCAGCGCCAGGAGCCCGCGCAGGCCGCGCGTGAACTCGGCGCGGGTCTCGGCCGGATGGCGCGCGATCTCCGGCCCGATCGCGGCAGCGGTGCAGCCTTCGCCCGGGTGGTCGCGATGCGCCGGCGTCAGATAGGTCTCGGCCATCGCCGCCAACCGCTCGCCGGGCGGGCGGCGCTCCACAGTCCTGCGCAGCCGGGCCTGGCTCTCGCCGAAGCCTTCGACGCAGGCAGCGGCCACCAGCGCCTCCTTGGACGGGAAATGGGCGTAGAAGCCGCCATGGGTCAGCCCGGCATCGGCCATCAGCGCGGCGACGCCTACCGCCTCCACTCCCTCCTCGCGGAACCGCTTCGCCGCCGTGCGGATGATCCGCTCCCGCGTTTCCTGCTTGTGGTCCTTGCTGTAGCGCATGCCGGCCTCCCGGTGTCCTCGCCGATGATGGCGGAGATTGCCTTTTTAGATGACGGTTATAATATTGTGGTCGTCATATAACGATCCAAGGGAATTCCGATGTCCGCCGAAGATCCCGTCGTGATCGTCGGGTTCGCCCGCACGCCGCTCGGCCGCTTCCGCGGCGCGCTGACGCCGCTGGTCGCACCGCAGCTCGGCGCCGCCGCGATCGCCGCCGCCGTCGCCCGGGCCGGCGTCGCGCCGGCGCAGGTCGACGAGGTGCTGATGGGCTGCGTGCTGCCGGCCGGGCAGGGCCAGGCGCCGGCGCGCCAGGCCGCCCGCGGCGCCGGCTTGCCCGACGCGGTCGGGGCGACCACGGTGAACAAGGTCTGCGGCTCCGGCATGAAGGCGGCGATGCTCGGCCGCGACCTGATCGCCGCCGGATCCGCCGGCATCGTCGTTGCAGGCGGTATGGAGAGCATGTCGAACGCGCCCTGGCTGCTGCCGGGCGTGCGCGACGGGCTGCGCTTCGGCCATGGCCGGATCTTCGACCATGCGGCGCTGGACGGGCTCGAGGACGCCTATGACAAGGGTCGAGCGATGGGCGATTTCGGCGAGGCCACGGCCGCCCGCTACGGCTTTACCCGGGCGGACCAGGACGCCTACGCCTCGGTCTCGCTGCAACGGGCCCAGGCGGCGATCACGGCCGGAGCCTTCGCCGCCGAGATCGCGCCGGTCGCGGTCCCGGCCAAGGGCGGCCCGGTCGAGATCGCGGTCGACGAGAACCCGCGGTCGCTGTCGGCCGACAAGATCCCGATGCTCAAGCCGCCCTTCCGCCCGGACGGCACCATCACCGCCGCCAGCTCCAGCGCCAATGCTGACGGCGCCGCGGCGCTGGTCCTGGCCCGGCGCTCGGTCGCCGACAGGCTGGGCCTGCCTGTGTTCGCCGCGATCCGCGGCCATGCCACGCATTCGCAGGCGCCGGAATGGTTCACCACGGCGCCGATCGGCGCGATCCGGACGCTGCTCGACCAGGTCGGCTGGCGGCCGGGCGATGTCGAGCTGTTCGAGATCAACGAGGCCTTCGCCTGCGTGGTGATGGCGGCGATGCGCGAGCTCGACCTGCCGCAGGACAGGGTGAACATCCATGGCGGCGCCTGCGCTCTCGGCCATCCGATCGGCGCCACCGGAGCCCGGCTGATCGTCACCCTGCTGGCGGCGATGCAGCGCCACAGCCTGCGCCGCGGCGTCGCCGCCCTCTGCATCGGCGGCGGCGAGGCGACGGCGATCGCGATCGAGCGGATCTAGCTGGAGTAGCGGATGGAGCGGCTCGTGCCGGCGGGATCGAGGCGATGCATGCCGATCTTCTCAGCCACCCGGATCGAAGCGGTGTTGCCCGGATCGATATCGGCGATAACGGTCACCCCCAGCGTCTCACGCGCATGGGCCAGGATCGGCGCCGCAGCCTCGGTGGCATAGCCGTGGCCCCAGGCGGCGCGAACCAACCGCCAGCCGATCTCGATCTCCGGCCCCACGGCGTCGGCGGGAATCAGCAGCACCCAGCCGAGAAAGCGGCCCTCGGGTGCCTTCGCCCGCACCGTCCAATAGCCCATGCCGTCCGGATAGGTCCGGGTGATCCGGTCCTCGACGAAGCGGCGATGCGCCTCCGGATCACTCCAGGGCCCGTCGATGTGGCGTACCACCTCGGGATCGCGGTCCATCGCCAGACAATCCTCGAGGTCGGCCATGGTCCGCGGCCGCAGGATCAGGCGCGGTGTCTCGAAGGACGGCAGCGCGGGGGCCATGCAGGCTAACGCGGCAGCGGCTTGGTCTGGCCCGGTACGATGCCGCCGAGCTGGGTCAGCAGCGCCGGATAGCTCGGATCGGTCGGCAGCACGACGCGCTGCGACGTCCCGGTCCGGGCGGCGCTGACCGGGCCGAAGGTCAGCACGATCGCCGCGTCCGGGCGCATCATGGCCGTGTCGCCCCCCTGGGCCGGCGGCACCGGCGCCGGGCTCGCGAATGAGCGCGACGGGGTGAGGGTGGTTCTCGGCGCCACCGTGACCGGGGCGGCGGTCGCCGGTGGCGCCGCCCCCTGAACGACCAGCGGGCGCGACGGCGCCACCGGGTTGGCCGGCAGCGGCTGCATCGGCCGCGGCGCCTGCCACTGGGGCGCGGCGGGAGGCGCGGCCCGGGTCKTCGTGGGCGCGGTCGGGGCGATCAGCACCTGCCGCGGCTGCGGCTGCAGCACCTGCTGCGGCTGTGGCGGAGGCGGCGCCAGGCTCGGCGCCGCCGGGCCGGCCGCCGGCAGCGGCACGGGGGTCGCCAGCGGCCGCAGCGCATCCGGCCCGGCGGGCTGGAAAGCGCCCGGACGGCCGGCCAGACGGGCGTCGAAGAAGGACGCCCCGGCCGCGGCGCAGGGGACGACCAGGTCCACCGGCGTGCCGATCGCCAGCCGGCCAGCGCTGTCCGGGTAGGTGCCGATCACCCCGGTGCTGATCCGGCACGATCCGCCGCCAAGGCCGGAGGTGCTGTTGACCTGGAGCTGGAGATGATAGGCGGGGCCCTGGGCCTGCGCCGGCGGCGCGATCGGCAGCGCGAGCCCGGCCGCGGCGATCAGAAGAAGCGAAGGTCTCATCGTCACCCATCCTTCGAAGCCGGCGGCCCGGCACCGTGCCGGCCATAGACGCACGACCAGTCGGCCGGCCGGGCGTCGCTGGTCGAATCCGTCAGGTGGGAATTATGCCCTGTCGCGCAGGGCGGCGGAAGCGGAGCGGGACGCGTCAGCCGGCGCTGCGCTGCCGATAAGCCCAGACCGAGGCCGGCGGGATGTTGGCTGGGACGAAGCCGACGCGGCGGCCGGTCAGGCCCAGCGCCTCGCGCTGCAGCGGCGAGGAGAGGGCATAGGTGTAGAGCACGACCTGCCGCCCCTGCGGCATCACCGAATAGGCCGAATCGAGGATCGCCTTCTGCTCCTCCAGCGTCAGCAGCAGCATCGGGATGCCGCACACGGTGGTGCCGACCTTGCCGACCACCTCGGGTGGCAGGATCTCGCTCAGGCGGCGGGCATCGCCCTCGATCACATGGATGCCCGGGAAGGTCTCGCGCAGATGCTGCGCCATCTCCGGGTTGATCTCGAGCACGTAGAGGCGCTCGGCCGGGACGCCGCGCTCCAGAATGCCGCGGGTGATGGCCCCGGTGCCGCCGCCCAGCTCGATCACATACTCGTCGGGACCGCGGACGATCTCCTGGGTCAGCCGTCGCTTCAGGGCGGGCGAGGAGGGCGTCACCGACCCCACCTCGCGCGGGTTGGCGAGCCAGCGGCGGAAGAACAGCCAGGGGTTCATGTCCGGCCGGACTTGGCCGGCTTTGCGATCGGTCATCGAGCAACGGGTCCTTCGACGTCGAACGGATGGAGGCGCCGGGTCCTCCGGGCGACGAACGCTTGATGCTCCGTTCCGTCTCCGATCGCAAGATCGTCGCGGCGGGCCGGCAGTCTTCGCCCCACGCGCTGCAGTCATGTCCGAGACGCCGGGCCGGCCGCTCTGCTTGGTGTTGACGGCGCGGCCGGCCGCGACAGAAAAGGAACGCAGCCCAGAAGGCTGCGCAACGATCGGTACATTCCTTCATGACGGACACAACATTCGGGAGGACGGCCGCCCCGGCCGCCGCCAACACCACCGGCCGGATCGTGGTGGCGAGCCTGGTCGGCACCGCCATCGAGTTCTACGACTTCTACATCTACGGCACGGCCGCGGCCCTGGTCTTCGGGCCGGTGTTCTTCCCCCAGGAATCGGAGGCGGCGCAGCTTCTCGCCGCCTTCGCCACCTTCGCCATCGCCTTCCTCGCCCGGCCGATCGGCTCGGCGCTGCTCGGCCATTTCGGCGACCGCATCGGCCGCAAGGCGACGCTGGTGGCGTCGCTGCTGCTGATGGGCGTCTCGACCACCCTGATCGGCGTCCTGCCCGGCTATGCTGCGATCGGCTGGGTGGCTCCGGCGCTCCTGTGCCTGATGCGCTTCGGCCAGGGGCTCGGCCTCGGCGGCGAATGGGGCGGCGCGGTGCTGCTGGCGGTGGAGAACGCCCCGGCCGGCAAGCGCGGCTGGTTCGGCATGTTCCCGCAGCTCGGGGCGCCGATCGGCTTCCTTGCCGCCAACGGGCTGTTTCTGCTGCTGGCGCTGGGCCTGGACGACGACCAGTTCCGCAGCTGGGGCTGGCGCGTGCCCTTCCTGCTCAGCGCCGCGCTGGTGGCGGTCGGTCTCTATGTCCGGCTGAAGCTGGTCGAGACGCCGGTGTTCCGCAAGGCCATGGAGCGGCAGGAGCGGGTGCGCGTGCCGATCGGCGAGGTGCTGGCCCGCCACACCCGGATCACCATCCTCGGCACGCTGGCGATGGTGTCCTGCTACGCCCTGTTCTACATCACCACGGTGTTCTCGCTGGGCTACGGCACCAAGGCGCTCGGCTATTCGCGCCAGGCCTTCCTCGGGCTGGAATGCTTCGCCATCATCTTTCTCGGCATCGGCATCCCGATCGCCTCGCGCCTCAGCGACCGCATCGGGCGCCGCCCGGTGCTGATCGTCGGCGGCATGCTGACGGCGCTGTTCGGCTTCGCCCTCGGCCCGCTGCTGGGCAGCGGCTCGGTGCTGCTGGTGACCGTGTTTCTGTGCCTCGGGCTGTTCCTGATGGGCCTGATCTTCGGCCCGATGGGCGCCTTCCTGCCCGAGCTGTTCCCGACCCGGGTGCGCTACACCGGCGCCTCGCTGACCTACAACCTGGCCGGCATCCTCGGCGCGTCGCTGGCGCCCTACATCGCCCAGATGCTGGTCGAGCAGGGCGGGCTCGGCTGGGTCGGTGGCTATATCAGCATCGCCGCGGTGATCAGCCTGGCCGCCGTCTGGCTGATCCGCGAGACCCACGACCAGGACCTAGCTCGGGTCGCCGGCGATCGCTGACGCCAACAGGTGAGGGCGCTGGAGCATCGGTGCCCCTCGTCGGCCGTTCCCGGAAGCGGTTCTCAAGGCCGTGTGGTCACGCGTTCGATCTGCGACAGGCCCTTCGGGCCGACATAGTGGTCTTCCGCCGAGTAGACCGGATCCATCAGCGCCTCCTGCACCGTGATGAAGCTCCAGCCCTGGGCCTTGTACCAGCCGAGCAGATCATCGAGATGGTCGGCGTTGATCCGGTTCATGTGCAGCAGCAGGATGTGCTTGATGTCGCGTCCGAGCTTGTCCTTCGCCAGCGCCTGGAAATACCCGGTCCGCTCCTGCATGTGCTGCAGGTAGCGGCCGGCGATTTCCCGCGCTGCCTTGCTGCCGCCCTTGGCCAGGGCCTTCATGTAGTCGTCGTTGAACTGGTACTCGTCATTGTCGATCGAGACCGGCACGTTCTGGTATCCGAGCTGCGCCAGGATCGCCGCCGCGGCCTCCCGTTTCTCCGACGTCTCGCCCTGATGGAGGAAGGGGAAGCGATAGTATTTGCCGTCCGTCAGCCAATCCGCGAGCCCCTGGTCGGCCCGTGCCGTCTCGGTCCTGAACTCCTCCGGCGTGAGCCGGTTGTAGTCCGGATGCGACCAGCTGTGGTTCCCCAGGCCATGGCCGGCGTGGACGAAGGCGAGGAGGGCCGGAAGGCTGTCCGGATTCACCTTTTGCCCGATGGCGAAGCCCGTCGCGATCACGCCGTAGCGGCCGAGGGTCCGGTTGATCGCCTCGACGATCGCCAGCCCCTCCTGCGGCGAGACGCGCGACGGCACGGCATAGGGCAGATCGTCCAGGGTGATGGCGACATCGGCGGCCTGGCCCGGCCGTGCCGCCGCGAGCGACATGGTCAGGGCAATCGCGAGATTTTTCAGCATTTTCCGTAATGCTCCTCATCCGGGTATAGAGCCTGCCCGGGCCCCTTACCACTCGCCCTTCCGCTCGGTCGATGATTGGAATCCTAGCCCCCTGTGCTGCCCAAGGCAGCGAGGATCAGGTATTGGCCGAATTGTCACAAAAATGTAATCTTCAGCTTACAACCCCTGATTGCCGCCGTTTGCGGCGATGGGGCATGCGCATCGCCCGTGTGACCTGCCAGGAAGAGCGGTCTCCGTGCGAGGAGGGGAGCACGCGTGCGGTACCGGGATCGCCTTTGGCGCGAGGTCTGGCGTGTCCTGCGGAACCATCGCCGAAGAGGGGCATGGAGGGGCCACAATGTGCTGCGGCGCCTCCTGGCGAAACGGTTCGGCGAGCTGCCGCCCGGCGACGGCCGGTGGCGCATCTCCAAGGAGCTGTGGTCGACCGATGCGCTCGCGCGGCACGGTGGCGGGCGTCATGACCGGTCGGAACCCTGGGGGCTGCAGGGGCCGGTGATCCTGGCCCGCCGGTCGGGCACGTTCTGGGTGATCGACGGGTCGAACCGCATCAACCATTGGACCGCGACCAACGACACCAGCCTTCACGAGGTGCTTGTGATCGATCTGGACCGCATGGTCGAGCGGGATGGTTTCGACCTGTCATGGACCCGGACGATCGGCCGGATCGCCGGCCTCGCCCTGCCGTGGTTCCTGATCGCCGCGGACGCGCCGCTGGGCTAGATCCGCTCGGGCCATCGGATCACGCCCTCTCCTCTCGAAAGGCTGACCGATCGGTCAATGATTGTGCCCGTACAGCGCCTTCGGATCCTGCAGCACCGGCAGGTCGGTGTGCCAGGCGCCGTCGTCGCGGGCGACCCGGAAGAAGCAGCTGCGCCTGCCGGTGTGGCAGGCCACGCCGGTCTGGTCGACCCGGACCAGCACGGCGTCGCCATCGCAGTCCAGGCGCAGCTCGACCAGGCGCTGCACCTGGCCGGAGGTGTCGCCCTTGCGCCACAGCGCCCGGCGCGAGCGCGACCAGTAGCAGACCCGGCCAGTCGCCAGCGTCTCCGCCAGCGCCTCGCGGTTCATCCAGGCCAGCATCAGGATCTCGCCGGTGTCGTGCTGCTGGGCGATGGCGGGGACCAGCCCGTCGGCGTCGAACCGGACCTCGTCGAGAAGCGTCTCCGCGTTCATGCCGCAGCCCTCAGCCGGTCGAGGCCGGCTTCCAAATCGGCGATCAGGTCGGCCGGGTCCTCGAGCCCGACATGCAGCCGGATGCCCGGCCCCTCGGCCTCCCAGCGCGTGGCGGTGCGGATCTTCTCCGGATGGGTCGGCAGGATCAGGCTCTCATAACCGCCCCAGCTCGCGCCCATCTGGAACAGCTCCATGCCGTCCAGCATCGCCGTGACCTGGGCCTTGGAGGCCGGCTTCAGCACCATCGCGAATAGGCCCGAGGCGCCGGTGAAGTCGCGCCGCCACAGCGCATGGCCGGGATCCTGCGGCAGAGCAGGGTACAGCACGCGCGACACCTCCGGCCGCGCCTGCAGCCAGCGGGCGATCTCCAGCGCGTTCTCCTGGTGCTGGCGCAGCCGCACACTCATGGTGCGCAGCCCGCGCTGGGCGAGGTACAGGTCATCCGGCCCAGCACAGTGGCCGGCCAGCACGGCACAGGTCTTCAGCGTCTGCCAGACCGATTTGTCCTTGGCCCCGACGATGCCCATCATCGCGTCGGAATGGCCGACCATGTATTTGGTCGCGGCGTGGACCGTGACATCGACGCCGTGGCCGAAGGCGTCGAAATGGAGCGGCGTGGCCCAGGTGTTGTCGAGCGCGGTCAGGACGCCGCGTGCCCGGGCCGCGGCCGCGATCGCCGGCACGTCCTGCACCTCGAAGGTCAGCGAGCCGGGGGATTCGAGATAGACCAGCCGGGTGTTGTCCCGGAACAGCCGCTCGATCCCGGCGCCGATCAGCGGGTCGTAGTACTCGACCTCGACGCCGAAGCGGTTCAGGACGGAGTCCGCATAGCGCCGGGTCGGTCCATAGGCGCTGTCGGTGATCAGGACATGGTCGCCGGCCTTGACGAAGGCGGTCAGCGCCACATTGACCGCGGCGAGGCCGGAGGAGACGGCGATTGCGCCGTGCCCGCCCTCGATCGCCGCCACCGCGTCCTCGAAGGCTTCGCTGGTCGGGGTGCCGATCCGGCCGTAGCTGTACTGGCCGTGCTCGAAGCCGCTATGCGCCGCGTCCATCGCCGCCACCGTCGGCCACAGCACGGTCGAGGTGTGGTAGACGGGCGGGTTGACCATGCCGTGATTGGCTCTCGGGTGGCGGCCGGCATGGGCGAGGACGGTGGCGGGGCGGCGGGACTTGGACATGTCGGTCGGCGGCAGTGTTGTTCAGTCGGAACCGGGCCGACATCTTTCGGCCAGCGGGACGGGCCGGTCAAACCCGATCGGCGCAGGGCCGGCCTGTCGGAGGGACGGAGCGATGCCGAGGAAGGTCTGGATCGCCCTCGCGATCGAGGTCGTGGTGTTCGCGGCGCTGCTGTTCGGCGCGGCGGGAACGCTGCGCTGGCCGGCCGCCTGGGCCTATCTGATCCTGTCCTTCGGCCTTGCCGTGCCGTTCTGCCTGTGGCTGGCGCGGCACGACCCGGCACTGCTGGAGGAGCGGATGAAGTCGCCGTTCCAGAAGGGGCAGCCGCTGTGGGACCGGATCCTGCTGCCGGTCCTGTTTGCGCTCTTCCCGCTCTGGCTGGTGCTGATCGGGCTGGATGCGGTGCGCTTCGGCTGGTCGGCGATGCCGGTCTGGCTGCAATGGGCCGGGGCGGCGGCGCTGATCCTGTCGCTCCTCGCCATGGGCCTCGTTTTCCGCGAGAACACCTTCCTGGCGCCGGTGGTGCGGATCCAGGAGGAGCGGGCGCACAAGGTGATCACGACCGGGCCCTATGCGGTGGTGCGCCATCCGCTCTACACCGCGGCGCTGGCCTGGTTCGCGGCGACGGCGCTGATGCTCGGCTCCTGGTGGGGCCTCGTCGCCTCCGTCGCCTTTACCGTCATCCTGGTGATCCGCACCGCGCTCGAGGATCGCGAGCTGCATCGCGGCCTGCCCGGCTATCCGGATTATGCCCGGCGCGTGCGCTATCGGCTGGTGCCGTTCGTCTGGTGAAGGGCCGCTACTCTGCGTGCTGCTCGATCACCCCCAGGAAGGCGTCGGCATAGCGCAGCAGCTTGGCCTGGCCGACACCGGGGATGGCGGCGAATTCGGTGATCGAGCGCGGCCTTGCATGGGCCAGCTCGGTCAAGGTCGCGTCGTGGAAGATGACATAGGGCGGCACGCCCTGCTCGCGCGCCAGCTCCAGCCGCTTCGCCCGCAGCGCCTGGAACAGCGACGCCTCGGCCGGGTCGTCCGGCAGCGCCCGCACGGTGCGGCTGCCGGCCTTGCCGCGCGCGGTCCGCTTCACCGCCTCGCGCCGCAGATGGATCTGTTTCTCGCCGCGCAGCACCTCGCGGCAGTCGGGCGCCAGATGCAGCCCGCCATGGCCCTCGGTGTCGACCACCAGCAGGCCGGCCGCCACCAATTGCCGGAACACCGACTTCCACTCCGCCTTCGACAGGTCGCGGCCGATGCCCCAGGTGCTCAGCCGGTCGTGGCCGAGCTGGCGGACGCGGTCGGTCTCGCTGCCGGTCAGCACGTCGATGACATGGCCGACGCCGAAGCGCTGGCCGGTGCGGTAGACACAGGACAGCGCCTTGCGCGCCAGCTCGGTGCCGTCGAAGGCCTCGACCGGCTCCAGGCAGGTGTCGCAGTTGCCGCAGGGCTGCGGCAGCGCGTCGGCGAAATACTCCAGCAGCACCTGGCGGCGGCAGCGGACCGTCTCGCAATAGCCGAGCAGCGCGTCCAGCTTCTGCCGGTCGATCTGCTTCTGCCGCTCCGGCGCATCGGAATCCGCGATCAGCCCCTGGATCTTGCCGACATCCTGGATGCCATAGGCCATCCAGGCGTCTGACGGCAGGCCGTCGCGGCCGGCACGGCCGGTCTCCTGATAATAGGCCTCGAGGCTCTTCGGCAGGTCGAGATGGGCGACGAAGCGGACATCCGGCTTGTCGATGCCCATGCCGAAGGCGATGGTCGCGACCATGACCACGCCGTCCTCCTTGAGGAAGCGGTCCTGGTTGGCGGCCCGCACCTCGCGGTCCAGCCCGGCATGGTAAGGCAGGGCCTCGATGCCCTCGCCGCGCAGCCATTCCGCCGTCGCCTCGACCTTGCTGCGCGACAGGCAGTAGACGATGCCGGCCTCGTTCGGATGCTCGCGCCGGATGAAGGAGAGGAGCTGCTGCCGCGGATTCTCCTTCGGCACGATGCGGTAGCGGATGTTCGGCCGGTCGAAGCCGGCGACGAAGATGCGGCCATTCTGCAGCTTCAGCCGCTCGGCGATGTCGCGCCGGGTCGGGCCGTCGGCGGTGGCGGTCAAGGCGATGCGCGGCACGCCCGGATAGCGCGTCGCCAGCATGTCGAGCTGCAGGTATTCCGGCCGGAAGTCGTGGCCCCATTGCGACACGCAATGCGCCTCATCGATGGCGAAGAGCGCCAGCTTGCAGTCGTCCAGCAGGTCGAGAAGGCCGTCGGTCAGCAACCGTTCGGGCGAGACGTAGAGCAGGTCGAGCTCGCCGGACCGCATCGCCCGGGTGATGCCGCGCGATTCGCCCGGCGGCAGGGCCGAATGCAGCGCCGCGGCGCGGACGCCGAGCTGGCGCAGCGTCTCGACCTGGTCCTGCATCAGCGCGATCAGCGGCGAGACCACGACGCCGAGCCCCGCCCGCACCAGCGCCGGCACCTGGTAGCACAGCGACTTGCCGCCGCCGGTCGGCATCAGCACCAGCGCGTCGCCGCCGGCCACGATATGGCCGACGATCTCCGCCTGCTGGCCGCGGAAGGCGGTGTAGCCGAAGATGTCGTGCAGAACGGAGAGCGGGTCGCGGGGCATAGAGCCGCTTATAGCGGCCCGCCGGGATCAGACCAAATACCGTTTGCGATCGGCCTTTGAACCACAACAGGTTGTGGTTTGGCAGTGTTCTGCATCCAGGCCTGCGACAGCCTGGGATGCGTCAGGCGGGCGCCAGATCCGGGGCCGTCGGGGGCGCCTCCGTCGGGACCTTCCGGCGCCGCGCCATCAGCAGGATGGTAAAGCCGGCGATCGTGGTCACGATCGGCAGCACATACATGACCGGCACCAGTTGCAGCGAATCGCGGGCCATGCCGGCGATGCTCATGGTCGTGGCCTGTACCGCGACGACGCCGATCGCAGCGACCAGGATGCGGCGGCCCAGGCCGCGGCGGTTGTAGTCGCCGCTCAGGAGGACGCCGAGGCAAAAGACGACATAGGCGAAGGGCAGCAGCGGGTCGGTGATGCGCTTGTGCCCTTCCATCACCAGCCGGCCGTAGTTCTTCTGGTCGCGCGGCGAATTCGGGTCGGGGTAGAGCAGGTCGGGCAGGAACCGCTCGGACGGGGCCCGGTAGCTGCGGGCCAGGTCCTCGGCGCCGGGTGTGTTCAGCGGCACGGTGTAGCTGTCGAAGGCCACCGGGTCGACCTTGCCGGTCTTGCGGTCGAGCTGCTGGATCACGCCGTCCAGCGCCACGATCCGCGGCCCGTCCTCGCTGTCCTCGACATAGCCGCGATCGGCGATGATGGTGACCGGCTGGGTCTCGTTGTCGGTGATGTGCACCAGGATGCCGCTCAGATCCCCGGTCACCGGGTTGCGGCTGCGCACGAACACCGTCTTGCTGTCGCCGATGGCGTTGAACTCGCCGGTCTGCAGGAAGGCGGCGGAGACGTCCGACTGGGCCATCGCCGTCAGGTCGCGGAACTCGCGATTGGCCACCGGCCAGAAATACAGCGTCATGCTGTAGCTGAGGCCGGTGATGATCAGCCCCATCAGCAGGCCGGGCAGGGCCAGCCGGATCTGGCCGATGCCGGCGCCGCGCATCACCAGCAGCTCGCCGTCGGCCAGCATCCGATTGTAGACGATCAGGCAGGCCGCCACCACGCCGACGGGCAGCACCGCGATCAGGAACTCCGGCATCGACAAGAAGACCAGCTCGAGGAACATGCCGACGCCGACGCCGCCGTCGACGATCAGCTGGATCAGCCGCATCGAGGTGGTGAGCATGATCGCGAAGACGAGAATCACGGTGGCGAGCACCGTGGCGACCGCGATCTGGCGGAACATGTAGCGGCTGAGAAGCGACATGGCCGCAGCTATACACGAGCCGGGGCGCCACGGCCATGTTGCCAAGCGTCGCGCCGGTGATCCAGAATGCGCCGGGCCGAAAAGCACGACAAATCAAGGCGCGAGGGCATGCGTGGCCAAGTTTCCATGCCGCTCGAGGAAACCCAGGGAAGCTGCTGAGAATGCTGAAAAACATCGATCCGATCATCACCCCGGATCTGCTGTATGTCCTGGCCGGCATGGGGCATGGCGACGACCTGGTGATCTGCGACACCAACTTCCCGTCCCGCTCGGTGGCGCAGCACACCATGGTCAAGACGCCGATCGAGCTGCCGGGCGTCAGCGCCGCCCGGGCGGTGCGGGCGATCCTGTCGCTGATGCCGCTCGACAGCTTCGTCGAGCATCCGGCGCGGCGGATGGAGGTGGTTGGGCAGCCCGATGAGATTCCGGAGGTGCAGCGCGAGGTCCAGGCCGAGATCGACCGGGCCGAGGGCCGGTCCTGGCCGATGGGGTCGATCGAGCGCTTCGCCTTCTACGAGGAGGCGAAGCGGGCCTATGCCGTGGTCCGGGCCGGGGAGGGGCGGTTCTATGGCTGTTTCCTGCTGAAGATGGGCGTGATCCCGCCGAAGTAGGAGCCGCCTCATGCGAGCCAGGATCGCCATTCAAGGCGTCTTCGTCGCCGACCTCGCCTTCCGCGCCGCCCGGCTGCCGGTGATGGGCGAGACTCTGCTGTCGCGGGGCTTCAAGCTCGGCCCGGGCGGCAAGGGCTCGAACCAGTCGGTCGCCGCGGCGCGGGCCGGTGCGGACGTCGCCTTCATCACCAAGCTCGGGACCGACCCGTTCGGCCAGATGGCGCGCGGCCTCTATGCCGCCGAGGGGATCGACGCCACCCATGTGCTGACCGACCCGGAGCGGCAGACCGGCGCCGCCTTCATCTTCGTCGACGGCAGGACCGGCGAGAACGCGATCATCATCGAGCCGGGGGCCGCGGCGGCCCTGACCGAGGACGAGATCGAAGCGGCGGCGCCGGCGATCGCCGCGGCGCGGGTCTTCGTCGCCCAGCTCGAGCTGCCGCTGCCGGTGGTGCGCCGCGGGCTGGAGATCGCGCGGCGGCACGGGGTGACGACGATCCTGAACCCGGCGCCGGCCATGGCGCTGCCGGACGATCTCTATCCACTGGTCGACTATCTCACCCCGAACGAGACCGAGGCGGAGAGCCTGGTCGATTTCGCGGTCGACAGCGGCCAGCAGGCGGCGCGCGCGGCGGAGGTGCTGCTGGGCAAGGGCGTCGGCACGGTGATCGTCACCCTCGGGGCCAAGGGTGCCCTGCTGAAGAGCCGGTCAGACACCGTGCATGTCCCGGCCTTCGCGGCCGGGGAGGTGGTCGAGACCGCCGGCGCGGGCGACGCCTTCAACGGCGGTTTCGCCCTGGCCCTGGCCGAGGGCCGGCCGATGGCCGAGGCGGTCCGCTTCGGCTGCGCTGTCGCCGGGATCTCGGTGACCCGAGCGGGCACGGCGCCGTCGATGCCGCGGCGCGACGAGGTCGAGGCGCTGCTGCGCCAGTCCTGATGCCGGCAAGTCCTTGATTGAGCCGTCATCGCGAGCCGCCTTCGCCGGCTCGCGAACGCGACACTTTCCTGCGGAGGCCGGGTCGCGGCCTGCCGTGCTGACTACCATTTTATGTAAAATGAAATAGAATATCCGGGAAATATCATGAGTAATTGAAAAGCGATGATTCCTGTTTTTCTGCATAAATTCTTATTTCTCTCCGAAATACGTGTTAGCCTTGTCAGAAGAGGCTTGAAGCCGTCAAGAGAACGGTGGCGTCTGGGGCTCCCAAATCCCTGGAGGAGTAGACAATGGCTTCCACAGATTCCTTGGATGGACTTCTCGACAGCGACGGCTTGCTTGGCGGATTGCTGGGTGGTCTTCTCGGCGAGGACGGCTTGCTGGGCGGCGTGGTGAGCGGCGTCGGTGGTCTGCTGGGCGGTGTTCTCGGCGGCGTCGGCGGGCTGCTCGATGGTGTCCTGGACGGGCTGCTCGGCGGCCTGCTCGGCGGCGGCCTCAGCGGCCTGCTCGG
This sequence comes from Inquilinus limosus, assembly GCF_051487185.1. Lineage (GTDB taxonomy): Bacteria > Pseudomonadota > Alphaproteobacteria > DSM-16000 > Inquilinaceae > Inquilinus > Inquilinus limosus_F. The sequence goes on from NZ_JAHVDK010000012.1 coordinate 122,464, forward strand.
TGATCTCCTCGGCGGGCTCACCGATGCCGGCGGCCTGCTCGGCGAGTTGCTCACCCCCGACCTGATCGGCGGCGTGGTGTCCGGCCTGCTCGGCAATCTCGGCGGTCTGCTCGGCGGCGCGATCGGCGGCGTGCCGGTCGACGACCTGCTCGGCGGGCTGTTCGGCGACGGCGGTCTGCTCAGCGCCGATGGTGTGCTCGGCGGCCTGCTGGGCGAGGACGGGCTGCTGACTCAACTGGTCGAGGTGGTGCAAGGCTCCGGCGACCTGGTCGGTTCGCTGCTCGACCCCAACGGCCTGCTCGCCAATGTGGTCGACATTGTCGGCGGCCTCGGCGACAGCCTGGTGGGCGAGGGTGGGCTCGTCACCAGCCTGATCGGCGGCGTGCTGGGCGATGTCGGCGGGCTGTTCGACGACCTGAGCGTCACCGGCATCATCGGCAACCTGTTCGACGCGGACGGCCTGATCGGTGGCCTCCTGGCCGAGGCGGGCGTTGGCACCGATGTCGGCGAGATCATCGGCGGGATCTTCGATCAACTGCCGGGGCTGGACGTGCTCGACGGCCTGCTGACCGACGGCATCCTCGGCGGTCTGCTCGGCGACGTGCTGGGCCCGGACGGCGGCGGCCTGACCGACCTGCTGCTCGGCGCCCTCGGCGCCCTCGGCGCCCTGTCGCCGGATGTCCTGATGCAGAACGTGATCGACAGCGGCGGCGTGTCCGGCCTGCTCGAGAGCGTGCTCGGCGGCGCCGCCGGTGTGCTCAACACGCTTCTCGGCGACGTGCTCGGCGGGGCGCTGAACGGCAGCCTGCTGCAGGGCGACGGCGGCCTGATCGGCAACTTCTTCAGCGAGTTCGGTATCCTCGGCGGCGACCAGCTCGGCCTGCGCAACGCGCTCGGCGACGGGCTGATCGGGGACGTGTTCAACACGCTGCTGGATGTCGGCGTGCTGGCCATCGGCGGCGAGGTGATCAAGGTCGCCGGCCCGCTGGCCATCGCCGGCACGGTGGCCGACCTTCTGGCCGGCGACGACGGCCTGTTGCACGGCGTGGCGCCCGAGGCGGTGATCAACCAGTTCTTCGGCGAGAACGGCGTAATCGGCGCCGCGCTGGAGAGCCTGATCGGCGGCGTCAACGGTCGGGACGGCCTGCAGGCCGTGCTCGATATGAGCGTGATGAACATCTCCGACGTGGTCCAGGACCTGAAGGAGGTGATCGCCGAGTTCCAGGACATCGGCGGCGGGGTGCCGCAGCTCGATGCCCTGATCGCCCTGGCCGGAACGCTCGAGGAGGCTGCCGAGACGTCGGCGCAGGTGTTCACCGATCTGCATGCCTCGATCCGTGACGTCAACGACATCCGGGTCGGCACCGCCGGTGCGGACACGATGAACGGCTGGCTCGGCAATGATCAGATCGACGGCGGCAGCGGCAACGACCAGCTCTCCGGCGGCACCGGCGAGGACCTGCTGAAGGGCGGCGCCGGAGCCGACAATCTCAAGGGTGGGCTGGGCCAGGACGTGCTGATCGGCGGCGCCGGCACAGACATCATGAGCGGCGGTGACGACGCCGACATGTTCCGTTTCGCCGCCGCGTCGGAAAGCACGGTGGGTGGCGGCCGGGACATCGTCTACGACTTCATCCGCGTCGAGGGCGACAAGATCGACCTCTCCGCGATCGACGCGAACGCCGCCGTGGCCGGCAACCAGGCCTTCACTTTTATCGGCGACCAGGCCTTCCACAATGTCGCGGGCGAGTTGCGCTTCGTCGTCGGCGAATTCACCAGCGGCAGCGTGGTCGGTGATACCAACGGCGATGGCCGGGCGGATTTCGAGATCTTCGTCCGGACCCACACCGTCCTGGAGGCGTCCGACTTCGTGCTCTGACCGGTCTTCCGGTCCTCGCGGCCGCGCGGCGCTTGTCGCCGCGCGGCCTTTTTCTTGGGCGGAGCGGATCCGGACCGCCCCGGTTGACGGCCGCGGCCCGACAACCTATTTCTCAATCATCATGAGAACACCGTGGACGAACCCGATAGCGGCGCGTCGAACGCCGCTTCAGCCCCGGGGCTGCTGACCTCGGGGGCGGTGCCCCCGTGGTTGGGCCGCCCCGTCCGTCCGTTCTCGCCTTCGTCGCACCGCGCGACCCGTTTCCCACCTTTTCCAAAGTTTTCCGCGTCCCGGCAGCCATGCGGCGCCGGTCGCAGCCAAGGCCTTCGGGGCGTGATCCCCGAAACGGGCCGTCAGAAGAAAGGAAAGTCGGCATGTCCCGCAGAAGCCTGCCCAAGCGTCCGGAAATCCACGTCACCGCCGGCGACTATGATCGCCTCGCGGCGCTGGCCGACGCCGCGGCGGATGCCTTCCCGGCGGTCGCCGACTTCCTCGCGGCGGAGCTCGACCGCGCCCAGATCATCGACGCGACCGCGGCCAAGGGCGTGGTCCAGATGCACTCGACCGTCACCTATCGCGACGACGAGACCGGCGAGGAGCACACCGTCGCCCTGGTCTATCCGGAGGAGGCCGACATCGAAGCCGGCCGCCTGTCGGTGCTGACCCCGGTCGGCGCCGCGTTGATCGGCCTGCGCCGCGGCCAGACCATCACCTGGATCACCCCCTCCGGCAAGCCGCGCAACCTGACCGTGATCCGGGTCGAGCCCGCGCGGGCGGCCGCCGCCTGATCGCAGGTCAGTCCCGGAGGCCCGCCACCAGCCCGGCCAGATCGTCCATATGCGGGCAGATCAGCCGGGCGCCGGCGGCGCGCAGCCGGTCGGCATGGCCGTCGCGGATGTGGCGGCCGCCCAGGAAGCCGATCACCGTCATGCCGGCGGCGACACCGGCCGTGGTGCCGGTGACGCTATCCTCGATCACCAGACAGCGGCCGGGCTCGACGTCGAGGCGCGCGGCCGCGTGCAGATAGAGGTCCGGCGCCGGTTTCGGCCGCGCCACCGCCTCCGGGGTATAGACATGCTCGCCGAACAGGCGGGTCAGGCCAGCGATCTCGAGCGAGCGGCGGACCCGGTCGGCATGGCTGTTCGAGGCCACCGCCATCGGCAGGCCGAGGCCTGCCAGCGCCACCTGCACCCCGGGGATCGCATCGAGGCCGAGCGCCAGCGCGTCGTCGATCACCTGCGCCATGCGCGGGCCGATATCGTCCGGGAACACGGTGCCGAAGCGCGCCGCCACCTGGCGCACAATGTGCATGTCCGGCGTGCCGACCAGCTGCTCCACCAGCTCCTCGACCGGCGCCCGCGGCTCGTGCCGCGCGATCAGCTCGGCCACCGCGCGACAGGCGATGATCTCGCTGTCGACCAGCACCCCGTCGCAATCGAAGATCACCGCCGAGATGCCGCCGGCCGCGGGGGCGGGCGCGGCATTCCGCACGGGGTCGACGGTGTCCATCAGATCCTTCTCCCTTCGGTTCCGCCGGTTGCGCTGGCGGGGTGACTCACCATAACGTACGACAAGTCAGCAAAGCCGCGCGACAGGCAGCGGCGATGGGAGGCAGCGACGTTGCGGGAGCCGATCAAGCACGCCTTCATCTGGCCGGCCTTCCTCGTCGTCCTGCTGGTCGGCATCTTTCCCCTCATCTATTCGCTGACGATCAGCTTCCAGAGCATGCGGCTGGTGCCGCCGCTGCCGCCGCGCTTCGTCGGGCTCGACAACTACGCCTCGCTGCTGGCCAATCCGCGCTTCTGGACCACCGTGCGGACGACCGCGACCGTCGTCTTCCTATCGGTCTCGATCCAGTACGTCCTCGGCTTCGCCATCGCGCTGGCGCTGCATAGCAAGATTCCGGGCGAACGTCTGTTCCGCGTCGGCTTTCTGCTGCCGATGCTGATGGCGCCGATCGCGGTGTCGCTGGTCGGCCGCATGCTGTTCCATTCCACGGTCGGGCCGGTGAACGACATGTTCACCCAGTTCGGCCTGCCGAACCTGCCGTTCCTGACCAATGCCACCTGGGCGCTGGGCACCATCATCGCGGTCGAGGTCTGGCAGTGGACGCCCTTCGTCATCCTGATGATGCTGGCCGGGCTGCAGAGCCTGCCGCAGGACGTGTACGAGGCGGCGCAGCTCGAGAACGCCAGCGCCTGGCAGCAGTTCTGGGGCATCACCTTCCCGATGCTGCTGCCGATCTCGGCCGCGGTCGTCTTCATCCGCATCATCGAAGGCTTCAAGATCATCGACACGGTCTTCGTCCTGACCGGCGGCGGCCCCGGCGTCTCGACCGAGACCCTGACCCTGTTCGCCTATCAGGAAGGGTTCAAGAAGTTCAACCTCGGCTACACCTCGGCGCTCAGCTTCCTGTTCCTGATCGTGATCGTCGTCTTCGGCACGGTCTATCTCGCGATCCTGAAGCCGCATCTGGAGAAGCGGCGATGACTCCCTCGCGGCCGAGACGCAGCTTCGTCTTCCTGCTCTGCCTGGCCTGGTTCCTGGTGACGCTGTTCCCGATTTACTGGGCGCTGATCACCTCGTTCAAGCCGCCGGTCGCGGTCAGCGGCGGGCCGACCTACCTGCCCTGGATCGACTTCGAGCCGACGCTGCAGGCCTGGATCGACGCCTTGACGGGCGTCCGCGGCAACTTCATCACGCCCTTCGTCAACTCCACCCTGATCGGGTTGTCGGCGACGGTGCTGTCGGTGGCCCTGGGGTCGATGGCGGCCTATGCGCTGGTGCGGTTTCCGTTCCAAGTCCGCCTCCTGGCCGGGGTCGCCTTCGCCGCGGTCGCGATCGGCGGCTTCCTGCTGCTGTCGAACGCCCTCGGCCTGACCCGGCTGCAGGCGCTGGGCGGCGCCCTGGTCGCGGCGCTGCTGGTGTCGGTGCCGCTCAACGCGCTGCGCCTGCCCGGACCGGTGCTGGGCAATGACGACGTCGTGTTCTGGTTCGTCAGCCAGCGCATGTTCCCGCCGATCGTCACCGCCTTCGCGCTCTATCTCCTCTATTCCGAGGTCGGCAAGGCCGGCCTGCCGCTGCTCGACAGCTATTGGGGCATGACGCTGTGCTACACGGCGTTCTCGCTGCCGATCGTGGTCTGGCTGATGCGCGACTTCTTCCAGGCGCTGCCGGTCGAGATCGAGGAGGCGGCGCTGGTCGATGACGTGCCGCGCTTCCGCATCTTCCTCGAGATCGTGCTGCCGATGGCGCGGCCCGGTCTGATCGCCACGTCAATGATCACGCTCAGCTTCGTCTGGAACGAGTTCCTCTTCTCGCTGTTGCTGACCGCCGGAAGCTGGCAGACCCTGCCGATCATGCTGTCGGGGCAGAACTCCTATCGCGGCGACGAATGGTGGGCGATCTCGGTCGCCGCCATGATCTCGATCGGGCCGATGATGGTGATGGCGATTCTCCTGGCCAGGCTGATGCGATCCGGCCTGCTGCTGGGCAGCATCCGATGATCGCGATTCAGGGAGGAACAACGATGAAAAACATGCTTCTCGCTGCCGCCGGCGCGCTGGCGCTGACCGCGGCGCTCCACGGCCCCGCCGCCGCGGCCTGCGACCCCGACTATTCCGGGGTGACCCTGACCGCGGGCTCGCAGACCGGTCCGTTCATCGCGCTGGCGCTGCAGATGGCGGCCAAGACCTGGGAGCAGAAGACCTGCGGCAAGGTCAACGTGGTCGAGTTCCCGTTCGGCGAGCTCTATCCGAAATACCTGACGGCGATGACCGCCGGCGAGTCGACCTTCGACGTCATCACCTTCGCCCCGGCCTGGATGCCGGACTTCGCGCCCTATCTGTCGGAGATGCCGGCGTCCGTGCGCCAGGGCAAGGACTGGGAGGACATCGCCCCGGTCTATCGCGACCGGCTGATGGTATGGGACGGCAAGCACCTGTCGCAGACGATCGACGGCGACCTGCACACCCTGTCCTACCGCAAGGACCTGTTTGACGACCCGAAGGAGAAGCAGGCCTTCAAGGCCAAGTACGGCTACGACCTGGCCCCGCCGAAGACCTGGAAGGAATATTACGACATCGCGGAGTTCTTCACCCGGCCCGACCAGAAGCTATGGGGCACGGCAGAGGCGTTCCGGCGCGGCGGCCAGCAATTCTGGTTCTTCTTCACCCACGCCGCCAGCTACACCAACGATCCGCAGAACCCGGGCAGCATGTTCTTCGATCCGGAGACGATGGACGCGCAGGTCAACAACCCCGGCTGGGCCAAGGCGCTGGAGGACTACATCAAGTCGGTGAAGTTCTCGCCGCCCGGGGCGCTGAACTTCTCCTCCGGCGACATCCGCACCGCCTTTTCCGGCGGCCAAGTGGCGATGAACTTCGACTGGGGCGACACCGGCGTGATCGGCGCCGACAAGACGCAGAGCAAGGTGGCCGGCCATGTCGGCTCGGCCCTGACCCCCGGCTCGACCGAGATCTGGAATCACAAGACCAAGGCCTGGGACAAGTTCGACCAGCCGGTATTCTCACCTTTCATGGCGTATGGCGGCTGGCAGGCGGCCGTACCCTCGGCCGGCAAGAATGTCGAAGCCGCCTGGAACTACGTCGAATGGGTCTCGAACCCGGAGAACAGCGGCATCGCCACGGTGACCGGCGGTTCCGGCGTCAACCCTTACCGCCTCAGCCATTTCGCGCCCGACCGCTGGCTCGAAAAGATGACCAAGCAGGAGGCGGACGAGTACCTGGCGGCGCAGCGAGGCAGCCTCGAGGCCAAGAACGTGGCCCTCGACATGCGCCTTCCTGGCTACTTCTCCTACACCGAGGTGCTGGAGATCGAGCTGTCCAAGGCGCTGGCGGGCGAGGTGACGCCGCAGCAGGCGCTCGATTCGATCGCCGAGCAGTGGAACAAGCTGACCGACGAGTTCGGCCGCGACACCCAACTCGCCGCCTACCGCGCCTCGATGGGGCTGCCGCCCCTGCAGAAGTAGGCCCGAGGCGTAGGGACGAGGCCGCCCCGCCGTCATCCGGCGGCGGGGCGGCGCCCGCCGAAGCCCCAGAGACAAGGACATCATGGCCCGCGTCAGACTCGAAGCCGTCACCAAGGCCTATGGCGACGTGCCCGTCATCCCGTCGCTCGACCTCGAGATCGCGGACCGCGAATTCGTCGTGCTGGTCGGGCCCTCGGGCTGCGGCAAGACCACGACGCTGCGCATGATCGCCGGGCTGGAGGCCGCGAGCGGCGGCACCATCCGGATCGGCGACCGCGACGTCACCCAGCTGCGCCCCGGGCTGCGCAACTGCGCCATGGTGTTTCAGAACTACGCCCTGTATCCGCACATGACGGTGCGCGAGAACATCGGCTACGGCATGAAGGTGCGGGGCGAGCCGAAGGCGGCGATCGACGCCAAGATCAAGGAGGCGGCACGCATCCTCGGCCTCGATCCCTATCTCGACCGCCGGCCGAAGCAGCTCTCGGGCGGCCAGCGCCAGCGCGTCGCCATCGGCCGCGCCATCGTCCGCGACCCGGACGTGTTCCTGTTCGACGAACCGCTGTCCAATCTCGACGCCAAGCTGCGGATCGAGATGCGGGCCGAGATCAAGGCGCTGCACCGGCGGCTTCGGACCACCATCGTCTACGTCACCCACGACCAGGTCGAGGCCATGACCATGGCCGACCGGGTGGTGGTGATGAACCAGGGCCGGATCGAGCAGGCGGCCGAGCCGCTGACGCTCTATGAGCGCCCGGCCAACCTGTTCGTCGCCGCCTTCATCGGCGCCCCCAGCATGAACTTCCTGCCGGCGACGCTGGTCGCCGAGGGCGGCCCGCCGGGGCTGCGGCTGGAGGACGGCACGATGCTGCCGGTGCCTACCGCCAAGCAGGCGGCGCTGGCCGGCCGCAACGGCCTCGCCGTCACCATCGGCCTCCGGCCGGAGCATGTCGCGGGCGGCGCAGCCGGGCCGGTGACGCTGCCGATCTTGCCGCGGGTGATCGAGCCGCTCGGCGCCCACACACTGATCCTTGGCGAGGTGGCCGGCAGCAAGTTCACCGCCCAGGTCGACGCGCATTTCCCGGTGCAGCCGGACGAGCCGGCGACGATCAGCCTCGACCCGGACCGGCTGCACCTGTTCGAGACGGCGAGCGGACAGGCGGTGTGAGGCGTCAGGCCGGTGCCGTCTTCCGGGCGATGAAGATTGTTTCGCCCCGCATCAGCGCATGGCGGTGGACGAACGGCTCCTTTGCCGTGATCTCCTCCAGCCGGAACCCGGCATCGCTGATCCGCCGTCGCACGTCATAGCCGAAAACGCGGACATGGTCGGCCTGTCCGAAGTGGAGCAGGCGATCACGCGGGTCGACAACGGCTGGATTCTCATAGGTTTCCGGCCACCCCGGCACATTGGGGAAGGACAGCACGGCCAGTCCGTCTGGCGTAAGGATGCGATGAATCTCCGACAGCGCCCTGCGGTCATCCACATGCTCCAGCACGTGGTTGCATATCACCATATCGACGGATTCCGACGGAAGGTCGATCTCCTCGATATTGAGAACGATATCCCCGGCGCCGGGCCGAAGATCGGCGGAGCGATAGGACTTCGCCGTCTGCTTCAAGAATGCCTGCAGGACGCTTTCGGCCGCGAAGTGAAGAACGGACGACCTTTGGATGGTCGACTCATTGTCCTTGAACCAGAAGAACAACAGCCTGTGCCGTTCGAGGCTGCCACAGCTCGGACACCGGGCATCGTATCGTGGTGGCAAGCCGGCGGCCCTGAAAAGGCCCGTGTAACCGCAGATATTGCAGGTCCGTCTGTGAACGCCGACAAGATGATACACTATCGCTGCCAGATATCGGGCATTTCCGACATACCATCTCAACGCGTTCGGCACTCTCACCGTATTCGGCATCAGCTCACTCCCCCGATAGAGCTCGCCCCATCTTAGCAGGCCGAAGGCATCTGGACATGCCCTGGTCGCGACGATGTCAGTCCTTCGGCTTGCCGTAGATCCCGCGCAGGAAGAAGTCCCACACCGCGTAAACCAGGGCCGCGCCCCACAGGAACAGCCACAGCCGATCTCCGAGCCACAGGAGCTCGGCCGCCAGGGCGGCGATCAGGAAGACCACGATCAGCAGCCGGACCCAGAGGGGTTCGAGCCAGGGATGGGCTTGCGGCGTCGGCATCGTCTCGAGCACGTCGGCAGGGCAGGGGGCGGCGAGAGTGGCACGGACTGCGTCCGGCATCCAGCCTGTCGCGGCGTTCTGCGCTCCACGGCACCGTGGGATGACTGGCTGGAATAGGTTTTTGTGCGCGATTCCAGTGTCTTGGCACTCTCCAGCAGGGAGTGCCAAAAATTTTTCGGAAGGTTCTTGAAGCCGATTTTCGGCCTTCCTATGTCGGCCTCTGTTGGGCCGGCGCTCCTGCATTTCAGCGGCGCAGCCCATGATCATACGACGCTATTGGCAAGACAGGAGTCCGCAATGACGTTCCGTCCGCTGCACGATCGCGTGGCCGTCCGGCGCCTCGACCAGGAGGAGAGGACCAGGGGCGGCATCATCATTCCCGACACCGCCAAGGAGAAGCCGCAGGAGGGCGAGGTCATCGCCGTCGGCCCAGGGGCGCGGGATGAGCAGGGCCGGCTTGTGCCGCTCGATGTGAAGGTCGGCGACCGGGTGCTGTTCGGCAAATGGTCGGGCACAGAGGTCAAGCTCGACGGGCAGGAAATCCTGATCATGAAGGAAAGCGACATCTTGGGTATTCTGGAGGGAGCTTCGCTGAGGAAGGCCGCCTGATCCACCCGCGTGGTCGCGTATCATTGAGGAGGGATGAGCATGGCTGCCAAGGATGTGAAATTCTCCACTGACGCGCGCGAGCGGATGCTGCGCGGCGTCGAGATCCTGGCCGATGCGGTCAAGGTCACGCTCGGCCCGAAGGGCCGCAACGTTGTGCTCGACAAGTCGTTCGGCGCGCCGCGGATCACCAAGGATGGCGTCACCGTCGCCAAGGAGATCGAGCTCTCCGACAAGTTCGAGAACATGGGCGCGCAGATGGTGCGCGAGGTCGCGTCGAAGACCAGCGACATTGCCGGTGACGGCACCACCACCGCGACCATCCTGGCCTCGGCGATCGTCAGGGAAGGCGCCAAGGCCGTCGCCGCCGGGATGAACCCGATGGACCTGAAGCGCGGCGTCGACAAGGCGGTCGAGGCGGTGGTCGCCGAGCTCGCGACCAAGGCGCGGAAGATCACGCGCAACGACGAGATCGCCCAGGTCGGCACCATCTCGGCCAATGGCGACGCCGAGATCGGCAAGTTCCTGGCCGAGGCGATGCAGAAGGTCGGCAACGAGGGCGTGATCACGGTCGAGGAGGCGAAGAGCCTCGACACCGAGCTCGAGATCGTCGAGGGCATGCAGTTCGACCGCGGCTATGTCTCGCCCTATTTCGTCACCAATCCGGAGAAGATGCGGGTCGAGCTCGAGGACGCCTACATCCTGATCCACGAGAAGAAGCTGTCCTCGCTGCAGGCGCTGGTCCCGCTGCTCGAGGCGGTAGTGCAGTCGGGCAAGCCGCTGCTGATCATCGCCGAGGATGTCGAGGGCGAGGCGCTGGCCACCCTCGTGGTCAACAAGCTGCGCGGCGGCCTCAAGGTCGCGGCGGTCAAGGCCCCGGGCTTCGGCGACCGCCGCAAGGCGATGCTCCAGGACATCGCCATCCTGACCGCCGGCCAGGCGATCTCCGAGGATCTCGGCATCAAGCTCGAGAACGTCACCCTCGACATGCTGGGCCGCGCCAAGCGGGTGGTGATCGAGAAGGAGAACACCACGATCATCGACGGCGCCGGGTCCAAGGATGAGATCCAGGGCCGCTGCAACCAGATCCGGGCGCAGATCGAGGAGACCACCTCGGACTACGACCGCGAGAAGCTGCAGGAGCGTCTGGCCAAGCTGGCGGGCGGCGTCGCGGTGATCCGCGTCGGCGGCGCCACCGAGATCGAGGTGAAGGAACGCAAGGACCGGGTCGACGATGCGAGGCACGCGACCAAGGCCGCGGTGGAAGAGGGCATCCTGCCGGGCGGCGGCGTCGCCCTGCTGCGCGCGGCCAAGGCGCTCGACGGGCTGAAGCCGGACAATGACGACCAGCGGACCGGCATCGACATCGTCCGCCGGGCGCTGCAGGCGCCGGCGCGGCAGATCGCGCTCAATGCCGGCGAGGACGGGTCGCTCGTGGTCGGCAAGGTGCTGGAGGCCAAGGACCACGCCTTCGGCTTCGACGCCCAGACCGGCCAATACGGCGACATGTACGCCAAGGGCATCATCGACCCGGCCAAGGTCGTGCGTACGGCGCTGCAGGACGCGGCGTCGGTCGCCGGGCTGCTGATCACCACCGAAGCGATGGTCGCCGAAGTGCCGAAGAAGCCGGCGGCCGAGACCCCGATGCCCGGGGCCGGCATGGATTACTGAGGCGTGGCCGGTCGGCGGAGAAGGGAGGCGAGGCGACTCGTCGCGTCCCGTGCCGCCGGCCGGCCTGCATCCTGGCCTGGTCCCATTGGATATCGCTTCGGAGGTATCGTGGTGGTTCGCAGAGTCTTTTCCGGCCGGCTCCGGGCGGCCGTCGGCGCCCTGATCCTCGTCCTGTCCGGTGCGGCGGCGCCGGCGGCGGGCACCCTGCCGCCCTTCGCCGGCCCGCAGTTCAACTCGGTCGCGCCGATCCTGCAGCAGGTGACGCCGGCCGTCGTCAATATCGCCGTCCGCGGCCATGTGCGCGAACGGAACCCGCTGTTCCAGGATCCGTTCTTCCGCCGCTTCTTCGACATGCCGGAGGTGGTGGAGCGCGAGGTCCAGGCCGCGGGGTCGGGCGTCATCGTCGACGCCCGGAACGGCTACATCCTGACCAACAATCATGTGGTGGACGACGCCGACACGATCCAGGTCACCACCAAGGACAACCAGCGCTTCACCGCCCGGCTGGTCGGGCGCGACCCGGCGACCGACATCGCCGTGCTGCGGATCCCGGGCAACCCCTCGCTGACCCAGATGGCGTTCGGCGACAGCGACAGGCTGCAGGTCGGCGATTTCGTCCTCGCCATCGGCAATCCCTTCGGGCTGGGCCAGACGGTGACCTCGGGCATCATCAGCGCCCTTGGCCGTAGCGGCATCAGCCGCAACGGCGGCTATGAGAACTTCATCCAGACCGACGCCTCGATCAATCCGGGGAATTCCGGCGGCGCGCTGATCGACCTGAACGGCCGGCTGATCGGCATCAACACGGCGATCCTGTCCTCCACCGGCAGCAATGTCGGGATCGGCTTCGCCGTGCCGATCAACATGGCGCGCAGCGTCATGGATCAGATCGTCCGCAACGGCTCGGTCCAGCGCGGGCGGATCGGCGTCACCATCCGCGACCTGACGCCCGAATTATCGGAAACGCTGCATCTCGACCAGTCCCAGGGGGCGGTGGTGGTCTCCGTCGATCAACGGTCGCCCGCGGCGCGAGCGGGGATCAGGGCCAACGACCTGGTCGTCGCCGTCGACGGTGTGCCGGTGAGAAATTCGACCGAGCTCCGGAACAAGATCGGCCTCACGCCGGTTGGAAACCGCGTCGAACTCACCATCGAGCGGGACGGCAGGACCCAGACCTTTGCGGTCGAGGTGGCGCCCGGCGGACGCTCGTGATCAGCACGCCCCGGTCTCCGGGGCCTGGAAGAGAGGACCAGCATGACCGGTTCCGCATCATCCATCCGCGCACGAGTGCTCGCCGCCTACCGCTCCAGCCGCGACGGCGGGGCGGACGAGTGGACCGCGTGCGAGAAGGCGCTGGAGGTGTTCTGCCGGGCCCATCCGGACGCCTCCGCGGATTTCGCCAACACCTTCGTCTCCGAAGTGCTGCGGGAGGCCTATCCGCCCGACCGCGTCGCACGCCTGGCCGACCCGGCGCGGGGACGGGTTCCGACCTTGCCGGCCCTGCGGCGCGCGGCACCGCGGGCCGGGCGGCTGGCAACCGCCGCCCGCGCGAGCCATCGCGCGGACGCCGGCACGCCCTCCTAACCGTCGCTGCTCCCGCCGTCCTGCCCGCGTGCGCACCGACCGGGCGGCCCCCGGTGTCCCGAAACGGCGGCAAGGCTCGCCATGTCACAATCAGGTTCGTCGATGAAGATTGCCCAGATTGCACCTCTCTATGAAGCCGTGCCGCCCAGGCTCTATGGCGGCACGGAACGGATCGTCGCCCATCTCTCCGACGCTCTCGTCGCGCTGGGTCACGACGTCACGCTGTTCTCCAGCGCTGACGCCCAGAGCCGGGCCAAGCTGGTCCCGGTGCGCGACCAGGCGATCCGCCTCGATCCGAGCCCGCTCAAATCCGATCTCGCCGCGCATCTCTCGATGCTGCACGAGCTGCGGCGGCGGGCGGAGGAGTTCGACATCATCCATTTCCATGTCGACATGATCCATTTCCCGGTGTTCGAGGAGATCGCCCACCGGACGGTGACCACCCTGCACGGCCGGCTGGACCTGAAGGACCTGCCGGAGGTGTACCGGCGCTGGCCGGATTACCCGCTGGTCTCGATCTCCGATTCCCAGCGGGCGCCGCTGGCCGATTCGAACTGGGTGGCGACCGTCCATCACGGGCTGGCGGAGGATCTCTTCCATCCGACCGATACGCCGCGGGGCGGCTATCTCGCCTTCCTCGGACGGATCTCGCCGGAGAAGCGCCCTGACCGGGCGATCGAGATCGCCCGCCGGTCCGGCTGCCGCCTGCGCATCGCGGCCAAGGTCGACACTGCCGACCAGATCTATTTCCGCGAGACGATCGAGCCGATGCTCGACGACCCGCTGGTCGAGTTCATCGGCGAGATCGGCGACGATGCCAAGGCGGATTTCCTCGGCAACGCCGCCGGCCTGCTGTTCCCGATCGACTGGCCCGAGCCCTTCGGCCTGGTGATGATCGAGGCCATGGCTTGCGGCACGCCGGTGATCGCCTGGAACTGCGGCTCGGTGCCCGAGGTGATCGACACCGGCGAGACCGGCTTCATCGTCCGGTCGATGGACGAGGCGGTGGAGGCGGTCGGGCGATTGCCGGAACTGGACCGGCGGGAGATCCGCCGCATCTTCGAACGGCGCTTCTCCAGCCGGGTGATGGCGGAGCGCTATCTCGAGCTGTACCGCCGCCTGGCCGGCGTCGACGGCGAGCTCGCTCCAGCCCTGATGGCGGCTGAGTGAGCCGGCCCGAGCCGCAACTGACTCCGGGCGAGCCCGTCCCGGAGCCGGCGCCGCCACCGGACGCCTCCGCCCGGCGCGTGCCGATGCGCATGTATTCGCTGAAGCACGGGGACACCTTCCTCGTCGCCGACGCCCTCGGCAATATCGCCGGCGACGATGACGGGCTGTTCCACAACGACACCCGCATCCTGTCCCGCTTCATCGTCCTGCTCGGCGGCAAGCTGCCCTCGCTGCTCGGTGCCGGGCTCAGCCATGACAACGCCGTCTTCACCACGCACGCGACCAACCGCACCCCGTCACCGCTTGGGGATGAGGGGCTGCCGGAAGGGGCGATCCATCTGCAGCGCTCGATCCTGTTGTGGAGTGACCGGCTGTACGAGCAGATCCGGGTGGAGAATTTCGGCTCGGCCGAGGTGCAGGTGCCGATCACCCTCCGCTTCGCGGCGGATTTCCGGGACATGTTCGAGGTGCGCGGCGCCTCGAGGCTGCATCGCGGCCGGCTGGCGGAGCCGGAGGTGCGCGGCGACGCGGTCGTCCTGCGATACGAAGGCCTGGACAAGGTCGGGCGCCAGGCCGTGATCCGGTTCTCGGAGGCGCCGCCGCGCCTGGACGGCGACACGGCGGAGTTCCGGTTCCGGCTGCCGGGCCATGGCGCGGTCGACCTCTATGTCGAGATCGGGTCGGAGGAGGCGCCGCCGCCCGGCCGCGTCCGGTTCCGCCACGCCACCGCCCAGGCCAAGCGGCGGATGCGCACCCTGTCGCGGTACGGCACGATCCTGCGCACCTCCGGCCGGCTGTTCAACGACTGGATCGAGAAGTCGCGCTCCGACCTGTCGTTGCTGGTGACCGAGCTGCCGACGGGACCCTATCCCTATGCCGGCATTCCGTGGTTCTCGACCACCTTCGGCCGAGACGCCATCATCACCGCGCTGCAGACGCTGTGGCTGAGCCCGGTTCTGGCGCGCGGCGTGCTGCGCTTCCTGGCCTCGCGTCAGGCGCTGGAAGCCTCGGATTTCAAGGACGCCCAGCCCGGCAAGATCATGCACGAGGCGCGCAAGGGCGAGATGGTGGCGTTGGGCGAACTGCCCTTCGGCGAATATTACGGCGGGGTCGACACCACGCCGCTCTTCATCATGCTGGCCGGCGCCTATGCCGGCCGCACCGGCGACATGGCGCTGATCGAGGAGCTGTGGCCGGCGCTGCTGCGCGCCATCGGCTGGATCGAGCGGGTCGGCGACAACAACAGCCACGGCTTCGTCGACTACGCCCGCAGCTCCGAGAAGGGGCTGTCCAATCAGGGCTGGAAGGACAGCCACGATTCCGTCTTCCACGCCGACGGCCGGTTCCCGGACGGCCCGATTGCGCTGGTCGAGGTCCAGGGCTACGCCTTCGCCGCCTTCCGCACCATGGCGGATCTGGCGGCGCAGCGCGGGCTGGAAGAGCAGGCGACGCAGTGGCGTGTGCGGGCCGAGGCGCTGCGCATGGCGGTCGAAGGCCGGTTCTGGATGAAGGACCTCGGCTTCTACGCCCTGGCTCTCGACGGCCATGGCCAGCCCTGCCGCGTTCGCGCCTCGAATGCCGGGCACCTGCTCTATTGCGGCCTGCCGTCGCGGGAGCGGGCGTCGCAGGTCGGGCGGCAATTGCTCGGCACGTCGTTCAACTCCGGCTGGGGCATCCGCACCCTGGCCCGCGGCGAGGCCAATTTCAACCCGATGTCCTACCACAACGGCTCGATCTGGCCGCATGACGGGGCGATCTGCGCCGCCGGCCTGGCCCGCTACGGCGAGCGCGACGGCGTGGTGCGCCTCCTGAGCGGGCTGTTCGAGGCGGCGGTGCATTTCGACATGCGCCTGCCCGAGCTGTTCTGCGGCTTTCCGCGGGTGCGCGGCGAGGGGCCGATCGCCTATCCGGTCGCCTGCCTGCCGCAGGCCTGGGCCTCGGGCGCCGTGTTCATGACGCTGCAGGCCTGCCTCGGCCTCAAGATCGACGGCCCCCGCAACCGCATCCGCATCGACCGTCCGCGCCTGCCCATCGGCATCGAGACCCTGACGGTCGAGGCCCTGCCGGTCGGCGAGCGGCAGGTGACCCTGACCTTCCAGCGCATCGGCGACCAGGTCGTCGTCTCCCCCGGCGGCACACGGCCGCCAGAGGTCGAGATCATCGTGCGGATGTGAGCCGCCGACCCGGAAGGGCCGGCCGGCCTGAGCCGGCGGCGGCTTCGTCCCGGATCGTATGAACGGACGTCAGGTCACCGCGGCGAGAGCGGTCATCGACCAACCGAGAAGTCACAGCACTCCTGGGCGATCTGCGCGATCAGCGCACCCAGCGTGTCCAGAACACCTGTGCGGTGCACGGCGAAGTACTGGATCGGCGGAATGGCCGGGTCGGTCTTGATCACCCGCAACCGCCCGCCGGCGACCTCGGGACGGCTGTAGACTTCGCTGAGAAAGGCGATGCCGAGCCCGGCAGCGGCGAGCTCGGCCAGGACATGCAGGCTGTTGCAGCGGACGATGCGGTTGACGGTGAGGCCGTTGGCCGCGAGCCAGTCCAACACCAGACGCTGCAGGCCCGAGCCGGCGGATTGCGTCAGGATCGGATAGTCCGCCATTCGCGAGAGCGGTACGACTTCCTCGGCTGGCCCGACGCCGGGCGCGCACATCCATTGCAGGTTGACGCTGTCGAGCGGCACCGCCCTGAACTCAGGATTGGCCGGCGGGTCGAGGCCGATGACGAGATCGAGCCGGCGCTCGGCCAGCCGCTCGAACAAGGTCACGCTGGAGTCGACCTCGGGCTCGGGCACCACCTGCGGATAGGCCGCCTTCATCGCCACGATCAGCTTGGGCAGCCAGGTCACGGCGATCAGCTCCGTCACGCCGAAGCGGAACGGTCCGCTGAAGGCGAGGGGCCCGGCGGCCGCCTCGCGGAACCGGGCTTCCGATTTCAGCAGATCCGCCGCGAGCGGCACCAGCGCTTCACCGGTGCGGGTGAGGCGCACGGTGCGGCTGCCGCGATCGAACAGCGGCTTGCCGAGGATCGTCTCCAACTCCTGGATCCGCTTCGAGATGGTCGATTGAGCCAGGTTCAGGCGTTCGGCGGCATCGACCAGGCTGCCGAGCCGCACGATCCAGTGAAAGGCTTCCACCTGCTTCAAAGTGACTGTCACGGGCCGGTCTGCGTGATCGATGAATGAAAGCGATCTATATATAGCAAAAATATTCGCTTTTCCTCACGTCTGTGCGGCGGAATGATTTTCCGATCAGCGCTGCGGCGCGCCACTCCCGTGCTCCCGCCATGGACGTCCCAGGTCATCGTCTGCTCCCCTCCCAACCGCCAGTCCCGGCCGAGATCCTGGACGGTTTCCGCCACGCGGCCGTGGCCATCGTCTCCGACAACATGAACCGGCTGCACGGCACCCGCTTGCTGCGGCCCTATCACCGCGGCGCGCGGCTGATCGGGACAGCGGTCACGGTGAAGACCCGCGGCGGCGACAACATCACCCTGCACAAGGCCTTTGAGCTGCTGCGGCCGGGCGACGTGCTGGTGGTCGACGGGGGAGGTGACCTCGGCCAGGCGCTGGTCGGGGAGATCATGATGAGCAAGGCCCGGGCCATCGGCGTGGCCGGCTTCGTGATCGACGGCGCGATCCGCGACGTCGCCGCCTTTGCGGCGGCGGACTTCCCCTGCTTCGCCCGAGGCGTGACGCATCGCGGGCCGTACAAGTCCGGTCCCGGCGAGATCAATGTCCCGGTGGCGATCGACGGCATGGTGGTGATGCCCGGCGACGTCGTGCTCGGGGACGAGGACGGCGTCGTCTGCTTCGACCGCGCCGTCGCCGGCGAGCTCCTGGCATTGGTGCGCCGGCAGGAGGCGCGAGAGGCCGAGGCCCTGAAGGCGATCAGCGAGGGCCGCGCCGACGGCTATGTCGGCCTGCGGCAGGAGGCTGCGCGATGACCGGACTCCCTGGAGCCATCGCCCTGTCCGCCCGGGTCCGGCGCATCAAGCCGTCGCCCAGCATGGTCGCGCGCGCCCGAGCCCAGCAGTTGCAGGCGCAGGGCCGCGACATCATCGACCTGACCGCCGGCGAACCGGACTTCGACACGCCGGCCCATATCCGGGCGGCCGCGGCGGCGGCGATGGAAGCCGGTGAGACCCGGTACACGCCGGTGAACGGGACCCCGGCGCTGCGCCGGGCCATCGTCGCGAAGCTGGAGCGCGAGAACGGCGTCCGCTACGGGGCCGACCAGATCAGCGTCGGAGGCGGTGCGAAGCAGGTCATCTACAACGCCCTGGCCGCCACCGTCGGCGAGGGGGACGAGGTCGTCGTTCCGGCACCCTACTGGGTCTCCTACCCCGACATGGTGCTGGCCTGCGATGCGACGCCCGTTATCGTCGCCTGCAGCGAGGAGGCCGGCTTCAAGCTGTCGGCCGAGGCGCTGGAGCGGGCGATCACGCCGCGGACACGCTGGGTGATCTTGAACTCACCCTGCAACCCGACCGGGGCCTTCTACGCCGAGGCCGAGATGCGCGCTCTGGCCGATGTGCTGCTGCGCCATCCGCAGGTGGCGCTGATGACCGATGACATCTACGAGCATATCCGGTTCGACGGCGGCGCCGCGGTCTGTCCGGTGGCGGTCGAGCCGAGGCTCCTGGATCGCACGCTGCTGGTGAACGGTGTTTCGAAGACCTACGCCATGACCGGATTCCGCATCGGCTACGGCGCCGGCCCGGCGCCGCTGATGGCCGCCATCAACACCATCCAGTCACAGTCGACCTCCGGCGCCTGCTCGGTCAGCCAAGCCGCAGCGGCGGCGGCGCTGACCGGCGACCAGGGCTTCGTGGCGGAGATGCGGGCCGCCTACCGCGCCCGTCGCGACCGGGCGGTCGAGCTGCTGAACGCCTGTCCCGGCCTGACCTGCCGCGCCCCGGACGGCGCATTCTACGTCTATCCCTCCTGCGCCGGGCTGATCGGGCGACGGACGCCGGAGGGGCGGGTGCTCGAGACCGACGGCGACGTGGTGATGTATTTCCTTGACGCGGCCGGCGTCGCCGTGGTCGACGGCACGGCCTATGGCCTGTCGCCCTATCTGCGCCTGTCGATCGCGGCGTCGCTGCCGCAGATCGAGGAGGCCTGCGCCAGGCTGGCGCGCGCCTGCGCCGCGCTCGCCTGACACCAAACAAGACCAAGCATGGAGGTTTCCGTCATGATGTCGCTTCGCATCCTGGTGCTGGGCATGGCCCTCGCCGCAGGGGTTTCCGTCACCGCCCGGGCCGACGAGCTGGCCGACGTCAAGGCGCGCGGCACGCTGATCTGCGGCACGCTGGGCACGGCCGAGCCCTTCAGCTTCCAGGACCCGAAGACGCGCGAGATTGTCGGCTACGACGTCGACATGTGCGGCAAGGTCGCGGAGGCGCTGGGCGTCAAGCTGGAGCTGAAGCCGATCGCTGTGGAGGCCCGGATTCCGGAGCTGCTGCAGGGGCGCGTCGACATCCTGGCCGCCAATCTCGGCTGGTCGAAGGAGCGGGCGCAGCAGATCGACTACAGCTACTCCTACTTCGTCAGCCAGCAGAAGATGCTGGTGGCGGCCGATTCCGGGATCGAGACCCTGGACCAGCTGGCCGGCCATAAAGTCAGCGCCCTGAAGGGCTCGTCCTCGGAGCAGGGCGTTCGCCGCGAGATCCCGGAGGCCGAGACGGTGACGTTCCAGGATTCGTCCTCCGCCTTCCTCGCCCTGATCCAGGGCAAGGTCGACGGCTTCTGCGCCTCGGAGCTGATCCTGGTGAAGCTGCGCAAGCAGGCGGAGGAGTCGGCGCCCCTGGCCATCATCGAGAAATCGGTGTTCGTCGAACCCTGGGGCCTCGGCATCCGCAAGGGCGAGACGGCGTTCAAGGGCGAGGTCGACAAGGCCCTGGCGGCGCTCGAAGCCTCGGGCGAGGCCGACCGCATCTTCACCAAGTGGTTCGGGCCGGACACCGTCTACGGCCTGAAGCGGGACTTCCGGATCGAAGAGATCAAGGGCTGAACCGGCAGGGGCGGCGGGCGTGCCCGCCGCCCAAGCGGAACGCGACGCCATGGGTACCATCTTCGATCCTGCCGCGGTCCTGTCGGGCGAGTACCTGGGCTGGTTCGTCTGGGGCCTCGCCACCACGATCGCGCTGACCATCGCCGCCTGGCTGCTCGGCATGGCGGCCGGCATCCTCCTGACCCTGATCCGCATGATCCCGTTCCGGCCGTGCGAATGGCTGGTGGCGGCCTATGTCGAATACCACCGCAACGTGCCGCTGCTGGTGCAGATCTTCGTCTGGTATTTCGGCATCCCGCAGCTGCTGCCGCGGGCCATGCTGGTCTGGATCAACGGCCACGGCAGCGAGTTCCTCCTGGCGGCGGTCGCCCTCGGCCTCGCCTGCGCGGCCTATGTCTCGGAGGATCTGCGCAGCGGCATCCGCTCGATCCCGAAGACGCAGTACGAGGCCGCCCGCTCGATCGGCTTCGGCTATCTCGGGGCCATGGGCTGGGTGATCCTGCCGCAGGCGCTGCGGATCGTGGTCCCGCCGCTGATCAACCAGACCCTGCTGCTGTTCAAGAACACCAGCCTGGCCATGGCGATCGGCCTCGGCGAGCTGACCTACCGGACACGCGAGGTCGACAGCTACACCTTCAAGACCTTCGAGGCCTTCGCCGTCGCCACCGTGCTCTACCTCGCCGTTTCCTTCGGGATCATGGCGTTGGGCTCGTATGCCGACCGCAGGCTCAAGCTGGAGGTCCGCTGATGCTCCAGATCCTGCAGGACAACTGGCTCCTGTTCCTGATCGGCCAGTATCCGCACGGGCCGGTCGGCGGTCTGGCCATGACGCTGTTCATGGCGGCGCTCGGCCTGCTGCTGAGCTTCCCCTTCGCCGTCGCCTTGGCGCTGGCCCGGCTCAGCCCCTATCGCTGGCTGCGTGCGCCGGCCAAGGCGGTGGTGCATGTCGTCCGCGGCCTGCCGCTGATCATGTTCATCTTCTGGACCTACTTCGTCGCGCCGCTGGTCATCGGCCGGCCGATCGGCGGCGTTGAGACGCTGGTCATCACTCTGGTGATCTACGAGGCCAGCTACCTGTCCGAGATCATCCGGGCCGGCATCGAGGCCCTGCCGCGCGGCCAGGTCGAGGCAGCACGCGCCCTCGGCCTGGGGTACATCCCGACGACCTTCCGGGTGGTGCTGCCGCAGGCGCTGCACAACATGCTGCCCAGCATGGTCAGCCAGTTCGTCTCGACCATCAAGGAGACCTCGCTCGGCTACGTCATCAGCGCCCATGAGGTGACTTTCGCCGCCAGCCAGGTGAACAACCAGCTGATGACCAAGCCGTTCGAGGTCTACGGCCTGCTGGCGCTGACCTATTTCGCGCTCTGCTTCGCCCTGACATCGGTGGCGCGGTGGCTCGAGCGCCGCGTCGCTGCGCGGCGGGCGGGACTTCGCCTCGTACGGGCGGTGGAGGCGACGGCATGATCCGGTTCGAGGAGGTCCGGAAGTCCTTCGGGCCGCTGCCGGTCCTGAACGGCGTCTCCGGCGAGGTCCGCCGGGGCGAGGTGGCGGTGCTGCTCGGCCCCTCCGGTTCCGGCAAGTCGACGCTGATCCGGACGGTGACCCGGCTCGAGGAGATCCAAGAGGGCCGGGTCCTGGTCGGCGGCGTCGACGTCGCATCGCGCGCGGTCGACATCAACCGGCTGCGCCGGCGGATCGGCTTCGTGTTCCAGGCCTTCAACCTGTTCCCGCACCTGACCGCGCTCGGCAATGTCGAGCTCGGCCTCAGGCGTCTTCGTCGGATGCCGAAGGCCGAGGCGAGGGAACGGGCGATGGCCGAGCTCGCCCGTGTCGGTCTGGCCGACAAGGCTGCTCTTTCTCCGGCCAAGCTGTCCGGCGGCCAGCGTCAGCGGGTCGCCATCGCCCGGGCTTTGGCGATGGACCCGGAGATCATGCTGTTCGACGAACCGACCAGCGCGCTCGACCCGGAGATGGTCGGCGAGGTCCTGCAGGTGATGAAGGCGCTGGCCCGCGGCGGCATGACGATGATCGTCGTCACGCATGAGCTCGGCTTCGCGCGCGAGGTGGCGGACGCCGTCTGGTTCCTGGACCGCGGCGAGGTGGTGGAGAACGGTCCTCCCGGGGCGATCCTGGAGAGGCCACGGCACGAACGCGTGAGACGTTTTCTAGCGAGCCGTGCGCGCTGCTGAGGATTCCCCGCTCACGAGGGCTTTTGTGAGATTTCGATAAAGAAGTGCCCGGGTTTTACCCGGGCACCTCTTCTTCTGCTTCGCTTCCTATCGCCCTCCGGGCCTCAGCTGCAGCCGGTGGTCCCGCCGCAGGTGTCGCACTTCAAGCAGGTGCCGTTCCGCACCAGGGTCATGTTCTGGCATTCGGGGCAGGGGTCGCCCTCATAGCCCTTGGCGCGCGCCTCGCGGATCTTGGCCAGGCGGGTGTCGGCCGTGCCGCTCATCGCCACCGCGCGAAGCTTGGCCGGCTCCGGCGCCAGGGCGGTGGCGCCCTCGGTGTGCAATGCGGTCGCCGCCTCGCTCACCAGCTCCTGCACCTCGGCCATCCGGGCGACCGCGACGTCGCGGACATTGCCGCCCTCGAACACCCGGAAATTGCCGCGGACGAAGCCGGTGGAGGCGACGCGGCGGATCGGTGTCGCCGCCTCGGCCACGGCCGGGGCCTTGCCGTCGTCCTTGGCCACGCCCTTGCCGACCGTGTCCGGCGTCAGGTCGTCCGGCGTCGCATGGGCCAGGTCGCTGCGGCCGAGATAGGACACCGCCAGCTCGCGGAAGATGTAGTCGATGATCGAGGTCGCCATCTTGATGGCGTCGTTG
Source organism: Inquilinus limosus (assembly GCF_051487185.1). Lineage (GTDB taxonomy): Bacteria > Pseudomonadota > Alphaproteobacteria > DSM-16000 > Inquilinaceae > Inquilinus > Inquilinus limosus_F. Next base: position 145,399 of record NZ_JAHVDK010000012.1, read on the forward strand.
CCCTGCACCGGGCCCGAGGGCTCGAACCGGGTGAAGGTGAAGGCCTCGACGAACTCCTCCAGCGGCACGCCGTACTGCAGGCCGATCGAGACGGCGATGGCGAAGTTGTTCATCAGGCTGCGGAAGGCGGCGCCTTCCTTGTGCATGTCGATGAAGATCTCGCCGAGACGGCCGTCGTCGTATTCGCCGGTGCGGAGGTAGACCTTGTGGCCGCCGACGATCGCCTTCTGGGTATAGCCCTTGCGGCGGTGCGGCAGCTTCCCGCGGATGCCGGTCTTCTCGACGATCCGCTCCACCACCCGCTCGACGATCCGCTCCGCCACCATCGGGGCGCGGACCGCGGCCGGCGCCTCGATGATGCGCTCGACCACGCTGTCCTCCTCGTCCTCGGCGTCGTCCTCGAGGAGGGAGGCGTTGAGCGGCTGGCTCAGCTTCGAGCCGTCACGATAGAGCGCGTTGGCCTTGAGGCAGAGCTGCCAGGACAGGAGATAGGCCTGCTTGCAATCCTCGACCGTCGCCGCGTTCGGCATGTTGATGGTCTTGGAGATCGCGCCCGAGATGAAGGGCTGCGCCGCCGCCATCATGCGGATGTGGCTCTCGACCGACAGGAAGCGCTTGCCGATGCGGCCGCAGGGGTTGGCGCAGTCGAACACCGGCAGGTGCTCGTCCTTCAGCCCCGGCGCGCCTTCAAGGGTCATGGCGCCGCAGCAATAGGTGTTCGCGGCCTCGATCTCGGCCCGGGAGAAGCCGAGATGGGCGAGGAGGTCGAAGGACATGTCATCCAGCGCCGCGGCCGGCACCTTCAGCGTCCCGGTCAGGAAATCGTCGCCGAGGGTGTAGCGGTTGAACACGAACTTGATGTCGAAGGCCGATTTGAGGCCCAGCTCGACCGAGTCGATCGCGGCCTGGGTGAAGCCCTTGGCCTTCAGCGCGTCCCAGCCGATCGCCGGTGCGTTCTCCAGCGTGCCGTGGCCGACGGCGTAGCGCACGATCGCCTCGATCTGCGCATCGTCATAGCCGAGAACGCGCAGCGCCTCCGGCACCACCCGGTTGATGATCTTGAAGTAGCCGCCGCCGGCCAGCTTCTTGAACTTCACCAGGGCGAAGTCCGGCTCGATGCCGGTGGTGTCGCAATCCATCACCAGGCCGATCGTGCCGGTCGGCGCGATCACCGTCGCCTGGGCGTTGCGATAGCCGAAGCTCTCGCCGAGGCCGAGCGCGCGGTCCCAGGCGCGGCGGGCGGCGGCGACCAGCTCCTGGTCCGGGCAGGCATCGGCCTCCAGCGGCACCGGCAGGATCGACAGGTCCTCATAGCCTTCCGTCTCGCCATAGGCGGCGCGGCGGTGGTTGCGGATCACCCGCAACATGTGCGGAGCGTTCTTCTGATAGCCGGGGAAGGGCCCCACGGCCTTCGCCATCTCGGCCGAGGTGGCGTAGGCGACGCCGGTCATCAGCGCGGTGATGGCGCCGCAGAGGGTGCGACCCTCCTCGCTGTCATAGGGGATGCCGGACGCCATCAAAAGGCCGCCGATATTGGCGTAGCCCAGGCCGAGGGTGCGGAACTCATAGGACAGCCGCGCGATCTCCCGGCTCGGGAACTGCGCCATCATCACCGCGATCTCGAGGGTGATGGTCCACAGCCGGCAGGCGTGCTCGAAGGCCGGCACGTCGAAGGAACCGTCGGCGCGGCGGAAGGTCATCAGGTTCAGGGACGCCAGGTTGCAGGCCGTGTCGTCCAGGAACATGTATTCCGAGCACGGGTTCGAGGCGTTGATCCGCCCCGATTCCGGGCAGGTGTGCCACTCGTTGATGGTGGTGTCGAACTGCAGCCCGGGATCGGCCGAGGCCCAGGCGGCGTGGCCGATCTTCTCCCATAGATCGCGGGCCTTCAGCGTCTTCGCCACCTTGCCGTCGATGCGGCGGATCAGCTGCCACTCGCCGTCACGCTGCACCGCCTCGAGGAAGGTGTTGGTGAGGCGGACGGAATTGTTCGAGTTCTGGCCCGAGACGGTGAGATAGGCGTCCGAATCCCAGTCGGTGTCGTAGACCTTGAAGTCGATGCCGGTATAGCCCTGGCGCGCGAAGTGGATGACACGCTGGACGTAGTTCTCCGGCAGCATCGCCTTGCGGGCGCCGAGGATGGCGCGCTTCAGCGCCTTGTTCTGCTTCGGGTCGAAGCGGTCGCCGGTCTCGGCGTCGGAGACGCCGTGGCACGCCTCCATCACCTCGTTCAGGTGCTTGCGGGCGAGCTTGGAGCCGGCGACCAGGGCCGCGACCTTCTGCTCCTCGACCACCTTCCAGTCGATATAGGTCTCGATGTCCGGGTGGTCGATGTCGACCGTCACCATCTTGGCGGCGCGGCGGGTGGTGCCGCCCGACTTGATTGCCCCGGCGGCGCGGTCGCCGATCTTGAGGAAGCTCATCAGGCCGGAGGAGCGGCCGCCGCCGGACAGCTTCTCGCCCTCGCCGCGCAGCTTGGAGAAGTTCGAGCCGGTGCCGGAGCCGTATTTGAACAGGCGCGCCTCGCGGACCCACAGGTCCATGATGCCGCCCTCGTTCACCAGGTCGTCGGCGACCGACTGGATGAAGCAGGCATGCGGCTGCGGCCGCTCATAGGCGCTGTCGGACAGGCGCGGCTCGCCGGTTGCCTCGTCGACATACCAGTGGCCCTGGGCCGGGCCGTCGATGCCATAGGCCCAGTGCAGGCCGGTGTTGAACCATTGCGGGCTGTTCGGCGCCGCCATCTGCTGCGCCAGCATGCAGCGCATCTCGTCGAAATAGGCGCGGGCGTCCGCGGCCGAATCGAACAGCCCGCCCTTCCAGCCCCAATAGGCCCAGGTGCCGGCCAGCCGGTCGAACACCTGGCGGGCGGTGCGCTCGCTGCCGCTGCGCTCCGATTCGGGCAGCTCGGCCAGGGCCTTCTCGTCGGGCACGCTGCGCCACAGGAACTCGGGCACGCCCTTCTCGCGGACGCGCTTCAGCCGCGCCGGCACGCCGGCCTTGCGGAAATACTTCTGCGCCAGGATGTCGGACGCAACCTGGCTCCATTCCGCCGGCACCTCGATGTCGGTCTGGCGGAACACCACCGAGCCGTCCGGGTTGCGGATCTCGCTGGTCGCCGACCGGAACTCGATCCCCTCATAGGCGTCGTGCCCTTCGGCCGTGAAGCGCCGTTCGATCCGCATGGTCCCCAATCCTCCTTCTCCGTCGCGCCGCCGCGACCCCCGTCTGATGTCCTCGGGGATCGCGATCCCCGCGCCGAACTCCACCGACGACTCCGCGCCAGCGGGCCGTCACAGACCAGTCAAGGAACCGTCATCCTAAGTCGAAAACAAGTATTGAAAATCAAAAATTTGCTTCCTCTGTGGATAACCTGGTGGACAGACCAGTGAATACCCGGTGAGGAACCGGTGGTTATTTTCCGTGAGCCGCAGAAGCCTGCGGCTTTCCGGACCTGGCGCGGTGCCACCCTCGACAGAATCGCCACAGATCCGATTCTTGTGGCTGACCCCAGCGGTGGGTGGTTCGTCGCACCCAGGCCCCACATATTGTGTCAGTTCCGTGGCGGGTGCAAGCACGGAGTTGTTCAATCCAGGGTCGTTCCGCATGCGGATTCGTCATGGAAATCACGGGGTTGCAGGCGATGGCTCAGAGTCCGTGGAAGAATGGGATATTATGAGCCGGCTGACAGCGCGTTCGAGGGCCGGAGTACGGCGACGGCGAAGGCGCCCCGGAAACCGCCGCAGGACGGCAGCGGCCTCTCAGCCTTCCGGGAAACCGAGGAGGAGATCGGGCAATCCCTCTTCGTTGTCGGAGCCGTCGCCTTCGCTGAGAATCACACCGCCATGCGACCGGTAGAAGGCGAGGGCGCGGGCGTTGTGGGCGAAGCAGTAAAGGCGGAGGTCGGGGCTCTCGCGCCGGGCCCAGCCCAGCAGCGTGGAGCCGATGCCGCGGCGGTGGTGATCCGGGTGGATGTAGAGCTGGTCGAGCCAGCCGTTGTGGAGCGCGACATAGCCCACCGGCGCCCCGTCGTGGCAGGCGATCATGACCTGCGACTGCTGGATGGTGCGCAGCAGGAAGCGGCGGACCGCGGTGCGGCTGTGCAGATTCGGGATGTCCGCCGACTCGCGGGCCCGGCGATGGATCGCCGCCAGCGTGCCGGCGTCTGCGGCCGTAGCAGGCCGCAGCGTCAGTTGGGCCGACCGGTCCTTGCTCGGGCTGGCGTCGTCCAAGGCGGCTCTGCCGATTCCGTCCGAAGGTGGCGAGACCATGGGGGCGGGGGCCGGAGGGCGTCAAGGCCGATGGGCGATGGCCTCGCCGCGGAAATCGTGATAGGAACAAAAAATGAACTGATCCGGGAGGATGCCATGGCCAAGGGCATCGTTGCGCTGTTCCTCGACGGCTGGGCGGATTGGGAGGCCGGTCCGGCGCTGGCCGGGATGCGCGAATGGCTGGGCGGGGCGGAGGTCACCGCGGCCACCCTGGACGGCCGGCCGGTCCGGTCGATCGGCGGCGTGACGCTGCAGCCCGACCGGGGAATCGCGGAGGTCGACCAGACGGCTGCGGATCTCTGGATCCTGGTCGGCAGTGACGCCTGGTGGCAGCACGGGCCCTTCGTGCCGGTCACCGCGGCGCTGCAGGCCCGGGCGCAGGCCGGCAAGCCCAGCGCCGGGATCTGCGCCGGCACCCTGGCCCTGGCCGCCGCCGGCCTGCTGGACGACCGGCCGCACACCAGCAACAGCCTGGAGTTTCTGACCAGGCACGCGCCGGCCTATTGCGGCCAGGGTCACTACCAGGACCGGCCCTGCGTCGGCGACGGGCTGGTGATCACCGCGCCCGGCTCGGCGCCGATCGCCTTCGCCGCGACGATCTTCCGGACGCTGGTGCCGGAGCAGGAAGAGGTGATCGCGGAATTCGAGCGGGAATTCGCGAAGGAGCACCGGGCGGGGTGATCGGGACGGCGGCGGCTTACCCGTCCCCAATCCGCTCGAGCAGGGCGCGGCCGCGCGGCGACAAGCGGTAGCCGACCGCCAGGCTCTCGGTCAGGCCCAGCGCCTTCAGCTTGCGCACATCCGTCTTGAAGGCGGCGGTCTCGCGGCCGAGATGGGCGGCCAGCTCCGGGGCCCGGGTGCCCGGCCGCCCGGCGATCAGCCGCAGCACCGCCCGGGTCCAGGCGCCGTGCCGGCCCGTGCGATCGAGCAGGTCCAGCCGCTCGCGCAGGGCGGCGACGTCCTCCGTCGAAAGATCGTCCTGCTCCCGCAGCGCCGCGCGCGGATCCGCGCCCTGGAGCCGGAAGGCGATGCGGTACAGCTCGCCCTCCGCCGGTCCAAGGCTGGCGAGCAGGTCTTCGCGTCCGGCAAAGCCAGCCCGGCGGGCCTCCGCCTCGGTGATCCGGTCCGCGGCCATGATGTCGACGGCCTCGATCGCCAGCACCCCAATCGGCGTCGCCAGGGTCCCGCCCGCCCGCACCGTCGGCCGGCGCCAGCGGCGGAAGGCGAGGGTGACGGCACCGGCGGCGATCCGGTCCAGCACCGGGCGCTTGAACAGCATCAGCCCTCTCCCGACGGCGCCGGCCACGACCCGAGAGGCTGGAAGAAGCGCAGCAGGTAGCCGTCGGGATCCTGGACCACGAACTGGCGCTGGCCGAGCATGACGGCGTCGCGGCGATACCAGCGTTCCTCCAGCGGCCGCTCAATCGGCGCTCCGGCGGCCAGCACGGCGGCGTTCAGGGCGTCGACATCCGCAACCTCGATCTGGAGGTTAATGCCGCGGCCGTAGGGAGGCTCCAGTGGCCCGGCCAGCCAGATGCGGCCGGGATCGGCGGGCTGGTCCAACATCAGCGCGGCGCCGTTCCGGTCGAGATAGGCGAAGCGCTCCTCCGGCCGGTCGTAGAGCACGGCGAAGCCGAGCACTCCGGTGTAGAACCGCAGGCTGCGGTCGATGTCCGAGACATAGAGCTCGGGCACGAGCTTGGGTGATGGCATGGTGATTCCCCCGGGGGGACACCGTAATCGATGCCTGCCCTTACAGCTCCAGCTTCATGCCCTCATGGCTGGCGACGAAGCCGAGCCGGGCATAGAAGCGGTGGGCGTCGGGTCGGCGCTTGTCGGTGGTGAGCTGGACCAGGGCGCAACCCCGCTCTCGCGCCCGGGCGATCGCCCATTCCATCATCACCCGCCCGGCGCCGCGGCCGCGCAGCGCCGAATCGATGTGCACGGATTCGATCTGCGCCCGCCAGGCGCCGCGGCGTGACAGGCCGGGGATGAAGCTGAGCTGAAAGCAGCCGACCACTCGGCCGTCCAGCTCCGCCACCACCAGCTTCTGGTTCGGGTCGGCGGCGATCGCGGCGAAGGCCGCCTGATAGGGCGCCTCGACCGCCGTCTCGCGGTTCTTGCCCAGCGGATCGTCCGCCAGCAGGCGCAGGAGCGCCGGCAGGTCGGTCGCCTCGGCCGCGCGCATCGTCACATCCATCATCCGCTCCGGAATTCGGTCTCTCACGATAACGGCTTATCGTGAGGCCGTGCCCATTGCGAGAGCCACGGCGGCCGTCGAGCATTGTCGCCGAGCAGGTGGAGGACACCGAAATCCTCGAGTTCGTCCGCGCCATGGGGATCGATCAGGCGCAAGGCTTCGCCGTAGGCCGGTCGAGGCCGCTGGACCCCTGTTCGAAGCCTGAGGCTGTGCGCGCCGTCACCGCGACAAGGGACGGCCAAATCATTATCCTCTTATGCACGGCATGGGCCGCGCCAGGTTTGGCGTGAGAAGAGGGGGACGTCATGCAGGGCCGTTCCATCGGCGGGACGGCGGTTCGGCCGGGCGCCGACGGGCCGTCTGACGTCGCCCGACCGGACGAGCCGCAGATCCTCGGTCTGATCGACCTGATCTACGACGCCGGAACCGGCAATGAGGACTGGCTCACGGTGCTGTGCCGGCTCGGCGAGGCGCTCGGCGGGGACGCGGTGGTGCTGCGCCGGATCGGCCCGAGAGCGCCGAGCCCTGGGACCTTGGCGACCGAGACCGACCCGAACTATGTCGAGCGCTACCACGCGCATTACCACAAGCTGCTGCCGCTCCTGCCCGTGCTGCCGCGGCTGAAGCCCGGCGCCACCTTCGCCCATTCGGCGCTGATCCCGGATGCCGAGTACCGGCGCACCGAGTTCTACAATGATTTCATGCGGCCCCAGGGCAAGGACCACGGCCTGTACTGGGTGGATTTCGAGCGCCGCGACCTCTCGGCGATGCTGTCGGTCTGGCGGCCGCGGCGCCGGCCGGACTGGGATGACGCGCAGGTCAGGATGCTGCGCATGGTCGGGCCGCATCTCAGCCGGGCGCTGCGGATCGAGCGCGGGCTGGCCGCGGCTCGGGCCTCGGCATCCGCGCTGCCCGTGTCGCCATCGCCCCTGACCCCACGCGAATGCGATTGCCTGACCTGGATCGCCCGCGGCGCGTCGAGCAAGGAAACGGCGCGCCGCCTGTCGCTGTCGGTCTACACCGTCAACGAATATGTCGCCTCGGCCATGCGCAAGCTGGGCGCGGGCAGCCGCGCCGAGGCCGTCGCCATGGCGCTCGCGAGCGGCGCGATCGGCAGCTAGCCTCCGGCTCCAGCGCGCGAAATAAAATATCTGCAAAACGAACCGTCATTAGTGTCTTTTTCCGGCAGGATCCGAGGTCGAAATTCTCGTTTTCCGAGCGGAATCCATCATGGCGGTCATCAATGGCGGCGCTGGCATCGACAATCTCGAGGGCATGGCGAGCAACGACACGATCAACGGGCTCGGCGGCAACGACACCCTCGCCGGGGCCGAGGGCCAGGACACCCTGAATGGCGGCGACGGAAACGATCGGCTGCGCGGCGGGCTCGGCGCGGACACGCTGAACGGCGGCGCCGGGATCGACACCGCCGATTACGGCGCCAGCGCCGCGGGGGTGACCGTCACGATCGGCGGTGCGGGCAGCGGCGGCGACGCCCAGGGCGACGTGGTGGCCGCCGATGTCGAGAACATCGAGGGATCGGCCTTCAACGACACGCTGACCGGCTCGGCTGCGGCCAACCGGCTCGTCGGCGGGGCAGGCAACAACATCCTCTATGGCCTCGGCGGCGACGACAGCCTGGTCGCCGGCGATGCGTCGGGGTCGGGCAACGACCTGCTCGACGGCGGCGCCGGCAACGACACCCTGGCCGCGGGCGGAGGCACGGACACACTGCGCGGCGGCGACGGGAACGATGTCCTCCAGGGCGGCGCCGGCGCGGACACGCTGAGCGGCGGCACCGGCATCGACCAGATCACCTATTTCTTCAGCTCCGCCGGCATCGCCATCAACCTGACCGCCCTGACCGCGTCGGGCGGCGACGCACAGGGCGACGTGATCGGCGCGGATATCGAGAACATCGAGGGCTCGAACGGCTTCGCCGACACGCTGATCGGCTCGGCCGGGGCGAATGTCGTGCTGGGCCGGGGCGGCGCCGATATCATCGACGGCCAGGGCGGCGATGACACGCTGGACGGGGGCGCGGGCGACGATCAGCTCCGCGGCGGCGCCGGCAACGATGTCCTCCATGGCGGGGTCAGCAGCCTGAACGGCAGCAGCGGCAACGATGTGCTCGACGGCGGCGCCGGGGCGGACACGCTGAACGGCGGCGCCGGGATCGACACCATCCGCTACTACGACGGCCCGGCCGGCGTCACTGTGGCCATCGGCGGGACCGGCGTCGGCGGCGACGCCCAAGGCGACACGATCGCCAATGATATCGAGAACATCCAGGGCACCAACGGGTTCAACGACGTCCTGACCGGATCGATCTTCGCCAATGTGCTGTCGGGCAATGGCGGCAACGACACGCTCAGTGGGCTGGATGGCAACGACACGCTCGATGGCGGCGCCGGCAACGACGTGCTCCAGGGCGGTGCCGGGGCGGATGCGCTGATCGGGGGCGCCGGCACCGATACGATCGCCTATGGTGGCACGGCCGGGGTGACCGTCGACCTGACCCAGCTCACCGCTGCCGGCGGCGAGGCCGAGGGCGACAGCATCGGCACCGATATCGAGAGCATCCGCGGCACCGGCCTCGGCGACAGCCTGACGGGGTCGGGCGCCGCCAATGGGCTCGCAGGCCAGGCCGGTGCCGACGTGCTGTCCGGCCTGGCCGGGAACGACACGCTCAACGGCGGCGACGGGGACGATTTCCTCACCGGCGGTGCCGGCGCCGACGTGCTGGCCGGCGGCGCCGGCATCGACACGATCAACTATGACGGCCCTGCGGGGGTAATGGTCAACCTGACGGCGCTGACCGCCTCCGGAGGCGACGCCCAGGGCGACGTGATCGGAGGCGACATCGAGAACATCGTGGGCACCGTCGGCTTCGGCGACGTCCTGACCGGCTCGGCCGTGGCCAATATCCTGTCCGGCTACGGCGGCGCCGATACGCTCGCCGGCATGGCCGGCAACGACACGCTCAATGGCATGGACGGCGACGACGCGCTCCGCGGCGGGGCGGGGGCGGACCGTCTCGACGGCGGCGCCGGCACCGACACCGCCAGCTACTTCGACAGCTCGGTCGGGATCTCGGTCAGCCTCGCTACCGGCGCTGTCGGCGGCGGTGATGCCCAGGGCGACGTCCTGGTCGGGATCGAGAACCTCTCCGGCAGCCAGGGCAATGACGGCCTGGCCGGGGACGCCGGCGCCAACACGCTGCAGGGCTGGAACGGCAACGACGCCCTCGTCGGCGGGGCCGGCAAGGACACTCTCACCGGCGGTGCCGGGGCCGATCGGTTCTACTTCATCGCTCTCGGCGACAGCGTGGTCGGTGCCGATGCCGATCGGGTCACCGATTTCAGCCACGCCCAAGCCGACCGCATCGACCTGAGCGCAATCGACGCCAACGCCGGCATCGCCGGCAACCAGGCCTTCAGCTTCATTGGCTCCGCTCTCTACACCGGCGTCGCCGGCCAGCTCCGCTACGCCGTGGTCAATGGCGTCACCACGATCGGCGGCGACGTCAACGGCGATAAGGTCACCGATTTCCACATCACCCTGACCGGCAGCATCGCCCTCGTGGCCGCCGATTTCGTGCTGTAGGTCCGCCGTCCAAGCATCAAGCGGCGGGGACGGGCTTGGCCATGTGCACGATGGTGAACTCGCCCCGCTGCTCCTGATGCGTCTCGCGATAGCCGCGGGCGGCGTAGAGGGCGCGGTTCTCCGACATCCGGATGTTGGTGTAGAGCCGGATCTCGGGCAGGCCGCGCCGTCGCGCCTCCTGCTCGGCGAAGTCCAGCAGCCGGCGGCCGAGGCCGCGGCCCTGATGGCTGGGGTCGACCGCGACATTGACGATCAGCAGGTGGTCGGGCTCGGGCTTCAGCTCGATCAGCGCGATGCAGCCATGGATGCCGTCGATCATCCAGATCTCGTGCTCGGCCAGGGCGCGGACATAGTCGGCGCGCATCGGCATCGGCTCGCGGCCGACGCTGATGATCCATTTCGCATAGGCGCGGCGCACCAGGGCGCGGATCGCCTCCGCCTCGTCGGGTTGGGCCCGGCGGATCTCGCCCCATGTCGAGCCGAACATGGGTGCTCTCCCGTCTTTCTCTGCACTGGCCGCATGCTATCGTCGGCGGCGCCGTTCCCTCAGTGAAATTTCGTGAAGGCCAGCCCCGCCATGGATCTCGTCCTGCGCAACGCCAACCTGCCCGATGGCCGCACCGGCATCGATGTCGGCATCGAGGGCGGCCGCATCGCCGCGGTCGAGCCGCATCTGGCCGCGGAGGCAGGACAGGAGATCGACGTCACCGGCCGGCTGGTGACGCCGCCCTTCGTCGACTCCCATTTCCATCTCGACGCCACGCTGTCGCTCGGCCTGCCGCGGATGAACCGCTCCGGCACGCTGCTCGAAGGCATCGCGCTGTGGGGCGAGCTGAAGCCGCAGCTGACGCAGGAGGCGGTGATCGCCCGCGCCATGGCCTATTGCGATCTTGCCGTGGCGCAGGGGCTGCTGGCGATCCGCAGCCATGTCGATGTCTGCGACGACCGGCTGCTGGCGGTCGAGGCGCTGCTCGAGGTCAAGCGCCGCGTCGCGCCCTATCTCGACCTGCAGCTCGTCGCCTTCCCGCAGGACGGGCTCTACCGCTCCGCCACTGCCGAGCGGAACCTGCTGCGCGCGCTCGACCTCGGCGTCGACGTGGTCGGCGGCATCCCGCATTTCGAGCGCACGATGGCGGACGGCGCCGCCTCGGTGCGCCGGCTGTGCGAGATCGCGGCGGAGCGGGGGCTGCCGGTCGACCTGCATTGCGACGAGAGCGATGACCCCATGTCCCGCCACATCGAGACGCTGGCGGCGGAGACCCATCGCCTCGGCCTCGGAGGCCGGGTGACGGGGTCGCACCTGACCTCGATGCATTCGATGGACAACTACTATGTCTCGAAGCTGATCCCGCTGATGCGCGAGGCCGGCGTCGCCGCGATCGCCAATCCGCTGATCAACATCACCCTGCAGGGCCGGCACGACACCTATCCGAAGCGCCGTGGCATGACCCGGGTGTCGGAGCTGATGGCGGCCGGCATCACCGTCGCTCTCGGCCAGGACTGCGTCATGGACCCCTGGTACTCGATGGGTTCGGCCGACATGCTGGAGGTGGCCCATATGGCGGTGCATGTCGGGCAGATGACCTCGCTCGACGCCATCGGCCGGTGCTTCGCCGCTGTGACCACCGAGGCGGCGAAGATCCTGGAGCTTGACGGCTACGGCCTGGCGCCGGGCTGCCGGGCTGACCTGGTGGTGCTGCAGGCCGCCGACCCGTTCGAGGCGGTGCGGCTGAAGACCACCCGCCTCCTGGTCCTGCGCGCCGGCCGCATCGTCGCCCGGACGCCGGAGCGGGTGACGGCGCTGGACCTGCCGGGCCGCCCAGCCAGCGTCGCCCCGACCTTCACGCCGGGGTCGATCGCCTGAGGCTTCGATCGGGGCTGTGCCGATCGTCGCGGAAGTGTCATCCTGATGCCTGAAGGCGCCCGCGTGATCGGGCAATGCGCCCGGTCGGCACGGCGGGCCCGTGCAGAAGGGAGGATGCGCATGCCGCAGGAACGCCCTGCCCCCAGATACAGAAGCGCGGCCCTGGTCGGGCCGTATTCGAGCGGCAAGACCACGCTGCTGGAAGCGCTGCTGCACAGCGCCGGCGCGATCCCGCGCAAGGGCAGCGTGGCCCAGGGCAACACCGTGGGCGACGCCTCGCCCGAGTCCCGCGCCCGGCAGATGACGATCGAGCCGAACATCGCATCCTGCCGCTATCTGGACGAGGACTGGACTCTGATCGACTGCTCCGGCTCGGTCGAGCTGGCGCAGGACGCCCTGGCCGCGCTGATGGTCGCCGACATCGCCGTGGTGGTGGCCGAGGCCGATCCCGACCGCGCCGTGATCCTGGCGCCGCTGCTGCGCTTCCTCGACGAGCACGAGATCCCGCACATCCTGTTCATCAACAAGATGGACCGGTCCGGCATCCGCATGCGCGACCTGCTGGCGTCCCTGCAGCAGGTCTCGTCCCGGCCGCTGCTGTTGCGCGAGGTGCCGATCCGCGAGGCCGACAGCGTCTCCGGCTATGTCGACCTAGTCAGCGGCCGCGCCTACAAATGGCGCGAGAACCAATCCTCCGACCTGATCGAGGCGCCTGGCGACATCAGGCCGCGCCAGGAGGAGGCGCGCCAGAGCTTGCTCGAATCCCTGGCCGATTTTGACGACGCCCTCCTGGAGCAGCTGCTGGAGGACAAGATCCCGGCGCCGCAGGAGATCTATGCCCAGCTCACCCGCGACCTGCAGCAGGACCTGATTGTGCCGGTGTTCTTCGGCTCGGCCGAGCACGGCAATGGCGTCACCCGACTGTGGAAGGCGCTGCGCCACGAGGCGCCGTCGCATGAGGCGGCGGCGACACGGCTCGGCTACGACGCCCAGGGCGGATTCGCCGCCACCGTGTTCAAGACCCAGCACCAGCCGCATACCGGCAAGCTCAGCCTGGTGCGGCTGTGGAGCGGCCGGCTGGCCGACAACAGCAATCTCGGCAGCCGCCGGATCTCCGGCCTCTACCGGCTGAAGGGCGGCGAGAGCCAGAAGCTGGCCGAGGTCGGCCCGGGCGAGATCGTCGGCATCGCCCGGCTCGACGACGTCGCCACCGGCCAGACCTTGCGCGCCGACGGCACCACCGAGGCGACTTGGAACTGGCCGAAGCCGGCGGATCCGGTGCATGCCGTCGCCCTGGCCCTGTCGGACCGCAAGGACGACGTCAAGCTCACCACCTCGCTCGCCAAGATCTGCGAGGAGGATACGGCCCTGTCGGTGCAGCATGTCGAAGCCACCGGCGAGCTGGTGCTGGCCGGGCAGGGCGACATCCAGCTGCAGATTGCGGTCGAGCGGCTGAAGAGCCGCTTCAACGTCGCGGTGACCACGGTGCCGACGCGCACTGCCTATCGCGAGACGATCCGGCGGCCGACCAAGCAGCACTCCCGGTTCAAGCGCCAGACCGGCGGCCACGGCCAGTTCGCCGACATCCATGTCGAGATCCGGCCGCTGCCGCGCGGCGGCGGCTTCGCCTTCGAGAACAAGGTGGTCGGCGGCGCCGTGCCGAAGAACTATATCCCGGCGGTGGAGGCGGGGGCGCGCGAGGCCCTGAACCGCGGCCCGCTGGGCTTCCCGGTGGTCGACATCGCCGTGGCCCTGGTCGACGGCCAGCACCATTCGGTCGACAGCTCCGACCAGGCCTTCCGCACGGTGGCGCAGATGGCGATGGCCGAGGGGCTGGCGAATTGCGACCCGGTGCTGCTGGAGCCGATCCAGGCGGTCACCATCGCGGTGCCGTCGGAATACACCGCCAAAGTCCATGCCATTGTCTCGAGCCGGCGCGGCCAGATCCTCGGCATGACCGCGCGCGAGGGCTGGACCGGCTGGGACCTGATCGAATGCCAGATGCCGGAAGCGGAGATGCACGGCCTGGCGGTCGAGCTGCGATCGGTCACGCTCGGCGTCGGCAGCTTTACCTCCCGCTTCGACCATCTGCAGGAGCTGATGGGCCGCATCGCCGAGCAGGTGGTGGAGGAGCGCCGGCGCGCCTTGGCGGCATAGCCGCTTCGTAAGCCCATCGATCGCCCGTCGCGGCTCTTGGCAGCGGCGGGCGGCCCGGCCTATGACGGCACACGCATCGCGAGAATCCGGGGGAGCGCGGGAATGCTGAGCCTGAGGCGGGTGGAGCCGGGAGATTCCGACCGGCTGTTCACCTGGCGGAGCCTGCCGCATGTTGCGGTCCACCAGTACAGCGACCACGTCATCACGCGGCCGGAGCACGACGCCTGGTTCGCCCGCGCCATGGCCGATCCGCGCCGGGTCTACTGGATCATCCTCGACGACGGCGAGCCGATCGGCCTCGCCAACCTGGTCGATATCGACCAGCAGAACAGCAAATGCTCCTGGGCCTTCTATCTCGGCGCCAGTGATCTGCGCGGCAAAGGCATCGGCAGCTGGGTCGAGCTCAGGGTGCTGGATCACGTCTTCCTCGAGCTGAAGCTGAACAAGCTGTGCTGCGAAGTGCTGGCCAGCAACCCCGGCGTCGTCCGCATGCACAAGCGCTTCGGCTTCAAGGAGGAGGGGCTGCTGCGCCAGCATGTGCGCAAGCAGGGCCAGTTCCTGGACGCCTACGTGCTGGGCCTGCTGCGCGACGAGTACCTGCCGCAGCGCGACGCCCTGGTCGCCATGCTGCGCGAGCGCGGGGTCCAGACCGAATAGGCAGGCACTTGGCAGCGGCGGTCCGGGTGCCGACATGTCGTTGGGGTTCCCAGCTCGACGGGTGACGGCCCTGCACAGGATTTCCCTCCGACCGCTCCTCGCCAGCCTGCTCGTCCTGCTTCTGGCCGCCACGGCCCTGGCGCAGCAGCCGGAAGGCGACGCCGGCCGCTCGGCCTCTTCCGGCCGCGTGCTGGCGCTGCTGCCGGCCGATTCGGTCACCAGGCACACTCTGTCCGTCGGCGGCCGGACGCTGGCCTACACTGCCACCGCCGGGACCATCTCGCTGTTCGACCCGAATGGCGAGCGTTCAGCCGCGGTCTTCTACACCGCCTATGTCCTGGACGATGCTCCCGCCGGGACCCGTCCGGTGACCTTCGCATTCAACGGCGGGCCCGGCGCGGCCTCGGCCTATCTGCAGCTCGGACTGGCGGGACCGCAGGCGGTGTCGTCCGACTTCCCGCGGACTCCCGCCAGGGCGCGCCTGCGCGACAATCCCGACACTTGGCTGGCCTTCACCGACCTGGTCTTCATCGATCCGGTGGGGACCGGATGGAGCCGCGCCGTCAAGCCAGACAAGTCGGACGACTTCTGGGGCGAGCGCGCCGACGCCCAATCGCTTGCCAAGGTCATCGCCCTCTATCTGGCGCAGAGCCGGCGCAACACCTCGCCGAAATTCCTGCTCGGGGAAAGCTATGGCGGTTTCCGCAGCGTGAAGGTGGCGCGCGCGCTGCAGCGCGACCAGGGTGTCATGGTCAACGGCATCGTCATGGTCTCGCCCTTCATGGAGGGCCCGCTGCAATTCGGGGCCGACCGGCTCGCGCTCGTCGCCGCGCTGCGGCTGCCCTCGCTCGCCGCGGCCGAACTCGATCGCCGCGGCGCCTTCACGCCCGAGGCGCTCGCTGCGGCCGAGCGTTTCGCCTTGACCGACTATCTGACGACCCTGGCCGGGCGGCCGCCCGAAGGCGAGGCGGCCGATGCCTTCCATGCCCGGGTGGCTGCGATCATCGGGCGGCCGGCCGACGTGGTCGCCCGCTCGCGCGGCTTCATCGGCAACGCCATTCTCGAGCAGGCCGGCGAGGATGGGGCGGAGATCGCCAGCCCCTACGACGCCGCCTTTCTCGCGCCCGATCCGTTCCCCGGCTCTCCGGACGACGGTCCCGACCCCGTGCTCGACGGCTACACCCAGGCCCTGGGCGGGCTGTTCGTCGGCTACGCGCAGAATGCGCTCGGCTTCAGGACGGTGCTGACCTTCAACCTGCTCAACCGACAGGTCGCCCGGGATTGGAAGTGGGAGGCCCGCGGCGGCATCGCCCAGGCCAGCATCGAGCAGGATCTGCGCGAGCTGCTGGCGCTCAATCCGGATCTCGACGTGCTGGTCGCCCATGGCCGCAGCGACATCGTCACGCCCTATTCCGTCAGCCGCTACGTGATCGACCATCTGCCGCCCGCGGGGCCGGCGGGGCGCGTGACGTTCCGGCTCTACAAGGGCGGGCACATGTTCTATTTCGACTCCTCCGCCCGCGCCGCCTTCACCGCCGATGCGGCTGCCTTCTACCGCTCGCAGGCGTCGCCCTAAAGACCCGTCACCGCCGGCAGCACGTGGCGCTCCAGCACCATCCGGGCCAGCTCGTTCTGCAGGTCGGGCCGGTCGTAGAGGCCGGCGGTGATCACCACCAGCAGCTCCGCGGATGGCACCAGGAACAGCCGCTGCCCGCCCCAGCCGATGCCGGCGATCCAGCCGATCTCCCGGCCATCCACCAAGGACCGGCCCAGCCACCAATGGAAGCCGTGGGAGAACCGGTCGTCGACGGCGATCTGCGGCGTGGTCGCCTGCTCGATCCATTCCGCGGAGACGATCTGCCTGCCCTGCCAGGCGCCACGATCGAGCACCAGCTGGCCGATCCTGGCGATGTCGCGCGGCCGCAGTCGCAGGCCGGAGGCGGCGATCGGGTCGCCGTTCGGGTAGCGCACCCATTCGGCATCGGCAATGCCGAGCGGCGCGAACAGCACCTCCTGCGCCAGCACGTCCAGCGATCGGCCGGACACCTGCTTCAGCACCGCGGACAGCAACGCCGTCGCCCCGCCGCTATAGGTGAAGCGCTCGCCCGGCGCGGCGGCGAAGGGCTGCTCCAGCACGTAGCGATACGGGTCCGGCGCGTCCGACATCAGCCGCTCGCTGTTGCGCGGATCGCTGTAGGGCAGTTCCTCGCTCCAGGCCAGCCCGCTCGACATGGTCAGCAGGTGGCGCAGGGTGATGCGGTCCGTCTCTGGCGAGCGCAGATCGGCGTATTGCGGCAGCAGCGACAGCACCGGTGCGTCGATGTCCTTGATCCAGCCAGTGTCGACGGCGATGCCGACCAGCAGCGCGGTGACGCTCTTGGTGATCGAGCGCAGGTCGTGCCGGGTCTCGGCGTCGTGCGGGATGCGCCCCAGCGGTTGGCCCCAGATCTGGTCCTCGCCGGCGAAGTACCGCTCATAGACCAGACGGCCGTGCCGCGCGACCAGCACGGCATGGGCGTTGCCCTCGGTCCAGGCCGCGAGCGTCGGGCCGAGGGCGCAGAGCGTTGCCGGTTCGAAGCCCTCGCCCGCGGGCGCGGCAACGGCCCAGCCATCGTCCAGCACCGCCGGCGCACGACACTCGGGCAGCGTATCGGCGACCGAGGCGGCGCCGGGGGAGGCGAGGAGGGCGAGGAGGGGCAGGGCTCGACGCAGCGGCATGGTCGTCTCCGTCTCTTCACGGGCGGAAGGCCCGCCGCCGATCCCTAGCAGGGACACCGGAGCGCCACTGTACCGGGATTGCTCGGCCTTCGATTCACCTCCGGCTGGCCACGGCTTCGCCGCAGAGCGGGAGGGATCATGCGGCGCTGGATGTCTCGGGGGAGGGATCATGCGCGTTCTTTGGAGAATTCTGCCGGCCGGGCTGCTTTTGGCGCTGGCCGCCTGCATCTCGTCCCGGCCGGCGCCGCCGCCGTCGGTGGCCGAGACGCCGATGGTGCGGCAGGAGACGCTGGCTCCAAGTGCGGATCGTCTGATGGCTCCGTGGAGCGAGCCGGCGCCGACGAGCCGGCTCGGTACGCGATGGGGGGAGACGATCGCGTCCTCGATCCGTTTCGTCCATCTGGACCGCTTGTGGTCCAGCCCCGAAGGCAGAGTGACGATCCGCTACGAGGGCGGTCGCCCGGCCGGGACATCCGGCGCCGCATTCCGCAGGCTGCCTGTCGCTTATGGCTGGATCGAATGGGCGGTGCTCGACGCCCAGGGCCGGTCGATGCCCGTGACGCCCGCCGCCAACGGCGAGTTCCGGCTTCGCGGCCGATCCGGCGACCTGTACCGGCTTGCCTTCAGCAATCGCAGCCGGCAGACGGTCGAGATCGTGGCCACGGTGGATGGGCTCGACGTGCTGAGCGGCCGGTCGGGCAGCATCGCCAACCGCGGCTATGTGGTCCGTCCCGGCGACATGCTGGTGATCGAGGGTTTCCGCAAGAGCGAGGATGCGGTCGCGGCCTTCCGCTTCTCCGCGTCGGGCGAGGCTTATGCCGCCAATACGCTGCAGGGCGATCCGCGCAACATCGGCGTCATCGGCATGGCGGTGTTCACCCTCGACGATCCGGCCAATGACGTGGTGGCTGCCGAAGCGCAGCCGTTCCCGGCCGACGCGCCGCGCGACCCGCGCTTCGCACCGCCGCCGGTGCGGTAGGCCCTTGCGGTCGCTCTCATGGTCGGGATAATTTCTCGATCATGAGAAGCGAGATGATCAACGATCTGGAGCCGGTGGACGCTCGTCTGGCCGCCCGCCTGGCGGCGCTGCGGGCGGAGCAGGGGTGGTCGCTCGACGTCCTGGCCGAGCGCAGCGGCATCAGCCGGGCGACGCTGTCGCGGATGGAGCGCGGCGAGACAAGCCCGACCGCCTCGCTGCTCGGCCGGCTCTGCACCGCCTATGGCCGCACCATGTCCGGCTTGATCGCCGAGGTCGAGACCGACCCGCCGCAGCATCTGCGCCGGGCCGAGCAGCCGGGCTGGACCGATCCCGAGAGCGGCTTCCGCCGCCGCAGCGTGTCGCCGCCGGCCACGGGCTTCCGCGGCGAGCTGGTGGAAGGCACGCTGCCTGCCGGCGCGGTGGTGGCCTATGACGGGCCACCGATCCAGGGGCTGGAGCAGCATGTCTGGATGCTGGACGGGGTGCTGGAGCTGACCGTCGACGGCACCAGCCACCGGCTGGAGCCGGGCGACTGCCTGCGCTTCCGCCTGTTCGGCCCGACCCGCTTCGCCTGCCCCGGGCCGCGCCCGGCCCACTACGTCATCGCCGTCTGCAAGCCGTGAGCGCCGTCATGCCCGATACCTCCATTCCATCCCCGGTCACCCTGATGGAGGTCGAGGCCGACGGTCTCGCCGAACATCTCGACGACCTCGCGGAGGTGCTGCAGGCCTGCGTGCTGGACGGCGCCAGCGTCGGCTTCGTGCTGCCCTTCACGGTCGCGGCGGCGCGGGATTTCTGGCGGGGGCTGGAACCCGCGTTCCGCAGCGGCGCCCGGCGCCTGATCGTGGCGCGGCTGGATGGCCGCACGGTCGGCACCGTGCAGCTCGTGCTCGGCATGCCGGCCAACGGGATCCACCGTGCCGAGATCGCCAAGCTGCTGGTGCATCCGGCGGCGCGGCGCCGCGGCATCGCCCGCATGCTGATGCTCGCGGCCGAGGACCTGGCGCGCCGCCACGGCCGCAGCTTGCTGCTGCTCGACACCCGGCGCGGCGATAACGGCGAGAAGCTGTATGAAAGCCTAGGCTTCCGCCTGTTCGGCATCGTCCCCGGCCACGCCCGCTCCCCCGCCGGCATGCTGGAGGACACCAGCTACATGCTGAAACAGCTCGGGGCGTAGACCGGGTTCGCACAAGGCGAACCCGGCCTGCACTGCCGGATCAGAGCGGCCCGCGCTCCCACGGGCCGGTGATCGCGAAGGTGATGCCCGGGCTCTGGACATTGACGAACAGGGTCGGGCCGTCCGGGCTCCAGCAGGCGCCGCAGAACTCACTGTCGCGGTAGTCGCCCTCGGCGATGGTCTTGCCGGCGCCGGCGATCTGGCTCGCGGTTAGCTCGACATTGTTCTTCAGCAGGTAGAAGGGCGCGCCGCGACGGGTCAGGCCGACCAGCCGCGTGCCGGGGCCGAAGGCGTCGGGGCTGCCGTCCGGCGCCGCATCCGGGTCCTCGCACAGCACCACGCCGCCGCGCGGGCTGACGGTGATGTTGTCGGGGTTGTGCGCGGCGATCTGGCTCTCGCTGACGAACAGGGCCCGCAGGCGCTGCGAGGCGAGGTGCAGCACCCAGACCGCGCCGTAGCCGCGGCCCCGGCGGCCGCTCGGCTCCACCCCGGTGCTGGTGTCGACGATGAACATCATGCCATCGGCATAGAAGATGCCTTCGCCGCGGCTCATGCGCAGCGCGCCCTGGGCCCAGCCCTGCGCGAACGGGCCGCTGAGGGTCTCGCCGGCGCCGATGTCGGGGAAGTCCGTCGGCGCGGCGACGGCGTCCATGTCCGGCTCGCGGATGTCGATCCATTCGAGCTCGTACTCGTCGCCGATATGCGCGACGACGAGGTCGGCGTTGGGCCGGCGGCGCGCCCGCGCCATCTGCAGCCGGCCGCCATGCTCCAGCGATCCCGGCCGGCCGGAGCGGTCGTCGGGGATGAAGCGGTACAGCCCCGCCTTGTTGCGGTCATCCTCGGTCAGATAGACGATGCCGGTGCGCGGATCGATCGCCACCGCCTCGTGGCTGAAGCGGCCCATCGCCACCAGCGGGCGGCCGGTGGTGCGCTCGGCCTCCGGATGCACTTCGAAGACATAGCCGTGCCGGCGGCCGGCGCTGGACAGGGCGTTGGTCTTGACCTCCTCGCAGCTCAGCCAGGTGCCCCAGGGCGTCGGGCCGCCGGCGCAGTTGACCAGCGTGCCGGCGAGACTGGCCTCGGCCGTCTGCCACTTGCCGTCGCGGAAGCGCAGCGTGGTGGTGCCGCCGCCGGCGCGCTGGCCGGTGGTGCCGATCGTCCCGGTGTCGTAGGTGCCGGGGGCGCTGATCGGGGTGGCGGAGGCGCTGACCTCATGATTGCGGATCAGCACCAGTTCCGGGTCGCGGCCGTGACCACGCCCGCGGCCGTGCCAGCCGCCCCAGCCGAACCGCCCGCGGTCGGCCATCACCGCCATGCCGTCATGGCGGGCGGGGACGGGCTGGCCGTCGGCCATGCGGTCGCCGGTCCAGGCGAAGGAGCTGTAGCTGAAGCCCGGCGGCAGCAGCAGCAATGGCAGGCCCGTGCTCTGGTCGGCCACGGGGGCGAGCCCGCCATAGGGGCTCGGCACCGGGGCGGTCCAGTTCTCGCCCTTGGCGGCGGCCTGGGCCTGGCGCAGCGACAGCGCGCCCAGGCTGTCCATCACGCCCAGGGCCACGGCGGCGGCGCCACCCTGAAGGACGAGTCGACGGGAGGTGGGAAGGGACATCGTTGCTGGCTCCTGCTGGCTGTCCGTCGACCTGGGCCGTCCGAGCCATGCCGGCCGGCGAACGCCTGAGGATGGCTGTCCCCAAGTCAATGGAATCACTGACGGAGCGAGCTATAGCCGAGATAAGATAAACTTTTGTTAAGGAGACGTGGTCTCGGGAAAAGAAATAGCGTGGATATCTTCTCAGATATTTCAGATTTGTTTCGCAGGCTCGTCGGCCATCATCCCATCCGCGGCCGCCCTGCGGCGGTGGCGGTGACGGTGCTTTCGACGAACAGGTCGAGGCCGCCGGCCATCGTCACCACCCGGTCGGCGCGGGTGACGGTCACCGCCACCTCCCGGCCGCCGGCCTCGCGCGCCAGGACCTCGGCCCGGCCGCACGCCTCGGCCTCGGCATGGGCGGCCGCCTCCTCCAGGCTGCCGAAGGTGCGGAGGCCGCCCGGGGCATGGACGCGGAAACGGCCTTCCTCCGGCGCGGTGATGGTGACCGTCGCCCGCTGCAGCACGCCGCTGGCCACCGCGCCGATCGCGTTGGTGACGCCGGCATGTTCCGGCACCACGCATTCGGTGCCGAGCCGCCGGGCGATCTCCGGGTAGTAGGTCGCGGCCGAAGCGCCGATCCCGACCAGCGGCAGGCCGAGGGCGAGGGCAGGGCGCAGCAAGGTGGAGACGGGGGCATCGCCCGCCACCGCCCGGCGGGGCAGCAGGCCGCGCGCCTCCCGCGCCGGCTCGACGACGCCGTCGCGGGCCAGCGCCGCCTCGACCAGCGCCAGGGCGCTGTCCCCGGTCAGCCGCTCCAGCACCGCCCGGGCGAAGACCTCGGCATCGGCGGGCGGTGTCCAGCCCGGCTCGGCCGGGCGGCGGGTCCATAGGGTTGCGCCCAGCAGCGCCGCCTCGCGCGACCAGCCGCCATGCAGCCCCAGAACATGCGCCGCGTCGGTCGGGGTGAAGCCGGACAGGATCACCAGCCCGCGCGCCACCAGCCGCTCCAGCGGCCGGTCGAGCAGGTGGCTGGTCAGCACCGCCTCCAGCGGCTGCGGCCCGTCGGCCAGCGCGTCCCAGATCCGCCGCTCCTGCGGCGACAGCGTGTCGGTGTCCAGCGCCCGCAGGCGCAGGGCGAAGCGGCCGTCCAGGCTGGTGCCTTCAGCGCGCTCGGCCTGGCGGCGCAGCGCCACCAGCATCTCCGGATGCTGATGCGCCAGCAGGCTCAAGGGCACCGACCGGCGCGGCCCGACGGCGAGGCCGATGCCGGGCTCGACCCGCACCTCGCTGTCGCCGCCCAGGCCGAAGGTGCGGATTTCCACCGCCTCGACCATGGTACGCCAGCCGCCGACCTGGGCGCCCTCGCGGCTCAGGAGGGGCAGGCCGTCCTTCAGGATGGCGATGTCGGTGGTGGTGCCGCCGATATCCGAGACGAAGCAGTCCTCGCGGCCGGTCAGCCAGCGGGCGCCGACCACGCTGGCGGCGGGGCCGGACAGCACGGTCTCGACCGGCCGGGCCAGGGCGAAGCGGTCGGCGATCAGCGACCCGTCGCCCTTCACCACCATCAGCGGCGCTGCGATGCCGCGGGCGTCCAGCCGGCCACGCACCGCCCGGATCAGCGACGCGGTCAGCGGGATCAGCCGGGCGTTGAGCAGGGCGGTCAGGGCCCGCCGCGGCGCGTCGAGGCCGGAGGTCAGCTCATGGCCGCAGGTCACGGGCTTGCCGGTCAGGTCGCGCACCAGGTCGCGCACCGCCTGCTCATGCGCCGGGTTGCGCACGGCGAAATAGCCGGCGACGGCGAAGGCGGTGACGGAAGGGGCGTGGCGCAGGATGGCGGCGCGGGCCGACTCGAGGTCCAGCGGCGCCTGCTCCTCGCCCGACGGATGGTGGCCGCCGGAGACGGCGACGACCGGGTCGCCGCCGATCGCGGCGCGCAGCCCGGCGCGGTCCAGCGCCGCTTCGGGATAGCCGATCAGGATCAGGCAGGCCGGGTTGCCCTGGCCCTCG
Organism: Inquilinus limosus; assembly: GCF_051487185.1. GTDB lineage: Bacteria > Pseudomonadota > Alphaproteobacteria > DSM-16000 > Inquilinaceae > Inquilinus > Inquilinus limosus_F. The sequence continues at coordinate 168,623 of NZ_JAHVDK010000012.1, forward strand.
ACCACGGCGTTGGTCGCGAGGGTGGTGGACAGGCCGACGAAGCCGATCTCAGCAGGGTGCTGCTCCAGCACCGCGTCGATCGCGGCGCCGATGCCCAGCGCCAGGTCGTGCTTGGTGGTCAGCCGTTTGGCGGCGGCGACGACGCCGCGGTCCGGGTCGAACAGGACCGCATCGGTGAAGGTGCCGCCGGTGTCGATGCCGAGGGAAAGGGACAAGATGAACCGCGCCGGAAGTATCGCCTCCGATTAGGACAAGACGTCCCGCACGGCAAAGCTTTTCGGCATGCGACGAGGAAGGATCCATCAGCGGCCGGCAGCTACGCCGCGTCCTCGCCCGCCAGGCTGTCCGCATCGTCGAGATCGGCGTCGAAATCGACCAGGTCGTAGCCCTCGCCGTCCGAAGCCTCGGCCTCGAAGGCCACGTCCGGCAGGTCCATCAGCAGGGACAGCACCTCGCCGGCGGCGGCGATCCGGTCGAACTCATCCCCGGCCGGCGGATTGCGGCTGGCGGCCAGGCAGTGCAGCACTTGGCGCAGCATCCAGCGCTCCCGGGGTGGCGGGGCATCGGCCTCGGACCAGGTGTCGCGGACATCCCGAAGCCGGCACAGAATCTCGGCCGCGTTCTGCCGCAGGGCGAGGATCTCGTCGCGTCGGCTGGCCGGCGCCGTCCTCGGGAAGGTCCTGGGCGTCGTCGATGGAAGGGCCGTATCGTCAGCGAATTGAATGACGGACATGACACCATCCTCCCCCGAGCCAATGCGCTGCATATATGCATGACTATATACCTATAAAGTAGGGTATTTTATATAATTTGCAAGTGGTCCATTTGGATGGGGATGCGCCGGTCGGCGCGGGCGAAGCGATCCGGGTGAAGGGCGGCTCAGCCGCCCTTCACCGCGCCAGAGGTCAGGCCGGCCACGATCTGCTTCTGGGCGATCACGGTCAGCACCAGCACCGGCAGCACCACCACCAGCGCCGCGGCCGAAAGCGGCCCCCAGCTCACCTGCTCGAAGGTCAGCGAGTTGTAGACCGCGACCGGCAGGGTGCGGGTGGTGCGGCCGGCCAGCACGATGCCGAAGACGAAATTGTTCCAGGAGAAGATGAAGGACAGCAGCAGCGCCACGGTGATGCCCGGCCGGGTCAGCGGCAGCACAACGTGCCGGAACACCTGCCAGCGGTTGGCGCCGTCGATCCGCCCGGCCTCCTCCAGCTCGATCGGCAGGGCCTCGAAATAGCTGATCAGGACCCAGATCACGATCGGCAGGGTGATCACCAGATGGGTGATGATCTGCGGCCACAGCGTGCCCATCAGCCCCAGCCAGCGGAACATCAGGAACAGCGGGATCAGGTAGCTGAGGCCCGGCGTCATGCGCGCGATCATCACCACCACGGCCATCTTCGTCGCCCTGGCCCGGGCGATGCCGTAGGCGGCCGGCGCGCCGATCATCAGGCCGATCAGCGTGGCGCTGCCGGTGACGATCAGGCTGTTGATGAAGTAGCGGCCGAAGGAGTTCTCGGCGAAGACCTGGGCGTAGTTGCTCCACGCGAAGCTGGTCGGGATCAGCACCGGCGGATAGCTGATGTTGTCGACCTCGGGCTTCAGCGACAGCGACAGCATCCACAGGAAGAACAGCAGCGCCGGCGAGACGATCACCAGCACGGCGAAGATGAGGCCGGCGCGGCGCAGGGTCTTGGCAAGGGGGCGGGGCATGCTCGACCTCCTCACGTCGCGGCCAGCTTGGCGCGCTGGCGCAGCCACAAGAGCGCCAGCGACATGGCGACGACGATGGCGAAGAAGACCACGGCGACTGCCGAGCCGTAGCCGATATCGTAGAAGCTGAAGGCCTGGGTATAGAGATAGATGTTGATCGTCTCCGACGCCGTGCCCGGGCCGCCCTGGGTGATGGCGTAGATGATGTCGAAGCTCTTCAGCGCGTCGATCGAGCGGATGATCACCGCCACCATCAGGAAGGGCGAGATCATCGGCAGGGTCAGGTAGCGGAACTGCTGCAGCCAGGTGGCGCCGTCGATCTGGGCGCTCTCATAGGGCTCGGCCGGCAGGGCGGACAGCCCGCCCAGCACGATCAGCATGACCAGCGGCGTCCACTGCCAGGTCTCGACCAGCACCAGCGAGGGGATCACCGTCGCCTGGTCGAACACCCAGAGCGACGGCGGCAGCCCGACGAGGCTGAGCAGGTAGTTCAGCACGCCGAGCTGCGGATGGAACATCATGGTCCAGACGAGGGCGATGGCGACCGGGGTCGCCATCATCGGCATGATCACGATGCCGCGGGCCAGGCCGCGCAGCGGGAAGCGCTCGTTGAACACCAGCGCCGCCGCGAGGCCGAGGATCAGCGGCAGGAGCACGGAGAGGACGGTGTAGACCAGGGTGTGCCACACCGCCTCGCCGAAGCGGGCGTCGGCGAACAGGCGGGCATAGTTGTCGAGGCCGATGAAGCCGCCGGCGCCGGTGGCCTGCCAGTCGTGCAGGCTGACCCAGCCGGTGAAGGCCCAGGGGAAGACGATCACCGCCCCGACCACCAGCACCGCCGGCAGGATGAAGGGCAGGTAGGTGCGCAGGGTCGGCGCGACGGCGTTCGGCCGCCGTGCCCGCACCCAGCGCCGCCGGCCCGCCCCGGCGTCCGCGGCCCCGATCACGCTCGCCCGCATGTCCCCTCAGGCCTCGCTCTTGTCCAGGATCGGCTTGAACTGCTCGGTCGCCTTGGCCAGCTCGGCCGCCGGGTCGGCCCCGCCGGCGATGTTGGTCAGGGCGATACCGAAGATGTCGCGGAACTCGGTGACCGGCACGATCACCGGCAGGCCGAGCTTGCTGATCTTGGCCGAGCCGGAGACGGCGTCGATCCAGTCTGGCGGCAGGGCCACACCCTTGCGCACCTCGGCATCGTCCAGGATCGAATTGCGGAACGGCACGCCCGAGCCGCTCTGCAGCAGGTCGGCCTGCACCGTGCGCGACACCGCCCACTGGCAGAACAGGAAGGCGGCCTCCTTGTTCTCGCTGGCCGCCGCGACACCGATGCCGTCGCCGAAGGTGGCGGAGGCCTGCGCCTTCGGGCCCTTCGGCATGACGCCGTAGCCGACCTTGCCGACCACGCGCGACAGCTTCGGGTCCTCCAGCGGCTTGGCGAAGCCGACGCCGTCCAGCCACATGCCGATCTTGCCCTGCAGGAAGGCCGACTGGCACTCGTTCCAGTTGAAGCCGGTGACGCCGGGAGGAGCCGCCTTGGTCAGCAGGCGCTGATACAACTTCGCCGCCTCGACCGCGCCGTCGGAAGTGGTGGCCAGGCTGCGGTCGTCGCCGACCGGGGCGACGCCGTTGCCGAGCATGAAGGAGGTCCAGACCGGGACATTGGCGTTCTTCATGCCGCGGGCGACGAAGCCGTAGGTGCCGGCGGCCGGGTCGGTCAGCGCCTCGGCGGCGGCGACCAGCTCCTCGAAGCTGCTCGGATACTTCAGCCCCTTGGCCGCGAACAGCTCCTTGTTCCAGTAGACGATCCAGTAGTCGACGCTCAGCGGCAGGCTGCCGACCGCGCCATCCGCGGCGGTGGCATAGGCCAGGCCGGCGCTGGAGAAGTCGTTCAGGCTCAGGCTCGGATCGGCGAGGGACGGGTCGGCGAGGAACGGCCGCAGGTCGGCCAGCCAGCCGCCCTTCTCGAACATCCGCTTCTGCACGTGGTAGCTGAGATGGATGACATCGAAGCTCGGCGCGCCGCTGTTGAACTCGACCACCGCCTTCTGCCGCTGCTGCTGCTCCGGCGTCTGCTCCAGCCCGACATCGATGCCGGTCAGGTCGGTGAACTCCTTCAGGTTCCGGGCGATGGTCTCGCTGCGCGGGCTCTTGACCAGGTTCACCTCGATATGGGTGCCCTCGTACTTCTTCCAGTCCGGCGCGGCCCAGGCCGGACGGATGCGGGGCAGGGCGCTGGCCGCGGCCGCCGCTGCGGTGCCGGCCAGAAGCGAGCGGCGGCTCAGTCTCGAAAAGAGTCCCATCATGTCCTCCCTTGCTTGGTTGGGCCGGGCGGGGCCGGCTGTTCATGCCAGATGACGCTATAGCCCGAGGGCGCGGTTGCGGGCATTGGCAATGTGCGCGGTCATCGCCTCGGCGGCGCGGACCGGGTCGCGGGTGGCGATCGCGTCGATGATGCCGAGATGCTCGCGCATCACCGGCACCACGAGCCCGGCGATGCCGGTCAGCTCGCGCCGGATCAGCCGGATCTTGATCGAGTTGACGCGATAGGCCTTGGAGATGATCTCGTTGCCCAGCGCGTCGATGATGGTGTCGTGCAGCCCCCAGTCGGTGGCCTGGGCGTCGTCGACGACCTGCTGGGTTGCGCCTTCGCGCTCGACCCGCGCGATGATCGCCTCGTGCTGCGCCCGCAGCGCCGCGAGGTCCGCATCGGTCACGGTGCGGGCGAAGGCGGCGGTCGCCTCCTTCTCCAGGAACAGCCGGAACTGGTAGGCATCGCGGATCATGGTCAGATCGATGTGCATGATCTGCATGCCCCGCTGCGGCACGGTCTTGATCAGCCCTTCGGCCTCCAGCCGCGGCACCAGCTCCCGGATCGCGCCGAGCGGCATCTGGGTCAGCGCCACCAGCTCGCGCTGGGAGATGAACTGCCCGGCGCGCAGGTTGTTGGCCAGAAGATGCTGCGTGAAGCTGTCATAGGCCCGTTCGCGCAGCTTCAGCGGCTCGCGCTCGTCGCTGATGCTCATCCGGCCGCCGCCCTGGCCGTGAACAGGCTCTCCGCCACGGCGCCCAGCCGCGCCGCCTCGGCCGGCGACAGGGGCTGCAGCGGCGCACGGGTGGCCAGCCAGGCCAGGTCGCCGCTGCGCTGCGCCACCAGCGCCTTGACCGCGGGGATCACCGGATAGGCCAGCAGCGCCTCGACCAGGCGGAGGATGCGGTCGTTCTCGCGCCCGTCCCGCACCATCGGCAGCATCGCCTCGGGGTAGATGTTGGCGATGCCGGAGATGGCGCCCTGGCCGCCCAGCCGGACCGCGGCGGCGAGGCAGCGCTCATCGCCGATCAGGATGGCCAGGTCGCGATGCGCCGCCAGCAGGGCCTGGGCATAGTCCCAGTCGCCGGAGGAATCCTTGACGCCGCGGATCACCTCGGGGAAGGCGGCGCGCAGCCGGCCGACGAGGTCGATCGAGAGCGGCACCTGGGTGACGCTCGGGATATGGTAGAGGATGACGCCGCGGGCGGCGGTGCCCAGCTGCTCGAACACCCGGGCGAACCAGGCGAACAGGCCGTCGTTGCCGACCCCCTTGAAGTAGAAGGGCGGCGGCAGCAGCAGCGCATCCGCCCCGAAATCCAGCGCCAGCCGCGCCTGCGCCACGGCGTCCTCGGCCGAGGAGGCGGCGATGCCGCCGACCAGCTGCCGCCCCTCGATGCCGGCGCCGGCGAAGGCGCCCAGCACCTGCTCGCGCTCGGACAGGGAGAAGGCCGCGCCCTCGCCGGTGGTGCCGAAGGCGGTGACGGTGCGGCAGCCATGGGCCAGGCACCAGCGCGCATGGGCGACGAGGCGCGGAAAGTCGACATGGCCGTCCGGCCGGAAGGGGACGGTCAGGGCCGCGGAAAGGCCGAAACGCTCGCCTGGCTGGGACACGTCCAACTCCCTGTCGTCGGCCACGCGAGCTCAGCGCGCGGCCAGTGATGTCGATCTGACATGTCAGTCGTAGCGCGCCTGTCCACAAGCGTCAATATGTCGAACAAAAGATCGAAGGGAGCAGGGCAGATCACCTCTTCCGGCACGCGGGAAAGGCAGGACGTTCCGGCTCATGACCAGGGGAGGGGGCGCCACAGAAGTGGCGCTCAGCTGCTGTCCAGCTTCGCAGGCACGGGTGGCGGACGGACGTCGTCGAGCTCGTCCGCCTGTGAAGGCCAGCCGTCTCCGGTGTCGGGATTCACAGCAGTGATGTCCATGCCAGCGTCGGGCGGATTGCCGGAGGCGTTGTCGTTGGCCCCGGCGACATCGTCCCAGCCCTGCGGCAGACGGCTCGGGTCCAGCCGGCGGCCGAGCCAGCGGCAGACCTCCCGCACGAATTCACCGGCCGACAGGGTGTCGAGCTGCACGTCCAGAACCTCGTCCTCGGTCAGCCGTTCCCACACCTCCTCCCGCAGGCGTTCGGTCTCCTCGGGGGCGACGGCCTCGCCGGCCGCGTCGAGATCCGCGGCCTCGGCGGCCGCGACCGCCTCGGCCACGGCCTTGACCGCCTGCTCCCGCCGCCGGCGGCGGCGCTCCAGCGCCCCCGACTCCGTGGCCTCGGCCCGGCGGTGCAAATAGTCGCCGCGGATCCGCTCGGCCATGGCGATCGACAGCCGGATCGAGCGGGACAGGCGCGACTGCATCAGCGGGAAATCCGGCGGCTCCTCCGGCCCTGCCAGGGTGGTCGACTGCTGCTGCCGCTCGGTCAGCCGCTTGCAGCGGATGTCGATCTCGACCACTTCGCGCAGCTTCTCCAGCGCCCATCCCGTCCAGTTCAGGTCGGGATCGCGGGTCTCGCCTGCGTCGCGATCGGTCTGCGCCATCTCCATGGAACATATCATGAACAAATATGCGGGTTAACGCAACCGGAACATTCTGTCCGCTACGCGACCAGCGAGACGGTCGTCAGCAACACCAATCCGTGCCGGTTCAATGTTATCAGTGGGATATAGCCGGGCGCGGGCTTTGGCAGAGCGCTGATGGTCCGGAATGGGCGGAAGCGGACCTGACGGGTTCCGCCGCAAGTGCCGTGCCGCTGACAGCAAGGGTGACGAGCGGTCACCGCACCGGGCTACCGAAAGCGGACCCGCCCGGATTCGACCCTTTTCGGCGTCAAGGTATGTGCATATTAATCTGGCACTCGGCTGGGAAGTGTCGCGGCTCGGCTGCTGTATGAGTGACTGCAAAGAATATCTGTCCAAAGGCGAGTTGACGCATGGCTCAAAACAAGAATCAGCATTATGTTCCTCGCTGCTATCTAGATACATTCTCTGTTAACAACAATCGAAAATCGATAAATGCTTTTAGAATTGTAGACGGACATAAGATAAAAAATGCGCCGATTAAAGGGCAGTGTGCAAAGGCGTATTTTTATGGAAAAGATCTAGCTTTGGAAAAGTTCTTACAATTACCAGAAGGCGAGTACGCCACCGTCGTAAGAGAAATGTTGTCTCCAAAATTCTCTCTCGATCCGCGACACATCGATGTGCTTAAACGCTTCTGGCTATTGCAATTCCACAGAACGGACGCCGCATCTCGTCGAACGGCGATGATGATGGCAGATCAAGATGATATCGTATTCCGTGGGAATACTCCGCCAGAGCGGCAAATGTCGGAGCAGGACATATTGCACATGGGCGTCAGAGTCTCGATGAGAAGCTTAAATGTAATAGAAGATCTGAAGACATGCCTAATTCGAAATGCGACAAAGATGCCGTTTATAACATCGGATGATCCCGCCATTCTCACAAACAGATGGTACAACCAAAATAAGTTAGCCAAGGGTCTTTCTTATGGAGTGGGAAATTATGGTACATTATTAATGCTTCCCTTATCTCCATCTGTTTACTGCGTCATTTATGATGGGGATGTTTACAATATATCTAACTCTGCTGGCTGGGTTGTTGTTGACAGGATTTCTGATGTGACGGCCCTCAATCAATTCCAAGTTATAAAATGTCAATCGACACTATATTTTGACAACTGGGAAAAAATTGATTACATGCAGCAGTTATGTGATAACTATATTTCCCTTCGGCCCGAAAAGCGCCATGAAATCATAAAGCTGATTTTGGCATATACAGATGAAAATGGAGAGCACTATAAGCCATTCGATGAATCGGAGTGGGACAAATCGAAGCCTCTCATTTTGCATGCCAGAACACATGAAGGGCGGCCGAGCCGGTGGCCCTCGTTTATTAGATTTCGTACTAATCCAAAAATCTATACGAATGGCTCGGGTGTTGGCTTTGCGAGAAGGGCGGTGATCGAGAGTGAGTTCATGGGACTCGGGGGATTTCATCTAATATGATGAATATCATCAGCTACCCTTTGCGTCGGCCCATGCCTCTAACGGATTTGAATCGTCGGGGATGTCGCTTCAGAGGAGCCAACAGAACCTCTGATCGGCCGCATCGAGCCGGCTGCGGACCACGCAAAAAGGCACGACCTCTCGCTGCGCCTCATGACCGCTCAAGGTCGTATGCGCTCGGCAGGCCATAGCCATAGACTCAGCGGATCAGAGTAAGTGGCGCATGAGAACCAGGTGTTTGGTCCCGGCATTTGGCGGAGTGAGTTGGGCCTGAATCGCCGGGGCTCATTGTCCAGATCTTGCTGGTACACTCGTAGAATGTGAGGCCGGTGAGGGTTTTGAGGCGGCGCCCGGCAGCCCTCAGAGCCCTTTTGGAATGCTACTGGCGAGGCCGTCTGACGGCGGTTTCTCCGCTTCCGGTGCTCACGGACTCCATGTCCGCTGCGCTCCGGTTCTCGAAACCACCGCCAGCCGACTCACGCCAGCGCATTTCCAAAAAGGGCTCTCAGGTCTTCGCCAACTCCGGCAGGGCCGCGCGGATGCGGGCGATGTGCTCCGGACCGATGCCGCAGCAGCCGCCGACCAGGGTGGCGCCGAGCCCGACCCAGCGGCGGATCCAGCCGAGATAGCTGTCGGGGTCGAGATCGGCCCGCAGCTCCGACAGGCCCTCATTGGCCGTCGCGTCCTCCGGCTGGGGCGGGAAGGCGTTGGCGTACACCCCGATCCGGGCCAGCGACCGTGCCTCGCCGATGATCCGGGCCGCCACGACGATGGCGTCGCCCATCACCTCGGGCTGGCTGCAGTTGAACAGCACCGCCTCGGCGCCGAGATCGAGCGCCGCCTGCACCGCCTCCTCGACCGGCTCGCCCGAGCGCAGCCGCGGCATCCCCGGCTCGGGCCGTTCGTCCTCGACGGTATAGGAGATCCACAGCGGCTTGCCGCGCCCGGCCACGGCGGCCGCCGCCGCGGCGACCTCGCGGATCGAGCTTTGGGTCTCGGCCAGCCAGAGATCGACATGCGGCGCCAGCCCGTCGACCAGGACCCGGGCGATCTCCGGCGCGCGCTCCGGCTCGAACACGTCGGGGCGGTAAGATCCGAACAGTGGCGGCAGCGATCCCGCCACCCGCACCGGGGCGGCGGCCGACTGCGCAGCCTGGCGCGCCAGCCGGCCCGACAGGTCGGCCAGCGCCTGCCCCTGCGCGGCAAAACGGTCCTCGCCGATGTGGAAGGGCACCAGCGCGTAGCTGTTGGTGGTGATCACCTCGGCCCCGGCGGCGATGAAGGCCGCATGCGCCGCCTGCACCGTCTCCGGCGCCTTCATCAGCGCCAGCGCCGACCATTCCGGCTGCCGGAACGGCGCTCCCATCCGGGCGAGTTGCCGTCCCATGCCGCCATCCAGCAGCGCCACGCCGAGTCCTGACATGTCGAATCCATCGGTTCCGTTCGGGAGGTGACACTGACGCTTCGGCACCCCCGCCGCCAACACAAACTGACGGCCGAAATTATTGACCCGTCATGGCGAGCCCCGCAGGGGCGTGGCCATCCAGCGGCTCGATCTCTGGATGGCCACGGCGCTCCGCGCCTCGCCATGACGGGAAGGGGCTGAAGAGGCGATCTCAAGGACACTGGTACGGCTCATCTTCCGCATCCTGGGGAGCCTCAATCACTTCGGCGCGGTCGCCGGACCCTGCGGGCCGGCCTGGACCAGGCCCATGCCCATGGCCAGCCATACCAGATGGGCGTCGGTGCGCGCACCGACCTTGGCCTTGATCTGATAGTGGTAGTTGCGGACGGTCTTGAGGCTGAGATGCAGCGAGACCGAGATCTCCTCATCCGACCAGCCCGAGGCGAGGAGGCGGAGGATCTCGGCCTCGCGCGGGCTGAGCTCGTCCAGCGGAGAGCTCGGCCGGGAGAGGCGCTCGGCGGCGATCTCCTGGGCCACGTCGTCGCTCATGGCCCGGCCGCCCCGGGCCACGACCGCGACCGAGTTGACCAGCTCGGCGGCGTCGCTGCCCTTGGTGACGTAGCCCGCGGCGCCCGCCTCGAACGCCTTCAGCGCGAAGCCGGCGCCGCTGTGCATGGTGAAGACGAGGATGCGGGCGTCGCGGTCCCACTGCCGGATGTGCCGCAGCGCCTCGATCCCGCCGACGCCCGGAAGCGACAGGTCCATGACCACGACGTCGGGCTTCGTCCTCTGATAGGCCTGGTAGGCGGACACGGCGTCATGGGCCTCCGCCACCACCCGGTAGCCCGGCGTGCGCTCCAGCAGCCGCCGGTAGCCTTCCCGCACGATGGGATGGTCGTCGACCAGCAGGATGGTGAGCTCGGTCACGCCGGAACCGCCGCAGCCGTTGTCTCCGCGGCGGGCATCAGGGGGATCAGGGCCGCGACACGGACGCCCCAGCGCGCCTGGCTGATCGACAGGCTGCCGCCCAGCGCCGCCACCCGCTCGCGGATGCCGAGAAGGCCGTAGCCCGGCGCCCAGTTCAGCCGGGCCAGGGTGCCGCCGCCATCATCCTCGACGCTGACGGCAACGGCGTCGCGTCCCTCCGCATCGACCCGCTGCACCTGCAGGCGGACATCGCGCGGCTTGCCGTGGCGGGCGGCGTTGGTCAGGCATTCCTGAGCGATGCGGTAGATGCTGAGGCTGGTCGCCTCGGGCAGCCCGGCAAGGCTGCCGACGATGTCGAGATGGAAGGCCGCCCGTCGGTCCTTCTGCGCGTTCCACCCGGCGACGAGCCGGGCCAGGCTGGCCTCCAGGCCGAGCTCCTCCACCTCCTGCGACCGCAGCCGGGCCAGGGCGCCGCGCAGCGTCGCCGCCATCCGCTTGCTGGTGTCGCGGATCGAGCGCGCATCCTTCGCGATCTCCGGCCGGTCCGCCGCCTCCATCTCGATCACGGTGGCCAGGGCGCCGACGGCGGCGAGGCATTGGCCGAACTCGTCATGGAGGTCTCGCGCCAAAGCCCGGCGCTCCTCCTCCTGCACCTGGAACAGGCGGTTGGTCAGCGCCACGCGCTGCGCCGTGGTCTCGGCCAGGCGGGCGGTCAGGTCGTTGACGGCGCGGGAGATCCGGTCGAACTCCGCCGTCCCGTAGCGGGGCAGGCGGTAGCTGTAGTCGCCGCGCTCCAGGCGGCGCAGCCCGGCGATGATGGTGCGGGCCGGCATCAGCGAATGGCCGATGAACAGGGCGGCGAGGATGCCGATGCCGGCGGCGAGCAGGGCGGCGACGCTCAGCACGACGGCGATCTGATGCCAGGCCTGGCGGACCGCGGCGCCCCGATCCGGCTCGGCGGTGACGACGCCGGCCAGAGGCTGCCGCGCGGACAGAGGCCGCTCGGTGCGGGAATAGGGGCCGAAGACGTGGTCGTAGAAGGCCCGGAACCAGACCGGCGCCGGAGCGCCGATCGCCTCCAGCTGGCTGCACAGGCGCCGCGGCGCCTCATCGCCCGGGGAGAAGGTCACGCAGACGCCCGGCGAGATGACCTTCATCGTCGCCATCGTCTCCCAGTCCGGCGGCGGCACCAGGTGCTCGCGGCGAAGCCCGCCGCGCCACAGCAATTCGCGCCAGTAGAGGGTCTCCAGGGCGCCGGCGACCCGGTCGGCGGAGGCCGCCGCCTCCTTCTCGATGGCGCGGTGCGTGTCGACCAGCACCCAGCCGACGGCGCAGGCCAGGCAGACCAGGACGACGCCGGCGAGGCGCAAGACGAGATGAACGAATAGGTTCATTTTTCGCTCTCGTCCGAATGGATCTTGCTCATCCTGACCGTCCGGTCCCCGGCTGGCAAGCGCACCGGCCCGGGCCGGCCGCCCTGCGGCGCAGTTCGGGCATATTGCCCAAAGCGGCTCGGGATCGATGCCCAGGCCTTCCGCCCGGCCCAGCCGATACGCTCCGCAACCGTTGCCGTGAGCCGTCGGAGCCTCCTGCATGAGCGAGCGCAGAGTCGAATTGCCCGGGCGCGATCCGCTGCTGCCCTGGCTGATCTTCACCGGCGTCAGCCTCTTCGCCTTCGTCCTCTTGTGGTATTTCGGCCTGATCGGGCGGATGGTCGCCAGCGACCCGACCTATATCTCGTCGATCATCTCGCTGCTCTATGTCGCGAGCAGCCTGCACTGCCTGTGGCGCGTCCTCGTCATCTCGCGGGAGGGCGATGCGGCCGTGCAGACGGCCCGGGCCGTCGCCAGCGCGGGGAGGGGGATGCTCGAGCCCGCCGGGGAGGGGCTGCCGCCCGGCCTGGTCTCGGTCCATATCCGCGATCTCGTCACCAAGGCCGCGCGGCAACGGGGCGAGCGCCTGGACCAGACGCTGCTGCTGCGGGTCCTCGCCAGCCGGCTGCGCGGGTCGAACGCGTTCGGCGCCTTCGCCAGCGACGCCCTGATGAAGCTCGGCCTCCTGGGCACGATCATCGGCTTCATCATGATGCTGGCGCCGATCGCCGGGCTGGATACCGAGAACCGGGAGGCGGTGCGGTCGTCGATGTCGCTGATGAGCGACGGCATGGCGGTCGCCATGTACACGACGCTGGTCGGGCTGGTGGGCTCGATCCTCCTCAAGATCCAGTATTCGTTCCTGGACAGCGCCACGGCGAAGATCTTCGCCTTTGCCGTCGATCTCACCGAGGTGCATGTCGTCTCGGCGCTCGAAGGCCGCGCGGCCGCCGCCGAATGATCGACGATTTCGACCTCCTGCCGCGCGACGAGGCCTTCGACCCGTTCAGCGTCGTGCTGTTCAAGGCCCTGCAGATCCTGGCCTTCCTGTTCTTCATCGTGCTGCTGATCGTCGCGCCGGAGGCGAAGACCGGGAAGGTCGACAGCAAGGCCGAATTCCTGATCAGCCTGGATTGGCCGGACAACCATCCCGACGATTTCGACATCTTCGTCCAGGATCCGCTCGGCAACATCGTCTGGTTCCGCCGGCGCGAGGCCGGCTTCATGCTGCTGGACCGCGACGACCGCGGCGGCCTCAACGACTTCGTCCTGGTGAACGGCAAGAAGGTGCCGACGGCGACCCGGCAGGAGCTGGTCAGCATCCGCGGCATCGTGGCCGGCGAGTACACGGTGAACGTCTATCACTTCACCGCGCTGACCGGTCAGAAGGTGCCAGTGACGGTGACCGTACAGAAGCTCAATCCGGTCGTGACGATCGTCGCCAAGGAGACGGTCGAGCTGGACCAGGGCGGGGCGGAGAAGACCGCCGTGCGCTTCACCCTGGACGCGACAGGCGCGGTCACCGAAACCAGCCACATCGCGCGATCAATCCTGCAGACCTTCCACAACAGCTGGCGGAACGGCGGATGATGTCGCTGCAGATGAATGTTCTCTGCCTGTCGCTGGCCTATGTGCTGCTGAGCACGCTGCTGCTCGTGGTGATGATCTGGCTGCCGATCCGGCGGCTGCTCAAGATCGCCGCGATCGCTGCGGCCAGCGTCTTCTATGTCGTGGTCTTCTTCGCGACGCAGGGCCTGCTCGGCTGGTCGGCGCCGGTGGCGGTGCCGGGCCGCTTCCAGGTGCTGTGGACCCGTGTCCTCGAGCCGAACCCGGCCCGCGGGGAGCCCGGCGCCATCCATCTCTGGCTGGAGGAGCTGGACGACGCCAACCTGCCGAGCGGCGTGCCCAGGGCCTATCTCCTGCCTTACTCGCGGGAGCTTGCCGGCCGGGTGTCGGCGACGCAGGCGGAGATCGAGAAGGGGAATCTGCAGGGCGGCCGGTCTCAGTATTTCGGCAATCCGTCGCATGTTGGCGGCTTGGCCGGCGTCGTGAATACCGGCGCGCCGCCGGGAGGCGACCCCTCCGGCGGCGGACTGCTCGACCCGGAGTTCCTCGGCGGCCAGTCCAAATCGGTCGAGCTGGTCCCCCTGCCGAAGCCGGTGCTGCCGCGCAAGGATATCCCTTGATCTCAAAATAGCTGGAGCCCGCTCCTTTCTTGTCCCCCCTCCCCTTGCGGGAGGGGGGTAGGGGGAGGGGTCTGTGCGCGTCCGCGCGCGAACGGGCAAGGGACAGGCTTCGCCGTCGGGACCGGATCGCGAAAGATTAGACCGGTCCTGGACGTCGAAAACCCCCTCCCCCTACCCCCCTCCCGCGAGGGGAGGGGGGACTCATTTTGTTCACGTCACAAGCCTTCGAGACGGTCAAGCGAGACGGTCACGCCGGCCAGTCGACGATGTGGTACTCGTACTCGTCCTCCTCAACCTCGGTCTCGGAGATCACCTTGCCGCGCACGCTGATGCCGGCGATGTGCACCGTCTCCGGGTCGCCGGAGACCAGCGGATGCCACCAGTACAGGTCGTGGCCCTCGGCCAAGAGGCGATAGGCGCAGGTCGAGGGCATCCAGCCGAGATGGTCGACATTCTTCGGCGTCAACCGCACGCAGTCGGGCACGTAGCGCCGGCGGGTCTTGTAGTGCGTGCAGCGGCAGCTCTGGGTGTCGAGCAGCTTGCAGGCGATGTCGGTGTAGTCGACATTCGGCGTGTCCGGCGGCTCGTCGGCGTCGCGCAGCTTGTGCAGGCAGCAGCGGCCGCAGCCGTCGCACAGCGACTCCCACTCCGCACGGGTCATCTGGTCCAGGCGCTTGCGGCGCCAGAAGGGTTCGACTTCGGTCACGATCGGGCGATGGGCGGCAGCGGCGCCGGCCGCACCGCCTCGAAGGCGCGGGCGGCGCGCAACACCAGCGCATCCTGGAACATCGGGCCGACGATCTGCAGGCCGATCGGCAGGCCCGACGCGGTCAGGCCGCAGGGCACGCTGGCCGCCGGCTGCTGCGTCAGGTTGAAGGGGTAGGTGAGGGGCGTCCAGTCGGCCCAGGTCGAGCCGTCCGGCGCCGTCGGCAGGTTCTGCCCGGCGGCGAAGGCCGGGATCGGCAGGGACGGCATCAGCAGCAGGTCCCAGTCCTGGTGGAACCGGTTCATCTGCACGCCCAGCCGGCCGCGCGCCAGCGTCGCCTTGGTGTAGTCGAGCAGCGGGATTGCCGCCCCCTCTGCCGCCACGGCGCGCAGGCCCGGGTCGATCAGCGCGTGCTTCTCCTCGGGGATCGAGGCCAGCAGCGTGGCCGCGCCGACGAACCAATGGGCGCGGAAGATGGGGCCGGTGTCGGGCAGGTCCAGCGTCACCGTCTCGACCCGGGCGCCGAGGTCGGCGAAGACCTCCACCGCCTGGGCAACCGACGCCGCGACCTCGGGGTCGACCGGGGCGCCGTCCAAGGTCGGGGCGTAGGCGATGCGCAGGCCGCGCACGCCGTCCTCCAGCCCTTCGGTGAAGTCGGTCACCGGGAAGGGCAGGGCGGTCCAGTCGCGCGGGTCGGGCCGCGCCATCACCGACAGCATCAGCGCCGCGTCGCGCACCGTGCGGGTCATCGGCCCGATATGGGCGACCGTGCCGAAGGGGCTCAGCGGATAGGCCGGCACCCGGCCGAAGCTGGGCTTAAGGCCGAAGACGCCGGTGAAGCCGGCCGGGATGCGGATCGACCCGCCGCCGTCGGTGCCGATGTTCAAGGCCGCCATGCCGGCGGCCGCCGCCACCGCGGCGCCGCCGGAGGAGCCGCCGGGCGTCTTCGTCGGGTCCCAGGGGTTGCGGGTGATGCCGGTCAGGGCCGAATCGGTCACGCCCTTCCAGCCGAATTCCGGCGTGGTGGTGCGCCCGACCAGCACCGCCCCGGCCTCGCGCAGCCGCGCCACCGACGGCGCGTCCTGGTCCCAGGGGCCGGCCGGGTCGATCGTCTTCGACCCACGCAGGGTCGGCCAGCCGCGGGCCAGCACCAGGTCCTTGACCGAGGTCGGCACGCCGTCGATCGGGCTCAGCGGCCGGCCGTCGCGCCAGCGCGCCTCGGACTGGCGCGCCGCCGCCAGCGCCTCCTCGGCATAGACGCCGCAGAAGGCGTTGAGCTGCGGGTTCAGGCGCTCGATCCGGGCGAGGCAGGCCTGCACCGCCTCGACCGGGGACAGGTCGCGGGCGGCGTAGAGGCTGGACAGCTCGGCTGCCGACAACAGGGCCGGATCGGTCACGCAGGATCTCCTGGGTCGCGGGGCAGGGCGGCGCACTGGGCACCGCGCCCCATCATCGCCGCCCACGCGATGCAATCAAGAGGCCGCCGCGGCTTCCGCCCGCGGCGCCAGCGCGCTATGGCTTGGCGGCCGGTAGAGAGGAGAGGCCCCGTGACCGCTGCGTCGATCGCCGTGATGACCGAGACCGCGATGGTGGTGCGCTTCGGCGAGACCATCGATCCCGCGATCGCCGATGCGATCCACGCCCTGACGGCCTCGCTGGAGGCCGATCCATTCCCCGGCTTCGTCGAGGCCTCGCCCGGCTTCGCCGCGCTGGCCGTGTTCTTCGACCCCGACGCCGTGCCGCGCGACCGCGACGAGCCGCCGGCGGCCACGGTGCAGCGGCTGCTGGAGGCGCGCCTCTCCAACCCCGGCCGGGCGGCCGCGGCGGAGCCCCGGCTGGTCGAGATCCCGGTCGCCTATGGCGGCGCCTTCGGCCCCGACCTGGCCGAACTGGCGCAGCATCACGGCCTGACCGAGGAGGAGGTGATCGCGCTGCATTCCGTCGGCGAATACCGGGTGCACATGATCGGCTTCAGCCCCGGCTTCCCCTTCCTCGGCGGCCTGCCGGACCGGCTGGCGACGCCGCGCCGCGCCTCGCCGAGGCTGAAGATCCCGGCCGGCACGGTCGCAATCGGCGGGCCGCAGACCGGGATCTATCCGATGGAATCGCCCGGCGGCTGGAACCTGATCGGCCGCACCCCGCTGGCCCTGTTCCTGCCGGAGCAGGAACCGCCCAGCCTGCTGGCCGCCGGCGACCGCGTCCGTTTCCGCCCGATCGGGGCCGACGAATTCCACGCCCTGGCCGGAGATGCGAAGTGACCATCGCCGTTCTCGAACCCGGCCTGCTGTCGACGGTGCAGGATCTTGGCCGCTTCGGCCATCGCCGCCACGGGGTGGTGGTCGGCGGCGCGATGGACCGGTGCTCGCACGCCGTCGCCAACATCCTGGTCGGCAACGACCCCGGCGCCGCCACGGTCGAGATGACGCTGATGGGCGCGGCGCTGCGCTTCGAGGCCGAGGCGCTGATCGCGCTGGCCGGCGGCGGCATGCGCGGCGCGATCGGCGGCGAGGCGGTGCCGGTGCGCCGGCCGGTGCTGGTGCCGAAGGGGGCGGAGCTGCGCTTCACCCCGACCAATATCGGCTGCCGCACCTATCTGGCGGTCGCCGGCGGCATCGCGGTGCCGCCGGTGCTGGGCAGCCGTTCGACCTATCTGCGCGCCGGGCTGGGCGGGCTCGGCGGCCGGGCGCTGCGGGCGGGCGACCGGCTGCCGGCCGGCGCGCCGTCGGCGCTGGGGGAACGGCTCGCCAAACTGCTGGCGGCGGAGCGGGGCGACGGGCCCTTCGCCGCCGCCGGCTGGTCCGCCGCCGCCGATCTCGACCCGTCGCTGCGGCGCTCGCCGCATGTCCGGGTGCTGCCCGGGCTGCAGGCGACGGCCTTCGACCGCGACAGCCTGGCCGCCTTCCATGGCGAGCGCTTCACCATCAGCCCGCGCTCCGACCGCATGGGCTATCGGCTGGACGGGCCGGAGCTGCGCCTGTCGCAGCCGCGCGACCTGCTGTCCGAGGCGGTGACCACCGGTACGGTGCAGGTGCCGCCGGAAGGCAAGCCGATCGTGCTGATGGCCGACGCCCAGACCACCGGCGGTTATCCCCGCATCGCCCAGGTGATCGATGCCGACCTGCCGGTGCTGGGCCAGCTGCGCCCCGGCGACATGCTGCGCTTCATCCCGGTCGGCCTGGCCGAGGCCGAGACGCGCCGCCGGCAGGCCCGGCTGGATCTGCGGCGCCTGGCCGCCGGGGTTGCGGTCCACGCCGGGATCTGACGGAGGGGACGAGATGCGCGCGAAGATCCGCGACACCGAGATCTGGTTCGACATCGACGGCGCTGGGCTGGTGCCGGACGGCGGCGTGATGCGGGAACGGCCGGTCGGATTCCTGATCCATGGCGGCCCCGGCTCCGACCACAGCGGCTTCAAGCCGAGCATGAGCCCGCTGTCCGAGCACATGCAGCTGGTCTATTTCGACCATCGCGGCCAGGGCCGCTCCGCCCGCGGCGATCCGGCGCGCTACACGCTCGACGAGAATGTCGAGGACATGGAGGCGCTGCGCCGCCATCTCGGCCTCGGGCCCATCGCCAGCATCGGCACCAGCTATGGCGGCATGGTCGCCATGGCCCATGCCGCGCGGTACCCGGAGGCGGTGTCGCATCTGGTGCTGATCGTCACCGCCGCGCATGCCGGTTTCATCCCGCGGGCGCAGCAGATCCTGCGCGAGCGCGGCAACGCCGATCAGGTCGCGGCCGGCGACCTGCTGTGGGCGGGCAGCTTCCGCAGCGAAGCCGATCTGGAGGCCTATTACGCGGCGATGGGCCCGCTCTACTCCCGCCGCTACGACCCGGTGGCGGCCGCGGCGACGCGCGGCCGGACGATCCACTCGCCCGAGGCGATCAACCGCGCCTTCGGCCCCGACGGCTTCCTGCGCCGGCTCGACCTGCGACCGGAGCTGGCGCGGATCACCGCGCCGACCCTGATCCTGGCCGGCCGTCACGACTGGATCTGCCCGCCCGAATTCTCCGAGGAGATCCACCGCCTGATCCCGGGCTCGACCCTGCGGATCTTCGAGAACAGCAGCCATTCGATCCGAATCGACGAGCCGGAGGCGTTGCGGGCCGCGATCGCTGGGTTCGTGGCGGATCGGTCATGAGGTATCTCATATACGTCTTCGCTGATCCGGGGGTACCTGGAGCATGCAAGATCGGCAAAGACGAGAGATGGCCGTCGCGCTACAGGCAAGCTCGCTGCCACTCACCACGCGGAATAGCCGTGGCCGCGGGTTTCAGCTTTCCAGCTAAAGAGGCTGTGTGTGCGGCGGAGGCGGCAATCAAGCGTGCGCTCGCTGGTTATCGGCGTGCCGGCGACGTCAACGAGTGGTTCGACCTGCCGCCAGGGGACGCGATCGAGCGTCTACAAGAAGCTGGGATTCTGCAGCCTCGGGACATATGCATCAGCCTGCCCCCGACATTGCCATCATCAGCCCGCCTCTACGACGATTGGCGGGAGCAGCGGGCGAAATACATCAATCTGCGCTGGCATCTATGGTTATTTGAGGAGCAGAGCCCTGAGCGGCACCTGAAGCTCTCGTATGGGGCCCTTTACGATACCGCTTACCATTATGCTTTTACCTACAACCCGTGGCCGGTTCGGTTGATAGCCGGCTTTGAGCACACTGACGGAGTGGCGGCGGAGACACCGGCCAACGCAGCACCAAATGTGGAGATCCGCCGCGCCTGGGAGCGCGTTCAGATCGAACTCGGCAATCCTGCCAGTGAACAAGTTGGCTGGCTCCGCCCAGGGACGTCACCGCGCCGCGTTGCTGACCACCTCGCTGCGTTCGGCATCCGCGCGTTCGCTCTGGACCGCCCGAAGCCACCCGGCGCACGGACCCGCGATCCGAGCGTGAGCTCAGTTGTCGCCATAGGACATGTCCCGCGATTGACCCGTGTCAGGCCGAGTTCGGAGATCTACAGGAGTTCGGTCTGAAAGCGCGTCACTGCGTGAGCAATGTTGAACGGCAGCCCTGACTTGGGAACGGTTGACACGGTCCCGCTCCGCCGGGTCATCTGCGGCCATGAATCCGGCCCGCCGCACCCTGCCGCTCCTGCTGCACCGCGCCCACAA
Organism: Inquilinus limosus; assembly: GCF_051487185.1. Taxonomy (GTDB): domain Bacteria; phylum Pseudomonadota; class Alphaproteobacteria; order DSM-16000; family Inquilinaceae; genus Inquilinus; species Inquilinus limosus_F. The sequence continues at coordinate 188,372 of NZ_JAHVDK010000012.1, forward strand.
CGCCTATCTGCGGCTGCGCAAGCCGCTGACCCTCGGCGCCCGCATGGTGGTGCGGGACGGGGAGGGGCGCTTCCTCCTGGTTCATCACACCTACCGGCCCGGCTGGTTCTTCCCCGGCGGCGGGGTGAAGAAATGGGAGAGCTTCGAGGCCTGCGCCGTGCGCGAAGCACGCGAGGAGGCGGCGGTTGAGGTCGAATCGGTCGACCGGCTGTTCGCCGTCTATGCCCATTTCGACGAGCTGCGCTGCGACCATGTCGCGCTGTTCCTGGCCGACCGCTGGCGCCCCTCCGGCGGCCGCCTGTCCTTCGAGATCGCCGAGGCCCGCTTCTTCCCGGCCGACGACCTGCCGCGCGACATCCACGGCGCGACCCACCGCCGGATCCAGGAGATCCTCGGCCTCCGCAGCATCGACCCCGTCTGGTGACGACATGACCGAAACCGCCCCGCCCACCGACCGCCTGGCCCAGATCCAGGAGTTCCTGCTGGTCTGCGACCGCTTCAAGCAGATCACCCGGCAGAACTTCCTGACCGACGGTAGCCGGCGCGAGACCGATGCCGAGCACGTCTGGCACATGGCGCTCTACGCCCTGCTGCTGAAGGACGAGATCGGTTTCGAGGTCGATATCGCGAAGGTGCTGTCGCTGGTGCTGGTGCACGATCTGGTCGAGATCCATGCCGGCGACACCTTCGCCTATGACGATGTCGGGAGGCAGGACCAGGCGGCTCGCGAGGCCGAGGCGGCGGCGAGGCTGTTCGGCCTCCTGCCGCCCGACCTGCGCGACCGGGTGCATGGCTGGTGGATGGAGTTCGAGGCCGGCGAGACGCCGGAGGCACGTTTCGCCCGCGCGCTCGACCGGCTGCAGGCCTTCGCCCAGAACGTCGCCAGTGGCGGCAAGTCCTGGCACGAGCACGGCGTCACCCGGAAGCGGACCTTCAGTCGGATGCAGGAGGCGCTGGACAGCGATCCGACGGTCCGGCTGCTGGTCGAGCAGCTCTACGCCCGCGCCGACCGGGAAAGGAGCTGGGTGCCGGAGCCGGATCCGGTGTGATGGGGACTTTCCCACTTGTCTCCGTCATCGCGAGGAGCGCAGCGACGTGGCGATCCAGAGGGCGGCGCCACTGGATGGCCACGCCCCTTCGGGGCTCGCCATGACGGAGAATGATACGGACCGCTGAATCAGCGTTTCGTCCTGTCGATCTGAACCCCCTCCAGCCGCGCCCGGTCCTCCGCCAGCACTTCGCCCAGCCAGTCGGCCACCGCTCGAATGCGTGGCACGTCCTTGGCTGGGCCGGGCAGCACCAGCCACAGCTCGCGCGTGACCACCGGGACGGGGCCGGACAGGCGCTCCAGATCCGGCTCGCCGTCGGCGACATAGCAGGGCAGTACGGCGCGGCCGAGGCCGGCCCGCGTCGTCGCCAGCATCTCCGTCCCGCCGCTGACCCGCAGCATCGGGGCCCGCCCGCCCGGCTGGTCACGCAGCCAGATCATCTGCGGCACCGACTCATGCGCCTCGTCGAGCGCGATCCAGCCGTCGCCAGCGCCGCCACGGGCGCGATAGACCGCATGGCCGATCAGGGCGCCGAGCCGCGCCGCCAGATTGCCGGCGCGTGGCCGGGCCAGCCGCAGGGCGATGTCGGCGTCCCGACGCTCGAGATCGGCATTGGTCTCGGCGCCGAGGATCGTCGGCTGCAGGCCGGGATGGCGCCGGAGCAGCTCGCCCAGGCGCGGGATCAGCCACTCCGCGGCGAAGCTGGGCAATGCCGCGATCCGGATCGGGCCGGAGACCGCGGCATCGCGGTCGCGCGCGGCGTGCTCGATGGCGATCGCCGCCCGCTCCATCGCCTCCGCCTGGGCGGCCACGGCGGCGCCGACCGGCGTCGGCCGGAAGCGCCGGTCGATGCGCTCGAACAGCGGCGTGCCGAGGGCGTCCTCGGCGGCGGCGAGACGGCGCGACACGGTGGTCTGGTCGACTCCCAGCGCCTGCGCCGCGGCGGAGGCGGTGCCGTGCCGGGCGATCGCCAGGACGAAGCGGGCGATGTCCCAATCCATGTCTGCAGTATTGCAGGATGAATCGGCAGAATCTCGGCTTTTCTGCAGAATGCAGATCCGCCAGCTTCGGGCTATCGCAACTGGAGACGACGAATGCTCCCCAAGACCCTGCTCGACCATTCCGGCGTCCGACCCGAACCCGCTGCCCTGTCGGAGGCGGTCCTGGTCCTGATCGACATGCAGCGCGAATACAGCGACGGCCAGCTCGCGCTGCCGGGCTGCGGCCCCGCGGTCGAGGCCGCGGCCGAACTGCTGGCCCGGGCGCGCCGGCTGGGCAGCCCGATCATCCATGTGCTGAACGAGCGCAAGCCGGGCGGGCTGTTCGACCCCACCGGCCCCTATGTCGCCCCGATCGCCGCAGTGGCGCCGGCGGCGGGGGAGGTGGTGGTGAAGAAGGGCCTGCCCAACGCCTTCGCCGGCACCGCCCTGGCCGAGCGTATCGCCGCCACCGGCCGCCGCAAGCTCGTGACGGTCGGCTTCATGACCCATATGTGCGTCGACGCCACCACCCGCTCGGCGGTCGACCACGGGCTGTTCTCGACGGTCGTGGCGGCAGCCTGCGCCAGCCGCGATCTGCCGGACCCGCTCGGCGGTGTGCGGCCGGCGGCGGAGGTGCATCGGGCGGCGCTGACGGCCCTGGCCGACCGTTTCGCCGCCGTGGTCGCCAAGGGGGGTGCCGTGCCCGACTGACGCGCTATTCTCCTGGGTGTGACGGCGGCCCGCCGGGGTCGCCGGTCCCCTCGGGAGGATTGCCATGGCCGCGAAACCCCAAGCCTATCCCGCCGCCGAGGTCGAGGCCCGCCTGCGCCGAGACCTGCCGCGCTGGCGCTACGAGGACGGCAGCCTCCGCCGCCGCTACGAGACCCATGGCTGGAAGGGCACGATGCTGGCGATCGGCGCCATCGGCCACCTGGCCGAGGCCGCCTGGCACCATCCCGAGATCGCCGCCTCCTGGGGCTGGGTCGAGGTCCGGCTGAGCACGCATGACGCCGGCGGCGGCATCACCGACCGCGACTTCGCCCTGGCCCGCAAGATCGAGGAGGTGGTGGCCTGGCAGCCGGCCCGCGAGGGAGCCGGGCTGGACGGCACGCCGGCCGACCCGCGCTTCGCCTACATCAAATACGAGTGAGCCTCAGCCCTCGCGCTGGCGCTCGAAGCGGACGCCGACCGCCTCGGCCTCGGGGAAGACGTCCAGCTTCTCGATTTCGGCCACTGCCCGCACCACCATCGGATGGGCCATGGCAAGGTCGAGCACGTGCTCGGCGACCGTCTCGATCAGCCGCACATGCTCCCGCTCGGCCAGGGCCCGCAGGCCCTGCACCAGCCCTTCATAGGAGGGGACGCGGCCGATGTCGTCGCCGATGCCGCCAGGCGGCAGCTCGACCTCCATCTCGACGCTGATGCGAACGCGCTGGTGCCGCTCCTCCTCATGCGCATAGACGCCGATCGACATCGGCACGACGAAGTGGCGCAGCCGGATCAGATAGGTGGCCGGGCGCGCCGGCTCGGCCGCGGGGAAGGCGGATGACGTCGGCTTGGTCCCGGCGCGCGTGGCGAGCGGGATGGGGGAACGGTGCGGGGCGCTCATGGCTCGGGGCTATCCGATTGGCGGACGCCGGCCGTGGCTCTGCCGGCCGCGGGTCCGTTGACAAGGCACGGGCAGTCTGGCCGTGCGATCTCCGAGGGAGAGGCATCGTGCCGCGATCGGGCCGGGAAGGCGAGAGGGAAGTGCACGCGCAGCGCGCATGGCTCCCGCCAACCGGGCGAAGCGGCCCGGGACGGCTCTCAGGTGGTCAGCAGGTTCGATCCGCGGCCCTCGATCGGCTTGGTGCCAGCGATCTTGGCGACGATGTCTCCCGGCCGCGCCAGGCGGTGGATGCAGAGCGACCACAGCACCCCGTCGACCCCGGCATGCAGCGGCGTGCGCGCCCGCGCCGGCTCGGCGGTGGGGTCGATGATGTCGGCGACATGATCGCCGCGGCGCAGCCGGGCGCCGAGCGGCCGGGCATAGGCGACGATGCCGGCGACCGGGGCGCGCAGCATCTCGTTGCCGGCCAGGGGCGTGGCGTCGCACAGCGCCTCGGGCAGCGGGCCGGGGTCGCCGGCGACGACGCCGCGGCGCTGCAGGAAGCGCAGCAGCGCCTCGGCATCGGCCTGGGCCGTGTCGTCGTCGACATCGGCCTGGCCGCGCAGCTCGATCGTCGCCGCCAGACAGGCCGGCGGCAGCGGATGGTTGTCGCCGAGCAGCCGATGCAGGACCCACCATGGCGACGAATTCGCCTCGTCGAACGGGTTGTCGCCGGACTCCTCGGCCAGCAGCACCACCTCAGCACGCAGGTCGCGGGCCAGGTCCCGGGCGTCCGGCCACAGCGGCGTGCCGAGATAGAGATGCACCGGCGCCTGATTGTCACAATGCAGGTCGAGCACGAAATCGGCGTCGATCGACAGGCCGAGCAGCAGCGTTCTCAGCGCGCCGGTCTCGTCGGCCGGCTGCTGCTCCGCCAGCGCCGCCAGCAGGGCGGCGCGCACCAGCCGGATGTTGCGGTCGGCATCGTCGGTGAGCTGGCCGGCGATGCGCGGCGCCACGATCGGGACCAGGTCGGGGTAGTGGCGGTTGAAGTTGCCGCGGCCGTCCAGGGCGAAGCGGCCGACATGGTATTCCAGGACCGATTGCGACAGCCCGATCGGGTTGGCGGCCGGCACCACCACGATCTCGCCGCGGATCGCCCCGGCGGCGTCCAGCGCGTCGAGGCGGCGCAGCAGGTGATGCGCCGCCAGCATCCCGGGCAGCTCGTCGGCATGCAGGCCGGCCTGGATATAGGCCTTGGGCCGTGCCCCGGGCTGGCCGTAGCCGTAGACAGTGACGGCGCGGCTGGTTCCGGGGGCGCTCGAAGGCAGCGGGATCTGGCGGACGGTCTTGCTCATCTCGGCACTCTGGACAAGGGCGCCGCACCCTAGCGCGGCGGCGGTCGGAAGGCACTAGTTGTGCATCTGTCCAAATTTTAATCAGTGCCGTGCCAATCGCTCATAATTTCATCAATTGCGCGTGATCGACCTGCCGCGGCGCTGGGCACGGCCCGTGCCGGCAAAATCGGCACGGCACTTGCTTGAACCGCTGACGAAGGGCGGTTCGTGCCGGTGCCGACAGGGCGGCTGCCGACCGTCAGCCGGGAAGATGAGGCTGGAGAGAACTCTATGAAGCGGACGTTTTGGGGATTGGGAGGCGTAGCGGCTTCCTTGCTGGCGGCAGCGCCGGCCTGGGCGCAGGACGCTGCTGCGGCGCCGGCGATCAATTCCGGGGACACGGCCTGGATGCTGACGTCGAGCGCGCTGGTGCTGATGATGACCATTCCGGGCCTGGCGCTGTTCTACGGCGGCATGGTGCGCAAGGCCAATGTGCTGTCGATCCTGATGCAGTGCTTCGCCATCACGGCGCTGGTCAGCATCATCTGGATGGTGGTGGGCTACGGCCTGGCCTTCGGCAACGGCGGCGCCTATGTCGGCGATCTCAGCTTCTCCTTCCTGAAGGGGATCAACGTCTCCGACGTCTTCGTTCTGGGCGCCGGCCTGGAGAATCAGGTGGTCACCACGATTCCCCAGCCGGTCTTCATGATGTTCCAGATGACCTTCGCGATCATCACGCCGGCGCTGATCGTGGGCGCCTTCGCCGATCGCATGAAGTTCTCGTCGCTGCTGGTGTTTATCACCCTGTGGTCGATCATCGTCTATTCGCCGGTCGCGCACTGGGTGTGGCAGCCGAACGGTTGGTTGTTCGGGGCCGGCGTCCTCGATTTCGCCGGCGGCACGGTGGTCCACATCAATGCCGGCATCGCTGGCCTCGTGGCCTGCATGGTGGTCGGCAAGCGGCACGGCTACGGCGCCGGCGTGGTGCACGCCTTCGCGCCGCACAACCTGGTGCTCAGCGTGATCGGCGCCTCGCTGCTGTGGGTCGGCTGGTTCGGCTTCAACGCCGGCTCGGCCCTGGCCGCGGGCGGCCTCGCCGGCATGGCCTTCGCCGTGACCCACATCGCCACCGCGGCCGCGGCGCTGGCCTGGATGTTCATCGAATGGGCGGCCAAGGGTAAGCCGAGCGTGCTCGGCATCATCTCCGGCGCGGTCGCCGGGCTGGTCGCGATCACCCCGGCCTCCGGCTTCGTCAACCCGACCGGGGCGCTGGTGATCGGCATCATCGCCGGCATCGTCTGCTACTTCGCCGCGACCTCGGTGAAGAAGGCGCTGGGCTATGACGACTCGCTCGACGTCTTCGGCGTGCACTGCGTCGGCGGCATCGTCGGCGCGATCCTGACCGGCGTCTTCGCCGATCCGTCGGTCAACTCGCTCGGCACCGGCCTGCTCTACGGCAACCCCGGCCAGGTCTGGATCCAGATCGAAGGCGTGGTGGCGACCCTGATCTGGAGCGCCCTGGTGACCCTGGTGCTGCTGGTCCTGATCAAGGCGGTCATGGGCCTGCGGGTTTCGGAAGAAGCGGAGCGCGACGGCCTCGACCTCGCCCTGCACGGCGAGGCGGTGCAATAGCGCGTCTTACTGGATGGCGGCCAGACTTGGGGCGTCCCTCGGGACGCCCCTCCTTTTATGCGCGCAAGTGATAGCAGCGGCCTTTGAGATCGACTCCCGGCCCTTGTCGTCATAGCGAGGCGTGTAGCGCCGTGACCATCCAGGGGCCGGTGCGAGCGGCCCTGGATGGCCACGCCCCCCAATTGGACTCAGGGGCGGGGCTCGCCATGACGGATCAATATTTCGGGCCGCTGGTATGATCTGCCGATTTTTCGGGCAGGCCCACAAAAGAAGAGGGCGGCCGAAGCCGCCCTCCCGCATTCCTGAACCGAAGGTCGTCCGCGTCAGCGGGCCTGGGACATGGCGATCACGGTGTCGCCCATCCTATTCGAGAAGCCCCATTCGTTGTCGTACCAGGCCATCACCCGCACGAAGGTGCCGTCGATCACCTTGGTCTCCTTGATCGCGAAGATCGAGGAATGGGTGTCGTGGTTGAAGTCGGTCGACACCAGGTCCTCCTCATAGAAGCTGAGGATGCCCTTCAGCCTGCCGCCGGCGGCCTGCTTGATCGCTGCCGAGATCTCCTCGACGGAGGTCGGGCGCTTGGCGACGAACTTGAAGTCGACGACCGAGACGTTCGGCGACGGCACGCGGATCGAGGTGCCGTCCAGCTTGCCCTTCAGCTCCGGCAGCACCTTGCCGACCGCCTTGGCCGCGCCGGTCGAGGTCGGGATCAGGTTCAGCGCCGCGGCGCGTGCCCGGTGCAGGTCCTTGTGCATCGTGTCGACGATGCGCTGGTCGCCGGTGTAGCTGTGGATCGTGGTCATGAAGCCGTGATCGATCCCGATCGCCTCGTGCAGCACCCAGGCGACCGGCGCCAGGCAGTTGGTGGTGCAGGAGGCGTTGGAGACGATCTTGTGCTCCGCCTTCAGCTTGTCGTGGTTGACGCCGTAGACGACGGTCAGGTCCTCATCCGTCGCCGGGGCCGAGATCAGCACCTTCTGGGCGCCGGCCGTCAGGTGCTTGGCGGCGTCGTCGCGCTTGGTGAAGATGCCGGAGCATTCGAGCGCGATCTCGACGCCGAGCTCGCCCCAGGGCAGCTGGGCCGGGTCGCGCTGCTGCACCGCCTTGATGCCGCGGCCGTTGACGAGCAGCGTGTCGCCCTCGACCCCGACCTCGAACGGCGCCCGGCCGTGCACGCTGTCGTATTTCAGCAGATGCGCGTTGGTCTTGACGTCGGCGAGGTCGTTGATCGCGACCACCTCGATGTCCTTGCGTCCGGACTCGATCAGCGCCCGCAGCACCAGGCGCCCGATCCGCCCGAACCCGTTGATGGCAACTTTCACGGCCATGTCGTCTTCTCCGATCCGATAGGGCTTACAGCTTGGCCTTGGCGGCGGCGACGACCGCCTCGGCCGTGATCCCGAAATGCTTGTACAGCTGGTCGTACGGGGCCGAGGCGCCGAAGCCGGTCATGCCGACGAAGCCGCCCTCCGGTCCGATATAGTGGTCCCAGCCCTGGCGTACACCGGCCTCGACCGCAATGCGGACCACGCCCTGGCCCAGCACCCGACGGCGATAGTCGGAGGGCTGGCGGTCGAACAGCGTCGTGCAGGGCATCGAGACGAGGCGGGTGCCGATGCCCTCGGCCTCCAGTGCGTCGCGCGCCTCCTTGGCGATCGCGACCTCGGAGCCGGTGGCGATCAGCAGCACGCGCGGCGTGCCGGTCGCTTCCTCCAGGATGTAGCCGCCCTTGGCCGAGAGGTTCTCGGCATTGGCGTTGCGGCGCAGCGTCGGCAGGTTCTGGCGGGTCAGTGCCAGCACCGACGGGGCGTCCTCGGTCTCCAGCGCGATCTGCCAGGCCTCGGCGGTCTCGACCGCGTCGCAGGGGCGGAACACCAGGAGATGCGGGATCGCGCGCAGCGCCGCGACATGCTCGACCGGCTGGTGGGTCGGGCCGTCCTCGCCGAGGCCGATCGAGTCATGGGTCATGACGAAGATCGCGCGCTGGCGCATCAGCGCCGCGAGGCGGATCGACGGGCGGGCGTAGTCGGTGAAGGTCAGGAAGGTGGCGCCGTAGGGGATGATGCCGCCATGCAGCGCCAGGCCGTTCATCGCCGCCGCCATGCCGTGCTCGCGCACGCCGTAGCGGACGTAGCGGCCGCCGTACTGGCCGGCCTCGATGTCGGTCGAGACCTTGGTCTTGGTGTTGTTCGACGGGGTCAGGTCGGCCGAACCGCCGATCAGCTCCGGGATCGCCGGCACCAGCAGCTCCAGCACCTGGCCGGAGGCGACGCGGGTGGCCAGGCTCGGCTTGGTCTCCGAGATCTCGGCCTTGAACTTCGCCAGGATGCCGTCGAGGCCGGAGGGCAGGGCGCCGGTGACGGCCTGGCGGAAGGCGGCGCGGCTCTCAGCCGGCGTCTTCAGCAGCCGGGCGTCCCAGGCCAGGCGCTCGGCCTCGCCGCGGCGGCCGATCTCGCGCCAGGCGGCCAGCGTCGCCTCCGGCACCTCGAAGGGCGGGTAGGTCCAGCCGAGATGCTCGCGGGTCGCCGCCACCTCGTCCTTGCCGAGGGGCGAGCCGTGGGTGGCGCTGGTGCCCTGCTTGTTCGGGGCGCCCCAGCCGATGATGGTGCGGCAGGCGATCAGGCTCGGCCGTTCGTCGGCCAGCGCCGCGTCGATCGCGGCCGCGATCGCATCGGTGTCGTGGCCGTCGATCCGCTGGACGTGCCAGTGGTAGCCCTCGAACCGCTTCTGGACGTCATCGCTGAAGGACAGCGTGGTCGGGCCGTCGATCGAGATGTGGTTGTCGTCGTAGAACACGATCAGCCGGCCGAGCTTGAGATGCCCGGCGAGCGAGCAGGCCTCGTGGCTGATCCCCTCCATCAGGTCGCCGTCGCCGCAGGTGACCCAGGTGCGGTGGTTGACCAGGTCGTCGCCGAAGCGGGCATTCAGGATGCGCTCGGCCAGCGCGAAACCGACGGCGTTGCCCAGCCCCTGGCCCAGCGGCCCGGTGGTGGTCTCGATCCCGGCCTCGTGATCGACCTCGGGATGGCCGGCGGTGTGGCTGCCCAGCTGGCGGAACCGCTTGATCTCGTCGATCGTGATCTTGCTGTTCCCGGTCAGGTACATCAGCGAATAGAGCAGCATCGAGCCGTGGCCGCCCGACAGGATGAAGCGGTCACGGTCGGCCCAGGTCGGGGCAGCGGCGTCGAACTTCAGGTAGCGGCTGAACAGCACGGTGGCGACATCGGCCATGCCCATCGGCATGCCGGGATGGCCGCTCTTCGCCGCCTCCACCGCATCCATGGACAGGAAGCGGATGGCGTTCGCCATGTCGGTGTGCGTCACGGTCCGGGGGCTGTCGGTCATGGCATCGATCCGTTGGGGGCACGGGGTCCCGACGATGGCCCGCCCAGCCTCTCGTCAAGGCAGGCGCTCGTCGGGGGCGGCGGCACCATGCAGCCCCGGTCGCCCCGCGTCAATGCCACCAAATGCCCATTTCGGGCCGAAGATGCCGGCGGAAACGTCGGACATTGCCGAAGCGGACTATCTCGCTAACCACCCGCCTCATCAGCTCGAAATCGAAAAGTTTTAGAGAATTCAAATCGAAATCTTAGGGCCTTTTTTGCATAAACATTCAAGACTACGGATTTGAATTGATGAAATACGGAATCGCTCTATAGCGAGCAAAGATATTGGAGGAGGGGGGGACAATGCGTAGATTTCGTTTCTGGCCCGCCGTGGTCGCGGTCTGTCTGGGCGGATGGATGGCCTGGGGTCCGGCCTTTGCCGATGCGGCGCCGGGCCTTGTCGCGCGCTCGGCGCCGGTGCTGACGGAGCGCGGCTTCCCGTACAAGGACCTGAACCGCAACGGCCGGCTGGATCCCTATGAGGATCGGCGCCTGCCGCCGGCGATGCGGGCCCAGGATCTGGTGCGGCGGATGACGCTGGAGGAGAAGGCCGGCCAGATGCTGCACGCCACGCCGGCCTCGACCGCCACCGGCGACGGCTGGACCGCGGACTCGCTGTCGTCACTGCTCGCGGACCGGCATGCCGGCGCCATGATCAGCCGCCTGTCCGGCGGCGCGCAGGCCCAGGCCGACGCCGCCAATCAGGCTCAGGAGATCGCCGAGCAGACCCGGCTGGGCATCCCGGTGATGCTCAGCTCCGACCCCCGCAACCATTTCCAGTACGTCCCTGGCGCCAGCGTCGAGAACAAGGCGTTCTCGCAATGGCCGGAGACGACGGGGCTGGCCGCGATCGGCGATCCCCGGCTGGTGCGCCGCTTCGGCGACATCGCCCGGCAGGAATACGCGGCGATCGGCCTGCGCATGACCCTGTCGCCGCAGGCCGACCTGTCGACCGAGCCGCGCTGGCCCCGCATCAACGGCACCTTCGGCGAGGATCCGGACCTGGCGAGCCGCCTGGTCGAGGCCTATGTCGCCGGCTTCCAGAACGGCGAGCGCGGCCTGAACCGCGGCGGCGTCGTCGCCGTGGTCAAGCACTGGGTCGGCTACGGCGCCGCGGTCGACGGCTTCGACGGCCACAACCATTATGGCCAGGACCTGACCTTCCCGGCCGGCCGCTTCCAGGACCACGTCCGGGCCTTCCGCGGCGCCTTCGCCGCGAATGTGGCCGGGGTGATGCCGACCTATTCGGTGCCGCCCGAGGGCCTGATCCTGTTCGGCCGGCCGCTGGAGCGGGTCGGCGCCGGCTTCAGCAAGCAGCTCCTGACCGACCTGCTGCGCGGCCGCTACGGCTTCGACGGGCTGATCCTCAGCGACTGGGCCATCACTCAGGACTGCGACGCCAATTGCCGCAACGGCTGGCCGGCGGGGCAGACGCCGGGCTTCGCCGGCTTCGGCACGCCCTGGGGGATGGAGCAGGCCACCGTCCAGCAGCGCTTCGTCAAGGCGATCGATGCCGGCATCGACCAGTTCGGCGGCACCAGCGACGATCCGGCGCCGATCGTGCAGGCGGTGCGTGCCGGCCAATTGAGCGAGCGCCGGATCGACCAGTCGGTGGTCCGCATCCTGGAGCAGAAATTCGCGCTCGGCCTGTTCGAGAACCCCTATGTCGACGAGGCGGCGGCCGGCCGCATCGCCGGCAATGCCCGCTTCGTGGCGGAAGGGAAGGCGGCCCAGCAGGCCTCGCTGGTGCTGCTCGAGAACAAGCCGGTGGCGGTGCGCGGCATCGGCCGGGGCCGTCCGATGCTGCCGTTGAACCCGCTGCTGCGGCGGGTGTGGCTGCACGGCGTCGACGCGGCGACGATCCGGGCCCGCGGCTTCACCGTGGTCGACGATCCCGGCCAGGCCGACTTCGCCCTGGTGCGGGCGGCGGCGCCCTACGAGATTCTGCACCCGAACTACACCTTCGGCAGCCGGCAGCATGAGGGTCGGCTGGATTTCCGCGACGGCGATCCGGATTACGAGGCGATCAAGCGGGCCTCGGCCGTGGTGCCGACGGTGGTCACCGTCTATCTCGACCGGCCGGCGGTGCTGACCGATGTCAGCAGCCGCGCCACCGCGCTGATCGGCAATTTCGGGATCACCGACGACGCCCTGCTGGACGTGCTGCAGGGCAAGGCCCGGCCGCGCGGCCGCCTGCCGTTCGAGCTGCCGTCCTCGATGGCCGCCGTGCTGGCCCAGGCGTCGGACGCGCCCTATGACAGCCGGGCGCCGCTGTATCCCTTCGGCTATGGCCTGCGCTACGGCGGGTATGCCGTGTCATCCCGATAAGGTCTGGAGACCCTCTCGGCCGTGCGCTAGACAGGTCGGACAAAACGACCGTAGCGACGGTCGAGAGGGATTTCGGAGAGTCGGGATGGAACGGTTCGAGGGTGTGCGTCTGCAGCGGGCGGTGCTGGAAGACTTCGCGGCGGCGCTGCTGCGCGGCGCCGGGATGTCTGTGGACAGCGCGGCGGCGACGGCGCGGGCGATGACCGACGCCTCGGCCCGCGGTGTCGACACCCATGGCGTGCGGCTGGTGCCGTTCTATCTGGACCAGCTCGAGAACCGTCGGGTCAATCCCGCCCCGGCAGTGACCGCGACCCGCACCGCGTCGGCCTGCGTCGTCGTCGACGCCGATGGCGGCCTCGGCCATCTCGCCAGCTACCGCGCCGTCGACGAGGCGGCGCAGGTGGCGGAGGAGACGGGCCTGGCCGCCGCCGTGGTCACCCGCTCGGCCCATCACGGCGCCACCGGCGTCTACACGTTGGAGGCCGCACGGCGCGGCTTCGTCGCCTTCGGCTGCACCCATGCCGATGCGCTGGTGGTGCCGCATGGCGGCGTGAAGCCCTTCTTCGGCACCAATCCGGTCAGCTTCGCCGCCCCGGCGCCTGGCGAGGAGCCGGTGCTGCTCGACATGGCGACCAGCGCCGTCCCGCTCAACCGCGTGCATCTGCGGCGCGACACCGGCACGAAGCTGCCGCCGGAGGTTGCGGTCGGCCCTGACGGAATCGCCACCACCGATCCGCATGTCGCCACCGGCCTGATCCCGGTCGGCGGGCTGGGCTACGGCTACAAGGGCGCCGGCCTGGCGATGATGGTCGAGATCCTGTGCGCCGCCCTGACCGGCATGCCGCATGGCCTGCGCATGGGCAAGTTCACCGGCCCGGGCAAGCCGGTGACCATCGGGCACTTCTTCCTGCTGCTGAAGCCGCAGGCCTTCGCCGCGACGGGCTTCGAGTCGTCGATCGCGGCGATTCTCGCCGATCTGCGGGCGCAGCCGGCGCAGCCGGGGCAGGAGGTGATGGCGCCGGGCGACCCGGAGAAGCGCGAGGCGGCGCAGCGCGCCGCGCTCGGCGTGCCGCTCGACCGCCGCACCTGGGGGCGGCTGGTCGCCTTCGCCGGCACCTTCGGGGTGGCGGTTCCGGATGCGTCCGTTGACGGGGGGCCGGGCGGCGCATAGTTTCACCCGAATGATCCTGGATCTGGAGTCCCGCCGATGAGCGGGTTGACCGCCGAGCTGGACCGCCTGGAACGCGCCCTGGAGCGCCTGGATGCCGCCGTCGCGGCCCAGGCGGAGCGTCGCCAGAAGCAGATCGACGAGATCGCGGACCGCGTGCGTGCGCAGGCGATGACCGAGATCGAGACCGAGCTGCGCGAGGACACGGCGACGGTGGCGGCGCGGGTCAACCAGGTGATCCAGCGCATCGAGACCCTTTTGGAAAAGTAGCGCCGTGGCCCGGGTCGAAATCACTCTGAACAACCGCGTGTATCCGATCGCCTGCGAGGACGGGCAGGAGGGGCGCGTCCGCGAGGTCGCCGCCTTCCTGGCGGAGCGGATCCGCGAGATCCAGGGGTCGGTGCGGTCGGCGACCGACATGCATCTCATGGTCATGGTCGGCCTGATGCTGGGCGACGAGCTGCTCGACCTGCGCGAGGGCAAGGTGCCGGGGGTGCCGGCGGCCGCGCCGGCGCCGTCGCCGCTGGAGGACCCTGAGCTGGCGGAGCGGCTGCAGAAACTCGCGGATCGGATCGAGGCCATTGCAGCCCGGGTCGAGACGCCCTAAATCTGTTCCTCCAGCGGGGCTGCGCGGTACGACAGGTCGCTTTGTCCCTGGGGCCGATGCGCTTCTCTTTGGGAGCTGTCCCTGCCGGGACCGTGGTCTCGGACACACGGCGCCCACCTGCTGTTGCAGGGCCCAAGAGGAGACAACATGACCACCGGCCGAGGCGGCTCCGCTGCGACTTCTTTCTCTTCCAGCAATGCCTGACGGGACCGAGCTGCGCGACGCCAAGAAGGCGTTCCGGGCCGCCGCGCGGGAACGGCGTGCGGCCTATCACGAGCAGTACGGCGCCGGGGCGGGCGAGCGGCTGCGCGACATCGCGCTCGAGGCGATTCCCTTTCCCCGGGGCGGCGTGGTCAGCGGCTATCTCCCGATCGAGGACGAGCTCGATCCGCTGCCGCTGCTGCGGGCGGCGATCGATCGCGGCCACGCCGCCTGCGTGCCGGTGGTGCAGGGCAAGGGGCAGCCCTTGATCTTCCGCGACTGGACGCCCGGGGCGCCGCTGGTCCCCGGCGTGTTCGGCGTGTCGGTGCCCGCGCACTCGGCGCCGGAACGGATGCCGGATCTGCTGTTCGTGCCGCTGCTCGGCTTCGACCGCAAGGGCTTCCGCATGGGCTACGGCGCCGGCTTCTACGACCGCACCCTGGCCGGGTTGCGGGCGCAGCGGCCGGTGGTGGCGGTCGGCGTCGGCTATGCCGGGCAGGAGGTCGAGGCCGTGCCGGTCGGGTTGCATGACGAGGCTTTGGATTGGATCGTGACGGATCGCGAGGCGATCCGCATCGAGCGTTAGGACGAGTACGGATTTCGGATGCGCATTCTCTTTCTCGGGGACGTCGTCGGCCGCGCGGCCCGCACCGCGGTGATGGCGCAGCTGCCGCGGCTGCGGCAGCGCCTCGACCTCGATTTCGTGGTGGTCAACGGCGAGAACTCGGCCGGCGGCTTCGGCATCACCCCCAAGATCGCCGAGGAGTTCTACGATGCCGGCGTCGACTGCCTGACCACCGGCAACCATGTCTGGGACCAGCGCGAGCTGCTGGGCGCCATCGACCGCGACCCGCGAATGGTGCGCCCGGCCAACTACCCGGCCGGCACGCCGGGACGGGGGGCGACGCTGCTGCCGGCCCGCGGCGGCCGCCAGGTGCTGGTGGTCAATCTGATGGCGCGGCTGTTCATGGACGCGCTCGACGACCCCTTCGCCGCCGCCGACAAGCTGCTGGCCGACACCGCCATGCCCGGGATGGTCGACGCCATCCTGGTCGATTTCCACGGCGAGGCGTCGAGCGAGAAGATGGCGATGGGCCACCATCTCGACGGCCGGGTGACGCTGGTGATCGGCACCCACACCCATATCCCGACTGCGGATCTGCAGATCCTGCCGGGCGGCACCGCCTACCAGACCGATGCCGGCATGTGCGGCGACTACGACAGCGTCATCGGCATGGTGAAGGAGCCGGCGATCGCCCGCTTCGTCCGCAAGATGCCGACCGAAAGGCTGACCCCGGCCGAAGGCCAGCCGACGATCTGCGGCCTGGTGCTGGAGACCGACGAGGCGACGGGACTCGCGCGGCGGGTCGAGCCGCTGCGCATCGGCGGCCGGCTGGCGCCGGCCTGGCCGAGCGGCTTCGCCCCCGCGGAGGCAGCGAGCTGATTCTATTCATCCTATTTCTGTGAAATTGCAGCTATCTAATTGCATCGAAATAGATTCTTGCTCAGACGAAAATTCGTCGGGTCTTCCCTCGGGACCACAAAACCGCCATAGTCTGGGCCTAACGCGGCGCGGGTGATCGTGCGGTGGCGCTTGCCGTCGCCAGGCCGGCCGCATATGTCTCCCGCCGCGAGTTTCCAAAGTCAGTCAGGCGCAGCCCCATGGCCGGTCATTCCCAGTTCAAGAACATCATGCACCGCAAAGGCGCCCAGGACGCCAAGCGGGCCAAGATCTTCACCAAGCTCCAGCGCGAGATCACGGTGTCGGCCAAGCTCGGCCTGCCCGACCCGGCGATGAATCCGCGCCTGCGCGCCGCCATCCAGGCCGCGCGCAAGGAGAACATGCCGAAGGACAATATCGAGCGGGCGATCAAGCGCGCCGCTGGCGGCGCCGATGACAGCGACTATGTGGAGATTCGCTACGAGGGCTATGGCCCGGCCGGCATCGCCGTCATCGTCGAGGCGCTGACCGACAACCGCAACCGCACCGCCGCCGAGGTGCGCTCGACTTTCACCAAGCACGGCGGGTCGCTGGGCGAGACCAATTCGGTCAGCTTCATGTTCAACCGGGTCGGCGAGCTGGTGTTCGCGGCCAAGGCGGCCGACGCCGACGCGATGTTCGAGGCGGCGCTGGAGGCGGGCGCCGACGACGTGCAGAGCGACGGCGAGACCCACACCGTCACCACCTCGGTCGAGGGCTTCGCCGCCGTGCGCGACGCGCTGGAGGAGAAGTTCGGCACGCCGGATTCGTCCGGCCTGGTCTGGCGGCCGCTCAACACCGTGGCGCTGAACGAGGAGCAGGCGGCGTCGTTGCTGAAACTCTTGGAGACGCTCGAGGACAACGACGACGTGCAGCGGGTCTCGGCCAATTACGAGATCCCGGACGAGGTCATGGCGCGGCTCATGGCCTGAGCCGGCGGAGGGGTGATGGCATTGCGGGGGATGGCCAGGGCAGGGGGGACGGGGCGCCGATGAGGATTCTCGGCCTCGATCCTGGGCTGCGCCACACCGGCTGGGGCATTCTCGACGTCGACGGCAACCGGCTGCGCTACGTCGCCGACGGCAGCGTCGATTCCGACGACAAGGCCGATCTCGCCACCCGCCTCGTGCAGCTCCATGACGGCCTGGCCGAGGTGCTGCGCGCCTGGGCGCCGGACGAGGCGGCGGTCGAGGAGACCTTCGTCAACAAGAACCCGACCTCGACCCTGAAGCTCGGCCTCGCCCGCGGCGTGGTGCTGCTGGTGCCGGCCAAGGCCCGCCTGCGAGTCGCGGAATACGGCGCCAACCACATCAAGAAATCGGTGGTCGGCGCTGGCCATGCCGACAAGACCCAGGTCCAGCACATGGTGCGGATGCTGCTGCCCGGCGCCACCTTCCGGACCCCGGACGCAGCCGACGCGCTGGCGGTCGCGATCTGCCACGCCCATCACCGCCAGACCGAGGCCAGCCTCGCCGGCATTCGGCTGCAGGTGGCGCGATGATCGCCCGGCTGCGCGGCCTGCTCGACAGCGCCGGGGCCGACCATGCGGTGGTCGACTGCAACGGCGTCGGCTATCTCGTCTTCTGCTCGCGCCGCACCCTCGGTCTGCTCGGCGGCCCGCGCGAGGCGGTGTCGCTGCACATCGAGACCCATGTGCGCGAGGACCACATCCATCTCTACGGCTTCGCCGACACGGCTGAGCGCGACTGGTTCCGCCTCTTGACCACGGTGCAGGGGGTGGGGGCCAAGGTCGCCCTCGCCATCCTGTCGGTGCTGTCGCCGGACCAGGTGGCGACCGCCGTCGCCGCCGGCGACAAGGCGATGCTGGCCCGGGCCGAGGGCGTCGGCCCGAAGCTGGCCGGCCGCATCGCATCTGAGCTGAAGGACAAGGTCGGCGGCATCGCCCTGGGACCGGTCGTCGCAGCCTTCCACACCGCCGCCGCCGCCGCCCCGGCGGAGTCCGGCGCCACGGCCGATGCCGTCTCGGCCCTGGTCAATCTCGGCTATGGCCGGGCCGAGGCCTTCGCCGCCGTGGCCAAGGCCGGCGGCAAGCTGGGTCCCGACGCGGCGGTGTCGGCGATCATCCCCGCGGCCCTGCGTGAGCTGGCGTCATGAGCGGCCCCGACGACGATCGCATCGTCACCGGCGAGCGCCAGGGCGATGACGATGCCTCGCTACGGCCGCAGACGCTTGAGGATTTCGTCGGCCAGCGCGAGGTCTGCGACAATCTCCGCGTCTTCGTCACCGCCGCCCGCAGCCGGGCCGAGGCGCTGGACCACGTGCTGCTGTTCGGCCCGCCCGGCCTGGGCAAGACCACGCTGGCCCAGATCGTGGCGCGCGAGCTCGGAGTCGGTTTCCGCGCCACCTCCGGCCCGGTGATCGCCCGCGCCGGCGACCTGGCGGCGATCCTGACCAACCTGCAGCCGCGCGACGTGCTGTTCATCGACGAGATCCACCGCATGAACCCGGCGGTGGAGGAGATCCTCTACCCGGCGATGGAGGACTTCCAGCTCGACCTGATCATCGGCGAGGGGCCGGCGGCGCGGTCGGTCCGCATCGACCTGCCGCCCTTCACCCTGGTCGGCGCCACCACCCGGTCCGGCCTGATCACCACGCCGCTGCGCGACCGCTTCGGCATCCCGCTGCGCCTGAACTTCTACGGCACGCCGGAGCTCGAATCGATCGTCGCCCGCGGCGCCCGGCTGCTCGGCTGCCCACTGACGGAGGAGGGGGCGCACGAGATCGCCAAGCGCTCTCGCGGCACCCCGCGCATCGCCGGCCGCCTCCTGCGCCGGGTGCGCGATTTCGGCGCGGTGGCGGGGCTGGACCGGATCGACGCCCGCGCCGCCGACCAGGCGCTGCGCCGCCTCGACGTCGACGAGGCCGGGCTCGACGCCATGGACCGGCGCTATCTGCGCATGATCGCGGAGAATTACGGCGGCGGCCCGGTCGGTGTCGAAACCCTGGCGGCGGCGCTGAGCGAGCAGCGCGACATGATCGAGGAAGTGATCGAGCCCTATCTGCTGCAGCAAGGCCTGCTGCTGCGCACCCCGCGCGGCCGCATGCTGGGCGACCGCGGCTACCGCGCGCTCGGCCTCGCCGCGCCGAAGCGCGAGACGCCGCAGCTCGACCTCCTGCCGGAAGACGAGCCTTGACCGCGCCTCATCTTTTCTCCGTCCGGGTCTATTGGGAGGACACGGACGGGTCGGGAATCGTCTATCACGCCTCCTATCTGCGCTTCGCCGAGCGGGCGCGGACGGAGCTCTTGCGCACGGCCGGCTTCGAGCAGTGGTCGATGCTGGCCGAGACCGGCATAGCCTTCGCCGTGCGCCATTGCGCCATCGACTATCGCCGTTCCGCCCGACTCGACGACCAGCTTACGGTCGAGACCCGGGTGACGGCGATCGGCGGCGCCAGTCTCGAAATGTCGCAGGCGATCCGGCGTGGTGACGATGAGATCGTCACAATCCTGCTGAAATTGGCCTGCATCACTCGCGACGGCCGGGCGGCGCGCATGCCGCCCCGGCTGCGCGAAGTCTTCAACGCGATCAAAGGTCAGACCGCGTCGCACGCGGCGTAGGAAGGGCGAAGGTATGGAGCAGTCGGTGATCGAAACCGCCCAGGCGGTCGGCCAGGGGGCCGTGCACAACATGACCATGTGGGGCTTGTTCCTGCAGGCCGACGTGATCGTCAAATTCGTGATGCTGCTGCTGCTGGCGGCATCCGTCTGGTGCTGGGCGATCATCTTCGAGAAGTGGGTGCGGGTGCGGCGGCTGAACCGCAAGGCCGATGCCTTCGAGGATGCGTTCTGGTCCGGCGGGTCGCTCGACGACCTCTACGACCAGGTCGGCGCCAACCCGCCGGACCCGATGGCCGCCACCTTCTCGGCGGGCATGAAGGAATGGCGCATCGCCGCCGACCGCGGCATCGGCTCCTCCGGCAGCATGCGCGCCGGGCTGCAGCAGCGCATCGACCGGGTGATGCAGGTGACCATGACGCGCGAGCTCGGGCGGGTCGAGCGCGGCATGACCGTGCTGGCCTCGGTCGGGTCGACCGCGCCCTTCGTCGGTCTGTTCGGCACGGTCTGGGGCATCATGAACTCGTTCCAGTCGATCGCCGCCCAGGCCGACACCAGCCTCGCCGTGGTGGCGCCGGGCATCGCCGAGGCGCTGTTCGCCACCGCCATCGGCCTGTTCGCCGCGATCCCGGCCACCACCGCCTACAACAAGTTCTCGAACGACCTGAACAAGTATGCCGAGCGGCTGGAGAACTTCGCCGGCGAATTCGGCGCGATCCTGTCGCGCTATCTCGAGGACCGCAGCTGATGGGTGTCTCGCTCTCCCACGCCACCGGTCGCGGGCGCGGCGGCCGCCGCACCCTGCGCCCCAATTCGGACATCAACGTCACGCCCTTTGTCGACGTGATGCTGGTGCTGCTGATCGTGTTCATGGTCACGGCGCCGCTCTTGACCGTCGGCGTGCCGGTCGATCTGCCGCAGACGCGGGCCCAGAACATCCCGACCAAGGAGGAGCCGCTCCAGGTCACCATCGACGCCCAGGGTCAGATCTACGTGCAGAAGAAGCAGGTGGCGATGGAGGAGCTGGTGCCGATGCTGACCGCGATCGCCAAGGCGCAGGCCTCGGCGGCGGGTGGCGGCGCCAACGAGACCCGCATCTTCGTGTTCGGCGACCAGGCGCTGGCCTATGGCCGGATCATGCAGGTGATGGGGGCCATCACCGCCGCCGGCTTTACCCGGGTGGCGCTGATCTCCGAGACGCCCAAGGGCCAGGCGGCCCTGACGCCGGCCCCCGCGACCACCGCACCGGCTCAGAGGCGCTGACCCCGTCCCATGCGTCCCAGTTTGCTCATCTCCCTGGCCCTTCACGCGATCCTCTTGATCGTGCTGATGTTCGGGCTGCCGCTGTTCCGGCGCGACGCGCCGGCCATCGCGGTCGTGCCGGTGGAGATCGTCAGCGCCGATGCGGTGACCGAGGGCGCGACCGGCGAGATCGCGCCGGAGCGGCCGCCGGCCCCCGAGGCCACCGGCGACGCCGATGCGCCGCCGCCGCCGGCCGCGGCGAAGACCCCGCCGGCGCCGAAGCCGCCGGCGCAGCGGCCGGAGCCGCCGAAGGTGGCGCAGCTGCCGCAGCCGCG
>NZ_JAHVDK010000013.1:0-190656 GCF_051487185.1 Inquilinus limosus
TTGGCGGCCGACCGAAGCGCGTCCGGGAACCCCGGCGGCATGGAGACGTGGGAGAAATCGGGCGCCTCCCAGAACTTGACCTCGGCGGCCGACACGTGGATCCGCAGGTCCGGGCGCAGCCGGTCCTTCACCCCGTCGACGAGCAGCCCACCGACATGGTCCATATGCATGTGGGTCAGCACCAAATCGGTCACGGAGGCGAGATCGATGCCGGCGGCCTCCAGCCGCTTGATCAACTGCCCGGCCCGCGGCAGGTGCAAGTCCGGGTCGAAGCCCAGCCCGGCGTCGACGAGTATGGTCTGATCGCCGCTCCGCACCACGACCACGTTCAGCGCCCAATCGAACGCGTCCGGCGGCAGGAACATGTCCTTCAGCCAGGCCGCCCGCGCGGCCGGGTCGACGTTGTGGGCCAACATCGCGGTCGGCAGCGGCAGGACGCCATCGCTGACCACGAGCACGTCGATCTCGCCGACCCGCAGCGCGTAGCGCGACGGAACCAACTCGTCGGGCCCCGGTCGACCGGGGTGTGAGATGCTGTCCGGGCTCATATTCGTCTCCTGCTGATCGTCCGTTTTCCGATGTGTTTCATTACCTCCGTGTGCAATGGAGACGTAATCACCCCGAGGTCTAGGTCGCGTACATCTCAGGGATATCAGGGATCGATGCGTCCGAGGCGCATGCAAGGCGAAGCACTGCGGAATTCCCGCGCCATCGCACCACGGCGTCGGCAATGGAACGTGGGGGAGAAACTACGGGTGGCTGCCCTGGGCTTGTCGGGCATCGCGCCTACGATCAACCCATGTAACCCTAATTCCCGTGTCTCAGTCCAGGGGTGCGGTCCACGGACGCTAGCAAGGGAATACGGTGACAGTGCACTTTTAGCGGACTTCCGCCGCGCTGGAGTGCCCCCTGTCTCACCACAGGGGGCACTCCACTCACTGAGCCCCGTTCCGCAAGGGCGGGAAGCGGTCCGTCTGCTTCGACCAACTCGACGAGATAGAAGTCGGTCAGAGGCTGTCTTAGGCCACCTCGTGGCTGTTCAACCGAATTACAGCAAGGCTAGGCTGCGGTATGGGAAGACGGGTCGCGAAGAGCTTTAGCCAATGGACGATAGGAAGAGTGCCCGGTCCGTCATACACGACGCGATCGCCGCGCAAGATTGGAGTCAGTGGATGCAGCCGCCGAGCAACTCCAGCGGGGCAATACCGACTGAATTAAGGAAGATTCTAGACACGCATGATGAAGCATCTTCGTGGCAATCGGTAATGCATACGGAATATGCATTCGGAAATTCGGAAGCGGGAACCTACTATCCTGCGATCATCCCGGCCATCCCTATACTGGCAATGATCGTGGAGAATGAGGAAGGATGGCCGCGATGGACAGCAATTGAGATACTTCATGATTGGCTATTTAGTTTTTATCCGGAACAAAAACATGGCTGGGTCATAGATACGAATCTGCCCGCAGATGATCTACAAAGACTGGTGCAGGCGGAGATACTAAACCTGCATTCGACTTTTGAGCGAATTGGGAAGCGCGACGATCTATCTAAAGGGCAGAGACGGTATATCGAAGATTTTCTGTCGGGTCTCGACGACGACAGATGAGAATCTGGTGTCGTGAGATTGTATCGAGTTCAGCCACCCAATGTGTCAAGAATGAGGCTCTCCCTCAGATGACCGCAAAGGTTCGATCCCTGCCGATCTCGGCGCGGTCACATCACCCCGCCCCCTCCTATCTTTCCGGGATCACCAGCGGCCCGCAATTGTCGTCGGCGACGAAGACGGCGAGGATCTGCGCCGGCTCGGTGGCGCTGGCGTTCTCGGCGAAGAGGTGCAGCGCGCCCGGCGGCTCGAACCAGGTGGTTCCGGGGCCGTAGACCTGGGCCGGGCTGCCGGCCAGCTGCGACCGCACCGCGCCCCGGATCACGAAGGCGGTGACCGAGCCGGGGTGCCGGTGCGCCGGGGTGTAGGCGCCGGGCGGGAAGTCGACCGTGGCGGTGGTGATCGACTTGCCCGGCACGTTCGGCAGCGCCTCGCAGGACAGCGGCTTGACCACCGTCGCCGGCCGGGCGCCCGGCGCCGCGCCCGTCCGAGCCTGACCCTCCGCCTGGGCGTGGACATGGGCCGGCATCGCCGGAACGGCGGCAGGGACATCGGCCGGACGGGTGCCCCACAGCGCTGCGAGCGCGACCACGGCCGCGCCGCCGGCCACCAGGAGCATCAGCCGCATCGGCTGCGGACCAGGATGCAAAGCGGACATGGCCTTCCTCCCTCGATGAAGCCCCAGAGCGGGATGTGTTCAGGCCAGATCAGGCCATGCGATCACATCGGGTCGGTGAGATGTCGCCTCTCCCGCTTGCGGGAGAGGTCGGAGACGCGAAGCGGCTCCGGGTGAGGGGATTTCGTCGAGGCCGGGACCAGCCCTCACCCGGCCGTCCTTCGGACGTCCGACCTCTCCCGCGTCCGGCGCGAGAGGCAACGCGAAAACGCCTGTCAGCCCCGCCCAATGCACTGACGTGACCCGACCTCAATTCACTCCGCCCTAGGCAGGAAGCCGGAACCCGGCGTCCCAGCCGAGCTCGCGCACCGCCTTCTCGACCAAAGCCGGGCCGCCCGGCTCGGCGACGTTGAAGATGCCGGGCCGGCCGCGGTCGACCGCCAGCAGCGCCGCCTGTGCCGCGGCGTCGACATGCACCGCGCCCGGCCCCGGCGGCGCATCGGCGCCGGTGCCCGGGCCGTAGAACTGGCCGTAGCGCAGCACGATGCCCTCGAGCGGCGGAGTGTGCAGCACCTGCGTCTCCAGCGCGATCACGCCGTCGATGCTGGTCCGCCGCGGGTTGTCGGCCGACCGGTCGAGCGGGTGGTCCTCGGCATAGGGCGGCGTGCCCGGCTGGTAGACCCAGGCGATGCTTTGCGCGATCAGCCGCCGTGCCCCGGCCTCCCGCGCCGCGGCGACCAGGTTGCGCGTGCCTTCGCTGCGGATGCGGGCGTTGCGCGGCGCGGCCTCGGCCATGCGCGCGGGGTCGAGGCCTGGCGGCAGGTCGGTCAGCTGATGGATCACCACCTCCGGCCGCGCCGAAGCGACGGCGCGGGACAGGGCCTCGGCGTCGAACACGTCGACCACCACCGGCTCGGCGCCGAGCCGGCGCAGCGCCTCGGCCTTGGCCGGATCGCGGGTGGTGCCGGAGACCTGGTGCTCGGTGTCGCGCAGCAGCGGCACCAGGCGGCGGCCGACGGCGCCGCTGGCGCCGGCGAGAAAGATCCTGAACGGCATCGAGTCCTCCTTGAATCGCCTCAGGCCAGCGGCAGGCCGAAGCGCAGCGCGGTCGCGACCAGGCCGCAGCGGTAGTAGAAGCGGTGGCCCAGCACATTGGTCAGCGGGGTGTCGAGCACCAGCCGGGCGCAGCCCAGCGCCCGCCCCTCCTGCGCCAGCCATTCCATCAACCGGGCGCCGTGGCCGAAGCTGCGCTCGGCCTCGTCGGTGACCAGGTCGTCTACGTAGAGATGCGGGCCGTAGACCAGGTTCTCCTGCACCCGGAAGCCGGCCAGCGCCACGGGCGAGCCGCCGCGCCACAGCGCCACCAGCCGGTACCCGGAATCGGCCTGGCGGCGCCAGCGCGCCGTGAGCTCCGCCGCCGACTCCAGATGCGGCCGCAGCTGCCGCATCAGCGGCCAGCAGGCGGCGACGGCGGCCTCGTCCTCGACAGGGCGGAGATCCGGGACGTCTGCGTCGGGGTCGGCCGACATGGCGATGGCCCTTTCCGGAGGTTCGGGATAATATCAGAGCACGAACAACATATAAGAGCTCTGATACTATGGTCAAGCGCGGCGACGGGCCGGCGATTCCGCGCCCGGGCGAGGGCAAGCGGGGCGAGGCCGGGTATTTCGGCTATCTGCTGCGGCAGGCCAGCGGCACCTACCGGCTGCGGGTCGAGCGCGCCCTGGCCGATCTGGAGGTGACGCCGCCGCAATTCACGATCATGACCATGATCGCGGCCTATCCCGGCCTGTCCGGCGCCGACCTGGCGCGCCTGACCCTGCTGACACCGCAGACGGTCAGCGTCATCGTCGCCAATCTGGAGCGCGCCGGGTCGGTGGTGCGGCGGCCGCATCCGGTGCATGGCCGCATCCTGACCCTGGAGATCACCGACAGCGGCCGGGCCCTGCTGGCCCGCTGCCGTGAGCGCGTGCTGGTACTGGAGCGGCAGCTTGCCGCCGGGCTGACGCCGGAGGAGGAGGCCGTGATCCGCCGCTGGCTGGCGGCGGTGGCGGCGGAGGGCGGGGAGGTGGAGGGTTAGAGCGCCAGCACGAAATATTAACCCGTCATGGCGAGCCCCGAAGGGGCGTGGCCATCCATATGTGGACGGCCCCCTGGATGGCCACGGCGCTCCGCGCCTCGCCATGACGGGGAAGGGACAGAAGAGTCGATCTCAGAGGCCGTTGATATCAGGCCGACTGCCGCGTCAGCCGGGCGCGGAGGTAGCCGACCGCCATCACCAGCAGCAGGATGCCGCCCCAGATGGCGAGGGTCAGGTGGGTGCTGAAGCCGAGCAGGTTGAAGCCGCTGGAGATGGCCTGAAGGATCACCAGCGCCAGCACCAGCCCGCCGACCTTGCCGAAGCCGCCGAACGGGTCGGTGCCGCCCAGCACCGCCGCCAGGATGGTGACCAGCAGGTAGCTTTCGCCGTAGCTGGCATTGGCCGAGTTGAACCGCGCCATCAGCACCAGGCCGGCGACGCCGCAGAGCAGGCCGGACAGGGTGTAGGTCCACAGCAGCATCCGCCGCGTGTCGACGCCGGAGAAGCGCGTCGCCTGCTCGTTCGAGCCTATCAGGTACAGGTTGACGCCGAAGGGCGTGCGGTTCAGCAGGACCGCGACCGGCAAGGCGCAGAGGGCGAAGACGAAGAGCGGCATCGGCACTGGCCCGACCATGCCGTTGCCGAGGAACAGGATGCCCTCCGGAAAGCCGCCGATGACGTTGCCGCGGGTGAAGCCGATGGCGAGGCCTTTGAACAGGATCATGGTGCCGAGCGTCGCCAGGATCGGCGACACGCCGACATAGGCGATGATCACGCCGTTGACCGCGCCGCACAGCGAGGCCAGCGCCAGCCCGGCCAGGACCGCCAGCAGGATGGTCCCGCCCCCGGCCTCGGCCCCGCCGCCCTGGACCATGATCCAGCCCATCAGCAGCGCCGAGAGGTTGGCGGTGGAGATCACCGACAGGTTCAGCCCGCCGCAGACCAGCGTGATCATCATCGCCAGCGCCAGCACGCCGAGCTCCGGCAGCTGGAAGGCGATCGACTGCAGGTTGGCGGCGGACAGGAAGCGTTCGCCCACCACCAGCGAGAACACCAGCACCACCGCGACCAGCAGCAGCGACAGCCCGGCCAGCACCGGGTCGAGGCGGAGCGGCGAGCGCGCGGAGACGGCGGGATCAGACGCCGTTGGATTAGAGGGGGCCACGGCTCTTCCTCCGGCTCTTCATACGGTCGCTGGAAGCGGTGATGCAGACGCTGACCAGGATCACGAGCCCGGTGCAGACCTGGGTCCAGTAGGAGGACACGCCGACCATGATCAGCCCGTTCTGCAGCACGGCCAGCAGCGCGATGCCCAGCACCGTGCCGAGCACCGTGCCGACGCCGCCGAGCAGGCTGGCCCCGCCCAGCACCACGGCGGCCAGCACGTCGAGCTCGCGACCCACCAGTACGTTCGGCGCCACCTGCTGCTGCAGCTGGGCATGGATGATGGCGGCGACGCCGGCCATGGCGCCGAGATAGCCGAACACGAACATGTGCAGCCGGCCCATGCCGAAGCCCAGGCGCTTGGCCGCCTCCGGATTGCCGCCCATGGCGTAGATCTGCCGGCCGATCGCGGTCTGGTTCAGCAGCGCCCAGGTCGCCAGCAGCGCCGCCACCAGCGCCAGCATCTGGATGGTGATGCGCAGGGTGCTGCCGTCCGGCAGCGGCAGCTGCACCAGCACGCCTTTGAAGAAGAAGGTCGGCAGGTTGAAGATCTGCTTGCCGCGCGAGAAGAACATCAACAGGCCGAAGAACAGGTTCATCGTCGCGATGGTGACGATGATCGACGACGCCCTGAACCGGTAGACGATGGCGGCGTTGAAGAGACCCAGCGCCAGCCCGACCGCCATGGCCACGGCGAAGACGATGGCCCAGTCCAGCACCGGCACGCCGGTCCCGGCCCGGCCGACGACGTTGAGCGCGAACAGCGCCGCCGCGTATTGCGCCACCATGGTGGTGGCGGCGAAGGAGATGTCGATGTTGCCGGAGATCAGCACCACCAGCAGCCCCGCCGCCAGCACGCCGGTGACGGCGTAGGAGTTGGCAAGGTTCGACAGGTTCCCCAGCGTCAGGAAGTTCGGCGTGGCGAGGCCGAGCCCGACCACCGCCGCGGCGATCACCACCACCAGGTAGAACTCGGTCCGCCGCAGCAGGCGGCCGAGCAGCGGCGGCCGCTCCGCCGGCGCCAAAGTTATGGTCTCAGCCATTCACTCTCTGCCTCAGCTCGGCCTCCGACGTCTGGTGCGGCCGGACTTCGCCGGTGATCCGCCCCTGCCGCATCACCAGGATGCGGTGGCAGTGGTACAGCACCTCCGGGATCTCGTCGGAGATCATGACCACGGCCATGCCCGCGGCCGCCAGGCGCTTCACCACCTCGTAGATCCCGTCCTTGTTGGCGATGTCGACGCCGACCGTCGGGCTGTCCAGGATCAGCAGCTTCGGCCTGGTCGCGATCCATTTCGCCAGCACCACGCGCTGCTGGTTGCCGCCGGACAGGGTGCGCACCGGGTTCTCCGGGTCCGACACCTTGATGTTGAGCGACCGGATGGCGCCCTGCACCTGGTCGTTCGCGGCCCGGCGCCGGATCAGCCCGAAGGCCGAGGTCAGCCGGTCGAGGATGGTGACGGTGGCGTTGCGCGCGATCGACTGCGGCAGGACGAGGCCGAGCGTCAGCCGGTCCTCCGACACATAGGCGATACCCTGGCGGATCGCCTGGCGCGGCGACCCGATCCGCACCGGCCGGCCCTCGACCCGGACCTCGCCGGCATCGGCCGGGTTCATGCCGAACAGCGACAGCGCCATCTCGGTGCGGCCGGAGCCGAGCAGCCCGGTGATGCCCAGGATCTCGCCGCGATGCACGGTGAAGCCGATATCTGCGAATTCGCCCGCCTTGCTGAGCCCCTTCACCTCCAGCACGGGCTCGGCCCGCGTGGCGCCGGGGTCGAGGACATCGTAGTGGAACTCCTTGCCGGTCATCAGGAAGGCCATGCGCCTGGCGTCCATCTCCGCCGCCGGCCAGGTGCCGACCTTGCGGCCGTCGCGCATCACCGTCACCCGGTCGGCGATCTCCATCACCTCGTCCAGCCGGTGGCTGACGAACAGGGTGGAGATGCCGTGCGCCTTCAGGTCCAGCACCAGCCGCAGCAGGGCGTCGACCTCGGTCCGGGTCAGGGACGCCGTCGGCTCGTCCATGATCACCAGCTTCGCGTCAGCGGCCAGCGCCCGGCAAATCGCGACCAGCTGGCGGCTGGCGATGTTGAGCGACCCGACCAGCGCCTCGGGGTCCAGCCGCACGCCGATCCGCGCCATCGCCGCCCGAGCCGAATCGCGGATCGCGGCCCAGCGCGCCGGGGTGAAGCTGCGGCCGACATGGTGGCCGATGCCGATGTTCTCGGCCACGGTCAGGTTCGGGAACAGCGACAGGTCCTGATAGATCACCTGGATGCCGCGGCGCACCGATTCGACCGGGGTCAGATGCCCGATCGCCTCGCCGCCGATGGCGATGCGGCCGCCCGGCTCCGGCGCCAGCACGCCGGCGATGATCTTGATCAGCGTGCTCTTGCCGCAGCCGTTCTCGCCGACCAGGCAATGCACCTCGCCGGCGGCGAGATCGAAATCGACCTCGCGCAGGGCATGCACGCCGCCGAAGCGCTTGCCGATGCCCTGGAGGTCGAGGAACAGATCCGTCATGCGGGGCGACCGACTTTCATCGAGAGGTGGCTCTTTGCGTCGCCTCTCCCGCCCGAGAGACCTTTCAAGAAACCCCACCGTCATTGCGAGGAGGCGAAGCCGACGAAGCAATCCAGGGGCCGGTGCGAGCGGCCCCGGATTGCTTCGCTGCGCTCGCAATGACGGTGCTGGGAATTCGGAAAAGGTCCTTCAAACGGGAGGGGCCACAGAAACCAGCGTCAGACCGGCCTCACAGCCCGGCGTCGATCAGCTTGTCCACCGTGTCCTTGTTGATGTGCAGGATCAGGTTGGCGCGGATGTTGTGCGTCGCCGGGTCGACCGCGACCTTGCCGACGCCCGGGATCTCCATGCCGTTGGTGATCTCCTTCTTGTCCAGCACCAGCTTGGCCACCGCCATCATGGCGTAGCCGGCGTCGATCGGGTTCCACAGGAAGCATTCCTGCACCACATCGTCGGCGATCAGCGCCCGGCCCGGGCTGGGCAGGCAGGTGCCGGTGACGAACACCTTGCCCTGCATGCCGCGCTCGCGCACCGCGTTGCCGGCGCCGATCGGGCCGTTCGAGCCGAAGCCGATGATGCCCTTCAGGTTCGGATAGGCGGTGATCGCGTCCATCGCCACGCGGTAGGCGCTGTCGACCTCGTCGGCGCCCGGGAAGCGGTCGGTGACCAGCTTCATCTTCGGGTACTTCGCCTTCTGATAGGCGATCGCCGCGTCGGCCCACTGGTTGTGCAGCGGCGTCGTCAGCGTGCCGACCAGGACGATGTATTCGCCTTCGCCGCCCATCGACTGGGCCAGCTTCTCCATCTGGACCTCGCCGAACTCCTTCGAGTCGATGAGCTCGATGTTCCAGGTCTTGGTCTTCTGCTCCGGCGCCTCATGGGTGATGATCGGGATGCCCGCGGCGGCGGCGCGCTGCAGCACCGGCTCCATCACGTTGATGTCGAGCGGGATCAGCCCGATGGCGTCGACCTTGCGGGCGATCAGGTCCTCGACCAGCTTCACCTGCTGCGCCGGGTCCACGGTGTTGGGGCCGACCATCGAGGCGTCGAGCCCGAACTCCTCACCGCCCTTCTGGATGCCCTGCTCCACGGCATTGAACCAGGGGATGCCGGCGATCTTCACCACCGTCACCACCTCCGGCTTGTCCTGGGCCGCCGCCGGGCCGGCCAGCAGCGCGGCAGCCAGCGGCAGGGCGTATTTCAAGAGCTTCCTGGTCACGTTGCGGCCTCCCATCGACCTGTTCTGATCTGATCCGGCGCTCGGCCGGCTTACATCCGACAAATGTTCGAGGTGAATTACATTTGAAGTCAAGGGGGCGGCGCCGCGACCGACGGATGCAGCTCCGGCCGGTAGCCGGCGGCGAGCACGGCGGCGCTGGGCAGCGGCATCAGGAGGCCGACCTGGGCGCCGGCCGGGCGCGGCCGGGCCTCTGCGTAGCCCGACGGGGTCCAGCGTCGCAGCCCGTCGCCCAGCACCAGCCAGGCACCGCCCGGATCGTCCGGCAGCGCGACCATCGCCCCGTCCGGCAGATCGGCGATCGGGTGCCGGACCATTCGCTGGCGGCGGGTGACGGGGTCGATCCGGGCGGCGTGCAGCACCCGGTCCATCGCCTCGGCCCGCGGCGGGTCGGCCAGGCCGTGGGCCCTCATCCAGGCGGCACGCCAGGCGTTGTAGGCCTCGCGCCGGCATTCGGCGCAGGGCCGGTGCCCGGCGGCGATCGCCACCGCCTCGTCCAGGAAGAACAGGTGGGTCCAACGGTCCGGCTGCATCACCGGCCGCCAGCGGCCTTTGAAGGCGAGCCGGCAGCAGATCCAGCGAGTCGTGGACCACGGCCGGCGGATGCGGCCCTCCGCGTCGTGGATCACGCCGCGATTGCCCAGCGCAGCGCCGCGGGCGGGGTCGGCGATGATCTCGCCGAAGGGCGTGACGCGGTTGCGATGGGTCATGCGGCATCATGGCATGGCCGCCATGCCCGGCCAGCGGATTGATACTGTACCGACCAGTCGGTATAGTAAACGCCATGAGCACGCCAGACACCAAGACCCGGATCCTGACCGCCGCCGAGCTTGTGGTGCTGGAGCGCGGCGTCTCCGCCCTCACTCTGGATGCGGTGGCCGAGGCCGCGGGCCTGAGCAAGGGCGGGCTGATCTATCACTTCGAGAGCAAGGAGGCGCTGATCCGCGCCATGATCGCCCGGATCGGCACCTGCATGCAGCAGCGGATGGACCGGGCCGGCGACGGCCGGCCGGGCGGCTGGACCCGCGCCTATCTCGACGCCGCCTTCCCGCCGCCCGGCACCCAGGACGACCGCGACGCGACGCGGGAGGCGGCGCTGATCGCCGCCCTCGGCAACGACCCCGCGCTGCTGGCCCCCTATGCCGCGCAGTACGCCGGCTGGGTCGAGCGGCAGAGGGCGGACGGAATCGACCCGGTTCTGGCCGCCATCGTCCGGCTGGCGGCGGACGGTCTGTGGCTGAACGAGGTGTTCGGCATCCGCGCCGTCGACCCGGCGGACCGGGCGGCGGTGCTGCAGCGCCTGCACGCGATGACGCGCGGCGCCTGACCCTTCAATCCGAGGAGTTTCCCGTCATGGCTTGGGTGGTCCTGATCATTGCCGGGGTGTTCGAGATCGGCTGGGCGATCGGCCTGAAATACACCGACGGCTTCACTCGCCTGTGGCCCAGCCTGTGGACCGCGGCGGCGATGGTGGTCAGCCTGGTGCTGCTGGGCGTGGCGCTGAAGAGCCTGCCGCTGGGCACCGCCTATGCGATCTGGACCGGCGTCGGCGCGGTCGGCACCGCGATTCTCGGCATCTATCTGTTCGGCGAATCCGCCGATTTCGCCCGCCTGGCCTGCATCGGCCTGATCGTCGCCGGCATCATCGGCCTCAAGCTCGTCACTCCGCATTAGTCGGATCTTGCCCATCCTTTCCGTCATTGCGAGCGAAGCGAAGCAATCCAGCGGCACCGGCCTCTGGATCGCCACGTCGCTTCGCTCCTCGCGATGACGGAGAGGGAATACCGGCCCTCCCACTTCCTGCCGCGAGTCCATCCCATGGCCTGGATCCTGCTGCTCGCCGCGATCGGCTTCGAGGTCGCGGGCACGGTCTGCATGAAGCTCTCCGACGGGTTCCGCAACCCGCTGCCCTCGGCGCTGATCTTCGTGTTCTACGCCGCCGCCTTCGGCCTCCTGACCCTGACCCTGCGGCGGATGGAGCTGAGCATCGCCTATGCCGTCTGGTCCGGCATCGGCACCGCGCTGACCGTGGTGATCGGCGTGCTGTGGTTCCAGGAGGCGCTGACCGTGCTGAAGCTGGCCTCGATCGTCCTGGTCATCGCCGGGATCGTGGGCTTGAACCTCGGCGGCGCCCACTGACGAAAGGCTGGACCTTTGGCCCGGCCTGGGCTCAACTGCGGCCGTTTCAGCCAAGCCCATAGCGCCCGAGGGTTGCCCGAATGCAGGAAATTTCCATCGCCGGCCGCAGGATCGGCCCCGACCACCCGCCCTATGTGATCTGCGAGCTGTCGGGCAACCACAATGGCGAGCTGGGCCGGGCACTGCGGATGATGGAGGCGGCGAAGGCCACCGGCGCCGACGCGGTGAAGCTGCAGACCTACACCGCCGACACCATCACCCTGGACCATGACGGCGACCAGTTCCGGATCAAGGGCGGGCTGTGGGACGGCCGGCGCCTCTACGACCTGTACCAGGAGGCCTCGACCCCCTGGGAGTGGCACGAGGAACTGTTCGCCAAGGGGCGCGAGCTCGGCATCACCGTCTTCTCCACCCCCTTCGACAAGACCGCGGTCGACCTGCTGGAGCGGCTGGACGCCCCGGCCTACAAGGTGGCGTCGTTCGAGGTGGTGGACCTGCCGCTGGTCGAATATATCGCCAGCAAGCGGAAGCCGATGATCATCTCCACCGGCCTCGCCAATCTCGGCGAGATCCAGGAGGTGATCGCCACCGCGCGCAAGGGCGGCGCCGACGGCCTGGTGGTGCTGCACTGCATCAGCGCCTATCCGGCGCCGATGGAGGACGCCAATCTGCGCACCATCCCGAACCTGGCCGAGACCTTCGGCGTGATCAGCGGCCTGTCCGACCACACCATGGGCACCACCGCCTCGGTCGCCGCGGTGGCGCTGGGCGGGTCGGTGATCGAGAAGCACTTCACCCTGGCCCGCGCCGATGGCGGCCCGGATTCGGCCTTCTCGCTGGAGCCGGCGGAGTTCACCCGGCTGGTCGAGGACTGCCGCGCGGCCTGGGCGGCGCTGGGCGGCATCCGCTACGACCTGAAGGGGTCGGAGGCCGGCAACATCGTCTATCGCCGCTCGCTCTACGTCACCCGCGACGTCAGGGCCGGGGAGGTGCTGACCGAGGCCAATGTGCGCTCGATCCGCCCCGGCTACGGCTTGGCGCCGAAGCACCTGCCGGAGGTGCTGGGCCGCCGCGCCGCCCGCGACCTCGCCCGCGGCGAACCGCTGGCCTGGTCGATGGTGGAGTAAGGTCGGACCTATTCATCCGCTCGGCGTTTGCGTAACACTGCCGCGGCATCCCCCGTGAAGGGGAGAGCCACAAGCAGGGCAGGAAGCGCATGTCCGTCGTCGCGGTGCTCGATGTCGGCAAGACCAATCTGAAGCTGCTGGCCGCGACGCCCGAGGGCGCGGTGCTGGAGGCGGTGCGCACCCGCAACCTGTCGCGGCCCGGCCCGCCCTATCTGCATGTCGACCTGGCGGCGATGGAGGCCTGGCTGCTCGGCGCGCTGGGCGACCTGGCCCGCCGCCACCGCCTGGCCGCCTTCGTCGCCACCGGCTACGGCACCAGCGGCGTGCTGGTCGACGACCACGGGCCGGCGCTGCCGATGATGGATTACGAG
Source organism: Inquilinus limosus (assembly GCF_051487185.1). GTDB lineage: Bacteria > Pseudomonadota > Alphaproteobacteria > DSM-16000 > Inquilinaceae > Inquilinus > Inquilinus limosus_F. The sequence continues at coordinate 12,868 of NZ_JAHVDK010000013.1, forward strand.
GCCGAGGCGCCGGGCTGGCTGCGCGAAGCCTATGCCGCCGAGGCGCCGGGCTTCGCCGAGACCGGCTGCCTGGTCGATCCCGGGGCGCTGCGGCTGGCCCAGCAGCTGCTGTGGCTGGAGCGCGACTTCCCGGAGGGCTTCGCCCGCGCCCGCTGGCTGCTGACGCTGCCGCAGTATTTCGCCTGGCGCCTGGGCGGCGCGCCGGCCAGCGAGATCACCACCCTGGCCGCCCAGACCCATCTGTGGAACCCGGCGGCGGGCGATTTCACCGGCATCGTCCGGCGCCGGGGCTGGGACCGGCTGATCCCGCGGCGCCGCAACGCCTGGGACGTGCTGGGCACGATCCGCCCCGACCTCACCGCCGCGCACGGGCTGCCGCCGGACCTCGCCCTGCTGTGCGGCGTGCATGACAGCAACGCCAACTACCACCGCTTCCTCGCCGCCGGCCTGGGCGACGTGCCGCTGCTGTCGACCGGCACCTGGATCATCGGCTTCCGGCCGGGGCTGCCGCTGGATCGCCTCGACCCGCGCCGCGGCATGGTCGCCAATGTCGATGTCGAGGGCCGGCCGATCGGTTGCACCCTGCATATGGGCGGCCGGGAATGGGAGCGGATCGCCGGCCCGGAGCGGGCCGAGGCGACGCCGGACGACCTCGCCGCGCTGGTCGCCGCCGGCACCATGGCGCTGCCCGGCTTCGCCGACGGCGACGGGCTGTTCCCCGGCCGGGCCGGGCGCGGCGAGATCACCGGCCCGGCGCCGGCGGGGCCGGCCAGCCGTGCCGCGCTGGCCACGCTCTACACCGCCCTGTGCTGCGCCACCGCCCTCGACCTCTTGGAGGCGCGCGGCCGGGTGATCGTCGACGGCGGCGTCGCCGCCAACCCGATCTTCGCGCCACTGCTGGCGGCGCTGCGGCCGGGCGACCGGGTCGAGACCTCGACGGAATCGGACGGCAGCGCCATCGGCGCGGCGCTGCTGTGGACCCGCAGCCGGGGCCTGGCCGCGGCCCGCGTGCCGCTCCAGGAAGCCGCGCCGCTGACCCTGCCCGGCCTCGCCGCCTATGCCGAGCGATGGCGGTCGCTGGCTGGCGCCTCGGGCGCCACGGAGCTATAGATCGGACGTATTTGCCGCCCACCAAACAATCCGAGGAAACCCCGATGTCCGCCCTCAACCATCTCACCCTGCGGCAAGGCATCATCGACACCTGCCGCGAGATGAACGCCAGCGGGCTGAACCAGGGCACCTCCGGCAATGTCTCGCACCGGATCGATGGCGGGCTGCTGATCACCCCGACCAGCCTGCCCTATGACCAGATGCAGCCCGAGGACGTCGTCGAGATGGGCTTCGACGCCCGCTACGAGGGCCGCCGCATGCCCTCGTCCGAGTGGCGCTTCCACCGCGACATCCTGAAGAACCGGCCGGACGTCAACGTCGTGCTGCACACGCATTCGGTCTATTCGACCACGCTGGCGGTGCATGAGAAGGGCATCCCCTGCTTCCACTACATGGTGGCCGTGGCCGGCGGCATCGACATCCGCTGCGCGCCCTATGCCTGCTTCGGCACGCAGGAGCTGTCCGACCACGCCCTGAAGGCCCTGGAGGGCCGCACCGCCTGCCTGCTGGGCCATCACGGGCTGATCGTGCTGGCGGAGAACTTCGCCCGGGCGATGTGGCGGGCGGTGGAGGTCGAGGTGCTGGCCAAGATGTATGTCCATGCGCTGGCGATCGGTGAGCCGCCGCGGCTGACCGAAGCGGAGATGGCGCAGGTGATCGAGCAGATGCGGCGCATGAGCTACGGCCAGGCGCCGGACCTGGACGGCGTCGGCGACACGCCGCGGCCGCGCAGCGCCGCCTGAGCGGCGCCGCTCCCGGTCGCCCGACCATGAGAGCCGCCCTCGCCGCGCTGTGCTTGGCCGCGGTCTGCCCGGCGCTCGCCGCCGCGGCCGAGGCGCCGTCGCTCGACGCCCAGGTGATCGCGGCGCAGACCGGCCCGCAGAGCGACGTCGCCCTGGTGCTGATGGTCACCGGCGACGGGCTGGACCCGAGCGCCCTGCCTTTCGATGCGGAAAGCTGCGACGGCGGCGGCTACGCCCGCACCGACGACCCGCAGGCGATCGGCTGCTACAAGTTCGCGGTCACCGAGAACGGCAAGCCCGTCAGCGAGCTGTCCTACGATCATCTCTTCACCCGCGGCACCACGGCGGCCCTGGTGCTGCGCTACCGCACGCCGGTCGAAAGCCCCTTCGCCCGCACGCTGCGGCTCGACATCTCCTTCAAGCTCGGGGACGCGGTGGTCCGCAGCCGCCATCCGGAGGCGGAGATCGCCATGGAGGGGATCCCCGGCGACGCCTTTGCCGACCCGGAAAACCCCTGGGCGCCGCTCTACGTTTTCCAGGACCGGCGGCTGAACGCGATCTATGACGGGCTGATGTCCAGCCCGAAGGTTGCCGAGGACGCCGAGCTGCGCCGGCTGATCGTCAAGGCCGAACGGGACTGGATCGCGTTCAAGGAGGCCGACTGCGTGCCGCTGCTGACAGCCTCGCCGGTGGATGCGGATCAGTGCCGGACGCTGCACACGGTCGTCCGGATCGACCAGCTGACGGAGCTGAAGCGCAGCCTGGCGGAGGCGAAGCCGTGAGGCGGGCCGGCGCGACGGCCGCCCTGCTGGCGGCGCTCCTCCTCCCCGCCCTGTCCGCGCGGGCGGAACAGGTGCTGACGCTGGAGGTCCTGTCGGCGCGGATGGCGCCGGGCGAGACCGACGTGCTGCTGCGCCTGATCGACGAGAGCGGCATCGACGTGCTGCGCCCCGAGGGGCAGTGCGACAGCAGCCTGCCCCGGATCGGCGAGACGTCGACCGCGTGCTACGCCGCGACCATCGTCGAGAACAGCGTGCCGGTCCCGCGCTATTCCTACCGGATCCTGGAGACCCGCGGCACGGAGAGCTTCCTGCTGCTGACCTACCCCTCGGCCGCGTCGGGCGAGCGGCGCGTCAGCCTGCGCCTCGACTACAACGGCTTCTTCAACCACGATCCGGAGGCGGTGCTGCTGCTGTCCGACCACGACAACGGCGCGCTGGACCCGAAGGACCCGTTCGAGACCCTGCACCGGATCTATGCCGGCAAGCTGAAGGCCTTCGCGGCCGGGCTGGCGGAGAACCCGCCGGTCGAGAGCGACGACGACGCCCCCGGCTGGCGCGACGCCTTCCTCAAGGTGCAGCGGAGATGGACGCAGTTCGCCGAGAGCGACTGCGTGGTGGCGGCGCGGCTGCTGGGCGAGCCGGCGCGCAGCCGCTGCCTGGCGGACCGCGCGATGGACCGGATCGACTGGCTCGAGGGCAGCTACGCGCCGCAGTGAGACCGGTGGCCCGAAACGTTGACCCGTCATGGCGAGCCCCGAAGGGGCGTGGCCATCCAGCGGCACCGGCCCCTGGATGGCCACGGCGCTCCGCGCCTCGCCATGACGGGGAAGGAATCGAAGAGTCGATCTCAAAGACCACTGGTATGAGCCGCATCGAACGCACTGGTTCCCGCCGCATTTCCGGAACATCCTCCGGCCTCGGACCCTTATCTCGGTTCCGCATTCGCGACCGCGAGACTGGAGGAAAGTCATGCGTTCCATCCGCCTGCCCGTGGCCGTCGCCGCCGCGCTTCTCCTGGGCGGCCCGGCGCTGGCCCAGGGCAACGACGTGCAGAACCTGCTGGACCAGGCCGGCCGCGCCCTCGGCCAGGCCGGAGAGACGTTGCGGCAGGGCTATCAGGACACCGCCAAGGCGATCGACCAGGCCATCGCCAACCCGCAGGACCCGACCTATGGCTCGCTGGCGACCCGGCTGATTCGGTCCGAGGTGCTCGATTCGCAGCAGCGCCCGATCGCCGAGATCGCCGATTTCGTGATCGCGCCGAACGGCCAGGTGCTGCTGGCGATCATCCGCATCGGCGGCACGCTGGGCATGGGCGGCCGGCTGGTCGCGGCCGATTACGCCCAGCTCGAGCCGGTGCTGGTGAAGGGCCATCAGGCCTTCATCTACCGCGGCGACCTCGGCGCCCTGCCCGACTACAAGGTCGCCAGCGGCGGCTGAGAGACCGGCCGGGTTGCCCACCCCGAAACGTGGGGAAGGACGTGGCAATTTAGCGATTCCATAAACGGAACTCGCCGCTTAGCTTACCCATCATCTTTCCGGACGCCGGCGACCGGTCTGGTTCTGGCGTGGACCATCGGTGCTTCCCGTCCCGGCCCCTGCCGGCGGCGGGGCGCCGACAGAACAGGCAAACCGCGCGGGCACGGAATGATGATGGACGTCCTGGTGATCCTGCTCCTGGTCCTGGCGGCGCTCGGGTGCCTCTATCTGGGCGCCGCGATCGTGCTGACCGGGCGGCTGGCCCGGCGGCCGGTGCCCGCGCCGGCCGCCTTCCCGCCGATCACCGTGGTCAAGCCGCTGCACGGGGTCGAGCCCGGCCTGTTCGAGAACCTGGCCTCCTTCTGCGTCCAGGACTATCCCGGCCCGGTGCAGATCCTGCTCGGCGTCGCCGACCCGCGCGACCCCGCGGTCGAGGTGGCCGAGCGGCTGCGCCGCGCCTTCCCGCGGGCGACGCTGGAGCTGGTGGCCGATCCGCGCCGGCACGGATCGAATCGGAAAGTATCGAACCTGATCAACATGGCGGAGCGGATCCGGCACGAGGTCGTGGTCTTCTCCGACAGCGACGTGCGGGTGCCGGCCGACCATCTGCGCCGCATGGTGGCGGAGCTGCAGGCCCCCGGCGTCGGCTGCGTCACCTGCCTCTATCATGCGATGCCGACCGGCGGCCTGTGGTCGCGGCTGCTCGGCCTCGGCATGGACACGCATTTCACCCCCAGCGTGATCGTCGGCCTCGGCCTGCGCCTGGCGCAGCCCTGCATCGGCACCACCATCGTGCTCGGCCGCGACATGCTGCAGCGGATCGGCGGCCTCGGGGCCTTCGCCGATCTGCTGGCGGAGGATTACGCGATCGGGGCCGCGGTGCGGGCCGCCGACCGCAGCGTCGCGGTCTCGACTCAGCTGATCGGCCATCTCTGCAGCGAGGCCTCGGCCCGGACGATGTGGGCGCATGAGCTGCGCTGGGCCCGCACCAACAAAAGCATCGAGCCGCTCGGCTATGCCGGGTCGGTGATCACCCATCCCCTGCCGCTGGCCTTGCTCGCCTGGGCGCTCGGCGGCGGCCTGCCGGCCCTGGCCCTGGCGGGGCTGGCGCTCCTCGGTCGGATCGCCCTGTGCATCCGCTTCGAACGCGCATACCATCTGCCGCCGCGGCCCTACTGGCTGATTCCGGCACGCGATGTCCTGTCCTTCGCCGTCTTCCTGGCGAGCTATCTTGGCCACGGGGTGCACTGGCGAGGGCATCTGTATCAACTCGTACCAGACGGCACCTTGGTGACGCATCGGAGGCCACCCTCCCCATGACGATGAAGACGTTGTTCCTGCAGGCGCCGTCCTATGACGGCTTCGACGGCGGCGCCGGGTCGCGCTATCAGGCCAGGCGCGAGATCAAGTCCTTCTGGTACCCGACCTGGCTGGCCCAGCCGGCGGCGCTGGTCGAGGGCTCGAAGCTGATCGATGCCCCGCCGCACCGCATCGGACAGGACGCCGTGGCGGCGCAGGCCAAGGACTACGACCTCGTCGTCCTGCACACCTCCACCCCCTCCTTCGCCTCCGACATCAAGATGATCGAGGCGATGAAGGCGGTGAACCCGCAGATCAAGGCCGGTCTGGTCGGCGCCAAGGTGGCGGTCGACCCCGAAGGCGGCCTCGCCGGGTCGCCGATGGTCGACTTCGTCGGCCGCAACGAGTTCGATTTCACCATCAAGGAGGTGGCCGACGGCCGGGATCTCTCGACGATCGACGGCCTGTCCTGGCGCAACGCCGAGGGTGTGGTGGTCCACAACCCGGAGCGCGCCGTCCTCGAGAACATGGACGCGCTGCCTTTCGTCAGCCCGGTCTATCACCGCGACCTGACGATCGAGAACTACTTCATCGGCTATCTGAAGCACCCCTATCTCTCGATCTACACCGGCCGCGGCTGCAAGTCGCGCTGCACCTTCTGCCTGTGGCCGCAGACCATCGGCGGGCACCGCTACCGCACCCGCAGCGTCGGCCATGTGATCGACGAGATCCGCTGGGCGAAGCAGACGATGCCGCAGATCCGCGAGTTCTTCTTCGACGACGACACCTTCACCGACGACGCGCCGCGGGCCGAGGCGATCGCGCGCGAGCTCGGCAAGCTCGGCGTCACCTGGTCGTGCAACGCCAAGGCCAATGTCCCGCGCGAGACCTTGAAGGTGATGCGCGACAACGGCCTGCGCCTGCTGCTGGTCGGCTACGAGACCGGCAACCAGCAGATCCTGTTCAACATCAAGAAGGGCATGCGGATCGAGGTCGCCAGGAAGTTCACCAAGGACTGCCACGAGCTCGGGATCCAGATCCACGGCACCTTCATCCTCGGCCTGCCGGGCGAGACCAAGGAGACGATCCAGGAGACCATCCGCTTCGCCACCGAGATCAACCCGCACACCATCCAGGTGTCGCTGGCCGCGCCCTATCCGGGCACCTATCTCTACAACCAGGCGGTGGAGAATGGCTGGCTCGACGCCGCCAATGCCGAGCTGGTGGACGAGAAGGGCGTGCAGATCGCGCCGCTGCACTACCCGCATCTGAGCCACGACGAGATCTTCCACTCGGTCGAGGATTTCTACCGGCGCTTCTATTTCCGGGCGCCGAAGATCGCCTCGATCGTCGGCGAGATGGTGCGCAGCCCCGAGATGATGAAGCGCCGGCTGCGCGAGGGCGTGGAGTTCTTCCGCTTCCTGCGCGAGAGGAAGGCGGCCTGAGCCTGGCCGCTTCCGCCTCGTTCCAGCCGCTTCCCGCCCGGGGGCCCGAGCCCGAACGCCTGATCGGCGTCGAGCTCGAGTTCATGGGCCCCAGCGCCCGGCGCGCGGCGCGGGCCCTGGCCGCGGGCGTCGGGGGCGAGGTGGTCGAGGAGGACGCCCATGCCCTCGCGGTGCGGGGCAGCGCCCTGGGCGACTTGGCGGTGGAGCTCGATCTGCGCTACGCGCATCCGCAGCGGCACGGCAAGACCCTGCCGGTCCGGATCGGGCCACGGGGCGCAGCAGGGCTGGGATGGCTGGTCTCCGGCGCGGTGCCGCGTGAGCTGATCGTGCCGCCGCTGCCGGTCGAACGGCTGGCCGAGGTCGACCGCGCCCTGGACGTGCTGCGCGCGGCCGGCGCCCGGGGGCGCGGTGCCACGCTGTTCGGGTCGCTGGGCCTGCATTTCAACATCGACGCGCCGGCCGCGGACCTGCGCCGGATCACGGCGATCATGGTGGCGTTCGGGCTGATGGAATCCCGGCTGCGCCGGGAGATCGCGGACGGGCGATGGCGCCTTGAGCGGCACCTGCCGCCACCCTACCCGCCGGCGTTCCTGCATCGGATCGCAGCGCCCGACTACCGGCCCGACCAGGCCGGGCTGATCGATGACTACCTGGCCGCCAACCCGACCCGCGACCGCGGCCTCGACCTGCTGCCGCTGCTGCTGAGCCTGGACCCGGCGCGGGTGCGGGCGAGGCTGCCCTATGAGAAGATCGCCGCCCGCCCGGTCTTCCACTACCGGCTGCCCCAGGCCCATCTCGGCGCCGTCGGCTGGAGCATCGCGCCGGACTGGAACCGCTGGGTGGCGGTCGAGAGGCTGGCGGCCGACGGCGAGCGCCTGGCCGCCGCGGCCCGCGCCTACCGCACCGAGGGCAGGGCCTGGCCTGCCGAAACCGGTTCCCTGCTGGACACCGCCTGACCCGGCTGACCGGTCGCCCGCCATGCATCGGCTGCTCGAACCGGGCCTCCCGGCCATTTCCACTTGGCTTCACCCTAAAGGATGCTGCGCCATACATTGTCTGCCGGCAGATGCGGGCGATATGCTCCTCATCGCGACAGCGCCTGTCCTCGGGAGCCGCTGGCCACCATGACTGGAACGGCGACGGGTCTTCCCTCCGCCCCGATGGAGGGCAAGGGAGCGTACAACCGCAGTTCCTGCGTCCAGGCAACCGGCTCCTCGCCGGCCGTTCCACTGTTCGTGCGGGCCGCCGGGCTGGCAGACCTGCCTGCCTTCCCGGAGACGATCGTCATCGCCGACTATGGCGCCTCGCAAGGGCGCAACTCCTTCGAGCCCATCGGCGCGGCGATCCGGACGCTGCGGCAGAGAGCCCCGCAGGATCAGCCCGTTTCCGTCGTGCACACCGACCTGCCGGGCAGCGACTACAGCGCGCTGTTCCAGGCGCTCGAAACCGACGAGCGGAGCTATCTTCGCATCGGGCCCGCCATTTTCGCTTCGGCGGTCGGGCGAACATTCTACGAGCAGGTTCTGCCATCGGCCAGCGTGACGCTGGGCTGGAGCTCCTGGGCCGTCCAGTGGTTGAGTCGCGCCCCGGATCCGATCCCGGACCAGGTGCAGGTCGCCTACAGCCGCGACCAGGAGGTGCGGGCCGCCTACGCCCGGCAGGCGGCGGAGGATTGGCGCGTATTCCTCGTCCATCGTGGTCGCGAGCTGCGGCCGGGCGGCCGGCTCGTCGTCCTGACGATGGCGCTGACCGATGGCGGCGATTTCGGCTACCGGCCGGTACTCGATGCCATGTATGCGGCGCTTCTCCAGCTGGTCGACGACGGCTTCATGAGCGCGGTCGAGCTGCACAGGATGGCCATCCCGACGGTCGCACGCAGCCTGGCCGATATCGAGGCGCCGTTCTCCGGCGACGGCCGTTTCGGCGGTCTCGTGATCGAGCACGCCGAGACCTTTCTCGGCGACGATCCGATCTGGAGCGACTATGAGCGCGACGGAGAGGCCGGGGCGTTCGGCGCACGCTGGGCCGCGTTTGCGCGAGCCTCCGTCCTGCCGACGCTCGCCCAGGGTCTGGATGGCGGCCAAGGTGACGCGCGCGCCGGAGCCTTTATCGATCGCGTCGAGGCAGGGGTAGCGGCCCGGCTGGCCGCCCGGCCGGAGAAGATGATCGTGCCGCTCGTTGCGGCCGTCTTCGCCAAAAGCCTCTAAGGGCCCGGAGCGCCCGCGCCCTAACCCCTCATCCCCGCGCGGCGGGCTTCGATCGCGTCCCACAAGGTGGCCTCGATCTTCACCCCGTCCAGCCGGTTGATCTCGTGGATGCCGGTCGGCGAGGTGACGTTGATCTCGGTCAGGTAGTCGCCGATCACGTCGATGCCGACGAAGATCTGGCCGGTGGCGCGCAGATCCGGGCCGATGCGGGCGCAGATCTCGCGCTCGCGCGCCGTCAGCGTCGTCTTCTGGGGCCGGCCGCCGACATGCAGGTTGGCCCGCGCCTCGCCCTCCGCCGGCATGCGGCTGACCGCGCCGACCGGCTCGCCCTCGATCAGGAGGATGCGCTTGTCGCCCTGCCGGACCTCCGGCAGGTAGCGCTGGACCACGATCGGCTCGCGGTACATCCGCTCATAAAGCTCGATCAGCGCGATCAGATTCTCGTCGTCCGGCCGGATGCGGAACACCCCGGCCCCGCCATTGCCGTAGAGCGGCTTGACGATGATGTCGCCGTGCTCGCGCCGGAAGGCGTTGATCTCGTCGCGGTCCGCGGTGACCAGGGTCGGCGGCATCAGCTCCGGATAGTGCGTGACCCGGAGCTTCTCCGGCGCGTTGCGCACCTCCGTCGGGTCGTTCACCACCAGCACCCGCTTGGCGACATGCTCCAAGAGATGAGTGGCGGTGATGTAGGCCATATCGAAGGGCGGATCCTGGCGCATCAGGATGATGTCGACCGCGCCGAGATCCAGCACCTCCCACTCCCCGAAGGTGAAGTGGTTGCCGCGCACCGCCTGCACCGTCAGCGGCCGCGCCTTGGCGGTCAGCCGGCCATTGCGCAGGGACAGGGCCCGCGGCAGGTAGTGCCACAGCCGGTGGCCGCGCGCCTGCGCCTCCAGCGCCATGGCGAAGGTCGAATCGGCGCCGATGTCGATCGTCTCGATCGGGTCCATCTGGATGGCGACGGCAAGGCTGCTCATGGTCGCTCTCAATTGAGGCTGCTGCGGAAGGATTGGAGCAGGATGGCGGCCTCGTGCCGCTGGATCTCCGGCTCGCCCGGGGCGGCGACGTAGCGGTCCAGCGCGTCGATCGCGGCACGCATGTTGCCGAGCCGGGCGTAGAGGATGCCGGCCTCGCGCAGGAGCGGCGCGTGATTCGGCGCGAAACGGCGCATCGCCTCGATCACCGCCAGCGCCTTGGCGAAGTCGCCGGCCCGGATGTGGCGGACCTTCAGGTTGTTCTGCAGCCGCAGCAATATGTCACGGTCCGACACCGGCTCGTAATGCTCGGGCACCAGCTCGGCCCCGGCGTCGAGCACGGCCTTCAGGAGGTCGCGCAGCTCGCCCGGGCCGCGGCTCATCCCGGCGTGGAACGGGTCGAGGATGGTGCGGGCGCCGCCGGCATCGAGCCGGACCAGGAAATGGCTCGGGAAGTTCAGCCCGACCATGGTCCAGCCCTGGGCCCGGGCGACATGCAGGTAGAGGATGCCGAGCGTCACCGGCAGGCCCTTCCGCCGGTCGATCACCCGCATCAGATTGGCGTTCTGCAGGTCGTCATAGCTGTCGACGTCGCCGGCATAGCCCCAGCGCCGCGCCAGCACCGCGGTCATGGCTTCGGCCGGCGGCAGCCGCTCCGCCTCGCGCGTCACATCGGCGACGAGCTGGTCGAGATGGCGGCGGTACCAGTCGAACCCGACGCCGCGCGGCCGGTCGAGCGCCGCCAGGGCCAGTGCCGCCTCGGCGAGATCGATGGCGTCATCCGGCTGAGCGCCGGCGCGGTCGAGTATCGACTGGATCGTCGGGTCCATGGTCCTGACTTAGCCCGATCCCGCCGGGGATTCCACTACCGATCGACCTGGCGATCGGGTGAAAGTTCTGAACCATCCCTCTTCTGTCATTGCCGGGCTTGACCCGGCAATCCAGAGGGCGTCGACAGTCTCTGGATGCCCGGGTCAAGCCCCGGGCATGACAGATTGTAGGGAGATGCCTTCACCCGATGGCCCTGCTACCGATCGACCTGCCAGGCATCGGCGATGTGGACCGGCCAGCGCCAGGGCCGCACCACCACCAGGTCGAAGCGCAGCACATGGCCCTGCGCATAGCGCGGCTGCTGCGCCAGGAACAGGGTCGCGGCCCGCTGCAGCCGCTCGCGCTGGCGTGGCTGCAGCGCCAGCATTCCGGCGGCCAGGTCGGGCCGCGCCTTGACCTCGACGAAGGCGACGGTGCGGCCGCGCAATGCCACGATGTCGATCTCGCCGAGCGGCGTCTTCAGCCGCCGTGCCAGGATGCGCCAGCCCTTGGCCCGCAGGAGCCACGCCGCCGCCCGCTCGGCCCTGAAGCCGAAGGCCTCGGCCCGGCGCCGGGCCTCGTCTTTCGCGGCGTTAGTCCTCATCGGCGGCGAGATCGAGCGCCAGGCGGTAGACTTCGCGCTTCGGCTCCCCGGTCGCGGCCGCCACCGCCTCGACCGCATCGCGCAGGCTCATGCTGGCCAGCGCTTTCCGGAGCTGCCCCGCCAGGTCCTCCTCGCTCGGCCGCGCCGCTTCGCCGGGCGGGCCGACGACGATGACGATCTCGCCCTTGGGCGGCCCGGCCTTGGCGTAATGCGCCGCGAGATCCGGCAGCGGGCCGCGCCGCACCTCCTCGAACAGCTTGGTCAGCTCGCGCGTCACCGCCGCCTCGCGGTCGCCCAGCACCGCCGCCAGGTCGGCCAGGCACTCCGGCAGCCGGTGCGGCGCCTCGAACAGGATCAGGGTGGTGGCGATCGGCGCCAGCTCGAGCAGGAAGCTGCGCCGCGCCGCCGATTTGGGCGGCGGGAACCCGGCGAACAGGAAGCGGTCGGACGGCAGGCCGGACAGCAGCAGCGCCGTCAGCGGCGCCGAGGCGCCGGGCAGGCAGGTGACCGCGAGCCCCTGGTCCCGTGCCGCCCGGGCCAGCTTGTAGCCGGGGTCGGAGATCAGCGGCATGCCGGCGTCGGAGACCAGGGCGATCGCCTGGCCCTCTGCGATCCGGCGCAGGATCTGCGGCCGCATCTCCGCAGCATTATGCTCGTGATAGGGGATCAGCTTGGTGCTGATGCCGTAAAGTGACATCAGCTTCCGGGTGGTGCGCGTGTCCTCGCAGGCGATCGCGTCGGCGCCGCGGAGCAAATCGAGCGCCCGGAGCGTTATGTCCCCGGCATTGCCGATGGGGACCGCCGTCAGATACAGGCCCGGCCCCGGTTTACTCGGAGATGTTGCGCCGGTAGGGTCGGCGGCAGAAGGCCGCCGCTGCCCGGCGCCGGAGGATTGTCGAGAGTGAGGGGGCGTCCGTGACAAGACTTGCGACAGTCAGTGAGGGGTCGATCGGCCGGGGTGGCGCGGGACTGCGGCGCCTCGTCCGGCTTGCGGGCGCCGCCGTGCTGGCCGCGGCGCTCGCCGCCTGCGCCCAGTTCCAGACCGTACCGAGGCCGACCCCGATCGCGCAAGCGCCGACGGCGGCCGCGCCGACCCGGCCGGATGACGGGGTGCTGCGGGTCGGGATGCTGCTGCCGCTCTCCGGCGGCAGCGCCAGCCTGGGCGAGGCGATGCAACGCGCCGCCCAGATGGCGGTGTTCGACACCGGCACCCAGGTCGAGCTGCTGCCGCGCGACACCGGGGACAGCCCGAACCAGGCCGGCCAGGCCGCTCAGGCGGTGATCGCCCAGGGCGCCGACATCATCCTGGGGCCGCTGTTCAGCAAGTCGGTCGGGCCGGTGGCGCAGCAGGCCCGCGCCGCCGGCATCAATGTCGTCGCCTTCAGCACCGACACCGCCCAGGCCGGCGGCAACGTGTTCCTGCTGAGCTTCCTGCCGCAGCAGGCGATCGACCGGATCGTCGGCTACGGCGTCAGCCAGGGCATGCGCCGCTACGCCCTGCTGGCGCCGCGCTCCGCCTATGGCCAGCTGGTGAGCCGTGCGCTCACCGAGGCCGTCACCAAATACGGCGCCGAGGCGCCGGTGGTCGAGCTGTACGACAGCAAGCTGTCCGACCCGACGCCGTTGCAGCAGCGACTGCAGTCGACGCCGGTGGACGCGGTGATCCTGGCCGATGTCGGCAACCGGCTGAGCGTGGTGGCACCGATGCTGGGCTATTCCGGCGTCACCGCCAAGCTGATGGGCACCGGCCAGTGGGACGATCCGCAGGTCAACCGCCAGCCCTATCTGGCCGGCGCCTGGTACGCCGCGCCCGACCCATCGCACCGCGCCGATTTCGAGAGCCGCTATGCCCAGCAGTTCGGCGGCCCGCCGCCGCGGCTGGCGTCGCTGGCCTATGACGCGGTGGCGCTGACCGCGGCGCTGGCCAGCCAGCCGGCCTCCGGCAGCAACCCGTTCAACACCGTGGCGCTGCAGGACCCGAACGGCTTCGTCGGCATCGACGGGATCTTCCGCTTCGGCCCGAACGGGCTGGTGCAGCGCGGGCTGGCGGTGCTGCAGGCGGAGCCGACCGGGCCGACGGTGGTCGAGGCCGCACCCGAAAGCTTCTCGGGCGCGGCATTCTGATCGTTTTGAACTTTTTGCGGGATTCTTCGGCGTCGCGTTTTAAGATAAGTACGATCATTTGATAGTATTGCGACGTCGTGACGCCGGAGATGCCGATGCCGATCGTTCAGCCCGACCGGCCGAACGAGCAGACGGGTGGGGGCGACCAGCCCCCTCCAGCCCCCCTCGAGATCGAACTGAAGCTTCGCGCGGCGTCCGAGGATCTCGAACGTCTGCGCCGGGCCGAGCTGCTGACTCGGGTCGCGGCCGGCCCCGGCACCGCCCGGTCGCTGACCTCCTTCTACTACGACACGCCGGATTGCGCGCTGCAGCGCCGCGGCGTGACCCTGCGGGTGCGCCGCATCGGCCAGCGCTTCGTCCAGACCCTGAAAACCGAGCGCCGCGGCGACGGCCTGGCCCGCGGCGAGTGGGAGGTGGCGCTGCCGGCGATGGTCCCGGCGCCCGACGCCTTCGACGACCCCGAGGCGAAGGCCCTGCTGGACGGCGTCCCGGTCGATGCGCTGGCCCATCTCTTCACCACCCGCATCCAGCGCGAGACCCGGATCCTGTCGCTGCCGGACGCGGTGGTGGAATGCGCCTTCGACACCGGCACGATCGAGACCCGCGACGCCAGCGACCCGGTGGCGGAGATCGAGCTGGAGCTGAAGGAGGGCCGCACCGCCGCCCTGTACCGCCTGGCGCTGAGCTTCCTGGACGAGGTGCCGCTGCGGGTCAGCGAGGTGACCAAGGCGGAGCGCGGCTATCGTCTGGTGGCGCGCCGCCCGCCCGGGGTGATGTACGATCCGAAGACGCCTTTGACCTCGCGCATGACGGTGGACGAGGCGATCGCCACCGTGCTGGCCCGCTGCCTCAGGCACTGGACCGCCAATGAGGCGGCGGCGGAGGATGGCGGCGACCCCGGCGGCGTGCACCAGATGCGGGTGGCGCTGCGCCGGCTGCGCTCGGCCCTGGCCCTGTTCAAGAAGACCGTGCCCTCGCCGACGCTGGACTGGCTGCGCGACGAGGCGAAGTGGCTGGCCGGCGCGCTGGGGCCGGCCCGCGACTGGGATGTCTTCCTCAACGCCACGGTCGCGCCGCTGGAATCGCTGCGGCCGGAGGATCCCGGCATCGGGGTGCTGCGGGCCGCGGCGATGCGCCAGCGCGAGGCGGGATACGCCGCGGTGCGCCAGGCCCTGGCCGATCCGCGCTGCACCCGGCTGCATCTGACGCTCGGCGAATGGCTGGAGCGGCGGGGCTGGCGCGACCATGCCTCGACCGCGACGCTGACGGCGCTGGTCGAGCCGATCGACGGCTTGGCCGGGCGGCTGATCGCCCGGGCGCACCGCAAGGTGGCGACCCGCGGCCGCCATCTCGCCCAGCTCGACCCGCATCAGCGGCATCAGGTGCGGATCGCCCTGAAGCGGCTGCGCTACGCCATGGACTTCTTCCGCCCGCTGTATCCGGACAAGCGGGCCAAGCCTTTCGCGACGCAGCTGTCCCGGCTGCAGGACGCCTTCGGCCATCTCAACGACGTCGCCACGGCCGAGGCGCTGCTGCAGCGCCTGACCGGCGAGTCCGCCGACCCCGCGCTGCACCGGGCCGCCGGGATGGTCCTGGGCTGGCACGCCCGCGGCGCCGAATCGAGCGGGCCGGAACTGCTGGCGCAATGGGACGCCTTCCGCGCGGTCAGGCCGTTCTGGACCAGGGAGTGACGGCGCAATTGCGCCCACCCCTTCCCGTCATTGCGAGGAGGCGAAGCCGACGAAGCAATCCATGTCTCCGCCCGTGCGGGTCTGGATTGCTTCGCTGCGCTCGCAATGACGATACTGGGGACTGCAAAGGGGCCTCACCAATGGGGGAGTCGGCATGATTTCCGTGCTCGTCGCGAACACCAAGGGCGGCTGCGGCAAGACCACGATCGCGACGACGCTGGCCTCGGCCTTCGCCGGGCAGGGCCGGTTCACCGTCCTCGCCGATGTCGACCGCCAGCATTCCAGCCTGGACTGGGCGAAGCGGCGTCCAGACGTCGCCCCGGCTCTGGCAGGGCTGGACTGGGCGAAGTCGGAGTTCGCGGTGCCGAAGGATGCCGAGCGGGTGGTGATCGACGCGCCGGCGGCGCTGAAGATGAAGGATGTCGAAGCGCTGGTGAAGATGGCGGACGTGATCGTCCTGCCGGTGCTGCCCTCGGCCTTCGACGAGGCGGCGACGCGCCGGTTCCTGAACCGGCTGGAGGAGCTGAAGCCGATCCGCAAGAGCCGCGCGGCGGTGGCGATCGTCGGCAACCGGATGCGGGTGCGGACCCGGGCGGCCGCCCAGCTCGACGCCTTCCTGGGCGGGCTGGGGCACAGCGTGGTGTCGCGGATCCGCGACAGCGCCGCCTACACTGAGGCGGCGGCGGAAGGGCTCAGCGTGTTCGACCTGCGCGGCCGCCGCGCCGAGGATCTGCGGGAGGATTGGACGCCGCTGCTGCGCCACATCGAGGAGGCCGGCGCCGCCTGAGAGTCCGGCCCTCGGGCCGGCCTCCCGGTCTCACTGCAGTGCGAAATGTCGGATCAATGCCGTGCGGTGTGGTCGCGCAGCACGTCGGCGATGAAGGTGTTGGCCAGGTCGGACGACGCTTCCGGATGCCGCTTGCGGAACGCCTCGAGCGCGGCGTCGCAGGCCGTCCACTCGTCGGCGCCGGCGGCGCGGCGCGCCTCATAGGCGCTGATGACGAGATCGCTGGTGGAAGGAGTCGCCTGGCTCACGGAACCTCTCCCTTGCACAATATCGATGCCTGACTCGGGCGAACAAATCGGCGGGCGAAGCTGTTAACATTGCACTGCACAATAAGTTCCCTGTCCAGTTGAATCTTCAGTCGGATTCCAGCAAACGCAATATCGAAATCGACGCAATTTTGAATAAAGCGCCGTAATCCGGCGGAATGAGATAATATCCGAAAGGATGAAGCTGAGATCAGGACAAGATCATGTCTGATGTAACTGTCAGGGCTTGAGGCGCCAGCCGCGGGCGATCAGCAGGGCGGCGCCGGCCCACAGCACTGCGCCGCCGGCGGCCAGGACCATCAGGCTGCGGCCGACCGGCTCGACCCCGGCGCCGCCGAAGGCGATGCGGGCGGCGTCGATCGCGTAATAGACCGGATTCAGCGCCACCACGGCCGCGAGCGGCCCGGGCAGCAGGGCGACCGGGGCGAAGACGCCGGAGAGGAAGGTGACCGGGATCAGCACGAAGCCGAAGAAGGCGGCGGCCTGGTCCCATTTCTGCGCCCACAGCCCGACCAGCGTGCCGGCGGCGGCCAGCAGGAAGGCGCCGAGCAGCAGCACCAGGGCCAGCAGCAGCGGGTCGGCGACGGCGGTGTCGGCCGCCAGCAGCAGCGCCGCGAGGCAGGGCAGGCCGGTGACGAGGCCGGAGGCGGTGCCGGCCAGGGCATAGCCGGCCGCCACCTCCCAGGCCGAGAGCGGCGGCATCAGGATGTCGCCGACCAGCCGTTCGACCTTGAGGAAGGTCAGGCTGTAGACCGTGGCTTCGGCCGCGCGCTGGACCACGACATAGACCACGAGGCCGGGCGCCAGGAACGGCAGCAGGCCGCCGGGCCCGGCCCAAGCCGTCCCGGCCGGGTCCCCGGTCGCCTCGCCCGAGGCGATGGCGAACACCGCGACGTACAGCAGGATGGAGAAGGTCGGGGCGACGATCGTCTCCAGCCAGTCCTTGAGATAGGCCCGGAACTCACGCTGGAACAGCGTGGCGAGGCCCAGCCAGTGCACCGCGCCGTAGCGCCGGACCGGGCGCGCCGCCCCTGCCGGAAGCTTGGCCCGCATGCCGGCGATCACGCCTTCAGCTTGTAGCCGGTGGCCAGCATGCGCAGCAGCAGCGCCAGCAGCGCCGCGTTGGTGCCGAGCAGGACCAGGATCCCGGTCGCGAGCGTGCCGTCGCTGACGCCGATGAAGCCGTAGCGGAACCCGTCGATCATGTAGAAGAACGGGTTGAGATGGGCGACGAAGTGCCAGGCCGCCGGCAGCCGGTCGAGCGAATAGAAGGTGCCGGACAGGAAGGCCAGCGGCGTGACCACGAAGTTGGTGACCGCGGCGATGTGGTCGAACTTCTCCGACCAGATGCCGCCGATGGCGCCGAGCAGCGCCAGCATCATCGACGCGGCGATGCCGTGAAACAGGACGAAGGCCGGATGGATCGGGTCGACCGGCACGAAGATCCGGATCGCGGCCCAGGTCACCGTACCGACCAGCAGGCCGCGGACGATGCCGCCGGCGATGTAGCCGACCGCCAGCTCGGCCGGCGCCAGCGGCGGCATCAGCACGTCGACGATGTTGCCCTGGATCTTGGCAATCATCAGCGAGGAGGAGGTGTTGGCGAAGGCGTTCTGCGCCATCGCCATCATGATCAGCCCCGGCGCCAGGAACTGCAGGAACGGCACCCCCGCGGCCTCGCGCGACGCGCCGCCGAGGGCGAGCGCGAAGATGGCATAGAACAGCAGGGTGGTGACCACCGGCGCGGCGATCGTCTGGGTCGCGACCTTGAGGAAGCGGTGCACCTCCTTGGCGGTCAAGGTCCACAGGCCGATCCAGTTGATGCGGCCGATCAGGCGGGGCTGGGGCATGGGCATTCGTGTGGCGGCGGGCGCGCGACCATAGCCCGGCGCGTCGCCGCCGGCAAATGGCCGAGGCCGGCCAGGAACGCTACTCCGCCGCCACTGCCCCGGCGCCGGCCTCGGCCGGCATCAGCCAGCCATCCTCGACCTTGAGGCGCAGCGCCGCCCCCTCCTCCGGCGGCGGGCCGCGATGGGCGACGCGCAGCACCCGGTCGGGGTCGGCATCCGGCCGGCAGTGCAGGATCGTGACCGCGCCCTCGAACACGGCGCGCTCCAGCCGGGCCGGGATGCCGTCCGTGTCCACCGCCAGCCCCTCCGCCCGCAGGCAGGCGGTCTGCGACGGCGTGCGCGAGCCGGGGCCGCTGCGCAGCCGCACCGCATGACCCCAGAGCTCGGCGGTGCACAGACCTGGCCCCGCGCCGCCGCGCCAGGTCACCGGCACCACCATGCCGCGGCCGACGAAATCCGCGACCATGGCGGTCGCTGGCTCGGCGTAGAGGCGGCGCGGCGGCGCCACCTGCTGCAGCCTTCCGTGATCCATGACGGCGATGCGGTCGGCCAGCGCCATTGCCTCCGCCTGGTCGTGGGTGACGTAGACGACGGTGGCGCCGAGCTGCCGGTGCAGCCGGCGGAACTCCGCCTGCAGCGCGTCGCGCAGATGCACGTCGAGATTGGCCAGCGGCTCGTCCATCAGCACCAGCGACGGCGCCATGGCGAGGCACCGGGCCAGGGCCACGCGCTGGCGCTGGCCGCCGGACAGCGCATCGGGCCGGGCCTCGGCGCGGTCGGACAGGCCGACCGCGGCCAGCGCCTGGTCGGTGCGCCGGGTCCGCTCCGCCGCCGGAAGTCGGCGGATGCGCAGCGCGTAGTCGACATTCTCCCGCACCGTCATGTGCGGCCACAGCGCGTAGGACTGGAACACCATGCCGATGCCGCGGTCCTCCGCCGGCACCATCGCCCCACCGCCGCCCCCAGCCTGGGCCACCACGCGGCCGCCGATCCGGATCGTGCCGGCATCGGGCGAATCGAAGCCGGCGAGCAGGCGCAAGAGCGTGGTCTTGCCGCAGCCGGAAGGACCAAGCAGCGCCAGGAACTCGCCCTGCGCGACCTGCAGCTCGACGCCGTCAACCGCGATGCGGTGGCCGAAGCGCTTGACGACGCGATCGATCTCTACGGCAGCCATGGCAGCGATCCCCGGGGCAGGCGGCGGGCGAAGAGGGTGGCGATGCCGGCGAGGCCGAGCGTGACCAGCACGGTCAGCACGGCGACGGCTGAGGCGGCGGTGGCGGCGCCTTCCGCCTGCAGCGAGAACACCATCACCCCGACGGTCTCGCTGCCCCGCGACCACAGCAGGGCCGAGACGGTCAGCTCGTTGAAGGCGGTCAGGAACACCAGGATGGCCCCGGTCGCGACCGCCGGGGCCACCGCCGGCAGCAGGATGCCGAACAGGCGCCGCGGCCCGCGGGCGCCGGCCAGTTGTGCCGCCTCCTCCGGCGCCGGGTCGGCCTGGGCGACCGCCGCCGCCACCGGCCGCAGCGCCAGGGCCAGGAAGCGGCCGAGATAGGCGGCGAGGATGATCCAGAGCGTGCCGTAGAGGCTGATCCCGATGAGCGGCAGCGGCCGCAGCAGCAGCAGGATGGCGGCGATCGCGGTCAGCACGCCGGGCAGCGCATAGGGCAGGTCGGCGACGGTGTCGAGCCAGCGCATGGCCCGAGAGCGCCGCGCCTCGGCATAGTAGGCGAGGATCAGGCCGACTGCCGCCGTCGCCAGCGCCGCCGCCCCGGCCAGGAGGGCGCTGTTGAGGAAAGCGCGGCGGGTCGGGTCGTGGTCGAGCAGGATATAGGCGAACTGGTCGAGGCTGGCCGTGCCGAGGCTGAGCTCCACCCCCAGCGCCGGCACCAAGGCCGAGGCCAGCAGGGCCAGGAGTGGCGCGACGGACAGCACGCCGACGACCAGCCACAGCGCCATCTCCACCGAAGGCCGGGCGCGGCCCAGCGGCAGGACCGGCCCGGTCGGCCCGGTGCGGACCAGCACCGGCGCCCGCGCCGCGGCCCAGCGCTGCAGCCCGAGGCCGAGCGCCGCCAGCACGGCCAGCACCAGGGCCAGCGCCGCGACCTCGCCCAGCACCGAGGGGCCGAAGCCGCTGAGCCGCTGGTAGATCAGCGTGGTCAGCACGCTGTAGCGGCCGGGGATGCCCAGCAGCGCCGGCACGCCGAAATTGCCGATCGCCGAGACGAAGGCGAGGGCGGCGCCGGCCAGCAGGGCCGGGCGCAGCAGCGGCAGCAGGATGCCGAGCAGGATGCGCGGCCCCTTCGCGCCGGCGGCGCGGGCGGCCTCGACCAGATCGCAGGGCAGGCCGCGGATGGCGGCGGTGACGGCGAGGAAGACCAGCGCCGCATGCTCCAGCCCCATGATCCAGACCACCCCGCCGCCGGAATAGAGCGGGTGGTTCGGCCAGGGGCCGGTGACGGCGTCGAGCAGGGCGCGGGCCGGGGTGCCGGCGTCGAGCAGCCGGATCCAGGCCAGGGCCGCGATCTGCGGCGGGATCAGCATCGGCAGCAGGCACAGCAGGGCGAGGACGCCCTTGCGCCGGATATCGGTCAGGCCGATGGCGAGCGCCAGCCCGCCGCCGACCAGGACCGAAACCAGGGTCGAGCCGAGGCCGGAGATCACGGTGTTCTGCAGCGCCCGCAGCGTCGCCCGGCCGCCGAGCATGGCCAGCGCCGCCTCCGGTTGCACGAGCCCCTCGGCGAACAGGCGCAGCAGCGGCAGGGCGCAGAACAGCAGCACATAGACGCCGGCCGCCCCCGCCAGCGCCGGATCGCCCCAGCGGCGCGGGCGGAGGGCGGGGGTGGTGGCCAGGGAACCGGTCACGGGTGCAGTGAAACTCTGGTCGGCGATCTCGGAGCCTCCGCGTTAGAGCATGATGGTTTGAGGATAAATCGCTCCGGCGCGATCAGCAGGGCAGCTGGATTTCGGTTCTCTTTGCATTGCCTCTCCCACTTGCGAGACCTTTTCAAAACATTCCATCCCATACCCGTCATTGCGAGGAGGCGAAGCCGACGACGCAATCCAGGGGCCACTGCGAGCGGCCCTGGATTGCTTCGCTGCGCTCGCAATGACGGTGTTGGGAATGGTGAGAAGGTCTCGCCTGCGGGAGAGGCAACAACTCACGTTGGAATGGCCGCCCTCACCCGCCGAAGGCATCGGAGAACTTGCGCTTGTTCTCCTCGACGCCCTTGGCCAGGGTCTCGGCCGAGACCGGCATCAGCTTCAACGCCGAGGCGGCGGGGCGGCCGGGCGGCAAGGGGGCGCCGGGCTTGCCGGGGATGTAGCCCTGCTTGGCCATATAGGCCTGACCCTCGTCCGAGAGCAGCCAGTTCACGAACGTCTTGGCGTCGGCGACGTCGTCGGCGGTCTTCAGGATCGCCACCGGCTCGGTCACCACCGACACGCCGTCCGCCGGATAAACGAAATCGACGGGCGAGCCCTTGGCCTTGGCGTTCAGCGCCATGAAGTCGACGATGATGCCATAGGCCTTCTGGCCGGTGGCCACCGCCTCCATCACCGTGCCGTTGCCCTGGCCGGCCACGGCGCCGTTCTCCGCCAGCTTGTCGAGATAATCCCAGCCCAGGCCGGGCTGCGCCGCGACCGTGCCGACATGGATCACCGCGGCGCCGGAATAGAGCGGGCTGGCCATGATCACCTGGTCCTTGGCCGCGGCGGACAGCAGATCACTCCAGGACTTCGGCGCCGGCGCGCCGGACTTGGTGTTCCAGGCGATGCCGGTCGGGATCAGCTTGGTGCCGAAATAGGTCTTGTCCGGATCGGCGAAGCCGTCGGGGAAGCCCGCGATCGGCGCGTCGGCATAGGCCAGCAGGCGGCCGTCATCCTTCAGCTGCTGCATCGCCACCGCATCGGCGATGAACACCACGTCGGGCTGCGGCGACCCGGCCGCGAACTCCGCCTGCAGCTTGTTCAGCACCTCGGTGGTGCCGGAGCGGAAGAACTCGACCTTCACCCCCGGATGCGCCTTGTTGAACTCGGCGACCAGCGCCGTCATCGCCTCGTTCGGGGTCGAGGTGTAGATCATCAGCGATCCCGGCGCGGCCAGGGCCGCGGTGGAGACGGCCGTCAAAGCGGCGGCGAGAAGAAGGCGGGGCAGCATCGGCGTCGATCCCAAGGATTTTAGGCAATGGCTGGGGTGCTAGCAGGTTCCGGTTGCAGTTTCGTGACCGGTTCGACCCGCCAGGGCAAGCCTGCGGTGTCCGGCGGGGTGAACCGAATCGGCAGGGCGTTGCCGATGCTCTGCATCTCGAAGCCCAGCCCCAGCCGGTCGCGGAGCACCCGCATGATCCCGGCATGGGCCACGATCAGCAGCGGCGCCGGCCTGGCGGCCAGGATCGGCGTACAAGCGGCCCAGGCCCGGTCGCGGAACGCCTCCCAGCTCTCGCCGCCCTCGGGCACGATCAAGTAGTCGCTGCGCTCGGCGATCGGCCGGCCTTCCCAGACACCCCAGCGGCGCTCGGCGAGGCCGGGGTCGGTCGAGACCGGCAGGCCCAACGCCTCGGCTACGATCTCCGCCGTGCGCAACGCCCGGCGCTGCGGGCTGGCGACGATGCGGCGGATGCCGCAGCCGGCCAGGGTCTGGCCAGCCTCCCGCGCCTGGGCCTCGCCCAGTTCGGTCAGCTCGACATCGGTGCTGCCGGCGATCATCCGGTCCCGGTTGGCCGTGCTCTGGCCGTGGCGCAGGAAGTAGAAGGGCTGCATCGATCCGAATGGTCCCTATGTTATGGAATGCGATCGGACGTCACGGTATCCGCAGCGTCGGGTGCACTATGGACGAGAAGACGAACAATCTGGTGCTGGAGCATCTGCGTGCGATCCGGACGGACCTGGCCGAGGTGAAGACCGATTTGCGCTAGGTCAAGACCAGGCTCGGCTTGCTGCTGAGTGATATCGAACAGATCCGGAAACGCCAGAATCTCTTCGAGTCCTGATACCAACGGCGTGAAAATATTGACCCGTCATGGCGAGCCCCGCCCTTACGTCCAATTGGAGGGCGTGGCCATCCAGGGCGGCTCGCACCGGCCCCTGGATGGCCACGGCGCAACGCGCCTCGCCATGACGGGAAGGGGACCAAAGAGTCGATCTCAAGGCCACTGGTATGACCCGCACAGGTCAAATCTCCACGATCTCGTCGAGGACAATGCGGGCCGGCGCAAAGGCGTTGGCCCAGGCGGCGCGGTGGCGGGCGTCGCCGAAGGCCGGCACCACCACCTCGGCCCCGAGCGCCCGGGCCAGCGCCGCGTTCTGCGACAGCCGCGGATGCACCGGCCAGCGCAGCGCGAGCGCGCGGCCCGCCTCCACCGCCCGGCGCGCCGGGGTGCCGGCGGCGAGATAGCCGGTGGCGACCACCGGGCCGTCCTCCGTCCCCCAGCCCTCCAGCAGCGGCTTGGCGGCGCCGCCGGTGGCATTCGGCTTGGCGGCGATGATCGGCCGCTCCGGCGGCGGCTCGAGGGACCCGATCGGCTCGATCCGGCTGCGCAGGGAGCCGAGCATGGTCGCGACTCCGGGCCGCAGCCAGGCCGGGTCGGCGATCAGCCGGTCGATCATCGCGCGATTGGCGTCGCACACCGCCGGCTTTCGGCCGTTCGCGGCCGCCGCGGCCAGCGCGATCTCCGGCCCGCGCCCGCCGGCCGGGGCCAGCAGCAGCGACCGCTTGGCGGCGAAGGCCGGGCCGAAGGCGGCCAGCCGTTCCTCATGCGCCGTGTCGTCGTCGCCATAGGAGGCGTCGAGGATCGCGACCCGCGCCGGCGGCGGCTCGGCATCGACGGCGAACACCACCGAGTCGAACCCCATGTCGCCGGCATAGAACAGCCCGCCGCCCAGGGCGAGATGCAGCCACACCCCGCCCGGTGCGTGGCCGGAGCGACCGCAGGTGACGGCGAGGCCGCCAGGCAGCCGGTTGCGGCCGAGGGCCAGCGGCCGGCGGTCGGCCGGCGATCCTTCGGGCAGCGCCGCCAGCACCGGCGGGGTGGCGTAGACCGGCACCGGGCCGAAGCGCTCCGCCGCTTCCGGCAGCGCCTCGACATGGTCCGGATGGGCGTGGCTGACCAGGATGGCGTCGATCCGGCCGAGGCCGGACAGGTCGGGCCGCATGCCCCCGTCCGGCCCGGCGCCGCAGTCGAGCAGCAGCCGCATTCCCGGCGCCTGCACCAGGAAGCAGGCCGGGCCCTTGCCCCCGACCCCCGAGATCGCCCGCACGCTCGCCGCCATCGGCCCCTCCAGATCGCCGTCTCCTGCCTAGACGGCATCGGCGCGAGACGCCATCCCCGCCTTCGCACGGCTGTCTTGACTCCCGAATGAAACGTTTCATAGTGATGCCATGTCGCAGCGGAAGACGACGATCCGGGAGGTCGCGTCGCGGGCCGGGGTGTCGCTCGGCACGGCGTCCAACGCGTTCAACGGCAAGGCTGGGGTCGCCGCCGA
Source organism: Inquilinus limosus (assembly GCF_051487185.1). GTDB lineage: Bacteria > Pseudomonadota > Alphaproteobacteria > DSM-16000 > Inquilinaceae > Inquilinus > Inquilinus limosus_F. The sequence goes on from NZ_JAHVDK010000013.1 coordinate 37,522, forward strand.
GAGCCGCCAGCGGGTGCTGGAGGCGGCCGAGGCGCTCGGCTACCGCCCGAACAGCCTGGCCGCCGGGCTGCGCCGCCAGCGCACGCGTACCATCGGCCTGGTGGTGCCAGACGTGCTCAACATCGTGTTCAACGAACTGGTCGAGCATCTCGAGAACATCGCCCTGTCGCAGAGCTACGAGGTGATCATCGTCACCTCGCGCGAGGATCCGGAGCGCGAGCACGAGCGGGTACGGGCGCTGCTGTCGCGGCGGGTCGACGGGCTGATCATCGTCCCGACCCGTGACTGGTCGGCGACCGAGCGCGAGATGCGGCACCACCGCATCCCGGTGGTGGTGCTGGACCGCGTCGGGGCCAAGGACCGCTTCCCCTCCGTCGCCGTCGACAACGCCGCGGCCACCCGGCTGGGCACCGAGCATCTGCTGGGCCTCGGCCACCGAGACATCGCCTTCGTCATCAACACGACCCGGCTGTGGAACAGCACCGCCCGCATCGACGGCTTCCTGGCGGCCATGCGCGCCGCGGGACTGGAGAAGCATGCCCGCGTGCTGCTGCCCGGCATGACCGAGGAGGAGACCCGGGCCGGCGTGCTGCCGGTGCTGGCGGCACCGGACCGGCCGACCGCGGTCTTCACCGGCAGCAACGTCGCCACCCTCGGCGTGCTGCGGGCGGTGCAGGATGCCGGCCTGTCGATCCCGCAGGACCTGTCGCTGCTGGCCTTCGACGATTTCGCCTGGCTGACCGTGCTGCGCCCCTTCGTCAGCGCCATGCGCCAGCCGACCGAGGCGCTGGCCGGCCATGCCTGGCGGATCCTGACCGCCGCCTTCGAGGCGCCGGACCGGCCGGCGGAGCATATCCGCCTGCCGGCGCCGCTGATCGTGCGCGAGACCACGGCCGCGCCGCCAGGCAAGGCCGCGGCGCGCCGAGGGATGAAAGCTTTCAAACAGGCGACGGAAGGGGCGGCCGGGCCGCCCTGAGCCGTCGCACCGGGCGGCCGCCACGAAGCCGCCGGCATAAGGGTTGGGGGGAATGCGTGTCGAGTTCAGCCGCAGAGAGTAAGCGACCGGCCATAGCATCGCCGGTGCTCGAGGCCGTCGGCATCGGCAAGGCCTTCACCGGGGTGACGGTGCTGCACGGCGTCGACCTGGCCGTGATCCCGGGCGAGATCCATGCGCTGATGGGAGAGAACGGGGCCGGCAAATCGACCCTGATGAAGATCCTGGCCGGGATTTACGGCGACTATAACGGCACCATCCTGGTCGACGGCGTGCCGCGCCTGTTCGCCGGGGTGCGCGACGCCGAGGAGGCCGGCATCGCCATCATCCACCAGGAGCTGAACCTGGTGCCGGGGATGACCGTGGCCGAGAACATCTTCCTGGGCCGCGAGCCGCTGCGCGGCGGCATCTTCGTCGACGGGCCGGCCCTGCGCGACGCGGCGGCGCGGCTGATCCGCCGCCTCGGCATCGCCGTCGACCCGGATGCGCGGGTGGGGAGTCTCAGGGTCGGCGAGCAGCAGCTGGTCGAGATCGCCAAGGCGCTGTCGCTCGACACCCGCATCCTGATCATGGACGAGCCGACCTCCGCCCTGTCGCCGGCGGAATGCGCCACCCTGTTCGCGGTGGTGCGGCAGCTGGCGCGCGACGGCGTCGCCGTCGTCTACATCTCGCACCGCATGGACGAGGTGATGGAGCTGGCCGACCGCGTCACCATCCTGCGCGACGGCCGCCATATCGTCACCGCCCCGATCGCCGAGCTGTCGCGGGAGCGGATCATCGCCCATATGGTCGGCCGCGAGCTGGCCGCGGCCGAACATCCGGCCGGGCGCGGCGGCGCCGGCGGACGGCCGGTGCTGAGCGTGCGCGACCTGTCGCTGGAGGTGCCGGGACGGCGCGGCGGCTGGCGCCGGGTGCTGGACGGCGTCGGCTTCGACCTGCAGGCCGGCGAGATCCTGGGCATCGCCGGGCTTCTCGGCGCCGGCCGCAGCGAGATCCTGGAGACCATCTTCGGCTCCGCCCGCGGCCGCCGCGGCGGCACCGTCCGGATCGACGGCGCGCCGGTGGCGATCGATGATCCGCGGACCGCCAAGCGCCACGGCCTGGCGCTGGTGACCGAGGACCGCAAGGCGACCGGCCTGCTGCTCGGCGCCTCGATCCGCGACAACCTCGCCCTGCCCTCGCTCTCCGTGCTGGCGCGTCTCGGCCTGCGCCGCTTCGGGCGCGAGGCGGAGCTGGCGCGCGGCACCATCGGCCGCCTCTCCGTGCGCTGCACCGGGCCGCAGCAGCCGGCCGGGCGCCTGTCCGGCGGCAACCAGCAGAAGGTGGTGATCGGCAAATGGCTGGCCACCGCCCCGCGCGTGCTGCTGCTGGACGAGCCGACCCGCGGCATCGACATCGGCGCCAAGAAGGAGATCTACGACCTGATCTTCGCCCTGGCCGACCAGGGCATCGCCATCCTCCTCGTCTCCTCCGAGCTGCCGGAGCTGCTGCTGCTCGCCGACCGCATCCTGGTGATGTGCGAGGGCTGGCAGACCGGTCTCCTGTCCCGCGCCGAGGCCAGCCAGGAGGCCATCATGGACCTCGCCGCCCCCCGCGCCGCCCGAACCGCCCAGATCATGCCCGAGGCCGTGTCATGACCGTGCTTCGCCTGCTGTCCCGCACCAAGCTGTACTGGGGCCTGCTGGTCATCCTCCTGATCGGCATCGCCTTCTCGCCGGTCTCCGGCAGCGGCCGCAACATCTTCCTGTCCTACGGCAACCTGACCGACGTGCTGCGCCAGGTGTCGATCACCGGCCTGGTCGCCGTCGGCATGACCGTGGTGATCCTGATCGCCGGCATCGACCTGTCGGTCGGGTCGGTGATGGCCTTCGGCACGGTGCTGACGGCGACGCTGCTGACCAAGGACGGCTGGACCAGCTCCGCCACCGTCGCCGTCCCAGCCGCCATCGTGGTCGCCTTCGCCGCCGCCTTCCTCTTGGTCCGCTTCCTCGGCCGCGGCCTCAGGCACAGGGAGGGGCCGGTCGGCGCCCGGCGGCAGGCATTGCGCGATCCGCTGCGCGACAGCTGGGTGCCCGGCGCCGCCGGCCTTGCCCTGGCGGCGCTGGTGGCCGCGTGGCTGGTGCCGCAGGTCGGCACCAAGTTCGGCGTCCCGGCCCTGTTGGTGGCCGTGCCCTGCGCCGGCCTGATGGTTGGCGCGGTCAGCGGCGCCATCATCGTCGCCGGGCGGCTGCAGCCCTTCATCGTCACGCTCGCCATGATGGTCGGCATGCTGGGCCTGTCGCGCCTGACCGCGGGCCAGGACAGCGCCGTGCTGCCGGTCTATGCCGGCACCAACGCCACCGAGGACATCGAGCTGCTGCGCAGCATGCTGTGGGGCGTGCTGCCGGTGCCGGGCCTGTTCTTCCTGGCCGCGGTCGCGGTCTTCGCGGTGCTGCTGCGCCTGACCGTGTTCGGCCGCTACGTCTACGCCATCGGCGGCAATGAGGAGGCGGCGCGGCTGTCCGGCATCCCGGTCGACCGGGTGAAGATCGCGGCCTACGCCTTCTCCGGCATGCTCGCGACCCTGGCCGGCATCCTCTATGTCGCCCAGTACCGCCAGGGCAAGCCGGATGCCGGGGCGGGGCTGGAGCTGGACGCCATCGCCGCCGTCGTCATCGGCGGCACCAGCCTGATGGGCGGACGCGGCGCCCTGGCCGGCACCCTGGTCGGTGTCCTGATCTTCGGGCTGCTGTCGAACATCCTGCAGCTCCACAACATCAACTCCAACCTGCAGCTGGTGTTCAAGGGGGCGATCATCGTCGTCACCGTGCTGCTGCAGGAGCGCAACCTGGCCGATCTGCTGGCGCCGTTCCGCACGGCGCGCGCAGCCCGGCAGGCCCCCGCCGCCCGGAGCGAGGCGGCGGGCCAACAAGGATCGTCGCTGATCCATCGGGAAGGAACGCAACCATGAACCGTCGCGATCTGTTGAAAACGACCGCGCTGGCGCTGGGCGCCGGCGTCACCCTGCATCTGCCCGCCGGCTGGACCTCGGCCCGGGCCGCCGCCAAGTGGCGCATCGGCTTCTCCCAGGCGACGACGCTGGAGCCCTGGCGCGTCCAGTTCAACAAGGACATCAAGGCCGAGGCCGAGAAGCATCCGGAGGTGGAGCTGCTGATCGCCGATGCCGAGGACCGGACCGAGAAGCAGGTCGCCGATGTCGAGAACTTCATCCGGCAGGAGGTCGACGCCCTCCTGATCTCGCCCAAGGAATCGGCCGGGCTGACCGGGGTGGTGGAGAAGGCGATCGACGCCAAGATCCCGGTCTTCGTGCTGGACCGCAATGTCGACACCGACCGCTACACCCAGTTCATCGGCGGCGACAATGTGGTGATCGGCAAGGCGGTCGGCGACTTCGTGGTCAAGGCGCTGGGCGGGCCGGGCAAGGCGGCCGGCAACGTCGTCGAGATCTGGGGCGGCCTCGGCACCCAGCCGGCGCATGACCGGTCGAACGGCTTCCATTCCGTCGCCGACAAGGAGCCCGGGCTGAAATACCTGCTGGACAAGCAGTCGGCCGACTGGAAGCAGAACCTGGCCTACGACATCATGGCCACGGCGCTGCGCAACTTCGAGAAGATCGACCTGGTCTACGGCCACAACGACCCGATGGCCTATGGCGCCTATCTCGCCGCCAAGGACGTCGGCCGCGAGAAGGAGATCAAGTTCGTCGGCGTCGACGGGCTGCCGAACGAGGGCGTGGTCTGGGTCAACAAGGGCGAGCTGGCGGCGACCTTCCTTTATCCCACCCCCGGCGCCGAAGGCCTGCGCCAGGCGGTGAAGCTGCTGAAGGGCGAGAAGGTCGAGAAGACGATCGTCCTGCCGACCATGACCATCACCAAGGAGAACGCGCCGGAGATCCTGAAGCAGAACGGGCTGATGTGATAGTTCATCCTCCCCCTCCCCTTGCGCTACGGCATTCACACATCTGCGGATCGGCAGGACAGGCTTGGGACGCGAGAGCAGATTGCCTCTCCGCTTGCGGGAGAGGTCGGGCTCGCGAAGCGAGACCGGGTGAGGGGCCGTCACGGTCTCGCCGAGAGAACAGCATTGCCGCAAGCGAGCGGATGATCCGCTCACGATTCTGAAGCCTTGGTTCTGGGATCGCGGCCGTCGGCCCTCACCCGGAGCCGCTGGCGCGGCTCCGACCTCTCCCGCAAGCGGGAGAGGCAATCGGAGTGCGCCCGAGAGATGTGTGAATGCCGTAGTCCCCTTGCGGGAGGGGGAGGAAAAAAGAGAGGTGCGGGCGCCGGCTCCGTCAGCCCTGCGCCGGGCCGCTGCCGGTTGCGGCGATGGCGGCGGCGGCCAGCGCCGGATCGACCTCGCCGCCTTCGTGGCTGCGCACCACCACGTCGCGGCGGGCGAGATGGATGCCGGCGGCGTCGAACTCCTCGAGGATGCGCTGGTACAGCCGCCGCCGGATCAGGAACTGCTCGCCGGGCCGCGCCATGAACTTGACGCCGATCACCATGTTGAACTCCTCGATCTGGCGCACGCCTTGGGATTTCGGCGGGTCGATCAGATGCGGCCCCAGCTCCGGATCGGCCGCGATCTCGGCGCCGATCTTCTTCACGATCTTCTTCACCTGATCGACATCGGTGTCGAAGGGCACCCGGAACTCCAGCTTCATCACCACCCAGTCGCGGCTGAGATTGGTCATCGCCCGGGCCTCGCCGAAGGGCACGGTCTGCAAGGCGCCGCGCTGATGGCGCAGCTTGAGCGAGCGGATCGAGATCGCCTCGACCGTGCCCTTGAGGTTGCCGATCTCGACATATTCGCCGACCCGGAACGCGTCCTCGAGCAGGAAGAAGACGCCGGAGACGATGTCCTTCACCAGGGTCTGGGCGCCGAAGCCGATGGCGAGCCCGATCACGCCGGCGCCGGCCAGGAGCGGCCCGATATCGATGCCGAGCGAGGACAGCACCACCAGCACCGCGACCGTGGCCAGGGTGACGAAATAGGCGTTGCGGAACAGCGGCAGCAGCGTGCGCAGCCGCGACTGATGGGCGGCGTCGGTCGCCGACATCGTCGCGGTCGACCGGCTCAGCTGGTGGTCGATCACGGCCCGGCCGAGATGCCACAGCAGGTCGATCACGATCAGCGTCAGCACGATGCGCAGCGCGGCGCGCAGCACCATCACGCCCGGCTCGGTTGCCATCATCATCGCGTGCATCGAATCGAAACCCCAGCGATGCACCAGGAAGCCGAGCACGGCGAGAAGGACCAGCGCCTGGGCCGTGCGCTCCACCAGCATGGCCAGCGGCCGGTCCTTGCCTTCGATCGAATCCGGTGACGCCACCGACCGCGCCGCCTCGCGGATCTGGCGCAGCCCCCAGGGCAGCAGCGCCAGCACGAACACGGTGACCGCGGCCCGGGCGGCGCCGAGGGCGACCAGGACGGCGGCGGCGGCCATCGCCACCGTGACCAGCCAGCGCGCGAGGTCGTCCTTGATGCCCGGCTCATCGGTCCAGGCCCGGCGGCGCCAGACGAAAGCGACGACCAGGGCCAGCACCAGGAAGGAGGTCAGCTCGCGGATCATCAGCGCCGCATCCTCCGGCGCGTCCAGCCGGCGCATCAGCCGGGCCAGGAACACGCCGCCGATCATCACCGTCGGGATCGCGATCAGCCAGCGCATGATGACCGGGATCACCGTCTCCGCCACCGCGATCAGACGCAGGTCCGGCCGGCCGGGGGCGAGGCCGAGCCGGAGCACCGCCTGCACCAGCCGGGCGACCAGGACGATGGCGAGCAGGGCCAGCACCAGATGCTGGAAGCCGTGCGGCCAGGAGAAGGCGAGGAAGATGCCGAGGCTGCCGACGGCGAAGGCGACGACGTTGCCGACGGCGAAGACCAGGCGGGCGGCGAAGACGGCAAGGTGTTCGCCGATCCCGACCCCCGGTGCGTGGATCAGCCGGTGGCGGATCGGGGCGGTCAGGCGCCGGAACAGGAGTTCGGCCAGGATGCCGATCCCGACGAAGCCGGCGACGGCCAGGATGAGGCCGAGCACGCCGATCTCGGCCAGCGCCTCGCCGATCCGGGCGCCGACCGCGGCCAGGATGCCGGGCAGGTCGCGCGCGGTCGCGGCATACCAGTGCAGCTTGCTGCGGGTCTGCACCCGCATCATGTCGATCTCGTCCATACCGGACGATGACGCCGGCGCCGCGGCGGCCGGTGCCGGCTGCGTCTGCCGCTGCGCCAGCCAGCCCTGCACCTCGGGGTTGCGCAGCAAATCGAGCAGCTGCTGCACGGAGGCCGGCGGGGCCTGCTCCACCGGCGCGGCGGGCGGCGCCTGCTGCGCCCAGGCCGGCACGCCGAGCAGGACCAGCACCGCGATCAACAAGCCCCGGAACCAGCCCATCCGTCCCTCCCCGTCCCCTGCCCCGCATGCTGTCGCGCCGCGCGGCCGGTGGCAACGGGCGTCGCGCCGGGATCTAACGCCCAGGACGGGCCAGCCGCCGCTCCAAGGCCGTCGCCGCCAGCGCGATCGGGTAGCACAGCGCGAAGTACAGCAGTGCGACCAGGCCATAAGTGCGGGCGGAATCGAAGGTGGCGTTGACGATGATGGTGCCGGCCTTGGTCAGCTCGACGAAGCCGATCACCGAGGCCAGCGCCGTGCCCTTCACCACCTGCACCAGGAACCCCACGGTCGGCGCGATGGCGACACGCAGCGCCTGCGGCAGGATTACCAGGCGCAGCTGCTGCGGCCAGGTCAGGGCCAGGGCCCGCGCCGCCTCCCACTGGCCGCGCGGCACGCTTTCGACCGCGCCGCGCCAGATTTCGGACAGGAAGGCGGCGGCGTAGAGGGTCAGCGCCACCGCGGCGGCGGCGAGCGGCGGCAAGTCGAGGCCGAGCAGCGCCAGGCCGAAGAAGCAGAGGAACAGCTGGATCAAGAGCGGCGTGCCCTGGAACAGCTGGACGTAGAGCCGGGTCGCGTGCCGGGCCCAGCGCCGCCCCGACAGGCGCAGCAGCAGCAGGCCGGCGCCGAGCAGGAAGCCGCCGAGGAAGGCGATCAGGCTGAGGGCCGCGGTCCAGCGCGCCGCCAGCAGCAGGTTGCGCAGGATGTCCCAGGTGGTGAAGCCGGTCATGCGGCCACCTGCCGATGGCGGAACAGCCGCCGGGCCAGCCGGTCCGACAGCCGGCGCAGGACGATGGCGAGCAGCAGGTAGATCGCGCCGACCACGAGATAGGTCTCGAAGCTGAGGAAGGTGCGGGACTGGATGAAGCTGCCGGCGAAGGTCAGGTCGCGCACCGCGATCTGCGACACGACCGAGGAACCGAGCATGATGATGACGAACTGGCCGGTCAGCGAGGGGTACACCTTCTCCAGCGCCGGGATCAGGATCACCAGCCGGAAGGTGCGCCAGCGCGACAGGCCGAGGCTGGCCCCGGCCTCCCACAGGCCGCGGCCGACGCCATCGAGCCCGGCGCGCACGATCTCGGTCGCATAGCCGCCGAGATTGACGATCATCGCCAAGAGGGCCGCCTCGACGCTGCCGAGCCGCAGCCCGAGGCGTGGCAGGCCGAAGAAGACGAAGAAGAGCTGCACGATGAAGGGCGTGTTGCGGATCAGCTCGACATAGGCGCCGACAATGAGGCGGACCGGCGCACGGCGCGAGCGGCGGCCGAGCGCCCCGAGCATGCCCAGCGCCAGCCCGCCGGCGATGGCGGCGAGGGTGAGCAGGATGGTCAGGCCGATCCCCTGCAGGATCAGCCCGCCATAGCCGAGGAGGTCGGCGAAGTGAAAGGTCAACGGAACCGGATCCCGCGGCTCAGATCGGCAGGTCGCCCGGCAGGGCCGCGCCGAGCCACTTCCGGCTGATCGCGTCCAGCCGGCCGTCCTGCTTCGCCGCGGCGATGATGGCGTTGACCTTGGCCAGCAGCTTCGGCTCGCCCTTGTTCAGGCCGATGAAGCACGGCGACTGGCTGAGGATGAATTTCGGCTCCGGCCGCACCGCCGGGTCGCGCGCCAGGATCGCGGCGGCGACGACGTTGCCGGTCGCGATCAGCTCGGTCTGGCCGGACAGGAAGGCGGCGATGGTGGTGTTGTTGTCCTCGAACCGCTCGATATCGGCGTCGGCCGGCGCGATCTTGGAGATCGCCAGGTCCTCCAGCGCGCCGCGGGTGACGCCGATGGTCTTGCCGGACAGGTCCTCGGCCTTTGCCACCGTCGAATCGGCGGGGCCGAACACGCCGGAGAAGAACGGCGCATAGGCGCTGGTGAAGTCGATCACCTTCTCCCGCTCGGCGTTCCTGCCGAGGCTGGAGATGATCAGGTCGACCTTGTGGGTCTGCAGATAAGGCAGGCGGTTTGCACTGGTGACGGGCACCAGCTCGACCTTCACGCCCAAATCCTGGGCAATCAGGTTGGCCATGTCGATGTCATAGCCCTGCGGTTGCAGGTCGGGCCCGGCCGAGCCGAAGGGCGGGAAGTCCTGCGGCACGGCGATGCGGATCACCCCGGCGGCCAGAACATCGTCCAGCGCCTCGGCCGCGGCGGGCTGCGCCGCCCCGGCCAGCCCGATGGCGACCATCAGGCCGCAGACCAGCCCCTTCCCCCAATGCAGCAACGACATCACCTGCTTCCCATCCTGCCGGCGCGACCGCCGCGCCATCCGGGCCCCGGGATCAGCAAGCGGCGTGCCAGGATGCGCCCGTACCAAGCCGGGAAGCGTCCGGCGAAACAGACCGCAACAAATCGTTACGCACCCGGCATTGTCCGGTCCGCCCGGGGAGGTTAGGGAGAGGCGGGATCCACGATCAGGACAGACTGTTGACCACTCTGCTGTACATCCTCGCCTTTCTCTGCCCGCCGCTGGCCGTCTATCTCGACATCGGCGCGGGCGACGAGCTGCGGCTCAACATCATCCTGACGATCCTGGGCTGGATTCCCGGCATCATCCACGCCCTCTACATCCTGTCGATCCACCCGCCGCATTGAGCGGCAACGCCCGCCAGCGCAGGCTGGCGGGCGTCGATCGGTCAGGGGGTCAGTCGCGGACATAGTGCTTCCGCATCACCCCGTCGAAGCGCTTGCCCTTCAGGCAGCAGCGCCTGAAAGCTGCGGCCCGAGCCGCAGGGGCAGAGATCCCGGCGGCCCAGCTTCTCGACCAGCTCCTTGTCGCCATGGACGACCCGGTCGCCCCGGCCGACCTGGGTCTCGGAATTGAAAGCCCCTCCGGCGCTTGCTCAGCGGCTCAAAAGCAGTAGGGGGCGTCGAAGCGATCCTTGCGCATGATAACCTCCTCTGTCGCGAGGCCGTCCGGATGCCGGACGGCCGCGGTCGATAGCAGGAACGCCGCCGCCGCGCCAGCACCGGGCGCTCGAGCGCGAGGCCCAAGCGCCCGGCCTCCCCCCGGTTACAGCGCGAAGTCCGCCGCCGTCAGGGCAACATGGCCGTTGAGCACGATGTGGAAGTCGGAGGCGCCGTCGCCGTTGACGTCTCCGGCGATCGTGGTGGTCGTGGGCGAGGTGAAGGCATAGCGCAGTTGGCCGGCGGTATGGGTGTAGAGATCCGTGCCGATGAAGTGGAACGCCTGGTCGCCCGCCGCGCCGATATTGGCGTCGATCGCCGACAGGTCGATCCTGTCATGCTGGGCTTTGCTGAAATCGAGGATCTTGTCGGCGCCCGGCCCGAACACGCTGTCCGACGGCGTGGTGAACGCGAACCGGTCGGCCCCGGCGCCGCCGGTCTGGGTGTCGGTGCCGGCGCCGCCGCGAAGGATGTCGTTCCCGGCACTGCCGACCAGCTTGTCGTCGCCCAGCCCGCCGTCGAGCGTCAGGCTGATCTTGCCGGCCGCCACCGCCCCGGCGTGGATCACGTCGTTGCCGGCGCCGGCGGCGACCGTCAGCAGGTCGGCGGCTTCCGAATGCTGGATCGAGACCGTCGCCTTCAGCCCGCCGATGCCGATCGCCGTACCGGAGGACGAGAGCGAGATCTTGTCGGCGCCGGCGGTGCCCTCCACGGTCACCGCATCGACCGCGCCGTCGCCGGTGGTGCCGCCCGGGGCCCCGGCCAGATCGATGCCGACGCGGGTGGTCTCGGTCCCGGTCAGATCATGGACCGTGACCTTGTCGGCCCCGCCGAGCGCGGTGAACTGGATGCGCTCGACATCGTTCAGGTCCATGTTGATCGAGGCGATATCGCGGAAGAAGGTCGTGCGCCCGAAATTGGCCAGGATATCGACCGTCTCGGCGGCGCCGGCGCCCAGGAAGCTCAGATCGTCGGTGCCGAAGCCGCCCTCGACCGTGTCGCTGCCCTCGCCCGGGGCCCAGAAGAAGGTGTCGTCGCCGGCGCCGAGGAAGGCGGTGTCGTCGCCCCTGGCCCCGATCACGACATCGTTGCCGGCGCCGCCGAGCAGCAGATCCGCCCCGGCGCTTCCGGCCAGCGTGTCGTTCCCTTCGCCGCCGTTGAGGACCAGGACCATCGATTGCGGCAGCGCCCGCGCATCGATCCGGTCGTTGCCGCCGAGCCCGTCGATGATCAGGTGATCGCCCGCATCGAAATGCGCGATCGTGGTCTGCGCCGCCAAGCCGTTCACCACCACGGTCGCGGCCGCTCCCGTGCCGGTCTGCGACAGCGTGATCACGTCGGCGGCACCGGCCGCGGCGCCGTTGATGGTCACCGTGTCCGTCACGCCGTCGCCGGCGGTGCCGCCCGCCACCCCCGCGAGATCGATCGCCACCTGCTTGACATCGGTGCCGGCCAGGTTGTTGAGGGCGATCAGGTCCGACCCGCCGAGCGCCTGGAACTGGATCCGCTCGACATTATCCAGGGTCATGGTCACCGTGGCGATGTCGCGGAAGAAGATCGCCTTTCCGGCATTGGCGAAGATCTGGATGTTCTCGTCGACACCCGCGCCGAGGAAGGCGAGCGTGTCCGTGCCCGCCTCGCCGTCGACCGTGTCGCTGCCATCGCCCGGCGCCCAGCCGAACACGTCGTTGCCCGCACCCAGAAAGGCGGTGTCGTCGCCTCTCTTGCCGACCACGACGTCGTTGCCGCCTTTGGCGTTGATGGTGTCGGCCTCGTCCGTGCCGAACAGGTTGTTGGCGTTGTCGTCGCCGTCAATGATGGCCATGAATCGATCCCCTTCTGTCGGGGCGGCCGGCGGCCGCCGCTCGCTGTCTCACCCGGCCAAACTGCCGGAGCGTCGGGGATTCGCGTGTTACCGAGGTCACCTCCGCCGCCGGATGTGCTCCAATGGCCGGGTCCGAGCGCAGGAGTCGCGACGATGCTGAAGCGGATCGATGCCGGGGTGCTGAACGTCGCCTATGAGGAGACCGGCGATCCTTCCGGCTGGCCGGCGGTGCTGCTGCACGGCTTCCCCTACGATATCCACAGCTATGACGAGGTCGCGCCGGGCCTCGCCGCGCGCGGCGCCCGGGTGATCGCGCCCTATCTGCGCGGCTACGGCCCGACCCGGTTCCTCTCCCCGGAGACGCCGCGGTCGGGCGAGCAGGCAGCGCTGGGGCACGACCTGCTGACGCTGCTGGATGCGCTGGGGATCGAATCGGCGGTGCTGGGCGGCCATGACTGGGGCGGCCGCGCCGCCTGCATCGTCGCGGCGCTGTGGCCGGAGCGGGCACGCGGCCTGGTCTCGGGCAACGGCTACAACATCCAGGACATTCCGAGATCGGGCGAACCCGCCGATCCCGAGACCGAGCACCGCTTCTGGTACCAGTACTACTTCCACGGCGAGCGTGGCCGGCGGGGGCTGGAGCAGGATCGGCGCGAGCTGTGCCGCTTGCTGTGGCGGCTGTGGTCGCCGCAATGGCGCTTCGACGACGCCACCTACGAGCGCAGCGCCGCTGCCTTCGACAATCCCGACTTCGTCGACATCGTGATCCACTCCTACCGCCACCGCTACCGGCTGGCGGAGGGCGACCCGGCTGTGGCCGAGATCGAGCGCCGGCTGGAGGCGCAGCCGCCGATCACCGTGCCGACGATCACGCTGGACGGCGACGTCGACGGGGTGGACCCGCCCGGCGCGGCCGACCATCTCGCCAACCGCTTCACCGGCCGGCACGAGCACCGGGTGGTGGGGCCGGGGATCGGCCACAACCTGCCGCAGGAGGCGCCGGAGGCCTTCGCCGAGGCGATGCTGACCGTCCGCGACTGGGCGGGCGGCTAACAGCGATTGACCGAGCGATCAAGCAGGCCGGAGACGATGGCGCAGGAGAAGTCGAGCAGGAACAGCCCGCGATGCGGCCGATAGTAGGCGAAGAAGCGTCTCAGCATCGGTCGTTCCGGGGTCAGCTGCCGCCCTGCCACGCCCGGATCGAATCGACGGGGCGCAGCAGCATCAGCACGTTCAGGGTGAGGTTGTCGCGGATCAGCCAGCCGGTCAGCAGCTCGAAGGCCACCGCAAGCGTCACCGTCAGCCAGACCGGCGCCCGGGCGGCGAAGAAGAAGCCGGCCAGCATGAAGGCGATGTCGGAGACGGAGTTGATCACGCTGTCGCCGGTGTAGCCGAGCGCGATCGTCGCCTCGCGGTAGCGGTCGATCACCATCGGGCTGTTCTCGGCGATCTCCCAGGCGCCTTCGATCAGGAGGGCAAGCAGCGCCCGGGTGCCGAGCGGCAGACGCCGGGCCAGGAGCCAGGTCAGCCCGAAGAACAGGAAGCCGTGGATGATGTGCGACGGTGTGTACCAGTCGGCGATGTGCTGGGAGTTGTCCGCGCTCATCACGTCCGGCGCCCACAGCCTGACCGTGCCGCAGGCGCAGATCGGCACCCGGCCCATGGTCAGCAGGATCGCCGCCGTCGCCGCGACCAGGCCGAAGCCGAGCAGAAGAGAGAGGCGCGGCGGCAGGCGGTCCGGCCGTGCCGCTGTGGAGGATCCGTTCAGCATGGGCGCAGTCCTACCACGGCCGGAAGCCTGCAAACCATTCGCAGACGTCGGGACGACGCGCCGGATTCGGCATGACGAGACGGGTCTTATCAGCGGCCCGAAGTATTGACCGTCATGGCGAGCCCCGAAGGGGCGTGGCCATCCAGGGCCGCTCGCACTGGCCCCTGGATGGCCACGGCGCTGCGCGCCTCGCCATGACAAGAAAGGGCCAGAGAGTCGATCTCAAAGGCCGTCGATATCAAAGATAGGGCGAGGCCAGCCACACCACGCGGTTGCGCAGCCGGGTCAGCAGCGGCCGGGCCCGCAGCGTGTCCAGCGTCTCCGGCCGGGCAGTGGCGATGCGCTGCCGGATCGCCGCGTCGATCTCGCCGGCGACGCCGCGGTCGTAGATCTCGACATCCAGCTCGAAGTTGAGCCGCAGGCTGCGCGAATCGAGATTGGAGGAGCCGATCAGCGCCCAGGCGCCGTCCACCGCCATCAGCTTGGAATGGTCGAAGGGGCCGGTCGCCCGCCACACCCGGCAGCCGGGCCGCAGCACCTGGTCGAGCTGCGCGGTCATGGCGAAATCGACCAGGGCGAGGTTGTTCACGCTGGGGATGACGATGTCGACCTCGACCCCGCGCTGCGCCGCGATGGCCAGCGCGCTGGTCAGTGGCAGGTCGGGCAGGAAATAGGGCGAGCAGATGCGGATCGAGCGCTGCGCCACAGCGATCGCGCCCATCACCAGGCTGTGATTCGAGCCGAGGGTGAGGTCCGGCCCGGACAGGATGGCCCGGGCCAGCACCGACGGCGTCGGCAGCGGCTGCGGCAGCGACCGCCACGCCTTGCCGTGCAGCCGCTCGCCCGTGGTGAAGCGCCAGTCCTGGCCGAAGGCGGCCAGCAGGCTTTGCACCAGCGGGCCGCGGATGCGGGCATGGACGTCGCGGCCCACGGCCCCGTTGGCATGGGCGCTGAAGAAGTGCGCCCGGATGTTCATGCCGCCGGTGAAGGCGGTCTCGCCGTCGACGATCAGCAGCTTGCGGTGGCAGCGCAGATTGGCATAGGGCAGCTTCAGGCCGATGACGTTGCTCATGAAGCGGGCGGTGGTGACGCCGCCGGCCCGCAGCAGGCCGACGATCTGGGGCCGCGAATAGCGCGCGCCGATGGCGTCGATCAGCACCCGCACCTCGACCCCGCGCCGCACCGCCTCGATCAACGCCTCGGCGACCTCCCGCCCGACCGGATCGTTGTCGAAGATGTAGCTCTGCAGCGCGATCGAGGACCGGGCGCCGCGGATCGCCTCCAGCATCGCCGGATAGGCCTGGTCGCCGCCCTGCAGCAGCCGCAGCTCGTTGCCCGCGGTCACCGCGAAGGGCGAGATCCGATCGCCGAGGCGCTGCAGCGAAGCGAATTGCGGCGCCGAGGCCGCGGCCACATCCACCCCCGGCCCCGTCTCCTGGTCGTCCATGCCGACGCCCGACCGGCGGCGCCGGCGCGCGATGGCGGCGCGCCGCACCCGGTTGACACCCAGGACCAGATAGATGACGGCGCCGAGGATCGGGTTCAGCACGATCACGCCGACCCAGCCGGTGGCGGCGCGCACGTCGTCCTTGGTCATGACCGCATGGATGGCGCCGCCGATGCCGAGCACCAGGCTGGCCACCAGCACGATGTCGGGCCAGTACGTCGTCCAGAAGGCGTTCATCCCATCCACGATCCGATGCTCCGCGGCCCACCCGGCAGGGAGCGGGCCGCGACTGCGGCATGCCTGCCATCTGGCAGCGGTCGGGCTGGCACCGCAAGGTTGATCCGGATCCGGACCTGGGCTAGTTTGGATCCATGGATCCAAACTCGATCGCGAACGCCCTGAGACACGACATCGAGCGGCGCGTCCTGCCGCCTGACACCGTGCTGCATCAGGAGAGTCTGGCGGCGCGATTCGGCGTCAGCCGCCAGCCGGTGCGGCAGGCGCTGGACCGGCTGCTGGCGGAGGGGCTGGTGGCCCGCCGCCCCGACCGCAGCCTGGCCGTCGCCGGCCTGTCGGCCGAGGAAAGCCGGGAGCTGACCGCCCTGCGCATCCTGGTCGAGGGCGAGGCCTTGCGCCTGTCGCTGCCGCGGCTGGAGCCCCGGGCCCTGCGCCGGGCCGAGCGCCTGGCCGCGGAACTGGCCGAGGAGGAGGACCCGGCGACGATCGAGGAGCTGGACGTCGCCTTCCACGCCGCCCTTTACGACGCCTGCGGTAACGCCCGGATGCTGCGCCTGATCGATTCGCTGCGGCGCGAAGGCCGGCGCGCCTATTCGGTTCAGCCCAAAGGCTCCGCCTTCCGCGCCGCGATGGCGGAGCAGCACGAGGCCATCCTGGCCGCCTGCCGCACCGGCGATGTCGCGGCCGCGACCGCCGCCCTGGCCGCCCATCTGCGGGCGGCCGCCGATTCACACAGTGGAGGAACCCCATGAGTCAGTATCACGCTACCGTGCTGTGGCAGCGCCCGCCGGACGTCGCCTTCACCGACGGCCGTTACAGCCGGGCGCATCTCTGGCGATTCGATGGCGGCGTCGAGGTGCCGGCCTCGGCCTCGCCGCATATCGTGCCCCTGCCCTTCTCCGCGCCGGAGGCGGTCGATCCGGAGGAGGCCTATGTCGCCGCCCTGGCGAGCTGCCACATGCTGACCTTCCTGTCGATCGCAGCCAAGCGCGGCTTCGCCGTCGACCGCTACAGCGACACGGCGGAGGGGGTGATGGAGAAGAACACCGAGGACCGACTCGCGGTCACCCGGGTGGTGCTGAACCCCCGCGTGACCTATGCCGGCCCGGCGCCGGACCGCGCCACGGAGGAGGCGATGCACCACGCCGCGCATGAGCAGTGCTTCCTGGCCAATTCGGTGAAGACCGTGATCGAAACTCGGCTGGGCTGATCTCTCGCGGAATCGTCCTGCCGCGGCGCGCGGCAGATCAGCAATCAGGCCGCAAACCGGCTTGGTGCATTGCATATAACGATATGCAGTTGACGCATGCCAACTATGCAATGAAGGCATCTGAAGGAACGGTCATTTCTCCACGCCGGAATTTTATTCCAACACATCGACCATTTTAGAGCTCAGACTCGTGCTCCGTTCGCCGGGGGCAACGAAACCACACTATATCCGGAAATTTTTATTCATTTTTGAACACCTTTGAAACCATCTCCGCCGACAAGATAATAAAGTTTCCATTGCAAAAAATATCGTTATCCTTTACTCGAAACAACATAATAAATTGTCTTGCCGATGTTTTGAGAATGCAGAGGAGGGACCAACCTTGTCATGATCCTTTAAGTTGTTTGGAAACGACGATTTTGTAATCGTAGGTCGAGGGCGGCGCCGTGTGCCGGCAGCGCTGGGACCAAATACCGAATCGCGATAGCGGAGAACGAATATGGCTTTGTCACTGGAACTCCTGGGGCTGTTGGGCGTCAATCTCGAAGACACCAACGACGACGTGCTGGTTGGCAACAACCTCGTGGACGTGCTGAGCGGCGGGGATGGCAACGACGTCGTTGAAGGCAAGGGCGGCGCCGACGTTATCAGCGGTGGCGACGGCATCGACACGCTGAGCTACGAGACCTCGCCCGCGGCGGTGAATGTCAGCCTCGAGCCCGGCCTGCTCGGGCTGATCAGCCTGAACAGCGGCGGCGACGCGACCGGCGACCTGGTCAGCATCGGCTTCGAGAATGTCGTCGGCTCGGCCTTCGGCGACACCATCACCGGCGATGACACCAGCAACACCCTGGCCGGCATGGCGGGGGACGATACCCTCAACGGCGGGAACGGCAATGACCTGCTGATCGGTGGGGCCGGGAACGACCGGATGGACGGCGGCGCCGGCGTCGACACCGTGAACTATGTCGACGCGGCGTCGAGGATGACCATCGACCTGGCGGCCGGAACGGCCACCAACAGCGGCGGCACCGAAAACGACACGCTGATCGGCATCGAGAACGTCACCGGTTCGCGCTTCAACGACGTCATGATCGGCAGCGCCGGCGACAACGTCCTCAACGGCGGGGCGGGCGACGACACCATCACCGGCGGCGCCGGCAAGGACACGATCGATGGCGGCACCGGCTCCGACACCGCCAACTATTCGAACTCCAACGCCGCCGTCACCATCAATCTGACCACCGGGATCAACACCGGCGGCCACGCCTCGGGTGACGTGCTGACCGCGATCGAGCATCTGCAGGGCAGCGTGTACAACGACCAGCTGACCGGCAATGACGGCGCCAACATCCTGAACGGCTATTTGGGTAACGACGTCCTCGCCGGTCTGGGCGGCAACGATGTCCTCATCGGCGGCCGTGGGGCGGACAGCATGGACGGCGGCACCGGCATCGACACCGCCTATTACTCGAACTCCAGCGCCGGCGTGACGGTCAACCTGACCACCAACGTCAACACCGGCGGCGACGCCGCGGGTGACTCCCTGACCAATGTCGAGAATGTCGCCGGCTCGAACTTCGCCGACAGCATCACCGGCGACTTCCACGACAACGTCCTGTCCGGCCTGGCCGGCAACGACACCATCTTCGGGATGGGTGCCAACGACATCCTGATCGGCGGCGCCGGGGCGGATGTGCTGAACGGCGGCGCCGGCCTGGATGTGGCGAGCTATGAGACCTCGTCGGCCGCGGTGACCGTCAACCTGGCCACCGGCACCGGCACGGGCGGCGATGCCCAGGGCGACACCCTGACCAGCGTCGAGCGGCTGTTCGGCTCGCGCTTCGACGACACCCTGACCGGCAACGACGGCTTCAACGACCTGCGCGGCAACGCCGGCAACGACGTGCTCAGTGGCGGCGGCGGCGCGGACGACCTGCGCGGCGGCGCCGGGGCCGACACCATCAATGGCGGCGCCGGGCAGGACACGGCCTATTACTTCGAGAGCAATGCCGGGGTGACGGTGAACCTCACCACCGGCCAGGGCCTCGGCGGCCATGCCCAGGGCGACCTGCTGATCGATGTCGAGAATGTGGGCGGCTCACAGTTCAACGACTCGCTGGTCGGCACTGCCACGAAGAACATCCTCCGCGGCTACGGCGGTGACGATGTGCTGCGCGGCGGCGGCGGCGTCGACGAGCTGATCGGCGATGCCGGGGCGGACACCTTCGTGTTCGGCTCGACGGCCGACAGCAACAGCGTCACCGGCGTCGACCTGATCCATGATTTCGGTTCGAATCAGGGCGACAAGGTCCATCTGTCGACGATCGACGCCAACACCAGCGTCGCCGGCGACCAGGCCTTCACCTTCATCGGCACGTCGGACTTCACCGGTGTGGCGGGTGAGCTGCGCTACTTCACCACCGCCGCGGGCACCATCGTCTGGGGCGACACCAACGGCGACAAGGCCGCGGATCTCATCATCAGCTTCGAGGGTTCGCTGACCCTCGCCGCGACCGACTTCGTGCTGTAAGCGAAGCCGTAGACGTGATCAGGGCCGCCCTTCGGGGCGGCCCTTTTTTATTCCGCTCTTTCGGCCGCCCGTCGCCGCGCTTCCTCGGTGGCCTGGCGAAACCGGACCAGACGATGGCCGGCCCGTGACATCCGGTCCGGCCGCGGATCATGGACCGCGCCGACCGTATCCGGCGGTGCCGGCCATCCCAGCGCCGCCGCGGCGATGCGGTAGCCGCCCATCGCCGTGGTCGCCGTCGGCAGGTCGGCGCACTCCACCGTCCGGCCGGTCGCATCGGCGATGAGCTGCGGCCAAATCCGGCTGGCGCCGCCACCGCCGGTCAGCCGGATCGGCCCTGGCGCCGCCGCCATCGCGTCGAGATTGTTGCGCAGCGCCAGCGCCACCCCTTCCAGCACCGCATAGTGCAGCGCGCCCCGCCCGTGGCTGATGTCGAGATCGAGCAGCGCGCCGCGCAGCGCCAGGTCGACGAAGGGCGAGCGCTCGCCTTTGAGATAGGGTAGGAACAGCGTTTCCGGCGGTGCCGCGTCGATCGCGGCCGCCTCGGCGTCGAGCGCAGCGAGCTCGGCCCGGGCGATCCGGCCGAACCAGCCCGCGGCGTCGCCGGCGGTGAGCAGCGGCGCGATCTCGATCGCCCAGCCGGCCCTCGGATGCGCCAGCGTGGTGAAGGGGCGCGGCAAAGCCGCAGGGTCGAGCGGCCGGCTGCGCGCGACCCAGCCGCTGGTGCCGAGATAGACGTGGAGCTGGCCATCGCCGGCGGCACCGACGGTGGAGGCCGCGGCGTCGCCGCAGCCATTCACCACCGGACAGCCGGAGGGCAGGCCGAGCGCCTGCGCCGCCGCCGGCCGCAGCGCCCCGACCACCGCGTCGGCCGGCAGGATCGGCGGCAGCAGCGCGGGGTCGAGGCCGACGGCTTCGACCAGCGGCGCCGACCAGTCGCGCCGGGCCAGGTCCATCAGCCCGACCGTGGTGCCCGCGGCAGGGTCGGTGGCGATCCGGCCGGTCAGCCGCAACGCCAGATAGTCCTTGGCGCCCGGCAGGATGGTCGCGACCCGCCGCGCCGCCTCCGGCTCGGCCTGCTGCAGCCAGCGAAACTTGCATAGCGTGTTCAACGGCCCGGGCGCGTTGCCAAGCAGGGCCGGCGCGTCCGCCGCCAGCAGCCGGTCGCGGACCGCCGGGAACACCGAGCCGCTGCGGCCGTCGCTGTACAGGAGCGCCGGCCGGACCGGGCGCCCGTCGGGGTCGAGCGGCACCAGATTCTCCATCGTGCCGACGAGGGCCACCGCACGCACCGATTCGCGCATCACCGCCGGCAGCGCGGCGCAGGCGGTCACGGCCGCCGTCCACCAATCCTCCGGATCCTGCTCCTGCCCGCCGCCGGGCGTCGACCGGGTCGGGTAGCGGGCCTCGACCTGCCGCGCCGGATGGCCATCCTCGCCGAAGGCGACGAGCTTGAGCGCCGTGGTGCCGAGATCGAAGACCAGGAGGATGCTCATCGCGATGCCGCCATGCCGAAGCGGCGCAACATCACCGCGGCGATGATGATCGCGCCGGTCACCATCTTCTGGAAGAAGGGATCGACGTTGAGGATGGTCAGCCCGTTCGCCAGCACCGCGATGATGGCGACGCCGACCGCGGTGCCGAGCATGTTCGGCCGGCCGCCGCGGAAGGCGGTCATGCCGAGGAAGACGGCGGCGTAGGCCGGCAGCAGCAGGCTCTCGCCCATGGTGTGCTGGACGCTGCCGAGCCGCGCCGCCAGCAGCGTCCCGGCCAGGCCGGACAGCGCTGCGGAGATCGCGAAGACGGCGATCACCGGCCGGCCGATCGGCACCCCCGAGAGGCGCGCCGCCTCGCGGTTGCTGCCGATCGCGATCAGCCGCCGGCCGAACACGGTCAGGGCCAGGGTGCCGCCGGCCGCAAGCAGCACCGCCAGCATCCACAGCGTCAGCACCGGCACCGGCCCGGCCAGGGCGCGGGCCAGCGCGGTGAAGCCCGGCGGAATGCCCTGGAACAGGCTGGCGCCGCCCGACAGCCAGTAGGCCAGGCCGGAGGCGATGGTGCCGAGCGCCAGGGTGGCGATGAAGGAGGGCGCCCTGAGGCCGTGCACCACCAGCCCGTTGAGCGCGCCGACCAGGGCACAGGCGAGCAGGGTCAGCAGGATCGCCGGGGCCGGACCGGCGCCGGCGGCGAGCAGCTTGACCACCAGGATGCCGGCGAGCGACGCGACGAAGCCGACCGACAGGTCGAACTCGCCGATCACCATGACGAAGGTCGCGGCGGTTGCGACGATCGCCAGGATCGCCATCTGCTGGGTGACGTTGAGCAGGTTGGCGGCGGTGGCGAAGGCGTCCGGCCGTGCCAGGCCGAAGCCCAGCACGATCGCGGCCAGCGCCGCCGGCGTGCCGAAGCGCTCGACCAGCCGCGCCGGCGCTTCAGCCGCCATGGTGTTTCCCTTGGAGACTCACGGGCAGGCCACGCCCAGGCTCTCGCGCGTGATCAGCGTGCCGGGGGCGTAGAGCTCGGCCGCATCGGGCTTGCCGCCGGCGAAGACCTTGGCCATCTGCTCGGCCGTGATCCGCGCCATGTCGGCGAAGTTCTGCCGGACCGTGGCAATGAAGGGCGTGCATTGCCGGATCAGCTCCACCGCCTGCGGATTGCCGTCGATGCCGGCGATGACGATGTCGCCGCGCCCGGCCGCCTGCAGCGCCAGCAGCGCGCCGATGCCGGGCTCGTCCCAGGCCGCCCAGACGGCATTGATCGCGCCCGGCGCCGGGTTGGCGGCGAGCATCGCCTCCATGGCGTTGCGGCTGTCGTCGATCTGGCCCGGCACCTGGACATAGTGGTCGGCCACCTGGCGGATCCCCGGCGCCGCCTGCAGCGCCTCGTCGAGCGCGATCTCGCGCTGGCGCACGCCGGGATGGGCCGAATGGAAGAAGCGGACGATCGCCCCCTTGCCGCCCAGCCGGCCGAATAGGTGGTCGGTCATGGTGCGGCCGAGGGCATGGTTGTCCGAGGTCACGTTCAGCGTCACCCCCGGGGCCGTCGCGCCGTCGATGGCGAACACCGGGATGCCGGCGGCCGCGGCCTTGCCGACCTGGTCCTGGATCTGTGCCGGGTTGATCGAGACCAGCACGATGGCGCCGGTGCGCGCGTTGATCACATCCTCGACCCGGCTGGCCAGTGCCCCGAAGTCCCCGGCGGTGTCGACCACCGACACGGTCCAGCCGCGCGCTGCGGCATCGGCCTTGAAGGTCTCGACCATCTCGCTGGTGGCGACGGCGGAGAGATAGGGGGTCAGCACCGACACCGTCTCGGCCGCCGCCGAAGCCGCCGCCCCTGCCGTGACCGCCGTCGCCGCCACCGCGACCGCCCGCATCCATCCCCGCATCGTCCGCTTCTCCCCCGCGCTTTCGTCCTGTCTAGCCCCTGCGACGGGGGCTGACAACGACCTGCCATGGCGCTTCCACATCCGCTTGCCCCCGGCCCCCCGAGCCCGCACTGTGTGCGCCGTGCGGACATACGCCGTCCGCCGGAACAGGAGAGCCATGGCCTTCGAGAACGCGCCGCGTGCGACGCCGACCGTGCAGCAGGACGACGACACCGTCCGGATCACGCGCTGGGACTTCGAGCCCGGCGCCGCGACCGGATGGCATCAGCACGGCTTCCCCTATTTCGTCATCATGCTGCGGGCCGGAACGCTGCGGATCCACAACGGCGAGACCGAAACGGCGGTGCCGCTGGCCGAGGGCCAGTCCTACATGCGCCCCGCCGGCATCCGGCATGACGTCATGAACGGCTCGCCGCACCCGATCGCATTCGTCGAGATCGAGCTCAAGCGGCCGGCTGCTCTCGACGGCTGGACCGTCTGAGACCGCTGCCGTGCCACGCATCGCTTTCCGGCTGGAGGCGTCGGCCGCGATCGGCGGCGGCCACGCCATGCGCTGCCTGTCCCTGGCCCGGGCCCTGGCCGACCGCGGCGCGGAGTGCCTGTTCCTGGTGAATGAAGAGGCCGAGGCGGTGGTGCCGGCCCTGGCCGCCGTCGCCCGCCGGACCGTCGGGCCGGAGCCGGAGGCCGCGGTGGCGGCGGTTCGCGCGGCCTGGCCGGACGGGGCCGATGCGGCGGTCTGCGACCTCTATCGGTGGACGGCGCCGCAGGAATGCGCTTTCGCCGCCGCGGCGCGCCGCCTGCTGGTGATCGACGACCTGATCGCGGCGCCGCATCACTGCGACTGGCTCCTGAACCAGAATTTCGGCGCCGATGTGGCCGGCTACGACGGATTGCTGCCGCCCGGGTGCCGGCGGCTGATCGGCCTCGACTACGCCCTGCTGCGCCCGGACTTCGCGGCGCTGCGGCCGACGGCGCTGCAGCGCCGTGGCGCGGGGCGGCCGCGGACGATCCTGGTGTCGCTCGGCCTCACCGATGTCGGCGGCATCACCGGCCGGGTCTGCGCCGCCCTGGCGACGATCCCGGACTTCGCCCGCGCCGAGGTGGTGCTGGGCCCGGCTGCGCCCAGCATCGCCCGGGTGCAGGCGATCGCCGCGACCGATCCGCGCTTCCGCTGCCATGTCGGGCTCGAGGACATGGCGCGGGCGATGCTGGAGGCGGATGCGGCGATCGGAGCCATGGGTAGCAGCAGCTGGGAACGCTGCTGTCTCGGCCTGCCGACCCTCGCCGTCACCCTGGCCGACAATCAGCGGCCGACGGCCCAGGCCCTGGCGGCGGCCGGCATCGTCGCCCTGGCGGGGGATGCCGCGGCGCTGGACGACGCCGCGCTGCGGACCGCGATCACGGGCTTCCTTGCGGATGGGGACCGGTTGAACCGGCTGTCACGCGCCTCCGCCGCGCTGTGCGACGGGCTGGGCGCCGGCCGGGCGGCGGCGGCGATCCTTGAAGCGGTCGACGGCTAGCCTGCCGGGCTAGGTCACGGGCCGGGCTTCGGAGACGGGAAGCTCGCCTTCGTCCGCCGTCCGGCCCTCCCGTTCCGCCACCACCTGGGCGTGGGACTGCTCGTAGCGGAAGCCGATGCGCAGCACGACCTGGTAATGGCCGACCCTGTCGCCCTCGACATGGCCGCGGATCTCCTTCACCTCGAACCAGTCGAGGTGGCGCAGCGTCTTCGAGGCGGTGGCGATGGCGCCCGCGATTGCGTCCTCGAGGCTGCGCTCGGACGAGCCGGCGAGCTCGGTGATGGCATAGGTGTGGCCCATGGTCCGTCTCCCCTGTTGCCTATCCGGGGGAATGGCGGGCGTGCCGGTCCGGTTCCGGCCTCACGCCGCGGCGGCCCCGGCCACCTCTCCGGCCACCACCGTGAGATCCTTGACGAACTCGGCATAGGCGCGATGCCGGGCCTCCTGGTCGGGCACGCGCAACAGGGAGGAGGGATGGACGGTGACCAGCCCTCGCAGGCCGTTCGGAAAGGCCAGGACCCTGCCGCGATTCTGGAGGATTGGGAACGGCCGTCCGGCCAGCGCCCGCGCCGCGGTGGCGCCGAGGGCCACGGTCAGTCGCGGCTGGATCAGCGCCAGCTCGCGGTCGAGCCACCATTTGCAGCGGTCGATCTCATAGGCGTTGGGGCTCTTGTGCAGCCGGCGCTTGCCGCGCGGCGCGAATTTGAAGTGCTTGACCGCGTTGGTGACGTAGGTCCGGTCGCGCGGGATGCCAGCCTCGGCCAGGGCCTTGTCGAAGAGCCGTCCGGCCGGGCCGACGAAGGGCCGGCCCTGCTGGTCTTCCTGGTCGCCCGGCTGCTCGCCGACAAAGACGACGAGCGCATCCGCCGGGCCTTCGCCGAACACGGTCTGCGTCGCCGCCTGATAAAGCGGGCAGCGCGTGCAGCCACGCGCCTCCGCCGCCACGGACTCCAGGGTTTCCATGCCTGGAGAATGGCCGCGGCGGAGCGCCGGTTCCAAGGGCCAGCCGGGGGCGGCCTGCTGACCAGCCCGGCGGCCGCTCAGCTGAGCGTCGACCGAATGCCGGCGGGGTCGGCAGATTTTCCCATCAGAGCATAAATGCTCATGAGGATGCCTCGGCGCCGATACAGAATTCGGCCGCCATCAACAAATCCATATCGCCTCGACGTTGAAGATCTCCACATGATCCGGACCATACGGCGAAGCCATCCGATCCGAAGCGGCGTCGCCGAGCACCCGGGCCGGTTGTCGAGATCACGTCATCTTCTTCTTGCCATTGCGGCAAACCGGGCTCCATCATGACTGGTCACTCCGGTTCGGATGGCCGGCCAACCGCGACTGCGGCCACGGATCGCTGCCTACCCGGTGACCGACTGACGCGTCGCGCACTCTCGCACGGCGCCAACTTTCTTCGGAGGCGAGCGATGCCGATCGGCACCGTGAAATGGTTCAACAGCACCAAGGGCTTCGGCTTCATCCAGCCGGACGGCGGCGGGCCGGACGTGTTCGTCCACATCTCCGCTGTCGAGCGCGCCGGGCTGCGCGGCCTGACCGAAGGCCAGAAGATCTCCTATGAGGAGCAGATGGACCCGCGGCGCAACAAGTCCTCGGCCGAGAACCTGAAGCCGGTATAGCGCCGGCTCAGCCCTCCGCCGGGTCGGGCGGCCGCCCGCCCAGGGCGCGGGTCAGCTCGCGCGCGGTGTCGCGCAGGAGCGGGCCCAGCGCCGCCGCCCGCTCCGCGGTCAGGCGGCTGGCGAGGCCGGAGACCGAGATCGCGCACAGCGCCTCGCCCTGCGCGTCGTGGACCACGGCGGCGACGCAGCGCAGCCCGGTGACGAACTCCTCGTCGTCGATGGCGTAGCCCTGGCGGCGGACCTGGGCGAGCTCCGCTGCCAGGTCGGCGGCGCGGGTCAGAGACCGCGGCGTCAGCCGCGGCAGGCCGTGACGGGCGACCACCGCCGCCACATCGGCCTCGGAATAGGTCGACAGGATCGCCTTGCCCATGCCGGAGGAGGCCATCGGCGCCCGCCCGCCGACGCGGGTGATGGCACGCATGATCTCGCGGCTTTCGACCTGGGTCAGGCACACCATCTCGCCGTCGTCGGCCACGCCGAGATTGGCGGTCTCCCGCGTCTGGTCGCGCAGCCGCCGCAGGAACGGCAGGGCCGGGGCCACGAAGTTGCGCTGGCGGACGAAGGCCGAGCCGATGGCGAAGGCCTGCCGGCCCATATGCCACATCCCGTCCGACGGATCGAACTGCACGAAGCGCCGCTGCTCCAGCGTGGTCAGCAGGCGATGGGCGGTCGAGGGCGACAGGCCGGTGCGGGCGGCGAGGTCGGTCAGCCGCGTGCCCTCCTCATCCTCGCCCAGGGCCTCGAGCAGCGAGAGCGCCCGCTCCACCGACTGCACGCTGCCCGATCTCGGGGCGCCCTCCGCTTTGGCCGGCGCCGATCGTCTCTCTCTCATTCACCCGATCCGACCTGAGGCCGTGTCCGGCGGGACCAAACCCCGCCGATGGCTGTAGACTGCTTCATAGCATCGGACCGGTTTTCCGCATCGCGGGAAACTTACCGCAGCGCGCTGGACCGGCCGCGGCCGTTGGACTAGCCGGAAGACATGGCCTCTCAACCACGGCGTTGGACATGACCTCCTACGTATCCCGGCACACCTTAAAGGTGGCCCCGCCCCTGGCGGACCTGGTCGAAGGCGAGATCGTCCCCGGCACCGGTGTCGCCCCCGATGCCTTCTGGCGGCATCTCGCCGCCATCGTGACGGATCTCGGCCCCGTCAACCGGGCGCTGCTGGAGGAGCGCGACCGGCTGCAGAAGCAGATCGACGCCTGGCACGAGGGCCGGCGGGGCCAGGCCTTCGACCCGGCCGAATACCGCGCCTTCCTGACCGGGATCGGCTATCTGCGCGAGGAAGGGCCGGATTTCACCATCGACACCGCGAATGTCGACCCGGAGATCGCGACGATCGCCGGGCCGCAGCTGGTGGTGCCGGTGATGAACGGGCGCTTCGCCCTGAACGCGGCCAATGCCCGCTGGGGCAGCCTGTACGACGCGCTCTACGGCACCGACGCGATCCCGCAGACCGGTGACCTGGCGCCCGGCACCGGCTACAACCGCAAGCGCGGCCAGACGGTGATCGCCGAGGCGGCAAAGGTCCTGGACACCGCGATCCCGCTGGCCGCCGGGACCCATGGCAGCGTCACGGAGTACCGGCTGACCACCGGCGGGACGGCGGCGCTGGAGGTCGCGCTGGCCGACGGGTCGACCACCACCCTCGCCCGGCCGGAGCAGTTCGTCGGCTATGCCGGCGAGGACGGCAAGCGGACCCTGCTGTTCCGCAACCACGGGCTGCATGTCGAGCTGCAGATCGACCGGTCGCACCCGATCGGCGCCGACAACCCGTCGGGCGTCAAGGACGTGGTGCTGGAGGCCGCGGTCACCACCATCCAGGACTGCGAGGATTCGGTCGCGGCGGTCGACGCCGAAGACAAAGTCGCGGTCTACCGCAACTGGCTGGGGCTGATGAAGGGCGACCTGGCCGAGACCTTCGAGAAGAACGGCCGGACCATGACCCGCCGGCTGGCGCCCGACCGGACCTACACCGCGGTCGACGGCGGCACGCTGACCCTGCCCGGCCGCAGCCTGATGCTGGTGCGCAATGTCGGCCATCTGATGACGACCGACGCGGTGCTGGACGAGAACGGACGCGAGGTGCCTGAAGGCTTCCTCGACGCCATGGTCACCTCGCTCTGCGCCCTGCATGACCTGAAGAAGGCCGAGGGGCCGCGCAACAGCCGGACCGGCAGCGTCTACATCGTCAAGCCGAAGATGCACGGGGCCGAGGAGGCGGCGCTGACCGACGCGCTGTTCGGCCGGGTCGAGGATGCGCTGGGCCTGCCGCGCCACACCCTGAAGGTCGGGGTGATGGACGAGGAGCGGCGGACCACGGTCAACCTGAAGGAATGCATCCGCGCGGTGCGGCACCGCCTGGTCTTCATCAACACCGGCTTCCTCGACCGCACCGGCGACGAGATCCACACCAGCATGCTGGCCGGGCCGGCGCTGCCGAAGGGCGACATCAAGGATGCCGCCTGGCTCTCCGCCTATGAGGACAACAATGTCGACCAGGGGTTGGCAGCCGGGCTGAAGGGCCGGGCGCAGATCGGCAAGGGCATGTGGGCCAAGCCCGACGCCATGGCCGAGATGCTGACGGCCAAGATCGGCCATCCGCGCGCCGGGGCCAACACCGCCTGGGTGCCGTCGCCGACCGCGGCGGTGCTGCACGCCACCCACTACCACGCGGTCGACGTGGCGGCACGGCAGGAGGAGCTGCGCTCGCGGCCAAAGGCGAAGCTCGAGGCGATCCTGACCCCGCCGCTGCTGGGCGGCCGCAATCTGTCGGCGGAAGAGATCCAGCGCGAGCTGGACAACAACGCCCAGGGCATCCTGGGCTATGTGGTGCGCTGGATCGACCAGGGCATCGGCTGCTCCAAGGTGCCGGACATCCACAATGTCGGCCTGATGGAGGACCGCGCCACCCTGCGCATCTCCTCCCAGCACATCGCCAACTGGCTGAAGCACGGGCTGTGCACGGAAGAGCAGGTGCGGGAGACGATGCGGCGCATGGCGGCGGTGGTCGACCGCCAGAACGCCGGCGACCCGGCCTACCGGCCGATGGCGCCCGACTTCGACCGCAGCGTCGCCTTCCAGGCGGCCCTGGACCTGGTGCTGCAGGGCATCGACCAGCCCAACGGCTATACCGAACCGATCCTGCACCGCCGCCGCCGCGAGGCGAAGGCGACCACGGCGGCGTAGGCGCGCGGCCGCGCGCAGCCCTCCCCCTCTCGCAGGGGGA
Source organism: Inquilinus limosus (assembly GCF_051487185.1). GTDB lineage: Bacteria > Pseudomonadota > Alphaproteobacteria > DSM-16000 > Inquilinaceae > Inquilinus > Inquilinus limosus_F. The sequence continues at coordinate 66,593 of NZ_JAHVDK010000013.1, forward strand.
GGGGAGAAATTCGGGTCCCGAAGGTCTCAGAGCACGGCTCCAGAATCTCTGCGACAAGCGGTTGAAAATAGATAAAAGAAAATCTCGCAGCAGTTGCGATGCTCAACAAGCCGGAGCCTAGAGATCTCCAGCCGATATCAGGCACGACGAGCCCGTTCTTCAGCCGCGACCCTTTTGACCGGCCAAGATCGTCCTTTCAGGTGACGTCCGAATTGATGGTGCCGGGCGAGGCGGACAGCGGTTGCCGGTCTGCCGGAGATGGTTATCGTAGACGCACTCGCTCGGACCCGGTGAAATTCCGGGTGGCTCTTCCGGCCGCCGATCCGCCGGACAACGCTAGCGATATCGACACAGTGGCGACGGTCAAACCGATACCTCTCTTCACAAAGAGCGCGTCGAGAAGAGAGCTGTTCACGCGGGCTTTGCCCGCCTGACAGAGGTCTTCCCTCGCTGAGTCGGCAGCGTCGCCGCTGTTCTCGATGGAATCGTCGAGGACGGCAAATGCACCAGAGATCCTGATGCCTGGAGGCCGATATCCGCTCCCCGGATATTGGGCCGACCGCACTCCCCAAACGCTCCAGTCCTCTCGTCGCGCCGATTGATCGCGGCTGTCCGGCCGTCGGCGAGGGACTCCGTCCTTTTCTGATCCTCGGAGGAGAGATGCCGGATCGCCTGGACGTCCCATGCATCGTCTGCGGCTCGTCGGATCTGACGGATCTGGTCGAGCTCGCCAATGTCCCCGTCGTCGGCAACCAGCTGCACCGCAGCAGCGAGGAGGCCCGGCAGGTGGCCCTGGCCGACATCAGGCTCGTCGGCTGCCGCTGCTGCGGCCATGTGTTCAATGCCGCCTTCGACCCCGCGCGGGTCGTCTACGATGCGCGCTACGAGAACTCGCTGATGGGCTCGCCGCGCTACCGCCGGTTCTCGGAGGACCTCATCGATCGGCTCCTCTCGGCCTACGATCTGGAAGGCGGCACCGCGGTCGAGATCGGATGCGGCCGCGGCGAGTTCCTGCGCCTGCTGTGCAGCCGGGGATTCCGAAGGGGAATCGGGTTCGATCCCAGCCGTCCCGGCAAGCAGGATTCAGCCGAGGAAGCGGCGATCACCATCATCGGCGATGTCTTCACGCCGTCCTCGGCGCCGCATGCCGACATCGTCTGCTCCCGTCATGTGCTCGAGCATCTGCCCCGCCCGGTGGATCTGCTCCGCGCCATCCGCGAAGCCTATGCGTCACGCCCCGCCCAGGTGGTGTTCATCGAGGTGCCGAACGGCGGCTTCATGCTCGACGAGCTCGGGGTCTGGGATCCTCTCTACGAGCACGCCTCCTATTTCACCCTCTCGTCTTTCTCGCGGGCGCTGCGGCTGGCTGGCCTTGGTCCCCGTTCGGTCGACACCGCGTTCGGGAACCAGTTCCTGGTGGCCGAGGCGACGTTCCCCGTATCCGAGGAGGATCAGCCGGCTTCGCCATTGCCCGACACGCATAGCTTCAGCGGCTTCGGCGACCGGTTCACGGAGACGGTGCAGGCCTGGCGGGACTGGCTGGATCGCGCCCGATGGGAGGGCCGGCGTCTGGCGCTCTGGGGCGGCGGGGCCAAAGGGGTCACCTTCCTGAACGTCCTCGACCGGTCCGGCGAGAGGGCCATCGACCGGGTGGTCGACATCAATCCGCTCAAGGCCGGTGCCTTCACCGCCGGCACCGGGCACCCGATCGTGCCGCCTGCGGCGCTGCGGGAGCAACCACCCGACATGGTCCTGGTGATGAACCCGGAATACGAGGCGGAAATCCGGCAGACGCTCGACGGGCTCGGGCTGGATGTCGAGCTGACCGTGGTCTCGGGCCGGTTGCCGCCCATGGCGGCGGATGTGCGGCGGCGGATCTCGGGCAGGCGCTCGCGCATCCCCTAATTCATAAAACGATTTGACGAATTCGCCGCCCAGGATCACGCTTCCGGTCGGGAGGCGCTGCCATGGCTGCGCGGCTGAAGGGCACGAACCAGGATCTCGGGCGGCCGTACAACCGGCGCATCGTGCTGGAAGCGGTGCGCCTGCACGGGCCGATCTCGCGCGCCGAAATCGCCCGGCTGGTGGCGCTGAGCCCACAGACCATCAGCAACATCATCCGCGAATTCGAGGAGATGGGCCTGCTGACCGCCCGGCGCGAGACGCCGAAGCGGCCGGGCCAGCCGGCGATCGAGCTGGCGATCGACCCGGATGGCGGCTTCGCCATCGGGCTGCAGCTGACGCGCGACCGCCTGGGCGGCGTGCTCTTGGATCTGACCGGGGCCGTCCGCGGCCGGGCGCAGACGGCGCTCTCCGCCGCCACCCCGGAGACGGCGCTGCCGGCGATGGGCGCGATGGTGGCGCGGCTGCGCCAGGCGGCGCCCGGCCGGGTGCTGGGCGTCGGCCTGGCCATGCCCGGCCCCTTCGACGTCGAGGCGATGAGCTTCGTCGGCCCCACCACCCTGTCCGGCTGGGCCGGCGTGCCGCCGGCGGAGCGGCTGCGCGACCTGACCGGCCTGGCCGCCTTCGTCGGCGGCGACGCCCCGGCCGCGGCGCTGAGCGAGGCGATGTTCGGCCTGGGCCGCAGCCTGCGCGACTTCTTCTACATCCATTTCGGCCTGGGCCTGGGCGCCGGGCTGGTGGTCGACGGCCAGGTGCATCAGGGCGCCTGGGGCAATGCCGGCGAGTTCGGCCATATGCCGATCGTGCCCGGCGGCCGCGCCTGCAGCTGCGGCAATGAGGGCTGCCTCGAGACCTATGTCTCGGTGCATGCGCTGCGGACCGCGCTGGCCGAGGCCGGGGTGGCGCTGGACCCGGCCGATCCGGACGCCGCCGGCCACCCCGCCGTCGCGGCCTGGATCGAGGCCGCGGTGCCGCCGCTGCGCCGCGCCATCTGCAGCATCGAGAACCTGCTGGACCCGGCTTCCGTCGTGCTGGGCGGCGAGATGCCGGAGCCGATCCTGCGCCGCCTGGCCGGTCGGCTGGAGCCGCTGCTGCCGTCGGTCAGCCGGCGCAGCGACCGTACCCATCCGCGCCTGGCGCTGTCCGCGATCGGTGCCGACAACGCGCTGGTCGGGGCGGCCGTTCTGGCCATCTCCGGCCTGTTGTCGCCGCGCTCCGGCCTTCTCTTCGTTGAGCCGGAGCCGGCCCCAGCGCCGCCGCCACGCCGCGCCGCCGCCATCGCCACGGAGGGACGAGCATGACCGCCGACACCGCGACACGAGGCCGCGAGCTGCTGCGGCTGGAGCACATCCAGATGCGCTTCGGCGCGGTCACGGCGCTGGCCGACGCCAGCTTCACCGTCCGGGCCGGCGAGGTTCTGGCGCTCCTGGGCGACAACGGCGCCGGCAAGTCGACCCTGATCAAGATCATCTCCGGCGGGCTGCAGCAGACCGCGGGCCGGGTGATCTTCGAGGGCGAGGAATGCCATTTCGCCAGCCCGGCCGACGCCAAGGCGCGCGGCATCGAGACGGTCTATCAGGACCTGTCGCTGTGCATGAATGTCGACGTCGTCGCCAATTTCTTCATGGGCCGCGAGCTGACCCGCAGGATCCTGGGCGTGCCGGTGCTGCGCGAGCGCGAGATGCAGGCGGTGACCGAACGCGCCCTGAGCGCGGCCGGCACCCACATCCCGTCGGTCCGGATCAATGTCGAGCACCTGTCGGGCGGCCAGCGCCAGGCGATCGAGCTGAACCGCTTCGTCCATTGGGGCGGCAAGATGGTGATGCTGGACGAGCCCTTCGCGGCGCTGGGTGTCGAGCAGACGCGGCGCGGCCTTGAGATGATCGCGCGGGTGCGCGACCAGGGCGTCGCCGTGATCCTGATCACCCACAACATGACGCACGCCTTCCAGGTGGCCGACCGGATCGTCGTGCTGCGGCACGGCCGCGTCTCCGGCGACGTGGCCACGGCCGAGACCAGCCCCGAGGAGGTGGTGCGGATGATCACCGGCGACGTCGGGCAACGTGTCGCCGCCGGTCCCTGAGAGAACCAAAACAGAGGAGGCGAGATCATGCGGATAGCAAGACGGACCCTGGGGGCGGCCGCGATCGCGCTGGCGGCGCTGGCGGCGGGCGGCGCCTTCGCCCAGGACAAGGGCAGGATCTACTACCTGGTGCCGACCCTGCTGGACGAGTTCCAGACCGAATCGGTGAAGGTGATCACCGACAGCTTCAAGCAGGTCGGCTACGAGACCGTGTCGCTGGACGCGCAGAACCGGACCGACCTGCAGCTGAACCAGTTCGACGATGTGATCCGGCTGAAGCCGAAGGCGATCGTGCTGGCCGCGGTCGATTTCGATTCGGTCGTGCCCGGCATCCAGAAGGCGCGCGAGGCCGGCATTCCGGTGCTGATCTTCGACCGGCAGATCACCTCGACCCCGGTCGACTTCACCTCGGTTGCCGGCACGGTGCAGATCGGCGAGATCGCGGCCGAGCAGATCCAGGGCCTGCTGAAGGCCCGCTACGGATCGGTCAAGGGCAAGGTGCTGCAGATCCTGGGCGACCCGGGCGACAGCTACACCCTCGACATCCAGAAGGGCTTCGAGGCCAAGATGAAGGCCTTCCCGGACGTCGAGCTGATCACCCAGGCGGCGCTGCAGTGGTCGGCGACCAACGCCGGCGACATCGCCTCGGACCGGCTGCTGACCAACCCGGACATCGACCTGATCTTCGTCCACGCCGCGCATCTGGCGGTGCCGGTGGCCGCCATCCTCGAGGCCAAGGGCAAGAAGCCGGGCGACGTCATGCTGGTCAGCTCCAACGGCGCGCCGGTCGGCCTCGACCTGATCCGCAAGGGCTGGGAGCAGGTGGAGGTGGAGCAGCCGCTCTACGCCCAGGCCGTGGCGCTGGCGATGTTCATCGACAAGATCGTGGCCAAGGAAAAGCTGAAGCCCGGGACCTACGAGGTGCTGGGGCTGAAGGCCGAGCTGACCGAGGAGAGCTGGGGCCCGAACCTGAAGATCCCCGGCGCCGCGATCACCAAGGCCAATGTCGACGACCCGCGCTTCTGGGGCAACCTGAAGCCGCCCAGCACGCCGGTGCAGCCGGTCAAGTGACACGCGCGAGACCTTCATACGCCTTTCCCTCGCCGTCATTGCGAGGAGGCGAGGCCGACGAAGCAATCCAGGGGCCGGTGCCGCTGGATTGCTTCGCTGCGCTCGCAATGACGATTAAGGGAGTTGCCGCAGCCGTTTGCCCAGGGGACCGATGATGGACCGCATCGTGGCGCAGCCTGCTTCCCCGACCGCCGGCCGGCGCGCCCGCGCCTGGATCGAGCCGGCTCTCGACCACATCGTCTGGCTGATCCTGCTGGTCGTGCTGGCGGTGTTCTCGCTGACCATCCCGGACTTCTTCCAGACCGGCATCTTCCTCAACATCCTCGAGCAGTCCTGCTTCGTCGGCATCCTCGCGGTCGGGCTGTCGCTGGTCATCATCGCCGGGCAGATGGACCTGTCGATCGAATCCGTGCTGGCGCTGGCGGCCATGGTGACGGCCCTGTTCTTCGGCACCAGCGGCGCCGGGCTGGCCTGGACGCTCGACCCGCCCTGGCTGGTGCTGCCGGTCACGCTGATCGGCGCCATCCTGCTGGGCTGCGTCGCCGGCCTGGTCAATGCGACGCTGGTGGTGCGGTTCCGGATCAACGCCTTCATCGTCACCCTCGCCGCCTATATCGCGCTGCGCGGGACGGTGGTGGCGTCCTCCAGCGGCCGCTCGGTCTACGGCCTGCCGGCGGAGCTGCGCGCGGTCGCCATCGGCACCTTTCTGGGCATCCCGGTCCTGGCCTGGATCCTGATCTCGGTGTTCCTGGTCTTCGGCTTCATCCTGACCAGGACGCCGTTCGGCCGGCATCTCTACATGATCGGCGGCAACCCGCAGGCGCCGTTCCGGGCCGGGATCAAGGTCGACCGGCTGGTGACGATCGCCTTCATGCTGTCCGGCGGCCTCGCCGCCTTCGCCGGCTGGCTGCTGGCCGCCCGCACCGCCGGCGCCACCGCCAATCTCGGCATCGGCATGCTGTTCGAGACCTTCGCCGCCGTCGTGATCGGCGGCGTCAGCCTGAAGGGCGGCGCCGGCCGCCTGTCCGGCGTCTTCGCCGGGGTGCTGCTGTTGAGCGCGATCCGCACCGCGATCAACGTCATGGGCATGCCGCCGCACTACACCCAGGTGATCCAGGGCACGCTGGTTCTGGCCGCGGTGCTGCTGGACACGCTGAAGACCGCGATCCGGAAGCGGTATTTGTAAGCTTCAGCCCGCAGCCCCCTCCAGCGCCGCCAGGAAGCGGCGGCGCCAATGGCCGATGTCGTTGCGGCGCAGCACCCGCATCATCGCGGCATGGCGCTTCCGCCGCTCCTCCAGCGGCATGGTCAGGGCCCGCTCCAGCGCCTCGGCCACGCTTTCGACGTCGAACGGATTGACGATCAGCGCCGCCTCCAGCTCTTCCGCCGCACCGGCGAATTCCGACAGCACCAGCACGCCCGGATCCTCTGGGTCCTGGGCCGCGACATATTCCTTGGCCACCAGGTTCATGCCGTCGCGCATCGGCGTCACCAGCCCGACCCTGGCCGAGCGGTAGAAGCCGAGCAGCGTCTTGCGCGGCACGCTCTTGTTCAGATAGCGCAGCGGCACCCAGTCGATATCGGCGAAGGCGCCGTTGATCGACCCGGCCAGACTCTCCAGCTCGTGCCGGATCTCCTGGTATTCGGCGACATCGCTGCGGGTCGGCGGTGCGATCTGCATGAAGCTGACCCGGCCGCGCCGGTCGGGCCAGCGCTCGAGCAGCGTGCGGAACGCCTCGAAGCGGCGCGGCAGGCCCTTGGAGTAGTCGAGCCGGTCGACGCCGATGATCAGGTCGCGCCCGACCAGGCTGTCGCGCAGCCGGTGCGCCGCCCGCATGTTCCAGGCGGCCGGGGCGTCGGCCGCGATCTCCTCGGTTTCGATCGAGATCGGGAAGGCCTCGACCACGATCCGGCGGCCGTCGATCTCGACCCGCCCGTCCGTCGTCTCGCGCCAGCTGCGGTGCCAGGCCGCGAGCAGCGCGTCACGGTCGCGCGCGGTGTGCAGCCCGACCACGTCATAGGCGGCGAGGTCCTGCAGCAGCGCCCGGTGCGTCGGCAGGGTGCGCAGCACCTCCGGCGTCGGAAAGGGCGTATGCAGGAAGAAGCCGATCGGCGCCGTGACGCCGCGGTCGCGCAGCAGCCGGCCGAGCGGGATGAGCTGATAGTCGTGCACCCAGATCCGGTCGCCCGGGCGCAGCAGCGGCAGGAGCGCGTCGGCGAACTGGGCGTTGACCCGGCGATAGCCGTCCTCCGCCGCGCGGCTGTAATGGACCAGCTGGCTGCGATAATGGAACACCGGCCAAAGCGTCGAATTGGCGTGGCCGTTGTAGTAGAGGTCGAAATCGGCCTGGGTCAGGTCGAGCATGGCGTAGGTGAGAGGACCGGCGCGCTTCAGCCTGGGAAGCGCCGACGCCTCGGCCACCAGCCGGCCGCTCCAGCCCAGCCAGATGCCGCCCGCCTCCTTCAGCGCCGCCAGCACCGCCACGGCCAAGCCGCCCTGCGGCGCCTTGCCCTCCTCCACCGGGGCGATGCGGTTCGAGACCACGATCAGGCGGCTCATGTCCTGGCCTTCTCTTCAGCGGAGCGCGGCCAGATGCGCGATCCAGGCGCGCACGGCCGCGGGATCAGGCAAACGCCGGTTCGCCCGGGTCGGTTCCCGCTCGCCGACCAGGACCGCGACGCCGCCGTGACGCAGCGCTGCGGCGAAGGCGTCCTCATCGGTGACGTCGTCGCCCATCGCCAGCGGCCGGCGGCCGGCGAAGGGGGGCAGCGCCAGGAAGCGGTCGACCGCCGCCCCCTTGTCGACGCCGTCGGGCTTCAGCTCGACCACCATCTTGCCGGCCAGCGCGTGCCAGCCCGGCACATCCGCCAGCAGGCCGCGGGCGAAGGCGGCGACATCGGCGCCGAGATGCGGCGCCTGGCGATAGTGGATCGCCACTGCGGCGCCCTTGGGCTCGACCCTCAGGCCGGGGCGGGGGGCGGCGAAATCGGCCAGGGATGCGGTCAGACGGTCGAGCACCGCGCGGTCGACCGGGACGCGCTCGACCGCCGCCGCTGGCGCAGGGCGCCATTCGAGCCCGTGCTGGCCGGCGGCCGCCGGGCGCAGCGGGGCGAACAGCCGGTCGAGATCGGCGATGGCGCGGCCGGAGACGAGGGCGAGGGCGCCACCGAGCCGGGTGGAGAGCCGGTCGAGATCGGCGACCAGGCCGGGCGGCACCACCACGTCCTCGGGCCGCGGGGCCAAGTCGATCAGGCAGCCATCGACGTCGAGGAACAGTGCCATGCCAGAAATGGCGTCGGCGAATTCTGTCGAGTCGATGATCTGCGGTGCCATGCGCCCGGAAATCTCCCCGTCAATTTTCCGTAAGGATTGCCGGTCCGGAGCGAATCCGGACACGACGACAGACGCACCGATTGCCGGATCTGGCCGGCAGAGCGGAGCGTCTGCTGTCCGTTTTAGGGGCGGTGGCCCGCTATTGCAAGGGAAGGGGCGGGAATTTCGGTTCACGCGGGGACGGTGACCGAGCCCATCCCCCATCATCGTCATTGCGAGCGCAGCGAAGCAATCCATGGCGCAGCTCGTGCGAGCCGATGGATTGCTTCGTCGGCTTCGCCTCCTCGCAATGACGATTCCAAGGGTCGCGCGGATCGCTCTCGACGAGGCTTGGCCTCAATCGACGTAGCCGAGGCGGGCCCGGACGAAATCGCCCTTGATCGACACCAAAGGCCGATCGCCGGCGCTGGCCGGCAGGGTGCTGTCGACGACCGAGACCTTGGCGTCGACAGCGTAGCTGACCGGAGTGCCGCGGCGGAAGCCGAGGTCGAGGTCGGCGGCGTCGGCCGCGATGCGGATCGACCGGCCGGGATCGGGGCTGGTGCTGCGGACCGTCGCCTGCAGCGCCCGGGCCGAGAGGTCGAGCGTCCGGGCCTGGCCGGACAGCGACAGCTCCGCCGCCTGGACCCGGACAGCGACGGCGCCGAAGCGGCCGTCAAGCGTGGCCGAGACCGCGGCCGGCCGCAGCGTGATATCGCTGCCGGGCTTGAGGTTGACCGACAGCGATGGCCGGCACTCGCGCGGCCAGACCGACGCCTTCTCGCGGACGTCGACCGTCAGGGTGCGGCCTTCGACCTGCAGGGTCGCGGCGCAGCCCTCCGACTGCTCGAGGGTCGCTTGCAGCGGCCGACCGGCATCGGTGGTGGCGGCGACGGACAGGCGGCCGCCCGTCACCACCACCGCGTCGACCTGGGTCAGGCCGACCGGCTCCATCGCGGAGGGGTCGGCGGCGCCGAACCCTGCCAGGAAGGCCAAAGTCTTGAACGCTCCCATGACAATCCCTCCTTCAGGCAGCCGGCCGGTTCGGCGCGGCTACGGTTAGCGGTAGAGCGGCATGCGGTTTGCGACGGCCATCCAGCCGCGGACGATGCGGTAGACGGTCCACAGCCACAGCAGGCCGAGCAGCGGCCAGCCGACCAGCACCCAGGTCAGGGCGCCGAACAGGAGGCCGAGCAGCAGCGCCGCCCAGAAGGTGCGGATCGCCCAGGTGAAATGGTCCCAGGCGACGGTGCCGCGGGCGTCGCCGCGCGCCAGATAGGCGATCACCACGCCGATCAGCATCGGCAGGGCGGTGAACAGCGACACGGCGTAGATCGCATAGACCACATGGCCGACCGTGCTCAGCCCGTCGCGCGAACGGCGCGGCGACATGATCTCGATATCCGGTCGGTAGGAAGCGGCCATTGCTGGCTCCTTTCTTCGAGGTGGAGACCCGGCCCGTGGATCAAACAAGGTTTGATCCACGGACCTGTAAAGTTGTGGTTCGACTTGGTCGAACCACTAGCGGCCTTCGAGGTCGCGGAAATCCCGGTTCAGCTTGAACTCGCTGGAGGTGACGTAGCGCTCGAGCCCGGCCAGGCGCTGCTCCAGCTCGCGGAAGTTGTGGCGGATGGCGGAGAAGGTGTCGGCCGGCTGGACCGAGACCGACCGCCAGAACGCCTCTTCGTCCGGGTTGCGGTAGAGCAGGGTCGGCCGGCGCTTCAGGAACACCGCCGCCGCCAGATAGGCGATCAGGATGTGCGGGAAGAAGATCAGCCCCAGGATCACGGCGCCGAGGCGGACCTTGCCGGCGGAGATTCCGAAATAGGCGGCGATCCCGGCGCAGACGCCAAGGAACACCCCGTTCTCCGGATCGCGGTAGAGGCGATGCGGGTTCGGCGATTCGGCGAAGCGGCCGGTCATAGCGACGGCCTCCGCCACTGCGGCGCCTCGGCATCGAGGATCTTCTCGAGCGTCGCGATCCGGAGCTCCATCCGCTTGGCGCTCTCCCACAGGTCGACCAGCATGCGCTCGTCCTCACGCGACAGCGTGCGTGCCGACCGCCAGCGGGTGACGTAGTGCAGCACCAGCCAGATCGGCGCCACGATCACCAGGAAGACGATGACCGGGACGAAGAAGAAGGCGTGAAACATGTTCGTCCTTGCGTCTGCGGCCCGGCGGGAACCGCCGGGCCGGATTGACGAAGCCGATCAACCGCCGGTGCGGCCGAGACGGGCCTTGATCGCCTGCAGCTCCTGCTCGACGCCGCCCTCGGCCTCGAGCTCGGCGAATTCGTCGCTCAGCGTCTTGCGCCGGCCGAGGTCGAAGGATTCGACCTGGCCCTCGAGCGTGTCGATTTTGCGCTCGATCTGCTCGTAGCGGGCCAGCGCCTCGTCGATCCGGCCGTCATGCAGCTGGGTGCGGATGCGGATCTGGTCGCGCGCCGCCTCGTGCCGGATGGCGAAGGACTTCTGCTTGTTCTTCGCCTCGGTCAGCTTGGCCTCGAGCCGGCCGAGATCCTCGTTGGTCTTGGCCAGCGCCGCCTCGATCGTCTCCAGCTCGCGGCGCAGCAGGTCGGCCGCGGTCGCGGCCTGCGACTTGGCCACCAGCGCGCCCTTGGCCAGGTCCTCGCGGCCCTTCTCGACCGCCAGCTCGGCCTTGCGCTGCCACTCGGCCTGCGCCGCATCGAGCTGGTCGATCTTGCGCAGGATCTCCTTCTTCTCGGCGATCGAGCGGGCGGCCGCGGCGCGCACCTCGACCAGCGTGTCCTCCATCTCCTGCACGATCAGCCGGACGATCTTCTCGGGATCCTCGGCGCGGTCGAGCATGGCGTTGATGTTGGAGTTGATGATGTCGCCAAGGCGGGAAAAGATACCCATCACACGATCCTCTTTCGATCCTACAGGAACAGGGAAGCGATCAGCATGCCGGCGCCGAAGAACACCCAGTTCTCGGTCGGCCGGCTGGCGATCCAGGCCAAGAGGCGCTCGCCCGTGCGGCGCCAGTCGGCGGCCCCGGCGCTGCGCCGGATGCGGGTGCCGGTCGGGTCGAAGCCGTAGCTCATATGGTCCTCCTCAAGCCCGATGCGTTCGGGTCGTCCCCTAGGTTGCAAGGCCCGTGCCAGAGACGGATCCGGCCGATTTCCGCTCTTCCGCCGGATCCGCCCTTGATCCTTCGGCGAAAATTTCCAATTCTTCGGTAAAATTCACCGACCCGGACCCATGGCCGACGGATTGCCGCATCTGCTGGGCGAGGCGCCCGCCTTCGCCGACCTGCTGGACCGGGTCTCGGCCGCGGCGCCGCTGGACCGGCCGGTGCTGGTGATCGGCGAGCGCGGCACCGGCAAGGAGCTGATCGCGGCGCGGCTGCACTTCCTGTCGCCGCGCTGGGACCGGCCCTTCGTCAAGCTGGACTGCGCCGCGCTGTCGCCGGAGCTGCTGGAGAGCGAGCTGTTCGGCCATGAGGTCGGCGCCTTCACCGGGGCGGTGCGGCGCCATGTCGGCCGGTTCGAGCGCGCCGACGGCGGCACCCTGTTCCTGGACGAGCTGGCCAATGCCAGCCTGCGGGTGCAGGAGAAGCTGCTGCGGGTGATCGAATACGGCGAGATCGAGCGGGTCGGCGGCACCCAGACCATGACGGTCGATGTCCGCGTCATCGCCGCCACCAATGTCGACCTGCCGGGGGAGGTCGCGGCCGGCCGTTTCCGCGGCGACCTGCTGGACCGGCTGGCCTTCGACGTGCTGACCGTACCGCCCCTGCGCGCCCGGCCGGAGGACATCCCGCTTCTGGCCGCGCATTTCGCGCAAGGCATGGCCCATGCGCTCGACCGGCCAGGCTTTCCCGGTTTCGCGCCGGCGGCAATGGCGGCGCTGTGCGCACATCCCTGGCCCGGCAACATCCGCGAGCTGAAGAACGTGGTCGAGCGCGCGGTCTACCGCACCCCGCCGGACAAGAAGGTGACGGAGATCGTGCTAGACCCCTTCGCCTCGCCCTGGCGGCCGAATGGGCGGCAGACCGGCGCCCAACCACCCGCGCCCTCCGCCGCCCCGGCACCACCCCTGCCCTGCGACTTCCGGGCGGAAATCGCGGCGGTGGAGAAACGCTGGCTGGAGGCGGCCCTGGCGGCTCATGGCGGCCATCAGGGCCGCACCGCCACGGCACTCGGCCTCGGCTACGACCAGCTGCGCCACCTGCTGCGCAAGCACGGCATCACAGCACGGCAAGGAGAGGACGCATGAGCGGGAAGACCGTGCTGATCACTGGCTGCAGCTCCGGCTTCGGCTTCGCCGCGGCGCAGCGCTTCGCCGCCGCCGGCTGGTCGGTGCTGGCGACGCTGCGCGGCCCCGCGGACCGGCCGGAGGCTGCGGCGCTGACCGCGATCCCCGGCATCGCGGTGCTGACGCTCGACATCACCGACCCGGCGCAGCGGGCGGCGGTGGCGGCTGCCGTTGGGGACGGCCTGGATTGCCTGATCAACAATGCCGGCTACGGCCTGTACGGCCCGGTCGAGGCGCTGGACGACGGCCAGATCCGGCGCCAGATCGCGACCAACCTCGAAGCGCCGATCCTGCTGACCCGCGACCTGCTGCCGGCGCTGCGCCTGAGGCGCGGCCGGGTGATCAACATCTCCTCGGTGCTCGGCTTCATCGGCACGCCCTTCATGGCGGTCTACTGCGCCAGCAAGCACGGCCTGTCCGGCTTCAGCGAGGCGCTGCGCCTGGAGCTGGCGCCGCACGGCGTGCAGGTCTGCGCGGTCGAGCCCGGGCGCCACGACACCGGCTTCAATGCCCGGCTGGACGCACCGGCGGCGGCGGTGGATCTGCCCTATCGCCGCAAATACGACCGGTCCCTGGCCCGCCGGGCGGCGCTCGGCAAGGTGGCGCCGGAGCGGGCGGCCGCGATCAGCGACCGGGCGGCGGGGCGGCTGCTGCGCCTGGCCGAGGCCCGGCGGATGCCGGCGCGGCTGCGCCTGGGCACCGATTCCAAGGCGGTGTTCTGGGTGAAGCGGCTGCTGCCGGCGGCGCTGTTCGACCGGCTGATGATCTTCGCCACGGGGCGCGGGGTGAACTGAGGGCGGCGGGAGGTCCTCCTGGCTCCTCGGAAGCGGACGATCCCAATGATTCCCATCCGCGCCAAACGCGCCCAGCGGTCCAAGATACCCTACAACGCACCGTCGCCACGGTTCTTCTATAGGAGATCAGATTCTGCTATAGAAGACGCCCCGTCGGGATGGCCAGGTTGGATCCGGCCTCAGCACAGCCGTCACCATGGAGTGAACTGTGCCGCTATCTGAGGGCTTTGGTGCCATGACACGTCGCAACGTTCCGGGAGCGGCCGGTACGGTCGCTTCGCAGAAAGATGCCCCCGCCGGTGAGCGGCGTCTGAAAAGGACGGCTTCCGGCACAAACTTCGCGCGCTACGAATTCGGCGATCTCACCGTGGTCGCTCTCCGCGACGGCTATGTGGACATGCCGCCCAGCCGACTGCGTCAAGCGGGTGACCGTCCTTTTGGATCGGACATGCCGGCCCAGGTGAAACTGGTCGACGGGCACCTCCGTCTATCGGTCAACGCCTTTCTGGTGATCGATCGCGACCAGTACGTGCTGATCGATACGGGAGCGGCGAATGCGTGGCTGCCAACGATGGGCTCGCTGCTCGATGCACTGGCCGAGGCGGGTGTGGCGCGCGAGAGCATCGGGACCGTCGCCGTCACGCACACCCATGCGGATCACGTCCACGGCCTGGTGGCCGCCGACGGCTCGGACGCTTTTCCCAGCCTCCAGCGGCTGCTTGTTCCGCAAGAGGAAGTGCCGATGTTCGATGGGTATGAGCGGCTTTCCCGGTTTCGCCGGTCGCGTTTGCCGTTCGGGGATGGCTTCAAGCTGAGCGACAGCATCACCGCCGTTCAGGCGCATGGTCATGAAGCCGGACACACCGCATTCGACGTGTCGGGCGGAGGCGAGACTCTGCTGATCTGGGGGGATCTCATCCATGTGCCCTCGATCCAGTTCGAAAGGCCGGAGCTGACTTGGGAGTTCGATGCCGATCAGGTTCAAGCGCGTTCAACTCGACGAAGGTTGCTGGAGCGCACGGCACGGCGCGGTGTGTTCGTCGCCGGTGCGCACCTCGATTTCCCGGGCGTCGGGTCTGTCGAGCGTGGCGGGCAGGCCTATCGGTTCCTGCCGCTCTGATCCCGTTGGCGCCTTGGCGCCGGCCGCCCGAGAGTGACATGCGCCCGCCCTGTACCTAGGATGGCCGCTGAAGCACGCGAGCGGAAAGCGGAGCCACTTGAGGAACTCTGGACAATCCCGGCCTGGAGCACGCGATGCCGTCAGCGCTTTCGGCGAGCGTGTCCGAACCATCCGCGAGCAGAAGAATCTCACGCTTGAACAGCTCTCCAGATTGTCCGGGGTGAGCCGGGCGATGCTGTCCAAGATCGAACGTGGAGAGAAGAGCCCGACCATCGGCATCGCCAAGCAGATCGCGCACGCTCTCGGCGCTTCATTCTCTTCCCTTGTCGGTGACGAGGCGCCGACGCGTCGCGCCTTCGCGCTCGTGACGAAGGATCAGCGTCAGGTGTTTCGGGATCCGGAAACGGGGTTCGAGCGCTCCCTGCTTTCGCCGAACATGCCCGGCATGACCGTCGAAGTCGTTCTTCACCATCTGCCGGCGAACACGTCGACCGGCCGTTCGCCGCCACACCCGTCGGGGACCGGCAAGCACATCGTGGCCTCCCAGGGTCACGTGGTCGTAGCGACCCCGGACAATGAGACGGTGCTGAACGAGGGTGATTGCCTGTATTTCGAGGCGGACGTCGAACACTGGTTCGAGAACCGCACATCCAAGCTGGCCGAATACTATCTGATCATCTCGGCGCCGCCCGCGAACCGCTCGTCCTAGGGCTTCCGTCCAGTCATTCGCTTCCGGAGCGAGGGTTCGAGGCAGCGGGCCAAGTCGTCGGCGCGCCGCCCGGATCATCGCTTCAGGATGGAACGGATCGCCCGTTTGCCGACCGTGAGGCCTGCAACTCCGGCAAGATCGCTCGCCCTCACCCGGACATCCCTCGGATTGTGCAACCGGAGAGATCGTTGACGCTACAGACCAGGTCCTGCCAGCCGCCGTCGTCCGGGCCGGCCGCGGCGACCGTCGCGCAATCCCGCTCCAGATCGAGATCGGTATAGGCGCTGGCGATCTCGCCGGCGGCCGCCGGGCCGAGGCCGGCGAGAAAGGCCGGGCCGATCAGGGCGTTTCGCATCGGAGTCCTCCGGTCGAACCGGAAAACAGTGACGGATTTCCTCCCGCACTGCGAAAAGGCGATTGCGCCGCCGCCCCCGATTCAGGCAGGGTTTCGAAAATCCTAAAATCCTGGCGAATGAACCGTCCTCGGGGAGGTACCATGAAGGGGAACGCTGTCGTTGTCGGACTGCTGGTCGCAGGTTTCGCCCTGCCGGCCGCGGCCCAGGTCTCGGGCAATGTGGTCAAGATCGGCGTCCTGAACGACCAGTCCGGCGTCTACGCCGATTTCGGCGGCAAATGGTCGGTCGAGGCCGCGAAGATGGCGGTCGAGGATTTCGGCGGCAAGGTGCTGGGCGCCCCGATCGAGGTCGTCTCCGCCGACCACCAGAACAAGCCGGATATCGGCTCGAACATCGCCCGGCAGTGGTTCGACGTCGACGGCGTCGACACCATCACCGAGCTGACCACCTCCTCGGTCGCGCTGGCGGTGCAGGCGCTGGCGGCGGAGAAGCACAAGGTCACCATCACCAACGGCGCCGCCACCACCGACCTGACCGGCAAGGCCTGCTCGCCGACCGGCTTCCACTGGACCTACGACACCCATGCGCTGGCGGTCGGCACCGGCGGCGCCATGGTCGGCCAGGGCGGCGACAGCTGGTTCTTCCTGACCGCCGATTACGCCTTCGGCTATTCGCTGGAGGAGCAGACGACGAAGTTCGTCACCTCCAAGGGCGGCAAGGTGCTGGGCAGCGTGCGGCACCCGCTGAACACCACCGACTTCTCCTCCTTCCTGCTGCAGGCCCAGGCCTCGGGCGCCAAGGTGGTGGGCCTGGCCAATGCCGGCCTCGATACCGCCAACGCCATCAAGCAGGCGGCGGAGTTCGGCATCGTGGCCGGCGGCCAGAAGCTGGCCGGCCTCCTGTTCACCCTGGCCGAGGTGCACGGCCTCGGCCTCGAGGCGTCGCAGGGGCTGGTGCTGACCGAAGGCTTCTACTGGGACCTGAACGACGAGACCCGCGCCTGGGCGCAGCGCTATTTCGAGCGCACCCAGCGCATGCCGAACATGGTCCAGGCGGGCGAGTACTCCTCGGTGCTGCACTATCTGAAAGCGGTCCAGGCCGCGGGCACCGACGACGGCGAGAAGGTCGCGGCGAAGATGAAGGAGCTGCCGGTCGACGACGTCTTCGCCCATGGCGGCAAGGTGCAGCCCAACGGCCGCATGGTGCACGACATGTACCTGGCGGAGGTCAAGAAGCCGTCCGAGAGCAGCAAGCCCTGGGACTACTACAAGATCCTGGCCACCATCCCCGGCGACCAGGCCTATCTGTCGCCGGAGGAGAGCGGCTGCCCGCTGACGGCGAAGAAGTAGCGGGCCAATGGCAGATTCACAGCCGATCCTGGTGGCGGAGGGCCTGACCAAGGCCTTCCGCGGCTTCATGGCCGTCAAGGGCGTGGACCTGGCCGTGCGCGAGGGCACGATCCACGCCCTGATCGGGCCGAACGGCGCCGGCAAGACCACCGTCTTCAACCTGCTGACCAAGTTCCACCAGCCGACCTCCGGCCGCATCGCCTTCCGCGGCGAGGACATCACCGGGCTGAAGCCGGCCGAGGTGGCGCGGCGCGGGATGGTGCGGTCGTTCCAGATCTCGGCCGTGTTCCCGCATCTGACGGTGCTGGAGAACGTGCGGGTGGCGCTGCAGCGGCCGGAGGGGCTGGCGCGCCAGTTCTGGCGCTCGACCCGGGTGCTGCGCCGACTGGACGACCGCGCCCTGGCGCTGATCGAGGCGGTCAATCTGAAGGACTTCGCGCATATCGCCGCCGTCGACCTGTCCTACGGCCGCAAGCGGGCGCTGGAGATCGCCACCACCCTGGCGCTCGACCCGCCGATGCTGCTGCTGGACGAGCCGATGGCCGGGATGGGGCATGAGGAGATCGGCCGCATCGCCGACCTGATCCGCAAGGTCGGGGCCGACCGCACGGTGCTGATGGTGGAGCACAACCTCAACGTCGTCGCCGATCTCTGCCACCGGGTCACGGTGCTGCAGCGCGGCGAGATCCTGGCCGAGGGCAGCTATGCCGAGGTCTCGGCCGACCCGCGGGTGCGCGAGGCCTATATGGGGTCCGAGCATGGCTGAACCGGCCCCTCTCCTGCACGTTCGCGGGCTGCAGGCCTTCTACGGCGAGAGCCATGTGCTGCACGGCGTCGACCTGGACGTGTTTCCGGGCGAGACCGTGACCCTGCTGGGCCGCAACGGCGTCGGCAAGACCACGACCTTGCGCGCCATCATGGGCATCCTGCGCCGGCGCCAGGGCACGATCCGGATGGACGGGATCGACCTGATGGCGACGCCGCCGCACCGCGTCGCCCGCGCCGGCATCGGCTATGTGCCGGAGGAGCGCGGCATCTTCGCCTCGCTGTCGGTCTCCGAGAACCTGACGCTGCCGCCGAGGGTGGCCGAGGGCGGCATGAGCCTGGCCGAGATCCACCGCCTGTTCCCGAACCTGCAGGAGCGGGCGTCGAGCCAGGGCACCCGGCTTTCGGGCGGCGAGCAGCAGATGCTGGCAATCGCCCGGGTGCTGCGCACCGGCGTGCGCCTCCTGCTGCTGGACGAGCCGACCGAGGGTCTGGCGCCGGTGATCGTGCAGCGCATCGGCGAGGTGCTGCGCACCCTGAAGGCCCAGGGCATGACCATCCTCTTGGTCGAGCAGAACTTCCGCTTCGCCAGCACGCTGGCCGACCGGCACTACCTGATGGAGAACGGCCGCGTCGTGGCCGAGATCCGGCGCGAGGAGATGGACGCGAAGATGGACCTGCTGCATGAGACGCTGGGGGTCTGAGATGGGAACCGCGCCATGATCCCGCTGCTCGGCATCCCGGTTCAGGTGCTGTTCGGGCAGCTGCTGCTGGGGCTGATCAACGGCTCCTTCTACGCCCTGCTCAGCCTCGGCCTCGCCGTCATCTTCGGCCTGCTCAACGTCATCAACTTCGCCCATGGCGCGCAGTACATGCTGGGCGCCTTCGCCGCCTGGATGCTGCTGACCTTCCTCGGCGTCGGCTACTGGCCGGCGCTGGTGCTGGCGCCGATCGCCGTCGCCGTCACCGGCGTGATCCTGGAAAAGCTGTTCCTGTCGCGGCTCTACCGGCTCGACCCGCTCTACGGCCTGTTGCTGACCTTCGGCGTGACGCTGATCCTGGAGGGGCTGTTCCGCAGCTGGTACGGCACCTCGGGCCAGCCCTACGCCGCGCCGGCGGCGCTGACCGGGGCGGTCAATCTCGGCTTCATGGTGCTGCCGATCTATCGCGGCTGGGTGGTGCTGGCCTCGCTGGTGATCTGCTTTCTCACCTGGTTCGTGATCGAGAAGACGCCGCTGGGCGCCACCCTCCGGGCCGCGACCGAGAACCCGGTCCTGGTCCAGGCCTTCGGCATCAACGTGCCGCGCATGATCACCCTGACCTACGCCTTCGGCGTCGGCCTGGCCGGCCTGGCTGGGGTGCTGGCGGCGCCGGTCTACCAGGTCAGCCCGCTGATGGGGTCGAATCTGATCATCGTCGTCTTCGCGGTGGTGGTGATCGGCGGCATGGGCTCGATCCTGGGCGCCATCGTCACCGGTTTCGCGCTGGGGATCTTCGAGGGGCTGACCAAGGTGTTCTACCCGGAGGCCTCGAACATCGTGGTCTTCGTCATCATGGCGGTGGTGCTGCTGGTCCGCCCCGCCGGCCTGTTCGGGCGGGAGCGCTGAGATGGCGGCGATCGAGCGCAGCGGGGCGGAGGGGGTGAGCGGCGGGCGGATCGCGATCGCACTGGCGGTCGCGGTGGTCGCCCTCGGCGCGCCCTACGTGCTGTACCCCGTCTTCCTGATGAAGCTGCTGTGCTTCGCCCTCTTCGCCTGTGCCTTCAACCTCTTGATCGGCTATGTCGGCCTGCTGTCCTTCGGCCACGCCGCCTTCTTCGGCGGCGCCGCTTATGTCAGCGCCCATGCCGCCAAGATCTGGGGCTGGCCGCCTGAGCTGGCGATCCTGGCCGGCACCGCGGCTGCCGCGGCGATGGGGCTGGTGATGGGCTTCCTCGCCATCCGCCGCCAGGGCATCTACTTCGCGATGATCACCCTGGCGCTCTCGCAGATGGTGTTCTTCGTGGCGCTGCAGGCGCCCTTCACCGGCGGCGAGGACGGCATCCAGTCGGTGCCGCGCGGCGTGCTGTTCGGGTTGTTCGACCTGTCGGACGGGCTGACCTTCTACTACGTCGTGCTGGCGATCTTCGGCCTCGGCTTCTTCGTCATCTGGCGCATCGTGCATTCGCCCTTCGGCCAGATCCTGAAGGCGATCCGCGAGAACGAGCCGCGGGCGATCTCGCTGGGATATCGGGTCGACGCCTACAAGCTGACCGCCTTCGTCATGTCGGCGGCGCTGGCCGGCCTGGCCGGCGGCACCAAGGCGCTGGTGTTCCAGCTGGCCTCGCTGACCGACATCCAGTGGCAGATGTCGGGTGAGGTGATCCTGATGACGCTGCTCGGCGGCATCGGCACCATGGTCGGCCCGGTGGTCGGCGCCGGCCTCGTGGTGACGCTGCAGAACTACCTCGCCGAATCCGCCTTGCCGGTGACGGTGGTGACCGGCGCGATCTTCGTCGTCGTCGTCCTGCTGTTCCGCCGCGGTATCGTCGGCGAGATCGCCCATTGGCTGCGGAAAAGGGGGTAGGACCGTTCCGGCGCGACGAGTCGCCTCTCCCACTGCGGGACTTGCATGGAGGGAGCGGTTTGCTCCCTGCCGCTTTGTCTTGCCGTTTGGTCCGGCAGCGCGATGATGAGCGGACGCCGACTGGTCAGCCCTCGAGGGCACAGGAGGATACGATGGTCACGCGAGCCGAACCGCCGACGCGGCGCGCCGTCATCGCCGCATGTCTCGCCGCGCCAGCCTTACAGGTCACCGGGCTCGACTTCGCCGCAGCCCAACCGGTGGAGCTGGCGCCCACGCCGTCTTGCGACGACGGCGATCATCCGACCCCGGCCCAGACGGAAGGCCCCTTTTTCAAGCCGAATGCGCCGCTGCGGCGGGACCTCGCCGCCGACGCGCCGAATGGGGACAGGATCATCATCGCCGGCTTCGTGCTGGACACACTCTGCCGTCCAATTCCGGGGGCGATCGTGCAGATCTGGCACGCCGACGACACCGGCCGGTACGACACGGCGGGCTATCGCCTGCGTGGCCATCAATTCGCCGATCAGAGCGGCCGGTGGTGGTTCACGACAATTGTCCCGGCGCTCTACTCCGGCCGGACCCGGCACTATCACCTGAAGGCCCAGAAGCCGTCGGGGCCGATCCTCACCACCCAGCTCTATTTTCCCGGCGAGCCGCGCAACGCCCGCGATCGCCTGTTCGACGAGCGCCTGCTTCTGCGCATCGGCGAGACGGCCGATGGACGGTTCGGGCGGTTCGACATCGTGCTGTAAGCTGCGAATTGAATTCGGTGACAGTGCACTGAATAGTGGCCGGCCTCTCGCTCCTGCCAGGCGCGGCGGAAGCCGCTAAAAGTGCACTGTCACCGTGTTTTATTCTACTCCACCGGCACCATCAGGTGCTCGTAGGGGGTCCCGGCCCACATCACATAAGGCGCCTTGGTGTCGGGCTTGTCACCCTGCTTCGGATAGTTTGCCGCCGCGGCGCCGGCGTTGAAGATCATGATGTGCGGGCCCGTATCAACCCATTGTCCACCTGCCGTGGGAGTGCTCGCAAACGGATCGGTATTGGACGCGTCGGAGCCGCCCGCCAGCATGTAGCCCAGGCCGATCATGTCCTTCGGGGGATCTTTGCGCGCCATCCACGCCTGAGCCCATGCCAGCCCGCCCTGGTCCAGGCACATCGGGTCCTTTCCGGGCGACCGTGGGTTGTCAGGCATGCAGGTGAAGCCGTTCGTGCCTTGGCGCACAGTCTTGCTCTTCATCTGGTCGTCGAACGCGATGATCGTGGCATTCTTCGCCACCGCTTCCGGTGCGGCGCTCTCCGCACTGGAGATGATCTCCTCGTCGGTCATCATCCCTGCGGCGGAAACCGCCGGCACTGCCCCGATCAGGGCTGCACACGCAAGCAGCGCGAGCTCGCACTTTGCGCGCATGACGTCCTCCCTCGGGCGGCGGGATCGGCGCGTCAACAGCGAGCCGCAGGCCGCCCGTCTCCGGTCCACGCTGGGTCGACGAGGCGCGCCGTGAACAGGATATTCTCGTTATCGGAGCCGATCCACGAGCATTTGACTCATGTGCAAGGGCCCGGCGAAAGGCACGGATTCAGGTCAATCCCGCCATCGTCCGCGTGCCGGAGGAGCGATCATGAGCAGAGGCAGCAGAAGCGGCAGCGCAGCCAGGGTCAGTCCGGTCATGAGGACCGGCCGCAGCGAAGGCCGCCTCGGTGGCTCGATCCAGCCGCCGCTCTCGCTGATCCAATCCATGACAGGCTCGAATACATTGCCCGATGCGTGCGGCGCCGCGGCGTCCTGGAAGTGCTCTTGTTCGACGCGACGGGACAGCACCTGCTCCATCAGTGCCGGGGCGATGGCCTTCGCCAGAGGCAGAAGCTCCGCACCGCTATCGATGAAGAGTTCCCGGCGCGGCCTGGTGGCCAGACGGACGATGGCGTTCGCGACCACGTCCGGCGCGGCGATGGGCGGCATCGGCTTGACGGCCCGCCCCGTGAAGTTGGCGGCGTGCTGGAAAATCGGCGTGTCCGTCGAGCCGGGGAGAACCGTGCACACATGGATAAGAGGGGCGTCGAGAAGCTCCTGCCGGAGCGATTCGCCAAGTCCGCGGATGGCGAACTTGCTGGCCGTGTAGGCGCTGGTATAGGGCTGCCCGACATAGGCGACGAGCGAAGCCACATTGATCAGCACGCCGTACCCCTGTGCCCGGAAGCGCCGGATCGCCGACCGGGCGCCATAGGCATAGCCGAGGATGTTGGTCTCGATGACGCGACGGAACGCTTCGGGCGGTGCCTCCTCGATCCTGCCGAACATCGATACGGCGGCGTTGTTCACCCAGACATCCAGCCGCTCGAATCTGTCCTCCGCGCTCCTCGCAAGCCGCTCGACAGCCTCCGGATCGGTCACGTCCGTCTCGACGGCGAGCGCTCGGCCTCCAAGCGCCTGGCATTCCTCGGCCAGCTGCCTGAGCGCAGCGCCCCGCCGCGCTGCCAGCACCACCGACGCGCCGTGTCCGGCGAAGCGCTTGGCGGCAGCGCGGCCGATGCCGCTCGACGCCCCTGTGATGACCACGACACGGCTGCGGGATCTGACGGACATCGATTCGGTTCCGAGCGGATGCTCCTGACCGTGAAAATCGATGGAGGTGACGCCGAGTTCCGGGCCGGAGGTGAGCCGCAGGAATCACGATGACAGCGCGCAATTGACGTGGCTCGGGTAAGTGAAGCAGATCGGCGAGCCGACTGTGCATCCGCTGTCGGGCCCGAATGCGCAACCGCACCGGGTCCGCCAAACGGGATTCGGTGACAGTGCATGAACTGGGTGCGATGGCGGCGCGACGCGGCACCACGTCGAGAATAAACAAGGAACAAAAGCTGTTGCCCACCCCGACCCGTCATGGCGAGCCCCGAAGGGGCGTGGCCATCCAGCGGCTCCGGCCCGGATCGCAGCACCGCCTTCGCCAACTATCGCCGGTCGCGCTTTACATGACCGGGCAGACGAGAAATTCGGTGACAGCGCTCGGGCGCGCGACGCGCCCGAGCCGCCCGGGTTCACAGCACAAAATCCGCTGCGGTGAGCGCGTGGTCGGATTGGACGTTGATGATCGACTCCGGGGTCGTATCGGCATTGATGTAGAGGTAAACGCCCTGGACGCCATTGCCGAAATTCACGATCGCGATCTCCGCGCCATTGCCGGCGGGCTGGCTGCCGGCGAAGGTGAAGGTGGTGTCGCCATTGCCCGAATTGCCATCGGCGTCGATCGCCGACAGGTCGACCTTGTCGCCGGTGCTGAAGTCTGTGATCACGTCCTTGCCGGACGCCGCAACGGTGCTGTCGGCGACGGCGCTGTAGACGAAGGTGTCGTTGCCGGCTCCGCCTTTCAGGGTGTCGGCCCCAAGCCCGCCGGTGAGACTGTCGCTTCCCCCGTCGCCCCAGAACGCATTGTTCCCCGCGTCGCCGGTCAGGACGTCCGCGGCGTTCGACCCGACCACCTGCTCGATCCCGGCCAGCGTGTCTCCTGCCGCATGGCCGCCGCTGCCAGTACCGGTCGCGAGATTGACCGTAACCCCGGTTGCGCTGCCGCTGTAGTAAGCGGTGTCGATGCCGCCCCCGCCGGCCATGGCGTCGGGCCCGGCGCCCCCCTGAAGGAGATCGTTGCCCTCACCTCCATCGATCTCGTCGTCCGACGTGCCGCCGTAGATCTTGTCATCCCCATTGCCGCCGTCGAGCGTGTCCCCGAAGAATGTGCCTCCGGCTCCACCGTCTAGGACGTCGTTCCCATCACCGCCATACAGGTAATCGTAGCCCGCACCAGCGGAGAGGACATCGTCGCCGTCCTGTCCGTCTAGGACATTCGTATTGGCATCGCCCGTCAGGTTGTCCGCCCAACTGGTCCCCTCGATACTTTGGAAATTGGTGAAGACGTCGCCTTGCGCATCTCCTCCGCTTGCCGTCCCGGTCGCCAGGTTGACCGTGACGCCGACGCCTGCGGCTGAGTCGCGGTAGCTGAGCATATTCCGGCCCTGCGCATCCTGGACACCGCCGTCCAGGATATCCGCCCCGGCGCCCCCTTCGATGGAGTCGGCGCCAGCACCGCCATATAGAGTGTCGCTCCCGGCGTCACCCGCCAGGCGGTCGCCTCCGGCTTCGCCGTACAGGATGTCGTTCCCATCCTGGCCATACAGGTAGTCGTAACCTGCACCGCCGGAGAGGACATCGTCGCCGCCTTTTCCGTATAGAACATTCGTATCGGCATCGCCCGTCAGGTTGTCCGCCCAACTGGTCCCATCGATACTTTTGAAATTGGTGAAGACGTCGCCTTGCGCATCTCCTCCGCTTGCCGTCCCGGTCGCCAGGTTGACGGTGACGCCGACGCCTGCGGCTGAGTCGCGGTAGCTGAGGATATTCCGGCCCTGCGCATCCTGGACACCGCCGTCCAGGATGTCCGCCCCGGCGCCCCCCTCGATGTAATCGGCGCCAGCACCGCCATATAGAGTGTCGCTCCCGGCGTCACCCATCAGGTGGTCCCCGCCAGCGTCGCCATAGATCGTGTCGTCACCGCCTTGGCCCTTGATCCAGTCGTTCTGATCGCCTCCGTAGATCAGGTCGGCATCGCCGG
The DNA here is from genome assembly GCF_051487185.1 of Inquilinus limosus. GTDB lineage: Bacteria > Pseudomonadota > Alphaproteobacteria > DSM-16000 > Inquilinaceae > Inquilinus > Inquilinus limosus_F. The sequence goes on from NZ_JAHVDK010000013.1 coordinate 91,507, forward strand.
TGTTGCCTTCGAAGTCGGCGTAGTCGTCACCCCAGATATGGTCTTGTCCGGCGAGGCCATAGATCGTATCGACCCCGAAAGTGCCTTCCAGGGTGTCGTCGCCAGTGGTTCCGGTTATAGTGGCCACGGCTTCCTCCTATATTGATGTTGAAGAATACAGGATCAAAGATTCTCTAACGCCCAACACAAAAGACGCTGCGCCTCGCCGTGAGCTCACGCATGCATTTGCGGGCGGAATCACACGCCGAGGCCGCAGTCAAACTGTAGCTCGTGGATTACGCCTTTCCGCTTCATCCATAGTTATACGCATTCTAACCAAAATGGATTACATCGACGGAGCAAGGATTTTGTGACATTTGCAATTTGCAGGCACAAAATGTATTGGATACACAAATGTTGCTCTTATATCTCACTCCTCCTCTGTCGTGCAGGTGGGGAGAGTAAGCTTAGCCTTCCGTCACACAACTGATATTTCGAAGAGGCTTTGTCACGAGACTATCGAATGGAAGGGCGAAAAATCAGATAAACGAAGCTGTTGCCTGGATCACAACATCTGCTCGCTCCGGGCGAGCGCGGCCGGGTCGGTTGAGCCGGGCCCGGCGAATGGCTGGTCTCCCAACGACTCAGTCTAGATTCACGAAAGCGAACCGAGCAAACATATAATTCGCTTGAGCGATGCTCGATAGTCGAGATCGGTACTTTTGGTTTGCATGAAGCATTTGAAGGAGCACGGACATGGCCGATCCCACCGCCGATAAGCCCGAGGTCACGGACGCCGAGATCCAGTCCAACGTCAGGGTCGTGGGTGATGCCCCTGCGATACTGATGGGCACGCTGTACCAGGCCATGGCGCATTCGACCGGCATCCTGTTCGAGAATGCGGCCGCCCAGCAGCAGACGGCCCGCACTCTGATGCATGCGGCCACGAACGAGGGCGTCACGCAGATCTACGCCCTGGACACGTTGCCCGGCTTGTACGGTGCCGGCGACATCGAATCGAGCGTGCTGCAGGCGCTGCGCGGCACCGGCCGCCGCTGACCGGCAGCCACGCCCGCACTGTCACCGCAATCTCGTCACGCGCAAGCCGTGCCTCTCGGCCTCGGATCGCACAGCCTCGGCGACGAGCGGCCCCCGCTCGGCTCCGGTTAACAGTCCCGGATCCGAGCGCTTGGGCTCACCGCAGCAGTCGCCGAAGGATCTCGGCGGGATCGTCGTTGCGGTCACGATAGCGGTCCCGATCCCGACGGCTGTATCGATACCGGTCGTCGTCATCGTATCGGCGATCGCGATCGCGGTAGGAGCGCCGCTCGTAGTACCGGTCGTCATCGCGCCGATCATAGTACCGATCGTCGTGACGTCGGTCGTAGTACCGGTCGTCGTCTCCCCAGCGCTCTTCGGGCGGGATCCAACGGCGTGGCTGGTTCAACTCCCAGCCCGACTGGGCGTGAGCCGGCGGCACGGCGATCGGAGCCGTGACGGCGAGGGCCGTGGCGACGAAGACGGCCCTGATCGATCGGATCTGGAGCGTCATCCTTTGCCTCCATTGGTGGCTCATAAGATCCACGCGCGGGAGGCGGCGGTGGTTCCGGCCTCGCAATGAAAAGCCGGAAGGGCAGGCCGGGCGAGCTCCGCTTCAGATGCATTCCAGCCGGAGTTCGGTAACGGAATTCGGTGGAGTTCGGTGGCAGCGCACGAATGGGACGGCGGAGCAGATCGACCGGCCGCTCGCTCCTGCCAGGCGCGGGCGGAAGCCCGCCAAAAGTGCACTGTCACCGTAATTCTGTCGGTATCCGCCCCGAGCGGCCGGTCGCGCTCATTCCTCTTTCCCGCTCTTGTCGGGCGCGGGTGGGGTCGAGACCTCCTCCAGCGTCTCGGCGGCACCTGGCGCGTGCTTGGTCGCGAGATCGCCCAGCGAAACCATGCCAATCAGCTGCTTGTCGGCGTCGAGCACGGGCATGCGCCGGATCTGGGCCTCGCCCATCAATTCCGACACCTCCTGGGCATCGTCATCCTCCCAGCACCAGCATACATCTCCCGACATGGCGTCCGCGACGATCGTGTTGTCGGGGTCTCGACCCGCAGCGACGGCGCGAACGGTGATGTCACGGTCGGTGATCATGCCGACCAGGCGCTTGCCGTCGCACACCGGCAGCGAGCCGACGTCCAGCTTCTCCATCATCTGCGCCGCGCGGCGGATGCTGTCTTGCGGGCCCACCACCGCGACGTCGCTGGTCATCACCTCGGCTATCTTCRTGATGCCCTCCTTCGGCCCATGGGTCGCTCATTCGCGACACGTGGCGGGTCGACGGATACGGGGAGGCATCCTGCGGGACGCTCCCGGCGCGACCCGCTTGCGATGTCAACATCGGCGCTCCCGCGGCCAGTTCCCCTGGCTCTCACACATCGTGCCGAACCCGTGATAACCTCGGCTGAATGGCTGCGCACCGTTGAAGGAGCAGCCAAGAGCTGAGCCGCTGCAAGCTCAAGCTCGGGCGCACAGAATGACCCACGCTGTGCCATCACTTCGGCAACTGTTCGGGCCAGCCGCTATGGGCCGAGGAGGGACGATGGCCGACACGCTTGACGAGAAGGAGGTCTGGGAGCTGCTGAGGCGTATCCGGGAGGCCCTCCATGAGTTTCTGCCGGAGGACACCCTTCCTGAGCAGGCCCAGACGCCCGACGAGGAGGTGGACGAAATCATCAAAGAGATACGAATTCTGGGTCAGGGCGTAGCCGACAAGATCTAGTCGGAGCCGGCCGCTCGGCGGCCGCGACGTCCTGGACCGACTCGAACGCGAGAGCGACCGGCCTCTCACCCCTGCCCGGCGCGGGCGGAAGCCCCGCTGAAATTGCGCTGTCACCGCAATTCCGACTTACCCGGACCGGTCTTCCACCGCCTGGATCGCGCCGGCTTCCCTGGCGCACCACTGTCACTGCAATTTCATCACGACAGAGGCGGGCGCTGCCAGGGGCGATGTGAGGCCCCTGGCGGCGCCCGAAAGAAGAGCAACGAGTGATGCCACGCCTGCTGTCAACGGCCTCTATTTGATGGATCCAACATTGGTGCACTCGGCCGCCGGCGGCGACGACCCTGTCCGGGTCCCTGATTCAGCGACAAGGGGCCCGGGCCGGTGGTGACCTCTGCGACCAGGCGGGTGATGACCGCCTGGTCGCAGAGGTCAGTGGAACCCGTCACGGACTGCAGATGCCCGTAATGTCCCGTGTGGTGGCCGGCTCACACGAAATTGATATCGTTCTCCATCCCAATAGCACCGACCAGCCCGATGTTCAGGGTCATTGCGCCAATTTCGGTGAGGGTGTTCCCCCCTCCGAAATTCATGCGCAAGCCGCCGGGGACCGCGACCACGTTAGGATTATTCGGTTCGACGATGCCGTTGCCGTCGGGGTCGACCCTGGCCGCCGTGGCGAACGGGTTCACCGAGTCCACGAAGATAAAATCGTCGTCAGCTCTCGAAAAATCGGTGATACGATCTCTGTTGTTCCCGACGCCAGGTTCAATAACGTAGAGAAAGTCGTCAAAGCCAGAGCCGCCGGTGAGCTGATCGTTGCCGCGGCCACCGAAGAGCTCATCGAAGCCCGCGCCACCGAACACCTGATCGTTGCCATCCCCTCCGAAAGCCACATCGTTGCCGGCGCCGCCCCTGAGAGTGTCGTTGCCGTTGTCACCGAACAGGTGATCGTTTCCGGCTTGGCCGTTAACCATATCCGCGCCGGCGCCGCCGCTGAGGCTATCGTTGCCGACACCGCCATTCAGGGTATCGTTGCCGGCCTCGCCAAGAAGATGATCGTTGCCGGCGTCGCCGTTGAGGGTATCGCGGCCGGCGCCGCCGCGGACCAGATCATTCCCGGTTCCGCCGTCAAGTCTGTCATTGCCGGCACCCCCGTCGAGAGTATCCCGGCCATCGCCGCCGTTGAGGGTATCGGCGCCGGCTTCACCGAACAGATCATCGTCGCCGGCGTCGCCGTTGAGGGTATCGGTGCCGGCGCCGCCGCGGAGTAGATCATTCCCGGTCCCGCCGTTAAGTCTGTCATTGCCGGCACCCCCGTCGAGAGTATCCCGGCCATCGCCGCCGTTGAGGGTATCGGCGCCGGCTTCACCGAACAGATCATCGTCGCCGGCGTCGCCGTTGAGGGTATCTGCGCCATTGCCGCCGTGGACGCGATCGTCGCCGGCGTCGCCGTTGACGGTATCGTTGCCGGCTTCACCGAACAGGTCATCGTCGCCGGTGCCGCCGGAAATGCGATCTGCCCCGGTGCCGCCCAAGATTACGTCGTCCCCTCCGAGGCCAGAGAGGGTATCGTCTGCACCAAATCCCCAGATTTTGTCGGTTTGCGCCGTGCCTGTGAGGACATCAGGGTTGGGTGTGCCAAATATATTGGCCATGACTTCCTCCTTGAATGGACACGGAGAGCGCCGGCAGCCCTTGCGCAGCGCGTCACCGTGCGCGTCAGCCCGGGCCTGCCATGCGGCGCCGCTCACGCAAAGCTAGCGAACAAGCTTCCGTGATGGGCCTTTGGACGTCAGCCCGTCGATCGAGTTTTTCTGCTCCAGTCCGTGGCCCGCTGTCGGCAAGCTGCCGATATAAGGAGTTCCACGACAGTGCGGCCAGCTGGTCTCGGCGGCCGGAGAGCCACCCGGCATTCCACCGGGTGCATGCGTTTGCTCTATAGCGCTTGCTTTAAAGCGCATGCTCTATGATGCGCGTACCCTATAATAAGCGTACTCACCTAACCCGCAACCCCCGTTCGCCTCGCCGGATCTCATCCATTCGGATGTCATCCAAAAGGGCGATACTATATGGAGACACTCCGGCACTTCCTCGAGATCCCGCGAGGTGCGGTTGGAGGACGGCTGAGAACCGAATCAGGAACGGCTATGTGCCGCAATGGCACCCAGCGGGAATTCGCTACCGACCCCCAGGGGTATTCCCGCGGATCTTGCCATATTCACTTCCGCAGAAAGATTAGGCAAACCGCGGATGGCCGCGAGCGGCTTCCCGACTCAGAAGATGAAGTCGGTCGGGTCGAGCAAAGCGCGATTGAACCCGAGCAGCCTCAGAGACTCTCTTCCTGAGGCACCCCCAGGTGCCGCGGGGTCGATTACCAGGTCGTCACCGCTCTGCCTCGTGAACAGGTGGACCCGGGCGAAGTCAGGGCGGCGGGCTGCCCGGGTGGGACAACGTCGAGCATGTCCTCACCATCCCTGAAGTCAAGGATGCCATCCAGTCCGCAGTCGCCGTTTCCTCCGACCTTGAAGCAGAAAACCTCGCTGTCGGTCCTTTCGCGCATAGTATACTATGACTGACGACGCCGTTGCCCTGCTCCTGGAAGACGGCTGCTAGACGCCCCGGCTGGTACGTGTTCGAGGGCTTCTACGGCCGGTACAGCAAGGACTGGCATAGCGGCGAGGTCGACTGCGAGCTCGAGTGCACGCCATCCACCTCGCCCGCTAGTCCGACATCGAGCACTTCGACGTGACGCGGGCGCTCTGGTACGTGCGGATCGCCAGACTGCTCGGGCGGGACATGATCTGCAGTGCTGGAGAAGGCCGACGAAGTGAAGGTCTGGATCACGAAATATGCTCTGAGCGCCGGTATCCAGGAGGTCGAGGGCGAGCTCAGCGGCGCACCGGCCGACATGATCGTCGTACAGAGCCAGATGGGCACCGTCTACTATCACGGGGAGGGGCGGGACTGGCATCGGACCCGAGAGGAGGCGGTGGCCCGGGCCGAGGAGATGCGCAAGAAGAGAGTCGCCTCGCTCAAGAAGCAGATTACGAAGCTTAAGAAGCTGAAGTTCTGACATGATCACGACGGGATCGCGCTCGGAATGATCGTCGGCTGGATCGCAGCGGGATTACCTGTCGGCCTTCGTCAACGGCCTGGGATCGACCATCGTCTGGATCGACTCCAGGTGGTCCTGATCCTCCAGCGCAGTTTCAGGAACCGGGCTGAACTTCGGCGGCGGCTCGGAATTCGCGGCCGCAGCGGCGAGATCACCGATCCCTGTCCCGTCCCCTTGTCACCGACCGTCACGACCCAGTCTTCGAGGACATAGGGCCGGGCTTGCTCAGCGGCGCGGTCCGAATCCCCCTCACCCTCCCATTCGCTGCCGCGAATGGGCCCCTCCCTCTCCCCGAGGAGAGGGCAGTTTCACCTCTCCTCGGGGAGAGAGCCTGCCCCGGGCTTGACCCGGGGTCGAAATCGCGTCAGCGATTTCGGGTGAGGAGGCGGCACCAGCCCATCCATTGTCTTAGCGCCATGGGACTTGATCCGGGGATCACGGGAGAGGCTACGCAAACATGAGCACCCGCCCTCACCCCACCCAGCGCAGGCTGCTGTCATAGGTGCCGTACTGCTTCCTCTGGCCTTCGAGGGCATAGCGCAGGGCGTCGATGGCGTGGTTCTCGCGGTCCTCCAGCTCGGGCAGGATCTCGCCGGTCTTCGGATCGGTGCGGTAGGAGAACAGCGCCAGCTCGTCGATCAGGTGCCGGCAGCGCGGATGCACCAGGATGTCGCAGCTCTTCAGGAACTCGATGCCCTCCTTGACCGAGCCGCCACCCTTCACCGCCGGCTTCAGCTTGGGGAAGCCGTGGCGCTGCATGTAGCTGATCGTCTCCGGCCGGGCGCCGTCGGCGACGATCGGCCAGCGCCGCGCCTCCGGCACCGTGTCGAACAGCGCCGGCGTGCGGTCGATCTCGCACCCCACCCGATAGGCCTCGTGGTCGACGAACAGCGTCCGGCCACTGAGAAAACACCGCACCAGCACCGTCGGGTCGCGGGCGAAGCCCCAGTCGGCGCCGAACAGGAACTGGGCGTTCGCCGGGGTCGCGAACGCCTCGACCCGCCAGTTGGTGAACACCCGCGCCTCGCTGACCCGCCGATAGCCACCCAGCCAGACATGCTGGTACTTGTCCGGGTCGCGCTCGCGGTCCCATTCCATCTCGGCCTGCAGCACCTTCGGGAAATGCGGGTTGGCCGTCCAGTTGGCCTCGATCAGCACGGAATTGGGCGGCGGCGGGCCGCCGCGGAACAGCTGGTCGACCGGGTCGTCCGGCCGGGTCGGGTTCCAGGAGAACCACAGCTCCGACCCCTTCTTGCGGAGGGTCGGGCGCAGCAGCTCCAGGCTCCGCTGCGACAGCGACTGTGCCTCCTCGACCCAGGCGATGTCGTAGCCCTCCAGCGACTTGATCGACTCCGCCGTATGATTCTGCATGCCCTGGAAGATGATCCGGCCGTCCCCCGGCCCCAGAATCCGGTCGGCCTGGACGGTGAAGGCGGGGCCGAGGCCCAGCGCCTGGATCTTGTCCTCGAGCAGCCGCTTGACCGACTGGTCGAGCGAGCGCTGCACCTCGCGGATGCACACCGCCCGGATCGGCCGCTCGACGCAGCGGCGCACCAAGAGCTCGGCGAAGACATGCGACTTGCCCGAGCCGCGCCCGCCATGGACGGCCTTGTAGCGCGACGCCTTCCTGAGGCCCCGGAAGGCCGGCGGCAGTCTCAGCCGCGGCGGGGCGAACGGCGCCGGCCTGGTTGCTTTCGCCGGTGCGGCTTCCGCCCCGTCCGGCGCCGTCCCGGTCCCGTCCGGCCGCGGCATCGGCTTCCGCCTCGTCCTGCGTTCGTCGAGCCTCACGGCGAGGCGGAACTGCCGGTACGCCTCCTCGACCGGCGGCAGGCCCTCGACCCCATGCTCGTTCAGGCCCCTCGCCAGGCAGTCCGGGGCCACCTTGCGCAGCCGGCGCACCACCCGGCCTTCCGGCCACTGTCCCCCGGCCACCATCTCGACCACCTTCATGAGGCAGGCGGCCAGGACCTGCGGCTCGTGCAGCTTGCGGTAGCCGAGGACCTTGGCGCTTCTGGGTGAGAGGCCCGTCTCCCGGGCCGCCCGGGATGCATCGCCGTGGCTGACCCAGCACTCGGCGAAATCCTCGTCGCACTCGTCCAGCGTCTTCAGCTCCATCCCGCCCTCGCACGAAAAAGCCCGCCGCGGCGGGGCCGGGCGGGCGCAACTGTTCGACTGTGCCTGAATTATGCGGCGCGACGCGGCATCATGTCAAGAACAAATAGGGAACACCAGATATCGCCCAGCTCCAATCCGTCATGGCGAGCCCCGCAGGGGCGTGGCCATCCAGTGGTCCGGGCCCGGATCGCCGCGCCGGCTCGAACGTCAAAGCGGCCGGCCTCTCGCTCCCGCCAGGCACGGGGAAGCCCGCTAAGGTGCACTGCCGCCGTAACTGCGCCATCCGTCATGGCGAGCCCCGAAGGGGCGTGGCCATCCAGGAGCTCCGACCCGGATCGTCCCTTCCAAACTCAATGGGCCGGCCTCGCCGGCTCTGAGCCTCCCTCCGTGTCGGAGAGGCCATTGACCGCCGTACGCCTGAATGGAATACAGTCCTGACCGAAGCAGCCTAGCCGGGAATAAGGCGGTGTGAGGGGGCGACCCGGATATGGTCGACGATGAGATCCGGATCGTTCCCCGAATAGAGCAACGGCCGTCGATCGGCCCGATCCGGGTTTCGGTCCTGGCCGACGTCGAGCAAGCCGTTGGTGAACGGGCTGCTTGGCCGGGCGCGCGGCTGCGTCCGTTATCCTTCGCGACAAATTACAGCGGTCGTGAGCTGGTCGCTTTCTCTGAGGAAGGGCTTCCACGCTTGCGGCTCCTGCCACATGTCTGCGCCAACTATCGCATCCGCGTCCTTGCGCCTGGGTTCCAGGCCGAATCCGTATCCGACCTGACCTTGCCCACGATCGCGCCCGGCGGGCAGATGCCGACCAACACCCGGTTCGATCTCTGGGGCAGCGAGTTGCAGGTGCGGATGCGGCGCACGGTCTGGCTGCGCTTCACCGGGCGGGAACTGGCGTGGCTGCGCAACGGCCGCGTCGAGAAGAGCTGGTCTGCCGTGTCCGGCGCTGCGGGGCATCAGGACCCGGCCAATCAGGGCCTGCGCGACAAAGGCCCGCTGCCGGTCGGAACCTATCTTGCGGACCTGACCGATCTGCAGGATCGCAACCAGGATGTGATCGACTGGGGCAAAGGATTGGTCGGTCGCGGAAGATGGCCCGGCAATGACTTCAGCTGGGGTGATCACCGACTCTGGCTGCGGCCGCTGCGGGGCACGAATACCCTCGGACGGGAGGGTTTCAGCATCCACGGCGGCTTGATTCCCGGGTCGGCGGGATGCATCGATTTGACCGGCAGCATGAACGACTTCGTCGGACACCTCAGAGCATACGGCCAAAGCGTGACGGTTGATGTCGCCTACAGCTAGCGGATCCAGAATCGCTGTTTGGGCCGGCTGGGCTGTGGTTGCCCTGGCCGCGCTGATGACCGCGGTCATGGTGGCCGATGCGGTCGACGTGGCCCTCGGTCTCGCCGAAGGGTATCCCTGGGGCTGGGAAGGTGGCGGATGGGCCTATCGGTCCCCTCGCAACTACCTGATCAGCGCCGCCGGAAGCATTGCCATCTGGGCCGCTCTCACGGTCGGAATGGCGCTCGCCCTGTCGCATCGCCGCCCGCGCTGGTTCGCGCTGATCTTCGCCCTGTTCGTCGTCCTCCTGCTGAGTCTGTCGCCGGTGACATCCGAAGTCCTGGCCTGGGGCTGGGCCGGCCTCGTCTCCTGATCGCCGATCAACCCATGTCACCCTAATTCTCGTGTCTCATCCCAGGGGTGCAGTCCAGCGGGACTCGATTGTCTGGCGTCGTCGGCTGGCCTGATTTAGGCTCGACCGATTAGTCCAATCCATTCTGTCGAGCGATTTCGTCATGGCGACTTGTTACAATTGCGGGCGCTCCGTGGGGCCCGGAGAAGCCACCCGAACCAGGGTCTTGAAAGGCCATAATGGTCGACAGAGGAGCGGCTACGTGCTGATGTGCCCTAGTTGCAGCTCGTCGACGGTCGACCATAACAAGACAGTCGCGATCATGGTTCTAATCGCTATGGCCTTCATCCTACTTCTATTTTGGGCTCTCGGGATTCCGCTTGGCAAGCATAGATAAACGGTAATTCGAATGAATTACGGAATGAATTGCGTTGACAATGTACAATTTTGACGTGGCTCTGGTGAGCGGAGCAGATCAGTGAGCCAGCCGCGAGAGAATCCCATGAAGAAAAGAAAATCGAGAGCGCTCATGTCCAACATCTCTCCATCGCAGGCAGATTTTTGGCATCAGATTTCAAATCTAGTACTAATAGTTTCTTCCGTGTTCGTGTTGCTTGGCACTGTCGGTTCTTACATGTTTGGCGTGATCAAGGAGCGCTTCTCCGACGAGCGAATCCGTGCCAACGAGTTGGAGACAGCATCCGCGAATAAAGCCGCAGCACTCGCTAATGAGAACACAGAGAAGTTACGGGAATCTAATTTAATCCTGCAGGCTAGTGCGGAGCGAGAACGAGCCGCACGATTGGCGCTCGAAGCCAAGATAGCACCACGTCGCCTACTGCCTGATCAACATGCAGCATTGGCAAATGCACTCTCGCCATTTCAGGGTCGCAAAGTCACTATCATCTGCATAATGGGGGACGCCGAGGGAAAGCGGTTCGCCGAGGACTTCGTATCCGCTTTTCGTGCGGCTGGTTGGAATGCCGGTCGAGACGCTGGTGTTGATCAGGCCGTTTTCTCGCAGGATCCTGTCGGAATCATCTTCCGTATCAATGATGAGGATGCGGAAAATCGTCGCGCATCACCAGAACTTCAAGTGTTAATAAATAGTTTGCTTGACATGGCAATTATCAAAGAGGCAACTGTTTTTGGAAACGCGAACCTTCAAAAGAGTGAAATTGAACTTATAGTTGGTAGAAAGCCATGACAGTAATCCGTCAATATGCTTTGGTGGATCGTACGAACTTTCAGCTCAACGTAACTAGGTCTTCGTGCGCGGAATTAAGGAATTCGGTGACAGTGCGCGAATTGGGGGGCGGGCCGAGCAGATAGGTAGGCCGCTCGGCGGCCGCGACTTCCTGGACCGGCTCGAACGCGAGAGCGGCCGGCCTCTCGCTCCCGGCAGGCGAGGGCGGAAGCCCGCTAAAGGTGCACTGTCACCGCAATTGCACCCAGGTCCGCGCTAGCCAAATGCGCAATTTTGCATTAAAAGTAACATAATTTGAGCTTCGGGAGGTGAGGCGGGTTCGAGTCCCGCAACTATGCTAGCTCTCGTGGTCGCCCTCGTCATCTTCCGAATGTTTGGAAGACAATCGAAGGAGAATGCCATGAGAACAGGACGAGAGAAATTAAAAACTCTATCTTGTGCCAGTATAGTAAGGAAAGCCAAGGCGTATCTGACTGAGTTCCGTAACCACTTTGTAGAAACAATTTGGGCGACGGGAGTTGGTATAGTTGCGACGATGGTGACCTCAGCTCTCACCCTTCGGGCGGAGCGTCGCTGGGCGCTCCGCCCTTGATTTATGGGCCAACCTAAGCTGCGCGCAACTCGACTTCTCTCTCCTCATCGGAGCAGATCAGCGAGCCGGCCGCACACGCTCACTAGTCGACCCGAATGCGCAACCGCGCTCTTTCCCCAAAGGTGCGCTGTCACTGCAATCCTAGAGTAGGATCTTCGAGCGAGTCGGAGTTCACCGCACGCGAGGCCGTTGACGCGATGCCGTCGCTGATGGATTTTCGATAAGGGGGTGATGGCCGCAGTCGGGGGGCGGGACCAAACGGAAGCGAACTCGGAGTGAATTCCGTGGCCGCCATCTCAGATCGCCGGGTTATGCTGGGACAAACTTTGAGAGTGGTAACAGATGAAGGACCATAGAGATATGGATTCCCGACAATGATAACCTTAAGGATCGAGAAATTTGCCGGGATATGGGAAGCAAAAATACAAATTGCTCCGATGACTGTTATAATAGGACCACAAGGCAGTGGAAAAAGCCTTGCGGCAAAATTACTGTATTTCTTTTGTGATATAATGAATAGGCAGTATCGTTTTGCTGAAGAAGGCGTAAAGTATGAGGAAATGTCAGGTGAGCTGGTCTCTCAGTTCAAGACATGGTTCCCCGCTAGTGCCTGGGGGCAAGAGAGATTTACAATCGATTTGGTTGCCGGGAACTTTGAAGCTCGGATTAAAAGGCGAACAAGAAAAAACGAGGTAACGGATGATATTTCGATATCTTTTTCGGCGTTCTATAAAAAATACTACAACATACTACTTAATGAATATTCAAATCTTTCTCCATCCGACGACGACGAATTCGAGTCCGGTCTGAGCAAACGATTCGAGAGAGCGTGGAGCTTGCGTAATCGAATGGAGGATATATTTCTCAATTTCCTCGGCTCGGATTATATTGGGTTCCAGACGTTTGTTCCGGCTAGTCGTTCGTTTTTTACCAGTGCCGGTAAATTTCTTGCAGCTATTGATGATACGCCAACATTTGATCCGCTGACTACCAGATTTGCAAAACTCTTTGGCGCCTTGCGTGAACAGGCCCTGGAGCTTGACGTCTATCGTGGGCGGCGTACTAGCAATATGGATGCCGAGCAACGAGAGGTGATGAGAAGGATTCTTGGCGGTGAGGTGATATTTCAGAGAAGCGGAATATTTCTTCAGACCGAGGATGGTCGGAAAGTACCATTTAACACTTTGTCGAGCGGGCAGCAGGAGGTCTTTCCTATATGGTTGCTCATTAAATATTTCTCTGAAGACGGGAGATCTTCGAGAAAGTACAGATCGATGTTTTACATCGAAGAACCAGAAGCTCATCTATTTCCAACAGCCCAGAGCGAACTTCTCGATTATTTAATGATAAATTTGGTTAGCGTCAAAGAAAGAAACCTTCTATTGACTACACACAGTCCATACGTTCTATCCAAAATCAATACGTATCTAAAAGCCGGAATATTGGCCAGACGAAAGAACATAAGACAGGACATCGAAAATATAATTCCCAGAAAATGTTGGCTAACGCCTATGAACGTGCGAGCGTATGCCATAGAGCACGGACATTTCCTGGATTTGATCGATGAAGGTGGTCTAATTGATTCGTCATATATAGACGGAGCTTCGGATCGCGTTGCTCGAATCTTCGACAGGCTGTTGGATGTGGAATATGGCGACTCCAAGTAAGAAGCCAACGACATCAAAGAAGGCATGTAATGGCTGTGTGGAAGAAATAAGGCATAAGAAGATATCAATCGAGGAACGCGGGAGGAAAGTCGATTTCACAAATGCTAAGGAAGATCTATTTCGCCGAATCCAGGTCGACAATTGCCTGATAAAAGAAGGGCATAGGGCGGACTGGATTGTCACGAAAGTTAATGTAGGAAGCGTGATCGTTGAGTTGAAGGGAAAAGATGTGCGTCATGCATGCAAACAATTATTTGCCACGCTGGAAAGTGAGAACTGCAAAGAGTGGCTAGAAAACAAAATTGCGATGCTAATAATCTGTTCACGCGCACCTGCATTCGACTCTTTTGTAATAGATAGCAAAACGAGAGCCCGAAAGCTTGGCATAAGATTGACTGTAAAAACCAACCGAGCCGAATATGATATTGAAGAATTAATGCTATAGCTTTCCTCCGCCCCTACCACCCCTCAGCACTCTGGCCACCGGCGTCACACCACATCCCTCAACATCGCCACCAGCGGCTTATCCGCCGGCGGCATCGGATAGTCGCGCAGGGCCTTGGGCGCCACCCAGGCCAGGGTCTGGCCTTCGCGCGGCTGCGGCGTGCCCTGCCAGCGGCGGCAGAGATAGAGCGGCATCAGGAGGTGGAAGCGCTCGTAGCGGTGGCTGGCGAAGGTGAAGGGGGCGAGGCAGCTCTCCTCCGTGTCGATCGCCAGCTCCTCGCGCAGCTCGCGGATCAGCGCCGCCTCCGGCGTCTCGCCGGCATCGACCTTGCCGCCCGGGAACTCCCAGAGGCCGGCCATCGGCTTGCCCTCCGGCCGCTGCGCGATCAGCACGCGGCCGTCGGCGTCGATCAGCGCGACGGCGACCACCAGCACCATTGGCAGCGCGGGCGGAACGGCGGGAGCGGCGGCAGGGGAATCAGGCGGCATAGATCTTCAGATAATCCTGGCGGCTGAGGGCGAAGAGCGGGCAGGGCACCGCCTGCCCCAGCGCCTTGAACTCGATGGTCTTGAACCCGTCGGTCATCAGCCCGGCCTTGACCAGGACATGGCCCGACGGGGCGTTGTCGGGGTGGTAGGCGGCCTGGATCCGCTCCAGTCGCAGGTCGAGGAAGCCGAAGGCGATCACCGCTTGCGCCGCCTCCGTCGCATAGCCCTGACCCCAATAGCGCCGGCCGAACCAGTAGCCGAAGCTGCCGACCCGGCCGTTGGTCGCGATCGCCAGCCCCATATGGCCGATCACGGCGCCGCTGTCGGCCAGCATCACCACGAACTGGTACTCGCGCCCCGCGATCCAGCGCTTCTCTGCCGTCCGGATCCAGTCCTCGGCATCGGCGAAGCTGTAGGGGAAGGGCACGTCGGACAGCCAGCGCACCACCTCCCAATCGTCGAGCAGATGCGCGATCTCCCCGGCATCGGAGGGGCGGTGCCGGCGCAGCCTCAGGCGCTCGGTCTCCAGCTCCTCCGGCAGCTCGGTCACGGGGCCACGGGCCCTCGGCTGGGCACCGCAGGAGACTTGGCGCTCCGGCCCCCCTTTTTGTCATCGCCGGGCTTGACCCGGCGATCCAGAGGGCGTCGAGACCTTCTGGATGCCCGGGTCAAGCCCGGGCATGACAATGTGAGTCTGACCTGCGCTTGACCCATCGATCCGATAACCCTGGAACGGGCAGCTAACTACGGTAATCCGCGTTGATCGAGATATAGCCGTGGGTGAGGTCGCAGGTCCAGACCGTGGCGCGGCCGCGGCCGATGCCGATATCGACCTCGATCTCGATCGACCGGGTCTTCATATGCGCCGCCACCGGCGCCTCGTCATAGCCGTCCACCACCATGCCGTCGCGCGCCACCTGGACGCCGCCGATGGCGATGCCGAGGCGGTCGCGGTCCGCCGGCTCGCCCGACTTGCCGACCGCCATGACGATGCGGCCCCAATTCGCGTCCTCGCCCGCCACCGCGGTCTTCAGCAGCGGCGAATTGGCGATGGCGAGGCCGATGCGGCGGGCCGAACGGTCCGAGATCGCGCCCGTCACCGTGATGGTGATCAGCTTCTGCGCGCCTTCGCCGTCGCACACCACCTGGCGCGCCAGATCGGCGGTCAGGTCCTCCAGCGCCCGCTGGAAATCGGCCAGGTCGCCGTCCCCGGCCGGCGGCGGGTTGCCGGCCTGGCCGGTGGCGAACAGCATCAGCGTGTCGCTGGTCGAGGTGTCGCCGTCCACCGTGATGGCGTTGAACGACTTGTCGACCGCAGCGTTCAGCGCCCGCTGCAGCAGCGGCGCCGGGATGGCGGCGTCTGTGAAGACGAAGGACAGCATCGTCGCCATGTCCGGCGCGATCATGCCCGAGCCCTTGGCGATGCCGGTGATGGTCACCGCGGTGCCGCCGATCACGGCGGTGCGGCTGGCGCCCTTGGCGAAGGTGTCGGTGGTGCGGATCGCCTCCGCCGCCGCGGCCCAGTCTTCACCCAGCGCCTGGGCGAGATCCGGCAGGTGCTTGGCGATGCGGTCCTCCGGCAGCGGCTGGCCGATCACGCCGGTAGAGGCGACGAACACCTCCTCCCACTCGCAGCCCACCAGCTTGGCGGCGGCGACCACGGTCGACGCCACCGTCTTCACCCCGGCCTGGCCGGTGAAGGCGTTGGCGTTGCCGGCATTCACCACCACCGCCCGGGCCGACCCCTGGGGCAGCGCCCGGCGGCACCAGTCCACCGGGGCGGAGGGGCAGCGGGAGCGGGTGAACACCCCCGCCGCCGTGGTGCCGGGGTCGAGGGCGACGAACAGCACGTCCGGCGCCCCCGTCTTCTTCAGGCCGCAGGCGGCGGCGGCCAGCCGCACGCCGGCGACAGGATCCAGATCCGGCAGCCGCTCCGGCGCGAGCGGCGAACGCGGCAATGCTCCGGCCATGGTCCCCTCCCCGTCTCGGCGCGCCGGTTACTTGCTCGGCGCCGGCTGCTGTTCCGGCTGCTGCCCCGGCTGCGGCTGGTCGCCGCCGGCCGGCGCCTCGGTGCTGGGCGGCGGCAGCGGCTTGCCGTCCGCGCCCATGACCACGATGTTGGCGCCCTGCTTCACCTCGGCGATGATCTGCGGCACCAGCGCCTGGGACAGCTGCTCCTCCAGCTGCGGCTTGACCTCGTCGAGCGTCGGCTGCGGCAGGGTGCGCTTGTCCTCGACCAGGATGACGTGCCAGCCGAACTGGGTCTTCACCGGGGCGGTGCTGAACTTGCCCTTGTCCAGCTTGAAGGCGGCGTCGGCGAATTCCGGCACCATCTGGTCCTTGGAGAACCAGCCGAGATCGCCGCCCGAATCCTTGCCCGACGGATCGGTGGTGTTGGCGTTGGCCAGGTCCGCGAACTTGGCGCCGCCCTCGAGCTGCTTGATCAGGTCCTTGGCCTTCTCCTCGCTGTCGACCAGGATGTGGCGGGCCTTGACCTGGTCCTGCGGCGGATTGTCGGCCAGGTACTTCTTGTAGGCGTCCTCGATCGCCGCGTCGGTGACCTTGGCCTTGATCTGGCGCTGCAGCCAGACGTCCTGGATGATCCGGCGCTCGGCGGTCGACAGGCGCTCCTTGACCTCAGGATCGTTCTGCAGCCCGGCGTCGATGCCCTTCTGGGCCACCAGGCGGGCGGTCGCCACCTGCTCGGCCATCAGCGGCACCAGCATCTCGACCGGCATCTGCCGGTACTGCTGGGGCAGGCTGTTGATCGCCTCCAGCACCTCGGAGCGGTAGATCGGCTGGCCGTTGACCGTGGCCGCGACCGGATCGTCCGGCTTCGCGGCCTGATCCGCAGCCGGGGCCTCGGCGGGCTTCGCCGCATCCTGGGCCATGACCGGACCGGCCAGGAGCGTGAGGGCAGCCGCGCCGACGAGCAGGCGGAGGGCGAGGGAAGACATCAAACGCGTCCTTTCAGAACTGTGGGACGAGCGGCGCCTCGGCGGAGGAGTGCCGGCATCCGGTCATGGGATCGCGGCGGCGCCAACTGCGCGACGTGGCGCACAGGTAAAGCACAGGCCGGAACCAGGCACAAGCGGACCAGAAGCCGCTGTCATGGAGCGGGATCGCTGTCATCAAAGCTTAACACGACCGTCACCGGCGCGACACGCGGCAAATCCTAGAAGTCGGGCGGTCCCGGGTCGACAGCGTGCCGGCCCCGGGTGACAAAGAATTAAGGGACCGTTTGGAAATGCGCTGGCCGCGCCAGGTGCCTTTGCAGGCGGTCTCTGAGGAGGGGTTCATGCTGTTCCGTTCCTTCGCTGCCGCCCTGCTGCTCTCGGCCGCGATCCTTCCGGCCGCGCAGGGCGCCGAGACCCTGACCAGCTACACCAGCGCCGACCCGAAGCTGGCGCTCGGCACCATCTCGGTGCCCGGCGGCAAGACCCGGGAGCTGAATGTCGGCATCGGCAGCGGCGCCGCCCGCCGGGCCGACGACCCGCCGATGACCTTCTGGACCATCTCCGACCGCGGCCCGAACTTCACCTGCGGCGATGTCGAGGACGTCTTCGGCGTCGACGGCAAGACCATCTGCGGCGACGGCAAGGGCCGCATCTATCCGCTGCCGGACTATTCGCCCTCGATCTACCGGATCACGCTGAAGGACGACCGGACCTTCACCGTCGACGCCGTGCTGCCGCTGCGCGACGGCGACGGCAAGCCGGTCAACGGCCTCCTGAACCCGCTGACCCATGCCTCGACCGAGCAGCCGCTGGATCTGTCCGGCAAGAAGCTGCAGCAGAACCCGGACGCGGTCGACGCCGAGGCGATCGTGCCGATGGCCGATGGCAGCTTCTGGGTGTCGGAGGAGAACGGCCCGTCGCTGCTGCATGTCGCGGCGGACGGCAAGATCCTGCGCCGGGTGGTGCCGCAGGGCACCGAGGGCGACTACAAGGGCGCGCACTACCCGGTCGATGGCGGCCTGCCGGCGGTCCTGGCCAAGCGCTTCCTGAACCGCGGCCTGGAATCGCTCGCCATCACCCCGGACGGCAAGCGCCTGGCCACCATCATCCAGAACCCGCTGGCCAACCCCGACGCCGACACCTACCGGGCCTCGAAGAACGCCCGGCTGTGGACCCTCGACCCGGCGACGCTCGCGGTCACCGGCGAATATGTCTACACGCTCGACGACCCGCAGAGCTTCCGGCTGGACCCGTCGAAGAAGCAGAGCGATCCGCGCATCAGCGAGATCATGGGCCTCGGGCCCGACCGCTTCCTGGTGCTGGAGCGCACCGACGGCACCACCAAGCTGTACGAGGTGTCGCTGGCCGGCGCCACCGACATCCACGGCACCGCCTGGGACGACCTCAAGACATCGCCGAGCCTGGAGCAGAGCCAGGATCTGGCCGCCGCGAAGATCGTGCCGGTGACGAAGACGCTGCGCTTCGACAGCGCCGACCATCCGGAGGTGCCGGTCAAGATCGAGGGGCTGGCGCTGGCCGGCGACGGGTCGCTGCTGCTGCTCAACGACAGCGATTTCGGCATCACCGGCGAGACCACCCGCCCGGTCATCCTGAAGGGCAGCGCCATCGCCGCCGACCCGGCGAGCTAGGGCGGCCAAGCGGAACGGGGCGGAACGGCATGGCCGCTCCGTCCCTCCGGCCATTGGCAGGGCGGGGTCCATCCGCTATGGTGCCGCGCCCGCGGGTCCGGGCGCTTTCCACCGCAGCGCCGGAACGACGCCGGACGGCTGCGCGTTGAAAGCCGGCTGGCGCGGCCCCAATTTCCTGGGGGAGTGCCGTCGCGTGCTCTCCCGCCCAAGTCGAGGTTTCGATGTTCGGTGCGTTCGCCCGAAAGCTGTTCGGTTCGTCCAACGATCGCTTCGTCAAGCAGCTGATCACCGGCCCGGTGGTCGAGGTCAATGCCCTGGAACCCCAGTTCCAGGCGCTGAGCGACGCCGAGCTGCAGGCCAGGACCCAGGAGTTCCGGGCCCGGCTGGACAAGGGCGAAACGCTGGACGACCTGCTGCCGGAGGCCTTCGCCACCGTGCGCGAGGCGGCGCGGCGGACGCTGGGCCAGCGCCACTACGACGTGCAGCTGGTCGGCGGCATCGTGCTGCACCAGGGCAAGATCGCCGAGATGAAGACCGGCGAAGGCAAGACCCTGGTCGCGACCCTCGCCGTCTATCTCAACGCCCTGCCCGGCAAGGGCGTGCATGTGGTCACCGTCAACGACTACCTGGCCCGGCGCGACAGCGAATGGATGGGGCGGATTTACCGCTTCCTCGGCCTTTCGGTCGGCTGCATCGTCCACGGCCTGTCGGACGAGGAGCGGCGCGAGGCCTATGGCGCCGACATCACCTACGGCACCAACAACGAGTTCGGCTTCGACTACCTCCGCGACAACATGAAGTTCCGGCTGGAGGACATGGTCCAGCGGCCGTTCAGCTTCGCCATCGTCGACGAGGTCGACTCGATCCTGATCGACGAGGCGCGCACGCCGCTGATCATTTCCGGCCCGGCGCAGGATTCGTCGGAGATGTACATCCGGGTCGACCGGCTGATCCCGAGCCTGGCCGCGGTCGAGGATTACGAGCACGACGAGAAGCAGAAGACCGTCGCCCTGACCGAGGCCGGGCAGGAGAAGATCGAGCGCCTGCTGATCGAGAACGGCCTTCTCCAGGGCGACAACCTGTACGACATCCACAACGTGAACGTCGTCCACCACGTGAACCAAGCCTTGCGCGCCCACGTGATGTTCCAGCTGGACCGCGATTACATCGTCAAGGACGGTAAAGTCGTCATCATCGACGAATTCACCGGCCGCATGATGGAAGGCCGGCGGTATTCCGAAGGCTTGCACCAAGCAATCGAGGCCAAGGAGTGGGTGGAGATCCAGCGCGAGAACCAGACCCTCGCCTCGATCACCTTCCAGAACTATTTCCGCCTCTATCCGAAGCTGGCGGGTATGACCGGCACGGCGCAGACCGAGGCCGCCGAGTTCGGCGAGATCTACAACCTCGAGGTGGTCGAGATCCCGACCAACGTCCCGGTCCAGCGCCGCGACGAGGACGACGAGGTCTACCGCACCGTCCGCGAGAAATACGACGCCATCGTCACCCTGATCCGCGAGTGCAACGCCCGGCAGCAGCCGGTGCTGGTGGGCACCGTGTCGATCGAGAAGTCGGAGACGCTGTCGGCGCTGCTGCAGCGGGAGAAGATCCCGCACAACGTACTGAACGCCCGCTTCCACGAGCAGGAAGCCTATATCGTCGCTCAGGCCGGCCGGCCGGGCGCGGTGACCATCGCCACCAACATGGCCGGCCGCGGCACCGACATCCAGCTCGGCGGCAATGTCGAGATGCGGGTCGCGCTCGAGCTCGCCGGCGTCGAGGACCCGGCGGAACGGGAGCGGCGCGAGGCCGAGATCCGGGCCGAGGTGGCGCGGAACAAGGAGATCGTGCTGCAGGCCGGCGGCCTCTACGTCGTCGGCACCGAGCGGCATGAGAGCCGCCGCATCGACAACCAGCTGCGCGGCCGCTCCGGCCGCCAGGGCGACCCCGGCGGGTCGAAGTTCTTCCTGTCGCTGGAAGACGACCTGATGCGCATCTTCGCCTCCGAGCGGCTGGACGGCATCCTGCGCCGCTTCGGCCTGAAGGAGGGCGAGGCGATCATCCATCCCTGGATCAACCGGGCGCTGGAGAAGGCGCAGGAGAAGGTCGAGGCGCGCAACTTCGACATCCGCAAGAACCTGCTGCGCTTCGACAACGTGATGAACGACCAGCGCAAGGTGATCTACGAGCAGCGGCGCGAGATCATGCAGGCCGAGGAGGTCGGCGCCATGGTCGCCGATATGCGGCAGGAGGTGGTCGCCGGCATGGTCGCCCGCGCCATCCCTGAGAACAGCTACGCCGAGAAGTGGAACATCGACGGGCTGCACGAGGAGGCGCTGCGCATCTTCGGGCTCGACCTGCCGGTCAAGGGGTGGGCCACGGAAGAGGGCATCGCCGACCGCGAGATCGAGGAGCGGATCCAGGCGGCAGTCGACGCCAAGATGGCGGCCAAGGTCGAGGCCTACGGCCCCGAGATCATGAGGATGGCCGAGAAGAGCCTGCTGCTGCAGATCCTCGACCAGAGCTGGAAGGACCACCTGCTGACGCTCGACCATCTGCGCCAGGGCATCAATCTGCGCGCCTATGCCCAGCGCGACCCGCTGCGCGAATACCAGGCCGAGGCGTTCAATCTGTTCGAGGAGATGCTGGCCGGCTTGCGCGAGAACGTCACCCAGGTGCTGGCGCAGGTCGAGCTGCGGGTCACCCGGCCGGAGGACGTCGAGGCGCAGCAGCGCGCGGCGATGCAGCGCGAGATGCATGAAGGCCGCTTCGACCCGGCGCTCGGCGCGCCGGAGCCGGCAGCCGCGACCGTCAGCGGCGAGGCGGCGGTGGCGGCGGCGAGCGCGGCCCTGGCGCTGAACCCCGACTGGGTGCACACCCCGCGCAATGCCCCCTGCCCCTGCGGCTCGGGAAAGAAGTTCAAGCACTGTCACGGCGCGGTGGCGTAAACACCGACAGAGCGAAGCTGCCCTGAGGCCGGCCGGCGAATCCCATCGCCGCCGGCCTTCGCTTTTGCCAAGCTGGGCGCAAGCGGAGCGGGAGCGGGCGGCCATGACGGTGGTCCTGAGCAGAAGAGCCGACATCACCCTCGACGCGGTGCACCGCGTCGCCTGGCGGGGCGAGGGTGTGCGCATCGCCGAGACGGCGCTGCGGCGGATCGCCGAATGCCGGGCCGCCTTCCTGCGGTTGATCGACACCGACCCGGACCTCGTCATCTACGGCGTGACCACGGCGATGGGCGAGCTGGCCGACCGCCGCCTGCAGCCCGAAGAGCGCGAGCGTCACGCCCGGATCAAGGCCTTCGCCGCCGCCACCGCCTTCGGCAACCCGCTGCCGGAGCGGGTGGCGCGCGGCATCGTGCTGGCCCGGCTGGCGAATTTCCTGGAAGGTCACGCCGCCACCACGCCGCGGATTGCCCTTGCCGTCGCCGCCATGCTGGACGGCGGACCGCTGCCTCTGGTGCCCGCTTCTGGCCAAGGCGGCGCCGGCGAGATCCTGGCCCTCTATCCGCTGTTCGCCGAGCTCAGCACCCGCTTCGACCTCGAGGTCAAGGAGCGCGGGTCGCTGATCAACGGCTCGCCCGGCGCCGCGGCGCTGCTGGCCGATTCGGCCCTGGCGGCGCGCAACCGCATCCGGCTGGCAGAGACCGTCTTCGCCCTGTCGATCGAGGCCTTCCGGGCGCCGCTGGAGCATTATGACCCGGCGCTGGAGCCGCTATGGGGCGACGCCCACGAAGCCGCGGCGCTGCGCAACCTGCGCGCCCTTCTCGACGGTGCCGGCGACGGGCGGCGCAGCTACCAGGCCCCGATCAGCTACCGCATCGTGCCGCGCCTCCTGGGCCAGGCGCACCGCGCCCTGGCGGCGGCGGAGCAGGCGGCCACGGTGTCCCTGGCCGCAGTCACCGACAACCCGATCTACATCCCGCCCGACGAGGCGGGGCCGGCCTATCCGAACGGCCGCTGCCTCAGCACCGGCGGCTATCACAACGCCATGGCGGCCCCGGCGCTGGACGACCTTGCGGCGATCTGGGCCGATCTCTGCCTTCTGTGCGACCGCCACAGCTCGAAGCTGCTGGCCGGGCGGGTGTCGCATCTCCCCGACCTGCTGATGGTCGACCGCGACCCCGCCGACAGCGACGGCCATGGCAGCCTGGGCTATGTGCCGATGGCGGTGACCGGTTATCTTGAACAGGCCAAGGCGGCAGCACAGCGCACCTTGCTGCCGGGCACCGAGGCCGCGGGCGCCGGCCAGGACGACGTCGCCGCCCCGGCTTTCCTGGCCTGGGCGAAGGAGGAGCGGGCCGGCCGCTGCCTCGACGCCGCGCTGGCGATGCTGGCGGTGATCGCGTCCCAGGCGCTGCACGTTACCAGCCGAGCGGCCCCGCCGCCGCTGCGGTCCCTGGTCGACGAGGTGCGCGGCACGGTGCCGCCGGTGGAAGAGGACCGCGTGCTCGGCCCCGAGCTCGGGCGCCTGGCCGAGCGCCTCACGCAGCGAGTGTTCTCGACCGAAGAGCCGTAGGTCCGGCCGCTCAGCCCAGGTTCTGCCCGATTGCCAGGAACTTCTCGCGCCGCTTGCTGCGCAGGGTCTTGCCGTCGAGCTCAGTCAGCGGCACCAGCGCCGCGCCGATCGCGTCGCCGACGGCGCCGATCGCCTGCTGCGGGAAACGGTGGGCGCCGCCGACCGGTTCCTCGACCACGGTGTCGATGACGCCGAGTTGCTTCAGGTCCTGCGCCGTCAGCTTCAAGGCCGCCGCGGCCTCCTGGCTCTGCGCGCTGCTGCGCCACAGGATCGAGGCGCAACCCTCCGGCGAGATCACCGAGTAGATCGAATGCTCCAGCATCAGCACCCGGTCGGCCACGGCGATGCCGATGGCGCCGCCCGAGCCGCCCTCGCCGATCACCACCGAGACCACCGGCACCCGCGCCTTGAGGCAGGATTCGATCGACTTGGCGATGGCCTCGGCCACGCCGCGCTCCTCCGACGCCACGCCGGGATAGGCGCCGGCGGTGTCAACGAAGGTGATCACCGGCAGATGGAACCGGTCGGCCAGGTCGAGCAAGCGCTGCGCCTTGCGGTAGCCTTCCGGCTTGGCCATGCCGAAATTGTGCCGGATCCGGCTTTCGGTGTCGTTGCCCTTCTCCTGCCCGATCACGACGACCGAGCGGCCCTGGAACCGGCCGAGCCCGCCGACGATGGCGCGGTCCTCGGCGAAGGCGCGGTCGCCGGACAAAGGCTGGAACTCGGTGATCAGGCCCTGGATGTAATCCAGCGCATGCGGCCGATTCGGGTGCCGCGCCACCTGCACC
Source organism: Inquilinus limosus (assembly GCF_051487185.1). Taxonomy (GTDB): domain Bacteria; phylum Pseudomonadota; class Alphaproteobacteria; order DSM-16000; family Inquilinaceae; genus Inquilinus; species Inquilinus limosus_F. The sequence goes on from NZ_JAHVDK010000013.1 coordinate 115,438, forward strand.
TTCTGCGCTGGCGTCAGCCCGCGATAGGTGTCCCGCAGCAGCTTGTCGACCTTGGCCTGAAGCCGGGAGACCTCGTCGGCGATGTTGAGCTCGCCGGCGTCGGTGATGTGCCGAAGCTCCTCGATCTTGCCTTCGATCTCGGCAATCGGCTTTTCGAATTCGAGAAAGGTCTTCATTCCGCGTTGAGACTGGCCCTCGGGATCGGGGGGCTGTCTAACACAGGGCTGCGCGCATTGAGACCGAAATCTGCGCAGGGCTGGGTACGGCATCGGCCCGCAGCAGAGTGCCGCCCGGGCAGCCCTCGAGCGCGCCGAGCCGAAGCTCCGCCACCAGCAGCCGGTGCGGCTGCTCGTCCGGCATGACGAAGCCCAGCGGGGCGGCCGGCTGGAAGCCGAAGCGGGCGTAGTAGGCGAGGTCGCCGACCAGCAGCACCAGCCGGTGCCCCATATCGGCCGCCCGCTTCATGCTGCCGCGCATCAGCGCCGCCCCGACCCCGGCGCCGCGCAACTCCGGCTGCACCGCCAGGGGCCCGAGTAGCAGCACCGACCGGCCCGGCTCGACCAGCATCGGCCAGTAGCGGATCGAGCCCAGAATCCGACCGCTGGGACGGCCGTCCTCGCGCACCACGAAACAGAGGCTGCGCACCGGCGCGATGCCGTCGCGGTAGCGGTAGGAGATCTTGGTCTGCCGGTTCGGGCCGAAGGCAAGGTCGAGCAGGGCGTCGACTTCGGCCGCGTCCCGCGGCCGCTCGGTCTTCAGGAGATACACTTGGGAATGATCCTTGGAACGGAGAGCGTCGGTTCGCGCGCCGACCGGCGTCCGTCCCGCCCGCATCATGGTGTCGCAGGCACCCCGGACGCCTCAGGCCGCCGCGCCGGTGAAGGCGGGGCGACGGCGTCGTCGTCGCAGCGTCGGGGGCAGGAAGGTCACGTCGTTCCGTTCCACTCAGGAATCAGCGGTGACAGCGAAACCGCAACCGGGCCCGGCTGTCAATCCAAATGCAACATCATGATTACGGCGAAGACATGTGACGCCGGCCGGCCGTCGTGCCAGCACCGGCCGCATGCAGGCCCTGCCCCTTCCGAATCCCGCGCTCCGCCAGTTCGCCCGCTACGCGGCGGTCGGGCTGGCGGCGACCGCCATGCACTATTCCGTGCTGATCGGGCTGGTCGAATCGGGCGCCGCAGCGCCGCTGTCGGCGACGCTGGCCGGCTATCTCGCCGGCGGCATCGTCTCCTACGCGCTCAACCGACGGCTGACCTTCGGCGGCGACCGGCCGCATGGCGAGGCGGCCTGGCGATTCGCCCTGGTCGCCGCCGGCGGCTTCGCCTGGACCGGCCTGCTGATGGCGCTGCTCACCGGCCGGCTCGGCGCGCCCTATCTGCCGGCCCAGGCCGCAACCACGCTGATCGTGCTGGGCTGGGGCTTCCTGGCGAATCGGTTGTGGACCTTCGCCCACCCGGACGCCCCGACCTAGGACCGCCGGGCCTTCGCCAGCGGATGGGCCGAGGTCACCAGGCTCTGCAGCCGGTCGCCCAGCACATGGGTGTAGATCTGGGTGGTGGCGATGTCGGCGTGGCCCAGCATGGTCTGGACCGAGCGCAGATCGGCGCCGTGCGACAGCAGATGGGTGGCGAAGGCATGGCGCAGCACATGCGGGCTGACGCGGCTGGGCTCGATCCCCGCCTCCACCGCAAGATCCTTCAGCAGCTGGCCGAATCGCTGCCGGGTCAGGCAGCCGCCGCGCGCGGTGCGCGAGGGGAACAGGAAGCCGCGGTCGCGGCCCTTGACGAAGAAGACGCCGCGATGCGGCAGGTAGGCGGCGATGGCGTCGCGCGCCGGCTCCGACAACGGCACCAGCCGCTCCTTGCCGCCCTTGCCGCGGACGATCAGCGCCCGCCCGTCCCGCACCAGGGCTGACAGCGGCAACCCGACCAGCTCGGACACCCGCAGGCCGCCGCCATAGAGGATCTCGAGCAGGGCCAGGAGGCGCAGCGCCTCGGCCTGCCGTTCCGGGTCGGCGAAGCGGGCGGAGACGGCGCCGATCAGCGCCTCGACCTCGTCCTCCGACAGCAGCTTCGGCAGCGGCCGGCCCAGCGCCGGGGAGTCGAGCGCGGCGGAGGGATCATCCTGCCGCCGGCCCTCCGACACCAGGAAGCGGTAGAATTGCCGCATCGCCGACAGGCGACGGGCCGCGGTGCGTGCGGCGGTGCGGCCACCCTTAGCCCCTTCGCGCCGCGCCAGGTCGCCGAGATAGGCGCGCAGATCCTCGGTGCCGGCGCGGTCGACGGCGCCGCCGCGGGCTTCGAGGAAGCGGTTCAGGTCGAGCAGGTCGCGGCCATAGGCCTCGCGTGTGTTCGCGGCGACGCCGCGCTCCGCCACCAGCATGTCGAGGAAGGCCTCGACCGAGTGCGGCGGCAGCAGCCGCGGCGCGGGCGGGCGGCCGCGCCGGCGCTTCGGGGCTGCGGCCTCGGTCACTTGTTACTTAAAGCGGTCGTTCGGGATCACCTTCTCAACCGTCTGGGTCGGCGGCCGGAAGTCGATCACCGCGAGCGCGACGCCGCCGCCGACGATCACCAGCAGCAGGGCGATCGCCAGCACCCGGCCGAGGCCGCCACCTCCACCGCCACCGGAACTCTGCGAAAAGCGGGACTTCGAACGACGACGAGCCAAGACGGACCCCTGAGACCTAGGATGTGAATGGACGCGCCGGAGAAAGCAGATGCGGCGGGCCCGGCGCAACCCTATCTTAGGCGGTCGGCAGGGCGGCGGCAAACCGCCTCGCCCCGCCAGCCACGCCCAAGCAGGGCTCGAAAGAGGATCGATGATCACCACGCTGCACCGCCCCTTGCCTCGCACCCTCGTGCTCGTCGGCCTGATGGGCGCCGGCAAGACCGCGGTGGGCAAGCGCGTGGCCGCGCGGCTGGGGCTGGGCTTCACCGACGCCGACCACGAGATCGAGGCGGCGGCCGGCTGCAGCATCCCGGACATCTTCGAGCGCTACGGCGAGCCCGCCTTCCGCGATCTGGAGCGGCGGGTGATCGCCCGGCTGATGCGCGACCCGGTGCAGGTGCTGTCGACCGGCGGCGGCGCCTTCATGGACCCGCAGACCCGGGCGCTGATCGCCGAGCACGGCCTGTCGGTGTGGCTGAGGGCGGAGCTGCCGGTGCTGGCGGCGCGCACCGCCAAGCGCGGCAACCGGCCGCTGCTGCGCCAGGGCGACCCGAAGGCGGTGCTGGCCGGGCTGATGGAGCGGCGTTACCCGGTCTATGCCCTGGCCGACCTGACGGTGGAGAGCCGCGACGGGCCGGTCGAGGAGACGGTGGACCGGGTCCTGGCCGCGGTCGACGCCCGGCTGGCCGCGGAGGAGGCGGCCCAGCCCGCCATGGGACAAACGGATTGAACCCCTGAGATGACACGCGAAACCATCCGCGTCGGGCTGGGCCCGCGCAGCTACGACATCGTCATCGGCCCGGGCGCCCTGGCCGAGGCCGGAGAGAGGATCGCGGCGCTGGGCCGGGGCAAGCGGGTGATCGTGGTTGCCGACGCCCGGGTGGCGGCGCTGCACGGCGCGGCGCTGGAGGCGTCGCTCGCCGCGTCCGGGATCACGGCCGAAACCCTGACGGTGCCGCCGGGCGAGGCGACCAAGTCGATGACCGTCCTGGCCGACCTCCTGGACCGGATCCTGGCGCTGGGCATCGAGCGTCGGACATTGCTGGTCGCGCTCGGCGGCGGCGTGGTCGGCGACCTGGCCGGCTTTGCCGCGGCGGTGGCGCTGCGCGGGCTCGATTTCGTGCAGATCCCGACCACGCTGCTGGCCCAGGTCGACAGCTCGGTCGGCGGCAAGACCGGGATCAACAGCAAGCACGGCAAGAACCTGATCGGCGCCTTCCATCAGCCGCTGCTGGTGCTGGCCGACACCGCACTCCTGTCCACCCTGCCGCCGCGAGAGCTGCGTGCCGGCTATGCCGAGGTGACGAAATACGGCGCGCTGGGCGACGCCGGCTTCTTCGCCTGGCTGGAGGAGAACGGCCCGAAGCTGCTGGCCGGCGACGGCGAAGCCACGATCAGGGCGGTGAAGCGCAGCTGCGAGATGAAGGCCGAGATCGTCGGCCAGGACGAGCGCGAGGCGGCACAGCGCGCCCTGCTGAACCTCGGCCACACCTTCGGCCACGCGCTGGAGGCCGAGACCGGCTATGGCGACGCCCTGCTGCACGGCGAGGCGGTGTCGATCGGCATGGTCATGGCCTTCGACCTGTCGGTGCGCCTCGGCCTGTGCCCGGCGGCGGATCGCGACCGGCTGGCCCGGCACCTGGAGGCGGTCGGTCTGCCGACCCGGCCGGCCCGCGACCGCGCCTGGTCGGTCGACGCCCTGCTGCACCACATGACCCGCGACAAGAAGGTCCGGGACGGCCGCATGACCTTCATCCTGGTGCGCGGCCTCGGCCAGGCCTTCGTCACCAGTGAGGTGCCGGCGGAACCGGTCGCCGCGGTCCTGGCCGACGCCGTCGCCGCCTGACCACCCGACCGGACGACCACCATGTCTGACGATCTCGTCCTCCTGCTCAACCTCGCCGGGATCGTCGTGCTGCTGGTGGTCTCGGCCTTCTTCTCGGGATCGGAGACGGCGCTGACCGCGGCCAGCCGGGCGCGGATGCACCAGCTGGAGACGCACGGGCTCAAGCGGGCCGGAATCGTCAACCGGCTGCGCGAGCAGAAGGAGCGGCTGATCGGCGCCCTGCTGCTGGGCAACACCCTGGTCAACATCCTGGCCTCGGCGATCGCCACCAGCTTCCTGACCACGATGCTCGGCGCTTCGGCCGTGCCCGTGGCCACGCTGGTGATGACCGCGCTGATCCTGGTCTTCGCCGAGGTGCTGCCGAAGACCTACGCCATCAACCATGCCGATCGGGCGGCGCTGTCGCTGGCCCCGCTGGTGCGCGGCGTCGTCTGGCTGCTGAGCCCGGTGGTGCGGCTGGTGAACGGGCTGGTGCGCGGGGTGCTGCGGCTGTTCGGCGCCGATCCCAGCCGGATCGGCCTGGCCGACTATGTCGACGAGCTGCGCGGCGCCATCGAGCTGCACCGCGGCAGCGAGGCCGAGGTGGCGCAGGAACGGCAGATGCTGCGCTCGATCCTCGACCTCGGCGACGTCTCGGTGGCGGAGATCATGACCCACCGCCGCAGCGTCGAGGCGATCGACGCCGAGCTGACGCCGCGCCAGGTGGTGGCGGCGATGCTGAACAGCCCGCACACCCGCATGCCGCTGTGCCAGGGCGGCCTGGAGAACATCCTGGGCGTGCTGCACGCCAAGGACGTGCTGCGGGCGCTGCAGGCGGCCGGCGGCGACCCGGATCGCCTCGACATCCGCCGGATCGCGACCAAGCCCTGGTTCATCCCGGATTCGACCAGCCTCTTGGACCAGCTGCACGCCTTTCGCACCCGGCGCGAGCATTTCGCCCTGGTGGTCGACGAGTACGGCGACTTGCAGGGCGTGGTGACGCTGGAGGATATCCTGGAGGAGATCGTCGGCGACATCGTCGACGAGCACGACCTACCGGTCGCCGGCGTCCGCCCGCAGCCGAACGGCAGCTTCCTGATCGACGGCACGGTCACTATCCGCGACCTGAACCGCCGCTTCGAATGGCGGCTCCCGGATGACGAGGCTTCGACCATCGCCGGGCTGGTGCTGCATGAGGCGCGACACCTTCCGGAGGTCGGCCAGGTCTTCACCTTCCACGGCTTCCGCTTCGAGATTCTGCGGCGGCAGCGCAACCAGATCACCGCGCTGCGCGTGACCCCGCCCGCGGAGCCCGAGCCCGAGGAGGGTTGACCATGCCCCTCTCCGCCCCCGCCGAGCGCGAGCCGATCCATACCCGCCGCGTCACCTGCGACGGCTATCGCCGCGCGGACGGGCTATGGGATATCGAAGGCCACCTCGTCGACGTCAAGCATTACGAGTTCCGCAACGAATTCCGCGGCACTATCGCACCCGGCGAGCCGCTGCATCAGATGCGGATCCGACTGACCGTCGACGACGACCTCTCGATCGTCACGGTCGAGGCGGTGACCGAGCACGGCCCGTATGCCCTGTGCCCCGAGATCACGCCGAGCTTTCAGGCGCTGGTGGGCCTGCGCATCGGCCCCGGCTTCACCCGCGCGGTGAAGGAGCGGCTGGGCGGCGCCAAGGGCTGCACCCACCTGGTCGAGCTGCTGGGGCCCATGGCGACCACGGCGTTCCAGACCGTGTTCCCGATCCTGTCGCGCGAGCGCCGGGCCGACTCCGATCCGGCCAGACGGCCGATGCTGCTGGACAGCTGCCATGTCTTCGCCGCCGACGGCGAGCACGCCCGCCGCCACTGGCCGGCCTTCTACACCGGGCCGGAGCGGAGCTGACCGCAGGCGCGACGATGCGCCCGGTGCCGAATGCGTCTGTCGGCCGTTAACCACGGCACGACCGATCCGGCTGTCCCGAGGAGAGACGATGATCCGACGCCTGGCCCTGGCTGCCGCCCTGCTCAGCGCCCTCGCGGCCGCCCCCGCCGCGCTGGCCGATCCGATGCTGGCGGATTTCGACTATCCCTTCCCGGTCCAGCGCTTCGACTTCCGCTCGCAGAATCAAGATCTGTCCATGGCCTATATGGACGTGCAGCCGGACAAGCCGAACGGCCGGACCGTGGTGCTGCTGCACGGCAAGAACTTCTGCGGCGCCACCTGGGAGGGGGTGATGCGGCCGCTGCTGCAGGCCGGATACCGCGTCGTCGCCCCGGACCAGATCGGCTTCTGCAAGTCCAGCAAGCCGCAGGCCTACCAGTTCGGGCTGCATCAGCTGGCCGCCAACACCAGGGCGCTGCTGGACAGCCTGGGCATCCAGCACCCGGTCATCATGGGCCATTCCATGGGCGGCATGCTGGCGATGCGCTACGCCCTCGCCTTCCCCGACGCGCTGTCCGGGCTGGTGCTGGTGAACCCGATCGGGCTGGAGGACTGGAAGGCCGCGGGCGTGCCGGAGCAGACCGTCGACCAGTGGTTCGAGGCCGAGCTGAAGACCACAGCCGACAGCATCAAGGCCTATCAGCAAGCCACCTACTATGCCGGCGAGTGGCGCCCGGAATACGACCGCTGGGTCGGGATGCTGGCCGGCATGTATCAGGGCGAGGGCGGCCGGCAGGTCGCCTGGAACCAGGCGCTGACCTCGGACATGGTGTTCAACCAGCCGGTGGTCTACGAGCTGGAGCACATCCACGCCCCGACCGTGCTGATGATCGGCGAACGCGACACCACCGCGATCGGCAAGGCGCTGGTCCCACCCGAGGTGGCGCAGCGCCTGGGCAACTATGCCGAGCTGGGCCGCCGCGCCGCCGAGCGCATCCCCGGGGCCAGGTTGATCCGCTTCCCGACCCTTGGCCATTCGCCCCAGATCCAGTCGCCGGAGGAGTTTAACAGGGCGCTGCTGGGCGCGCTGGAGCGGCTGCCTCCTCCCTGAGGAGACGAGGCGGAAACCGGCTTCGTCTCGTGTCGCTTGCAACATGCAAGTGACTGCGGTAGTGACTGGCGCATGCAGCGCACCAGCTTCGCCGGCATGGATTGCCCGATCGCCCGCGCCCTCGATGCGCTGGGGGAGTGGTGGAGCCTTCTGATCCTGCGCGACGCCTTTCTGGGCCTGACCCGCTTCGACGAGTTCCAGCAGAGCCTGGGCATCGCCCCGAACATGCTGACGCGGCGGCTGAAGCGCCTGACCGAGGCCGGCCTGCTGGAGCGCCGCGCCTATTCGCAGCGGCCGCTGCGCCACGAATACCGGCTGACCGCGGCCGGCCGGGACGTGTTCCCGGTGCTGGCGGCGCTGGGCACCTGGGGCGGCTGCCACGCCACCGGCGGCAAGGTGCTGGTGCAGCTGGTCGGCCGCGCCGACGGCGTGCCGATGGACCCGGTCCTGGTCGACCGCCCCAGCGGAATCCCGATCACCCCGGAGACGGCCGAGTTCCGCCTGGGCCCGGATGCCCGACCCGCCCACCGGGACCGGGTCGCCCGGCTGCTGCAGCATCGGAACGGCCGCGACGCGGACTCTGTTCCGGTATGAGGAGACCCTGAGATGCGCCGCATCGTTGTCACCGGAATGGGGGCGGTCTCGCCCCTGGCCAACGGCGTGGAGGCCAGCTGGCGCCGGCTGCTGGCCGGCCGGTCCGGCCTGCGCCGCCTGCCGGAGGAGATGGTGGCGGACCTGTCCGCCAAGGTCGGCGGCGTGGTGCCGTCCATCGCCGAGGATCCCGAGGCCGGCTTCGACCCGGACGCGGCGGTGCCGCCCAAGGACCAGCGCAAGATGGACCGCTTCATCCAGTTCGCCATGGCGGCGGCGGACGAGGCGGTTGCCCAGGCCGGCTGGCGCCCGACCACCCCGCGCGAGCAGGAGCGGACGGCGACGATCATCGCCTCCGGCGTCGGCGGCTTCCCCTATATCGTCGAGACGGTGCGCACCGTCGACCAGAAGGGCGTGCGCCGGCTGTCGCCCTTCACCGTGCCGGCCTTCCTGGTCAATCTGGCGGCCGGCCAGGTCTCGATCCGCTACGGCTTCAAGGGGCCGCTGGGCGCCCCGGTCACCGCCTGCGCCGCCGGGGTGCAGGCGATCGGCGACGCCGCCCGGCTGATCCGCGCCGGCGAGGCCGATGTGGCACTGTGCGGCGGCAGCGAGGCCTGCATCGACCGGGTCAGCCTGGGCGGCTTCGCAGCCGCGCGGGCGCTGTCGACCGACTTCAACGACACGCCGGAGCGTGCCTCCCGCCCCTTCGATCAGGCGCGCGACGGCTTCGTCATGGGCGAAGGCGCCGGCCTCTTGCTGATCGAGGCGCTGGATCATGCCATCGCCCGCGGCGCCAGGCCGATCGCCGAGCTGCTCGGCTACGGCACCAGCGCCGACGCCTATCACATGACCTCCGGACCGGAGGACGGCGAGGGCTCGCGCCGGGCGATGGAGATCGCGCTGGCGCAGGGCGACGTCGTCCCCGGCGACGTGCAGCATGTGAACGCGCACGCCACCTCCACCCCGGTCGGCGACAAGAGCGAGCTGGCGGCGCTCAAGGCGCTGTTCGGCAGCCGCGGGACGGTGGCGGTGAGCGCGACCAAATCCGCCACCGGCCATCTGCTAGGCGCCGCCGGCGGGCTGGAGGCGATCTTCACCATCCTGGCGCTGCGCGACCAGGTCCTGCCGCCGACGCTGAATCTGGAGAACCCGGACCCGGACGCCGAGGGCATCGACCTGGTGGCCCGCGAGGCCCGGCCCGGCCGGATCGAGCACGCCCTGTCGAATGGCTTCGGCTTCGGCGGCGTCAACGCCAGCGTGCTGTTCCGCCGGTGGCAGGGCTAACACAGAGCCTACCCATTGCCTTTCCCGCTTGCGGGAGAGGTCGGAGACGCGAAGCGGCTCCGGGTGAGGGGATTTTGTCGAGGCCGAGACCAGCCCTCACCCGGTCTCGCTAACGCGAGCCCGACCTCTCCCGCGTCCGGCGGGAGAGGTATGCGACATGACCGGAAGGCGTCAGCGGGACGCCCCGCTAGCCTCGTTTCCCCGTCACCAGCCCGGCGCGGCGCAGGGCTTCGGCCATGGCGCCGTCGGGCTCCGGCGCCGGGGCGCGCGGCTTCGGCGGCTGCGGCTTGGCCTGGGCCGGACGCTGCGGCCCGGACTGCGGGCGGTCCTGCGGCTGGTGCCGCGGACGCCCGTCGGGCCGCCCGCCAGGGGCGCCGTTCTCGCGGCGCGGCGGGCGGGACTGGCCGTCATCGTCCAAGCGCATGGTCAGGCCGATGCGCTTCCTCTGCACATCGACCTCCAGCACCTTGACCTTCACCACGTCGCCCGGCTTGGCGACGGTGCGCGGATCCTTCACGAAGCTCTTCGACATGGCCGAGATGTGCACCAGCCCGTCCTGGTGCACACCGATGTCGACGAAGGCGCCGAAGGCCGCGACATTGGTGACCACGCCTTCCAGCACCATGCCGGGCTGCAGGTCGGTCAGCTTCTCGACGCCGTCCTTGAAGCTGGCGGTCTTGAAGGCCGGGCGCGGGTCGCGGCCGGGCTTCTCCAGCTCGCGCAGGATGTCGGTCACCGTCGGCACGCCGAAGATGTCGTCGGTGAAGCGCTCCGGCTCCAGCCCGCGCAGGGTCGCGGTGTCGCCGATCAGCGCCTTGATCTCGCCGCCCGTCGCCTCGATGATCCGGCGCACCACCGGATAGGCCTCGGGGTGCACGCCGGAGGCGTCGAGCGGATCGTCGCCGTTCGGGATGCGCAGGAAGCCGGCGCATTGCTCGAACGCCTTGGGCCCGAGCCGCGGTACGTCCTTCAGCGCCGCACGGGTGCGGAACGGGCCGTTGGCGTCGCGATGCTGCACGATGTTCTGGGCCAGCCCCTCGCCGACGCCGGAGACCCGGGCCAGCAGCGGCGCCGAGGCGGTGTTGAGATCGACCCCGACCGCGTTCACGCAGTCCTCGACCACGGCGTCGAGCGAGCGCGACAGTTTGGTCTCGCTGACATCGTGCTGGTACTGGCCGACGCCGATCGATTTCGGGTCGATCTTCACCAGCTCCGCCAGCGGGTCCTGCAGACGGCGGGCGATCGACACCGCGCCGCGCAGCGACACATCGAGCTCCGGCAGTTCCTGCGAGGCATAGGCCGAGGCGGAATAGACCGAGGCGCCGGCCTCCGACACCACCGCCTTGGTCAGCTTCAGCTCCGGATGGCGTTTGATCAGGTCGGCGGCCAGCTTGTCGGTCTCGCGCGAAGCGGTGCCGTTGCCGATGGCGACAAGGTCGACCGCATGGGCGCGGGCGAGCTCGGCCAGGGTGGCGATCGATTCGTCCCAGCGCTTCTGCGGCTCGTGCGGATAGATCGCGGTGGTGGCCACGACCTTGCCGGTGGCATCGACCACGGCGACCTTCACCCCGGTGCGGTAGCCGGGGTCCAGCCCCATGGTGGCGCGGGTGCCGGCCGGCGCCGCCAGCAGCAGGTCGCGCAGATTGCCGGCGAAGATCTTCACCGCCTCCTCCTCCGCCGCCTGCCACAGGCGCAGCCGGAGGTCGATGTCGAGATGGACCAGGATCTTCGTGCGCCAGGCCCAGCGCACCGTCTCGGCCAGCCAGCCATCGCCCGGCCGGCCCTGGTCGGCGATGCCGAAGCGGCGGGCGATGCGCTGCTCATACAGACCCGGGGCCTTCCGGCCCGACGCTTCGGCCGGCGCCTCCTCCGGCTCGAGGGTCAGCGACAGCACCTCCTCCTTCTCGCCCCGGAACAGGGCCAGGATGCGATGCGACGGCAGCTTCGTCAGCGCCTCGGCATAGTCGAAATAATCGGAGAACTTGGCGCCCGCCTGCTCCTTGCCCTCGCGCACCTTCGACACCAGCCGGCCGCGGGTCCAGGCCTCCTCGCGCAGAGCGCCGATCAGGTCGGCATCCTCGCCGAAGCGCTCGACCAGGATCGAGCGGGCGCCGTCCAGCGCCGCGGCGATATCGGCCACGCCCTTCTCGGCATCGACGAAGGCGGCGGCCGCCTGCTGCGGGTCGCGCTCCGGATGCGCCAGGAGGTCGTCGGCCAGCGGCTCCAGCCCCGCCTCGCGCGCGATCTGCGCCTTGGTCCGCCGCTTCGGCTTGTAGGGCAGGTAGATGTCCTCGAGCCGGGCCTTGGTCTCCGCCGCCTCGATCTGGGCGCGCAGCGCGTCATCGAGCTTCCCCTGCTCGGCGATGCTGTCGAGGATGGTCTTCCGCCGCTCCTCCAGCTCGCGCAGGTAGCGCAGCCTTTCGTCCAGCGTGCGCAGCTGCGCATCGTCCAGCCCGCCCGTCGCCTCCTTGCGGTAGCGGGCGATGAAGGGGACGGTCGCGCCGCCGTCGAGCAGCTCGATCGCGGCCGCGACCTGGGCCTCGCGGACGGAGAGCTCGTCGGCGATACGCTGGCTGATGGAGATCATCGACGGACCGGACCGGTTGTGAACATGGAAGGCGCTGCTTCTACCCCGCCGCCGCGGTCGAGGTCAAAACCGCCGGCAGGCGACCTTGCCAGGTTCCGGCCGCGATGATACTAAAATCATCGGTTAAGCAATGAGGCCGGCCGAGGAGAGACGCCATGAGCGAGCGGTCCGTGCAGCATGGCAACTTCACCATCGAGCGCCGCTTCGCTGCACCGCCGGCCCAGGTGTTCGCGGCCTGGGCCGACCCCGCCGCCCGCCGCATCTGGGGCGTGCCTGGTGGGGATTGGGAATTGGTCGACCCGCGCTTCGACTTCCGCGTCGGCGGCATCGAGACCAGCCGATTCGGCCCGGCCGGCGACCCGATCTATCGCAATGAGACCCGCTATGCCGACATCGTGCCGGACCGGCGCATCGTGTTCAGCTACACGATCGACCGCGGTGAGACCCGCATCTCCGCCTCGCTGAGCACGGTGGAGCTGTTGTCGGACGGGGCCGGCACCCGGCTGATCTTCACCGAGCAGGCCGCCTTCCTCGACGGCGGCGACCAGCCCCAGTTCCGCGAGGCGGGCTGGCGCGAGATCCTGGAGAGGCTGGAAGCGGCGCTGCGACGCCGGGCGGCCAACTGACTCGGCAATCTCTTCCAACACCGGAGGAGCGACCGATGGATACGACCAAGGCCGACATCCCCAATCTGATCCGGGCTTATTTCGGCGCCTATGAGTCGAAGGACCGGGCTGCCATCGAAGCTTTGGTGGGCGAGGACTTCACCTTCAGCAGCCCCCGTGACGACCACATCGACCGGGCGGCCTATTTCGAGCGCTGCTGGCCGAACAGCCGGACGATCCGCCGCTTCACCATCGAGCGGCTGTTCGATCGGGGCGACGAGGCCTTCGTGCTGTACGAGCTGGAGCTGACCTCCGGTACCCGCTTCCGCAACGTCGAGCATTTCCGCTTCGAGGGCAGTAAGATCCGAGGGATCGTGGTTTATTTCGGCTCGCTGCCGGAACCGGGATATGATCGGGCCTGATCGCCAGGAACTAACCGGCCATCCCCGCCGGCGCATCGATAACAACGCCATCACGATCAAGGGAGGCCATCCAATGAAGCTCTACCTCGCCCCAGGCGCCTGCAGCCTGGCCGACCATATCGCCCTGAACGAAGCCGGAATGGAGTTCGAGCGGATTCGGGTCGACATCCCGACCCGGCGCACCGAGACCGGCCACGACTACACCGCGGTTAACCCCAAGGGCTACGTCCCGGCGCTGGTGCTGGATGATGGCAGCGCCCTGACCGAGAACGTCGCGATCCTGTGCTGGGTGGCGGAGCGCGCGCCGCAGCTGGCGCTGGCCGGCGAGATGGGGCGGATCCGGCTGATCGAGATGCTGAGTTTCATCGCCAGCGAGCTGCACAAACTGCTGATCCGGTCGATCTTCCCGACCAGCGACAAGGAGAAGGAGATCGTCGACGGGGTGGCGGCGAAGCGCTTCGCCTATCTCGCCGAAAGGCTCCAGGGCGACTACCTGTTCGGCGACAGTATGAGCGTCGCCGACGCCTACCTCTACGTCATGCTGCGCTGGGCGCAGGCGCTGAAGCTGCCCTTTCCGGATCCGCTGCCGGCCTATTTCGAGCGTGTGAATGGCCGGCCGGCGGTGCAGCTGGCGCTGCAAAACGAGGGTTTAGCATGATGCTGGTCGGCTAGGACGGGGGTCTTGCCTCGACCGGTCGAGCCATGATACTCAACCATTGAGTTAACATATTCGGCCGCTGATCCGGCGGCCGGGAACCCGCGGTCGGAGAGCCACGGGTCGATCTGCCGACAGAACGGCTCTGCGGAAGGGAGAACGCCATGCCGGAACGCCATGCCGATTTCCATGGGCCGGCGCTTCGCGATGGGCGCTGGTGGGCGCTGACCGTGCTGTGCCTCGGCGTGCTGATGATCGTGCTGGACACGACCGTCGTGAACGTGGCGTTGCCCTCGATCAAGACCGATCTCGGCTTCAACGACTCCACCCTCGCCTGGGTGGTGAACGGCTATATGCTGACCTTCGGCGGCTTCCTGCTGCTGGGCGGCCGGCTGGGCGACCTGTTCGGGCACCGCCGGCTGTTCCTGATCGGCCTGGCCCTGTTCACCCTGGCGTCGCTGGCCTGCGGCCTGGCCGGCAGCCAGGGTTTCCTGGTCGCCGCCCGGGCGGTGCAGGGGCTGGGCGGTGCCGTCGTCTCCGCCGTCGCCCTGTCGCTGATCATGGACCTGTTCACCGAGCCTGCGGACCGCGCCAAGGCGATGGGCGTCTACGGCTTCGTCGCCGCCGGCGGCGGCAGCATCGGCGTGCTGCTGGGCGGGCTGCTGACCGGCTGGCTGAGCTGGCACTGGATCTTCCTGATCAACCTGCCGATCGGCGCCGCCGTCTTCGCCCTGTCGCTGATCCTGCTGCCGGCGGGCGGCCGCAACGAGGCGGCCCGGCATCTCGACATCGCCGGGGCGGTCACCGTGACCGCGGCGATGATGCTGGCGGTCTATGCCGTCGTGAACGGCAATGAGGTGGGCTGGACCTCCACCCGGACGCTCGGCCTGCTGGCCGCCGCCGTCGTCCTCCTGGTGGCGTTCCTGGCGATCGAGACCCGGGTGACGGCACCGCTGATGCCGCTTGGCCTGTTCCGGCTGCGCAGCCTGGCCGTCGCCAATGTCGTCGGCGTGCTGTGGGCGGCCGCCATGTTCGCCTGGTTCTTCCTGTCCGCGCTCTACATGCAGCAGGTGCTGGGCTACGGCCCGATGGAGGTCGGCCTCGCCTTCCTGCCGGCCAATCTGATCATGGCGGCCTTCTCGCTCGGCCTCTCCGCCCGGCTGGTGATGCGCTTCGGCATCCGCCGGCCGATCGTGGTCGGGCTGCTGCTGGCGGCGGCCGGGCTGGCGCTGTTCGCCTGGGCGCCCGTCGAGGGCCGCTTCACCCTGCATGTGCTGCCCGGCATGCTGCTGCTCGGCCTCGGCTGCGGCATGGCGCTGAACCCGGTGCTGCTGGCGGCGATGAGCGAGGTGGCGCCGACCGATTCGGGCCTCGCCTCCGGCATGGTCAACACCGCCTTCATGATGGGCGGGGCGCTGGGCCTGGCCGTCCTGGCCAGCCTGGCGGCGTCGCGCACAGGCGGGCTGCTGGCGACCGGCGCCGACCAGCCGGCCGCGCTGGTCGGCGGCTATCAGGCGGCCTTCCTGGCCGGGGCCTGCTTCGCCGCCCTGGCAGCGGCGCTGGGCGCCGCCCTGCTGCGCACGCCGCCGGCCGCGGAGCCCGCGGGCGAGGCCGAATCGGTGCGATCCTAGCGGCCTGTCCCCGCGGCGTCGGGTTGCTATAGTCCGGGTCCGACCCCGGAGGGACTCGCGATGGCCGTTCCCGTGCTGCATCTGTGCTGCGGCGACTGCGCCGCCGAGGTGATCCGCGCCGGGCTGGGCCTGCCCGAGACCGAGGTCCTGCCTTTGCGCGACGATCTGGCCGTCGGGCCGCTGGGCGATGTCGACGACGACCGGCCCGACGCCCGCGCCGCCTTCTGGCGCGTGCTGCTGGCCGAGGAGGATCGCGGGCGTATCGAGGCCGGCGGCGGAGCGCTGGCGGACCAACTGGCGGCCGAGTCGGCGGCATTGCGGCGCCTGCCGGAGGCGGCGTCGAAAATCGTGATCTGGCACGGCACCGGCGCCGCGGAGCAGCTGATGCTGCGCCGGACGCTGTGGGCGCTGCGCAACGCGGCGACAGCGGTCGAGGAGGTGGCGGTCGGTGCTGAACTGCTGCCTGAGGCCAAGCGCCGCGACATGACCGCCGTCGCGATGCTGCCGCCCGAGGACGCCCCCGGCGCCGCGGCCCGGCCGGTCGCGCCCGACCGCAAGGCCAGGCTGGCCGCGGACTGGGAGAGACTCCGGGCGGATGGCGGCGGGCTGCGCCATCACCAGGACGGCGCCATCACCACCCATCCGATCGACGCGCATGACGAGGAGATCCTGGCGCCGCTGGGCCCCGACTGGCAGCCGGCAGCGCGGGTGATCGGCGGGCCGATGGGCACGATCACCGGCTTCTTCGCCACCGACGCCTTCATCTTCTGGCGGCTGCGGCAGCTGGCGGCGCAGGGCCGGGTGGAGTTCGAAGGCAGCCCGGCCGCCATCCGCGGCTGCCGGGTGCGACGGGCAGGCTGACGGGAGCGGAAGACAGACCGATGGAACTCGAGCGGAACCGGTTCAAGGCGGCGCTGGCCGCGGGGCAGACGCAGATCGGGCTGTGGAGCAGCCTGTGCAGCAACATCGTCGCCGAGATCGTCGCCGACAGCGGCTTCGACTGGATCCTGTTCGACACCGAGCATTCGCCGAACGAGTTGCCGGGCCTGCTGTCGCAGCTGCAGGCGGCGGCGCGCGGCACGGCGACCGCGGTGGTGCGGCCGGCCTGGAACGACCCGGTGCTGATCAAGCGCATCCTCGACATCGGCGCCCAGGCGCTGCTGATCCCCTTCGTCCAGAACGCGGAGGAGGCGCGCCGCGCCGTGGCCGCCTGCCGCTACCCGCCGGCCGGCATCCGCGGCATCACCGCCAGCGGCCGCGGCAGCCGTTACGGCCGCGTGCCCGGTTACCTCAATACGGCCGATGCCGAGATCTGCGTGCTGGTCCAGGTCGAGACCGGCGAGGCGTTGGCGCGGATCGAGGAGATCGCGTCGGTCGAGGGCGTCGACGGGGTGTTCATCGGCCCGTCTGACCTGTCGGCCTCGCTGGGCCATATCGGCGACTCCCAGCATCCGGAGGTGCAGGCCGCGATCCAGGACGCGGTGCGGCGGCTGACCGCGATCGGCAAGCCGGTCGGGATTCTTACCTCCGTCGAGGCCGAAGCCCGGCGCTACATCGACTGGGGCTACCGCTTCGTCGCGGTCGGCACCGATCTGGGCCTGCTGGCGCGCAACGCCGACGCTTTGGCGCGCAGCTTTAAGGGGTGATCCGGGCACCATGTCGCAGACCGGCCGGGTTTGCGCCCGGCCGCGGCCGTGATATCCCGGCCAAGTCGAAGGGGGAGCGCAGGCCATGCGCCTGAGATGGGCACGGAGACGGGCATCATGGGTCGCGCTGGGCGCGGCCTATCTGCTGTTCGTCCAGGCCATCCTCGGCGGCCTCGCCATTGGCGCCAGCGCCGCGCCCGCGGCCTTCGACCCGCTCTCGGCCCTCTGCCGGACCGACGACGGCGCCGGGCCCGTCCATCCCGACCAGCCGGCCCAGCATCCGCATCTGCCCGATTGCTGCACCAGCGGCTGCAGCATGTTCGGGGGCTATCCGGTCCCGGCCGTCGTCGCGGCGCTGCTGGTGCCGCATCTGGCCGGCACGACCGAGCCCGCGCCCCTGCCCTCGGCACCGGTCGTGGCCCCGCCGCAGCGGTCGCCGGCCAATCCGAGAGCCCCTCCCGTCCAGGCGTGATCCACCGGGCCTGCCGCGGCAGGCCCATGACGATCCACGACCGGAGCAGGACGCCCGAGACGCGCCGCCCGGTCCAACCTGGAGCAATCCGATGTCCCTGTCCGTGATGGCGCGCCTGCGCCTTGCCGTCCTCGGTGTCGCCCTGGCCCTGCCGGCCATCGGCGTGGCCGCCGCGCATGAGTTCAAATCCGGCCCGATCGAGGTGATCCACCCGTGGTCCCGGGCCACGCCGCCGGCCGCGAAGGTCGGCGGCGGCTATGCCGAGATCCGCAACGACGGGTCCGAACCGGACCGTCTGGTCTCGGCCACCGCCGAGATCGCCGGCCGGGTCGAGATCCACGAGATGGCCGTCAAGGACGGCGTCATGACCATGCGGCCGGTCGAGCACGGCGTGCCCGTCCCGGCCGGCGGCGCCGCCGCGCTGGCGCCCGGCGGCATCCACCTGATGTTGATGGAGCTGAAGCGGCCGCTGAAGGCGGGCGAAAGCTTCGCCGGCACGCTGACCTTCGAGAAGGCCGGCGCCGTCGACGTCACCTTCGACGTCGAGCCGATCGGCGCGACCGGGCCGGGCCCCGGAGCGGGGCATTGAGATGCGCGCCCGAATCCTGGTGCCGTTGGCACTTGCCGTCGCCGCCATCCTGGTGGGGGCGGCCGGGTTCCTGCTGCTCTATCCGCAGGACCCATCGGCCCGGCCGATCGTGTCCGGGGCGCTGCCGGGCGGGCCGTTCCGGCTGACCGACCAGACCGGCGCGATCTTGAGCGACGCCGACCTGAAAGGCCGGCCCTTCGCCGTGTTCTTCGGCTTCACCCATTGCCCGGAGATCTGCCCGACCACGCTGTGGGAGATGTCGCAGGCGCTGCAGGTCCTCGGCCCCGACGCCGACCGGCTGCGCATGCTGTTCGTCACCGTCGACCCGGAGCGCGACAGGCCGGAGATGCTGCAGCAATACCTGCAGTCCTTCGACCGCCGCATCGTCGGGCTGACCGGCAGCCCGGAGGAGATCGCGGCCGTGGCCAAATCCTACCGGGTGTACTGGCGTCGCGTGCCGACCGGCGATGGCGACTACACCATGGACCATTCGGCCATGGTGTATCTGATGGACGCCGACGGCCGCTTCACCGAGCTCATCGCCTACGGCACGCCCGAGCCGGAGCGGATGGCTGCGCTGCGCCGCCTGATCGCCGGCACCTGATCCCCTTCCGTTTCAACCGTCGCCAGCCCCGGCCGGCGATCCGGAGACAAACCATGCTCAAATCCATCCTGCCGGCGCTGGCCCTGGCCGCCTTCGCCGCCGCCCCGGCCTTCGCCCATGTCACGCTGGAGACGCAGGAGGCGCCGGTCGGCGCCACCTACAAGGCGGTGTTCCGCGTGCCGCATGGCTGCGAGGGCTCGCCCACCGTGAAGATCCGCGTCCAGATCCCGGAAGGGGTGATCGCGGTCAAGCCAATGCCGAAGCCCGGCTGGGCGCTGGAGACGGTGAAGGGGAAATACGCCGCCTCCTACGACTATTACGGCACCCCGACCAGCGAAGGGGTGAAGGAGGTGGTGTGGAGCGGCGGCGAGCTGCCGGACGAGTTCTACGACGAGTTCGTGCTGCGCGCCTATCTGACCGCCGGCCTGCAGCCCGGGGCGCATCTGTACTTCCCGGTGGTCCAGGAATGCGAGGCGGGGGTCGAGCGCTGGATCGAGATCCCAGCCGAGGGCAAGGACGCCGACGACTATGAGTCCCCGGCGCCGGGCCTGAAGCTGCTGCCGAAGAAGTGATGGCGCCGCCTTCAGACAGCCGGCCAAATCAGTCCCCCCTCCCCTTGCGGGAGGGGGGCAGGGGGAGGGGGTTGTCGATCGAGGGGCGCCGGCCTGCGGTGGCCAGAGCACTTCGATATTCGTTCCGACACCTGGGGTCGGCTCCTGCGGCCCGAACCCCCTCCCCCTACCCCCCTCCCGCAAGGGGAGGGGGGACAAGAAAGGGCACGGCAGGGGGCTGGATTGGTGCCTGGCTGGTTCTTCTCCTCACCCTCCTCGCCCCACAGGCGGCGGTGGCCCACGCCTCGCTGCTGCGGGCCGAGCCGGCGCAGAATGCGGTGCTGGCGGCGGCGCCGGACGGGTTCCGCCTGACTTTCAACGAGCCGGTGGCGCCCCTGGTGTTGCGGCTGATCCGGCCGGACGGCACTGCCGAAACGCTGGGCCAGGCGCGGCTGGAGGATGCGACGCTGGTGGTCGCGGCGCCGCCCGGCCTCGGCACCGGCACGCATGTGCTGAGCTGGCGCGTCGTCTCGGAGGACGGGCATCCGGTCGGCGGGTCGGTCGTGTTCTCGATCGGGGCGCCCGGCGCCGGGCCGCCGCCGGCGGCGGAAGCGCCGGACCAGGCAGTCCGCGCCGCCATCTGGCTGGCCCGGATCGCTTTGTACGCCGCGCTGTTCCTCGGCATCGGCGCCGCGGCGTTCCGCGCCGCGATCGCCCCCCTGCCGCGCGTCGCCGGCCGCACCGCCGTCGCCCTGATGCTGCTGGGACTGGCGGTCGCGCCGCTGTCGGTCGGGCTGCAGGGGCTGGACGCGCTGGAGGCGCCGCTGTCGGGCCTCGGGCAGCGCGTCGTCTGGGCCGCCGGCTGGGGCACCAGCTACGGCACCACCGCCGCCGTTGCCGCCCTGGCCCTGGCGCTCGGACTGACGGCGCTGGCGCTGCGTCGGGGCTGGATCTCCGGCCTGGCGGCGCTGCTGGCGCTGGCCGCGACCGGGGCGGCGTTGGCCGCGAGCGGCCATGCCGGCGCCGCCGCGCCGCAGATCCTGACCCGGCCGGCGGTGTTCCTGCATGCGGTCTGCATCGCCGTCTGGGCCGGGGCGCTGCTGCCGCTCGGCCTGCATCTGCGCGCGGGCGGGGCCGAGGCGTTGGCGGTGCTGCGCCGCTTCTCTGCCCTGATCCCCTTCGCCGTCGCGCCCCTGGCGGCGGCCGGCGTCCTGTTGACCGTGATCCAGCTCGACCACGTCTCCGCGCTGTGGACCACCGCCTATGGCTGCGTCTTCCTGGTCAAGCTGGCGCTGCTGCTGGCCCTGTTCGGCCTGGCCGGGCTGAACCGCTGGCGCCTGACCCGGCCGGCCGGGGCCGGCGACGGGCGGGCCACGCGACGCCTGGTCCGCTCGGTCGCGGCCGAGACCGTGCTGGTGCTGGCGATCTTCGCCGCGGCCGCCGCCTGGCGCTTCACCCCGCCGCCGCGTGCCCTGGCCGAGGCCGCGGCCCGGCCGGCCGCGATCCACATCCACACCGCCCCGGCGATGGCCGACCTGACCGTCACCCCTGGCCGGACCGGCCCCGTCGCGGCCTCGATCATGGTGATGACCGGCGACTTCGGGCCGCTGGATGCGCAGGAGGTGACTCTGGTGCTGGCCAACCCCGCCGCCGGGATCGAGCCGATCCGGCGCAAGGCGGCGAAGGCCGGCAACGGCACCTGGCGGGTCGACGGGCTGGTGATCCCCGTGCCCGGCCGCTGGACCGTGCGGATCGACGTGCTGATCTCGGATTTCGAGATCGCCAGGCTGGAGGATGTGATCGACATCCGCCCCTAAGCGGGGCCGAGCAGGCGCATCACCCAGATGCCGAGAGCGAGCCAGGGGCCGAAGGCGATGGCGGTGTGCCGCGATACCCGCCCGTGGGCGGAGAGGAGGGTCGCCGCGAGCGCTGCGCCGGCACCGATCAGGAGCATCCAGGGCAGCGCCTGCCAGCCGAGCCAGGCGCCGCCGGCCGCCAGCAGCTTGGCATCGCCGAGGCCGAGCCCGTCGCGGCCGCGCAGCCGGCGATAGGCGGAGGCGAGGCCGGCGAACACCAGATAGCCGGCGGCCGCGCCGATCACCCGGTCCGCCAGTGGCGGGCCGCCCGGTTCGGCCAGTGCCGCCAGCAGCCCGGCCAGGATCAACGGCAGGGTCAGCATGTCCGGCAAGAGGCCGATGCGGCGGTCGATGGCGCCCAGCAGCAGCAGCCACCAGCCGAGCAGGCAGGTGCCGGGCGCCAGGGCGGGGTCGCCGACCAGGACGGACAGCAGGGCGATGCCGACCGCCGCCAGCTCGATCGCCGGATGCGTGCGGTCGATCGCGCCGCCGCAGTAGCGGCAGCGGCCGCCGAGGCTGATCCAGCTGAGCACCGGCACCAGGTCGCGCAGCGCCAGCGGATGGAGGCAGCGGTCGCAGCGGGAGCGGCCGACCAGCAGGCCGCGCACATCGTCCGGCAGGCGATGCGCCGCGGCGGCAAGGAAGCTGCCGACGATTGGCGAAACGGCGACCAGCGCGATCTGGATCGGGGTCACGCCCTGGCCGCGGCGATCACAGCGGACGCGGCGGCCGGTTGGTGCCGCGCGGCCGCAGCGCCTCCATGCGCGACCGCAGCTCCTCCGCGATGGCGGCCGCGTCGGCGGCATTGCGGATCACCCGCGGGGTGATGAAGATGACCAGCTCGGTCCGGTCGCGGCGGTTGCTGGTGGAGGAGAACAGGTTGCCGAGCACCGGGATGTCCTTCAGCACCGGCACGCCGCTGCGCCCGTTCTGCTGGTTGTCCTGGATCAGCCCGCCCAGCACCACGGTCTGGCCGTTGGCGACCGAGACGATCGAGCCGATGCGGCGGGTCGAGATCGTCGGCGCCAGGGCATCCTCCTCGGACGAGGGGGCGCCCTCGACGATGCTCGAGACCTCCTGCTGCACGTCCATGCTGACGTCGCCGTTGGAATTGATCCGCGGCGTCACCTTCAGGATCACGCCGGTGTCCTTGTATTCGATGTTGCTGACCACCGGCGCGTCGGGGTTGTCGGTCGACTGGCTCTGCTGCGTCCGCACCGGCACCTGGTCGCCGACCTGCAGCCGCGCGGTCTGGTTGTTCAGCACCGCAAGGGTCGGGGTCGCAAGCACCTGGACCTCGGTGACACTCGACAGCGCGTTGATGAAAATACGAGCGTTGCCGCTGGCGACCAGCCAATTAAAGCCGCCGTCCGGCCGAGTGAAATTGGTGGCGCCCCCCGTGTTGAGGGAAGCGCCGATGCTACCGACACCGCCGAAACCGCTGCCGGTCTCGAAGAAATATTCGACGCCGTATTGCAGCCGGTCGTTCAGCGTCACTTCGGCGATCGTTGCCTCGATCACCACCTGCAGCGGGCTGGCGTCGATCGCGCGCAGCGCCGATTCGATCAGCCGGAACGCCGCCGGCCGGGCGCGGATCAAGAGGGCGTTTTTGTCCCGATCCGGCACCACCCGCACCTCGCCCAGCCGGTCGAGCTTGAACACCGCCGCCCGGCCGGCCTGGGCGCCGGCCAGGCCTAGGATCGAGGCGTCGCCCTCCTTCTGCTGGGCGTTGAAGTCGATCGGCGCGAATTGCGACGAGGTCCCCGAGCCCGGCTGCCCGGACGCGGCCTGGCCGGTCGTGCCGGTGGTTCCCGTGGTGCCGGCGGCGTTAGCCTGGTCGGTCCCGCTGCTGCTGGTCGACAGCCCGGGCCCGCGGGCCACGTCCGAGCCGAGCTCGTCCTCGAAGGGCGATGCGCCGGCCTCGTCGACCTTGCCGAAGGCCTGGCCCAGCACCCGCGCCATGTTCGCCGCGGTGCCGTTCTGCACCATGTAGACGTAGACCCGCTCCTCGTCGGAATCGCCCTGGTCCAGCCGCTTGATCCAACGGCCGGCCTCGTTGAGCTTGTCGACGCGCGAGGAAACCACCAGCACGGCATTGAGCCGCTGCACCGGCAGGAAGTTGATCATCCCCTTCAAGGGACCGCGCTCGGGCGCGCCGCCGAACACCGCGCTCAGCTCCCTGATCACCGCCTCGGGCTGCGCCTGCTGCAGCGGAAAGATGCCCGACGACATGCCGCGCAGCCAGTCGACGTCGAAGGACTGCACTGTGGCGGCCAGCGCCGAACGGTCGGGGCTGGTGCCGGAGATCAGCACCATGTTGCGGGTCGGGTCGATGCGCACCAGGTCCGGATTGGTCGCCGGGGCGATCAGCGGGCCGATCGTCTCGGCCGAGACGTTGCGCAGCGGGATGATGGTGATGCCGTAGCCGGCGGGCAGCGGCTTCGGGTCGGTGCCGAGCTGCACGAAGGTGCGGCCCGACACCGCCTCGCCCAGCGGCACGATGCGGTAGCCGGCCCGGTCGTCCTGCACCAGCGCGGCGCCGCTGGCGCGCAGCACCGTCTCCAGCATCGCGATCAGGTCGTTGGGCTTGATCGGCCCCTGGGTCGACAGCGTCACCGTGCCGGTGACCCGGGGGTCGATGGTGTAGGGCTGGTGCAGCAGGTCGCCAAGCACCGCCTGCACCACCTGGGCCAGGTCGGCGTTGTTGAAATTGACCTGATAGCCGCCCGGCTGCGCCTGGATCGGCGCCCCGATCGGCGCCGGCTCGCCCGGGGCCGCGTCGATCCCCGGATAGACCTGGGCCTGGCGCACCGGCTGGGTCCTGCCGGCCGAGGCGACGACGTTCGAGCGCGCGCGGGTGTCGCCCGGCGCGGCGAGGGAGCGGTTGGCCAGATCGTCGAACATCGAGGGCGGCTGAGTCTTGACCTGCTGGCCGCAAGACATCAGCGCAAGCAGCAGCGGAACCCCAAGGATCCTGAAGGAAAACGCCCTGAAAGCCACTGAAGCCATCCCCCGCAGCGACGCCGAGCCATAACCGACCGGCTCCGGCTCGACAAGAGCCAAGAGCAATCGGCCCTGATTCGAAGCGAAATTGTTGCATTCTTGTTAAGTTTTATTGAAATCGAGTCGATAACCCTCTGATAAGACAAAAACATTTCGTTTGACCGCAGTCCTGGCGCAGTCGAGATTGCCGCTCGCCTGCCGCCCGGCGATGATGGGATGCGCGGCGGGCCGCGCGTGGGGGGCCGGCACCGGAAGGGCAATGTGAAACCGCTCCTGGACATTCTCGTCGAGCTCGGGAAGCTGGGCCCCGAGGACCGGGCGCGGGTGTCGCGCCTGCAGGAGACTTCGGGCGACGGCGTGCCGGCGCTGCTGTCGAAGCTGGGACTGGTGTCCGGCCGCGACCAGGCGCTGGCCCTGTCACTGCAGCACGGGGTGCCGCTGGTCGGCCCCGACGCCTTCCCGCCCGCGCCCCTGTTCGACGGCCGCCTGTCGCCCCGCTTCCTGCGGGAGTCCAGGGTGCTGCCGCTGGCCGAGGCCGAGGACGGGGTGGTCCTGGCCATGGCCGATCCCGGCGATGCCTATGCCCGTCGGGCGGTGGAGCTGGCGATGCGCCGGCCGGTCCGCCCCTGCGTCGCCGCGGCCGACGACCTGGACGAGGCCTTCGCCCGCTATTTCGACAGCGGCCGGTCCGCGGTCGAGCGGATCGTCGACGACATCGGCGGCGAGCCGGAGGAGGCGGCCGGCGACCCCGACGTACAGCATCTGCGCGACCTGGCGCAGGAGGCGCCGGTCATCCGCCTGGTCAACCAGATCTTCAGCGACGCGATCCGGATGCACGCCTCGGACATCCATGTCGAGTGCTTCCGCGACGAGGTGAAGGTCCGGTACCGCATCCACGGCCTGCTGCGCGAGATGAAGGCGCCGCCGGTGCGGCTGGCCCCGGCGCTGGTCAGCCGGATCAAGATCCTGGCGAAGCTGGACATCGCCGAGCGGCGGCTGCCGCAGGACGGCCGCGCCCGCTTCTCGGTCGGCGGTCGCAGCATGGACATGCGCGTTGCCACCGTCCCGACCCTGCACGGCGAGAACGTCGTCATCCGCCTCTTGGACACGGCGGGGATGGACATCGCCCTGTCCGCGATCGGCTTCGCGCCCGATGTCGAGGCGTCGCTGATGAAGCAGCTGGCCCGGCCGCATGGCATCCTGCTGGTCACCGGCCCGACTGGCAGCGGCAAGACCACGACGCTCTACGGCGCTCTGCGCATCCTGAACCAGCCGAGCCGGAAGATCCTGACCGTCGAGGACCCGGTCGAATACCAGATCAAGGGCATCAACCAGATCAATGTCCGCCCCCAGATCGGCCTCGACTTCGCCCGGGCGCTGCGGTCCTTCATGCGCCACGACCCGGACGTGATAATGGTCGGCGAGATCCGCGACCACGAGACCGCCGACATCGCGGTCCATGCCGCGCTGACCGGCCATCTGGTGCTGTCGACGCTGCACACCAACAGCGCCACCGGCGCGATCAACCGGCTGCTCGACATGGGCGTCGACGGCTATCTCCTGACCTCGACCATCGGCGGGGTGATCGGCCAGCGCCTGGTGCGGCGGCTGTGCCCGGACTGCCGCCACCCGGTCGACACCCCGGACTGGCTGGCGGAGCGGGCCGCCGCGGCCCGGCCGCTGGCGACGCCGACGCCGCAGCTGTACCAGGCGGTCGGCTGCAGCGCCTGCGACGATCTCGGCTACACCGGACGGATCGGCATCTTCGAGTATTTCGCCCCGGACGATGCGATCCGCGAGCTGCTGCGCGACCGCATCTCCACCTCCGCCCTGACCCAGGCGGCGCGCAAGGCCGGCATGGTCACGATGTATGAGGACGGGCTGCACAAATGCCTGGCCGGGCTGACGACGCTGGACGAGGTCCACCGCGTCACCGAGGAGTGGTAGGGCCGTGCCGGTCTTCGCATACAAGGCGATCGACGGCAGCGGCGCGGTGGTCGAAGGCCGCGCCGAGGCGGCGGACGAGGCCAGCCTGACGGCGAAGCTGGAGGCCACGGGCATCCTGCCGCTCTCCGTTGCGCCGGTGCGGATGCAGGCGGGCCGCAGCGGCGGATCCGGCTTCGGCCGCCGCCGCGGCCCGAAGCCCGGCGACATCACCCAGATGACGCGCGAGCTGGCGATTCTGGCGGCCGCAGGCCAGCCGCTGGAGCAGGCGCTGATGACGCTGTCGGAGGGCGCCGGCACCGGCCCGGTCGCCGGCCTCGCCGCCCAGGTGCTGGCGCGGGTGCGGGCCGGTGCCAGCCTGAGCACGGCGCTGGAGGAGCAGGGGGCGGTGTTCCCGCGGCTCTATGTCAACATGGTCCGCGCCGGCGAGAGCTCCGGCACCCTCGACGTGGTGCTGGAGCGGCTGGCCGACCTGCGCGAGCGCGGCGAGAAGACGCGTGAGATGGTGGTCTCGGCCATGCTGTACCCGGTGATCCTGATCATCGTGTCGCTGGCCTCGGTGTTCCTGCTGCTGACCTTCGTGGTGCCGCAGTTCGAGACCATCTTCAAGGATGCCGGCGCGGCCCTGCCGACGCCGACCGCGATCGTCATCGCCATCGGCCGCTTCTGCCAGGAGTACGGCTGGATCGTCGGCCTCGGCGCCGTCGCCGCGGTAGTCGCGGTGCGCCGCCTGCTGGCCCTGCCCGGGCCGCGGCTGGCCTGGGACCGCGCGGCGCTGCGCCTGCCGCTGGTCGGGCCGATGGTGCGCACCCTGGCGACCGCCCGGTTCTGCCGCACCCTGTCGACCCTGGTCGGCAACGGCGTCGACCTGCCCTCGGCCATCGCCCTGTCGCGCGACGTGATCCCGAACGGCGCCGTCCGCGCCGCGATGGAAACCGTCATCACCGGCGTGCGACAAGGCCGCGGCCTGGCCGACCCGCTGGCCGAGACCGGCCTGTTCCCGCCGCTGGCCGTGCAGATGCTGCGGGTCGGCGAGGAGACCGGGCGGATCGACGTGACCTCGGCGCATATCGCCGAAGCCTATGAGCGCAAGCTGGAGGCCGCGATCAAGCGGCTGGTCACGCTGGTCGAGCCGGCCCTGATCATCCTCCTCGGCCTGGCCGTGGGCGGCATCGTCATGTCGATCCTCCTGGCCGTCATCAGCATCAACGACCTCGCCTTCTGAGAGACCATGTCCCACACCCCGATGCAGACCCAGACCGACACGCCCGCCGCCGCCCGCCGTCGCCGCCAGGCCGGCTTCACCCTGATCGAGCTGCTGGTCGTGCTCGTCATCCTCGGCCTGCTGGCCGGGCTGGTGGGACCACGGGTGCTGGCCTATCTCGGCGGCGCCCGGGCGGATTCGGCGCGGCTGCAGATCGAGAACTTCAAATCCGCCCTCGATCTCTACGCCATCGATGTCGGCGGCTATCCGACCACCGCCCAGGGGCTGAAGGCGCTGCTGGCCAATCCGGGCGGGGTGCGCGGCTGGAACGGCCCCTATCTGCGCAGCAACGCGCTGCCGCAGGACCCTTGGGGCAACACCTACAACTACCGGGCGC
The DNA here is from genome assembly GCF_051487185.1 of Inquilinus limosus. Taxonomy (GTDB): domain Bacteria; phylum Pseudomonadota; class Alphaproteobacteria; order DSM-16000; family Inquilinaceae; genus Inquilinus; species Inquilinus limosus_F. The sequence continues at coordinate 142,962 of NZ_JAHVDK010000013.1, forward strand.
CGGGGCAGCACGGGGCCTTCGACCTCTATTCCCTGGGCGCCGACAGTCGGGAGGGCGGCAGCGGCGATGACGCCGACATCACCAGCTGGTGACCGCGCACGCAAGCGGGACTCCCGCGGCTTCACCCTGCTGGAGCTGCTGGTGGTCCTGGTCGTGCTCGCCACCGTGGCGGCCCTGGTGCCGCCGATGCTGGCGCGCGGCTCGGCCCAGGCCTCGCTGAAGCGCACCGTGGCGACGCTGGCGTCGGAGCTGCGCCAGGCGCGCAGCGACGCGATCCTGCGCGACGGCCCGCAGGGCGTGGTGATCGACCCGATCGGCCGCAGCTTCGGCCCGGTCGGGGCGCCGCTGCGCCACCGCATCGGCGACGGAATCGCGGTCGACATCACCAGCGCGGCGATCGCCGCCGACCGCGACGGCCGGCCGGGCATCCGCTTCCTGCCCGACGGCCGGTCCACCGGCGGCACCATCCGCCTGGCCGGGCAGGGCCGGACCTACCGGGTCGAGGTCAACTGGCTGACCGGCCGGATCCGCGTCCAGGAGGCCGACGATGGCGGGGCGTGAACGGGGCTTCACCCTGATCGAGGTGGTGGTCGCCCTGACCCTGCTAGGGCTGATCCTGACCGTCATCTTCCGGATCTACGGCACCGGGCTGACCGGCATGGCCCGGGCCGACGGGCTGCAGCGCGCCGCCATCGTCGCCGAGGGGCTGGCGGCGCAGCTGGACACCGCGACCCGGCCGCTTCGGCTGGGCGACAGCCTGTCGGGCGAGACCGATGACGGCTATCGCTGGCGGATCGTGGCCGACCGCTGGGCCGAGGCGCCGCGCCGGACGGTGACTCTGGGCAGCCGCCAGGTCCAACTCGCCCGGCTGCGCATCGCCGTCGAGGGCGCCGCCGGACCGCGCTTCGAGATGACCACCCTGGCCCTGGTGGCGGTGCAGCAATGATCGCCAGGTCCGGCAGCCGCGGCCAGCGCGGCTTCACCCTGCTCGAGACCATCATCGCCATGGTCGTGCTGGCGCTGATCATGGTGCTGCTGACCGGGGGGCTGCGCTTCGTCACCGCCGGCTGGGATCGCGGCGCCCGGGCGGCGGAGGCGGCGGAGACGATCGCGCTGGTGCAGTCGACGCTGCGGCGCGAGGCGGCGGCCGCCCGGCGCCTGACCTGGCAGGGCCAGCCCGGCGCCAAGCCCGCGGTCGCCTTCCGCGGCGAGGCCGACCGCGTGGCCATGGTCGTCGTCGATCCGGGCTTCCCCGGCGACCCCGGCCTGGCCATCGCCATGTTCACTGTCGAGGTCGAGCCCGGCCGGTCGACCCTGCGCTATGCCCGCGCCGGCTTCGACCCGCGGCTGGACGGCTTCGCCGAAGCGAAGCGGACCGACGACCTGGTCCTGGCCCGCGGCGCGGTGCACCTGACCTTCGACTATTTCGGCACGGTGCCCGGCGAACCGCGGCCGCGCTGGGTCTCGCCCTGGCCCGACCGGGAGGCGCCGCCGCTGCTGATCCGGCTGCGCAGCCGGGACGCGACCGGGCAGGCGGTGTGGCCCGACATCACGGTGCCGCTGCCGGTCGAGCTGGAGGCCGCCTGCGTCCGCACCATCACGTCGGCGGCGACGAACGGCCCGGACGCGCAGCAGCCGAACGCGCCGGCGGGACAGAATGCGCCGGCCGGGCCGCAGGCCCGTCAGCCGCCGCAACGGCAGCAATCTCCACCGCAGCCGCAGGAGGGCACGCAGGCCGCGGCCGATTCCTCGGGTGCCTCCGCCGCCCCGCCCGCCGCGGGCACGGACGATTTCTGCAGCCTGACGGGGCAGCGCGATGCCAAGGCCGGCTGACCCTCGCGACAACGAGCGCGGCATCGCCCTGGTGGTGGTGCTGTGGACGCTGGTGATGCTGGCGATGCTGACCATCGGCTTCAGCCTGAGCAGCCGGACCGAGGCCCGGGTCGCCGCCAACGGCGCCGAGGAGATCCGGCTGCGGGCGCTGCTGCGCGGCGGCGTCGAGCTGGCGGTGCTGGGCCTGGGCACCGCCGACGACGATCGCGGCTGGCGCGCCGACGGCACCCCCTACCCGGCCAAGATCGGGGACGACCGCATCGTCGTGCGCATCCGCGACGAGGCCGGGCGCATCGACCTGAACCGGGCCGATGCCGAGACGCTGCAGCGGCTGATCGCGGTGGTGCTGGGCACGCCGGAATCGGCGCAGCGTCTGGCTGAGGCGATCCTGCGGCGGCGCGGCGGCGACCAGACCGCCGCCGGCGGGGCAGCACCCGGGGCGGGAGCGGCAGCGGCCGGTCAGGCCCCGAACGCGCCGCCGCCCCAGCCCCCGATGGCCCAGCCCGATCCGGCCAATCCTGACGACCCGGCCAGGCTGGCCCGCCCGTTCCAGTCGGCCGAGGAGCTGCGCCGGGTTCCCGGCATCAGCCGGGCCCTGGCCGACTTGCTGATGCCGCATGTCACCGTCCTGTCGCCGGCGGCCGGGATCAACCCCTTCGCCGCCGATCCGGTGGTGCTGCAGGCCCTGCCCGGTGTCACCCGCGCCCAGGCCGAGGCGGTGGTGCGGGCCCGGCAGCAGCGCCCGCCGCCGACGCCGGAGCGGCTGGCCTCGCTGCTGCCGCGGGACCTCGCCGAACGGCTGCGCGGCACCGCCGGGCCCATCTACAGCATCACCGTCGAGGCCGCGACCGCCCGCGGTGCGCGCGGCCGGGTCGAGGCGGTGATCTGGGTCGCCGCGGACGCGCAGAGCTTCTATCGTGTGCTGGACTGGCGGGAGGCCGGCTTCGGCCGGCCCGAGGGGGAGGACCCGCAGCTATGATCGGCGGCATGCTGCATCGCGCGGCGGCGTTCCTGCGCTGGTGGGGGCGCGAGCTGGCCGGCCTGGTGCCGGACCGCTGGCTGCACCGCCCGATCCTGCGCCGGCGCCGGCTGATCCTGCTGTGGCGGGAGGACGGCCCGAGGCTGATCGAAAGCCGCGCCCGCCGGGTGCTGCGCGACGTGCCGCTGGGCCATGTCCCGGCCGGCGGGACCCGCCGGCGCGGCGCCGAGGTGGTCCTGCGCTTCCCGGCCGAGGCCGGGCTGCGCCGCCGGATCGTGCTGCCGCGCGAGGCCGAGGCGGCGCTGGGCCGGGTGCTGCGCTTCGAGATCGACCGCCTGACCCCGTGGCCCGCCGGCAGCGTCGCCTTCGGCGCCCGCCGGCTGGCCCAGCCCGGCGACGGCGCCACCATCGCGGTCGAGCTGACGGCGGTGCCGCGGGAGCAGGTCGAGGCCGCGGTGCAGGCGGCCGGCGCCGCCGGCTGGAGCCCGGACGTGGTCGACCTGGCCGGCGAGGACCCCACGGCCCCGCCGGGCCCGGACCTGCGCCATGATGTCGAATCCGAGCGCCGCCGGGCGCTGCGCCGGCTGGCCTGGCTCGGCGGGCTCGGCCTCGGCGCCCCGGCCGTGATCGCGGCGGCGTGGCTGATCTGGACCGTCGCGGCGCATTGGGCGACGGTGTCGGAGCTGCGCGGCCAGGTGGCCGAGGCCCGGGCGGCGACCGCGCCGGCCAGCGCCCTGCAGGCGGAGATCCGGGCGCTGGAGGAGGCCGGCTCCTATCTCGGCGCCCAGCGCCGCGCCACGCCCTATGTCTCGGCCCTGATCGAGACCGTCAGCCGGGCCCTGCCCGACGGCGCCTGGCTGACCGAGCTGTCGCTGGAGCAGGGCACGCTGCGGCTCGGCGGCTTCGCCGATGATGCCGCCGGGCTGATTCCGGTGCTGGCGGCGCTGCCGCAGCTGGACTCCGTCGCCTTCGCCGCGCCGAGCGTACGCGACCCGGAGCGCGGCCAGGAGCGCTTCGTCGTCAGCGCGACCCTGGTCACGGCCGGAGGGGCGCAGCCATGACCATCGAGCTGAGGCCCGCCGCCCGTCGCCTGGTCGCTTTCGGCCTGCTGCTGCTTCTTCTGCTGGGCATCGGCGCCGGCTTTGCCGCCGGGGCGGTCGCCATCCGCGACGCCGACGACACCGCCGCCGGGCTGCGGCAGGAGCTGGCACTGCTGGCGCGGCTGTCGATGACCCGCGACCGGCTGGAGGCGCGCAAGGCCGACCTGGTCGCGGCGGCGGGCGGCGAGACGCCGGCGCTGCAGGGGGCCAGCCCGGCGATCGCCGGCGCGACGCTGCAGCAGCTGGTGTCGGGCATCGTCGCCGAAAAGGGGGGGCGGATCGACAGCATGACGGTGCTGCCCCCGGTGGAGGAGTCCGGCGGCTACAGCCGGGTCGGGCTGCGGGCCAGCTTCGGCGCCCGCATCGAGGCCCTGCGCAACATCCTGCACACCTTCGAGACGGGGGCGCCGCCCCTGTTCATCCCGGCCTTTTCGATCCGCACCGAGTCGACCAAGGGCGAGGAGGATCCGGAGCTGCTGGTCTCGGTTGATGTCTACGGCGTGATGCGCCGGCCGGAGGGCAGCTGAGATGGCCTGGCACCCCCTGACCCGGCTGCTGGTCGTGCTGGGCCCGATCGCGATCGGCGTCTCCTATCTGCTGGAGCCGGAGGACCCGGCCGCGGTGCCGGCGATGGTCCGCGCCGGCGGCGCCCAGGCGGCGCTGCCGCCAGAGGCGCCGGCCGCGGAGTCGAGGCCGGTGCCGACGGCGCCGGAGCTGTCGGCCCTGACCGAGACGGTGGCGCGGCCGCTGTTCAGCCCGACCCGCCGCGGCCCGCAGCCACCGCCGGTGGTAGAGGCGGCGGCGCCACCCCCGCCACCGCCCACGCCGCCGCCGGCGGTGACGCTGCAAGGCGTGATCCTGGCCGGTGACAGCACCGTGGCGCTGCTGCGCCGCGACGACACTGGCGAGATCATGACCGCCCGCCCCGGCGACGACCTGTCGGGCTGGCATGTCGATCGGATCGAGGCCGGGTCGGTGACCCTGAGCGGCCCCGACGGCGCGGTCCAGCTGCCGCTGTTCCCGCCACCCTGATGCGCCGCCCGTTCCGTCTGACGCCGCTGCTGGCGGCGCTGCTGCTGCTGTGCCTGACCTCGGGGCTGCGGGCGCAGGAGCTGGGCGAAGGCTGGATCATGCCGCCCGACCCCTCCTCCGGCAGCCTGATCCCGAGCCGCCCCGACATGCCGGCCGCCGCGCAGCCCGTCCCGTCCCCCACCCGATCCGCCGTCGGCCCTGATCAGATCCGCCGCCTGATCGTGGCCCGGCTGCGGCTGACCGATCCGCGGCTGCGGTCCGCGGTGCTGCGCCAGGCCCGATGCCTGGCCTATGCCGTGTATTTCGAGGCCCAGGGCGAGACCCGGCTGGGCCAGCTGGCGGTGGCGCAGGTGGTGCTGAACCGGCTGCGCCACCCGGCCTATCCCAAGACCATCTGCAGCGTGATCGGCGACCGCGGCCAGTTCCCCTGGACCACCGGCGACCTGACCATCCGCGACGCCGCCCGGTTCCGCATCGCCTGGTCGGTGGCGCTGCACATGATGGCCGGCATCTTCACCGACCCGACCGGCGGCGCCACCCATTTCTACGCCCCGGCCCGCGTCGCCGCCCCGGCCTGGGCCACGCCCGAGGCCTATCTCGCCACCATCGGCGGCCACCGCTTCTTCCGGCCCTGACCCGCGCGGCGGGAACATCCCAACCCCGTCATCGCGAGGAGCGCAGCGACGTGGCGATCCAGGCAACGGTGCCACTGGATCGCTTCGCCTTCGGCTCGCGATGACGAATGGGGGTGCGTGGAAGTGACGTCGGCGGAAGCTATCCAGCCATTTGGCAAGATCTGCCCGGTCGCTGTCATCCATGCCAATGGCTCCGGATGCCCGACCCGGGCAGAGTGCGGCTCCGTTCCAGGGAGACCGACCATGAGCAACCCCGTCACCGCCGTTCCCGCCGCCCCTTCCGCCGAGGCGCTGGCTCATTTCCGCGCCCGGCTGGCCTTCGAGACCGACTGCGCCGACGTGCACGAAGCGCTGGCCTCCGGCGCCCCCGGCTTCGTGCTGGCCGAGGCGCGCGGGCCGAAGGCCTATGCCGCCGGCCACATCCCCGGCGCGATCAACCTGCCGCACCGGACGATCACCGCCGAGCGCATGGCCGAATGGCCGCAGGACACGCTGTTCGTGGTCTATTGCGCCGGGCCGCACTGCAACGGCGCCGACCGCGCCGCGATCAAGCTGGCCGAGCTGGGCCGGCCGGTGAAGGTGATGATCGGCGGCATCGCCGGCTGGCTGGACGAGGGGTTCGAGCTGGAGCGGTCATAAGCCGCCCGGGGGATGCGGGCCGGCCCTTGGAACCGCCGGCCCCGCCCTGTATGGTCGGGCCGATACCGCCGCGCCCGAGGCCCGATGAAGACGCTGCCCGAATTCCCCAACCTCTTCATCCTCGACCACCCGCTGATCCAGCACAAACTGTCGCACATGCGGGACAAGGGGCGGTCGACCAACGGATTCCGCCGCCTGCTGCGCGAGATCTCGCTGCTGATGGGCTACGAGATCACCCGCGACCTGCCGATGACCACCGAGCGGATCGAGACGCCGCTGGAGGCCATGGACGCCCCGGTGCTGCTGGGCAAGAAGGTGGCGCTGGTGTCGATCCTGCGCGCCGGCCTCGGCATGACCGAGGGGTTGATCGAGCTGATCCCCTCCGCCCGCCAGGGCCATATCGGGCTGTACCGCGACCACGAGACCAAGATGCCGGTCGAGTATCTGGTGAAGCTGCCGGAGCCGCAGGGCCGCATCTTCATCGCCGTCGACCCGATGCTGGCCACCGGCAATTCCGCCGTTCACGCGGTCGACGTCCTCAACGGCCACGGCGTGCCGGACGAGATGATCCGCTTCATGGCCCTGGTGGCGGTGCCGGAGGGCGTGCGCACCCTCCACGGCAAGCACCCCGACGTGCGCATCTACACTGCGGCGCTCGACCGCTGCCTCGACCAGAACGCCTATATCCTCCCGGGCCTCGGCGACGCCGGGGACCGCATGTTCGGCACGAAGTGACGCAAATGACCGACAGCACCCAGCCCAAGCAGCTTCTGCACCTCGTCTTCGGCGGCGACCTCAAGGACCCGCAGGGCGTGGAGTTCGCCGACCTGGCGAAGCTCGACATCGTCGGCATCTTCCCGAACTACGCCGAGGCCTATGCCGCCTGGCGGGCCAAGGCGGCGGCGACGGTGGACGACGCCCAGAAGCGCTATTTCGTGGTGCATCTGCACCGGCTGCTGGACCCGTCGACCGCCGACACCGGCCGCAAAGGCTGAGGCGGCTTCAGGCGGCCTCGGCGCTCGCGTGCAGGGTCTCGCGCAGGGCCTGCAGCGATCGCCTGAGCGCCGCCGCCTTCTCCGGCGTCAGGCCGGTGGCGCAGCCGATCCGCTCGAACACGCGCGCCGCCTCTCCCTGCAGCGCCCGGCCGGCGGGCGTCAGATGGATGTTGACCACGCGCTCGTCGGTGGCGCTGCGGCGGCGCTCGACCAGCCCGGCCGCCTCGAGCCGCTTCAACAGCGGCGTCAGCGTGCCGGAATCGAGGAACAGCCTTTCGCCGATCTCCTTCACCGCCAGCCCGTCCCGCTCCCACAGCACCAGCATGACGAGGTATTGCGGGTAGGTCAGGCCGATCCGCTCCAGGATCGGCTTGTACATCCGGTTGAATGCGTGCGCCGTGGAGTAGACGGCGAAGCAGACCTGGTCGGCGAGGGTCGGGGCGGGATCGGTATCGGGCATGGCGGTGTCCCCGAAGGGTATGGACGGGCGACTCGGTACTGTGGACCGGCCAGATCGATTGTGCACCATTTAATCTTGCGATCGAGGCATGCCGCGATCTCATGGCAAGCCAAATAGATTGTGCGCTATTTAATTTTTCGCAAGCGGCATCCCGCCGCCCTTCCGACGAGGAAACGATCATGGCCATCCTGTATCGCACCAAAGCCACGGCGACCGGCGGCCGCGACGGCCGCGCCACCAGCGAGGACGGCAAGCTGTCCGTCGCCCTGACCACGCCGAAGGAGCTGGGCGGCCCGGGCAGCGAGGCCACCAACCCCGAGCAGCTGTTCGCCGCCGGCTATTCCGCCTGCTTCCTGAGCGCGCTGAAATACGTCGCCGCCCAGGCCAAGGTGAAGATCGCGCCGGAGAGCACGGTGACCGCCGATGTCGGCGTCGGCCCGCGCGACGACGGCCAGGGCTTCGGCCTGGATGTCGGGCTGACCATCGCCCTGCCGGGCGTCGAGCGCGCCGTCGCCGAGGATCTGGTCGCCCGCGCCCATGTGGTCTGCCCCTATTCGCACGCCACCCGCGGCAGCCTGAACGTCCGCCTGACCGTCGCCTGATCCCGGTCCGGCCGAAAGCCCACCCGTGGCATTGCGCCGCGGGCGGGCTTTCCGTTACGACGGCCGGATGACCGTCTCACTGATCGTCCCGTCCCTGGACCGCCTGCCCGGATTTGCCGACGCGCTGCGGCGCGGCTGGTCGCCGGACACTGTCCGCAGGGAGGCGGCGGCGCGGGAGCAGCTGGAGCGGATCGCGCAGGACCCGGCCGGTTTCGTCGCCGGTCTGGACGACCCCGAGGCGAAGGGCGGCCCGATCAAGATGCCGGACGGCAGCAGCGTGCCGCGGCTGCCCGGCTTCCAGCGGTGGCTGTGGGGCGGCGAGTTCTGCGGCAGCTTCAACTTCCGCTGGCAACCCGGCACTGCCGCGCTGCCACCGCATGTGCTGGGCCATATCGGCTACAGCATCGTGCCCTGGAAACAGGGCCGCGGCTGTGCCACGCGCGGCCTGGCGCTGCTGCTGCCGGAGGTGCGGACGCTGGGCCTGCCTTATGTCGAGCTGACCACCGATCCCGACAACATCGCTTCGCAGCGCGTGATCCTGGCCAATGGCGGGCGCCTGGTCGAACGCTTCCGCAAGGCGGAAGGCTATGGCGGCGGCGAGTCGCTGCGCTGGCGCATCGACCTCTGACCCCGGCGGCCTTTCGATCGAATCGCCTTTGCCGTAGATCGGTCGGGACCTTCGGCTGACGATTCGGAGTTGAACCGGCATGGCGGTTCCTAAACCTTCCTCCGCCCTGCTGGTGCGGCCGGTGCTGGGCCTCGCGCTGGGCGCCTCCACCCTGCCGCTGCTGCATGCCGGGGTGTTCCCAGCGATGCTGCCGGCGCTGCAGGTGCAGGCCGGCGCCTTCGGGCTGGTGGCGGCCGAGTCGCTGCTGGCGCTGCTGCCGTTCCTCGGCTGGGCCGCGATCGCCCGGCGCGGCGGCGAGCGCCCGCCGATCATGGCCGGCGGCGTGCTGCTGGCCCTGGCGCTGGCCGGGTTCCTGGCCGTGCTGCGCCAGCCGCTGACGCCGGAGGATTCCATCCTGATCCCCGGCCTCTTGTGGATCGCCGCGGTGGCAGGCGCCGCCGGGCTGGTGGTCGGCAACCACCTGCACCTGATCCGGCTGGGCGGCGGGTCGGGCGGCCGCATCGCCGTGATCACGGCCGCGGCGGCGACGCTGTTCGGGCCGATCCTGCTCAACGCCGTCGCGGTGGTGCTGCGCCCGGCCGCCGGATCGCTGGCCGTCCCGCTGGGGCCGTATCTGTTCTGGGCGGCGATGGCGCTGGCGCTGGCCTTCATCACCTGGCGCAGCCCGACCGCCGCGGCTCCGGCGGCGACCACCCATGCCGCGCCGGCCGCGGTCGCGGCGGCGGCGCTGGGGCTGGTGCTGCTGCTGGCGCCGATCGTCTGGCTGAACGCCATCCGCCTGCCGCTGCTGATCCACGCCGCCACGGTGGCCGGCGGATCGGTTCCCGATCTGGTCGGCCAGGTCTCGCTGATCGGCTATCTGGCCATCGCCGTGGTGCTGCTGGCCGTGGCGCTGCATCCCGGGATCGGCCTTCTGGCCGCCGCCCCGCTGGCCGCGGCCGTCGTGATCTGGGCCCTCGCCGGGCTCGATATCGAGGTGCCGGTCTCGGCGGCCTGGGGTGTCAGCAGCGACCCTGCCTATGCCCTGGCGATGCTGGCCGGCTTCTCCGCCATCCTGGGGCGCGGTGCCGGGCCGCTCAGGGTCGGAGTCGCCTGGACTGCGCTGCAGGTCGCCGCCGTGCTGGGCAATCGCGGCGGCCAGGTCTGGTGGCAGGTCAACCAGCTCGTGATCACCGACGGGATGCAATGGACCGGCATCGCCATGGCGGTGCTGGGCGCTCTGGCCCTGGCCGGCGTCGTCCTGGCCCGCCGCGCTCCATGAAAAAGGCCTCCGGAGCGAGGCTCCGGAGGCTCTGAGTGAAGATCGGGCCGGAGGAACGCCAGCCAGGGACCGGCCCGATCGTCGACGGATCGACGGCTTCACGATGGCGTCGGCTTGGTCGTCCAGCCCGCCCGATCCGTGATCCTGTGAACGACCGCAGCGCAGAAGCAATTGCAAATCATTCGCAATCTCAAGATACGATTTTGCCGTGCGGATGCAAGCGGAATCGCGACGGGGCGCAAGCGCCGGCCGCGGCACGGGGCCGCAGCCGGCGGGAGGACTCTCAGTCGAAGCGGAGCGGGATGTTGATGGTGATCCCCGGCGTCGGCGCCACATAGACCGGGGACGGCGGCGCGACATAGACCGGCCGCGGGCGCCGCACATAGTAGGTCGGCCGGTCGTCGTAGATCACCACCCGATCGCGATGCGGCCGCCAGTAATAGGCCGGCGGCCCGTCGCGCCAGTGCCGGTGGCGATGATGGCGCCAGTAGCCCCGATCGTCGTCATCATCATCGTCGTCGTCATCGTCGTCCGCGACCGCCGTCGCCGGATGCAGCAGCAGCGTCGGGGCGGCGGCGGTCAGGGCGAGCAGCGCCAGCAGGGACAGGCGCATCAGGGAGCGCTGCATGCCGGGCCTCAGTCGAAGCGCAGCGGGATGTTGACCGAGATGCCCGGGGCCGGCGCCACATAGACCGGGGGCGGCGGCGCGACGTAGACCGGCGCCGGACGCTCGTAATAGACCGGCGGCCGCTCGACATAAACCGGCGCCGGCTCGTAGTAGACCCGCGGACGCGGCCGCACCACGACCACGTCCGGGCCGCGATCGTAGTAGTAGCCGTGGTGGTGGCGCCACGGCGGCCCCCAGCCATGGCCACGCTTCCAGCCGTCGGCGAGGGCCGGGGTCGACACCGCCAGCGTGACCGCGACGGCGGTCAAGGCACCGGCCAGGATGCGGCGAGTCGAAATCATCAGGGTCCTATCCTTCTGCTGCCGGGCGGCCCCTGGGGCCGGACCCACCAACGCACGATCGACATAACGTTCGGTCGGTGGCTTCGATCCGGCCATAATCAAGGCATTTTCGTGGCATTATCGGCCGGCGGAGGCTCCCAGCCGAAGACGCTGCGGCCGCCATATTCGTGCGAGCGGCGGCGCTCGACCGCGATGTGCTCCGGCAGGGTTGGACCGGTGGCCTGCCGCTCGACCCGCCGCGCCTGGTCGTCGAGGCGACGGATCGCCTCCAGACGCTCGTCATTGCCGAGCTTGGCCTGGGCGACGGCCGCCTTCAGCACGGCGATGGTCTGGTCGTAGACCAGGGTCGGCACCGGATACGGGTGGCGGTCCTTGCCGCCATGGGCCAGGGAGAAGCGCCCGGGATCGGCGAAGCGGCAGGGTGCGCCGTGCACCACCTCCGCCACCATGGCGAGCGACCGCACGGTGCGGGCACCGACGCCGGGCACCAGCAGCAGCTCGGCGAAATCCTCCGGCGCCCGGTCCGCAGCGGCGGCCAGCGCGCCGTGCAGCCGGCGCAGGATCACGTCCTTTGGCCGAACATCGTGATGCGCCGGCATGACCAGATGCGGCAGGCCAGGCTGGGCCGGCGGCGGTGGCATCGCCCTCCCCTCCAGCGTCGCGACCTCGCCGACCAGGCGGTCGGGGCCGAGGTCGCGCAGCAGATCGAGCTGGCGGTGGCGCGAGGCCCGGGCCCGCCGGTCCGTCAGGTTGACGATCACGCCCTGGCCGGGCCCTTCGATCGCGGTATGCGGCGCCTCGACGAAGCTCTTCAGATCCTCGGAGTGCCAGTGGTAGCGGCGGGCCAGGCGGCTGTCGCCGTTCATGCCCTGCTGCACCACCACCCAACGCCCGTCATCGGCGACGATGAAGCCGTGCAGATAGAGGTCGAAGCCGTCCTGCACCGCGGCGCTGTCGACCTTGGCGACCATCCGGCTGGCCTGCGCCAGCGCCGCGCCGTCGAAGCCGACGCGCTCGCCGATCGCCACCAGCTCGTGCGGCGTCTGCCGCGAATGCTGGCCGCGGCCGCCGCAGACATGCAGGCCGAGCTCGCCGGCTAGCGGCTGCAGCCCGCGCTTCAGCGCGCCGACCACGCTGGTGGTGATGCCGGAGGAATGCCAGTCCATGCCCATCACGGCGCCGAAGGACTGGAACCAGAAGGGGTGGGCCAGGCGGCGCAGGAACTCGTCGCGGCCGTAATGGTGGATGATCGCCTGCGCGATCACCGCGCCCAGCCGGGCCATGCGCCGGCCCAGCCAGGCCGGCACCCGGCCGTAATGCAGGGGCAGATCGGCGCTGCCGGCCCGTCGCGTCACGGAACCTCCCGGAACAAAGATCGAACGATGTTAGCGCGGAGCGCAGGTTCCCGCCATAGGAGATGCCGGAGCTGACGGCGGCTAGTAGCCGCCCCCTCCCCCCATGCCGCCGGTGTTGGAGCCGCCCGCGCCCGAGTTGCTGCCCGTGCTGGAGGCCGAGGGCATCCGGTTCGGGCCGTGGCACTCGCCGGCGGCGAGGCCCAGCAGCAGGGCGAGAAGGAGACCGATGCGAAGGCCGGGCCGGAGACGAGACGAAGCCAGAGGAGCATGCGCCATGGCAGCGACTCCCATTCGGTCGGAAACCGGGTTTCGGATCTTTGAGGGCCGGTTCGACCGGCGGCCGCGAAAGGTTACGCCGCGGCCCGCGCCTTGCCGATCAGGGCGAGGATCTCGCTCGCCGCCTGCGGGATGTTGGTGCCCGGGCCGTAGACGGCGCTGACGCCGGCGGCCAGCAGCGTCTCATAATCCTGCGGCGGGATGACGCCGCCGCACACCACCAGGATGTCGCCGGCACCCTCGGCCTTCAACGCCTGCAGCAGCTGCGGCACCAGCGTCAGGTGCCCGGCCGCCTGGGACGACACGCCGACGACATGGACATCGTTCTCGATCGCCTGGCGCGCCGCCTCCTCCGGCGTCTGGAACAGCGGCCCGATGTCGACGTCGAAGCCGATATCGGCGAAGGCTGTGGCGATCACCTTGGCGCCGCGGTCGTGCCCGTCCTGGCCCAGCTTCACCACCAGCATGCGCGGCCGCCGCCCCTCGGCCTCGGCGAAGCGCGCCACCTCCTGCTGGATCCGGGCATAGCCCTCGTCGTCGGCGAAGGCGCCGCCATAGACGCCGGAGACGGAGCGGATCACGGCGCGGTGGCGGGTGAACACCTGTTCCAGCGCATCCGAGATCTCGCCGACCGTGGCCCGGGCGCGGGTGGCCTTGACCGCGAGGTCCAGCAGGTTGCCCTCGCCGCTCTTCGCCGCTTCGGCCAGCGCCGCCAGCGCCGCCCGGCAGGCGCCCTCGTCGCGTTCGGCCCGAATCTTCCTCAGCCGCGCCACCTGAGATTCGCGCACCGCCGAGTTGTCGATCGCCAGCACCTCGACATGGTCCGGCTTCTCCGGGACGTATTTGTTGACGCCGACGATGGTCTGCTCGCCGCGGTCGATCCGCGCCTGTCGGCGGGTCGCGCTTTCCTCGATCCGCAGCTTCGGCAGCCCGGCCTCGACCGCCTTGGTCATGCCGCCCATGGACTCGACCTCGTCGATCAGGGCGCGGGCCTTGTCCGCCAGCTCCCGCGTCAGCGCCTCGACATAGTAGCTGCCGCCGAGCGGGTCGACGGTGCGGGTCACGCCCGTCTCCTCGGCGATGATCAACTGGGTGTTGCGGGCGATGCGGGCCGAGAAGGGCGTGGGCAGGCCCAGCGCCTCGTCGAAGCTGTTGGTGTGCAGGCTCTGGGTCCCGCCCAGCACCGCGGCCAGCGCCTCGATCGTGGTGCGGATGACGTTGTTGTACGGATCCTGCTCGGTCAGCGACACGCCGGAGGTCTGGCAATGGGTGCGCAGCATCAGGCTCTCGGCCTTCTTCGGCGCGAACTTCTCCTGCATCAGCTGCGCCCAGAGCTGGCGGGCGGCGCGCAGCTTCGCCACCTCGGTGAAGAAATCCATGCCGATGGCGAAGAAGAAGGACAGGCGGCCGGCGAAGGCGTCGACGTCGAGCCCGCGCGAGATCGCGGCACGGACATAGTCCAGGCCGTCGGCCAGGGTGTAGGCCAGCTCCTGCACCGCCGTCGCCCCGGCCTCTTGCATGTGGTAGCCGGAGATCGAGATCGAGTTGAACTTCGGCATCCGCTGTGCCGTATAGGCGATGATGTCGGCGACGATCCGCATCGAGGGCCCGGGCGGGTAGATGTAGGTGTTCCGGACCATGAACTCCTTGAGGATGTCGTTCTGGATGGTGCCGGACAGCTTGGCCTCCGGCACCCCCTGCTCCTCCGCCGCCACGATGTAGCCGGCCAGCACCGGCAGCACGGCGCCGTTCATGGTCATCGACACCGACATGCGGTCGAGCGGGATGCCGTCGAATAGGATCTTCATGTCCTCGACGGAATCGATCGCCACCCCGGCCTTGCCGACATCGCCGACCACGCGCGGATGGTCGCTGTCGTAGCCGCGATGGGTGGCGAGGTCGAAGGCGACCGACAGCCCCATCTGCCCGGCCGCGAGATTGGCCCGGTAGAAGGCGTTCGATTCCTCGGCGGTGGAGAAGCCGGCGTACTGCCGGATGGTCCAGGGCCGGCCGGCATACATCGTCGCCCGCACGCCGCGGGTGAAGGGGGCGAAGCCCGGCAACTCCCCCGCTGTATCCGCCGGCACGTCCGCCGCGGTGTAGAGCGGCTTGACCGACACGCCCTCCGGCGTCTCGACCGACAGATCCTCGAGCGGGCGGTCGCGCAGCTCCTTCCGGGCCAGCGCCTCCCAATCGGCGAGAGTCCGCTTGTCGAAGGCGGTCATGGCGGCATTCCTCCTGTCTCGGGAGGGAGTATAGGAGCGGCGCCGGCCGCGGTCACGCGGCAGGCACGATTCTTTCGCCCGCCGGGTCGCCGGGCCTCACGGGCCAGACGAAGAGCCGGCAGCTGCGCCCTCCGACTTCGCGCGGGCCATGAAGGCCTTGATGTCGGCGACGATGTGCTTCGGCCGCTCCAGAAAGACGTAAAGCGGCACCCATGCATTTGCCTTCATCACCGGCCACCGGCGGAGCCAGGACCGCCAGCCTCTCCCGACATGGATGCCGAACCGCTCCGGGCGGTCGATCACCAGCGAGAGCTGACTGAATCTGACGAGATTGGCCCGGAACGAGATCATTCGTACGTCCGAGATCGCGTCCCAGGGCACCGACCAACCCTTGTTCGCGACAAAGTGCAAGCCTGCGTCGTCGAGGATCAGCTCGATGCGCCGCCGCCGCTTCCTTGCCAACGTCACGGCACCGACCGCCGACAGCCCGACCATCGCAGTGAACGTCATACCGATGGCCGGATGGACGAAGCCGGCCTGCCGTAGCGCGAGCTGGGCAAAGGCCAACAGAAAGCTCGAGACGCAGGAAGAGACCAGCGCCGCCAGCGCCAAGCCATCCTTCTGCCAGAGACGGCTCACGCGATGTACGACGACGCCCGGCGGCGATGCCCAACGCAGGCGGCGGAGGCGATGGGAGAGCCGTTCCAAGAGATCCCGCAGCCACAACGGCAGACACGCCAGGAACGTGAAGGCGCAGATGCCGGAGAGAATGGCCGGCTCCGCCCAGCTCTCGCCGCCGAGGCTCGGCAGGCGCCCGATGGAATAGATCAAGCCCACCAGGGCGACGCATGCGGGCGCGACAATGATCGGCCAAAAGACCGCCTGCAGCGCAACAAGGAGCACGCGGCGGTCCAGCGGCAGCAGCGTTCCGTCATCACGGCGTAATGTACGTCTGTAATTCGCCGAGAGCTGCGGCGCCGCGACGACACCCCCGTAACCGGCAAGCCAGGCGACGATGATGCCGGCGATTAGGACGATGGAGCCCCAGACGGTCTTAGAATTGTCCTGCCGCGATAAGGCGACGAGCGCGATCATCAGTATGGCCAGCAGCGACACGATGGCCGCCGCCCAGAGCGCGACGCGAATGCCGATTCGCAATGCGGACAAGATCAATGGACCCGCTTGATCGGAAAGAGGAAGGACTATGCTCCTCGAGCTGACGCAAAGCGGGACATCCGGTCAACGGCCGAAGGTTCCCTCGCTCAGTTCCGGCTCAACGCCATATGCGCGCCGAGGCCGACCAGGGCCGAGCCGCTGGCGAGGCGCAGCCACCGCGCCACCCGCTCGCTGCGGCGCAGCCGGGCCATCGCCCGGTCGACGCACAGGAGCGCGATCACGTCGGAGGCGAAGAACACGGCGTTGACGATCATCCCCAGGACCAGGAACTGGGCCCAGACCGGCAGCCCGGCGGCCGGGTCCACGAACTGAGGCAGGAAGGCGATAAAGAACAGCGCCGTCTTCGGGTTCAGGAGCTCGACCGTCACGCTCTCGGCGAAGGCGCGGCGCGCCGTCTTCTGCGCCAGCTGCGGCAGGGCGTCGCCGGACTGGCGGCTGCGCACCATGCGGATGCCGAGCCAGACCAGATAGGCGGCGCCGAAGATCTTCACCACCAGGAACAAGGTCGGCGACCAGCGGAACACCGCCGAGAGGCCAGCCGCGGCCGCGGCGACATGGACCAGGTCGCCGACCGCGATCCCGGTCGCGGCCCGGAACCCCGCCGCCCGGCCGCGCGCCAGCGTCTGGGCCACGGTGTAGAGGATCGCCGGCCCCGGGATGACCGCGATCAGCACCGTGGCGACAAAGAAGGGCAGCAGATGCGCGAGCGACGGCATGGAGGGGCCTCCGGCAGGTTGCCAGCCACCATAGCGCGGCTTCGCCTCGGCGTCAGGGCGGCATCCGGCAACCAAGCTTGAAGGCGATCTTCAGAGCAACCATAATCTAGCCAGACCTAGCTAGAGTGGTGAAGCCGTGACCACCGTCAACATCTTCGAGGCGAAATCCAGCCTCTCGCGCCTGGTGGCTGCCGTCGAAACAGGTCGCGAATCGGAAATCATCATCGCCCGCAACGGCCGCCCCGTGGCGCGCCTTGTCCCGATGGCCCCCGTCCCGGATGCCAGCCGCCGTCTCGGGCTGCTCGCCGGCCAGTATCCGACGATGACGCTCGAGGAGTTCGACGCCGAGAACGAGCGGATCGCGGCGCTGTTCGAAGATCAGGAGAAGTGAGGCTTCTGCTCGATACCCATGTCGCGATCTGGGCCCTGGTCTCGCCGGATGTGATGCCGGAGTCGATCCGGGCCCTGATCGCCGATCCGGCGAATGCCGTCCACATCTCCGCCGCGAGCATCTGGGAGATCGCGATCAAGCATTCGATGGCCCGGCGCAGCGCCCCTCCGTTTTCGGGGGCACAGGCGATCGGCTATTTCGAACAGGCGGGTTACGCGCTTCTGCCCGTATCGGCCGAGCATGCGGCCGGTGTCGAGGTCCTGCCTCCGCTCCATGCCGATCCCTTCGACCGGCTTCTCGTCGCACAGGCGCTGGCCGAACCTCTACGGCTGATCACTCACGACGACGCGGTTGCCGCTTACGACGGCTCGATTATCCATTTCTGAGCGATCCGCGGCGCTGTACCGCTCCTCGCAATGTCTTGACGTTGTCACAAATCCAGCTAGGAATGATTCGCAGATGGAGCGATGGCAACCGCCATGTCATTGGTGTAGGGGAAGGAATCCCGTGGCGGACCACGATCCCAACCCGCCCGTTTCTGCGATATAATCCTAGGTCGCAGCGGCGGGCAAAGTCGCTGCCACCGTTCGGAAGCGAGAGCACAGTCGGAGAGCGAGACCGTGAACGCAAGCGTCGGAAACCAAGGCACCGCGACGCATCCGGGCCCAATCAAACCGAAGCAGGTGTTCGTTACCGAGGGCATCGACCCGACCCTGGACCGGCCGAGCCTGGTGACGCGCTTCTTCATGCGCGTCGTCGCCTGGGCCGAGCGGCTCAACCTGAAATACACCAAGGTCGGCAACCCGCCGGTCTACGACACCGCCACCTTCCCATGGGTGGCCGAGATCGAGCGCGAATGGCCCCTGATCCGGGCCGAACTGGACAAGATCCTGCTGCGCCAGGACGAGCTGCCGAGCTTCCAGGACATCTCGTCCGACGTGAAGACAATCACCAAGGACAACCACTGGAAGACGTTCTTCCTGGCCGGCTACGGCGTCAGCTCGGAGAAGAACATCGCCCAGTGCCCGGAGACCTGGCGCGTCGTCCAGAAGATCCCGGGGCTGAAGACGGCGATGTTCTCGATCTTCGAGCCGGGCAAGCATCTGGCGCCGCATCGCGGCCCCTATAACGGCGTGCTGCGGCTGCACCTGCCGCTGCTGGTGCCGGAGCCGCGCGAGAAGCTGGCGATCCGCGTCGACAAGCAGATCTGCCACTGGACCGAGGGCCAGGCCCTGGTGTTCGACGACGCCTATGAGCACGAGGCCTGGAACCACACCGACAAGACCCGCGTGGTGCTGTTCATCGACTTCGTCAAGCCGCTGCGCTTCCCGGCGAAGCTGGTGAACTGGCTGCTCTTGAACCTGGCCGTCTTCACCCCCTTCATCCGCGAGGGGCAGGACGCGCACAAGGAGTGGGAAAAGAAGTTCTACGCCCAGGCGGAGGCCTTGCGGAACAAGAAGGCCTGAGGCCGCCTTACGCCCCCAGCCGCTCCACCACCGCGCCCGTCGTCGTGACCGCGGCGAATTCCGCCGCCAGCGTCGCCAGATGGGCGCGGTGCAGATCCTCCGCCGCGACCGTGCCGCCGGCGCCGTCCGGCAGGTCGAAGCAGGCGCAGGCGTCGCCGATCACGATCGTCCGGTAGCCCAGATTCGCCGCGACGCGGGCGGTGGTCGAGACGCACATGTCGGCGGTGAAGCCGAACAGCGCCACCGTGCCGACGCCGAGCCGCCGCAGCCGCAGGTCGAGATCGGTGCCGATGAAGGCGCAGTTCACCGACTTCGCCACCACCGGCTCGCCCTCCCGCGGCTCGAAGCCCGGGCGGAAGGCGTGGCCGGGATGGCTCGGCGCCAGGGTCGAGCCCGGCTCCACCGAATCGTGCCGGATGTGCAGCAGCGGCAGCCCCGCCCGCCGCCACGCCGCCAGCAGCCGCTGGCCGTTGGCGTCGAGATCCGGGTTGTTGCGCCGGCCCCAGGACGGCAGGCCGAAGCCGCGCTGCAGGTCGACCGGCAGCAGCGCCGCCCGGTGGGTCCAGAGATCGGGGACGACGGTCATGCTCTCTCCTCCATCTGTTGCGGAAGCGCCGTGGGCCCGGCCGCCGGCCGGAACCGCTCGCGATACTCGCGCGGCCCGACGCCGAGCCGCCGCAGGAAGGCCCGCCGCATGCCGTCGCCATTGCCGAAGCCGCAGGACCGGGCGATGGTCTCGCCCGGCAGGTTGGTCTCCTCCAGCCGGCGGCGCGCCGCCTCGACCCGCAGCTGCTCGACATAGGCGGCGGGCGTGGTGCCGATCTCGCGCAGGAAGGCACGGGCGAAGTTGCGCGGGCTCATCGCCGCCCGCGCCGCCAGCGCCGGCACCGACAGGTCGGCGTCGGGATGCGCCAGCATCCAGCCCTGCAGCGCCCGCAGCGGCCGCCGCTCCGCCGCCTGCCCGGCCAGGACGGCGCTGAACTGGGACTGGCCGCCGGGCCGCTTCAGGAACATCACCAGGTCACGGGCGGTGGCGAGCGCCAGATCCCGGCCATGGTCGGCCTCGACCAGGGCCAGCGCCAGGTCCATGCCGGCGGTGACGCCGGCCGAGGTCCAGACCGGGCCGTCCCGGACGAAGATCGGGTCGGGCTCGACCCGCACCGCCGGATAGCGCCGGCGCAGCCTGTCGCACCAGTTCCAATGCGTCGCCGCGCGGCGGCCGTCGAGCAGCCCGGCCTCGGCCAGCAGCAGCGCCCCGGTGCAGACCGAGCCGAGCCGTCGGATGCTCGGCGCCGCGGCCCGGAGCCAGGCGACGAGGGCCGGATCGGCGACGGCGTCCTCGATCCCGGTGCCGCCCGCGACCAGCAGCGTGTCGATGTCGTCCGCGGGCCGGTCGAGCCCGCGATCGGCCACCACCGCGAGGCCGGAATCGGCGCGCACGGGACCGGCCCGCGCCGCCAGGACCTCGACCGCATAGGCCGGTGGCAGCCCGCCGTCGCGCCGCAGGGCGGTGGCCGCGGCGAAGACCTCGAGCGGCCCGACGACGTCGAGCATCCCGACGCCGGGGAAGGCCAGCACGGCGATGCGCCGCGGAGAATTGCGGGTCGGCTCGGACATGCGGCGAGTGTGGCCGGACCGGCCGGATGGCAGCAACGACAGGATGCCGTCGGATTCTGCCAAATCCGGCCGGTGCTCACGCGGTCAGCCGGCGCGGGCCTTGCCCAGCGACTGCCAGGCCGCGAGCGCCAGGGCCAGCAGCGCCGCGGCCGGCGCCACCCAGGCATCCGGCGCCGACATCGCCCACAGCGTCGCCCCGGTGGCCGCGCACCACAGCACCGGTAGGACCATCAGCCCCCAGCGCGCCGGCCCGGCCGCGGCCAGCAGCAGGCCCAGCGTGCCGATGGCGGTGGGATCGGGGGCGACGCCGAAGATCTCAGCCTGCCGCCAGCCACGGCCGAGCAGCAGGCCGATCGCGGGTTGGAGCAGCAGCGCGAACAGGAAAATCCCGATCCCGGCCCGGCCGGCGAGGCCGAGCCGCGGCGGGGCGGAGAGGCGGTTGCTGATCACGCCCAGCCAGACCAGCAGCGCCGCCTGCGCCAGGAATCCGGCGGCGGCCCAGGGCGCGGCCCAGTTGATGGTGGCGTAGCGGTCGAGATGGAAGGCGATGGCGACCCAGGCCCAACAGGCGGCGAGGATGGCGGCCGCCGCCGATCCCCCGATCGGGCCGCCGCGCCGCAGCAGCATCAGCGCCGCGAGGCCGAGCAGGACGGAAGCGGTCTGCGCCGGCCAAATCGCGGCGTTGTAGAGCTCGAACAGCCGGTGGTAGGTGCGGGGAGAAAAGAGCAGGAAGTCGGAGAGTCGGTAGCTCCACCATTCCGACATCACAGCGCCTCGACATCGGCGGCCATGCGCCGGCGCATCGCCGCGTCCGGCATCGGGCCGCGGGCGACGCCGAGATTCTCGCGCACATGGTCGACGCGGGTGGTGGCCGGGATGGCGCAGGTGACGGCCGGGTGGGAGACGATGAACTTCAGCAGGATCTGCGCCCAGCTGCCGCAGCCGATCTCGCCGGCCCAGCCGGGCAGCGGCCCACCCTCGAAGTCTTGGATCAGGTCGCCCTGGCGGAACGGCCGGTTGACGATGACGCCGATGCCGCGATCCTGCGCCAGCGGCAGGATCCGGTCCTCCACCTCGCGGTCGAGGATGTTGTAGGTGATCTGGACGAAGTCGATCCGCCGGTCCCGCATGATCCGCTCGATTTCGCCGTGCCGCCGCCCCTCCGAGGTGGTGATCCCGATATAGCGCAGCTGTCCCTCCGCCTTCATGGCGAAGAGCGTGTCGAGATGCGCCTCCCACGCCAGCAGGTTGTGGACCTGCAGCAGGTCGAAGCGGGGGACGCCCCAGAACCGCCGGGACTCCTCGATCTGCCCTGGCCCCTCCTCGCCGGAGGAGGTCCAGACCTTCTCGGCCGAGAACAGGCTGGGCGGCCGGCCCAGCTTGGCGAGACCGTAGCCGATCACCGGCTGGGACGAGCCGTACATCGGCGAGGAATCGATCATCCGGCCGCCATCGGCGAAGAAGGCCCGCATCACCTCGGCGCAGTCGTCGCGCGCCTCCGGGTCGTCGCCGACATTGAAGGTGATCCAGGTGCCGAGCCCGACCACCGGCAGCGCCTCGCCGGTCGACGGGATCGGCCGGGTGATCGGGACCTCCTGCGCCGTCGCGGCCGGGACCGGCAGCAGCGGGGCGGCGCCGGATGCGGCGAGCGCGCCCAGCAGGGTACGGCGGCTGAGGGTCGGGGATCGCGTCATCACCTGCCTCCGTCTGCGGCATCGCCCCATGAAGATGGGGTCAGACCGCCTCGGCGCCATACCCGGGCTGGAAGCAGACGAATGCCGAGTGTATGGCGGCGCCGTCACTATTTCCTTCCGGTCCCGGTGTTCCTGCGCCAGCATTTGTTCCTACACTGCTGCCGGCCGGCGGGTCACGGACAGGGGGACGGGATGGGGAGTCGACGGAACAATCCGAGATCGATCGGTGGCGCGTTGGGAGCATGCCTGGCCGCTGCGCTTCTTGCGGGCGTGGCGCTATCGGCGGCGGCCGAGGAAGCGCCGGCCCCGGTGCTGAACGCCGGCGACCGCGTGCTGCAGTTCGACTGGCCGGTCCTGCGCATCGGCACCGGCGAGTACGAGGAGGGACCGACCGGCGTCACCGTGTTCCATTTCGACCGGCGGTCGCTGGCCGCGGTCGATGTCCGTGGCGGCGGGCCGGGCACCGTCAACACCGACTATCTGCGCCTGGGCTACGACGCGCCAGAGCTGGATGCGGTGGTGTTCTCCGGCGGCTCCTGGTACGGGCTCGAGGCCACCACCGCCGTCGCCTCGGCCCTCAAGGAGGACGGGGTCCGGGACGGGGACTGGACCAACCTGGCGCTATCGGTCGGCGCCATCATCTACGATCTCGGGCCCCGCCGGCTGAACGAGATCCTGCCCGACAAGCGGCTGGCCCAGGCCGCCTTCCGCGCTGCCCGGCCCGGCGCCTTCCCGCTGGGCGCGCAGGGCGCCGGACGGCTGGCCAAGACCGGCAGCCTGTTCGGCTGCAACGCCTTGTCCGGCCAGGGCGGCGCCTTCCGCCAGATCGGGCAGGTCAAGATTGCCGCCTTCGCCGTGGTCAACGCCTTGGGCGTGGTGACGAAGCGCGACGGCACCGTGGCCGCCTGCTATCCCGATTCGGGCTGGCCCAGCCCGCTGCGCACCGAGGCGCTGATGGCGGGCTACCCGGCCAGCCGCCAGCCGGGCTGGACCGGCGCGCCGAACGCGGACGCGCCGGCGCGCAACACCACGGTCAGCCTGATCGTCACCAACCAGAAGCTGAAGCCGGCCGAGCTGCAGCGCCTGGCGATCCAGGTGCACGGCTCGATGGGCCGGGCGCTGCAGCCCTTCGCCACCGAGTTCGACGGCGACGTGCTCTACGCCGTCTCGACCGGCGAGTTGGAGGACGAGGCCGCGATACTGCCGACGGTTGATCTCGGCGTCATCGGCGGCGAGGTGATGTGGGACGCGATCCTGGCCTCGGTGCCGGAGCAGCCGAAGCCGGCGACGCCCGCCGACAAGCCGGTGCTGCCGGCGGACAAGCTCGCGGCCTTGGCCGGCGACTATGTGTTCAGCCGCTTCGTCACGCTGAAGGTGACGGCCGAGGGCGACCGGCTGTTCGCCCAGGCGACCGGCGACCGCGCCGCCTATGCCATCGGCCGCGAGGAGCCGACGGAGCTGAAGCCGGTCTCGGCCACCGACTTCATGGTGCCGGGACGCTATCCCCTGACCCTGCGCTTCGAGGAGTCCGGCCGGCTGGTGGTCAACCCCGGGCACTGGCAGCAGATTGGGACTCGCCAGGGGTCGTGACGCCCATGTCGGTGTCGGCCTCCTCCGCCACCATCCTCAGCAGCCAGCGCCGGAACCTGGCCACCGGCGCCGCGTTCCAGCACTCCGCCGGCGCCGAGAACAGATAGGCGCCGAGCGAGACCGGGGCGAAGCTGCCGATCGCGACCAGCCGGCCGGCGGCGAGATCGTCGGCGGCGAGGAAGGGGTTGGCGAGGGCGATGCCCCGCCCGCGCCGGGGCGAAGGCGGCTCGGCAAGCGTGTCCTGGGCCATGGGCGCGCTCCGTCAGCGGGTCTGGGCACCCGGCCGAGCATCGGCGAGCTGCGGCTGCGAGCAATATCAGAGGTGTCCGCCGACCTACACCTCCCGCCAGTCCCGGAAAGCCGCGGCTTGGCCGTGCAGCGTGCCGGCCTCGTCGATCAACTGCCAGACGGTGGCGTTCTCGATCCAGAAGCGGCGCCTGGACTTGGCGATGCGCTGGCCGTGATAATCGCCGATGAAGCCGTCGCGGGTGACGGCGTCCAGCAGGCGCTGCCGTTCCGCCTGGTCCGGTGCCTCGGCCGAGAGGCGGGAGGGCAGCCCGGCGAACTCGTCCCAGCCGTATTCGAAGCAGGCTTGGGCCGCCCGGTTGGCGTAGACGAAGCGCGGATCGGCGTCGGTGTTGTGCGCCAGCACGCAGAAGGGCGCGTCCTCGTACAGCCAGCGCGCCTGCGCCGCGTCGTCGCCGGCGGCCACGCCCTCCGGCACCAGCGGCGCGCCGACCAGCCGGGCGTGGCTGCCGGCCAGGAGGCGGAGGAAGGCCGGATCGAGGGCCCATGCTCATGCGATGGACTCCGGGCGCGTCACGACGGCGACGGCATCGGAGCGACACGTCGGACATGCAGCGCAACCGAGCAAGACGGCAGCCCTGCGGCACGATGTCCGCCCCGACGCGAAAGATCGGGCCACCGCGCCCGAATCCACCCCGAGAGCCCATCGGATGTTGATATAAAGATATCTTTATGTCATTACATAGGGCCCGACCCGGAACCGCCGGCCGTTCGCCATGACCACGCGCGTCGAATCCTTCGATATCCCGCTGGAGCCGGTCGACGGCGCCCCAGTTGACGGCAAAGAGGTTCTGGCCGCGCTGACCGCGGCGGCGCGCGAGCGCGTGCTGATCCTGGACGGAGCCATGGGCACCCAGATCCAGGGGCTGGGCTTCGGCGAGGAGCATTTCCGCGGCACCCATTTCGCCGGCTGCAACTGCCACCTGCAGGGCAACAACGACCTGCTGACCCTGACCCAGCCGGACGCGATCGAGGCGATCCATTTCGGCTACGCGGTCGCCGGCGCCGACATCCTCGAGACCAACACCTTCTCCTCCACCTCGATCGCCCAGGCCGATTACGGCATGGAGAAGGTGGTCTACGACCTGAACCGCGAGGGCGCGCGGCTGGCCCGCCGGGCCGCGGCCAAGGCCCGGTCGCTGGACGGCCGCCGCCGCTTCGTCGCCGGCGCGCTGGGGCCAACCAACCGCACCGCCTCAATCTCGCCGGACGTCAACAACCCGGGCTACCGCGCGGTCACCTTCGACCAGCTGCGCGACGCCTATGCCGAGCAGGTGCGCGGCCTGGTCGACGGCGGCGCCGAGATCATCCTGATCGAGACCATCTTCGACACGCTGAACGCCAAGGCGGCGATCTTCGGCACCGAGCTGGTCTTCGCCGAGAAGGGCGTGCGGCTGCCGGTGATGATCTCCGGCACCATCACCGACCTGTCGGGCCGCACCCTGTCGGGGCAGACGCCGACCGCCTTCTGGCATTCGGTGCGGCACGCCCGGCCCTTCACCATCGGCCTGAACTGCGCGCTGGGCGCCAACGCCATGCGGGCGCATCTGGCCGAGATCGCGGAAGCCGCCGACACCTTCGTCTGCGCCTATCCCAATGCCGGGCTGCCGAACGAGTTCGGCCAGTACGACGAGACGCCGGAGGCGATGGCCGCCCAGATCCGCGGCTTCGCCGAGGAAGGGCTGGTCAACATCGTCGGCGGCTGCTGCGGGTCGACCCCCGACCACATCCGCGCCATCGCCGATGCGGTGGCGGACCTGCCGCCGCGCCAAGTGCCGACGGTCGAGCCGCTGATGCGGCTGTCGGGCCTGGAGCCGTTCACGCTCACCTCCGACATCCCCTTCGTGAATGTCGGCGAGCGCACCAACGTCACCGGCTCGGCCCGCTTCCGGAAGCTGATCACCGCCGGGGACTACGCCGCGGCGCTGGAGGTGGCGCGCGACCAGGTGGCCAACGGCGCCCAGGTCATCGACATCAACATGGACGAGGGCCTGATCGATTCCGAGAAGGCCATGGTCGAGTTCCTGAACCTGGTCGCGGCCGAGCCCGACATCGCCCGCGTGCCGGTGATGATCGACAGCTCGAAATTCTCGGTGATCGAGGCCGGGCTGAAATGCGTCCAGGGCAAGCCCCTGGTCAATTCGATCTCGCTGAAGGAGGGCGAGGAGGCCTTCCTGCACCATGCCCGGCTGGTGCGCGCCTATGGCGCCGCCGTGGTGGTGATGGCCTTCGACGAGGCCGGCCAGGCCGACACGCTGGAGCGCAAGGTCGAGATCTGCGGCCGCGCCTACAAGCTGCTGACCGAGGAGGCCGGCTTCCCGCCCGAGGACATCGTCTTCGACCCCAACATCTTCGCGGTCGCGACCGGGATCGAGGAGCACAACGGCTACGGCGTCGCCTTCATCGAGGCGACGCGGCGGATCCGCCGGACCCTGCCGCACGCCCATGTCTCGGGCGGCGTCTCCAACCTCTCCTTCTCCTTCCGCGGCAACGAGCCGGTGCGGGAGGCGATGCACGCGGTGTTCTTGTACCACGCCATCCAGGCCGGCATGGACATGGGCATCGTCAATGCCGGGCAGCTGGCGGTCTACGAATCGATCGAGCCGGAGCTGCGCGAGGCCTGCGAGGACGTGGTCCTCAACCGCCGCGACGACGCCACCGAGCGCCTGCTGGCCCTGGCCGAGCGCTTCAAGGGCGGCGGCCGCGAGGTCAAGGAGAAGGACCTGTCCTGGCGCCAGCAGCCGGTCGGCAAGCGGCTGGAGCACGCCCTGGTCAACGGCATCACCGAGTTCATCGAGGCCGATGTCGAGGAGGCGCGGCAGCAGGCCGAGCGGCCGCTGCACGTGATCGAAGGCCCGCTGATGGCCGGCATGAACGTGGTCGGCGACCTGTTCGGCGCCGGCAAGATGTTCTTGCCCCAGGTGGTGAAGTCGGCCCGCGTGATGAAGCAGGCCGTGGCCTATCTGCTGCCCTATATGGAGGCGGAGAAGGCGGCCAATGGCGGCGGCGAGCGGCGCAGCGCCGGCAAGGTGCTGATGGCGACGGTCAAGGGCGACGTGCACGACATCGGCAAGAACATCGTCGGCGTCGTCCTGGCCTGCAACAACTACGAGATCATCGATCTCGGGGTCATGGTGCCGGCGACGAAGATCCTGGAGACGGCGAAGGCCGAGAAGGTCGACATCATCGGCCTGTCCGGGCTGATCACCCCGTCGCTGGACGAGATGGCGCATGTGGCGGCGGAGATGGAGCGCGAGGGTTTCGACATCCCGCTGCTGATCGGTGGCGCCACGACAAGCCGCGTCCACACCGCGGTGAAGATCCACCCGCGCTATTCCCGCGGCCAGGCAATCCATGTCAACGACGCCAGCCGGGCGGTCGGCGTGGTCTCGAGCCTGCTGTCGCCGGAGGCGCGCGACGCCTATGTCGAGAATGTGTGCGCCGAATACCACAAGGTCGCCGAGGGCCATGCCAGGGCCGAGGCGGAGAAGCAGCGGCTGCCGCTGGCCCAGGCGCGGGCCAGCGCCTTCCGGCCGGACTGGGCGGCCTATGACCCGCCGAAGCCCGGCTTCCTCGGCACCCGCGCGTTCGAGGACTACGACCTGGGCGAGCTGGCGCGCTACATCGACTGGACGCCGTTCTTCCAGACCTGGGAGCTGAAGGGCCGCTATCCGGCGATCCTGCAGGACGAGAAGCAGGGCCCGGCGGCGCGGCAGCTGTTCCAGGACGCCCAGGCGATGCTGGCCCGCATCGTCGAGGAGCGCTGGTTCAGGCCGAAGGCGGTGATCGGCTTCTGGCCCGCCGCCGCGGTCGGCGACGACATCCGCCTGTTCACCGACGAGGATCGGCAGAAGGAGCTGGCCACCTTCTTCACCCTGCGGCAGCAGCTGTCGAAGCGCGACGGCCGGCCGCGGCTGGCCCTGGCCGATTTCGTCGCCCCACCCGAGACCGGCAAGCCCGACTATCTCGGCGGTTTCGTCGTCACCGCCGGGATCGAAGAGGAGGCGATCGCCAACCACTTCGCCCGCGCCAATGACGACTATTCCTCGATCCTTGTGAAAGCGCTGGCCGACCGCATCGCCGAGGCCTTCGCCGAGGCCATGCACCAGCGCGTGCGCCGCGAGTTCTGGGGCTACGCCCCGGACGAGGCGTTCACGCCGGAGGAGCTGATCGCCGAGCCCTATCGCGGCATCCGCCCGGCCCCGGGCTATCCCGCCCAGCCGGACCACACCGAGAAGGTGACGCTGTTCCGGCTGCTCGACGCCGAGGCGCGGATCGGCGTGCGCCTGACCGAGAGCTACGCGATGTGGCCCGGCTCCTCGGTCTCCGGCCTCTACCTGGCGCATCCGGAGTCCTACTATTTCGGCGTCGCCAAGGTGGAGCGCGACCAGGTCGTGGACTATGCCCGCCGCAAGGGCATGCCGGTGGCCGAGGTCGAGCGCTGGCTGGGGCCGATCCTGAACTACACCCCCGCCCCGCTGGTCGAGGCGGCGGAGTAGGCGGCGGGCCCCTCTGCACCTCCCGTCCTCGTCATCCCCGCGAAAGCGGGGATCTCATCACAGCAAGACCGGAAGGAGATTCCCGCTTTCGTGGGAATGACGTCCAGGGGATGGGAAAGGGCGCGACGTCCTCTGCCTATCCCGCCCCACCCTCCTGATACTCCGCCAAACGCTGCAGCAGGCCGCCGGCCGCGATCAGCTGCGCCCGCTCTTCCGCCGTCAGGCAGGCGGCCGCCGCTTCGGCCATCCAGGCCTCGCGGCGGCTGCGGTTGGCCAGCACCGCCTGCGCGCCGGCATCGGTGATCACCACATGCAGCCGGCGGCGGTCGCCGGCATCGGCCTCGCGCCGGACCATCCCCTCCTTCTCCAGCCCGCGCAGCAGGGCGGCGACGTTGGATGAGCGCAGCCCCTCGACGGTGCCGAGCTCCGTCGGGCTCGCCGTTCCCCCCAGGCGCAGCAGCGCGCCAAGCAGCATCAGCTTCGACAGCGGCAGGTCGCCGCTGTCGGATTCGCGCCGCAGCCGCCGCAGCAACGCCATCAGCTGCAGCCGGAAGGCGCCGAGCTGCTCGCGCTCGGTCGGAGAGATCTGGTCCGGGTCGATCATTTTGCTATTCTGATATAGCTAAAACGCCATAGCCATTCGAGACGGCCGGTTCCAGGATGATGCCATGGACGGCGGGCGCCGCAGGCGTCCGTCGTGAAATGCGAGGTCTCGCCCGTGTCCTCCCTGCCCGACGGCCTGCCCCTGCCCCGCCGCAGATGGGCCTTCGCCACCGTGGTGCTCGGCATCATGCTCGCCGTGCTCGACGGCTCCGTCGCCAATGTGGCGCTGCCGACGATCGCGGCGGAGTTCCGGGCCAGCCCGTCGATGTCGATCTGGATCGTCAACGCCTATCAGCTGGCGGTCGTGGTCTCGCTGCTGCCGCTGGCGGGGCTGGGCGAGATCGTCGGCTACCGCCGGATCTATGTCGGCGGCCTCGCCCTGTTCACCGTCGCCTCGCTGGCCTGCGCCCTGTCGGACTCGCTGCTGGCGCTGACCCTCTCCCGCGTCGCCCAGGGCTTCGGCGCCGCCGGGATCATGAGCGTCAACACCGCGCTGATCCGCTACATCTTCCCGCGCGCCCGGCTGGGCCATGTGCTGGGCGTCAACGCCATGATCGCGGCCAGCGCCTCCACCATCGGCCCCAGCTTCGCCGGCGCCCTGCTGTCGGTCGCCTCCTGGCCCTGGCTGTTCGCGATCAACCTGCCGCTCGGCGTCGCCGCGATCGTCATCGGCAGCCGCAACCTGCCGGAGAGCGACCTGGCCGACCGGCGCTTCGACCTGCTGAGCGCGCTGCTCTCCGCCGCCACCTTCGGCCTGCTGATCACCGGCATCGACAGCATCGCCCATGCGCTCGACTGGCCGCTGATCGCGCTGCAGTTCGGCCTGTGCCTCGTCGCCGGCCTCTGGCTGGTGCGGCGGCAACTGGCCCAGGCCACGCCGCTGCTGCCGCTGGACCTGCTGCGCATCCCGGTGGTCGGGCTGTCGGTCGCCACCTCGATCAGCTCCTTCGCGGCGCAGATGGCGGCCTTCGTCGCGCTGCCCTTCCTGCTGCAGACCGGCTTCGGCTTCTCCCCGGCCGAGGTCGGAATGCTGATGATTCCCTGGCCGCTGGCGGTCGCGGTCACCGCGCCCTTCGCCGGCCGCCTGGCCGACCGGCATCCGCCCGGCCTCCTGGGCGGCATCGGCCTCGCCCTCCTGGCCATCGGCCTGGTGCTGCTGGCGACCCTGCCAGAGGATCCCTCCCTCTTCGGCGTCGTCTGGCGCATGGCGCTGTGCGGCGCCGGCTTCGGCCTGTTCCAGTCGCCCAACAACCGGGTGATGATCGGATCGGCCCCGCGCAGCCGCAGCGGCGCCGCCAGCGGCATGCTGGGCACCGCCCGCCTGCTGGGCCAGGCCACCGGCGCCGCGCTGGTGGCGCTGCTGTTCGCGCATTTCCCCGACCATGGCAGCCGGGCGGCGCTGCTGACCGCAGCCGGGCTGGCCACCGCCGCCATGGTGGTCAGCTGCCTACGCCTGGCAACCCCGGCCTATGCCGCGGACGAGCCGGCCCCGGAGCCGCGGGACGCCGCCGCGAGCCGCTGACGCGCGGGAGCGTTGCGTCCGCCGCCCTTGCGCCGCGGGCGGGAATGGCGTTCTTTCTGGATCGGACGTTTCCGACGGGTGCCGCGGTTCTTTTCTGATCGCCGCAGGCATCCGGCCGACCGAAAGTGACCCGAGCAGCACGGACCCGATCAATGCCAGCCTATCGTTCCCGCACCACCACCCACGGCCGCAACATGGCCGGAGCCCGCGGGCTCTGGCGCGCGACCGGCATGACGGATGCGGATTTCGGCAAGCCGATCATCGCCGTCGTCAACTCCTTCACCCAATTCGTGCCCGGCCATGTCCACCTCAAGGACCTCGGCCAGCTGGTGGCGCGGGAAATCGAGGCCGCGGGCGGGGTCGCCAAGGAGTTCAACACCATCGCCGTCGACGACGGCATCGCCATGGGCCATGACGGCATGCTGTACAGCCTGCCGTCGCGCGAGATCATCGCCGACAGCGTCGAGTACATGGTCAACGCGCATTGCGCCGACGGCATGGTCTGCATCTCGAACTGCGACAAGATCACGCCCGGCATGCTGATGGCGGCGATGCGGCTGAACATCCCGGTGGTGTTCGTGTCCGGCGGGCCGATGGAGGCCGGCAAGGTCAAGTTGCAGGGCGAAACCAAGGCGCTGGACCTGGTCGACGCCATGGTCGCCGCCGCCGACAGCCGGGTCAGCGACGAGGACGTGAAGGTGATCGAGCGGTCGGCCTGCCCGACCTGCGGCTCCTGCTCCGGCATGTTCACCGCCAATTCGATGAACTGCCTGACCGAGGCGCTGGGCCTGGCGCTGCCGGGCAACGGTTCGACCCTCGCCACCCATGCCGACCGCAAGCGGCTGTTCGTCGAGGCCGGGCACCTGATCGTCGACCTGGTGAAGCGCTACTACGAGCAGGACGACGAGTCGGTGCTGCCGCGCAGCATCGCCACCTTCGCCGCCTTCGAGAACGCCATGACGCTCGACATCGCCATGGGCGGGTCGACCAACACCGTGCTGCACCTGCTGGCGGCGGCGCAGGAGGGCGGGGTCGACTTCACCATGGCCGATATCGACCGGCTGTCGCGCCGGGTGCCGGTGCTGTGCAAGGTCGCGCCCGCCGTTCCGAACGTGCATATGGAGGACGTCCATCGCGCCGGCGGCATCATGGCGATCCTGGGCGAGCTGGACCGGGCCGGCCTGCTGCATCGCGACACCCGCATGGTCCATGCCGAAAGCCTGGCGGCCGCGCTGGACCGCTGGGACATCAAGCGCACCGACAGCGACTCCGTGCACAATTTCTACCGCGCGGCGCCGGGCGGCGTCCCGACCCAGGTCGCCTTCAGCCAGGACGCGCGCTACCCGAGCGTCGATGACGACCGCAAGCGCGGCACCATCCGCGACCTGGAGCACGCCTTCAGCCCGGATGGCGGCCTGGCGGTGCTGCACGGCAACATCGCCGAGGATGGCTGCGTGGTGAAGACCGCAGGCGTCGACGCCAGCATCCTCACTTTCTCCGGCCCCGCCCGGATCTTCGAGAGCCAGGATGCGGCGGTCGACGGCATCCTGGGCGGCCGGATCCAGCCCGGCGACGTGGTGCTGATCCGCTACGAGGGCCCGCGCGGCGGCCCCGGCATGCAGGAGATGCTGTATCCGACCAGCTATCTGAAGTCGAAGGGGCTGGGCAAGGCCTGCGCCCTGGTCACCGATGGCCGCTTCTCCGGCGGCTCCTCCGGCCTGTCGATCGGCCATGTCTCGCCCGAGGCGGCGGAAGGCGGCGCCATCGCCCTGGTCGAGGAAGGCGACATCATCGAGATCGACATCCCCGGCCGCCGGATCCACCTCGCCGTCTCCGACGAGGAGCTGGCGCGGCGGCGGGCGGCGATGAACGCCCGTGCCGACGGCGGCTGGAAGCCGGCGGCGCCGCGCACCCGCAAGGTCTCGGCGGCGCTGCAGGCCTATGCGGCGCTGACCACCAGCGCCTCGCGCGGCGCGGTGCGCGACGTCAGTCAGCTCCGCCCGCGCCAGGCCTGAGATCGGGAGGCCGCGGGACGATCTTCTTCCCTGCGGCCTTTACCTGAGGGCCGATCCATCCTACATCCCGCCCGGTCGGCGCTTCGGGCCAGCCCGGACCGCCGCGATGCCGCAACCGTACGATATTTGAGAGGACCGCACGCCATGCGTGCCGAGACCGAAGCCAAGGCCCAGGAGATCAAGCAGTCGCTCGCGCTGCTGAGGAGGTCTCTTTGACTGGGATAACGCTGTCAGACGACTGGACGAGCTGAACGCGCTCGCCGAGGACCCGAAGCTCTGGGACAGCCCGGAGAAGGCGCAGACCCTGCTGCGCGAACGCACCCATCTGGACAACGCCATCACCGGCTACAAGGCGCTGGCGGGCGAGTTCGACGACACCGTCGGATTGATCGAGCTGGCCGAGGCCGAGAGCGATGCCGAGGTTCTGGCCGATGCCGAGGCGCAGCTGGGCCAGCTGGCCGAGCGGGTGGCGAAGAAGCAGCTGGAGAGCCTGCTGGCCGGCGAGGCCGACGGCAACGACTGCTATCTCGAGGTCAATGCCGGCGCCGGCGGCACCGAGGCCCAGGACTGGGGCCAGATGCTGCTGCGCATGTATGTGCGCTGGGCCGAGCAGCACGGCTTCAAGGTGGAGTGGCTGGAGGAGAGCCCCGGCGAAGAGGCGGGGATCAAGTCGGCCACGGTGCTGATCAAAGGCCACAACGCCTATGGCTGGCTGAAGACCGAATCGGGCGTGCACCGCCTGGTCCGGATCAGCCCCTTCGACAGCGCGGCGCGGCGGCACACCAGCTTCGCCTCGGTCGCGGTGTCGCCGGTGATCGATGATTCGATCGACATCACGGTCGACGAGAAGGACCTGAAGGTCGACACCTACCGGTCCTCTGGCGCGGGCGGCCAGCACGTCAACAAGACGGAATCGGCGATCCGCATCACCCATATCCCGACCGGCATCGTCGTCGCCTGCCAGAACGACCGCTCGCAGCACCGCAACCGGGCCATGGCCATGGACATGCTGCGCGCCCGCCTCTACGAGCGCGAGCTGCAGCTGCGCGAGGCCCAGGCCCAGGCGCTGCAGGCGGAGAAGACCGACATCGGCTGGGGCCACCAGATCCGCAGCTATGTGCTGCAGCCCTATCAGATGGTGAAGGACCTGCGCACGGGCGTGGAGACCAGCGCCTCCGCCGCGGTTCTGGACGGCGACATCGACCAGTTCCTGGAGGCGTCGCTGGCGGCG
Organism: Inquilinus limosus; assembly: GCF_051487185.1. Classification (GTDB taxonomy): domain Bacteria; phylum Pseudomonadota; class Alphaproteobacteria; order DSM-16000; family Inquilinaceae; genus Inquilinus; species Inquilinus limosus_F. The sequence continues at coordinate 176,777 of NZ_JAHVDK010000013.1, forward strand.
AAGCTGAAGGGCCAGGGCGAAGAGCTGACGGCCTGAGCACGGGCGGCGCCGGTGGCGCCGCCCCACCCGCCATGGCACAAGACCGGAATGGGACCAACAGGCCAGAACGGATGACCGACAGCATTCCGATCCTCGACGGCATCGCCACGATCCGCGACCGCTATGACGCCTTCATCGTCGACCTCTGGGGCGTGGTGCACGACGGTGTCACGCCCTATCCCGGCGTGATCGACTGCCTGCAGCGGCTGCGCGCCGAGGGCAAGCAGGTGTGCCTGCTGTCGAACGCGCCGCGGCGGGTCGGGTCGGTGACGCAGCGGCTGGCCCAGATCGGCGTGCCGGAGGAGTGCTGGGACGCGATCCTGTCCTCGGGCGAGGCGGCGCATCTGGCGCTGGTGGCGCGCGACGACGACTTCCACCAGGCGCTGGGCGAACGTTTCCTGCATCTCGGGCCCGAGCGGGACGCCGACGTCTATGAGGGCGTCGATGACATCGTCCGCGTCGACGATTTGGCCGATGCGGAGTTCGTGCTGAACACCGGCATCGACGACCCGGAGGAACGGGTCGAGGACCACGCCCCGCTGCTGGAGGCCGCAGCGGGTCGCCGCCTGCCGATGATCTGCGCCAACCCGGATATCGTCGTCATCGTCGGCGGCCGGATGCAGATCTGCGCCGGGGCCCTGGCCCAGCACTACGAGACGCTGGGCGGCCAGGTGTTCTATCACGGCAAGCCGCATCCGCCGGTCTATCGCCGCTGCTTCGAGCTGCTGGGCCGGCCCGACCCGGCGCGGGTGCTGGCGGTCGGCGACAGCTTCCACACCGACATGGCCGGCGCGGCCGCGGCCGGGATCGACGGGCTGTTCGTGATCGGCGGCATCCACGGCGCCGAGCTGCGCGACGGCGCCACCGGCCGGCCGGACGCGCACAAGCTGACCGCCGCGGCCGAGCGGCACCGGCTGCGACCGGTGGCGGCGGTGGAGCGGCTGGCCTGGAGCGGACCCGCTTAATACCAGCGGCCTTTGAGATCGACTCTTCGGTCCCTTCCCCGTCATGGCGAGGCGCGGAGCGCCGCGACCATCCAGGGGCGGGTGATGCTGGATGGCCACGCCCTTCGGGGCTCGCCATGACGGGTCAACGTTTCGGGCCGCTGGTATAAGATCCCGTGGGTTGGGTTCGCGGCATACGAACCCAACCCACGTTCTGCCGGGATACTACGCCCTGGCCCCGACCACGCCTTCCAGCGCCGCGGTCAGCAGCGCCGGCGGGGTCTGGACAGAGGCGTGGGCCGGCGGCTGCACCTGCGCCGGCCGGCGCGTCAGCTCGCGGAAATAGCACAGGACGAAGACCCTGAGCGCCCCGGTCAGGCCGCTGCCCCTGCGGGCAGCGTCGATGCGGGTGCAGATCTCGTTCAGCCCGATCTGTTCACGGGCGCAGATTTCCATCAGCCCGTCCCAGAACACGACCTCCATGCGGACGCTGGTACGCCGTCCGGCGACCGTCACGTTGCGGCAGATCGACAGCGGGTCCGCGTCGCGGGCGAGAGCTCCATTATGACCCATCGTCACCTTTCCGGGCCCGCAGCCCCGGAAACCGGGCCATGGGCGACATCAAATACACGGCATTATGTTGAATAATTACCGCTTCCCGGCAAAAAGGTGAACCAGCGATTGCGCTTTTCCGTTCCGGCGCGTGTCGCTTAGTGTCGTGGCGCCGCCTCGGTGTCGGCGCAGATCTCGAATTCCGCCTGCACCGTGGCGTGGTCGACACCGAAGCGGTCGCGCAGCAGCCGGGTCACCGCGCCGACCGCCTGGTCGGAATCGGCGCCCTCGCGCAGCCGGGCGTGCAGGGTCACGATCGGCCGGCCCGGCGTCAGGGTCCAGGCGTGGACGTGATGCACGTCGATCACCGCCGGCACCCCGGCCAGGATCGCCTCGGTCAGCGCCGCCTCGTCGATTCGGTCGGGCGTGCCCTCGACCAGCACATGGCCGGATTCGCGCAGGATCGCCCAGGCGCTGCGCAGGACCAGCAGCGACACCAGCACCGACAGGATCGGGTCGATCGGCGTCCAGCCGGTGGCCAGGATGACCGCGCCGGCGGCGAGCGCGCCGATCGAGCCGAGCAGGTCGCCCAGCACGTGCAGCGCCGCACCGCGCAGGTTCAGGTTCGTCCGGTCGCCGCCCTGCAGCACCCGATAGGCGACCAGGTTGGCGACCAGGCCGGCGGCGGCGATGCCCATCATCAGCCCGCCCGCGACCGGCGCCGGCGCGGCCAGCCGGCCGACGGCCTCGACCACGATCGCGATAACGACCGCCAGCAGCACGATGCCATTGGCGAAGGCGGCCAGCACCTGCACCCGGCCATAGCCGTAGCTGCGCCGGGCGTCGCGGGGACGCCGCGCCATCCGCGCCGCCAGCCAGGCCAGCGCCAGCGCCGCCGCATCGGTCAGCATGTGCCCGGCATCGGCCAGGAGCGCGAGGGAATTGGCGATCCAGCCGCCGGCCGCCTCGAGCAGCATGAAGCCGGCGGTGATCGCCAAGGCCGCCAGCAGGCGCCGCTCGCCATCCGCCCCCTCCGGCATCCCGTGGTGATGGCGACGGCCCGGCCCGTGATCATGCGCCGCGTGATCGTGCCCGGCTGCGGATCCGTGCGGGTGCGGCGCCTCTCCGGGCGGATGGTCGTGCGGCATTCCGGCTCTCCGGAGGATGCGAATCGTTCGCGCCAGTCTACATCTGGCACTCCGACGTGAAAAACCCGCCCGGAATGCCGGTTGCACACCCACAACCGCTATGTTAGATGACGGCGCGCCGAGCGGAAGGGGTGGGCCTCGGACAATATCTTGTTGTGCGATCGAGCCCCCCGAACATTCGGCGGTCGTGGCCTCCTGCCACGATCGAAACAAAACGATCGAGGGACGATCGGTGGCAGCCACAGGGTCAGGGATATCCGGCCTCGCATCCAGTTACGCGACGGCGCTGTACGCACTCGCAGATGAAGGCAAGACGCTCGACCGGACCGCGGACGACCTGCGCGGCCTGAAGGCGGCGCTGGCCGAGAGCGAGGATCTGCGCCGTCTGGTCCGCAGCCCGCTGCTGTCGCGCGACGCGCAGGGCAAGGCGATGGCCGCGGTGTTGGAGCGGGCGGGCGTGTCCGAGCTGGTGCGCCGCTTCGTCGGCTTGGTGGCGCGCAATCGCCGCCTGTTCGCCCTCGACGCCATGATCGACGCCTTCCTGGCCGAGCTGGCCCGCCGCCGCGGCGAGCTCACCGCCGAGGTCACCGCCGCCGCGGCGCTGACCGACCGCCAGACCGAGGCGCTGGTCGATCAGCTCAAGAAGGCCATGGGCGCCAAGGTCCAGGTCAATGTCAAAGTCGATCCCGCGCTGCTCGGCGGGATGATCGTCAAAGTCGGCTCGCGCATGGTCGACAGCTCCCTGCGCACGAAACTGGCCAAGCTGCAGCTCGCGATGAAGGGGACCGTCTGATGGACATCCGTGCCGCCGAAATCTCTGCGATCATCAAGGATCAGATCGCCAATTTCGGGACCGAGGCCGACGTGGCCGAGGTCGGCCAGGTGCTGTCGGTCGGCGACGGCGTCGCCCGCGTCTACGGCCTCGACAACGTCCAGGCGGGCGAGATGGTCGAGTTCCCGGGCGGCATCAAGGGCATGGCGCTGAACCTCGAGACCGACAATGTCGGTATCGTGATCTTCGGCGAGGACCGCGACATCAAGGAAGGCGACACGGTCAAGCGCACCGGCGCCATCGTCGAGGTCCCGGTCGGCCGCGGCCTGCTGGGCCGCGTGGTCGACGCCCTGGGCAACCCGATCGACGGCAAGGGCCCGATCCAGGACGCGAAGATGAGCCGCGTCGAGGTCAAGGCCCCCGGCATCATCCCGCGCAAGTCGGTGCATGAGCCGATGCAGACCGGCCTGAAGTCGATCGACGCGCTGACGCCGATCGGCCGCGGCCAGCGCGAGCTGATCATCGGCGACCGTCAGACCGGCAAGACCGCGGTCGCGATCGACACCATCCTGAACCAGCGCGAGATCAACAAGTCCGGCGACGAGAAGCAGAAGCTCTACTGCATCTACGTCGCGGTCGGGCAGAAGCGCTCGACGGTCGCCCAGATCGTCAAGACGCTCGAGGAATACGGCGCGCTCGAATACACCACCGTCGTCGCCGCGACGGCGTCGGAGCCGGCGCCGCTGCAGTTCCTGGCGCCCTACACCGGCGCCGCGATGGGCGAGTTCTTCCGCGACAACGGCATGCACGCGTTGATCATCTATGATGATCTGTCCAAGCAGGCCGTGGCCTACCGCCAGATGTCGCTGCTGCTGCGCCGTCCGCCGGGCCGCGAGGCGTATCCGGGCGACGTGTTCTACCTGCACAGCCGCCTGCTGGAGCGCGCGGCGAAGATGAACGACGACCACGGCGCCGGCTCGCTGACCGCGCTGCCGGTCATCGAGACCCAGGCCGGTGACGTCTCGGCCTACATCCCGACCAACGTGATCTCGATCACCGACGGCCAGATCTTCCTCGAGACCGGTCTGTTCTATAAGGGCGTCCGCCCGGCCATCAATGTCGGCCTGTCGGTCAGCCGCGTCGGCTCCGCCGCCCAGATCAAGGCGATGAAGCAGGTCGCCGGCCGCATCAAGCTCGAGCTCGCGCAGTACCGCGAGATGGAGGCTTTCGCCCAGTTCGCCTCCGATCTCGACGCCTCGACCCAGAAGCTGCTGGCCCGCGGCGCGCGCCTGACCGAGCTGCTGAAGCAGCCGCAGTTCAGCCCGCAGCCGGTCGAGGAGCAGGTGGCGTCGATCTTCGCCGGCGTCCGCGGCCATCTCGACAGCGTGCCGGCCAACCGGGTGCAGGATTTCGAGAAGGGCCTGCTCGACGCGCTGCGCGACGAGGGCAAGGCGATCCTCGAGGCGATCCGCAACGAGAAGCAGCTCTCGCCGGAGACGGAGGAGAAGCTGGCCAGCTTCATCGCGAACTACGCCAAGACTTTCGTCTGAGCGACGGTCGCACCCACCACGAGACTTGAAGGCGGGGCGCCATGCCGTCGTTGAAGGACCTGAGGAACCGGATCTCCAGCGTCAAGTCGACGCAGAAGATCACTGCGGCCATGAAGATGGTCGCGGCGTCGAAGCTGCGCCGCGCCCAGGAGCAGGCCGAAGCCGGCCGGCCCTTTGCCGACCGGATGGAGCGGATGCTGGTCGGCCTCGCCGCCGGCGCCAAGACGGCCGGCCAGGGCCCGAAGCTGATCGCCGGCACCGGCAAGAGCGACGTGCACCTGCTGCTGGTCGTCACCTCCGACCGCGGCCTGGCCGGGGCGTTCAACGCCACGGTGCTGCGCGAGACGCGCAAGCAGATCCGCGAGCTGCAGGGCCTGGGCAAGACGGTGAAGCTGTTCACCATCGGCCGCAAGGGCCGCGACGCCCTGCGCCGCGACCACGCCGGCCTGATCGTCGAGAGCGTCATCGACATCGGCCGGCCGAAGCTGGGCTTCGCCGATGCCGACGCGATCGCGACCCGGATCCTGGCGATGTTCGAGGCCGGCGAGTTCGACGTCTGCTCGGTCGTCTACAACAAGTTCAAATCGGCGATCAGCCAGATCATCACCGTGCAGCAGCTGGTGCCGGTGGCGATCCCGGCGGTGACCGAGGCCACGGCCTCGAACATCGTCTATGAGTTCGAGCCCAGCGAGGAGCAGATCCTGGCGGAGCTGCTGCCGCGCAACCTGGCGATCCAGGTCTACAAGGCGCTGCTCGAATCCGCCGCCTCCGAGCAGGGTGCGCGCATGACCGCGATGGACAATGCGACGCGCAATGCGGGCGACATGATCAAGCGGCTGACGCTGGTCTACAACCGGACCCGCCAGGCCTACATCACCAAGGAGCTGATCGAGATCATCTCCGGCGCCGAGGCCGTCTAAGGCGCCGTGATCCATCGATCGCTTGAAGTCAGTTCGAGGAGCGTGAACACCATGGTCGAGACCCAGACCGGAAGCAACGTCATCGGCCGCATCAGCCAGGTTCTGGGCGCCGTGGTGGACGTCCAGTTCGATGGCGAGCTGCCCGCCATCCTGAACGCCCTGACCACCGAGATCGGCGGCAGGACCCTTGTGCTCGAGGCGGCGCAGCATCTCGGCGAGAACACCGTGCGCTGCATCGCCATGGACTCGACCGACGGCCTGGTCCGCGGCAACAAGGTGATCGACACCGGCAACTCCATCAGGATGCCGGTCGGCCCGGAGACGCTGGGCCGGATCATGAACGTGATCGGCGAGCCGATCGACGAGCGCGGCCCGATCAACGCCAAGCAGCACTTCCCGATCCACCGCCCGGCGCCGGAATTCGTCGACCAGGCCACCGAGGCCGAGATGCTGGTCACCGGCATCAAGGTCGTCGACCTGATCGGCCCCTACGCCAAGGGCGGCAAGATCGGCCTGTTCGGCGGCGCCGGCGTCGGCAAGACCGTGACCATCCAGGAGCTGATCAACAACATCGCCAAGGCGCATGGCGGCGTGTCGGTCTTCGCCGGCGTGGGTGAGCGTACCCGCGAGGGCAACGACCTGTACCACGAGATGATCGACTCCGGCGTCATCAAGCTGGGCGAGGAAGGCTCCAAGGTGGCCCTCGTCTACGGCCAGATGAACGAGCCGCCGGGGGCCCGCGCCCGCGTCGGCCTGTCGGGCCTGACCGTCGCCGAGTACTTCCGCGACGTCGAAGGCCAGGACGTGCTGTTCTTCGTCGACAACATCTTCCGCTTCACCCAGGCGGGCGCCGAGGTGTCGGCGCTGCTGGGCCGCATCCCGTCGGCGGTGGGCTATCAGCCGACCCTGTCGACCGACATGGGCGCCTTGCAGGAGCGCATCACTTCGACCACCAAGGGCTCGATCACCTCGGTGCAGGCCATCTATGTGCCCGCCGACGACCTGACCGACCCGGCCCCGGCGACCTCGTTCTCGCACCTGGACGCGACCACCGTGCTCAGCCGCGCGATCTCGGAACTGGGCATCTACCCGGCGGTCGACCCGCTCGATTCGACCTCGCGCATCCTCGACCCTCGCGTCGTCGGCCAGGAGCACTACGAGGTGGCCCGCGCCGTGCAACGCACGCTGCAGGAGTACAAGGCGCTGCAGGACATCATCGCCATCCTGGGCATGGACGAGCTGACCGAGGAGCAGAAGCTGACCGTGGCCCGCGCCCGGAAGATCCAGCGCTTCTTCAGCCAGCCCTTCCACGTGGCCGAGGTGTTCACCGGCACGCCGGGCGTGTTCGTCCCGGTCGAGGAGACGGTCCGCGGCTTCAAGGGCATCGTCAACGGCGACTACGACCACCTGCCGGAGGCGGCGTTCTACATGGTCGGCACCATCGACGACGCCGTCGCCAAGGCGAAGAAGCTCGCCGAAGCCGCCTGATCTGACGCCAGCCAAGCCTGCCGGGGACATCCATGGCCGAGAAATTCGCCTTCGAACTGGTCTCGCCCGAGAAGCTGCTCGTGGCGCAGCAGGTCGAGATGGTGGTCGTCCCCGGCGGCGACGGCCATTTCGGCGTGCTGAAGGGGCACATGTCGATGCTGTCGACCATCCAGCCGGGTGTGATCGACATCTATGAGCAGCGCAGCGCCATCTCCAGCCGCCTCTTCATCACCGGCGGCTTCGCCGAGGTGACGCCGGAGCGCTGCACCGTGCTGGCCGAGGAGGTGGTGCCGGTGGCCTCGCTGGACCGCGCCAAGGTCGAGCAGGAGCTGCGCGACGCCGAAGAGGACGTGGCCGACGCCAAGACCCCTGGCGACAAGGCAGTGGCCGAGCGGGCGCTGAAGCTGGCCCGGGCCAAGCTCACCGCCATCAGCCGGGCCGCCGCCGGCCACGCCTGATCCGGCCGCCGCACGGACGAATCGAAAGGGCCCCGTACGGGGCCCTTTTTCATGGCGGAGCGAGCGCCTCGAACAGCAGGCGGGTCGGCACCAGCCGGGCGGGGCGGCCGGGGCCGAACCAGACGATCGCGTTCTGGCCGAACTCCTCCGCCAGCGCCACCAGATCCGCGACCGGCATGTCGAGCACCAGCAGCCCCTGCTCCGGCGGCCAGGTGCCGTCCAACCCGGCGCCGGTGTGCGGCGCGGCGTCGAAGCCGCGCCGGCGCACTGCTTCGACCAGACGCTGCCGCGCCGTCGCGTTCTCGGCCGGCGGCGCCGGGCGGCTACGCGGATTGTCGGCGCTGACGAAGCCGGCACCGACGGCGCCGCGGCCAGTCAGCCACGCCTCCGCGGCCGGATTGCGCCGATCGATCCGCACCTCGTGCTCGGCGCCGTCGGCGGTGAACAGGTAGCGGGTGTCGCGATAGGCTTCGAGCAGCCGGATGAAGCCCGCGAGATCCATCGCCCGTGACGCCAGCGGCCTGTCAGCCGGCCTTCTCGGTCGTCGGGTCGATCATCTTGCGGATCTCCGTGATCTTGGTCGCCGGGAAGCCGCTGATCTCGGCATGCCGGCGGATCACCTCCTCGTCCCGGGCGAGATAGACGCAGAAGGTCTTGTTGTCGGCGACGTAGCTCTCGACCCATTGGATGTCGGGGCCGATCTGCCGCAGGGCCTCGTTGGACTTGGCTGCGGCGCCCCGCAGCTGCTCGCGTTCGAGGGTGCCGACATCCGGAATGTCGCGTTCGATGATGAACTTGCGAAGCGCCATACGGTCCTCCCTCGTGCAGCCGTCGCGCGGCGGGCGAAGGCCCGCCGCTTCGGTTGATCTAGACCGCGCCGGCGATCAGTACAGCCCGCCGGTCCCGGTCGTCGCCTCCGGCACGCTGTCGCCGAAGCCGGTACCCTGGTCGGTCGCGCCGCCGCTGCCGTCGAGCCGGTCGAGGGCATAGCCGGTGCCGGGCTCGGTGCCGGGGCGGAACGCCTCCCAGATCGTGTCGCCGCCGCTGCCATAGGCGGGCTGGCCGGTCAGCCGGTCGATCTTCACCAGGCTGACGCCGGGCGGGATGCGGAAGGGCGGCACGTCCTTGCCCCTCAGCGCCTCGGAGATGAAGTCGCGGAAGACCGGCAGCGCCGCAGTCGACCCCCATTCGCGGGCGCCCAGCGTCTTCGGATCATCGAAGCCGACATAGATCGCCACCACCAGGTCGGGCGAGAAGCCGACGAACCAGGCGTCCTTGGCGTCGTTGGTGGTGCCGGTCTTGCCGGCCAGGGTGAAGCCCAGCTTGTTCAGCGCCGAGGCGGTGCCGCGCTGCACCACGCCCTGCAGGATCGAGGTCATCTGATAGGCCGAGACCGGGTCGGCGATCTGCTCCCGCGTGTCCGGGATCACCGGCGTGGCCTGGTCGGCCCAGGGCTGGCCGCAGGTCTCGCAGGGCCGGGCGTCGTGCCGGTAGATGGTGCGGCCGGTGCGGTCCTGGATCCGGTCGATGAAGGTCGGCACCACCTTCTTGCCGCCATTGGCGATCTGGGCGAATCCCGTCGCCATCTGCAGCGGGGTGGTGGCGCCGGCGCCGAGCGCCATGGAGTAGAGCAGCGGCATGTCCTTGTAGACGCCGAAGCGCTCCGCCGTCTCCTTCACCTTGTCGAGACCGACCGCCTGGATCAGCCGCACCGTCATCAGGTTGCGCGACCGCTCGACGCCGACCCTGAGCGGCATGGGTCCCAGGAACCGGTGATCGTCGTTCTCCGGCGCCCAGTCGGTGGTGCCGGTGTCGATCGTGATCGGCGCGTCGTCGATGATGGTCGCCGGGGTATAGCCGGCCTCGAGCGCCGTCAGATAGACGAAGGGCTTGAAGGTCGAGCCCGGCTGCCGCACCGCCTGGGTGCCGCGGTCGAACTCGCTCATCGCATAGTCGTAGCCGCCGGTGATCGCCAGCACCCGGCCGGTGTTGGGGTCGAGCGCCACCAGCGCGCCCTGCACGTCTGGGATCTGGCGCAGGCCGAATTCCTGCGGCACCGCCTTGTCCTCCGGCACCGGGCCGGTCGGCTCGACCAGCACCACGTCGCCCTTGGCCAGCACGTCGGACGGTCTCCTCGGCTCGGCGCCGACCGTCTGGTTCGGCCGCCAGGGCCGGGCCCATTTCATCTCGGCGAAGGGGATGACACCGCGGCTCTTGTCCGAGAAGCCGATGGCGGCCCCTTTGGCATCGACGTCCAGCACCACCGCCATCTGCCAGTCGCCGGCGCCGGCCGGCCGCTGGATCGCGGCCAGCTGCCCGGCCCAGTCGTCGAAGCCTTCGATCTTCTTCAGCGGGCCGCGCCAGCCATGCCGCATGTCGTAGCTGCGCAGGCCGTTGCGCAACGCCTGGTCGGCCAGATCCTGCAGATGCGTGTCGAGCGAGGTGCGGACCGACAGCCCGCCCTGGTAGAGGGCGTCGTTGCCGTAGAGGCGCTGCAGCTCGCGCCGCACCTCCTCGGCGAAATAGTTGGCGCTGACGAATTCGATCTGCCGCCGGTCCTTGGTCACCAGCGGCTCGGCCATGGCGGCGTCGGCCTGCTCCTTGGTGATCGCCCCGTCTTCCAGGAGGCGGCCGATGACGTAGTTGCGGCGGCCGACCGCGGCCTCCAGATTGGTCTTCGGGTCGTACCGGCTCGGCGCCTTCGGCAGGCCGGCCAGGAAGGCGGCCTCGGAGAGCGTCAGGTCCTTCAGCGGCTTGTTGAAATAGGCCAGCGACGCCGCCGCCACGCCAAAGGCACGTCGGCCGAGATAGATCTGGTTCAGGTACAGCTCGAGAATCTGCGGCTTGGTGAAGGCGGCTTCGATTCTGAACGCCAGCAACGCCTCGCGGATCTTGCGGCTGATCGATATGTCCTGCGTCAGGAAGAAGTTGCGCGCCACCTGCTGGGTAATGGTCGAGGCCCCTTCGACACGGCGGCCGGAGAAGTAATTCACTATGGCCCTGAACCCGGCCCGGGCGATACCTTGCGGGTCGACGCCCGGGTGGTCGTAGAAGTTCTGATCCTCGGCCGAGACGAAGGCCTGGGCCACCAGGGGCGGGATCGCCCCGATCGGCACGAACAGGCGGTTCTCACTGGCGTATTCCGTCATCAGCCGGCCGTCGGCCGCGTGCAGGCGGGTGGTGATCGGCGGCGCATATTCGGCCAGCTGCGCCGTGTCCGGCAGGTCGCGGCCGAAATAGCTGGCGGCCGCGAAGACCCCGACCGCCGCGATGACGAGGAGGAGGATGAGGGAGGACAGGAGCCAGCCGATCAGACGCATCGGACCTTGGGAGCAATGGATGGACGGCGGCGGCCGCCCCGGCGCGGCGGGGAGGCCCAGCGAGGCCGGCCTCGACGCAGAAGCGAATAGGCCGCGATTGTGTTCCGTTGATGGCCGCGAGGGCCAGGGCGGCATCTGTTACCATAGCGCCGGGGTCCGAGTCAGGCGTTTGTGGCGGCGTCCGTTCACGACCGCAGAAATCTTCCATTGTCGAGAGTGCGGTGCCTCGGTATCGTGGCGGCGCGACAGTCTGCCCGATCGTTCGATCGGATGTCCGGGTCCCCCGGATCTCCGGGTCGATCGCGCGGCGACGCATCGACTTCCGCCGTGAAACGCCTCTTGTCGAACGGCCGGCACACGATGCGCAGCCGCGGATGTCGGGCGACATCGAGGATCAACTCGAGGCCGTGCCCCGGCGCATCCGCGCCGGACCGGTGGTCGCGGACCCTCCCGTCTGGCCTGCTGCGAAGCGCCGTTCTCGGGTGATCACGGTTCGCGTCCCCGGCGGCTTCGGCAGGACAATGACGCGCCGCGGCCCCGTGAGTCGCGCGGGGCCGGCGGCAGCGTCGCCAGGGTTTATACATGGCGAAGAGAATGCTGGTGGACGCCACCCATGCGGAAGAGACGCGGGTGGTCGTTCTGGACGGCAATCGGCTCGAGGAATTCGATTTCGAGACCGAAGCCAAGAAGCAGCTGAAGGGCAATATCTACCTGGCCAAGGTGACGCGGGTCGAACCCTCGCTCCAGGCCGCCTTCGTGGAATATGGCGGGAACCGGCACGGCTTCCTCGCCTTCTCCGAAATCCATCCCGACTACTACCGGATCCCGATCGCCGACCGCGAGGCGCTCTTGGCCCGCCAGGCCGAGGAGGCCGAAGAGGCTGAGGCCCAGGCCGCCGAGCCGGCGCCGCGCCGGCGCCGCGGCCGCGACCGCCGGCCGGCCCGCACCGAGGCCGAGGCCGGTCCGAGCGAGGTGGTCGAGGTCGTCGAGGCCGCCGGCGACGCGGTGGCGGGCGAGGTGATCGCCGCCGATGCCGCCGCCGCGGAGAGCTTCGGCGAGACCCTGTCGACCGAGGGCGACAGCGGCCCGGTGGCGCTGCTGGCCCCGGCCGAGACCCCGAAGGGCGACGACCCGACCCCGGCCGAGGGCGAGAACGGCAACGGCAATGGCCAGAACGACGCCGAGGCGGAGGCGGTCGAGGTGCTGGGCGGCGACGAGGCCGAGGAGGCCCGCGACCGTCGCTCGAAGCTGCCGAACTACCGCAACTACAAGATCCAGGAGGTCATCAAGCGCCGGCAGATCATGCTGGTGCAGGTGACCAAGGAGGAGCGCGGCAACAAGGGCGCGGCGCTGACGACGTATCTGTCGCTGGCTGGGCGCTACTGCGTGCTGATGCCGAACACGCCGCGCGGCGGCGGCATCAGCCGGAAGATCGCCAATCCCAAGGATCGCAAGAAGATGAAGGCGATCATGGATGACCTGGACGTGCCGGAGGGCATGGCGGTCATCCTGCGGACGGCGGGGCTGGAGCGCACCAAGCTGGAGATCCGGCGCGACCTCGACTACCTGCTGCGGCTATGGGATTCGATCCGCCAGACCACGCTGCAGTCGACCGCGCCCTGCGTCATCCATGAAGAGGCGAACCTGATCAAGCGGGCGATCCGCGACCTCTATTCCAAAGACATCGAGGACGTCCAGGTCGCGGGCGAGGACGGATACCGCGTCGCCAAGGACTTCATGCGCATGCTCATGCCGAGCCATGCCAAGAAGGTGCAGCGCTACGAGGACGAGAACGTCCCCCTCTTCCACCGCTTCAACGTGGAAGGCCAGATCGATGCGATGCACAGCCCCGTCGTGCAGCTTCGGTCGGGCGGCTACATCGTCATCAACCCGACCGAGGCGCTGGTCTCGATCGACGTCAACTCCGGCCGCTCGACCCGCGAGCGGAACATCGAGGAGACGGCGTACAAGACCAATCTCGAGGCCGCCGACGAGGTCGCCCGCCAGTTGCGCCTGCGCGACCTGGCCGGCCTGATCGTCATCGACTTCATCGACATGGAGGACGACCGCCACAACAAGGCGGTCGAGCAGCGGCTGAAGGAGGCGATGCGGCAGGACCGCGCCCGCATCCAGATCGGCCGGATCAGCGCCTTCGGCCTGCTTGAGCTGTCACGCCAGCGGCTGCGCCCGAGCCTGATGGAGACGCATTTCGAGACCTGCGCCCATTGCGGCGGGCTGGGCATGACCCGGACCACCGGCTCGGCGGCGCTGTCGGTGCTGCGCGCGATCGAGGAGGAAGGCATCCGCAAGCGCGCCTCCGAGATCACCGTGCACGTCGCCACCGCCCTGGCGCTGTACCTGTTCAACCAAAAGCGCGACGCCCTGGCCGATATCGAGCGGCGCTACGGCGTGCGGGTGATGATCGAGGCCGATGACAGTCTGATCCCGCCGGCGCACCGGATCGATCGCACCCGCGCCCGCGGCGCCGAGCTGCCGGCCCCGGCGGCGCCTGTCGACCACGCCGCCCGGATCATGGCCGAGACCGATGCCGCGCTGGAGCGGGAGGCCGTGGAGGCGGAGGACGAGGAGGAGGTCGCGGAGGCCCACGAGCCGGCCCGGCCGCAGCAGCGCCCGGCGCAGCCGCCGCAGCACGCCCCGCAGGCCGAGGGCGAGGGCGGCGGCCGCAGGC
>NZ_JAHVDK010000014.1:0-187356 GCF_051487185.1 Inquilinus limosus
GCTGCCATAGACGAAGCGGTCGGCGCCGGCGCCGCCGGTGAGCGTGTCCTTGCCGCCGGAGCCGGTGAGCACATCGTTGCCGTTCCAGCCCTGCAGGGTGTTGGCACCGCTGTGGCCGACCAGGCTGTCATTGCCCTGGCTGCCGGAGACGTTCTCGATCCCGACCAGCATGTCACCCTGCGCCTCGCCACCGCTGCCGGTGCCGGCGACCAGGCTGACCACGACTCCGGCCGAGCCGGTGAAGTAGCTGGCGGTGTCGGTGCCGGCGCCGCCGTCGAGATAGTCGGCCCCGGCGCCGCCGCGAAGCACATCGTTGCCGTCGCCGCCATAGAGCCCGTCGTCGCCGTTGAGGCCGTTGAGCACGTCGTCGCCGCCGAGGCCGTTGATCTCGTCGCCGACGAGGTCGTGGCCGTAGAGCGTGTCGGCGTCCTCATCACCGGTCACCACCCCGTCGCGCGGGTCGATGATCTGGGTCCGGAGCTCGCTGGGGCCCCGCCAGACCACCACCAGCCGGCCGTCGGCCAGCGCCGAGATGTGGGGGTAGAACTCGCCGCTCGCGCCGTCGGTGGTGGTGTTGACGGTGAACTGCGTGCCGACGCGCGCGCCGAAGGCGTCGAAGCGCTGGCCGACGATGTTATAGTCGCCGCTGTTGACGCCCAGGGAGGAATCGGACCAGACGGCGACGAAGCCGCCGTCCGGCAGGGCCACCAAGTCGGGAAAGGCCTGATGGTTCTTGAACATCGAATTGACCACGAACTCGTTGCCGACCTGCCCCCCGGCGCTGTCGTAGATCTGGGCGTGGATGCTGACGCCCTGCCGGTCCTGCAGCGCGGTCGAGAATTCGTACCAGGCGATGACGAAGCCGCCATTGGCCAGGCCGATCACCACGGCCGGGTGGTCGGCCGACGCGGCGACGCCGGGCGTGTTGTTGACCTGGAGCGAGGCGGTGACGGGGTCGCCGTCCGCCTCGAACACGCGATACCGGTAGTTGTTGCCGCCATTGTGGTCGACCCAGGTGACGACATAGCGATTGGCGCCAGGGATCTCGGCGATGGAGGGCGCCTCCTGGGTGCCGGCCGTCGCATCGTCATTGACGATGGTGTTGCCGATCCTGATGTCGCCGCTGGCCTGGAAGACGAAGCGGATGCCGCCGCTTTCGGACGAGGTGATCGCCCCCTGGCTCTCCTCGACGGCGGGGTCGATGAAGCCCTGCCCGACTTGGAAGGCGCCGTCGGCCGCATAGTGGCTCACCCAGGCATTGCCGCTGCCGTTGGCACTGGTGAAGGTAATGGAGAAACCGCCATCCGATCGCGCCGCCACCTGCGGCTCGGAATAGACCGTGCCGGGCCCGTCGCTGCCGACCACGATCTGGGCGCCGACGGGCTTGCCGAGCGCGTCGAAGCGCTGGGCCAGCACCTGCCGAGGCGTGCTGGTATCTTCCCACACCACGACATAGCCGCCGTCGGCGAGTCCGGCGACATCGAACCCTCGCACCGCGCTGGCGCCGGCCGTGATCCCGACGACCTGCTCGCTGCCCCATTTCCGCACCGGCATGATGACCCCTCCTTGCTCCGGTATCCGCAGGCCCGGCGCTGCGCCCGGCCTGGCGGAGCAAGCCTGCCTCGCAACGGCGCCGGCGACATCTCCCAAACGGGAGGGCGGGCCGGTCAGAAAAAACGCATAACATCGTATTTTCGATAATAATTGTAGCGACCTGCAGGAGAACAGCTCGTCCGGATCGCTTCGCCACGCCCCTTCGGGGCTCACCATGACGAGTCAACGTCTCGGGCGGCTGGTATCAGAAAGCGCACACATCCGGGTGCAAAAGCGGCCCGCGCTTGATCCAGAGCGCGCGCCCGCTTCCCCGACATGCGCCTGGAGATCGATGCCCGCCGGCAGGCGAGCCCAATCCTGCGGATTCATCACCTCGCCACCGGCGACGATGGTGCCGGACACCAGCAGAAGCTCCAGACCGTGGGAGTTTTCGGAGCGGGCGACGCAAGTGCTGGCCACCCGGGGCCATTCTCATGGCGAGCGCGCAAGGCGATCCCGCGATCTTCGATCAGGCGACTGCCGGTCTGATACCGACGAGCGCATGAAAGGATCGTCATTGCGAGGGCAGCGAAGCAGTACAGGGCCGCAAAAGCGGCGGCACGGATTGCTTCGTCGGCTTCGCCTCCTCGCAATGACGGTTCTCTTGCACGGGAGTCCGATCGCAGGCTCGCCGGTCGGGTGTTGATCCCTGGGGCGAAGGGGGCCATCCAGGATCGTGTCCCATCCCGTGATGTAGCTTCGGCGGTATGGTCACCGCGATCTCCGGCTGGAGCCGGATCGGTCAGGCGGCGAGGATGGGCAGGCTGACGAGGGGATCATCGCCCAAGGCTGAGACGCTTTCCCGGGTCATGTAGCGGCAGCGCTGGACGGCCCATTCGTCGTTCTGCTCGAGCAGCAGATCGGCGTCGGCGCTCTTCTCCGTCAGCCCGAGGAGGGCCATCATGTCGTCGGCCATCTTCGGTCCTCGGTCTTGGGGTCGAGTCCGCAAACCCGACCCTACCGAAGACCGCGGATGACCACCGCTGCGCCGCTCGCTCGCTACGGCGCCATGTGGAAGGCGCGCGTCGCGAGCGGCTCCGCTACCGTCCAGCAGCTAGACCATCACCAGGGACACGACCGAAATCCATGACTAAAAGCAAATTGCTGCGAATGCACAATGTCGGCATCGTGGTGGAATCTCTCGATGATGCCATCTCTTTTTTCACCGAGCTTGGCCTGACGCTTGAGGGGCGAGCCATGATTGAAGGAGAATGGGCCGGACGCGTCACTGGACTGGGTAATCAGCGCGTCGAGATCGCCATGATGGTCACTCCCGACGGCCACAGCCGCCTCGAGCTCTCGCGTTTTCTCACTCCGTCTGTCGTCGCCGATCACCGGAACGCCCCGGTGAACGCCCTCGGCTACCTGCGTGCTATGTTCACAGTGAGCGACATCGACGAAACACTCACCAGACTCCGCAAGCACGGTGCGCAGCTCGTCGGCGAAGTGGTTCAGTACGAGGACTCGTATCGGCTCTGCTACATCCGCGGCCCCGAAGGACTTCTCATCGGACTGGCAGAACCACTCGGCAGTAATCGGTAACGGTCAAGGGAGAACCCCGCCCACGTCGGTGGGTGGGGTTCGTGCACGCATGGGAAGGGAGGATCGTGTCCCATCCCGTGATGCAGCTTCGGCGGCGTGGTCACCGCGATCTCCGGCTGGAGCCGGATCGGTCAGGCGGTGCCGCTGGATGGCCACGCCCCTTCGGGGCTCGCCATGACGGTCAACGTTTCGGGCCGCTGGTATCACACCAGCGCATTTCCAAACGGTCTCTTGCAGCCCGGTGAAGAGAGGGCAGGGCCGGCGGTCAGTCCCGCCTGACCCATTTCACCGGCACCACCCATTCGATCACCACATCCTCCATCGGCGGGGCGTTGTAGCTGTCGAGGGTGAAGTAGCCGGGGCTGGAGCCGCGGCGCAGCACCTTGACGAAGGTGCGGCCGTCGGCCAGGCGGACCACGACCTCGCGCCCGATCAGGCTGGCCGGGTCGCCGGTGGCGTCGGCGCGGCGATAGTAGATCGTCTCGCGCTCGAGATAGCGCGGGAACATCGAATCGCCCTCGACGATCACCGCCACCGTCGCATCGTCGGCGCCGGGCGGGGCCTCGACCTCGTCGATCTGCTCGGACGAGGCGTCGCCGTCGAACAGATGCACCTCGGCCCCGGCGCCGACCTTGCCGACCAGCCGCACGGTGCGGGGCGTGCCCATCACCTCCAGCTCGCTGGTGCCGAAGGCCTCGGCCGCCAGCCGGATATAGTCGGCGGTCAGCCGGCGCTCGCCGCGCTCGAGCTTGATGAACTGGCCGCGCGAGACGCCCATGGCCTCCGCCGCCTGCTCATGCGTCCAGCCCCGGGCCTGACGCAGCTGTTTCAGTCCGTTCCCCATTCCGGGGATCATAAGTGATCGAGATTGGCTTGTCATTCCCCATTATGGGGAAAATTGAGTTGACTTAATTCCCCGGAATGGGGAATATTCTCTTCATGTATCGAACCCATTTCAAGCCGTCCGGAGGCTGAGCCGGATGATTCCTCGGCTTCTCGACATTTTGGCCCTGCTGACTCTGCTGGGCCTGACCGCGGCGCTGCTGCGGCTCAGTGGCGCCGGCTGATCCCCTCCGCAACGGACCGTGGCGGCCCGGCTGACCGCTCCCCCTCGGAGTCTCGCAATGTCCTTTGCATCCGCGCTTGCCGGCCCGATGGCCGGCCTCGCCCTCGCTGTGTTCGCCGTCCTGCCGACCCCGGCCGCCGCCCAGGCCGAGAGCCCCTGCGCCCCTTACGAGATCATCGCCGCGGCGCTGAGCGAGCGCTATCACGAGGCTCCGGTCGCGCGGATGCTGTCCGACCGCGGCTTCGTTATCGAGATCCTAGCCTCGGCCGACGGCGCCAGCTTCACGGTTCTCGGCATCCAGGCCGGCGGCGGCGCCTGCGTGCTGGCGACCGGATCCGGCTTCGCCTTGGTCAACCCGGCGGCGGAGCCGGTGCCGGGGACCGACGCCTGATGTGCGACGACTTTCCGATTCCGCTGAGCGACCGGACCCGGTCGCTGTTCGCCGTCATCGCCGCCGCGGCGGCGGAGGGGGCGCAGACGCCCTCGGCCGCCGAGCTGACAGCGGCGCTGCAGGCCGCCGGCCACCGGATCGGCCACAATCCGGGCCTGATCAGCTACGAGCTGGGGCGGCTGGAACGCGCCGGGCGGATCACCGTCATCGGCCGCGGCCGCCGCCGCGTCTTCGAGGTCGCCGGCACCGGCCAGCGCACGGCGCGGCGCCCGCGCCGGTTGAGCCCGGAGCAGATCCTGGATCTGTCCGAGGCCCAGTCCCGGCGGCTGGCCGAGCGCGCGAGCTGGCCGCGGCCGACGAAGGCGAGCGCCGCCAGCTATGATGCCGCCGTGCGGCGCCGCGAATTCGCCCGGCATGAACACCCTGAGCCGCGCGGCCCGTTCGTCCGGATCGGCCCGCCGCCACCACATTCGCCGGCCGGCTGCGCCGCGGCGATGATGGCGCTCTGGTAACACAATCTCAGATGCGGGCGGCGGCCCGGCCGCGGAAATAGGCGTCGCGGAAGGCCGCGAAATCGCGGCGGAACTGCTCCAGCCCATAGGGCTCGGGCGGCTCCACCGGCGCCCGGTGGGTGATCGCGGCCATCACGCAGTCATGAATCCGGCCCAGGCTGCCGCCGTCGCGCGCGATCCGCATGGCGCGGGCGATCCACCCCACCTCCAGCTCGGAGGGGCGGTAACCCTCCTGCCAGTTGAGGAGGTAGATGCGCAGCCAGGCGTGGATCGCCTCCGCCTGCCGTGGGGACTCCGACATGCAACCTCCGGGGCTGCTCCCTCTAGAGCAAGCGGGCGACCCCGGAAGTTGTTCCAGGCCGAGAAGATGGCGGCGGGCGGGCTGCCCGCGCCCGTCATCGCGGCATTCCGAGACCAGCAGAGGGGAATGATGACGCGACACAGGAACGGGCGCGGCAGGACGATCGCGGCCGGGCGGGGCGCCGCCTTGCGGGAGACGCCGGAGCGGGCCCGGCATGCGGCGGGAATCATCGACCGGCCGACCGGCACCGCGATCGGCGCCCCGGTCGGGCGCCTGGTGCAGTCGCCGATCGACCGGCTGGCCGCCCGCGGCACGATCAGCCCGCGCATGCATTCGGCCGGGCAGCGGCTGCGCAGCCAGTTCGAGATCGGCGTCCTTGGCGTGCAGGACCGCGATGGCGAGCTGCCGCCCGGGATCCGCGGCACCGGCATGGTGTTGACCCCAGGCGAGGTGCAGCTCGAAGCGCTGCGAGCCTACAAGGCGGCGCTGCGCTGCCTCGGACCCCATGTCGGAGCGGTGGTCGAGGCGGTGTGCTGCCATGAGCAGGACGTGTCCGCCGTCGCCGCCAGGCAGGGCCGCAGCCGCGAGAAGGTGATGGGCGTGCTGGAGGACGGGCTGAAGACGCTGGCCGACCACTATCGCCTGACCGGCCGTGACGACCCGCCCCCGGGGAGGGGGGTGAGTCGCGAGATGTTCGGCACCGCCGCCGGCAACGCCCGGCGGATCCGCGATGGGTGACGGATCGTTTTTCCGGGCTCGCGTGTTGATTCGACGCAACAGCGCGGAGTGCGGGCCTTGACCAACGGTTTCGGCTTTGCCCGGGCGATGTTCGTGACGGTCGCTGTCGCGGCGTCCGCGCCGCTCGTCGCCGCGTGCCAGCCGGATGGCTACGGCTATGGCGGCTACCCCAGTTACTACTACGGGTCGGGGTATGGCTGGTATGACGATGACGACTACTATTACCGCGACCGATACCGCCGTTACCGCTATCGCGACTGGGACGACGACGACCGCGACCGGTTTCGCCGCCACCGCCGGGATCGGGACGATGACGACGACGATGATCGGCGCCGCTGGCGCCGGGATCGAGACGACGGGCGCACCGACGTCCAGCGGCTCTTCCGGATCCCGCAGTCGTCGGGCGATCGGGATCGTGGTGATCGGGACCGCGGCAGCAGGGGCCGTGGTAACGGGGGCAGCAACCCAGTCAAGCGACTCTTCCAGATTCCGCAGTAATCCGAGCAGCTGACGCCGGCTCGACCTCGTCCGCTCAGGCCCGCCCCGCAACGCCGCGGCGGGCCGTTTCATGCCGAGCAGGCGCCACCGCCCTTCGATGTTCGCTTTTTGTTCTTGACGCGATGCCGCGTCGCGTGGCATAGTTCAGGCACAGTCAGACAGTTGCGCCCGCCCGGCACCGCCGCGGCGGGCGCTTTCGTTCCGATCCCCCGAGTGGAGCGCGATGCGGCATGGCACGGAGTCGGTTGAAGCTGAACTGGAAGCAACGCCGCTTCGTCCGCCACTTGCTCGACTGCGGCAACGGCGCCGAAGCGGCGCGCCGGGCGAAATACATGAACCGCGCGAGCAAGGATTGCGCCGCGAAGCTGCTGAAGAGGCCCTGGCTCCTGGTCTTCGCCCTTCGCTTGGAAGAGCGGCGGCGGCTGCGCCGGCGGCCCGTGGCGGCGAACGCGGTCAAGACGCTGTCGAACAAGATCCCGGTCGTCCTCGACGGCCGCGGGGATGGCAAGCCGAACCCCGAGGAGCAGGCGGAGCTGCTGCGGCATAGGGAGCGGCTGCAGCGCCTGCCGCCCGAGCCCGAGATCCGGCCCGCGCTGCGGGCGCCGGCCCCGCCGCCGCTGGAGCTGGCGCCGGCGTTCCGGGATCTGCTGAAGCCGTCCCGTTACAAGGCCGTCCATGGCGGGCGCGGGTCCGGCAAGTCGCATGTCTTCGCCGAGCTGCTGGTGCGCCGTTGCGTCGACAGGCCGATCCGGGCGGTGTGCATCCGCGAGGTGCAGCGGTCGCTCGACCAGTCGGTCAAGCGGCTGATCGAGGACAAGATTCAGGCGCTGGGCCTGGGCCCCGTCTTCACCGTCCAGGCCGACAGGATTCTTGGTCCGGGGGGACGGCCGGATCATCTTCCAGGGCATGCAGAACCACACGGCCGAGAGCATCAAGTCGCTTGAGGGCTACGACATCGCCTGGGTCGAGGAGGCACAGTCGCTGTCGGCCCGCAGCCTGGAGCTGCTGCGCCCGACCATCCGCAAGAAGGGGTCGGAGCTGTGGTTCTCCTGGAACCCGGTGCGGCCGGAGGACCCGATCGACCAGCTGTTCCGCGGCGGCCCGACGCCGCCCGACACCGTGCTGATCGAGGCCAACTGGACGGAGAACCCGCACTTCCCGGATGTCTTGAAGGCGGAGATGGAGTGGGACCGCGCCCGCGACCCGGACAAGTACCAGCATGTCTGGCTGGGCGGCTATCGGCGGGTCAGCGAGGCGCGGGTGTTCCGCAACTGGCGGATCGAGGCGTTCGAGACGCCGGCCGACGCCCGCTTCCTGTTCGGCGCCGACTGGGGCTTCGCCCGCGACCCGACGGTGCTGCTGCGCTGCTTCGTGCAGGGGCGGACGCTGTTCGTCGACCACGAGGCCTACCGCGTCGGCTGCGAGATCGACCGCACCCCGGCCCTGTTCGACACCGTGCCGGGGTCGCGGCGCGGCCCGATCATCGCCGATAGCGCCCGGCCGGAGACCATCAGCTACATGCAGCGCCACGGCTTCGGCTGCATCCGGCCCGCGGCCAAAGGCGCCGGGTCGGTCGAGGACGGCATCGAGTTCCTGAAGAGCCACGACATCCTGGTGCATCCGCGCTGCCGGCACCTGATCGACGAGCTGGCGCTGTTCAGCTACCGCACCGACCCGAAGACCGGCGAGATCCTGTCGCAGCTGGAGGACCGCGAGAACCACGCCATCGACGCCCTGCGCTATGCCCTCGAGGGACAAAGGCGCAAGCAATACGGCACCTATGACAGCAGCCTGAGATGGGTCGGATGAAGACCGCCGGGACGACGGCCCGCTACGGGCTGGTCGCGCCGCGCAGGTCGTCCACGGCCCGGGCCCAGCCCGCCAGCCGGGACCGCACCTGCCGCCCCAGCGCGATTCCCGGCGCCTCGACCCAGCGATAGGTCACGGCCGAGGCGGCAACGAGCAGCAGCGCGCACAGGCCGCCGACCAGCCAGTACCGGACCGGGTCGGCCATGGCGAAGCCCCGGACCGGCGGCAGCGCGAAGACGAGGGTCAGCACAAGGCCCTGCAGTAGATAAATGCTGTAGCTGATCTCGCTCATGCGCCGGGCGGGGCGCGTCGACAGCAGGCCGAACAGGGTGCAGCCGTCGCAGATCAGGTAAAAGAAGACCGACAGCAGGATGATCTGGACCGGGCCGATCATGTCGCCGAAAGCCAGGAACACCGTGCCCAGGCACGCCACGGCCAGCAGCGAGGCCGCCCGTTCGGGCGCGCGCGGCCGGGTCTCGCGCCGGACCAGGCATGCCGTCGCCATGCCGGAGAAGAATGCAGCGAGGATCGTGGCCAGGGTGGCAATCAGCAGCCCCGGCGTCGGATGGGCGAACGAGATGTCGGCCGACCAGGACGCGATCGCCAGGACGACCAGGCAGAGCAGGAGGCCGCCGCCGGCGAACCGCTGGGGTCGGGCCCCGCGGGCGACGCCGGCCATCAGCCGCAACGACCCGTAGAACAGCCATTCGACGAAGATCGTCCAGGTCACCCCCGCCAGGATCAGCCCGGTGCGGGGATAGCCGTTGACGTCGGGCTGCAGCGGGACGATGCCGAACGCCAGCCATTGCAGCACGGCCGCCGCGACGGTCCAGGCCGGCTCCCGGAGCGTGAACCCGGTCCGCCAGGCGACGATGACGAGCATCAGGCCGGCGGCCAGGAGATACATCGGACCGATGCGGAAGAGGCGGCCGATATAGAGTGCCGTCCAGTCCGGGCGGCCTTTGCCGTCGAGCAGCTTCCCCCAGAACAGGAAGCCCGTGATCATGAAGAAGAGCATGACGCCGGCCTGTCCGAGCAGGGTGTAGAAGCCCGAAGCCGGCAGCTCCCAGAGTCCCGTCTCGATGTACCGGTGGGTGATGACCAGGTGGTGCGCGAAGACGCTCATCGCGAGGAAGCCCCGCAGCCCGTCGAGCGTCGCCGTCCTCCGGTCGTGCCAGAGGGGCTTGTCCGCGGCCCGGAAGATCGGGGTCGCCAGCACCAGCCAGACCGCGGCCATGAGAACGAAATACGGCCACACGGAGAAGATGCCCATCTGCGCCCCCCGGGGACGATCCCGCGCTGCCGGAAACACAGGCGGCGAAAGCCGCCGCCCGTCTAGCTGCAAGATCATGCAGGTCGGCGGCGTCGCGCCCGGGGCCGGCCTGGTCGGACCGGCGCGACTTCGGGGGTTCGCAATGCCGGGAGCTTCCGTCCGCGGTATTGTGTTCGCTTTTTGTTCTTGACGCGATACCGCGTCGCGTGGCATAGTTCAGGCATCGTCAGATAGTTGCGCCCGCCCGGCACCGCCGCGGCGGGATTTTCATGCGCAGCCGCCGTCGGCCCGCAGCCCCTCCCGCGAGGGAAGGGGCTCGTTTTCTTCGGCCGGCGCCGGCCCTCGCGGCCATTCAGAGACCATACCGAAGAGATCTCCCGCAGGCGGGAGAGGCGAAACGACAGCCGGGCCGATGGCCCCGGGAGGCCGGACTTGATCCTGGACACGCTGACCAACCTCGTCGCCGGGCTGTTCACCCCCAAGGACAAGCTGGCGCATGACCGATTCGTTCTGGTCGCGCAGGATCGCGGGCAGCTCGACGCCGCCTATCGCGGCGACTGGATCGCCCGCAAGGTGATCGACGTGCCGCCCTTCGACATGACCCGGGAATGGCGGCGATGGCACGCCGCGCCGGAGCAGATCGCGGCGATCGAGGCGGAGGAGGCGCGGCTGGGCGTCCAGCGCAAGGTGGCGCGGGCGCTGCGCCTGGCCCGGCTGTATGGCGGCGCGGCGCTGGTGCTGGGCGCGGGCGACGATGATCCGGCCCGGCCGCTGCCGGCGCTCGGGCGCGGGGCCTTGCGCTATCTGCACGTCATGCACCGCTGGGAGATCGCGCCCGGCGAGATCGACCGCGACGTGCTGTCGCCCGGCTTTGGCGAGCCCGGCTGGTACCAGGTGGCGTCGGCCGGCAGGGCGGGGCAGGGCGGCGTGCGCCTGCATCCGAGCCGGGTGGTGCGCCTGGTCGGCGCCGAGCTGCCGGACGGGGCCGGCGGCGACGGCTGGGGCGACAGCGTGCTGCAGGCGGTGACGGATGCGATCCGCCAGGCCGGCCTGGCCGCCCAGGGCGTGGCGGCGCTGCTGCACGAGGCCAAGCTCGACGTCATCCGCATCCCGCACCTGACCCAGAACCTGGCCGAGGCCGACTATGCGGCCCGGCTGGTCGAGCGCTTCACCCTGGCGAACACGATGAAGGGGTTGGTGAACGCCCTGGTCATCGACAAGGAGGAGGAGTGGGACCGCAAGCAGCTGAGCTTCGCCCAGCTGCCCGAGGTCATGCAGCAATATCTGCAGATCGCCGCCGGCGCCGCCGACATCCCGGCCACCCGCCTGCTGGGCCAGGCCCCGGCCGGGCTGAACGCCACCGGCGAGAGCGACATCCGCAACTACTACGACCGGATTGCGGCGGAGCAGCGGGTGACGCTGGCGCCCGCGCTGCGCCGGCTGGACGAGGCGCTGATCCTGAGCGCGCTCGGCATCCGGCCGCCGGAGGTGCGGTACGAGTGGGCGCCGTTGTGGCAGCTCGGGGCGGGCGAGGCGGCGACGATCGCCAAGACCAAGGCCGAGACCAGCTCGGTCTACGCCGCGGCCGGGCTGATCCCGCCCGAGGTGCTGGCCCAGGCGGTGCGTGACCAGCTGGTCGAGGACGGCACATATCCCGGCATCGAGGCGGCGTATGGCGCGGCACCCCCTCCCCCCAACCCCCTCCCGCGAGGGGAGGGGGAGAGTTCTTGATCTGAGACGTAGGTCGGGCTCGCGGCGCGAACCCGACGTCGCGCGGCCACTAGGACGAATGTTGGGTTCGCCTGCCGCGAACCCAACCTACGACTGCTCATCACGAGGAAACTCAATGCTCATCACCGACACCGTGGCGCTGGTCGGCGACCGGCGCACCACGCAGGACGGCTATCTGGTCGCGGCCGCCCGCATCGCCCGCACCGGCGTCCAGACCTACAGCGGCGCCGAGATGGGCCGGCCGGAGCTCGCCTCCGTCCGGGTCTGGCGACCGGAGGAGGAGGTGTTCGCCGCCGACGCCATGGCGTCGATGGCGCACCGGCCGGTCACGCTCGACCACCCGGCCGAGCCGGTCACGGCCGCCAACTGGAAGGCCCATGCCGTCGGCCAGGTCGGCGGCGAGGTGGCGCGGGACGGCGACTATCTCCGCGTGCCGCTGGTGCTGATGGACCGCGCCGCGATCGACGCCGTCACCGCCGGCAAGCGGCAGCTCAGCGTCGGCTATTCCGCCGAGATCGACTGGACTCCCGGCGCCACGCCGGCGGGCGAGCCCTATGACGCCGTGCAGCGCCGGATCCGCGCCAACCACCTGGCGGTGGTCGACGCCGCCCGCGCCGGCCCGGCCTGCCGCATCGGCGACGCCGGGGGCGCCGCGCCCACGGCGCCGGCCGCACCTGCCGACGACGTCGCGGCGTTGCGGGCCGCGCTCGAGGCCCGGGACGGCGAGATCGCCGCCCTGACCGCGCGGTTGCGCGACTCAGAGATGACCCCGGCCCGGCTGGACGAGGCCGTCGCCGCCCGCGCCCGGCTGCTCGCGGAGGCCCGACGGATTGCCGGCGACGATCTCGCGGTCGAGGGCCGTGGCGAAGCCGAGATCCGCCGCGCCGCGGTGGCGTCCCGGATCGGCGACGCCGCCCGGGAGATGGGCGACGCGGCGATCGAGGGCGCCTTCCGGGTGCTGGCCGCGGCCGCCCCGTCCGGCCCGTCGCGGCCCGACCCGCTGCGCCAGGCCCTGGCCGGCCGGCCGGTCCCGGGCGACGCGCGCGCCG
The DNA here is from genome assembly GCF_051487185.1 of Inquilinus limosus. Classification (GTDB taxonomy): domain Bacteria; phylum Pseudomonadota; class Alphaproteobacteria; order DSM-16000; family Inquilinaceae; genus Inquilinus; species Inquilinus limosus_F. Next base: position 12,504 of record NZ_JAHVDK010000014.1, read on the forward strand.
AGGCGCTGCGCCGGCGCGACACCCGCCTGACCGGGGCTTGGCGAGCCGCCAGTTCCACCGCTTCCACCGCGGCCTGACCGCCGCCAGCCATCAAGGAAAGGAGTGACGGACATGGCCGTCGCGCAGAACAGCTACAGCGAGACCATCCGCCCGGCCGTGGCCGGCATGGTCGCCAACCTGACCAACGCCGATGCCGACAGCCGCATCGTCGAGACCGCGTCCGGCATCGGCTTCGGCTTGGCCGTCGGCCAGGGCGCCGGCGCCAAGGGCGCGGTGCTCGGGGCCTCGGCGGCCGCCGGCTTCGTCGGCATCTCGATCCGCGACGTCGCGCTCGACCCGCGGGACGGCGATGTCTACCGGCAGGGCGCCACCATCGCCGTGCTGACCGAGGGCGACATCTGGGTCACAGCCGGCAGCGCCGTCGCCCCGGGCGACAATGTCGTGTTCGAGGCCGCGACCGGCGTCCTGTCCAGCCTGCCGGGCGACGCCACCCATTTCGCCATCGCCGGCGCCCGCTGGATGACCGGCGCCGCCAGCGGCGGCCTGGCCGTCGTCCGGCTCGGCGGTGCCCTGCCGTCGGCTTGACCGCCGGCTTCCGATTGCCCAGCCCTTTCAAGGAGCCTTCCATGTTCGCATTCGACGCTCAGCAGGCGCTGGGCTTCCTCGTCTCCCAGACCAGCCAGATCGAGGCGCAGGTCTACGAGATCCAGTATCCCGACATCCAGTATCCGGCGCTGGTGCCGGTCGACACCTCGGCCAATCCCTGGGCCAAGAGCGTCACCTTCTTCTCCACCGACCGGGTCGGCCAAGCCGAGTGGGTCAGCCACCTGGCCAAGGACATCCCGCTGGCGGATGTCGAGCGCGCCCAGAGCGAGCATGCGATCGAGATGGCGGCTATCGGCTACCGTTACACCCTGCAGGAGCTGGGCCAGGCGATGATGGTGCCGGGCACCAACCTGTCGGCGGACCGGGCCGCGGCCGCCGTGCGCGCCTATGAGGAGTTCATGGACGGCCTCGCCCTGCGCGGCGTGCCGCCGAGCGGCAGCGCCAAGGGCTGGGCCGGCCTGATCAACGACCCGAACGTCACCGCGGGCCTCGTGGCCAATGACGGCGCCGGGGCGTCCACCCGCTGGGCGGACAAGACGCCGGACCAGATCCTGCGCGACCTGAACGAGCTGCTGACCGGCGTCTACCAGGAATCGCTGACGGTGGAGCTGGCGGACACGCTGCTGCTGCCGATCGACCGGTTCACCTATCTGGCCGAGACGCCGCGCAGCGGTTCGAGCGACCTGACCATCCTCGAATATCTGCGCCGCAGCAACACCTACACCGCGATCACCGGCGCGCCGCTGACCATCCGCGCCGTGCGCGGGCTGGCGGATGCCGGGTCGGGCGGCACCGCGCGCATGGTCGCCTATCGCCGCGATCCCCAGGTGGTGAAGCTGCACCTGCCGATGCCGCATCAGTTCCTGGAACCCTCCCGATCCGGGCCGCTGGCCTTCGACATCCCGGGCATCTTCCGCACCGGCGGGGTCGAGATCCGGCGGCCGAAGGCGTTCCGCTACGGCGACGGTATTTAATCAGGGGAGGGCTCGGCCATGCGCATCGCCAACATCTCGCCGGGGCCGCGCTTCCTCTATGCCCAGGGCCGGGCTCGGCTGATCGAGCCGGGCGAGGCGGTCGAGCTCGAGCTGACCGAGGCCGAGGCGGCCAATGCCCGGCGGCAGGTCGAGGCCGGGCTGCTGGCCTGGGGCGACGAGCCGCCCCGGGCCGCCGGGCCGAGGGCGGTGCATCGGGGGTTCGGCCGGTTCCACATCGTCGGACCCGACGGCGAGGAGCTGGCCGGCCCGCTGCGCAAGGAGCAGGTCGCGACGGAGCTGGCGCGGCTGGGGCAGGGAGGCTGACGATGGATGGTCCGACCCCCGCCGAGCTCAAGGCCCGTTTCCCGGGCTTCGCCGCCGTCGCCGACGCCGTGCTGCAGACGGCGCTGGACGAGGCGGCGCTGCAGGTCGGCGACAACTGGGCGAGCGCAGCCGATGTCCGGCTCGGCCGGCTGCTGCTCGCCGCCCATATCCTGACCCTGGACGGGCAAGGCAGCGGCGCCGAGGCGGCGGCCGTCGCCGCCGGCGGGTTCCGGCGGATGCGCAGCGGCGCGCTGGAGCTGGAGCGGCCCGACACCACCGATGGCAGCCCGGGCGCGCTGGACTCGACCGGCTACGGCCGCCGCTTCCTGGAGCTGATGCGGCGGAACGTCCCAGCCGTGACGGTGGTGTAGCCATGTCCCTGCTCGACAGCACCCTCCGGGCGGTGTTCGGTGCCGCCTTCGCGCCGCTGCTGCTCGACGGCACGCTGCATGTCGCGGCCAAGGATGCGGATGGCCAAGTGATCCTGCCGCCGGCCTTCGCCGATGTCCCGGTCAAGGGCCACCGCGACGATGCCGGTGATCGGCAGCGGACCGACTGGGGGATCCCGGGCCAGGCGGTACGTCTCATCGTACTGCAGGCAGGCGTGGTCTCGGAGCCGACGCTCGACGACGAGATCACGCTGGCCGGAGGCCGCTGGCGGATCAGCTCGATCGAGCGCGACCCGGCCGGCGCCGCCTGGATCGTGACCGGAGTGCCGGCGCGATGACGCGGGTCACCGGCGTCGACCGCCATCTCCGGCGCCTGAGGCAGGCGGGCAAGGCCGTCCGCCGGGAGGCCGGCAAGGCAGTGGCCGCGGCAGCGGAGCTGGTCGCGGCAGAGGCCGTGGCCAGCATCGCCGTCGGCTCGGCGAGCGGGCCGGATCACATCCCGTCCGCGCCGGGCGAGCCGCCGAACGCCGACACCGGCCGGCTGGACGGCAACATCACCGCCGTACGGCGCAGCGAGCTGGCCGCCGATGTGGTCTCGGCCGCGCCCTATGCCGCCGACCTCGAATTCGGCACCTCGCGCATGGCGGCCCGCCCGTATCTGCGGCCAGCGACCGCGAAGAAGCGGGGAGAGGCAGTCGAGCTGATCCTCCAGGCCATCCGCCGGGCCCGGGCGGAGGGATGAGGCCTGCATGGGAGTCCGAAGCATGCCCTGGATCCATTTCATCGCCGATTTCGACTTCAGGCCCTCGCGCCGGGTCGTCCTGGCCTATCGGGCGGGAACGACGCTGCTGGTTCCGACCGCCGCGGCCGAGGCCGTGGAGGCCGCTGGCGCCGGCCGGCGCGTGCCCAAGCCGAAGGACAGCCATGAGCGGCCGTGACCTGTCCGGCCCGCTGCGCCGCGCCGTGACGGCGGCGCTGCAGGCCGATCCCGGCGTGGCCGCCCTGGTCGGCGGCCGGGTCTACGACTACGTCTCCGCAGCCCCGGCCTATCCCTTCCTGCGCTGTGCCGCCGTCATCGCCCAGCCCTGGGAGGCGACCGGCGGGGTGCGTGGCAGCCTGATCCGGCTGCAGGTCGATTCCTTCACTAAAGGCTATGGCCGCGCCTCGGCCGAGCCGCTGGCGGCGACCGTCGTCAGGGCTTTGGACGAGGCCGACCTCGTGCTTCCCGACGGCTTCCTGGTGTCGCTGCAGTGGCGGCAGACCCGCCTGCTCGACGACCCGGCGGAGCAGGGCGTCGTCCATTGCGTGATCGAGTTCGAGTGCATCGCGGCCGAGTGACGCCGCCCCTTTTCGCCCCTGCCGCTTCCGGCATGACCGGCCCCGCCAGCGAGCGGGGTCTTTTCATTCGAGGAGATCCCGATGGCCCAGGCCAAGACCTTCCGCTTTTCCGACGTCATGATCCTGCTCGGTGACGGTGCCGTTCCGACCGAGACCTTCGCCGCGCCCTGCGGCCTGACCGAGCTGGGCATGACCATCGCCAGCGACACCAATGAGAGCGTGATCCCGGATTGCGACAACCCGGACGATCCCGCCTGGAAGATCACCGACATCACCGCCCTGCAGATGACGCTGAGCGGCCAGGGCGTGCTGGACCGCAACGCCCGCAAGACCTGGGAGGACTGGGCCTTCTCCGGCGCCGAGAAGACCGTCCGCTGGGTCTATGACGTCACCGCGGCGGATTTCGGCGGCTATTACCAGGCGCCAGCGATCCTGACCAGCTACCAGGTCACCGCCCAGCGCGGGCAGCGGGCGACGGTGCAGATCGCCATCACGCTCAACGGCAAGCCGGCCTGGACGGCGGTGGCCTGATGTCGGGGCAGCCGAACATTGCCGCCGAGGTCGAGCTGACCTGGGCGGACGGGACCTATCTCTTCGCCCTCAAGCTGAAGCAGATCGAGGAGCTGCAGCGGCTGTGCGGCGCCGGCCTCGGCGAGATCGCCCAGCGCCTCCTGGTCCAGCGGCGCTGGTACGCCGCCGACGTGGTCGAGACCATCCGGCTCGGCTTGATCGGCGGCGGCCTGCCGGCGGTGCGGGCGCGGGAGCTGGTCGATACCTATGTCGACGGCCGCCCGCTGGCCGACCCGCGCGACCCGGCCAATCCGCTGGCGACGGCACAGGCCGTGATCATGGCCGCCTATTTCGGCGTCGCCGAGGCGACGGAGGAGCCGGAGGGAAAAGCCGAGGCCGCGGCGGACGACGGGACGGATGGATCGACGTCGCGGCTTTCTACGGCCAGGGCCTCGCGGTCGGCATCCCGCCGCCCGAAATCGGCCGAATGAGCCTGGCCGAGTTCCTGCTGGCCGGCCGGTCCTATGCCCGAATCGTGGATCCGGCCGGCGCCCCGGCCGCGGCGCCGCCATCCGACGACGCCTTCGACGAGATGCTGGCCCGGGCGCGGGAGAACGGATTCCTGGCCGGGTAGAAGGGGTTTCTCCGGCGCCGTCCGGCAGGCCCGTTCAGGAACAGAGTTCCTGGATCACGATGGAGGCGTCTTCATGCACCTTCGGGTCGGTTTCGCCGGTCAGCGCGTCGGCGATACCGCTCACCTCCTCGGCCACCCTTCGGAGACTCGCGAGATCTTCCTCCTTGAGGTCCGGGTATTGCATCTTCAGGCGCGTGACGGCGGCGAGAATGACCAGATTCTGGTGCAACAGCGTCTTGACCTGTTCCATCCCTCTCTTCTGGTACGTCAGTGCTTCGAGGAACGAGTCCGTGAGCGTCCTGCATTGCTGCGGACCGATCGTAGCGGCGGATGACGGCGAGGCGACCACTGTCGAGAGGATGGCCAGAGCCGGCAGAATCGCGTACCGCCAGGAAAAATTGTTCATCCTGAATTTTCTCCCCCCAAAATAGAATCAGACTGTCCCATATTCCCGTTTGGGGGTCGAGTCCGCTTTCGGCCGGCCCGGCGGGTAAGGCGACGGGCCAAGCTGCCCTGATCCCGTCGCGAAGCGCATCCCGATCCTCAATCGACCTTCAGCCTCCCACACGTCCCGGCCGGATGTCGAGCCGGGTTCACTTCGAGGTGTCCGATGGCCGTCACCGTTGATCAGATCAGCGTCGAGATCACAGCCGTCGTCGGCCAGTACAACCAAGCGATGATTCAGGTCGCCGCCGTCACCACCCGCAACATGGCGGCGGCCGAGGGTGCTGCGAAGAAGGGCTCCGCCGGAATCGAGAAGGCCCTGGAGGCGGTCGCCGCCCGGGTGCCGGGGCTGGTCAAGGGGTTGATCGAGGGGGAGAACGCGCTGCAGCTGTTCCTGGGGGAAGCGGCGCAGTTGCTGCCGATCTTCGGGCCGTGGGGCACCGTCCTGGCTGCCGCCGCCGACGTGCTGAGCGCTCTGATTGAGAGGTTCGATCTGTTCGGCGAGAGCGCTGAGGAGGCGGTGAGCCGCGCGACGCGTGGCTTCGACAAGGTGCGCGAGAGCCTCCGCGGGGTCCTGGACGACATGGAGGTTGCGGGCCTCGGCTTCGATGACCTCGCACAGAAGTCCAAGGACGCTATGGATCGGGCGAAGACCGAGGCCGACAACACGGCAAATGCCATTGCCGCCATCCAGAAGGAGATCGCCGGCGCCGGCTTCGGGATCCGCGGAGGCGCCATCGGCGAGCGCATCCGGGCCTACGGCGGCGAAGCGGCTGATCGGAAGATCCTGTCGCTTCTGGAGGAGATCGAATCCAAGGCGCCGATTTCGGCGCAGCGGCTGGGAGAGATCCGCCAGCGGCTGAGCGAGTTGGGGGCCCAGGTTCTGTCCGGCAAGGACGATGTAGAGGTCCTGACAAGCGCGATCGATCAAAACAAAGACAAGGTCTTCGACCTGGAGAAGTGGCTCGGCACGCTTCTCAGAACGATGGAGCGGCTTCAGTCGATGCAGAACGGCGCGACCGAAGCCGCGTACGGCTTCGGTCGCGGCTTGGAGTATGCGGCCGACCGTGCGGGATTCCTGCGCAACGCGGTCGATGCGCTGGCCGAGGTCCGCGCCTCCATGCTGCCGAAGGGCGGGCTGTCCTTCGGCGGCCAGTCGGCGACTTTCGCGACCACCGATCTGCAGACGGCGCTCGCGGATCTCGCGGGCCGGGGCCTGGGGACCGACAATCCGGGCGCTTTCGGGATCCCGCCGCGCTCCGACGCAGGCGGCCTTCGCCCTAAGGCGCAACGGAAGGAGGAGCAGAAGGAGCAGGACCGGCAGGCCGACCAACTCGACGCCGACCACACGAGAGCCGAGCAGCTGACCAAGAGCGTGATGACGGCGCAGGAGAAGTACAATGAGAGCCTGGCCGAATACAACCGCCTGCGCGACGAAGGATTCATCGGCGAAGAAGCCTATCTGCGCCTCCGCCGCGACCTCAACGCCGAGAACAACGGCTATGTCGAGGGCATCCAGGCGATCGGACAGGCGATCGAGGGCGGCATCCAGGGCGCGACCAGCTTCTCCGACGCCCTGCTGAAGATCGGAACCTCGCTGGCCCAGCTGATCGCCCAGGCCGCGCTCTTCGGCCAGGGGCCGCTCGGCAAGCTGTTCGACAGCCTGTTCGGCACCAGTGGCGGCATCTTCAACCTGGCCGGCGCCATCACCGGCTCGCTCGGCGGCGGTCTCGTGCAGCCGGCGGGATCGCCCATCGCCGTGCCGATTCCCGGACGGCCGCCCGGGATGGCTTCGGGCGGCCAAGCGCTTCCCGGCCGCATCTACGAGGTCGGCGAGACCGGCCGCGAGTGGTTCGCGCCGTCGGTGCCGGGGCAGGTGATCCCGAACAGCGTCATCAAGGCGGCGGCCGGCGGCGGCACCGGGTCCGGCCCGCCGATCACCTTCAACATCAGCCTGGCCGGCGCCAATGGCGACCGGACCATCGCCGAGATCGCCGCCGGGGCGGTGAAGAAGGGGCTGCAGCAGGTGCCCGAGATCAACCGCCAACATCGGATCCGCTTCGCATGATCATCTACGACTGGCCGACGATCCTGGTGGCGAATGCGGAGATGTTCCGGATCGACGCCCGCACCCGCTCCGGCGGCGAGACGATCACCGGCCGCGAGCAGGCGGTGTCGTCCGGCCTCGGCCGTTGGATCGCGCGGCTGACCGTGCCGCTGCACACGCCCGCCAAGATCCGGGCCATGCGGTCGCTGCTGGCGAAGCTCGAAGGGCGGACCAACGGCGTGCGCGTCGGGCCCTGCGACTGCCGCAACGGCAACCGGATCATCCCGATCGTCGGCGACATCCCCTATAGCGATCAGGCCCCCCACACCGACGGCGCCGGCTTCAGCCAGGGGGGCATCGCGCCGACCATTGCGGAGCCGGCAGCCGCCGGCGCGCTCCATGTCGCGATCCTCAACGGCTCGACGCAACTGCCGGTGCTAGAGGGCTCGTTCATCGGGGTCGGCGGCTACCTCTACGTGGTCGTCGGCGTGACGCCGCAGCCGGACGAAACGACCGAGCTGGATATCCGGCCGAAGCTGCGCACGCCGGTCGCGGCGGGCGACGCCGTCGAGTGGTGCCGTGCCCGGGCGCCGATGCGGCTGGTGACGGACGACAGCGGTGAATTCGAGCTGCAGCTGGCCCGCATGGGCACCGCGACGCTCGACCTCGTGGAGGTGTGGTGATGCCGCTCTTCCCCGGCACGATCGCCACCCAGGCGCGGGGGCAGCAGGTCGACTGCGCCCTGTTCGTCACCTTCGAGTTCAAGTCCGGGCCGATGCGGGTCTGGGAGGGCGACGGCCCGCTGGACCGCGGCGGCTTCACCTGGCGCGGCATGGGCCACCGGCAGGACGGGATGGGCAACCCGCTGCAGTCGATCGAGGGGCTGGAGCAGGCGATCAACGGCACCGCGCCGCAGATGACCCTGACCCTGTCGGGCGTCGACAGCACGGTGGTGACCGCCGCGAAGAAGGACGCGGATGCCGACGAGATCGAAGGCCGCAACCTCATCATCTCGATCGGCTTCTTCCAGCGCAGCGCGACCGCCTGGGAGCCGCTGGACAACCTGATTCCGCTGGGCACCTGGGTCATGCAGAAGCCGAGCTTCGCCGCCACCGGCCCGACCCTGCGCACCATCACGCTGCCCTGCGAGACGCTGTTCGCACAGCGCAGCCGGGCGCCGTTCGGCATGCTGACCGACCGCGATCAGCAGCGGCGCTATCCCGGCGACAAGGCGCTGGAGTTCATCCCGAAGATGGTCGACCGGACCGAGACATGGCCCCGCTTCTGACCGCGCTGGCGATTCATTGCCGGGTCGGCGCCTCGAGCGCCTTCGCCTGGGGCCGGATGGACTGCACCTGCTGGGTGGCGGACTGGGTGCTGGCCCGCACCGGCCGTGACGCCATGGCGGCGTGGCGCGGGCGCTACCGCAGCCGGCTGGGCTATCGCCGGCTGCTGCGGCACGAGCCGGAGGGCCTGATCGGCGCCGCGGCCCGCGGCCTCGCCGCCATCGGCGCCCGGCCGATCGATCCGGCCGAGGCCGGACCCGGAGACGTCGGCGTCGTCGACACCACCGACGGCCCGGCCATGGCGATCCGCGGCCAGCTCGGCTGGCTGGCCAAGACCGGTGACGGGCTGTGGCGCTGCCCGGCCGCGACGATGGCGTGGAGGATCTGATGCCGCAGGCGATACCCTTCGTTGTCGCCGTCGCCGGCGCCGCAGCCTCGGCCGGCGCCGTCACCGCTGCGGCGGCAACCACCGGCGTGTTCCTCGGGCTCGGCGTCGCGGCGTGGACTGCCATCGGCATCGGCGTGTCGATCGTCGGCACGTTGGCGCAGACCCTGCTGGCGCCACAGCCGCCGAGGCCGAAGTTCCAGGACGGCAGCCAGACCATAAAGCAGGCGGTGCCGCCGCGGGTGCGCTGCTATGGCCGCTATCGGCTGGGCGGAGCCTATATCGAATACAACAGCAACAATGATCAGGGCGGCCTCAACACCATCCTCTGCCACTGCGCTCATGAGGTCGACGGCAGCGGCCCGACCCCAACGCAGCCCGATCGGGGGCCGAACCCCGAAGAGCATTGGCTGAACGACAAGCGAGTCGAGCGTCGCGCAAGCAACGGGGGCATCATCACCAGCCCCTATTCCAAGTACCGGGCCGGCGACGCCTCGTCCGTCTACGTCACCAATTACCTTGGGACCGCCGGCCAGGAAATTACGGTCCCGATCGACACATGGACTCCGTCCGACCATCCCGGCAAGGGTCTTTGCTGCACCTATATCGGCTACAGCGACCTGAAGGCGGAAGAGCAGCAGGAGGTGTTCCCGAACGGGCCGCCGGCCTATCGCGCCACGCTGCGCGGCGCCAAGATCTTCGACCCGCGCCTGCAGGGGACCGATCCCGGCGACCAGCGCATCGACGATGAGGCGACCTGGACGTGGTCGGACAACGCGGCGCTGGTGATCCTGGACTACCTGACGCGCACCGAACCCGGCTGGGCACCGGACGCCAACGGCAACCTGGTTTTCATGCCCATCCCGGTCGGCTTCGGCTTCGACATCGACGAGCGCATCGACCTGGACAGCTTCATCGTGGCGGCGAATCTCTGCGACCAGGTCATTCCCCGAAAGCCGCACGAGCCGCCCTATCCAGACGAGCGTCGCTGGCGGATCTGGGGCGCCTATGAGCTGACCGAGGACCGCAAGTCGGTGCTGTCCGACCTGCTCGACGCCTGCGGCGGCCGGCTGACCCAGGGCCCGGACGGCAGGCTGGGCCTGACCGTCGGCTCGCCGAATCCGGCCGTCGGCGTGACGATCACCGATGACCAGATCCTGGAATACGACTTCTCTACCGGCAAGGCTGCCATCGAGCGCATCAACGAGGTGCGCGCCACCTATGTCAGCCAGGACCAGGACTGGACCGAGGTCGAGGCCGGCATCCAGCAGGACCAGGCCTCGATCGAGCGCAACGGCATCGAGACCAGCCAGATCAAGCTGCGCTTCGTGCCCTCCGAAGGCCAGGCGCAGCGGATCGCCCGGGCCACGCTGAAGCGCGGCAATCCGAGCTGGGCCGGGCGCATCCGCGGCACGCTGGCGCTGCTCGACGCCTGGGGCGAACGCTGGGTGCGGCTGCAGCTCGCCGAGCTCGGCATCGACCAGATCTTCGAGATCACGTCGATGCGGCTGGACCGCACCACCATGTCGGTGGAGGCGGAGGTGACCAGCTATGACGGCTGGTGGGACTGGAACCCGTTGAAGGACGAGGCCGACCCGGCGCCGATCCCGAAGGAGGACGAGGCCGAGGAGGACATGCCGGAGCCGACCGGCATCACCATCACCATCGATCATCGGGCGATCAACGGCCAGACCTATGCCGCCGTCGGCGTCATCTCGTGGGATCCGCCGCCGCGCAGCGTGTTCGTCGGCCAGGCACGGTATCGGCCGAAAACGCCGCTGAGCTCGCCATGGATACTGCTCACGGCCGAGCAGGACGCCAACCGGGTGGAGACCGGCGCACTGGCTGACGGTCAGATCTACGAGGGGCAGGTGCGCTTTCTCGGGCCGCGCCGGACGGCGGGCCCCTGGGTGCCGAGAGATCCGGATGATGAGGAGAACCCGGACCGTCCGGTCGAGTTCACCGCGGTGGCGGACCCGATCGCGCCGCCCCCGCCGACCGGCCTGACCGCGCAGGCCGGCGCGCCCGGCTCCGGCCAGGTGACGGTGACGGCCACGGCGCCGGACTCGCCGAAGCACGCCGCCATGCGCTTCTGGCGCAACAGCAGCGACAGCTTCGCCGGGGCGGTGCAGGTGGCGGGGCCGTATTACGGGGGCGCCGGGTTGCCGCGCAGCACCGTGGACACGCCCGGCCTGGGCGATTGGTGGTACTTCGCGACCGCGGAGAACTGGTCGGGCGTGCGCAGCGCGCCGACCGACGGCGTGATGGCCGAACTGGCGCCGGCGGCGCCGGTGATCACCGACCCGTCCGGCCCGACCCCGACCTATGACCGGCGACCGCCGGTAAGCGGCAACGGCGCGGTGGCGGGCGCGCTGATCAAGCTCTACGCCAACGCGGTGCTGGTTGGCACCGGCACGGCGGCCGGGGACGGCACCTGGACCGTGACGCCCTCGACCGATCTCGGCCTCGGCGCGAACGCGATGACGGCGACCCAGACCGCCGGCGGCAACGAGAGCGTGGCGTCGGGCTCGGTGACGATCACGGTCAACCCGATCGACGCCGACGCCTGGGCCTATATCGCGGCGATGACGGTGCGGCCGAGCCGTGCCCGGCAGACGCTGATCAAGGCGCTGGTCGAGGCGCTGAAGGCCGCAGGCGTCTGGACCAAGCTGGACTGCCTCTATCTGCTGGCCGCGCATCACCAGCAGGCCTCTCGGCTGAACGCGAAGGCGCCGGGCAGCTTCGTGCTGACGGCGACGACGGCCGGCTCGACCGCGCCGGTCTTCACCGCCGACCGCGGCTGGCAGGGCGGCGGCGCCGGCATCACGGCGGGCGGTTACCTGGCCAGCACCTTCAATGCGACGGTGGGCACCAACCAACTGCAGCAGGACAGCAGCCACCTGGCGGTCTGGGTGCATCAGGCGTCCACGGCGGATGCGGTCGGCACCTATCGGGAGGCTGGCGGCGGCCAGATGCTGATCGCCTGCAAAAGCTCCACGGCCGTGCTGTGGACGATGAACATGAGCGCGAGCGCGGACGCCCCGGCGCAGACGGGCGACGGCACGGGCTTCTACGCCCACAGCCGTCAGGCGTCGACGGGCTACACCTCGTATCAGGGTGAGAGCAGCAACGCCGTCACGCGCGCGTCGGCGGCCCCGGCCGCCGGCGCGTTCCATGTGCTGCGCGGCGGCTCCGGCTTCTCGAACGCCCGCGTCTCGGCCGCCTGCTGGGGCGGTGGGCTGAGCGGCGCCGAGGTCGCCGCCCTGCGCGACGCGCTGCACGACTATCTCGCGGCAATCGGCGCCGCCTCCTGATCCCTGCCGCCGCGGCGGCCTCAACGACAATCTGATGGAGTGACGCGGTCATGGCGATTCCGACCGTCGACCAGGTATGGGCCGACTTCAATGCCGACGGCTCGGTGAAGGAGCCGAACAAGCAGGATATCCGCCGCCTGCTGCGCTTCATCCAGGCCATCGCCGAGGCCAGCGGGATGAAGACCTATCCCAACAAGGCGGTGATGGACGCCGACACGACGCAGCCCGACGGTAAGCCGGCGCTGCTCTGGGCCGACCCGGTCGAGGCGAACAACTACCCGACGGTGTGGGTGTGGGATGATGGGGCCAACCAGTGGATTTCTGGGGTCGACCGGATCGAGCCGATCCGGGAGCAGCAGATTGTTGATGGCCTTCGGCTCGCCGAGCTGGCGCAGGAGACGACGCCGCTCAATTTCGGGGATAGCGGCCAGTTCCGGGTGATCAACACCATCATCACCAACCCCGATACGCGCTACACGTGGTCGATCTCGAATGGGAAGCTGACATTCACTCAGAACTTTGCGGGCCTCCTTCTGATCGGCTTCTTGACACGCTTCCAGGCTGTCAAATCGCGCTCGATCGTCGTTGAATACGAGCCAACATTGGCCGATGCGGTGACGGGATTCGGCGTTTGCTTCAACCCGTCCTCTGGGGATCAGATCGACGCGAACAACTTCGTCGGCTTCGTCTGGCGGCAGACCGGTGTGGTCCAGGCTCTCCGGCAGGATGGATCGACCGTCGCGCCCTACGGCAGCAATGGCATTGTCGATGGCAACACGACTGGCGCGACCTTTGTGGCGGGCGACCGGCTGAAATGGCTCGTTCGCGTCGATGCGGACGGGACGACCGGCGCGTTCACCCGCTGGAAGAACGACCAGTTCGTGTCGAGCTTCACCGTCACAGGTCTTCCGGTGGGTTGGCTCGGCGCTGTGGCGCGGCAGCAAGGGGCGGCCGGGGCGGGCGCGTTCGGACCTGTCCTGGCCGGGGTGATCGAGCCGTTCCCGCGGCGCTTTTACATCGATCCCTCGGTGGGGCAGCCTGGGGGCGTCGGCACCGAAAAGTCGCCGTTCAAGGACTGGACCGAGGGAATCAACTACGTCAATGAGAGCGGTAGGCGAGTGGATATCGCGCTGCGCGGCGGCTTCTATGCGACGCCCCCGGAGATCCGGCCCGGTCGCTTCGACTCCGTTTCCATTCGTGGCGACCAGGGCCGACGCCCCATCATTCGTCCGGGCACCCTGCTGACCAGCGGATGGACGGCCACCCCGGGCTATGCCGATGTGTACGAACGGCCGCATGTCTGGCAAGGGATCATCAACAGCGCGGATGCCTCCGGCGGCTTCGTCGACCTGTCTCAGCCCGACGGCTGGTGGGGCTTCACGATCTACAACCGTATGCCTCCTCTCGGCACCACCCTCGCGGATTTGGCCGCGAAGCCCGCGGGTGAAGGCTGGTACTGGATCTCGGCAGCGGATAAGAAGGAGTACATCCGCACAAAGAACAAGCTGAATCCCAATGGCCTCAGCCTGTTCCGGGCCGAATGGCTAGCCGGCGTCAATCTGATGTCGCCGGCGGCGGCTGATGTTGCCGCGATGGACATCTACATTTCGGGGCTAGAGATCGCATTTCCCTACGGCCATGGCATCCTGGCCGGTCGCACGCGAGGCACGATCGAGGATTGCGACATCTACGGCGCCATGGTGCTCAACGCCGTGTCACCGAATATGATGTCGGGTGCCATCGCCAACGTTCGGGGCTGGCGGTGCTGGAACGATGGCATCAACCACACCGACCCGGCTGACTTCCAGCCGCCCAACCCGACGCCAGACCGCGTCGTCCGGCTTCGCGTGTTCGACTGTGAAATGACCGACATGGTGATCGGCGACGGCTTGTCGAATCACCAGGACCAGGATGTCTCCATTTTCGGCGGCACCTACGCCCGGAACGGTAAGTGCGGCATCGTGCCGGTCGGCAGCGCGACGATCGTCGGGGCGAAGGTCTGGGGCAACGCCGCGGAGGGGATCGGCGTCGTGGTGACCAACGCAGCGGGCGCGAAATCGTCGGTGGTCTCCGTCAGGGGTTGCTACCTTTGGGATAACGCCGTGGGGTACAGCGCGGTAACCCCCGATGTGAATGGCGACGGCAGCCAGAACACGGCGATGATCGAGATCTTGGGCGGGAGCTGCACGGGATCGACGCAGGCGCTCCTCCGGCTGCGCAACGATAGCCCGACGGGCGGCACGATAGGGAACCCCTGCCAGATCCGGGCCCGCAACCTGGCGCGCAGCGGCAACGCCGCTTATCGCCAGGACGTCACCGGTGCCCATGGCCAGGTCGGGTACGTCGATGACGTCGCGATCCCGATCACCCCGGGCGCGGCGTGATCAGCCCGAATGGCGGCGTGAAGTACACGATCGCGCTGGAATGCGCTCTACTTCAGGCGGAAAACGACCAGGAGATCTCCGGCTTCCTCGGCAGCGACGTCCTGGTCGTCCACGTGCATATACACCCGGTCGACCCGATCGCCGAACAGGTCGAGAATGGCGCGCGCTGTGGGGAGACGCTTCGCGCTGCCCACTATGTAGCCGGTGCGCTCGGCGGCGACTTGCTCGGGGCTTTTGCGGCCCCACTCGATGCCGATGGCAACGATGCCGCCAGGCTTTGCGACCCGTGCAATCTCGTCGGCGGCGCGCTGCTTGTCATCGCTGTAGCTGATCACCCAGCCGGCAAGGACAATGTCGAAGCTTGCGTCCCGGTAGGGCATCGAGTGCATGTCGCCGATCTGAACCCATGGCGAATAGGAGATCAGGTCCAGCGCAGTGACGTTCCGGCGCCGAAAGCCGCGGGAGACAAGGTTCAGGATCTCGCCCTCGGTCCTGGGGCCAATCGTCAGGATCCTCAGGTCTGCTAGGCTGATGCGCCGGGCGGCGGCCCATGCGGCCACGGGGTCGATCAGGCGACTTGATCGCTCGACGTGCAGGTCGAGCATACCCCGGATGTTGTGAGCAACGGTGGTCTTCGCGACGCCGTCACCACTGGTGGTACGCAGTCGGCGCGTTAGCAGCACGTACCAGGCATAGCGCGAAGCCGCGACCGCGAAGCGCGCGAGCTTGGTGCGCAGCAGTTCCCGGGGGAAGTCCCCGATGATAGGCCAGAGCCAGTTATGGATCGCACGGCGGAGCGATCGACGGTGTTTGGTGGTGGAGCCGTCGGCCGCGGTCAAATCGGTCGTCATTACAAGGATCCTTCGAATTCGGGTGCACCCTGTTGCGTCGGCTTGGCCCTGTCAACCCGACACCTAGGTGCCAACTTCGCCTTCGACCGCAGGCTCATGCGTCCGACGCCCTTCTCTGATAGCGACGGCGTCAGCGACCCTGCGCCCAATCGTGATCATTGGTCGCTCGATCGACGTGTAGATGGCCCAGGCGGCCAGAACGGCGACTGCAATGGACAATGGAACGCT
This sequence comes from Inquilinus limosus, assembly GCF_051487185.1. GTDB lineage: Bacteria > Pseudomonadota > Alphaproteobacteria > DSM-16000 > Inquilinaceae > Inquilinus > Inquilinus limosus_F. Next base: position 28,218 of record NZ_JAHVDK010000014.1, read on the forward strand.
GGCCCAGGCTGGCAGCCCGGTACCAGCAAAGGCGAAAGCTATCTCAACCACATCCCTCGCATGGACGTGAAAGAGGTAGAGGGAATAACTGATTGCCCCTAACCAAACCGGCAAACGGCTAGAGATCCGGACCGCGGTGGTCAGCGTCGCGAAGATAGCCAGCGCGACCAGATACGAGATCGTGTACCGGACCCAGTTCTCCTCGAGGCCGAGATCAATATTGTAAGCGAGGAGGCTTATGGGCGGTATGAGGCCGACATAAAGCAGGAGCATCCAGATGGCGTACCGGCGGTGCGTCTCCGACCCATTCACGATCGCTTCGCGCCAAAGAGTGCCCCAGAACATGATGGAGAGCGAAAGCGGGAGTGCCACCGGGACCTTTCGCTCCAGGTAGAACCGCGCCACGGCGAACAGGACGGCAATCGCCAGCCAGGCGATGCACGCCCAGAGCGTGAATCGGGCCATACGCAGCAGCCCGGCTGCGAACGCGAGCGCACACAGGATGTAGAAGATCAGTTCGATGAACAGGGTCCAATAGACGCCGATCAGGTTAGGCTGCCCAATCGCTGTCTGGGCCATGCTCAGATTGGCCAGGACGTTGGCGACCGAGGGTAGGTCCGCGCCGGCGAAAAAGAGCAGGGCGAGGTATGCTGCCATTGAAAGCCAGTAGGCCGGGTATAAGCGAAAGAAACGAGAGATCGCGAATTGTCGAAGCGGAGCGGAGCCCTTCGGGAAGCTGAAGGGAATAACGAACCCGCTGATGGCAAAGAACACCACGACGCCGACCTTGCCTGGGTCGATGATATCGTAAATGAGGGTTCGTGTTGGCCCCGTGGCAACGGGCTGGACATTGTGCATCAGCACCACAAGTAATGCCGCGATGCCTCGTAAAGAGTCGATATAGGCGAGGCGGTTAGACTTTCCCCCTGCCATCATGGCCTGGCCTCCTGCGCGAGCCAGGTAGATTGTTTGGTGGACCTGGGCCGAAGGATCGTCACCCCAATCCAGAAGCATATGAACGCGAGATTGAAGAAGATGCCGTAAGCGGCAAGGAACGTGTTGACCACAACTGCCGAGGCAACCTGCATCACGAAGGTAATGTATAATGGAAGTGCGGCGACATCGCCTTGCAGTACGCGCTTGCGGATGAACGAAATAAATCCGCCAAGTGCTAAGCAAAATGCAGGAGCTATCGGTCCGAAATCGACGTAGAATGGTCCAAACATTGTAGTATATATGCCTGCTCTAGGAACGGAAAATACAACAGAGTTCGCGTCATAACCGACACCCCATAGTGCAGATAAGAGTCTCGGAAAAAATGGGAACCCATAAAGGCCCCACTGATCGCCTTTCGTATAATGCTCTACAAGGTATATAAATTCTGGGACGCCGTGCAGTATATATTGTGAAAAAGTAGTTGCAATGAAAGTGCTGTCATTCTGCCAATCAGTTAGTGTTGACGTAAAGTGATAATACTCATTAGTGACCGGGACCAGATGCGTAAAGGCGGAGAATTTGATGACGCCTTCGACTTTCAGGCCGATCTCGGTGAGTCGGGCGATGAACAGGAGGCCTCCGAGATAAATGAGGCTGACAAAGCCGAGGACGATCGCTGCCACAGCCAGTTTGGATGTTCGACGAAATATGATCAGGCGAGCGATCGCGAGCATACCGATGCTCATGAACATGCTTGAACGAGAGCCGATGACGATCGTGAGGAGGGGCCACAGGAGGGCCAAGCCAACGCTTGTCCACGTTCTGCCGACCTGCACTCCGTTGCGCCGAGCGACCGCATAGAGCATGTACGGGACAACAGTGAAGGGGACCAGCATGGTCGACGCCATTGAGAACGCATTGGCACCTGCGGTCTCTATCTTCTCCCGATTTTCCATGAACTCGGTGTCGATCGTGAGGCCGCGCAGGAAGACCCAGTCGGCCACTCGCAGGAAAATGCCAAGGATTCCCAAGACGAAGGCCACCTTGTAAAGCAACCGAAGGCGTTGATGTTCGTCGTCGCGATCAATCAGCAACGTCGGTAACGACTTGGGCTCGAACAACATGAGCCCTCCGAGCAGGGCCGCTAGGCAGACTCCGAGCAGTACGTAGGGGTAGTTCGACGCCGAGGCGTACATCTCGACCGGTGCGACCCAGAAGATGGCCAACCACGCGAGGCACATCCACAACAGCACACTGACCGGCGTCAATGAGCGTGGGTTGATCAAGCTATGTTCGGTAAACCGGGTCATGCGCAATACGCCATTATGAATCGTGCCGATCTTCGCTGGTCCGACTGGCGAATGCCAGCACCTTCGCCCGTCTGGTACGGGCTTTTTCATGCGCGCGCTCTGCGGGCCATCCTTCGGGGGCGGCCGGTCGAAGATGCGCAACGCCCGAGCTCCGGCCGTCGAATCCGTCTCTATCGCAGGACCGGCCGGCGGGATCCTGCCCGGCCACTCAGCGTGGCGGTTGGCTCTGAAACACAATGCCCCCTTGGGGGCCAATCCGTCCCCCGAGCTGCTTCACCACGGGCTCCACGGCACGGTCCAAAACACTGGGTTGCTGAGCTTTCCGCGCGGGAGGGGGCGTTCCTTCGCCGGCGCAGGCCGGCAGCCAGGCCAGAAGCGCAATGCAACCGAGCCTCGCCAGCGTCTCCATACCAACCCCCCTTCGACATCTTCGCCGATCCTAACGCCTGCCGCGGCCGAGCGGCAGCGGCATTCGTTCACCCAGCCCCGCCTCGAGCGGGGCTCTTCGTTTCGGGAGACCAGAATGGCCAATCCGACCCGCGGGGAGCGGAACAACAACCCTGGCAACATCGAGCGAATCGCCGCGAATCCGTGGCAGGGGCGCCTTTCCGAGGCCGAGTACCGCGGCACCGCCGAATTCCAACGGAATGGCGGCCGGTTCGAGGTGTTCTCCGCGCCGGTCTGGGGCATCCGCGCCCTGGCCGCGCTGCTGATCGCGTATCAGGATCGGCACGGGCTGCGCACCATCCGGGGCATCATCTCGCGCTGGGCGCCGGGCCAGGAGAACGACACCGACGCCTATATCGCCCATGTGGCAAGGCTGACCGGCTTCGGGCCCGACGCCGTGCTCGACCTGCACGGCTACGCCCATCTGGCGCCGCTGGTGAAGGCCGTGATCACCCACGAGAACGGCCGGAACATCTATCCGGATTCGGTGATCGACGACGGCCTGCTGCGGGCGGGCGTGCAGCCGCCGGGCCGCGCCGTGGTCAGCCGCGCCGCCGACCGGGCCAAGACCACGGTGGCGGTGGCGGCCGGCGGCACCGCCGTCCTCGGCGCCGCGGTGGACGGGCTGCAGCAGATCGCGCCGGCCCTCCCGGTGGTGCAGCAGATCGCCGCCCTGCCGCCCGCCGCCCTGGTCGTGGCCGGGGCCGTCGCCGCGGCCGGACTGATCGCCTGGTTGGTGTTGAGGCGGCGATGATCGGGATCGTCGCCGGCCTGCTCGGCTCCAGGCTCGGCCGCTGGGCGGCGTTGGCGCTGCTCGGCGCCGCCCTGGTCGTCCTCGTCCTCTGGCGCGTCTTCGCGGCCGGCCAGGCCGGCGTCGCCGCGCAGCAGACCCAGGAGGCCCTGACCCATGTCCTCGAGACCGTCCGGCGCCACAAGGCGCTGCGCTCTCTCAGCCCTGCTGCTCGCCGCGAGTGGCTGCGCCGCTACGCCCGGCGCCGGGACCGCCGATAGCCTGTGCCTGGTGGCGGCCGAGCCGCCGGTCACCCCCGAATGGGTCGAGGGCGCCGACCAGGCCTGGATCGACTGGCTCGCGCCGATTGTCGATTACGGGCAACGCCACTGCGGCTGGCGGTGAAGGGCTCAGGCCGCGGGGGTCGCCACCGGCGCCGGGTCCGGGGGCGGGCCGGACTGGCGGATCCGCTCCGCCCATTGCCGCATCCGCTGGTATCCGGGCTTCTCGATCCACCGATGCGCCGCCCAGGCCACGACGATGCAGACGGCCAGGGCGGCGATCAGGCTCGCGATCACAAGCGTCGGCGATGACGGCCAGCGGCCGAAGACCCACAGCGCCGCGACCTTGTAGACCCGCAGCACGATGAAATGGGTCATGTAGAGGGCGAAGGACCAGACCCCCATCAGATGCATCGGCCGGGCCGACATCACCGCGGCCGGGCCGGGGCCGGCGACCGAGAGGGCCAGGACGATATAGCAGAAGATCGGGCTCGCCACCCAGTCGGCCTCGCCGAAGACGATCACGACCACCATGGCCAGGACCGCGAGCGTGACGCTGACGCCCGATCCCAGCCAGGGGGTGGCGCGGCGGACCGGCGCCGCGTGCGACACCTGCTCGGCAATCATGCCGAGAACGAAGCCGCAGAGGCAGCGCATCACAGCGCCGTCCTCGGTCAGGCTCAGCGTTCCCGACGGGCTGATCGATTCGAGCCAGGCCAGGCCCGCGATCGCTGCGCCGACCACCAGCGTCAGCATCGCCGCGGGGCAGCGGATCAGGGCGACGAACAGGGCGGGGAACAGGAAATAGGCCGCCCACTCGGCGCTGATCGACCAGGCGACGGTGTTCCAGCTCGGGCCGTGGCCGAAGAACCAGACCTGGACCAGGAACAGGTTCTCAAGCCAGGCGCCGACGGTGTTGGTCTCGGAAAAGGGGGGCGTATCGCCGACACTGGTAAAATATTTGATGAACTCGAGTGGGAGCAGGATCGCCAGTGTGGCGGCGTTGAGGGCGAACAGGCGGCCCAGGCGCTTCGTCAGGAAATACCCGTAATCGGCCCGGCGAAGGCTCTGCTCGAACAGATGCCGGTTGGCCCGGCATATGATGAAGCCGCTGAGCACGAAAAAGAAATCCACGGCGAGATAGCCGTCGGATATGATCCCGATGTGACCGGTCTTGAAGCTGATCGGCAGGACTCCGCGATCGGAGAGATCATTGATTATCGCCTGCAGGTGAAACAGTACGACAATAAATGCCGCGACGCCTCGGGCACTGGTCAATGGCTTTATTTCTTCAAGTTCTTTCATAGAAATTCGATAGTGAATGATATTATTTGCATCTTTGCCGGAAGCTGAAGGGCGGTCAAGGCTGACGTTAGGTGCCGGCGAGAGGGCACAGCTTCCTGGCGGCCGATGCCGGGGCGGCCCGACCTGCCGCCCCGGCGATCCCTCAGAACCGCCCCGCGCGGAAGTCCTCGATCGCGTCGACGATCTGGGCTTCCGTGTTCATGACGAAGGGGCCGTACTTCGCCACCGGCTCGCGCAGCGGCTTGCCGGCGACGATCAGCAGCCGCGCCGGACCGCCCTTGGCCGCCGCCCGCACGCCGTCGCCGGCGCCGAGCACGCCCAGGGTGCCGCGTTCCAGCGATTCGCCGCCGATCTCGGCCGCGCCCTGATAGGCATAGGCGAAGCCGGCATGGCCCTCCGGCAGCGGCACATCGACCGCGGCGCCGGCCTCCAGATGGACATCCAGATAGACCGGCTCGGTGGTGCCGCCCTCGGCCGCGCCCGTGGTGCCGCCGAAGCCGCCGGCGATGACGCGGACCGTGGCCCCAGGCGCCGCTGTCACCTCCGGCACCGCCGTGGCCGGGATGTCCTGGTAGCGCGGTGCCGTCATCTTCTCCGCCGCCGGCAGGTTGACCCAGAGCTGGAAGCCCCACATCAGCCCGTCCTCCTGCTCCGGCATCTCCGAATGCACGATGCCGCGGCCGGCGGTCATCCACTGCACGCTGCCGGGACCGAGCAGGCCGACATTGCCCTTGTTGTCGCCGTGCCGCATCCGGCCGGCCAGCATGTAGGTCACGGTCTCGAAGCCGCGATGCGGATGGTCCGGAAAGCCGGCCAGATAGTCGGCCGCGTCGTCGGAGCGGAACTCGTCCAGCATCAGGAAGGGGTCGAGGTCGGGCAGGCCGGGCTGGCCGATCACCCGGGTCAGCTTGACCCCGGCGCCGTCGCTGGCCGGGCGGCCGCGCAGGGTGCGGGTCACGCCGCGCGGGCGGGCGAGGGTGGTGCTGTTGGTCGCCATCATCGTCTCCGTTTCGGGCGCCGGGGTCGGCGCCGCGCTCTGCCACCAAGATCGGGGCGGCGGACGGCGGGGAGAATGCAGCTTTCCCCGAAACCGCCGTTCGCTATGATCGAACGATGCGGTACCGGCTCGACGACATCGCCACCTTCCTGCAGGTGGTCGACAGCGGCAGCATCAGCGCCGCGGCGCGGCGGCTGAACCTGTCGAAATCCGTGGTCAGCAAGCGGGTCAGCGATCTCGAGGCCGCGCTGGGCGGAGCCTTGCTGCAGCGCTCGACGCGGCGGGTGCTGCCGACCGAACGCGGCCTCGCCTTCTACGAGCGCGGCCGCGGCATCCTGCGCCAGCTCGACGAGGCGGCGGAGGAGGTGGCGGAGGGCGACGGCGATCTGCGCGGCTCCCTGCGCGTCGCGGCGCCGATGAGCTTCGGCACGCTCTATCTCGGCCCGGTGCTGTTCGACTTCGCCCGCCAGCACCCGCGGCTGACGCTGACCCTCGACCTCGACGACCGCATGGTCGATCTGGCGGGGCAGGGCTACGACCTCGCCATCCGCATCACCCGGCCGCGCGATTCGGCGCTGATCGCCCGCCGCCTCGCCGCCAGCCGGCGCGTGGTCTGCGCCAGCCCGGGCTACGCCGCGACGGTCGGGCTGCCGCGGAGCCTGTCGGAGCTGCCGCAGCACGAGGCGATCGGCCATGCCGAGGTGCCGTCCACCTGGCTGTGGCAGTTCGAGCCCTTCGCCGCCGGCGGGCCGCCGCGCAGCGTGGCGATGCGCAGTCGGATCAGCGTCAACAACGGCGAGGCGGCGCGGGATGCGGCCGTTGCGGGGCTGGGCCTCGCCGTGCTGCCGACCTTCATCGTCGCCGACGCCCTGCGCCAGGGCCGGCTGCTGGCGGTGGCGCTGGACGCCGAGCCGGTGGCGGATGTGATCCACGCGCTCTATCCACAGACCCGCCACCTGTCGCGCCGGGTGCGGGCGCTGATCGAGCACCTGGCCGACAGCTGCGGCGAGGCCGCGCCCTGGGAACAGGGGCTGTCGTTCGCCCCGGCCGAACGCCGGGTTTCCTGATCCGGCGCTTTCGCGGGCGGCCGCCCGACCCGATCTTCCCGGCGTCACCACCGGACAGGAGATCGCCATGATCACGCTGCACGACCGCATGGCCCGGGGCCGCACCGAGACCGGCCTGATCGAGGCGCGCCACAGCTTCTCCTTCGGCCGGTTCCACGACCCGGCGCGGATGGGGTTCCGGTCGCTGCGCGTGCTGAACGAGGATCGGGTCGTCCCGGGCGCCGGCTTCCCGGCGCATCCCCATGCCGAGATGGAGATCCTGACCTATGTGCTGTCCGGCGCGGTCGAGCATCGCGACAGCCTCGGCGACGCCGCGGTGATCCGGGCGGGCGAGCTGCAGCGCATGACCGCCGGCACCGGCATCGTCCACGCCGAGATGAACGCCTCGGCCACAGAGCCGCTGCACCTGCTGCAGATCTGGATCCATCCGGACCGCCGCGGCCTCGCGCCCGGCTACGAGCAGGCCAGCCTCGAGGGCGGGGCCCTGCGCGGGCTGCGGCTGGTGGCGGGGCCCGAGGCCGGCGACGGCGTCCTGAGGATCCACCAGGACGCTCGGCTCTTCATCGCGCGGCTCGCCGCCGGCGAGACGGTGGAGCATGCGATCGCGCCGGGACGGGCCGCCTTCGTGCAGCTGACCCGCGGAGTCGTCCTGCTCGACGGGCACGAGATGCGGGAAGGCGACGGCGCCGCGGTCGAGGACGAGCCCGGCCTTCGGATCACGGCCGAGACCGAGGCGGAGTTCCTGCTGTTCGATCTCGCCTGAGCGTTCCCCTGCAGCCCGAGCCCAGCGTCCCGGGCCGGGCTGCAGGGGCCCTCGACCGGCTGCCGTCGATCCTGGCAGGATGTCGGCCGGCCTTCTTCGAGAGCATCGCAGCCGCCGACCATGCGCATCGCCCTGCTGATCGCGGCCATCGCCGTGTTCCTGACCGGAATCGGCGTCTGGAGCTTCGCCATCACCGGCAACCTGGCCGGACTCGACGGCGGCCGCGCCATCCGGTTCGCAGCCGGCGCTGCGGTCGCCGCGCTGCTGCTGATCGGCGGTTTCGTCCTCCTGATCCTGCGGACTCGGCCGCGCGGCCGGGATCGCCGCTGACCCGACGGTGCCGGGGGTTGCGCCGGCCGCCGCGCTGTGGCCGGATGCCGGAAATCGCGGGAAGCGCAGCAGACCAGGAATGGCCGACGATCCGATGACCGAGCCGCCGCAGCGGGTGGGGTTCCTCCTGGTGCCGAACTTCTCGATGATGGCCCTGTCGGCAATTCTGGAGCCGTTGCGGGCCGCCAACTGGGTGGCGCGGCGCACGCTCTACGACTGGCGGCTGCTCTCGGTCGACGGCGAGCCGGTCACGGCCAGCAATGGCGGCGTCCTGATGGCCCAGGGCGCGGTCGGGCCGGAGGATTCCTTCACCATGGTGGTGGTGGTCGCCGGGCTGGACCCGCAGAACGGGCGGGACGACCGCATCCTGGCCTGGCTGCGACGGATGGCCCGGCGCGGCACGCGGATCGGCGCGGTCTCGACCGGCACCTATCATCTCGCCTGGGCCGGGCTCCTCGACGGCTATCGCTGCACCATCCATTGGGAGAATCTCAGCGCCTTCACCGAGACCTTCCCGCGGCTCGACGTCACCGGGCGGCTGTTCGAGATCGACCGCGACCGCTTCACCTCTGCCGGCGGCACCGCGTCGCTGGACCTGACCCATTACCTGATCGCCCAGGCCCACGGCATCGACCTCGCCAACCAGGTGGCGGAGCAGTTCCTGCACGCCCGGCCGCGCCAGGGCCATGCGCCGCAGCGGATGGAGCTGCGCGAGCGGCTCGGCGTCAGCCACCCGAAGCTGCTGGCCGCAATCGCCGAGATCGAGGCCAATCTGGCGGAACCGCTGCCGCGGGCGGCGTTGGCCCGGGCCGCCGGGCTGTCGACCCGGCAACTGGAGCGGCTGTTCCGGATCTATCTGAACTGCACCCCCTCGCAGTACTATCTCGAGGCGCGGCTGAAGCACGCGCAGATCCTGCTGGCGCAGACCTCGATGCCGGTGCTGGAGGTGGCGGTGGCCTGCGGCTTCGCCTCGGCCTCGCATTTCGCCAAATGCTACCGCGCCCTGTTCAACCATTCGCCGCGGGCGGAGCGGGCGCCGCGCCCGGTCGGGCCGGCCCAGCTCATGGGCCAGCGCCGGGCATGGTAGGGGCTATGGCAGCTGCACGCGGGCGGCGGTGACGCGGTTCTCGCCCTTCTGCCTGTCGCGGACAACGCCCCAGATGACGTTCTGCTGCGTGCGGTCCCAGGCGATGCCCTGGCCGGCGATGTCGAGCGGCGCGGTGCCGACCCAGCGCAGCACGGAGCCCGCCTCCGGCAGCGTCAGGGCATAGGCCTCCGGCTCGTCATGGCCGGTGATCCAGAGCCGCCCGTCCGGCCCCCAGGAACCGCCGGAATTGCTCATGTCGCCGAACTTCTCCAGCAGTTCCGGCGGCGGCACCCAGGCTTCGGCGACGCGCCAGTCGGCGTCGAAGCGGACGATCTGGGTGTTGTATTTGTTGCCATAGGCGAGGGGGCTGCGGTCGAACACCCGGTTGTAGTTGGCGAAGGCGCCCCACCAGGCTCCGTCATGATAGTCGATCCAGGTCAGCGAGCCGCGGTCGATGCCGAAGCTGTGCGTACCGACATGCTTCAGCGTCGCCGCGTCCCAGATCTCGACCGAGCTGGTCATCGGCCATTCCGGGTAGTTGGAGTGGGCGGTGTAGAGCTTGCCGTCGACGACCACGCCGCTGTCGAGATGGACGATCGGCCCGTCCTTGGCTTCGCTCCAGACGGTTATGCGGGCACCAGTCTTCTTGTCGTAGCGAGCGATCGCCCGGCTGTTGATCGCGTAGAAGGAGTCGGCATCCACCGCCACGGCCTGCCGCGCCTCCGCCGCGGGGAAGGAGGCGACCGCCTCGACCTGGTGCGGCTTCGGTTCGTCCGACCAGGCCGGGACCGACAGGAGGCCGGCGGCGAGAAGCAGGGCTGGAGCACCGGTCATGCGGATCATCGATCGTCCCCTCGCATCTATCGAGGGCGCCGACCCTAGGACGGGGAGCATGACAGGACGATGATGCTTCGTTGATGCTTCGGTTGCCGGTCGGTCACCCGACGGCCTCGGCCTGCCGCAGGATTTCGGCCAGGCCGGCGGGCAGGGTGCGGCTCAGCACCATCACCTGCAGCCGAAGCAGCGCGGCGACGGTCAGCGAATCGGTGATCCGGCCGTCGGCGACCATGGCGAAGGCCTCTTCCAGCGGCACCGTGCGCAGCGCCAGATCCTCCGTCTCCTCCGGCTCGGCTTTGCCCTCGGTCAGACCCCAGGCGACGAACAGATGGGCGGTCTCGGTCGAGACGCTGTTCGACAGGTGCATGGTCAGGAGATCGTGCCAATGCGCCGCCTCCAGCCCGGTCTCCTCGCGCAGCTCGCGCTGCGCCGACAGGATCGGCGGCACCTGCGGGTCGCCGCCGCCCTCCGGGATCTCCCAGCTGTAGACGCCGGGGGCGTAGCGGTACTGCCCGACCAGGGTGATGCGGCCGCGGTCGTCGATCGGGACCACCCCGATCGCCAGATTCTTGTAGGTGACGACGCCGTAGATCCCCGGCGTGCCGGCCGGGGTCAGGACGTCGTGCTCGTCGACCTTGATCCAGGGGTTCTCGTAGACCGGCTTGATCTTCAGCGTCGTCCAGCGGTTCAGGCTGCGATCGCAATTGCCGCCGTCACCATTCGCCACGGACGTCCTCCACCAGCCGCTCCAGCCGGTTCAGGTCGGCGACGTGCAGGTGGTCGGTCGTCCGCACGACGATGCCCGACCGGGCCAGGTCGCTCAGCACCCGCGCCACGGTCTCGCGGGTGGTGCTGACCCGGCTGGCGATGTCGGAATGCACCGGGATCGGCCGGATCGTCGCGGTGCCGTCCGGCTGCGCGCCGTGCAGGGCCAGGCGCAGCAGCTCGGCATGCACCCGGTTGTTGGCGCCGAGCGTGCTCAGATCCATGATCCGTTCATTGGCGCGCCGCACCATGCCGACCAGATGCACCATCAGGGCCAGCGCCAGGGGCGGATGCTCGGTCACGGCGCTGCGGAAGACGGCGGTGGGCAGGGCGGCGACGGTGGCATCGGTCAACGCCATGACGTTCGCCGAGCGCGGCGCCTTGTCCAGCGCCGACAATTCGCCGAACACGGCGCCCGGCGGGAGGTCGTCGAAGGTGATCTCGCGGCCGGAGGCGGAATAGATCACCACCCGGACCCTGCCTTCGACCAGGAAATAGACGTGATCGGGATCGTCGTTCCGGTCGATGATCTGCTCATGCGGCACGAAGCGCTGCCAGCGGCACTGCTTCTGCAGCTCGTCGCGCAGAGCGGCCGGAGCGACCGCGAGGAGGTCGATCCCGTCGAGGGGGCGGGCGTCGTTGACAGGCACGGGTACGTCTCGTTCTGGAAGCGCGCCAGAATAGGGCCGGCGGGCCGCGCCCGCCAGAGCCGATATGCACCCCTCAGCTCGACCGGCCGAAAGCGGGGCGCAGAGCACGTCCCGGGACGGCCCGGCGGAGCCAATCGCGTGCCGGAATCTCGATCCAGCGGTGCAGCAGGGTGGCGAGCGGCAGCAGCGCCACGACCATCACGGCGATGACCGCCAGTGACTGCGCCGCGGAGAACCCTGCATCCTTCAGCTCGCGCCCGGTGACCAGGCGCCAGCCCAGATGCACGCTGTCGAGCAGCAGCATCTGGGCCAGGTAGACGGCGTAGGAGATGTCGCCGAGGAAGATCATCGGGCGGCTGCCCAGCGCCCGGCCCACTCGTGCCGTGTTCTGCGCCAGGCAGAGGATCAAGAGGCCGAACAGCGGCACCACGAAGACGCCGCGCATGTTCAGGTGCATGGCCAGAACGATGGCTGTGATGACCGTCAGAGCCGCGGTGTCGGTCGCCATCCAGCCCGGCGCGTCGTCCTGCCAGAGGCGGTACAGGATCATGCCGCCGACGAAGCCGAGAAAGCAGCGCGGCACGCCCCAGTCGTTCGTCAGGTCGAGATCGAGCTGCGGTCCGGCCGACAGCAGGGCGAAGCCGACCAGGGTTGCCACATACAGCAGAAGCAGCCCTGCCGGGCGCAGCCGGGCGACCACCGGCACCAGCAACGGGAAGGCGAGGCCGACGATCCATTCGGCGCTGATCGACCAGGACGGTCCATTCCAGGTGATGGTGTCGTAAATTCCGGCCGCGTTCAGCAGCAGCAGGCTGCCCGGCAGGGTGGCGAGGGTGTGGGAGCCGCCGAAGGCGTCGAGGCCCGAGCGGTCGACCGCGAGCTTCACCAGCTCCAGCAGAACGAAGCCGCCCAGCACGACCAGGTGCAGCGGGTACAGCCGCGCGAACCGGGCCCGCAGGAAGGGCCCCAGCTTCGCCGCGGACGGCCCGTCGGCGAAACTGCGCCCATAGACATGCATCAGGATGAAGCCGCTGAGCGCGAAGAACAGGTCGACGAAGAGATAGCTCTTGCCGAAGAAGAAGGTCAGATCGGTTGGGTGCAGGTTCGGGAAGGACCCGATCGAATAGTGGAACAGAACGACGCAGAGCGCAGCGATGCCACGCAGTGCGGTGAGGGCGGGAAAGTATTGCTGCTGGCTGCGAAGAGATGCCTCGGCCATGACCCCGGAATGCTGTTGTTGAAGGCGCCTGATGGACCGAACCAACGGGCGGACGGATCGTTCCCCGGGCTGCGGCGTCCCGCCTCAGCCCCGCCCGGCCAGCGCCTGCTCCTCGATGCCGATGCGGTGATGCAGCAGCAGCGCGTTGGCGAGCGAGAAGACGATCGCGATCACCCAGGCATCGAAGGCCAGAGGCAGCACCGCGATTTCGGCCGCGACGATCAGGTAGTTGGGGTGTCGCAGCCAGCGATAGGGGCCGCGTCGCACCAGCGGCGCGCCGGGCAGGCTCAGCACCCGCGTGGTCCAATACGGCCCCAGCGTCGCTACGACCCAGACCCGGGCAACCTGCAGCAGCAGGAACAGGACTAGAAGTGGCCAGAAGGGGGTGCGGTCCGCAGGCACCAGCAGGAAGATCGCCAGCAGCCAGGCGCCGTGCAGCAGGATGAACAGCGGATAGTGCCGGGCGCCGCTCTCGACCGCGCCCCGGGCGCGCAGCCGCGCCTCGTTGCGGCGGGCATAGGCCAGCTCGCCCAGGCGCTGCGCCGCCACCAGCAGCACCATCCATTGCGCCCAGCCGAGCATCAGCCGCAATCCAGCACGGCGAAGCCGGCGCAGAAGCCGGGGCCCAGCGCGCTCAGAAGCCAGCGCCCGGCCATCCGCCGGCGCTTCTCAGCCAGCACGAACAGCACGGTCACGGCTGACATGTTGCCATAGCGGCGCAGCACCGTCCGCTCGGCCGCCAGCGCCGAATCCGGCAGCTCGAAGGCATCGCGCAGCGCCTCGACGACCTTGGTGCCCCCGGGGTGGAACACGAAGCCGGCGAGGTCGTCGAGCCCGAGGCCGTGCCGGGCGAGGAACGCCTCCGTCGCCGGCCGCAGGTCGCGACGCACCAGGGCCGGGATGTCGCGTGAGAAGATCACGCCGAGGCCGTCCGCTTCGACCGACCAGCCCATCACGTCGAGGGTGCCGGGCCAGCGGTGCTCGCCGGTCGGGCCCAGTGCCGGCACGCCGTCCTCCGGCCGGATCAGCACCGCCGCGGCGCCGTCGCCGAACAACGCGGTGGCGACCACGTTGCTCTTGGTCAGGTCGTCGCGGCGGAAGGTCGGGCCGCACAGCTCCACCACCAGCAGCAGCACCGTGCCGCCCAGGGCGCGCGACAGCGCCGCAGCGCGGGCGAAGCCCAGCACGCCGCCGGCGCAGCCCAGGCCGAACACCGGCAGCCGCACCACATCCGGCCGGAACGGAAGCCGCTCCATCAGCCGCGCGTCGAGGCTGGGCGTGGCGATGCCGGTCGAGCAGATGGTGACGATGGCGTCGACCTCGCCGGCGCCGATGCCGCCTTCGTCCAGACAGCGCCTTGCCGCGTCCTCCAGCAGGTCGAGCGCCGTGTCCAGGAACACCGCGCTGCGGTCGTGCCAGTCATGCGGGGCGAAGTACCAGTCCAGCGGCACGGCGGAACGGCGGGTGTCGATTCCGGCCGCGTCGTAGATCGGAGCCATGCGCTCGAACAGCTCCGGCCGTGCCGCGAAAACGCGCCGGGCGCCGTCGCGCGCCTCGGCCTGGGTGATCACATGAGGGGGAACGGCCGTCGCCAGCCCCGCGAGCCTAGGCATGCTCTACCTCCGCGGGGTCGATGCCCGCTCAGCGAGAGACCAGGGAATTGGTCCTCCAAGGCTGTTCGGGTAGAGCGACCGCCGCGTTTCTTGCGGAGGGTGCCGTCAGGATGCCGCAGGGCCGGTGATCCGGCGCGGCCGCAGTGCCGTGGCGGCGACCAGGGCGGCGGCGAGGCAGGCGGCTGCCGCGCCCATCGCCAGGGGCGGGAAGCCGGAAGCGGCATAGCCGATCCCGGCCAGGCCGGTGCCGGTCAGGGTGCCGAGATAGGTGACGGCGCTGTTCAGCCCCAGCACCGCCCCGCGCGCCTCGGGCTTCGCCCGGGACAGCAGCAGCACCAGGATGTTCAGCCCGAAATGGTTGGCGAAGCCCCACAGCCCGGTCAGCGCGGCGATCGCGGCGAAGCTGTGCGCGGCCGGCGGCATCAGCGCGTAGATCGCCGCCACTACCAGCAGCACCATCGGGAAAAGACGACGCGGCCCCAGCCTGTCGACCAGCCCGTCGCCCAGGCTGGCGGCGCCGAAGCCGAGGCCATAGGTCAGCACGATCAGCCCGGCCTGGCCGGCGGTGAGGCCGAGCTCGACCCGCACATGGTCGCCGATGAAGGCATAGACGCCGTAGAAGGCGGCCATGAAGCCGAGGCAGATCGACAGCAGCGCCGGCACGCCGGGATAGGCGAGGGGGGCGATCAGCGCCCCGGGACCCGGCCGGGCCGCCGCCGCTCGGGACGGAAGCGCCGGCAGGCGGGCGATGCCGGCCAGGGCGAGGGTTGCCAGGCCAGCCAGCAGCAGGAAGACGGCGCGCCAGCCCAGCGTCTCGGCGATCAGTGCGGCGGCCGGCACCCCGGCCACCAGCGAGATCGACCAGCCGGTCAGCACCCGGCCCAGAACCCGAGATTCGCGGCCCGGCGGCGCGATCGTGGTGGCCAAGGTATAGATCGAGGGCAGGATCACCCCGGCGCCGAAGCCGGCCAGCGCCTGCGCGACGGTCAACATCAGCCAGTGCACGGCCAACGCCGAGAGGAGCGTCGCCAGGGCCAGCCCGATCATGCCGGCGAACAGCGCCCGGCGCGGGCCGATACGATCGATCTGCGGCGCCAGCAGGAAGGCGGACAGCGCAGTCGCGCCGCCATAGGCGGCAATCGCCCGCGACACCGCCACCGGTGTCGCCGCCATCGCCTCCGCGACATCGCCCAGGATCGGGCTCAGCACCAGCGAGTTCGAGCCGACCACGGCGATGCCGGCGGTCAGGATCGCCGTCTGCAGCGAGATGGCTCTGTGATGTTGATGGTGTTCGGGCATGTGATGATAATCGCCGAACCTGGTTCGGTCATGAAGGGCGATTCTCGTGGTCATCGAAAATACGAAAGCGGTTCGGCGCCGGCCCGCCGAAATCCCCTCCGTCGACGCTGTCGACCGAAAACTGTTAGGGCTGCTCGCGACCGATGCGACGCTGAGCTACGCCGAGCTCGGGCGAGCGCTGAACCTGTCGCCGCCGGCGGTGCATGAGCGGGTGAAGCGGCTGAAGCGCGACGGGGTGATCAGGGCCACTGTGGCGGCGCTGGACGGGCGCAAGCTCGGCAAGCCGATCCTGGCCTTCATCCATGTCAACACGACCGGCTGGGGCAAGACGCCGGAGATGCTCGGCCTGTCGAAGCTGCCGGATGTAGAGGAGATCCACACCGTCACCGGCGACACCTGCGTCCTGCTGAAGGTGCGGACGCAGGACGCACAGGGTTTAGAGGACCTATTGCGGGTGATCTACGACATCCCGGGCGTCCAGGGCACGCGCAGCTACATCGTCCTCAGCTCGCATCTGGAGCGAGGAGCTCTGCCGGCCGACTAGGGAGAGGGCGACACGTCCACGGTTTGCGCGGGCCGCAGGCGGCATTCGGCCAGGCGGTCCAGCTCGTTCAACTCGGCGGCATGGCGCTGGCCCCAGTCGCACAGCGCGCGCAGCACCGGTTCCAAGCTCAGGCCCAGCGCTGTCGCCGAATACTCCACCCGCGGCGGCACCTGGCGGAAGATCTCGCGGTGGACCAGGCCGTGCTCCTCCATCTCGCGCAGCTGCTGGATCAGCACCTTCTGGCTGATCTCGGGCAAGGTCCGCCCGAGCTGCGACAGCCGCCGCGGCCCGTCGAACAGATGGTAGAGGATCACCGCCTTCCAGCGGCCGCCGATCACCTTCAAGGCGCGCTCGACCGGCAGCACCGGCAGCCGCTTGATCGTCTCGGCCATGGTCACCTTCTGGTCAGTATGGAACGAAAGGGTGTGTAGAGCCGTCGAGCGGCATACTGGCAGAAGGCGCTTCATGCTGTCCAACGCCGGGTGACCCCATGAAGGCCGTTCAGTTCAGCCGCTTCGGCGGCCCAGAGGTGCTCGAGATCATCGACCTGCCGATCCCTCAGCCTGGCCCCGGTGAGGTGCTGGTCCGGGTGCGGGCCGCCGGGGTGAACTATTTCGAGACGCTGCTGCGCCGGAACCTCTACGCCGTGACGCCCGAGCTGCCGATGGTCCCGGGTGTCGAGGTGGCGGGAGAGGTCGAGGCGATGGGGGAAGGGGGCGATGTGGCGCTGATCGGTGCGCGGGTCGCGGTGCCGATGTTCGCAACGGGTCGCCCTTTTGGAGGCTATGCAGACTACGTGGTGGTCGATGCCGCCTCGACCGTGCCTCTGCCCAAGGGCCTGTCTTTCGAGGATGCTGCAGCGCTGCTGGTGCAGGGGCTGTCGGCGCTGCATCTGGTGCGGCGGAGCCCACCCCGCGGCCGGACGGTGCTGGTCACCGCCGCGGCCGGCGGCGTCGGCTCGCTGCTGCTGCAGCTGGCCCGGCGCGCCGGCGCGGAGCAGGTGATCGCCGCAGCAGGCGGCCGGGCGAAGCTGGACGTCGCCCGCAGCCTCGGGGCGGATCTCGGCGTCGACTACGGCGAGCCCGGCTGGGCCGCCCGGGTCCGCGACGCCAGCGGCGGCACCGGGGCCGACATCGTCTATGACACCGTCGGCGGCGCGGTGACCAGGGCCTGCCTCGAAGCCCTGGCGCCGCGCGGCGAGCTGGTGTTCGGCGCGCTGGGGCGGTTCGAGCTCGGAGCGGCCGAGCTGGAGGGAATGATCCTCCAGAACCAGTCCCTGAAGGGTTTCGCCCTGCTGCCGCTGCTGACACCCGAAGGTCTACGGACCGATCTGGCGGGACTGTTCGACTTGGCCGCGACCGGCGCGCTGAAGGTGATTCAGGGCGGCCGCTACCGCCTGGACCAGGCCGCGGAGGCGCACCGGGCGCTTGAGAGCCGCCGAAGCACCGGCAAGGTCGTGCTCATCCCGTAGGAAGGCTTAGCCGCGCTCGCGCCGGTAGTGCAGGATCACGGCGCCGGTGTCGAGCGGCCTGGTCTCGGTCAGCTTGAGGTCGATCCGGTCGAAGCCCGGTTCGAACAGCCGCTTGCCGTCGCCGAACAGGTTCGGCGTCACCATCAGCCGGTATTCGTCGAACAGGTCGCGAACGACGAAGCTCTGGGCGATGCCGGCGCCGCCGAACATGAACAGGTCTCCCTCGCCCTCCGCCTTCAGCCGTGCGACGGCGCCCTCCAGGTCGTCGCGCACCACCGTGCCGTTCCAGCCGGGATCGCCGACCAGCGTGGTCGAGAACACGGTCTTGGGCAGGCGGTTCATCACCGCGGCGTAGGGGACGCCGGCGGCCGGGCTGTTCGGGTCGGTCGCCGCCGGCTCCCAGAACGCCTTGTTGAACAGGAAGTTGACCCGGCCGTAGAGCAGGTGCCCGGCCCGCTCCAGGGCATAGCCGGACCAATGCGTCGCCAGGTCGTCGGACCATTCCGGCGCCACGAACTCCCCCTTCGGCCCGGTGATGTAGCCGTCGAGGCTGATGAACATCGACAGAACGGCCTTACGCATCGGTTCCCTCCGAGTTGGATACAAACTGATTGCGAATAGAAACTGGTTGTCTTCTAGATCATCCGATTGCATATTGCAAGCGGAAAGGAGGCGACCCATCATGAGCAGCGAACCGCGATCCGGCTGTCCGATCAATCTCACTCTCGAGGCCCTGGGCGACCGCTGGAGCCTGCTGGTGATCCGCGACATCATGTTCGGCGACCGGCGACATTTCCGGGAGCTGCTGACCCAGTCGGAGGAGGGGATCGCCTCCAACATCCTGGCCGACCGGCTGAAGCGGCTGACCGAGGCCGGATTCCTGACCCGCACCGGCGACGAGAGCCACAAGCAGAAGGCAATTTACAGCCTGACCGAGAAGGCGATCCAACTGGTGCCGCTGCTCGCCCATATGGGCGCCTGGGGCCGCCGCCACCTGCCGGCCACCCGCGACCTGTCGATCCGCGCCCAACTGCTGGAGGAGGGCGGACCGGCGCTGTGGGAGGAGTTCATGGACGATCTGCGCCACCTCCATCTCGGCCAGCCGCGCCGGCGCAGCGGCCCGACGGTCGCCGAGCGGCTGCGCCAGGCGTTTCTGGAGGTCCGCGCGGCCGGCTGATCCGGTCGATGCCGGGGAAAAATTTCGGCAGGATGTCGGTCCGTCGGCGCAGCAGGCGTCCTCGGTGCATCGAACGCTGATCCCAGGAGACCATCCATGACCGACACCCCCAAACCCGCCTCCGACCGCGAGCTGGTGCTGACCCGCCTGATCGACGCGCCGCGCGAGAAGCTGTTCCGGGCCTGGACCGAGCCCGAGCTGATGAAGCAGTGGTTCACGCCGCGGCCCTGGACCACCCCGGTGATCGAGGTCGATCTGCGTCCAGGCGGCTCCAACCTGATCGTGATGCGCGGCCCCGACGGCACCGAATCCCCGATGCGGGGCGTCTATCTCGAAGTGGTCAAGAACGAGCGCATCGTCTTCACCGATGCCTACACCAAGGCCTGGGAGCCGTCGGAGAAGCCGTTCTTCACCGGCGTCATCACCTTCGAGGACGAGGACGGGAAGACCCGCTACACGGCCCGGGCGCTGCACTGGACCGTCGCCGATCGCGAGGAGCACGAGAAGATGGGCTTCCACGAAGGCTGGGGCCAGTGCGCCGACCAGCTGGCGGCGCTGGTCGCCAGGATTTGATACAGGCGAGCCCACGAGAGAGCCGTCATTGCGAGCGCAGCGAAGCAATCCAGGGCAGCGAGAACGGCAGCATGGATTGCTTCGTCGGCTTCGCCTCCTCGCAATGACGGTTCTCTCTGGACAGCGGCCGGCTGATCAGCCGGCCGCCGCTTTGCTGCGATAGTGATAGCGATACAGCTCCGTCCGGAAGCCGAGCGACGCATAGAGGGCCAGGGCCGGCCGGTTGTCGGTCATCACCTGCAGGCAGGCGCCGCCGGCGCCTTGCGTCAGCGCCCAGTCCATCAGATGGCCGACGGTCCGGGCCCCGTATCCGCGCTGGCGATGCTCCGGATGGGTGGCGACGGCCTCGACCACCAGAAGCCGGTCATGCACGACCCCGTAGGCCTTCGCCACCACCTGGCCGTCGATACGGCAGGCCGCGAAGGCCCTGGGCAGGACGATGCTGTCGACCATCCGGCGGAAGATGGGGTCGGCCGGGTCGGACCGCAGGGCGAGCCAATCCTCGCCCGGCCGGTCCATCAGCTCGATCTCAGCACAGTCCCTTGGCCGGTGGTCGGCCAGACCCGCCAGCAGGGTGGTGGTCTCGGCCTCGGCGGCATAGCCCTGCCGTTGCAGCGGCCCGTCCATGCCAGCCGCGATCGACGGCACCCGGAAGATGGCCGGCTGCCCGAGGCCGCGATAGATGCTCTCGGTCGCGGCGATGATGCCGCTCGGGTCGTGCGGACCGCCCCGCAGCGGATTGACCGAGTTGGTCCGGCGCGTGGTTCCGCCCGACGCCCGCAGCAGCCAGCCGCCCAGCAGCACCTGCCGTGGCGACGGCCAGGCGTTCTGGCAGGCTTCCTCCACTCTCCAGGCGATATCGTCGGCGGACATGAGCACTGACCCGAAAACGGAAAGGGCCGGACGGATGTCCGACCCTCGTCCCTTGTAGCGGCGATTCGAGGCCGGTTGCAGCCCTTCAGCGCCGCGGCAGCAGCTTCTGCACCTCGTCGGCGGCGTCGGCCAAGGCTTCCTCCGGCGTCGCGCTCTGCTCGACCACCCGCGACAGGTTGTCGACGATGGTCTGGGTCACCTTCACGCCGTTGCTGCCGGGGAAGGCGTACCAGGGCCGCATCTTCGGCATCTGCTCCAGCCCGGCGCGGAACAGCGGGTTCTTGGCGTAGAAGTCGCCGAGATATTCAGGCGACTTGGCCGCCAGCTCATTGTTCGGGACATAGCCGGTGCCCGGCACCACCACCGAGGCGCCATAGGGGCCGGCGGCGAATTTGATGAACTCCCACGCCGCCTGCTGCTTGGCCGGGTCGCGGGTCAGCATCACCGCGGCGTTGCCGCCGGTCGGCAGCCTGCCCTTGGCCGGATCCAGTAGCGGGATCGGCGCGGTGCGCAGCTCGAACTTGTCGCCGACATTCTTGATGGTGTTGCGCAGCGCGCCCGTGGTCTGGAAGGCGAAGCCGACCTTGCCGGCGACGAAGGCCTGCTCGCCAGCCGACTTGGTGAAGACCGGCATGCCGCCTTCGGTCACCATGCGCTGGACCAGGGTGAAGGCGGCCAGGCCCTCCGGCCCGTCGAAGGCGACCTTCTTCTCGTCCGGCGTCAGCATCTCGCCACCGGCGCCGAACAGGAGGGCGCTGAACATCCAGTCGTCGCCCTGCCAGCGGAAGTCGATGCCGCCGACGCCGTCGCCCAGCGCCTTGATCTTGGCGCCCAGCGCCAGGACCTCGTCCCAGGTCTTGGGCGGCGTGTCCGGGTCGCCGCCGGCTTTCCGCACCAGGTCGGCGTTGTAGTACATGATCGGGTTCGAGGTGGCGAAGGCCAGCCCGGCCTGCTGCCCGCCGAACTGGGCCAGGCCGAGGATATGGTCGCTGAAGCCCTGCTCGGCCATATGGCCGTCCTTCTCGACAAAGGGCCTGAGGTCGACCGAGATGCCGCGCTCCGCCACCACCCGAAGCCGGTTCAGGCCGATGAAGGTGATGTCCGGCATTTCCGCGGTGCCGGCCTGGCGCAGGATCTGCTGCAGCCCGTCCTCATAGGTCGGCGAGGGGCTGGCGAAGACGATCTTCACGTCCGGATGCTCGGCCATGAACTTCTGCGAGATCGTGTCCATCACGTCCTTGAAGAAGCCCGGCATCGGGTAGTGGACGGTCAGGGTGGTTTCGGCCTGCGCGGCGCCGGTCATCGCGGCCGCCAGCGCCATGCCCGCCAGCGCGGTTCGGATCAGTCTCACGATTGCCCCTCTCTGGAAATGCGACCGGGTCAGCCCTTCAGCCCGGTCAGGGTGATGCCTTCGATGAAGCGGCGCTGGGCTGCCAGGAAGGCGGCGACCAGCGGCAGTGTGACGATCACCGTCGCCGCCATCAGCGCGCCGTAATCGTCGCCGGCCTCGGCGGCGCGGAAGAACAGCAGGCCCAGCGGCGGCGTCGCCATCCTGGTGTCGCTGACCACGATCAGCGGCCAGAACAGGTCGTTCCAATGGGCGACGACCGAGAAGATCGCGAAGGCGGTGATCGCCGGCCAGGCGTTCGGCACGATGACGCGCCAGACGATCGCCAGTTCCGACATCCCGTCCAGCCGGGCCGCAGCGATCAGGTCGTCCGGCATCGCCCGAAAGAACTGCAGGAACAGGAAGATGCCGAACACCGAGATGGTGAAGGGCGCGACCAGCGCGACATAGGTGTTCAGCGTGCCGGTGGCCGACAGCGCGACGTAGATCGGCAGGGCGATGGCATGGATCGGCACCAGCAGGCCCAGCATGATCATCGTGACCATGACCTTGGAGCCGCGGAAGCGCAGCTTGGCCATGGCATAGGCGCAGGGCACGGCGACCAGCACCTGCAGCACCAGGATCAGGCCGCAGACGATGACGCCGTTCAGCAGAATCTGCGCCATCGGCACCCGGGTCAGCGCCTTGGTCAGATTCTCGGCCAATGCCCAGCGCTGCGGCAGCAGCGACAGGGAGGAGGAGAAGATCTCGTCCTGCGACTTGGCCGCGACCGACAGCATCCACAGATAGGGCGCGATGAAGACCAGGGCGCCAGCCGACAGCAGGGCCAGGCGCACGATCCGCAGCAGGCTCCAGGGTTGGCGGCTCATGTGTAATGCACCCGCCGGTCGAGCACCCGGTACTGCAGCAGCATCAGCGCCACCAGCACGGCCAGGAACACCACCGTCATCGCCGAGGCGTAGCCGACGCGGAGATAGACGAAGCCCTCCTGGTAGATAGTCCAGAGCAGGACCTCCGACGCCTTGTTCGGGCCACCCTGGGTCAGGGTGCCGACGGTCTCGAACACCTTCACCGCATTGACCACGCTGATGGTGATCACGAAGAGGGTGGTCGGCCCCAGCATCGGCCAGGTGACCAGCCGGAACCGCTCCCAGACGCTGGCGGCGCCGTCGATCTCGGCGGCGGCGTACAGCTCGCGCGGGATCGCGGTCAGCCCGGCCAGGAACAGCACCATGTTGAAGCCGACCGACTGCCACACCCCGATCAGCGCCAGGCTCAGCAGCACGGTCTTGCTGTCGCCCAGCCAGTTCGGGCCGGCGATGCCGAACAGGCGCAGCATCTCGTTCACCGGGCCGATGCTGGGGTGCAGCAGGTACTGCCAGACGGTGGCCATGGCCACGAGCAGCGAGGCGACGGGCAGGAAGTAGACGGTGCGGAACAGCGCCCGGCCGCGCGTCTCCGCCTCGATCAGCAGCGCGACGCCGAGGCCGAGCAGCACCGAGGCCGGAGTGACGATGGCGGTGTAGACCGCGGTGTTCTTCAGCGAGATCAGGAAGGTGCGGTCGCCCAGCAGCTCGGCGTAGTTGTCGAGGCCGATGAACTGCACGCCGTCATAGCCCAGCTCGAAATCGGTCAGGCTGAAGCCCAGCACCGCCAGGGTCGGGGCCAGGATCAGCGCCGCCAGCAGCAGCACCGCCGGGGCGGACAGGCGCCAGGCGGCGAAGCCCTCCGCCCGCGCCGCGGCCCGGGCAGCCCGGCGGGCGGTGCCGTCATCTAACACCAGGTCAGCCATGGGCAGCGATCCGCAGCGGCGTCGCCGTGACCGGCAGACGGCCGCCCTCGGGGCCGAAGACCAGGACGTCGGCGGCGTCGACCGCCAGGGTCGCCGCGGTGCCCGGCGCCAGCTCGGCGGCCAGGGCCGGGGCGGTCTTGGCGACCAGCTCCGCCCCGTCGGCTAGGGTGAGGAAGACCAGCAGCTCGGAGCCCAGGAACTCCAGCCGGTGCACCGTCGCCGCCAAGCCGGGCTGGCCCGGCATCAGGAAGCGCAGCGCTTCCGGCCGCACGCCCAGCGTCACCGCGGTGCCGGGCGCGGCCTCGACGCCGTCGACCAGGATCCGGCCGCCAATGCGGGCGGCGCGCGCTTCGTCCAGCACCGCTTGCAGCAGGTTGATGCGCGGGCTGCCGATGAACTGCGCCACCTCGACATGGGCCGGGTCGGCATAGACCCGGGCCGGGCTGTCCAGCTGCAGCAGGCGGCCGCCCATCATCACCGCAACCCGATCGGCCATGCTCAAGGCCTCCGACTGGTCATGGGTGACATAGAGCGTGGTGACCCCGGCGCGGCGGTGCAGCTCGACGATCTCGCCGCGGGTGTGGACCCGCAGGTTGGCGTCGAGATTCGACAGCGGCTCGTCCATCAGGAAGGCGGCGGGCCGGCGCACCAGGGCCCGGGCCAGGGCTACGCGCTGGCGCTGCCCGCCCGACATCTGGCCCGGCTTGCGGTCCAGCAGATGGTCGATCCTCAGGCTCGCCGCGGTCTCGCGCACCTGGACCTGGATCTCCGTGCGCAGGGCGCGCTGGCCGGGCATCAGGTTGCCGATGAAGGGCAGGCGCTGGGCCGTCGACAGTCGCCGCATCGCCAGCGGCACCGCGATGTTCTGCGCCGCGGTCAGATGCGGGTACAGCGCGTAGGACTGGAACACCATGGCGATATCGCGCGCCGCCGGGCGCAGCGCGGTGATGTCGCGGTCGCCCAGCTGCACCGAGCCGGTGTCGGCATGCTCCAGCCCGGCGGCGATGCGGAGCAGGGTGGTCTTGCCGCAGCCGGACGGCCCGACCAGGGCGATGAACTCGCCCGGCGCGGCGTCGATGGTGACATCCTGCAGAATGCGGTTGCCGCCGAAGGCCTTGCTGATGCGGCGCAGCGCCAGCCCGGTCACGACGCGCCCTCGGCGGGCTGGTGGCGCGGATAGACCTCGTGGATCACATCGTCGATCAGGAAGGGCCGCAGCGCCGGCAGCTCGACGATCTCGCTCGACGCGGTCTCGTCCAGCGTGTGGATCACGGCGCCGAGGATGCGGTCGCCCGGCATGTCGCGCTCCATTGGCCCGACGATGAAGCCGGAGGAGGGGCCCCAGACGTAGCGCGTGCCGGCCTGGACGCCGGTCCAGGCCCGGTGCAGATGGCCGCTGGCGACCAGGGCCACGCCGTGCCGTTCGAACAGCTCCAAGAACCGACGGCGCTGCGCCGGGCGGATGCTCCAATAGCCGGTGTCGCCCTCGTCCGGCTGGTCGACGAAGAGGGGCTTGTGGGTGAACACCACGACGCCCTGGCCCTCGCAAGCCTGCAGCACGCCCTCCAGCCAGGCGAATTGCTCTGCCTCCTCCTCGTCGCCGGCGCCGATGACCTGGCTGTTCAGACCGATCAGGCGCCAGCCGGGCTGGTCGTGCACCCAGCGGTCCGGCCCGACGATGCGGCGCCAGCGCTCCAGCCGCTCAAGGGTCACCGGCTGGCGGGTGCCGGGCAGGTCGCCGACATCGTGGTTGCCGGGCACTGAGAGGACGGGACAGGGCAAGCCGCGGAGCAGCTCGGCGCAGTATTCCAGATCGGCTTCGACATCCGCCCCATCGACGCTGAGGTCGCCGGTGTGGACCACCAGGTCCGGCCGGGCGCCCTGCAGCCAGTCTGCCAGGGGCGCCCAGTTCGGCGCGAAATGCCGCTTGCCGGGGCTGAGATGGGTATCGGTGATCTGGATCACCCGCACGGGTCGGCTCCTTGCTGCTGCCGATCGCGCCGGACGTCATGGCAAATCACCCGCGCATCGGGCGGCCCGACGGGCGGCGGCAATCGGATGTGTCGAAAAGCGAGCGTTGGTGCCGCGGCCGGTGTCCGGTTCCGCTGCGTCTCGCGGCGCGCGGATGATAGGGAGTGGAGATGACGGATCTGTTTCGGCCCGGTGAAGAATCGATGTCCGCCGGACCGGATCGAAGGTCGACGCCCCGGAACATCGGCGGGCATCATGCTTCGGGGGACGACTCGAAGAAGGCAGATGGATGATCGTTCAGGCGCTTGGAGCAGCATGGCGGTGACGGAGGCGGCGCCCCGCCGGCGATCGCCGCTCCTGATGGCACTGGTGCAATGGAACCGTGCCACCATCCCCTGGCCGGTGGCGCTGCGCAACGCGCTGGCCGTGGCGCTGCCGGTGATCCTGGGCGTGATCTTCGGCCAGACCGACGTCGGCCTCGCCGTCGCCGGCGGCGCGCTCAATGTCGTCACCTCGGACGCGCCGGGACCGCATGCGCTTCGCCTGCGTCGCATGATGCTGATCTCGCTCGGCGCCGGGCTCGCGGCGCTGGCCGGCTTCTCGCTTGGTACCCATTGGCCGCTGTTCCTGCCGGTGCTGGCGGTCTCGGCCTTCCTGCTCGCCATGCTGGTGGCGCTCGGCCCGGTGGCGACGCAGGGCGGCACCGCGATCCTGATCGTGCTGGTGGTGACCGCCGGCACCGCCGGCCACGGATTCGATCCCTGGGCGGCTTCCGGCCTGTTCCTCGCCGGCGGTCTGCTGGCGACGCTGCTTTCCGTCGCCGCCTGGCCGCTGCGGATCTACCAGCCGGAGCGCGACGCGCTGGCCTCGGTCTACCGCATGCTGTCGGAGATCGCGCGGGCGATGCCGGAGGACACCGAATTCATGCCGCTGGCCGATTCCCTGGGCGAGGCGCAGCAGCTGCTGGCCCGCAGCGGTGCCGCCCGGATCCGCGGGGTGGAGGCGTTCCGGGTGCTGCTCGGCCTGGCCGAGCGCATCCGGCTCGAGCTCTTGGCGCTGTCCGACCTACGCGGCCAAGTCGACGACCCGGCGCTGCCGGCCGTGATGCGCCAGGCGGCGGTGGTGCTGCGCGGCCTCGGCATGGCGCTGCGCCAAGGCCGGCCGATGGAGGGCGGGGCGGCGCTGAAGGGCTTCGAGGCGGCGCTGGCCGGGCTGCGCGACGCCCGCCACGCGACGCATGATCCGCTCCTGCGGTCGCGCCTGCACCTGGCGGAGGCGCGGGCGATCGGCCTGGCCGGCGCGCTGCGCGCCGCGATCCGCAACACGGCCGAGGCCGGCGTCCGCGGCGACCGGCGGGCGGCCGAGCGCGACGCCCTGCAGCCGCCGGCGCTGCGCCCCGGCGCGCCGCTGGCGACGCTGCGCGCCAACCTGTCGCTGTCCTCGGCCGCCGGCCGCCATGCGCTGCGCTGCGCCGCCTGTGTGGTGGCGGCGGAGGCGCTGGGCCGTGCCGTCGGCCTGCCGCAGTACTACTGGATCGCCATGACGGTGGTGATCGTGCTGAAGCCGGATTTCGGCGGCACCGTCAGCTTCGGCCTGCTGCGCATGTTCGGCACCCTGGCCGGCCTGCTGGTGGCCTCGGCGGTGGTCTATCTCGTGTTCGACCATCCGCTGGCCCAGGCGCTCTTGATCGCACCGCTCTATTTCGGCTTCCGTTACCTGGCGCCGGTGCATTACGGCCTGGCGGTATCGCTGCTGACCGCCGTGGTGGTGCTGCTGCTCGGCCTGGCCGGCCAGCCGGCCGGGCACACGCTGCTGGACCGCGGCGTCGCCACCGTGCTGGGCAGCCTGCTGGCGCTGGCCGCCTATCTGCTGTGGCCGACCTGGGAGCGGGGGCGAGAGCGGCCGGTGATCGCCGCGATGCTCGACGCCTATGCCGCATACCTGAAGGCGCTCCTGGGCGCCGACCCGAAGGCCCAGGCTGATGCCCGTGCCGCCGCCCGCGCCGCCCGTGTGAACGCCCAGGCCTCGGTCGAGCGGCTGCGGGTCGAGCCGGCTGATCCCGGTCAGCCGGCGCGGGCCGAGGCGATCTTCGCCAACGCCAACCGCATCCTGCGCGCCGGCATGGCGCTGGAAAGCGCGCTGCACGACCACGGCGCGGCGGCGCTGGCGAAGCATGCCGCGATCGAGCCCTTCGGCCGCGCCGTCGCCGCCGCCCTGGGCGAGCTGGCCTCCGCCCTGCGCGACCATCGGCCGCCGGCGATCCCATCCGACCTGCCGGCCCGGCACCGGGCCTTGGCGGAGCTGCTCGACCCCGCCGGCCTGCCGGAGACCGACCGGCCGGTGACCATGGCCCTCCTGGAAGCGACCGATCGTATGATCGATGCCGTCGAAACGCTCGCTGGCGTGATCGGGGCCGGGGCGTGCTCACCATCGCAGCCGGAGCGGCGGGCAGTGGCTTAGAGGGGCCGATCTCGGCGACACTGATGGGTCGGGACTCGCCGACCCATCGATGGGGGAACGCCATGACGGTCAAGGGAAGCTGCCATTGCGGCGCGACTCAATTCGAGGTGCCGACGGCGCCGAAGAGCGTCACCCGCTGCACCTGCTCCTTCTGCGCTAAGCGCGGCGCGCTGTGGGCCTATTACCCGGCCGAGCAGTTCAAGCTGCTGACGGCGCGCGACCGTGTGTCGACGTATCAATGGCGCAGCTACACGGTTCAGCATCACCATTGCGCCATCTGCGGCTGCGGCACCTACACCGAGACGCCGGACTGGGTCGACGGCAAGCCCGATTTCACCCGGCTCAAGGTCAGCATCAACGCCCGGCTGCTCGACGATTTCGATCTCGATGTGGTGCCGGTTCAGGTGATCGACGGCAAGAACCTCTGGTAGTCAGCGGCGGCGGAATGGACCGCCGCCCTCCAGCAGCCGGACGAGGCGCCGATTCTGGCGGGAGCGCGCAGCATCCAGCGGTGAGCCACCGAAGCGGTTCTTCCGGTGCGGGTCGGCGCCGCGGTCCAGCAGCAGCTTCGCGGCCTGGATCCGGTTCTGCATCACGGCCTCGTGCAACGGGGTGTTGCCGAGCTCGCCCGACGCATTCGCATCGGCGCCACCGTCCAGCAGCGCCATAATCTCATCGGTCCGGCCGCGGATCGCCGCGATATGAATCGGGGCGTCGCCGAAGATCCCGACCTGGTTCACGTCGGACAGATCGATCCCGGCAAAATCGGGCAGCTCTTCGTCCCTGTAGCGTCTCAGCACGTCGTCCGCGTTCATCAAGGCATTCTCACAGCAGGGCGGTTTCCGATCAGGCCGCGTCGCGCCGCATCGCCGCGGTCTCGACCACGGCGGCGATGGCGTCAAGCAGCGCGGTGTCGTCGCCGGCCATGCCCTCCATCGACGCCATCCGGGCGATCACCATGGCGGCCACCGTCTCCTCCACCGTGCCCTCGGCATAGGCGTAGTAGATCACCGCGCGTTCGCCATCGCGGTGGCAGCGTCCCTCGATCTGCTGCAGCTGGATCGCGCTGTGCCGCATGTCGTGCACCACCAGCGACCGGTCGCGCTCGCCGCCCGGCAGCTCGCCACGATGCAGCGAGATCGACTCGGTCACCGTGAACAGCACGGCGTCCAGCCGACCGGTCTGAAAGGCGACGCGGATGGCCTCGTTGGCCTCGCCGGATTGCGTGCCGTTGATCTCTCCCACCGACCAGCCGCGGCCGCGCAGCGCCTCGGCCAGCATGGCGCTGGTCTCCAGGAAGGCGACGGAGATCGCGACCTGCTGCCCGTTCGCCAGCAGGTCTTCGCAGAACTCGGCGGTGCCGGCGATGCGCAGCAGGCTGGCCTTCTGGCGGAAGCGCAGATCGGCGGCCCAGCCGGTGGCGCGGCGGGTGCTGCCGCCGGCCAGGCCGAGCTCGCGCCGGAACTCGCGCCAGGTGGCCTCGTAGAGCCGCCGAGCCGAGGCGTCCAGCGCCGTGGGGGCCAGCTCGCGCTGCACCTCCGGCCAGCCGGCGATGTCCTCCGGCCGGCGGCGCAGCCCGATCGCCCGCGGCCCCTTGTACAGCAGCTCGGCCATCACCCGGCGGTCCTCCGGGTTCGGCTCCCAGCTCCAGTTCTTCCAGCGGCCTTTGGCACGCCCGATGCGCAGCCGCTTCATCAGGGCGCGGAACCCGTCCAGGTCGCCGGTGCCGCCGCCGGCCGCCTCGGCCAGCAGCCGGCCGAGATAGGACAGCTCGTGCGGTGCCTGGCCTGCGGTGGCGCTCATATAGATGGTGAAGGCCGCGGCTGCGGCCATCTGCCGGCAGACCAACCCTTGCTGGGAGTTCGGGTTGCGGATGCGGTGCGCCTCGTCGATCACCACGATCGGCCAGGTCCGTTTCGGCGTGCCGTGCTTGACCAGCTCGTTGTTCCTGGCGCGGGTCGAGCGCTTGGTGCTGACCGGCGGCGGCGCCAGCAGCGACTTGGTTTTCTCGAAATTGATCAGCGTCACCCGCTTCGCCGGGGTGCCGGAGCGCGCGATGGTGCGCCGCCATTGCGGCATCGCGCCTTTCGGGCAGATCACCAGCACCTCCTCCTCCGGCATCGCGGCGACGGCCAGCCAGGCGGACAGGGTCTTGCCCAGCCCGGTCAGGTCGCCCAGCAGGAAGCCCGGGCGTCCCGCCGCCCGGGCCGCGAGGATGGCATCGCGCGCTACGACCTGGTGCGGCCGCGGTACGAAGTCGGGGCCTTCATCGGCAGGGCGGATCTTGGCCAGATCGAGGGTCTCCATGGCTGCTTTCCTGGCCTGATCTTGGGCGAAGCGCAATGGGACCGGCCAGGACTCCCGGTCGGCTGCTCGGTGGAATACGGAATTCCGCGTTCAGGGACGATCCTATGATATTCTGGTTACAACGTTGTTTTTGCTTTGTTTTTTGATTTTTGCTCGACATGTTGCACTGCGTCATCCCGAAACGATCGCTTGCGATCAGAGGTTTCCATGAGGAAGAGCTTATTCTGCGGGGCCGTGCTGGCCGCGACCGCGGCTGCGGGCGTTGCCCAAGCCGCCGACGCCAACGTCACGTCAGGCCTGCAGCTCAAGATCTCCGGCCGAATCGGCTTCCTGGCCGGCCTGTCGCTGACCGACAACGGCACCGAGAAGTTCGACCGCGACTACGACTTCTCGTCGGGCGCGCGGATGCAGTTCGACGTCAAGAACGTCACCGATTCCGGCCTGGAATACGGCGCCCGCATCCGCTTCAACAACGTCAACCGGCGCCAGGACGTCACAGTCGACCGCACCTATGTGTACGTCAAGGGCGACTTCGGCACAGTGACCTTCGGCGACGCGCCCTACATCGCCGAGGATATCGGCGTGGTCTACGCCCATCAGACGCTGGCCACGAAGTTCGGCCTCGACACCGACTGGGCCGACGGCTTCCGCAGCTCCGCCAACACCTTCAGCGGCAGCGACCGGTTCTTCGCCGTGGCCGCCTACGACAATATCGGCGGGCTGAGCGGCAAGGACACTAAGATCAAATACACCTCGCCGAGCTTCTCCGGCTTCTCCTTCGGCGTCGATTTCACACCCGTTGCCGGCGGCAACGGCCATGCCGGCAATGGCGGCCGCAACGACCTGATCAACGACGGCAGCACCCTCTATGAGAACGTCGTCACCGCCGGCCTCGACTACAGCCAGACCTTCGACGGCACGTCGCTGCGTATCGCCGGCACGGCCAATACCGGCAACGGCGTCAGCGGCAACCACGATTTCGAGGCCTATACGCTCGGCGGCCAGGTCGGCTTCGCCAACGGCATCTGGGCCAGCGTGAACTGGACCCACTTCTCCAGCATCTACGCGACCGACAAGGCGATCGATTCGATTGTCGGCGACCTGTCCTACACCACCGGGCCCTGGCTGGCCTCGGTCGGCTACGCCTACACCACGGCAGAGAAGGGCAACGGGCTGGAGTCCAGCTTCACCGATGGCGAGGACCTGAAGGCCAATCACAGCGTGATCGGCACCCTAGTCTACAATCTCGCGCCAGGGTTCAACCTGTTCAGCGAGCTGCGTTACGAGAAGAACGAGTTCCGCGTGGGCAAGGACTTCGAGACCTCGGCCCTGACCGCCGGCACGGTCCTGACCTTCTGATCCCGACCGGGGCGCGGTTCGCCGCGCCCGGCCGCATCGGTCTGTGCTCCCGCCTCAGGCGAGCTTGATGCCCAGCACGCTCGCGCCGGTATAGATCCCCAGCAGCACGATTGCGATGCTGCTGATCACCAGCAGAGCGTTGAAGGCTGTGCCACCATACAGCTCGGGGTCGGTCTCGGAGCGCCGCAGGTACCAGACCGCCACCACCGCTGCGAGAAGGAAGATGCCGGTCGCCACCCCGCCGATCTGGATCATCAGCACCGGCGACTGCACGGTCATGTAGGCCAGCCCCCAGATGATCGGCAGGGCGACCGTGAAGATACGGATCCAGCGAGTCCGCTCCTGCGTGTCCTGCCAGTTCACCGCGCCGATGACGGCGAGCAGGTTGACATACATCCGCGCCCAGCTCGGAATCGCGGCCCACAGAGTCGAGCCCAGCACCGCGATCGCGCCGACCAGGAACAGGAAGCCGGCCCATTCGCCGAGCGTGTCGGTGTACATGCGCGAGACGGTGGTGATCATCTCGTTGCCGGCCGGCACCAGCCCCTGCGGGTTCAGCACCGCGGCGCCCATGATGTAAAAGGCGATGGTGGAGAAGGTATAGATGCACCAGGACAGAAAGGCGTCCTTGTACATCACGCTGATCCACCCCCGGGCGCGGCGCTTCCAGGCCTCGCTGCCGTCATTGGGACCGACCGACCGCGCATAGCCCTTCTCGACGCACCAGTAGGTATAGAAGGTCAGCTCGTCGGCGCCGACGCCGGTGATGCCGAACATGGCGATCGCTGCGCCCACCGCCCCCGCTGGGATGGTCAGGGCCAGCCCGGTCGCCAGATCGTCGGCGGCGTAGGGATAAGGCGTGAAGGGCAGGCCGAGCGCGATCACCACCGTGACGAGGGAGAAGATCACGACCAGGAACACCGCGCCCCGCTCGATCAGGTTGTAGTTGTTGGAATAGAGCAGCGCGATCGAGACGCAGACCAAGAGCGCCGTCCAGATCCCGAGCGAGACGGCGCCGAGCGGCGGCCCTCCGAGCGGCAGCAGGATCGAGAAGGCCAGGGCCGTGCCGCCCAGCACGCCGCCGACCTGCAGGATCTTCGACAGCGCCATGACGGCCCAGAGCAGGTTGACCCAGCCGACGCGGCCGAAGACCGGCGGCACTTTGTTGTAGCCGGTCAGGGCCGGCTGGCCGGTGGAGATCGTCCAGCGCGCCAGCTCGACCTGCACGGCCACTTTCACGAAGGTCGAGAAGATGACCATCCAGAGGAGTGCGAAGCCCACCTGCGCGCCCAGGGTGGTGGTGGCGACGAGCTCCCCGGACCCGACGATCGAGGCCGACAGGATCAGCCCGGGCCCGAGATGCTTCAGGCTGGCGGCCCAGCCCGTGGGCGGCTCCTGCACGCCTTCGGGCGTGAGGTGATAGGGATCGTCGAGATCGGTGATTTGCCGTTCGGCGATGTCGGTCATGGCCGTTTCCCCTTCTCAGCTCCGTGCATCCGCCCGATCGCCGTCGGGTTTGCTGATGCGTTCGGTTCCAAGGGTATCGTCCGACATTTCGGCGCAGCAGACGAGCCCAAACCGCACCCTCCGGCCCATGGCCCGCCTCAGGGCGCCCATGGCCGGATGGTCCCGGAGCTCCCATATCTTTCCGAAGGGAGCTCGGAAGCGTGAGCGTGTCGCGTGCGGCCCTGTTTGCGGCGGTTCTCGTCGCCGGTGTGATCGCCGCCTCCAGCCCCGCGGCCGCGGAGGATGGCGCGGCCGAGATTGTGCCGTCCGGGCCGGCGCTACTGGTCGCGATCGATGGGCCGATCGGCCCGGCGACGGCGCGCCATGTCCACGACAGCCTGGCGGAAGCGGCAGGGCGGAAGGCCGGGGTCGTCGTGCTGCGTCTCGACACGCCCGGCGGCCTCGCCACCAGCATGCGCGAGATCATCGCCGATGTGCTGGCCTCGCCGGTGCCGGTCGCCGGCTTCGTCGCGCCGTCCGGCGCCCATGCCGCCAGCGCCGGCACCTACATCCTCTACGCCACGCATGTGGCGGCGATGGCGCCGGGCACCAATCTCGGCGCCGCGACGCCGGTGCAGATCGGCGGCGTACCGCCGGGGGCGCCCGGCCCGGGCGACGAGGGCAAGGGCGGGAAAGGCGACGAGGCGATGATGGCGAAGGTGACGAACGACGCCATCGCCTTCATCCGCAGCCTCGCAGAGCTGCGCGGCCGCAACGCCGATTGGGCGGAAAAAGCGGTGAGGGAGGCGGCCAGCCTCTCGGCCAATGCCGCGCTCGCCGCCGGGGTGATCGACCTCGTCGCCCGCGACGCGGCCGATCTCCTGGAGCGGATCGACGGCCGCAGCGTCACCATGGCGGACGGGACCCACCGGCGCCTCGCGACCAGGGATCTCGCGCTCGAGGCGATCGAGCCCGGCTGGCTGATCCGGCTGCTCTCCGTCATCACCAATCCCAATGTCGCGATCATCCTGATGCTGATTGGCGTCTACGGCCTGATCTTCGAATTCACCAGCCCCGGTGCCGTCGCCCCGGGCGTCATAGGGGCGGTCTGCCTGGTGCTCGGCTTCTACGCCCTCGACATGCTGCCGATCGACTACACCGGCCTGGCGCTGATGCTGCTCGGCATCGCCTTCCTGGTGGTCGAGGCCTTCAATCCTACGGTCGTGCTCGGCCTCGGCGGCGTCATCTCCTTCCTGCTCGGTGCCGCCATGCTGCTGCGGATCGAGGGGCCGGGCTACCAGCTCTCCTGGCCGGTCATCGGCATAGCCATCGCGATGATGGCCGGGCTGGTCTTCGCCGTCAGCAACCAGCTCTGGCGGGCCCGGCGGCGCCCGGCGCGGGCGGGCGCTCAGGCGATGCAGGGGTTGCCGGCGCGGATCATCGACTGGAAGGGCGAAGCAGGCCACGTGTTCGCCCGCGGCGAGCGCTGGCAGGCCCGTGGCGAAGCCGGATTGGGCCCCGGCGAAACGGTGGAGGTCGCCGGGATCCAGGGGCTGACGCTCCTGGTCCGGCGCCGGGCCAAGCCTCGCGACGGAGATCGACGATGACCCTTCTCGACAATGTGGCCTACGGCCTGCTGCTGGTGCTTGCGGTCGCGTTCATTGCCGCCGCGATCCGCATCCTGCGTGAATATCAGCGCGCCGTGGTCTTCACCCTCGGTCGCTTCACCGGGGTGAAAGGGCCGGGGTTGGTCCTGCTCATCCCGATCGTGCAGCAGATGGTGCGGGTCGATCTGCGCGTGGTGGTCCAGGATGTGCCGCCCCAGGACGTGATCTCGCGCGACAACGTCTCGGTCAAGGTCAATGCCGTGCTCTACTTCCGCATCGTCGACCCGGAGCGGGCGATCATCGCGGTAGAGGACTTCATGGCCGCGACCAGCCAGCTGGCGCAGACCACGCTGCGTTCGGTGCTTGGCAAGCACGATCTTGACGAGATGCTGGCCGAACGCGACCGGCTCAACGCCGACATCCAGGAGATCCTTGACCAGCAGACCGACGCCTGGGGCATCAAGGTGACCAATGTCGAGATCAAGCATGTCGACCTCAACGAGAGCATGATCCGCGCGATCGCCAAGCAGGCGGAGGCGGAACGGCTGCGCCGCGCCAAGGTGATCAACGCCGAGGGCGAGCAGCAGGCCGCCGAGAAGCTGGTGCAGGCCGGCCAGGCCCTGGCCCGCGAGCCGCAGGCGATGCAGCTGCGCTATTTCGCGGCGCTGCACGACATCGCCGGCGAGCGCTCCTCGACCGTGGTCTTCCCGCTGCCGATGGATCTGCTCGGCCACTTCAACCGCCGGCCGGACGGAGGAGAATGAGCACAATCGGTACTTTCGATATCGGTGCTCTGCCAGGAATGGGCAGTTATGCAGACTATTTGCCGTAGTTCACGGATTATCTACTTATAATGGCTCGCGATTATTCTGCGACTCATACCTCATTTGAGGGATGTGATCGCGATCACTATCGTTTAAGGATTGTCTTGCGATAATCGAAGTGAATGGTCTCCGGCGCTAAGCCCGGGAGACGATCCCGGCCCTTTTCGCCGCAACGACATTCATCAGATTCATGGCCAGGGCTCAGGGGGCCCGTTACCCATGTTCAAAATGCTTTTGCTCGTCTGCGCGACCAGCCTGTCGCCGGCGGATTGTCAAATCGATACCGCGATCGACGTGATCCACGGGCCGGAAACGGCCAGCGCGGCCGCCTGTGCCTTCCAAGGTCAGGCCCAGATCGCGCACACCGCCCTGCCGATCCAGCCGGGCGAGACCTATCTGAAGGTGCGGTGCACGCAGGCGGCCGCGCCGGACACCGCACGCCCCGCCGTTGAGACCGCGGCCACGGCGTTCTATCGCTGATCTCAGAGATCAGGCGGTCACCCCGCCCGCAGATATTTCGCGCTGCCGTCGTGCTCGAACAGATACAGCAGGGTGCGAAGCGCCTGGCCGCGCGGGCCCTCCAGCTCCGGGTCCTTGTTCAGGATAAGGGCGACGTCGTCGCGCGCCGCAGCCAGCAGATCGCCCTGGGACTCGATATCGGCGACGCGGAACTCGGGCAGGCCGCTCTGCCGCGTGCCCAGCACCTCGCCGGCGCCGCGCAGGCGCAGATCCTCCTCGGCGATGCGGAACCCGTCCTCGGTCTCGCGGATCGTCGCCAGCCGTTGCCGTGCCGTCTCCGACAGGGGCGGCGAATAGAGCAGGATGCAGCGCGACGCCGCGTCGCCGCGCCCGACCCGGCCGCGCAGCTGATGCAGCTGGGCCAGGCCGAAGCGCTCGGCATGCTCAATCACCATCACCGTCGCCGCCGGCACGTTGACGCCGACCTCGATCACCGTGGTCGCGATCAGCAGGTCGATGCTGCCCTCGGCGAAGCCGACCATCACCGCATCCTTCTCCGCCGCCTTCATCTTGCCGTGCACGAGGCCGACCTTCTCGCCGAACATGCGGCGGAGGTCGTCGAAGCGATCAGTGGCGGCGGCGAGGTCGCTGGTCTCCGATTCCTCGACCAGCGGGCACACCCAATAGGCCTTGCCGCCGCTTGAGAGATGCCGCCCGATGCCGGCCACCACCTCGTCGATCCGCTCGGCCGAGACGGCGCGGGTGTCGACCGGGGTGCGTCCCGGCGGCTTCTCGGTCAGCTTCGACACCTCCATGTCGCCATAGGCGGTCAGCTGCAGCGTGCGCGGGATCGGCGTCGCGGTCATCACCAGCACGTCGACGCCCTGGCCCTTGGCCGAGAGCTGCAGCCGCTGATGCACGCCGAAGCGGTGCTGCTCGTCGATGACGGCCACGGCGAGATCGGCGAATCCGACGCTCTCCTGGAACAGAGCGTGGGTGCCGACGGCGATCCGGATCGACCCGTCAGCCAGGCCGGCCAGGGTCTCCTTGCGCGCCTTGCCCTTGTCGCGGCCGGTCAGCAGCCCAGGCTCCAGCCCGACCGGCTGCAGCAGCGCCGCCAGCGTTTCGCGATGCTGTCGCGCCAGGATCTCGGTCGGGGCCAGCAACGCCGCCTGGCGGCCGTCCTCCACCGCCGCCAGCATGGCCATCAGGGCGACCACGGTCTTGCCGCTGCCGACATCGCCCTGCAGCAGCCGCAGCATCCGGGTCGGCGCCGCCATGTCGGCATAGATCTCGGCCAGGGCCAGGCGCTGGGCATTGGTCAGGGCGAAGGGCAGAGCGGCCTCGACCGTCGCCCGCAGCGACCCATCGCCCCGGGTCGGCCGGCCGGGGCGCTGGCGGGTGGAGCGGCGGAACAGGGCGAGCGCGAGCTGGTTGGCCAGCAGCTCGTCATAGGCCAGGCGCTGCCGCGCCGGCGCCTGCGGCTCGAGCTCGGCCGGGTCTTCCGGCGCATGGGCGCGGCGCAGCGCCTCACGCCAGCCGGGCCAGCTGCGGCGCTGCAGCCAAGCCGCGCCCTGCCATTCCGGCAACTCGGGCGCTCGCGCCAGGGCCTCTGCGACCGCCTTCGCCAAGGTGCGCGGCGGCAGGCCGGCGGTCAGCGGGTAGACCGGCTCGACCACCGCGATCGCGTCGCGCTCTTCCAGCGTCCCGACCCGGTCGGGATGCGGCATCTGCAGCCCGCCCTGGAACTGCTCAATGCGGCCGGAGACGATGCGCGTCTGGCCGATCGGGAAGGTCGTCTCCAGCCAGTCCGGCCGGGCGTGGAAGAACACCAGGTCGATGCTGCCGGTCGGGTCCGAGGCCCGCACCCGGTACGGGGCCCGGGTGGAAGGCGGGCGGATATGGCCGTCGATCCTCAGCGTCAGGGTGACGATGGTGCCGGTCTGGGCCTCGCGCAGCGTCACCTGCCGGCGCCGGTCGATCACCCCGCTGGGCAGGTGCCACAGCAGGTCCAGCGCCTTCGGCCCGGCCAGCCTTTCGATCAGCCGCGCGGTCTTCGGGCCGATGCCGTGCAGGGATTCGATGGCAGCAAAGAGCGGGAAGAGGATTTGCGGACGCAAGGCTCGGGTCTATATGGGGGCTCACGTGGACACGCACCTTAAGCCAATGACCGAGCCGTTCGATAGCGACGCTGTCGCGCCGCTGCGCCGTCGCCTGCGCTTCCGCAGCTGGCACCGCGGCACCCGTGAAGCCGACCTGCTGCTCGGCGGCTTCGCCGATGCCACGCTGGATCGACTCGACGCGGACCAGCTCGCCCGCTACAGCGAGCTCTTGGAGAACAACGATCCCGATCTGTGGGACTGGGTGACGGAGCGGGCGCCGGTACCGCCCGAGGCCGATAGCGACGTCATGCGGCTGTTGATCGACTATGCCCGGACCCGGGGGCGCGGATGAGTGCCCTGGCTGAACCCGTCGCCGCCCGCGCCGCCGCGCAGCACCGCACCATCGGCGGCGTGCCGCAGGGCCAGGATGCGCGGCTGATCGCCGAGCTGGCGCGCAAGGCCGGCGACAAAGGCCTGCTGCACGTGGCCAGCGACGACGCTCGGCTGCCGGCGCTGGAGGCGGCGCTGGCCTTCTTCGCGCCCGACCTGCCGGTGGTTGTGCTGCCGCCCTGGGACTGCCTGCCCTATGACCGTGTCTCGCCGAACCCGGAGACGGTGGCGGAACGCGTTGACGCGATGACCCGCCTGCTGGCGCCGCGGGAGCCCGGCAGGCCCTTCGTGGTGCTGACCACCATCGGCGCCGCGATGCAGCGGGTGCCGCCGCGCGACGCCTTCGCCGAAGCCAGCCTGTCGGTGGCGCCGGGCCAGCGCGTCGATCTCGAGGCGCTGCAGGGGTTCCTCGCCCGCAACGGCTATCTCCGTGCCCAGACGGTTCGCGAGCCGGGCGAGTTCGCCATCCGCGGCGGCATCGTCGACCTGTTCCCGCCGGGGACGGAGGAGCCGCTGCGGCTCGACCTGTTCGGCGACGAGCTGGAGAAGATCCGCCGTTTCGACCCGATGTCGCAGCGGACGACGGGCGAGGTCGATCGGATCACGCTGAAGCCGATGGGCGAGGTGTTCCTGGACCCGGCCTCGATCGCCCGGTTCCGCAGCGGCTATCGCGAGCTGTTCGGCGCCATCAACGATGACGACCCGCTGTACGAGGCGGTGTCGGCCGGCCGCAAGCAGGCCGGCATGGAGCACTGGCTGCCGCTGTTCTACGACCGCCTCGACACGGTCTTCGACTATCTGCCCGATGCCTCGGTCACGCTCGACTACCAGCTCGAGCAGGCGCGCGACCAGCGCTTGGCCCAGATCGCCGACTTCTACGAGGCGCGGCTGACCCACCAGGCGGCGCAGAAGAAGGCGAAGACGCCGCCCTACCGCCCGATCCCGCCCGACCGGCTGTATCTCGATTCGGCGGAGTGGGAGTCCTGCCTGGCCGGCCGGCCGGTCGCCGATTTCTCGCCCTTTGCCCCGCCGGAGGGCGGCACCGATGCCGGCGGCCGGCGCGGGCACGATTTCGCCGAGGCCCGGGCCAACCCGGAGGTCAATCTCTACGCCGCGGTGCGCCAGCACATCGGCGAGCTGAAGGCGGCCGGCAAGCGCGTGCTGATCGCCGGCTACACCCCCGGCGCCCGCGACCGGCTGCGCTCGATGCTGTCGGAGCAGGGCAAGGCCGACTTCGCCGTGGCCGAGAGCTGGGCCGGGGTGGAGAAGGCCGACCCGCGCAGCGCCGTGATGGTGGTGCTGCCGCTGGAGCACGGCTTCGCCGCGCCTGACCTCGCCGTCATCACCGAGCAGGACATCCTCGGCGACCGGCTGACCCGGCCGCAGAAGAAGCGCCGCAAGTCCGAGCAGTTCATCGCCGAGGTCTCGGCCTTGGCGGCGGGGGACATCGTCGTCCACCAGGACCACGGCATCGGCCGCTACGAGGGGCTGGAGACGCTGACCGTCGGCGGCGCCGCGCATGACTGCCTGCGCATCGTCTATGACGGCGGCGACAAGCTGTTCGTGCCAGTCGAGAATATCGAGGTGCTGTCGCGCTACGGCTCCGCCGACATGGCGGTGCAGCTCGACAAGCTGGGCGGCGCCGGCTGGCAGGTGCGCAAGGCCCGGGTCAAGAAGCGGCTGAAGGACATGGCGGAGG
This sequence comes from Inquilinus limosus, assembly GCF_051487185.1. Lineage (GTDB taxonomy): Bacteria > Pseudomonadota > Alphaproteobacteria > DSM-16000 > Inquilinaceae > Inquilinus > Inquilinus limosus_F. Next base: position 68,256 of record NZ_JAHVDK010000014.1, read on the forward strand.
AGCTGATGCGCATCGCCGCCGCCCGCGCCCTGCGCACCACCGCCGCGCTGCCGCCGCCGGAGGGGCTGTACGAGGAGTTCGCGGCCCGCTTCCCCTATGCCGAGACCGACGACCAGCAGCGCGCGATCGACGAGGTACTGGATGACCTGCAGGCCGGCAGGCCGATGGACCGGCTTGTCTGCGGCGATGTCGGCTTCGGCAAGACCGAGGTGGCGCTGCGCGCCGCCTTTGCCGCCGCCGCCAACGGCGTGCAGGTGGCGGTGGTGGTGCCGACCACGCTCCTGGCCCGGCAGCATTTCCGCACCTTCTCGGAACGCTTCAAGGGCTTGCCGCTGCGCGTCGCCCAGCTGTCGCGCATGGTCTCGGCCAAGGACGCGAAGCTGGTGCGGGACGAGCTGGCGGCCGGCACGGTCGACGTCGTCGTCGGCACCCACGCCATCCTGTCGAAGCAGGTGTCGTTCAAGAATCTCGGCCTCGTCATCGTCGACGAGGAGCAGCATTTCGGCGTCAAGCAGAAGGAGAAACTGAAGGCGCTGCGCGAGGACGTGCATGTGCTGACGCTGACGGCGACGCCGATCCCGCGCACGCTGCAGATGTCGCTGTCGGGCGTGCGCGAGCTGTCGCTGATCACCACCCCGCCGATCGACCGCCTGGCGGTGCGCACCTTCGTCCTGCCCTTCGACCCGGTGATTATCCGCGAGGCGGTGCTGCGCGAGCATTTCCGCGGCGGCCAGACCTACTATGTCTGCCCGCGGATCGAGGATCTGGCCGAGGTGCACCAGAACCTGCAGGAGCTGGTGCCGGAGGTGAAGATCGCCGTTGCCCATGGGCAGATGCCGGCGAGCCAGCTCGAGGAGGTGATGAGCGCCTTCTACGACGGCCAGTTCGACGTGCTGCTGGCCACGGCGATCGTCGAATCCGGCCTCGACGTGCCGTCCGCCAACACCATGGTGATCCACCGCGCCGACCTGTTCGGCCTTGCCCAGCTGTACCAGCTGCGCGGCCGCATCGGCCGGTCGAAGCTGCGCGGCTACGCCTATCTCACCTATGCGCCGCGCAAGGCGCTGAGCAAGACGGCGCAGCAGCGGCTGCACGTGATCGAGACGCTGGACACGCTGGGCGCGGGCTTCACCCTGGCCAGCCACGACATGGACATCCGCGGCGCCGGCAACCTCTTGGGCGAGGAGCAGTCGGGCCATATCCGCGAGGTCGGGGCCGAGCTGTACCAGCAGATGCTGGAGGAAGCGGTGCGTGCCGCCCGCGCCGGCGTCAGCACAGCGGAGGAGACAGCGGAGAGCTGGACGCCGCAAATCAATCTCGGCGTGCCGGTGCTGATTCCGGAGACCTATGTCGCCGACCTGCAGGTGCGGCTCGACCTCTACCGCCGGATCTCGGCGCTGGAGGGGCAGGCGGAGCTGGACGGCTTCGCCGCGGAGCTGATCGACCGCTTCGGCGCCCTGCCGGAGGAGGTCGAGAACCTGTTGGAGCTGGTGGCGATCAAGCGCCTCTGCCGCGCCGCCGGGGTGGAGCGGCTGGATGCCGGGCCGAAGGGAGCCATGATCGGCTTCCGCGGCAACCAGTTCGCCCGGCCGGACAAGCTGATCGGCTTCATCCAGCGCATGGCAGGGGCGATCAAGGTCCGGCCCGACCAGAAGCTGGTCTATGCCCGCGGCTGGGAAACGCCGCAGGACCGCGTGACCGGCGCCCGCAAACTGGTCCAGCGCCTGGCCGATCTGGCGGGGTAGGAGATCGGTTGGCAGTCATTGCCAGTATCGCTTATCCTTGTCGGAAGAGGAATCCCGACATGCCCACGCGAAACATCAATCTGACCGACCATCTGGACGATTTCGTGGAAGAGCGCGTGGCTTCTGGCGCCTACCAGAATGCCAGTGAAGTCGTGCGCGAAGGGCTGCGTCTCCTAGAGCAGAGAGACCAGGAGAATACGCTTCGTCTCCGGCGGCTGCGCGAGGCTGCGGAGGTCGGTTTTGCTGATATTGAAGCAGGCCGATATCGCGATGTCTCTCCCGATGAGTTGGAGGACTTCGTCGCGGAAGTCGGTCGACGCGCCAGCGCGACGTTGCGAAGCGCCGGGTAAGGCCGGTTGCGCCGTTATCGTCTTTCGGCGACGGCAGAACGCGAGCTTGGCGAAATCCTCGCTCGTACGGAGCTTCAGTTCGGCGCGACGGCTCGCCTTCGATATCAGGCGCTCATCGTTGCGGCGCTGGGCGACATCGCGGCCGATCCCGATTGCCGAGGCACCAGACCTCGGCCTGAGATCGGGGATGGCGTCCGGATCTATCATCTCCGGCACAGCCGCGAACGTACCCGCTCGAAGCACGGGGTGGTTCGCGCCCCAAGACACTTCCTTCTCTACAAGGTCAAGGCGGACCTGATCGTCGTGGGACGCATCCTGCACGAGGCGATGGACCTCGATCGACACGTCTCCGCGGAAGATTCGGCCCTTTGGTGACCGGCTACGCCCGCTCCGACAGCGGGGCGGAGACGGCGTGCTCGCGGGCGAGGTCGAGCAGCGGCAGGAAGGCGCTCGGCTCCTGCGCACCGGAGACGGCGTAGCGGCCGTCGAAGACGAAGCAGGGCACCGCCTGGATACCGAGCTGTCGGGCCCTCAGGTCGGCCGCCTGGATCTCGGCGATGCCGATCTCACTGGCCAGGACGCCCGATATCCGGCGGCGGTCGAAGCCGAGCTCCTCCGCGATGTCGGTCAGGATCTCGCGGTTGCCGATGTCCAGGCCGCGGACGAAATAGGCGGCGAACAGCGCATCGACCATGCGGTCGGGCTCGCCCAACTCGCCGGCATGGCGGATCAGCCGATGCGCCTCGACCGTGTTCGGTGTGCGGCGGATCGCGCTCTGGTTCAGGGCCAAGCCCTCCTTGCCCGCGGCCTCGGCGACCACGGCATTGATCTGCCGCATCCGTTCGCGCCCACCGAACTTGGCGATCATGTAGCTCTGCCGGTCGACGCCCTGCTTCGGCATCTCCGGATTCAGCTGAAAGGGCTGCCAGCGGATCTCCAGGCCCGGCAGCGGCCGGATCGCCAGGGCGCGCTGCAGCCGGTGCTTGCCGATGTAGCACCAGGGGCAGACCACGTCGAAGAAGATGTCGATCCGCATTCACCCACTATCCCGCGGTGCGCGGTCTTTGGAAATGGGATCGGTTTCCTGCACGGTTGCGGCGGCGTCGCGATCGGCGATCTCCCCGGCCAGGCGGCCGACAGCGAGGGTGTTGCGCTCCGACTCCTGTGCTTCATGGGCGGCCTTCGCCCGGCGGTCGCGCCGCAGCCGGTCCGCCCGTACCGCCCGCTCGACCCTCTCCGGGTCGCGCCGCCCGCCGCCTCGGTTCCGCCAGCTCGGCATGGCGGCTCTCAGGGCCGCTTCGGCTTCGCCTTGCCGGCACCGACCCTGGTCTTCAGGATCTGCCGGGCGGCACGGTACTCGGTGCGGAAGCGCAGCAGCTGCCCGCAGAGGAAGGCGATGCGGCGCTTGAGCTGCTGGTCCGGCGCGGTCTCGCCGCCCAGGATCCGGCCGTCGGCGGGGGTGACGAAATCGCGGATCGCGGCTTCGACTCCCTCCGGCGCCAGATTGTGCGCCAGCCGGTTGCGCAATCGGTTCAGCTTCTCCGCCGCGTCCAGAAGGCCGTCCAGCGTCTCGTTCTTGATCAGGGCGCGGGCGAACTGGGCCTTGGTGAAGAAGTTGAGCTGCAGCCCATCCAGCGCCTCCGGGTTGGGCAGCATCTCCTGCAGCAGGTTGTTGATCTCCTCCTCGATCAGCAGATGGCCCTTGAGGATGATCAGGGTGGTGTCGTCCGTCCGCGGGAAGTGGCGGAGGAAGGTGACGATCGAGTCCTGGAGGTCCATGGCAACCGCGCGGCCGGAGGGAAGCGCATCATCCGGACGGCGGGAGCGACTGGCAAGCGCGACGATGCCGCTGCACCGCCATGACGTGTCGCCGGCTTCGCAGTCGGGGTCGGTTCCAGGCTAGCGGCCGGGGCCGGCATCCCGGTTAATGCGAGCCGTGGCTGATCAGGACCGCAGCCGGCGATCGAGGGCCCCATGGCGGATGACGATATCGACCTGAACGCGCTGAACGACGAAGAGCTCGTCGAGCAGATGTGGGACGACCTCTATGACGGCCTCGCCGACGAGATCGTCGAGGGCGTCAACATCTTGCTCGGCCGCGGCTGGGCCCCCTACGACGTGCTGACCAAGGCGCTGGTCGAGGGCATGCGCATCGTCGGCATCGATTTCCGCGACGGCATCCTGTTCGTGCCCGAGGTGCTGCTGGCCGCCAACGCCATGAAGCGCGGCATGGGCGTGCTGCGGCCGCTCCTGGCCGAGACCGGCGCACCGAAGGTCGGCAAGATGGTGATCGGCACGGTCAAGGGCGACATCCACGACATCGGCAAGAACCTGGTGTCGATGATGATGGAGGGCGCCGGATTCGAGGTCATCGACCTCGGCATCAACAACCCGGTCGAGAACTACCTGAAGGCGATCGAGGAGCATCAGCCCGACATCGTCGGCATGTCGGCGCTGCTGACGACGACGATGCCGTATATGAAGGTCGTGATCGACACGTTGAAGGAGCAGGGGATCCGCGACGACTACGTCGTGCTCGTCGGCGGCGCGCCCCTGAACGAGGAATTCGCACGCGAGATCGGCGCCGACGCCTATTGCCGCGACGCGGCGGTGGCGGTGGAGACGGCCAAGGACTTCATGCGGCGCAAGCACAACCAGGCGAAGACCGCGGCGGGCTGAGGCCCGACCGGCTCGGCGTGGCCGGGGTCGCCCCCGGCCCCGACCGGACCCTGCTGATCGCCTGCGGTGCCTTGGCGCGCGAGACGCTGGCCGTGATCCGCGCCAACGGCATCGCGGACCGTGTCGCTGTCACCTGCCTGCCCGCCATCCTGCACAACCGGCCGGAGCGCATCGCCGACCGGCTGCGCCGCCGCATCCGCACCGCCCGCGCCCTGGGCTGGAGCCGCATCCGCGTCGCCTATGCCGATTGCGGCACCGGCGGCGCCATCGACCGGGTGCTGGCGGAGGAGGGGGCGGAGCGGATCGGCGGCCCGCACTGCTACGCCTTCTTCGCCGGCGCGGCCGATTTCGACCGGCTCATGGAGGAGGAGCCGGGCAGCTTCTTCCTGACCGATTACCTGGCCCGCCATTTCCAGGCACTGATCGTCGAGGGCATGGGGCTGGACCGGCACCCGGAGCTCCTGCCGATGATCTTCGGCCATTACCGCCGCCTGGTCTATCTGGCCCAGACCGAGGATCCGGCCTTACAGACCCGGGCGAAGGCCGCGGCGGAACGGCTGGGGCTGGCCTACGAGTATCGCCATACCGGTTATGGCGAGTTCGCACAGTTCGTGGCGGCCTCCGCCTGATCATTCACTGACCGAGAGATCTCATGGCGCAGCTCATCATCGTTTCCTGGCGCGACATCCCGAGCCAGGTGATCGCCAAGGCCGGGCGGCGCGACCAGGCCAAGGTGCTGCTGTCGCAGCGCTTCCAGGACGCGATCGACCGCGCCGCCATGCGTGGCAAGGCGCGTGACGCCGACAGCTATCTCGAGGAATGGAAGAAATCCGAGCCGGTCGAGTGCGGTGACGACCTGCAGGCCGAGGCCGAGGCGGCGGCGGCGCGGCTCGAGGCGGAGTACGACGATGCCCGGCTACGCGCCCTGGTCGAGTCCGGCGGGATCGAGACCTGAGAAAAAGTCGACGGGTTCCGAACGGATTGATAGGACAGGATGGAGGGGGAGAGCCGGAACTGGAGGCTGAGAATGGCCAAGAAGGACATCATCTGCGCGTTCGGGACCGACATCGATTCGGTGGCAGGCTGGATCGGATCCTATGGCGGCGGCGACTCGCCGTCGGATATCCAGCGGGGCGTATTCGCCAGCGAGGTCGGCAGCATCCGCCTCCTGCGCCTGTTCAAGAAGTACGATCTGAGAACCAGCTTCTTCATCCCCGGCCACTCGATCGAATCCTTTCCCGACCAGGTGAAGCGGATCGCCGATGAAGGCCACGAAATCGGCGCGCACGGCTATCTGCACGAGAATCCGATCGCGATGACGCCCGCCCAGGAAGAGGCGGTGCTGGTCAAGAGCGTCGAGCTGATCGAGAAGCTGACCGGCAAGGCGCCCCGGGGCTATGTCGCGCCCTGGTGGGAGATGTCGAGCTCGACCGCGGCGCTGCTTCAGAAATACGGCTTCAGATACGACCACAGCCAAGGCTATCGCGACTTCCAGCCCTTCTACGCTCGAGTCGGCGACGAATGGACGCTGATCGATTATTCGAAGAAGGCGGAAGAGTGGATGAAACCGATGAAGCACGGCAAGGAGATCGACCTCGTCGAGATCGGCGCCAACTGGTACGTCGACGATCTGCCGCCGATGATGTTCATGAAGAAGGTGCCGAACAGCCACGGCTTCGTTAACCCGCGCGACATCGAGCAGATGTGGCGGGACCAGTTCGACTGGGTCTATCGCGAGATGGACTATGCCGTCTTCGCCTTCACGATCCATCCCGACGTCAGCGGGCGCCCGCAGGTGCTGCTGATGCTGGAGCGGCTGATCGAGCACATCAATGGCCATGACGGCGTCAGGTGGATGACGTTCGAGGAGATCGCGGATGATTTCCGCCGGCGCTATCCCTTCGATAGTGGCCGGCGGCCGGAGGTGATCTGACGCAACGAGGAGGCGTCGATGTGCTCAGGCTGCGGCTTCCCGGCGGCGCCCGGCCACTGGACCGAGGCCGGCGCCGCCACGGCGCCGGACCGGCTGCGGGCGCGCTTCCGGCGGGCCGAGGTACTGAAATCCGTCCTGCGGGTTTACGGCCTGACTGCGCATGACGGCGGGCTGGTGCCCGGCATCCAGCTTTCGACCCTGTACGGCCACCAAACCATCGTACGCGACCTCGAGGACCTGTGGGCGGCGGCCGAGCGCATGGCGGGCCGACCGGTCGATCCGCTCGACCCATGCTTCATCGGCGGCGGAGAGGGAGAGCGCTGAGATGGCCGGGCCGGACGGCCGGCTGCGGCTGACCGTGCTGGGCGGGTTCCTGGGGGCCGGGAAGACGACATGGCTGCGCCACCAGCTTCATGTCGGGCTCTATCGGGATGCCGCCGTGATCGTCAACGAGGCGGCCGAGACGCCGGTCGACGACGCGCTTCTGGGACGATCCCGGTCGCTGGCGGTGCTTGCCGGTGGCTGCGCCTGCTGCACCGCACGGGGTGATCTGGTGCGGCTGCTGCGGCAAATCTGCGACGAGAGGACCCGGGCCGTCTCCCGCGAGCAGTATCTGCAGCGCATCGTGCTGGAGACCAGCGGGCTTGCCGATCCCGGCCCGATCGTCGAGGCCATCCGGTCGGACCCGGTGCTGGTGCACCATATCGTTGTCAACGAGATCGTCGTCCTGGTCGACGCGCTGCACGCGCTTTCGCAGTTGCGGTCCGACCGCCTCGGTCGCCGCCAGATCGAAATGGCGGATCGCCTGGTCGTGGCCAAGGCCGACATGGTCGGGAAGGAGGCGCTGGCCCGGCTGGTCGCGACGCTGCGGCACCTCAATCCCGGGGCCCGGCTGTGCGGTGCGGTCGAGGGAGCCCCCTTCGCGCTGCCGGCGGCCGAGGGGGTGGAGCCCGAACGCCTTCCCGGGCTCGATGGCGGGGCGGAACTGCCGGCCATCTTCCCGGCCAGGCTGACGATCGACGGTGCGGTCGACTGGACCGTCTTCACGGTCTGGCTCTCGGCGCTTCTGCACGCGCGGGGCGACGACGTGCTGCGGGTGAAGGGCGTGGTGCGGACGCCTGCTGGCCGACTGCTGCTGCAGAGCGTGCGCCGGGTCGTGCAGGCGCCCGAAATCCTGCCCGAACAGCCGGATCGCGAGGATGACGCCGTCGTCATCATTGGCCGCGGCTACCGCGCCGCGGATCTGCGGCGGTCTCTCGACCGCTTCGCCGGGAAGCGGGCGTAGGGCGGGGCAACGGACGGCGGCGGCACGAGGCGTGGGCTTCTGACGCGCCTGCGGCAGGCGATGCCGCTGCAAGACGATCCCGGCGGGGGCGTTCCTCCTAGCCTCGATCCCAGGAAACCCAGCATCCGAAGGCGCACAGGGCATGACGGACACAGTGGTGAGCTCGGCGACCAAAGAGATCGCCATCGGTTTCGAGCGGCCCTTCGTCATCATCGGCGAACGCATCAATCCCACCGGCCGCAAGCTGCTGGCCGAGGAGATGAAGAACGGCGACTACAGCCGGGTCCAGTCCGATGCGCTGGCCCAGGTCGAGGCCGGTGCCCAGATGCTGGATGTCAATGCCGGCATCCCGCTGGCGGACGAGCCACGCATCCTGGCCGAATGCATCCAGCTGGTGCAGTCGATCACCGACGTGCCGCTGTCGATCGACAGTTCCATCGTCGCGGCCCTGGAGGCCGGGCTCGCGGTCTACAAGGGCAAGGCCCTGGTCAACTCGGTGACCGGCGAGGAGGAGCGGCTGGAGGCCGTGCTGCCGCTGGTGAAGAAATACGGCGCCGCGGTCGTCGCCATCTCCAACGACGAGACCGGCATCTCCGAGGACCCGGATGTCCGCTTCGCCGTCGCCAAGAAGATCGTCGAGCGGGCGCGCGATCACGGGATTCCCTATTCCGACATTGTCGTCGACCCGCTGGTGATGCCGGTTGGCGCCATCAACACCGCCGGCCGCCAGGTCTTCTCGCTGATCCGCCGGCTGCGCGAGGAGCTGAAGGTCAACACCACCTGCGGTGCTTCCAATATCAGCTTCGGCATGCCGAACCGGCATGGGCTGAACGCCGCCTTCCTGACCATGGCGATCGGCGCGGGCATGACCTCGGCGATCACCAACCCGCTGCACGCCGAAAGCCTGCAGGCGGTGCTCGGCGGCGACGTGATGATGGGCCATGATCCGCATTGCGCCCGTTGGATTCGCAGGTATCGCGAGCCGGCGGCCGAGGGCGCCGAGGCGGCAGTCGGCGCACGCGGCGGCCGTGAGGGGCGCCGGCGCCGGGCGGCGATGGCGGCACAATGACCTGACGGTGCGGCGCCTCGGCCGGGGCGCCGCGAGGGTGACGGGTTGGCGATGAACATGATCGATCCCGGGCAGCCGCCCGGCCAGGATGCGACGCGCACGGCGCTGGTCGTCTTCACCCCGTCCGGCCGGCGCGGCCGCTTCCCGCTGGGCACGCCGCTCCTGCAGGCGGCGCGGTCGCTCGGCGTCGATGTCGACAGCGTCTGCGGCGGCCGATCGATCTGCGGCCGCTGCCAAGTCGAGATCGGCGACGGCCAGTTCGCCAAGCACGGCATCGAATCCCGAGCCTGCCACGCCTCCGAGGTCGGGGCGGCGGAGCTGCGCTATGCCGAGAAGCGCAGCCTGAAGCCGGGCCGCCGCCTGTCCTGCCAGGCGCTGATCCAGGGCGACCTGGTGGTCGACGTGCCACCCGAGAGTCAGGTGCACAAGCAGGTCGTCCGCAAGGATGCCGAGCACCGCGTCATCGAGGTCGACCCGCCGGTCAAGCTCTACTATGTCGAGGTGCGCGAGCCCGACATGCATGACCCCTCCGGCGATCTGCGCCGGCTGGAGGAGGCGCTGGCCGAGCAATGGGGCATCACCGGGCTCGACTGCGACCTGCGGGTGGTGCAGCGGCTGCAGAAGGCGCTGCGTGAGGGCGGCTGGACCTGCACCGTGGCGGTGCGCGAGCAGCGGGTGAAGCGGCTGCTCGCGGTCTGGCCCGGCTTCCGCGACAAGATCTACGGCCTGGCTTACGACGTCGGCTCCACCACCATCGCCTGCCATCTCTGCGACATCGAGACCGGCGAGGTCGTCGCCTCAGGCGGCACCATGAACCCGCAGATCCGCTTCGGCGAGGATCTGATGAGCCGGGTCAGCTACATCATGATGAACCCGGGAGGCGACCGGGCGCTGACCGAGGCGGTGCGCGGTGCGCTGAACGAGCTGGCCGGCCGGGTCACGGCGCAGGTGGGGCTGGAGGTCGAGGACGTGCTGGAGGTGACGCTGGTCGGCAACCCGATCATGCATCACCTGGTGCTGGGCATCGACCCGATCGAACTGGGCGGCGCGCCCTTCGCGCTGGCCACCGACCAGGCGATCAACATCTGGGCCACCGAGATCGACCTCAGGGTCCATCCCAACGCCCGGGTCTATGCGCTGCCCTGCATCGCCGGCCATGTCGGCGCCGACACCGCGGCGGTGATCCTGTCGGAAGAGCCGCACAAGTCGGATGAGCTGCGGCTGATCGTCGATGTCGGCACCAATGCCGAGATCGTTCTGGGCAACAAGGATCGCCTCCTGGCCTGCTCCAGCCCCACCGGTCCGGCCTTCGAGGGCGCGCAGATATCCGCCGGACAGCGCGCCGCGCCCGGTGCGATCGAGCGGGTGCGGATCGACCGCGACTCGCTGCAACCGCGCTTCCGCGTCATCGGCTGCGAGCTGTGGTCGGACGAGGAGGGCTTCGCGCAGAAGGTGCGTCGCACCGGCGTCACCGGCATCTGCGGCTCCGGCATCATCGAGGTCCTGGCCGAGCTGTTCCTGGCCGGCGTCATCACGCAGGACGGGGTGATCGACGGCAGCATGGCGGCACGCAGCGACCGCATCGTCGCCGACGGTCGCACCTTCAGCTACGTCCTGCACCGCGACGGCGAGCGCGAGCTGCGCATCACCCAGAACGACGTCCGCGCCATCCAGCTGGCCAAGGCGGCGCTCTACGCCGGGACGCGGCTGCTGATGGACAAGCTGGGGGTCGACCATGTCGACCGCATCACCCTGGCCGGCGCCTTCGGCAGCCATATCGACGTCAAATACGCGATGGTGCTGGGGCTGATCCCGGACTGCAACTTGGCCAAGGTGGTCGCCGGCGGCAATGCCGCGGGCACCGGCGCCCGCATCGCGCTGGTCAACCGCGCGGCGCGGGCCGAGATCGAGCAGTTGGTGCGCCGGGTCGAGAAGATCGAGACCGCGGTCGAGCCGATGTTCCAGCAGCACTTCGTCGAGGCGATGGCGCTGCCGCACAAGACGGCCGCCTTCCCGAACCTCGCCGCCGTCGTCGACCTGCCGGCACCGAAGGTGATCGAGGGTGGCGACGGGGAAGGGCGGCGCCGGCGCCGGCGCGGCTGAGCTGGGTCTTACGAGCTCGGCCGGCCGACCCGCGCCAGCAGGACGACCGGCAGGATCCCGACCAGGACGATGGCGAGGGCGGCGATCGCCGCCTCCTCATAGGTTCCGCGCGCCGCCTCACCATAGAGATGCGTCGCCAGCGTCTCGAGGTTGAGGGGGCGGAGCAGGAGCGTCGCCGGCAGCTCCTTCATGCAGTCGACGAACACCAGCAGCCCGGCCGCCGCGAGCGCGGCTTTCGACAGCGGCAGATGCACGTGCCGGAAGGCTCCCGTCACGGTCTGGCCGAGGCTGCGCGCGGCATGGTCGAAAGATCGCGGGATGCGGCTGAAGCCGGCCTCGACCGCGCCGGTGGAGATCGCCAGGAACCGCGCCACATACGCATAGACCAGCGCCGCCCCGGACCCGATCAGCAGCAGGCCTGTGGACGCGCCGAGCCACTCGGCCGCGGTTCGGTCGATGATTTGGTCGAGGGCGGCGACCGGGACCAGGATGCCGATGGCGATCACCGTGCCCGGCATGGCGTAGCCGACGGTAGCGAGGCGCTGCAGCGCCGCCCCCACCCGGCCCGGCCGGGACCGTGCCGTATAGGCGACGATCACGCCGAACAGCAGCACCGCGATCGTCGCGACCGCCGACAAGGCCACCGTGTTGAGCGCCTCGGACAGGAGCCGGTCGGAGACCCCGTTGAAGCGGAACCGCTTCCAGGCCTCGACCGCGAGATAGAGCGCCGGGGCGCCGAAGCCGATCAGGATCGGGACCAGGCCGAGGACGAGGGCCGCGAGGCCAGGCAGGGGGGCAAGCCGGTGCGGGGTGAAGCTGCGCGTGCGCTGGGCTGCCGTCCAGTAGCGCTGCCGGCGGCGCGCCCAGCGCTCGATCACCACCAGGGCGACCACCAGCACGAGCATGGCGAGCGCGATCTGCGCCGCGCCGGGCAGGTCGGAGCGCGTCACCCAGGTCGTGTAGACCGAGATGGTCAGCGTACGGACACCGAGGAACTCGGACGCGCCGACATCGTTCAGCGCCTCCATCAGCGCCAGGCTGACGCCGACCGCGATGGCGGGCCGCGCCAGCGGCAGGGCCACCCGCCGGAACACCTGGCCGCGCCGGGTGCCGAGCGTGCGTGAGGCCTCGACCAGATTGGCCGCCTGAGTCAGGAACATCGCCCGGGTGGTGATGTAGACATAGGGGTACAGCACGAAACCCAGCAGCACGATGCAGCCGGTCATCGACCGGATGTCGGGCAGGCGGAACTCGCGCGGGCTGGAATAGCCCAGGATCGCCCGGATCGCCCCCTGCACCACGCCGAGCGGGTGGAGGATGTCGAGATAGGCGTAGGCGATGATGTAGGTCGGCACCGCCAGCGGCAGCAGCAGCGCCCATTCGAGCTGCCGGCGGCCCGGGAAGTCGTAGGCCGTGACCAGCCAGGCGGTCGATGTGCCGATCACGGTGACGAGAATGCCGACGCCGAGCAGCAGCGTCACCGTCTGGCCGAGGGCCGGCGGCACCACATAGGCGAAGAGATGCGACCAGAGCCCGCCCGACCCCTGCAGCGCCTCCCAGGCCAAGGCGAGGACCGGCATGGCGGCGAGCCCGCCGATGACGGCAGCCGCCGACAGCCAGCGCCGCCCGGGGTGGCGCCGGTCGATGGCTGGGGCGGGGGATTGCCGCAGGATGATTTGCGATACCATCGGGAGTGGTCCGGGCGCGGGATTGCCCGCGCCCGGATCCTGCATCAGCTGTCGAAGCCGACCTTCTCGGCCAGCTCGCTCGCCTGCTTGCGGTGCTTGACGATCTCCGTCAGCGGGACGGAATCGACCTTCAGCTCGCCGAAGGACGCGATGATCGGGTCAGCCTGGGCGCCGGCCTTCACCGGATACTCGAAATTGGCCTGTGCGTAGATCTTCTGGGCCTCGTCGGACACCAGGTACTCCAGCAGCTTCACCGCCTCGGCCTTGTTCGGCGAGTTCTTGGCGAGCGCCGCACCGCTCACGTTCACCTGGGTGCCGCCGTCCTTGAACGTCGGCAGGATCACCTTGATCGCATTGCCCCAGGCCACCTGCTCCTCGCCGCCCTTGCCGGAGCGCATCAGCCCGACATAGTAGGAGTTGGCGATGCCGATGTCGCAGATGCCGCCGAGGATGTCCTTGGCCACGTCGCGGTCGCCGCCGCCGGCCTTGCGGGCCAGGTTCGCCTTGATCCCCGTCAGCCAGGCTTCCGTCTTCTCGACGCCGTAATGCGCGATGTAGTCGGCGAAGAGCGCGGTGTTGTAGGGGTGCTGGCCGGAGCGGATGCAGACCTTGCCCTTCCACTTCGGGTCGGCCAGGTCCTCGTAGTTGAAGGCGGTCAGGTCGAGGTCCTTGTCGGCGTAGAGCACGCGGGCGCGCACCGACAGGGCGACCCAGTGGTTGCCGGGATCGCGCAGGGGCGCGGGCACCGCGGCGGTCAGGGTGCTCGACTCGATCGGCTGGGTGACGCCCTTATCCACCAGATCGGCCAGGTTGCCGGCATCGACCGCCATCAGCAGGTCGGCGGGCGAGCTCGTCCCTTCCGCCGCGACGCGCTCGGCGAGGCCGTCCTTGAGGAACACGGTGTTCACCTTGACGCCGCTCTTGGCGGTGTAGGCGTCGAGCAGCGGCTGGATCAGCCCCGGCTCGCGCGTCGTGTAGATGTTCACCTCGGCCGCCGCGGCACCGGCGCTGCCGATCACGGCGGCAATGCCGGTCAGGAGCGCGAGCCGGAACATGGAAACGTCCTTCATGATGCGGAACCCCCTTCTATCGCCTGGTCGGCCTGGCTGCGACCAAGACGCATTAGCTGCGTATCAGCTGCAAGCAAGACGCATTTGCTCCAGCATATATGAGTTCGCGCCGTCAAGCCGCTTGGTTTCACTCGGCGGCGAACACCATGACGCCGCTCGGATCGACGACGAGGCCGACCGGCTCGCCCGACTTCAGCTCGATCCGGCTGGTGGTGCGCAGGCGCAGGAGGTCGGGAACGCCTTCCATCCGGATCGACAACTGCTCGATCTCGCCGAGGAACGAACAACTGACGATGCGCCCCGGCGGGCCTCCGCCCGGCTTCGTCAATGATAACGCCTGCGGGCGGATGCAGGCCACGGCCGGGCTGCCTTCGGGCAGGTCCGATCGGGCCGGGAATGTCCCGAGCGGAGTCTCGACCCGGCCGTCGCGGACGATGCCGGCGATCCGGTTGAGCGGGCACAGGAACTCGGCGGCGTAGAGCGAATTGGGATGGTCGTAGATCTCGTAGCCGGTGCCGACCTGCACGACCCGGCCCTTCTGCATCAGCACGACGCGGTCGCCGGCGGACAGGGCTTCTTCCGGATCATGCGTCACCATGATCGCTGTCGTGCCGAGGGCCCGCAGCGTCGCGATCGTCTCGTCGCGCACCTGCTCGCGCAGGCCGCGATCGAGGTTGGAGAAGGGTTCGTCCATCAGCAGGATGACGGGCTTCGGGGCCAGCGCCCGGGCCAGTGCCACGCGCTGCTGCTCGCCGCCCGACAGCGTGTGCGGATAGCGGCCGGCCAGCGCCTGGATGCCGATGCGGCCGATCACCTCCGCCGCCCGAGCGCGCGCCGCCTCGCGCGGCAGCCGCTTCAGGCCGAAGGCGACGTTCTCCTCGACCGTGAGATGGGGGAACAGCGCGTAGTCCTGGAACATGAAGCCGATGTTGCGGTCCTCGGGTTCGACGAAGCCGCCCGGTCCCGCGATCTCCGCACCGTCCAGGAGGATCCGGCCGCTGTCCGGGGTATCGACCCCGGCGACGATGCGGAGCAGCGAGGACTTGCCGCAGCCAGACCGGCCGACCAGGCAGACGATCTCGCCATGCGCGATCGAGAGCGACACGTCGTCCAGCGCCTGGACC
This sequence comes from Inquilinus limosus, assembly GCF_051487185.1. Classification (GTDB taxonomy): domain Bacteria; phylum Pseudomonadota; class Alphaproteobacteria; order DSM-16000; family Inquilinaceae; genus Inquilinus; species Inquilinus limosus_F. The sequence goes on from NZ_JAHVDK010000014.1 coordinate 83,302, forward strand.
GTCCCGAAGCGTCGGCAGATGCGCTCCAGCGTCAGCATTCCATCCGCACTCTCGATCCTCACCCGTGTTCACGCGCATCCGCGGCGGCTCCGCCTGCTTTAGAGCAGACCGGACGCCGATCCAACCGCGATCCCGCATATTGGCGCGGACGGCGCCGTCTGCTATTGCCACGCTGCCGCCGCAGTTCGTCCTGGCGGCGAGGTGATGTGAGAGCGGCCATGTTTCCCGAACGGCTTACCGATGGCTATCGCGCCTTTCTCAGCGGCCGGTTCGCCGCCGAGCGCAGCCGCTACGAGATGCTGGCGGAGAAGGGCCAGCGCCCCGAGATCATGATCGTGGGCTGCGTCGATTCGCGGGTGTCGCCGGAGGTCATCTTCGATGCCGCGCCCGGCGAGCTGCTGGTGGTGCGCAATGTCGCCAACATCGTGCCGCGCTATGAGCCGGACCGGGAGTTCCAGCACGGCACCAGCGCGGCGCTGGAATTCGGGGTCCAGGCGCTGCGGGTCAAGCACATCGTGGTGCTGGGCCATGCCCATTGCGGCGGCATCCGCGCCTTCGCCGACGAGCAGGAGCCGCTGTCGCCCGGCGACTTCATCGGCCGTTGGATGTCGCAGATCGCCCCGGCGGCGGAGAGCCTCGGCCCCCGCCGGGCGGAGGAGGGGGAGGACTATCTGCGCCGGCTCGAATTCGCCTCGGTCGAGCTGAGCCTGCAGAACCTGATGACCTTCCCCTGCGTCGCGACTCTGGTCGAGCGCGGCAAGCTGAAGCTGCACGGCGCCTATTTCGGCGTTGCCTCCGGCCGCCTGCTGGTGCGCAACCCGGAGACCGGCGAGTTCGAGCCGGTGGCGGAGGAGGGGCGCGGCGGGCTGTCGGCGATCCGCTGCCCCTGATTCTTACCGGGCCATGGCGGCCCGCTGGCTGAGCCACACGCTGGCGACCACCAGGACGAAGCCGCCCAGCTGCAGCGGCGTCAGGCTCTGGTCCAGCAGCAGCCAGCCCAGCAGCGTCGCGACGAGCGGGCTGAGGAAGCCGAGCGAGGCGGCTGCGCTCGGCTCGATTCGCGCCAATCCCCGGAACCAAAGGATGTAGATCAGCGCGGCTCCGATCAGGCCGAGCCAGGCCATGCCGAGCACATTGGCCGTGGTCGGGGCCGGCAGGGCCGGCTCGAGCCACAGCGCCGCCGGGACCAGCAGGATGCCGCCGGCCGTCAGCTGCCAAGCGGTGAAGGTCAGGTTGCTGACCGGTGGCTGCCAGTGGCGAGTCAGCACCGTGCCGCAGGCCATCGACGCGGCGCCGACAATGCCGGCCGCGATGCCGATCGGATCGAGCGCCGCCTTCGGCGTCAGCACCAGCAGCGCGATGCCGATCACGCCGGCGATGCCGGCCACGACGGCGAGCGGCCGCACCGCCCGGCCGAGCACGAGGCGCGCCAGCGCGATCACGATCAGCGGCTGGATCGCCCCGACCGTCGCCGCCACCCCGCCCGGCAGGCGGTAGGCCGAGACGAACAGCATGGCCCAGAAGACCGAGAAGTTGAGGGCGCCGAGGATGAAGGCCCGGGCCCACCAGACGCCCGTCGGCAGGGTCCTGACGAAGGCGAGCAGCAGCAGGCCGGCCGGCAGAGCGCGAAGCATCGCGACCGTCAGCGGGTATCCGGGTGGCAGGAACGCGGTGGTGACGTAGTAGGTGCTGCCCCAGATGGCCGGCGCAACGGCGGTCGACAGGATGGCCGCCACTTGGCCGGCATCCGCCTTCGCATCCTTCTGGGCAATGGAGATCGTCACGGTCGCCTCATGCGAAATCGAGGCCCTCTGCCTCTCGTCCTCGATAACGTACTGTCTTCACTCAACAGAGATAATGGTTGTTATGATGGCAACACTCGCCACCAAGAGTAAATGATATGGATCACATGGTCGCGCTGAAAGTGTTCCGGAAAGTGGTGGAGCTGGAGAGCTTCGCCCGGGCCGCCAAAGCCCTGCAGCTCTCTCCGGCGGCGGTCAGCAAGAACATCGGCGAGCTGGAGCGGCACGTCCAGGCGCGGCTTCTGAACCGGACGACGCGCCGGATGAGCCTGACCGAGGCGGGCTCGATCTACTACCAACAAGTCCGCCGCATCCTCGACGACATCGAGGATGCCGATCGGTCGCTCGGCGCCCTGCAGGCCAAGCCGAGCGGGCTGCTGCGCGTGACCGCGCCGGTCTCGCTGACGCTGCTGACCCTGTCCCCGGCGATACCGGCCTTCCTGGCCCGATATCCGGAGTTGTCGCTCGACCTCAACCTGGACGACCGCCGAATCGACATCGTGAAGGATGGGTACGACGTCGCGATCCGGGGCAGCGACAGCCTGGAGGAATCGAGCCTGGTGGCGCGAAAACTGTTCACCCTCGACAACGTCGTCTGCGGATCGCCGGATTATCTTCGGCGCCGGGGAATGCCCGAGCGGCCGGACGACCTGCGCCGCCACGACTGCGTCCAGTTCACGCTGTCCGGCCATGCCGATGAGTGGGCGTTCCGGCGGGGCGAAGAAGCGGTCCGGGTGCCGATCGAGGGCCGGTACAAGGTCACCTCCAGCATCGCGGTGCGCGACGCGCTGCTCGCCGGTTTCGGCCTCAGCCTCGTGCCCCGCCGCTACGTGGCGGACGATATCGCCCGCGGCGCCCTCACGACCGTGCTTGACGGCTGGTCGGCGGTCGAGACCCCGGTCTATGCCGTCTATCCGTCGAAGCGATACCTCGTCCCGAAGGTCCGCGCCTTTGTCGACTTCATCGTCGAAGTCTTCGCCAAAGGCTAGCCCGGCTGAGCACTCCCGTGAGAAGGGAGAGGGCGGCCCTCGTCAGTGTCCGCCGCCGGACTCGCGCTCGGCCAGGATCACCTCGCTGGCCGCCACCAGCACCGACAGCGCCACGCCCTCCGCCGCCAGGCCGACATTCTCGATCGACGGGAAGGTCGGGGCGATGCGGATGTTGCGGTCGTCCGGATCGCGGCCATAGGGGAAGGTCGCGCCCGCCGGCACCATCGTCACCCCGGCCTCCTGCGCCAGGGCCACGGCCCTCCGGGCACAGCCGCGCCGCACATCCAGGCTGATGAAATAGCCGCCCTCGGGCTCGCTCCAGCGGGCCACGCCGGCACCGCCGAGATGTTCGGCGAACACCGCCTGCACGCGCTGGAACTTCGGCGCGATGATCTGCCGGTGCCGCTCCATATGCGCGGTGATGCCGGCGTCGTCGCGCAGCAGCCGGACATGGCGCAACTGGTTCACCTTGTCCGGGCCGATAGACTGGCGGCCCAGATGCTTGCGCGCCCAGTCCATATTGGCGGTCGAGCTCCCGAACAGCGCCAGGCCGCCGCCGGCGAAGGTGATCTTCGAGGTCGAGCCGAAGATGAGGGGCCGGTTGCCGTGCCCGTGCCGGGCGGAGGCCTCCAGGATGTTCGCCAGGGCGTGCGGCCTGTCGGTCAGATGGTGCACGGCATAGGCATTGTCCCAGAACAGCCGGAAGTCGGGGGCGGCGGCGCGCATCGCCGCCAGCCTCTCCACCGTCTCGGGCGAATAGGTCTCGGCCGTCGGGTTGCTGTATTTCGGCACGCACCATAGGCCCTTGACCGACGGGTCCTCGGCCGTCAGCCGCTCGACGACGTCCATGTCCGGCCCATGCCCGGTCAGCGGCACCGGGACCATGCGGATGCCGAAGCTCTCACAGATGGCGAAATGCCGGTCGTAGCCCGGCACCGGGCATAGGAAGGTCACTGGGGCCTGGGCGGCCCAGGGCTTCTCGCCGTCCGGCACGCCGTGCAGCAGGGCGAAGACGATCAGGTCGTGCATCAACCGCAGGCTGGAATTCCCGCCGACCAGCACCTGCTCGGCTGGGGCGCCCAGCATCGGCGCGAACAGGGCCCGCGCCTCCGGCAAGCCGCGCATGTCGCCGGGATAGTTGCGTCCGTCAGTGCCATCCGCCGCCCGGAAGCCGTCCGGCCCGGGCAGGGACAGCAGCGCATTCGAGAGATCGAGCTGCTCCGGCGACGGATTGCCCCGGCTGCTGTCCAGCTTCAGCCCGCGGGCGCGGAAGGCGGCGTGCCGGTCACCCGCCTGCCGCCGGAAGGCACGGAGGTCGTCTGTCATCATGGTGTCGAGGGGCTGCATGGCCGTCTCCGAAGCGCATCGTGCCGAACGATGCGAGGAGGCTAACGGTGCCTGGGGCGGCAAAGCCAGCAACGAGCCATGCAGGAACATCGGTCCTGACCTGCCGGTTAGGCGTCGGGGTCATGGCGACTTCCTGGGATGAAAATCCGCCCTGCTGCCGTGGACGGGCAGGGGAATAGGGGCTTGCCTCGGTCGTTGTTCCGGAAGCGAGAAGGGGAAGAGACAGCGTGGGGGATGAGGTTCGGTCCAACCTCGCGGCCCATCTGCCGCGGCTTCGGCGCTTCGCCTGGGGCTTGGCGGGATCGCGGGACGAGGGAGACGATCTGGTGCAGGCTGCCTGCGAGAAGGCGCTAGCCCGGGCGCATCAGTTCACGCCGGGCACCCGGCTGGACAGCTGGCTGTTCCGGATCGTCCAGACCACCTGGGTCGACCGGCTGCGCCAGCGCCGGACGCGTCGCACCGAGGCGGACGACGAAGCCCTCGCGGCGATGCCGGACGGGCGCGGTCATGCGGGCGAGGCGCGGCTGGCGCTGGGCACGGTGGAGCGGGCCATCGCCGCGCTGCCGGAGGAGCAGCGCAGTGTTCTCCAGCTGGTCTCGATCGACGGTGCCTCCTATCGCGAGGCGGCAGAGGTCCTCGACATCCCGATCGGCACGGTGATGAGCCGGCTGGCGCGGGCGCGGCTGGCCCTTGGGCGGGCGCTGGACGGTACACGGGAACAGGGGAGAGGTGATGGCGGACGACCGGTCGAAATCCTGGGATGACGCCCTGATCGTCGCCTATCTCGACGGCGAACTGCCGGCGGAAGAGGCGGCGCGGGTCGAGGCGGTCCTGCGCGAGGACCCCGCGGCGGCGGAGGCCGCCCGGTTGATGCGGCTCGGCGGGCAGGCCGCCCGCGGCGCCTATGCCGAGGCCATGACCGCACCGCTGCCACCCGGTCTCGCGGCGCTGGCACGGCCGGGTGCCTCCCGGCGGGCCAGGCCGTCCTTCGACCTGGCGCGATGGCTCGGCCTAGCCGGCTGGCGCGGCGCAGCCGTCGCCGCCCTGGCCGCCGTGGTCGCCTTCGGCCTCGGCGTCATGATTCCTCGCAATGACGAGCCGGGCATCGTCCGGACCGCCGGCGGTCCGGCACCGGACACGGCCGACGAGGCCGCGGCTGCCGCGCTGCTGCAGGCGCTGGAGACCGGGCCCGACGGCGGTACGGTGGCGGCGGGCGACCGGCAGATCCGCATCATCGGGCCGGTGGATCCGGGCTTCCCCGCCCGGTGCCGCGCCTTCCGCATCCTGTCCCCGGCGGCGGAGGACGGCGTCGCCTGCCGCGGCGCCGATGGCGCCTGGGCGGTCCTGACCCTGCCGGCCGCGACGGGTGGCGACCGATGATCCGCGCCGCTTTTCTGGTTGCCGCGGCCCTGTTGGCGATGGAACTGCCGCGTCTCCTGGTCCCGGATCTCGGTCCTGCCTTCGACTGGTCGGCTCGGGCGGACGATGACGGGGGCGATGGTGGCGGCGATGACGGCGGCGGGGATGATGACGGCGGCGGGGATGATGACAGCGGGGGAGGGGATGACGACAGCGGCGACGACCGCGGTGACGACGCCGGCGACGACGATGATAGAGGCGTGGACGATGATCGCGACGACGATGCCGACGACCGCGACGACGCGGCCAACCGCCCCCCGGCATCGCGGCCGACGCGACAGGGCGGTGATCATGACATCGTTGCCGACGAGATCGTGGTGGTCGAGGATGCGGCCCGGTCGCATCTGGCGGAGCTGCAGCGGATCGGCTTCCGGCCGATCGACGAGCGGCCGCTGCGTCAGCTGGACCTGCTGCTGATCCGCCTGCGCATCCCGGGCGGCATGACGCCCGAGATGGCCCGGTCCGTGCTGCAGCGGCGCTTCCCCGATCTGCTGCTGGATCTGCACCACCTTTACCGGCCGTCGGGCACGGCGGCGCTGCCGCCGCTCGACTTCGCCCGATCATTGATCGGCTGGCGGGACGACCTGGCCATGTGCGGCGACGGCATCGCGGTCGGCATGATCGACACCGGCCTGTCCCCTGACATGCGCCGGTCTCTGGGGCGCCGGCTGGTGGCGGCCGACTTCTCGTCTTCGGGACCCGAGGATCACGGCCATGGCGATGCCGTGGCCGCGCTGTTGGCCGGCGGCGGCCGAACCCCGGCCCTCTTGCCGCGAGCCCGGCTGCTTGCCGCCGACGCCTTCGAGCCCGGCGACGCAAATGGTGATGTGGCCAGCGTCGTCGCCGTGGCCCTGGCCCTCGACTGGATGGTGGCGCAGCGCGTGAAGGTGGTGGCCCTCAGCTTCGCCGGCCACGAGAACGCGATCCTGGCCGAGGCCGTCCGCCGCTCATCCCGGGCGGGGCTGGTGCTGGTGGCGGCGGCCGGCAATGACGGGCCCGGTGCGCCGCCGGCCTATCCGGGCGCCCTGCCGGAGGTGGTGGCGGTGACGGCGGTCGACCATCACCGGGCGGTCTATGCCGCGGCCAATCGCGGCGCCTATGTCGACGTGGCGGCGCCGGGGGTGCGGGTGCCGGTGACCGATGCGTCCGGCAGCACCCGCCTGGTCACCGGCACGTCTTTCGCAGTTCCCTTCGTGGTCGCCGCACTGGCCGCCGATCCGCAGTCGGCGGATGGAGAGAAGGCCGCGCTGCGCGGTCTGGCAGCGCGGGCCCAGGATCTCGGCACGCCGGGCCGTGACCCGGTCTATGGCGTCGGGCTGATGCAGGCTCCGCCGCGCTGCCTGGGTGAATGAGGCGGGGGCCGCGGAATAGAGTCCGTGCTGCTTCGTTGTCGTCGCGAAGGCCCGATCCCGCGGGCCGATCGAGAGGACGAGGATCCGATGCAGACCAGACTGTTTGTGTTCGGCGCCCTGCGCACCCTGGCCCTGGCGGGCGCCGCTCTGACCGTGGTGGCGCCGCCGGCGGCCGCCAGCCCCTTCGCGGCAATCCCGGCGGTTCGCCCGGCGCTCGCCGAGAGCGCCACGGCTCGGCCGATCCCGGTCCGGGCGGATGATCTCCACGACGCCTGGGGCGACGACCGGTGGAGCGATGACCGGGACGATCGCCGGTCCGACGGCCGCAGCGGTCGAGACGGCCGGGACGACGACGGCCCGGACGGCGATCGCGATGACGGTGGCCACGACGATGACCGTGACGATGATGGTGGTCGCGATGACGACGGCGGTCGCGATGACGACGGGGGACGGGATGATGACGGTGGCCGCGACGATGATCGCGGCGGCGATGACGGGGATCGCGATGACTGAGCGGTGACCGTCCGTTCGGGATCGGCCGCCGAAGCGGCCGATCCGCCCGGTGTCTCAGCCGGCGGCCGTCGCCTCCTTGCCGAGCAGGTTGCGCTCCAACTCGCTGCGCAGCTTCTCGTCGGCGAAATAGGACAGGTTCTGCTCGCGAATCTTGGCGCCCTCCTCGTCATAGAGGAAGGGCAGGGTGCAGTAGCGCGTGCCCTTGGTCACCGGCAACGCCTCGTGCAGCAGCGAGCAGGAGAACACGATCGCGCCGCCGGTCGGCGCCTTGTAGCTGTGGCGGTCATATTCGGGGAAGCGCAGCTCGCCGCCCTCGAACTCCTCGGCGTTCAGGTTGATGGTGACGGCGAAGCGGCGATGCGCCGTGCCCTTGGTGGTGTTGTCGCGGTGGGCACGGAAATAGCCGCCTTCGCCGGAATCGTAGCAGGCGACGATGTAGCGCTCGATCCGCGTGGCGTTGAACTGGAACACCTTCCTGATCTCCGGCACCAGGCGCCGCTCGATTCGGGCCTTCATGCCCAGGCGCAGCGTCTCGTCCTCGATCGTCGCGTCCTTGCGGCGCTTGTGCGAATGATCGACCGCGGCGGCGGTGCGGCCGTCCGGCAGGGTCTGCATGAAGCCGCTCTCCTCGCCGCCGACCTTCTTGTAGTAGTCGATCAGGGCGCGGCAGAACTCCGGCTCGAACAGATAGGGCACCAGCAACACCGGCGCCCCCAGCGTGCCCGAGCCCAGCGAGGTCAGGGGCGGCAGCCGGCTGACGAACTCCATCAGCGTCTTGGCGTGCGCCGCCCCATCCTCGATGGGAAAGCGGGCCAGCACGCGCAGGCCGGGCGACAGCACATAGCTGACCTTGCGCTGTTCGGCGCCGTAGGTCGTGCTGATCTTGCGGTCGAAATCGTAGAAGTGACGCAGCCCCGGGACCCGGGTCGGCAGCCGCCCCGGCTGGGCGTCGCGCTGGTCCTGGCTGACGCCGAAGAAGGCGGCATGGGCGTCGTTGAACGGCCCGATCTCGGCCGCGATCGCCGACAAGAGCCGCGCTGACTGGGCATCGTCCGCCGAGCCGAAGAAGCTGAGGACGATGTAGCGTCCGGCCACGGTGTCGAAACGGAAATCCGGCCGCTGCGGCGTCGGAACCACGAAGAGCGGGGCGGGATCGCCGGGCTCCAGCAGTCGGGACATTCAATCCTCCACGAAAATACGATCGCAATTGAGATCCGCTCGCATACTACAGCAGGAATATAGCTGTCGTCGTGCCCCATGTCACATGTCGCGCCGAGGCTGCTGCACGGCGAATCCGGGCGGCGCTTCGGCCGCCCTGCTGTGCCACGGTTGAGCGCGAGGATTCGCCCGAGGTCGAGACGAGGTCAGGATGAGCCGCAACCGTACAACCCCCCGCCGCCGCCGCGACGGCGCGGGCGGGCTCCATCAGCTCCCCTGGCAGCTCGTCGAGAATCCGATGCCGCCGGTCGAGGTGCTGCGGCCTGATCAGCTCGAGCGCATCCACGACGCCTCGCTGACCATCCTGGAAGAGATCGGGATGGACTTCCTGCACGACGAGGCGATCGCGATCCTGGGCCGGGCCGGCGCCGAGACCACGCCGGGCAGCCGCCGCGTCCGTTTCGATCGCGGCCTGGTGCTGGAGGCGGTGGCGAAGGCCCCTTCCGCCTACACCTTCCATGCCCGCAACCCGGAACGGAACGTCCGGATCGGCGGCCGCTCGATCGTCTTCGCTTCGGTCGGCTCCGCCCCCAACGTCTCCGATATCGAGGGCGGGCGGCGGGTCGGCAACTATCGCGACTACTGCAACCTGCTGCGCCTCGGCCAGGCGCTGAATGCGATGCACATCTTCGGCGGCTATCCGGTCGAGCCCGTCGATCTGCATCCTGCGACCCGGCATCTCGAGGCGCTGCGCGCCTTCGTCACCCTGTCCGACAAGCCCTTCCACGCCTATGCGCTGGGCCGGGTGCGGATGCGCGACGGCATCGAGATCGCCCGTATCGCCCGCGGCGTCGGCCGGGAGCAGCTGGAGCGCGAGCCCAGCCTGTTCACCGTCGTCAATACCTCCTCGCCGCTGCGCCTGGACGGGCCGATGATCGAGGGGCTGATCGAGATGGCGCGGGCCGGGCAGATTGTCACCGTCACGCCGTTCACGCTGTCGGGCGCCATGGCCCCGGCGACCCTGGCCGGGGCGCTGGCGCAGCAGAACGCCGAGGCGCTGGCGACCATCGCGCTGATCCAGCTGGTCAAGCCCGGGGCGCCGGTGATGTATGGCGGCTTCACCTCCAACGTCGACATGAAGTCGGGGGCCCCCGCCTTCGGCACGCCGGAATACGCCAAGGCGGCTCTGGCGGGCGGCCAACTCGCCCGACGCTACGGCTTGCCCTACCGCTCCTCCAACACCAATGCCTCGAACGCGGTCGACGTGCAGGCGACCTACGAGAGCATGGTCTCGCTGTGGGCAGCGGTGCAGGGCCACGCCAATATGATCATGCACAGCCTCGGCTGGCTCGAAGGAGGACTGCGGGCCAGCTTCGAGAAGATGATCGTCGATGCCGAGCTGGTGCAGACCATGATCGAGTTCCTGCAGCCGCTGGTGGTCGACGATGAGACGCTCGGCCTCAATGCGATCCGGGAGGTCGGGCCGGGCGGCCATTTCTTCGGCGCGCAGCACACCCTGGCCCGCTACGCGACCGCCTTCTACGCGCCGCTCCTGTCCGACTGGCGCAACTTCGAGAGCTGGCAGGAGATTGGGGGGCCGGACGCCACCCAGCGGGCGCACCAGCTCTACAAGCGCATCCTCGCCGAATACGAGCCGCCGCCGCTCGACCTCGCCATCGCCGAAGAGCTCGATGCCTTCGTCGCCCGGCGCAAGGAGGAAGGCGGGGCGCCGAGCGACTAGGCGCTCCCGATCATGATGCCGGTCAGGAACACCAGAAGGCCCCCGACCACGACCTGGAAGGTGGAGGCGAGCAGCGGCGTGTCCATGAAGCGGTAACGGATCCAGGAGATCGCCGCCAGCTCCGCCGCCACAACGGCGATCGCGATGCCGGTGGCGATGCGGAAATCCGGGATCAGATAGGGCAGGGTGTGGCCCAGGCCGCCTAGAGTGGTCATGCCGCCGCAGACCAGCCCGCGCAGCCAGGGCCGGCCGCGGCCGGTCAGGCTGCCGTCGTCCGACAGCGCCTCGGCGAAGCCCATGCTGATGCCGGCGCCGACCGAGGCGGCGAGGCCGACCAGGAAGGTGTCGAAGCTGTCATGCGTCGCGAAGGCCGCGGCGAACAGCGGGGCCAGGGTGGAAACCGACCCGTCCATCAGCCCGGCCAGGCCCGGCTGCACGACCTGCAGCACGAACAGGCGCCGCTCGTCCTCGTCCTCGCGCCCCTTCACCTTGGCCGGAACGTGCTTCGCCTCCAACTGCTCGGCGACGCGTTCGTGGCGTCGCTCCTCCGCCGCCAGATCGCCCAGCAGTTGGCGGATCGAGGCGTCGGTGGCGCGGCTGGCGGCGCGTTCGTAGAAGCGCCGCGTCTCCGCCTCCATCGCCTCGGCCTGCTTGCGCACCGTATCCAGCGACAGCGGCCGCGACAGCCACACCGGCTTGCGGCGGATGAAGCCGCGGACCACGTGGCGGTTGATCAGCGGAATGTGGTCGCCGAACCGCGCCTTGTAGAGGTCGAGCAGGCGGTGGCGGTGCGTATCCTCCTCGCGCCCCACGCCACGGAAGATTGCCGCCGAAGCCGGGAAATCCGGGGCGAGGCCTTCGGCGAAGTCGCTGTAGATCCGCGCGTCCTCCTCCTCCAGCGAGATCGCCAGCGCCAGCAGCTCGCGCTCCGTCAGCTCCGAGAAGTCCTTCATTCATCGCCTCCGTCTCGGCTTCCGCTTCGCTTCTCATCCCCAGCGCGGGCGAAGGCAACGACGAACGACTCGCAAGGCGGCGGGGCCAAGCCGGCCGGCGTCGCAGGGGAGATATAAATTCATAACGATATCCTTATATTTAAGTGGTCTTCGATCCGGCGCGGCGGTACCGTTCCGCCATTGCCGCGGTTTTCCAGAAGGTCCGGCCATGTCCAGCACCCGTTTCCACGATCTTCTCGCCGCCAAGCCGATCCTGTTCGCCGACGGCGGCATGGGCACCGGCCTGTTCGCCCAGGGGCTGGAGACCGGGGACAGCCCGGAGCTGTGGAATGTCGAGCGGCCGGAACGGGTGCAGGCCGTGCATCGCGGCTTCGCCCAAGCCGGATCCGATATCCTCCTGACCAACACCTTCGGCGGCAATGCGCGACGTCTGGCGCTGCACAGCGCCCAGGGCCGGGTGCGCGAGCTGAATATCGCCGGCGCCCGCATCGCCCGCGCGGTGGCGGAGGAGTTCGATCGCCCGATCATCGTCGCCGGCTCGATGGGCCCGACCGGCGACATCTTCCAGCCGGTCGGCGTGCTGAGCCATGAGGAGGGCGTCGCCGCTTTCGCCGAACAGGCGGAAGCGCTGGCCGAGGGCGGCGTCGACGTGCTGTGGATCGAGACCATCTCGGCGGCGGAGGAGATCGCGGCGGCGATCGAGGGCGCGTCGCGCACCGGCCTGCCGATCGTCTCAACCATGACCTTCGACACCAACGGCCGCACCATGATGGGGCTGACGCCGGAGGCGGCGATCACCCATGGCCGCAACTGCGCCTGCCGGCCCAGCGCCTTCGGCGCCAATTGCGGCATCGGCCCCGCCCAGCTCCTCGACAGCATCCTCGGCCTAGTGCGCGCCTCGGAGGCCGACGACATCATCGTCGCCAAGGGCAATTGCGGCATCCCGCAATACCGCGACGGCGCCATCGTCTATGACGGCACGCCGGAGATCATGGCGTCCTACGCCGTGCTGGCGCGCGATGCCGGCGCCCGCATCATCGGCGGCTGCTGCGGCACCACGCCGGAGCATATCCGGGCCATGGTCGCGGCGGTGAACGGCACCGCCCGCGGCCCGGTACCGGACATCGAGACCGTCGAGCGGCTGCTGGGGCCGGTCAAGGCCCAGTCCGGCCGCCCGGCCGAAGGCGGCGGCGAGCGCGAAGGCCGCCGGCGCCGCCGGGCCTGAGAGGTCTTCCGGAACCTGACTGCGGCGAGTTGGCAGGGCGATCGGCGATCCCCTCGCCAATCCGAATCCGGCTCTATCTCACATAGCGGGGCGTGTTCCGCATCCATCGGGAACGGCTGCGCCCTCGGACGGCCTGGTTGGCGGAACCGGCCGACGTGACGGCCGTGGTCCGCGGCCGAAATCACCGCATCCCGCGGCCGACGGCCGCTCCGCCGCCACACCCGGCCGATCCTTCTCGAACAGCTGCCCGCGGCAGAGCGACATGGCCGTGCCGCTGGCCCCCGCAGCGCTCCATCCGGAAGGAGGCTCGCATGTTTCTGAGAATCGACCGCCTGCAGATCGAGCTGCCTCAGCCGTCCAAGGCGGATCCGAATGCGGCCGCCGCCCTGCAAGAGCTGCTCGGCGGCAAGTTCGGCGAGATGTCGACGCTGAACAACTATTTCTTCCAGAGCTTCAATTTCCGCGACAAGGGGAAGCTGAAGCCCTTCTACAGCCTGGTGGCCAACATCACGACGGAGGAGCTCGGCCATGTCGAGCTCGTCACCAACGGCGTCAATCTCGTCGCCCGCGGGCCGGAGATCGACGCCGCCACCTATGACGTGAACGCCGCGCCCTTCGCGGCGCTCCGCGATGCGCGCCTCACCGCCGGCTTCTTCATGGGCGGCGGGGCTGCCCTTCCGGCCGACAGCATGGGCACGCCCTGGAGCGGGGGCTACGTCTTCTCCACCGGCAACATCATCCTCGACCTGCTGCACAACTTCTTCCTCGAGAACGGCGCCCGGATCCACAAGCTGCGCGTCTATGAGACGGTGGACGACCCGGTGTCGCGGGAGATCTGCGGTTATCTCCTCGTGCGCGGTGGCGTCCATGCCCACGCCTATGCGCTGGCCCTGAAGCACCTGACCGGGGTCGACATGACCAAGATGCTGCCGGTCCCGAACATTCCGACCGAGAAATTCGCCGAGTCACGGCGCTACCTGCAGGAAGGGGCCCATCGCCGACTCTACCGGTTCAGCCCGAGCGACTATGCCGAGATCGGCGCCATCTGGGGCAATGGGGCGCAGGCGCTGCCGGGCGAGCCGGCCGGGCCGCTGGAGGTCGTCGACGGTCCTCCCGACGGCGGCAAGGTGCCGGACCTGGCCGGGATCTCGGAGGCGTTCACGCCCAACTATCAGCCGCAGGAGATCTTCGAGATCGCCAACAAGCTGTACCAGGCGTCGAAAGCATAGCTGACCCGGCGGGGCAGGGGCTTACGGTTCCCGGGCGGCCGCGGCGCCGCCCAGGCGTTCCATGGTCTGGATGTGCCGGCCCAGCAGGGCTGCGGCGTGGTCGATGTCGCCGCGCCGCAGCGCGTCCAGGATCTGGCGGTGATCCTGGTTCGAGCGCGGCTGCCACACCGCCGACCGGGTCGCCGCGAAGGCGAAGCGCGAATTGGCGAGCTGCAGCTCCTCCAGCATCGTCAGCAGGCGCGGCATGCGGCAGGCGGCCACCAGCTCGCGATGGAAGGCCCGGTTGGCCGCCTCCCATTCGGCGAAGGACTGCGCCCGGTCGCCCGCGGCGACGGCCTCCGCGATCCGCTCGATCTGCGCCGGCGTCAGCCGGCGGGCCGCGTGCCGCAGCGCCAGCACCTCCAGCGCCGCCCGGATCTCCACCACCTCGCGCATTGACCGTTCGTCCAGCGGCGCCACGCGCATGCCGCGCCGCGGCTCGCTGACGGCGAGTCCCTGGGCCTGCAAGCGCTGGAACGCCTCGCGGACCGGCACATGGCTCGATCCGAACTCATGGGCGACGTGGTCCTGGCGCAGCGGTGCGTCCGGCGGCAGCTCGCCGGTCACGATCCGCTCGGCCAGGATGCGGGCGATCCGTTCGGCGACGGTCTGCGGGGCGGTGTCGGTCTTCGGCATCTCGATTGTAGATTATCTATTGAATAAGGCGATGCGCTCACCCGTCTGAGTTTCTACACTCCTGTGAGTCGCAGTGATCATAGATCACTATTAGAGATTATCTATGATTCTGGGAGCCAGATCATGAAGCCCTCTGTCGAAGCATCTCCGTCCGCCCCCGCCCTGGCCGGCTGGCGCATTCCCGCCGCCATCATCGGCGGCAGTCTGCTGATGGCGCTCAGCGCCCAGATCACTGTCCCGTTCTGGCCGGTGCCGATGACCATGCAGGTCTGCGCCACCTTCCTCCTGGCCGGGCTTGCCGGCGGGCGGCTGGCGGCGGCGATGGTCGCGGCCTATCTGGCGGAGGCGGCGGTCGGCCTGCCGGTCCTCGCCGGCGGCAGCGGCGGGCTGGCGCCGCTCGTCGGGCCGACCGGCGGTTATCTGCTCGGCTTCCTCGTCGCCGCCTTCCTGGCCGGCGAATGGATCCGGCGCCGCCCCGGAGGGCTGGTCGGCACCGCCGTCCCGATGCTGGCGGGGCTGGCCGTGATCTATCTGCTCGGCTGCCTCTGGCTGGCGCAGTTCATCGGCTGGCCGGCCGTGATCCCCGCCGGCGTCGCGCCCTTCCTGGCCGGGGACGTGCTGAAGGTGCTGCTCGCCGCGGCTGTGACCATCGCCCTGCGCCGCCTGCGGAGGGCGGCGTGACGGCGGCCACCGCCGACTCCGGTGCCAGGCCCGCCGTCCGGTTCGACGGGACGCGGGCCGAAGCCGAGGCGCTCTACGCCCTGCCGTTCCCGGAGCTGCTGCACCGGGCCCAGCTGGTCCATCGCGAGAGCTTCGACCCGGCGGCGGTCGAGACCGCCAGCCTGCTCAGCATCAAGACCGGCGGCTGCCCGGAGGATTGCGGCTACTGCTCGCAGAGCGCCCGTCACGACACCGGGGTCAGGGCCACGCGGCTCATGGACCCGGAGTCGGTCGTGGAGCGCGCGGCCCAGGCCAAGGCCGCGGGGGCCGGGCGCTTCTGCATGGGGGCGGCCTGGCGCAGCCCGAAGGACCATGACCTCGACCGGGTCTGCGAGATGGTGGCGGGGGTCAAGGCGCTCGGCCTCTCGACCTGCGTCACCCTCGGCATGCTGACCCGGCCGCAGGCGGACCGGCTGAAGCAGGCGGGGCTCGACTACTACAGCCACAACGTCGACACCTCGCCCGAATTCTACGGCCGGATCATCACCACCCGGACGTTGCAGGACCGGCTGGAGACGCTGGGGCATGTCCGCGCCGCCGGCATCAAGGTCTGCTGCGGCGGCATCGTCGGCATGGGCGAGACGGTGGACGACCGGCTGGGCCTGCTGCTGCTCCTGGCCGGGATGGATCCGCATCCGGAGAGCGTGCCGCTCAACCTGTGGAACGAGGTGCCGGGCACGCCGGTCATGGCCATGGCGGCGAAGCCCGACCCGATCGATTTCGTCCGGCTGGTCGCGGTGGCGCGGATCCTGCTGCCGCGCAGCGTGCTGCGCCTCTCCGCCGGCCGGCAGTACATGAGCGACGAGATGCAGGCGCTGTGCGTCCTCGCCGGCGCCAACTCGATCTTCCTCGGCGATGTGCTGCTGACCACAGCCAATCCAGGCCTCGACCGGGACACCCAGCTCCTGGACCGGCTCGGGCTCAAGGCGGTGACCGGCGGTCTGGCGCCGGCCGCCTGACGCCTATCGCGGCCACTCCGCCATCGGCTGGGCGGACTCGACGATGTGGACGCCGAGCTCCGCCCAGCGGGCGAAGGCCTCCTCGGCGTGCGGGGTGAAGTCCAGCGCCGGGATCGGCCGGCCCTCCGCGTCCAGCCCGACCACGGCCGACATGCAGTCGCGCAGGACATAGACCCGGCGCGGCAGGGCGGGGTCGAGCGCCCGCATCCGGCCGAGGAGGTCGTCGACCGACCAGCGCACGCAATGGCTCGAGGCCTGGCCGGCGACGACGATCCGGTCGGCGCGCAGCAGCTCCAGCAGCGCCAACTCGTCCTGCGGCTTCACCAGCCGGCCGCCGTCCCAGCGGTCCGGCACCTCCGGCGCGAAGGCGGAATAGCTCTCGCTCCAGGGATCGTCGCCTTTGACGATGACGGGCGTCGGCGCGCCGCGCAGCATGGCGTGGAACAGCCACGCCTCCTGGATCAACCCCGGCATGGCGTGGCCCTCCGATCCGATCAGGCAGTGGTCGGGCCAGATGATCAGGACGTTGCGGCCCTGCCGAGCCAGGCTGCGGATATAGTGTCTGAGCTGCCGCTCCACCCAGGCCGCGCCCTCTGCCGCGACGTCGGAGGGCAGCAGCGCCGGCACGCCCGGGCTCGGCCGCAGCGCGCCGTTGGCCACCGCCTCCTCGGTGATGACGGTGAAGGGCTCGGGCGGGCGGCCGTCGGCATCGACCCAAAACGACCGGTGGAAGATCTGCAGCGGCGTGTGGGTGTCGAAGGTCGGGACGATCCGGTCGATGTCCCCGAGGTTGCGGTGGATGAAGGCGGCGATCCGCGCCGTGTCCTCGACCGCGCCACGCCCGGACCGCCCGCCGACATAGAGCGCGCCTTCCGGCAGGCAGAAATCACGCTGCAGGTCGATCAGCAGCAGGTCGGTGCGCTCGTCTCCGGCCGGTTTCACCCGGCCGCGCCATGCCTCGGCCACGGCGCGCAGCCCGGCGATGTCCGGCCGGTACGACCAGTCCCCGGCCCGGGCCGGGTCGAAGAAGGGCGGAAGCTCCGTCGTCGCGCTCATCGCCACCCCCGCTGCCTGTCGCCGTGACGGCGAAGTATAGCAGGGGACAGGCCCGACGGATGCCTTACTGGAACAGGCTGGAGACCGACTTCTCCTCGGCGATGCGCAGGATCGCCTCGGCCATCAGCGGGGCGATGGTGAGCTGGCGGATGTTGTGGCTGAGGCGCACCGCTTCGGTCGCCAGGATGCTGTCGGTCGTCACCATCTCCTTGAGCGGCGAGGCGCCGACCCGGGCGACGGCGCCGCCCGACAGCACGCCGTGGCTGATATAGGCGAAGACCTCGGAAGCGCCGCGCTCCATCAGCGCGACGGCGGCGTTGCACAGCGTGCCGGCGCTGTCGGCGATGTCGTCGATCAGGATGCAGCGGCGGCCCTCGATGTCGCCGATCACGTTCATCACCTCGGACACGCCGGCGCGCTCGCGCCGCTTGTCGATGATGGCGAGGTCGGCGTCCAGGCGCTGCGCCACCGACCGGGCGCGGACCACGCCGCCGACATCGGGCGAGACGATGACCAGGTTGTCGCTGGGGAAGCGGCTGCGGATGTCCTTCACGAACACCGGCGCGGCCACCAGGTTGTCGAGCGGGATGTCGAAGAAGCCCTGGATCTGCCCGGCATGCAGGTCGAGGGTCAGCACCCGGTCGGCGCCGGCGCGGGTGATCAGGTTGGCCACCAGCTTGGCCGAGATCGGCGTGCGCGGGCCGGTCTTCCGGTCCTGCCGGGCATAGCCGTAATAGGGCATCACGGCGGTGATCCGACGGGCCGAGCCGCGGCGCAGCGCGTCGATGGTGACCAGCATCTCCATCAGGTTGTCATTGGCCGGGAAGCTGGTCGGCTGGATCACGAACACGTCCTCGCCGCGGACGTTCTCGAGGATCTCGACGAAGACCTCCATATCCGCGAAGCGGCGGATCTGGGCCTTGGTCAGCGGGATTTGCAAATAGGCGGCGATCGCCTCGCAGAGCGGGCGATTGCTGTTGCAGGCGATGATCTTCATGGAGGGCGGCTCGGTGGTCTCGGGCGGTGGCCGGGGCCGGATGCGGCTGCGTATATCCCGCGCGCTGCGGGGTGTAAACGGACTTCACGCAATCCTGACCCCGAATTGTCACAACATCATCAGCACGCAGCCGCCGAGCAGCGCCACGATGATGAACAGGAACAGCGTGATCAGGTGAGGCATCCTTTCAGCCCGTCAGCAGGATGGCCGAGATCTGCCGGCCGTAATCCGGCTCCTTTCTGAGGGTAGTGCGGCGATAGCTGAAGAACAGGTCCTCGCGCGCCAATGTGTCGAGCCCGCTGACGGCGACCTGGCGCAGCCCGGCGCGGCGCAGTCGTTCGGCGACATAGCCCGGCAGGTCGAAATGCGGCCGCGCCTCGGCGCCGTTGCCGGCGGCGGGGGAATGGAAGAAGCGGGCGCTGTCCGGATCCTCGGCCAGGAAGCGGTCGCGGAACTCGGGGCCGACCTCGTAGCTGCCCGGGCCGATGCAGGGGCCGATCGCGGCGGTGATCCGTTCTGGCACCGCGCCGAGCGCCCGCATGGCCTCGATGGTGGCCTCGATGACGCCGGAGAGCGCGCCCTTCCAGCCGGCATGGGCGGCGCCGACCACCCCGGCCTCGGCATCGGCGAACAGGATCGGGGCGCAGTCGGCGGTGAGGATGCCTAGCGCCAGGCCCGGCCGATCGGTCACCATGGCGTCGGCCTGGGGCGCCGTCTCCGGCGTCCACGGCCCGGTGACCGTGGCCACCCGGGGGCTGTGCACCTGATGGACGGTCAGCAGCGCCTCGGCCGGGCCCAGCTCGCGCCGGCAGCGGTCGCGATTCTCGGTCACCGCCTCGCGCCGGTCGCCGGAGCCGAAGCCGCAGTTGCGCGAGGCGAAGATGCCCTCGCTGACGCCGCCGGTGCGGGGGAAGAAGCCGTGGCCGATGCCGGGCAGGGCGGACAGGGCGTCGACGGTGATCACAAGGCAGGCTCCGAGCGATACGGACGGAGACGGAATAGCATCGCCGGCCAGGTCAGGGAAATCCAGCCGGCGTGCCGAGACCGGGCGCGGTCAGAGCCAGAGCCTTGAACAGCGTGCCCATCTGGTCCGGGCCGGCCAGCCGCTCGACCGCCGACTCGATCCCCTCGGCCCGCGCCGGCGACGCCGTCTTCAGCTGCGCCGCGCGGGCGCGCAGGCCGAGCGCCTCGAGGAAGGCGCCCTGAGGCACCGGCCCATGGGCTTCGGCGCCCGCCTGGGTCGCGGCCTCGGCCAGGGCCTGGAAGTCGACATGGGCGGTCAAGTCGGCCTCGCCCGGCGCCTCCAGCGGGTCGGCGAAGGCATGGCGCCGCACCGCCTGGAAGCTGTCGCCCGGCGCGCTGCGGGCCGGGCCATAATCAATGATCAGCGCGGCGCCGCCCTGCCGCGTCAGGCGCTGGCCGAGAAAGGCGGCGTGCGACAGCCCGGCCGGGCAGGATTCGGCGATCGAGCCTTCCGGCGCATCCCGCACCGCCTCCGGGATCAGCGCCAGGCCCGGATCGGCGCGGGCGGAGAGCTCCCAGCGCAGCCGGCCCGCCGCGTCGTCCCAGCCGACCAGGCGCTCGTGCCAGCCGGCCCGACCGCGCTGCCACTGCCGGATCGGCAGGGCGTCGAAGAACTCGTTGGCGACCACCAGCGCCGGCCCGTCCGGCAGGTCGGCCAGCCGGTCCAGCCAGACGGGAGCGGCATCGGCCAGCCGGGCCGCCTGGGCCGCGCGCAGGGCCGGGCTGGTCTCGACCAGAGTGAGGCGCAGCGCGGCGCGGAAGCCGGGGGCGGCGCGGCCGATCGCGCGCAGCGCGTCCTGCATCAGCGTGCCGCGGCCGGGGCCGAGCTCGACCAGCAGCACCGGGTCGGGCGAACCCAGGCGCTGCCACAGATCGGCGCACCACAGGCCGATCAGCTCGCCGAAGATCTGGCTGATCTCCGGCGCGGTGGTGAAGTCGCCGGCCGCGCCCAGCGGGTCGCGGGTGACGTAGTAGCCGTGCCGCGGATGGCCAAGCGCCTCGGCCATGTACTGCGCCACCGTCAGCGGCCCGTCGACGGCGATGCGGCGGCGCAGCAGGTCCAGCAGCGCGGTCACGTCGTCGGCGACGGGGCCGGGGCAGGGGCCTCGAGCGCCGGCCGCCGGGCGGCCCACAGCATCACGGCGATGCCGATCACGATCATCGGCAGGGACAGCAGCTGCCCCATGGTCGCGTCGAGCCACAGGAAGCCGAGCTGGGCGTCGGGCTGGCGCACGAATTCGACCAGGAAGCGCGACAGGCCGTAGCCGATGGCGAAGACGCCCAGCACCAGGCCCGGCCTGGCCCGGATGCGGGGATTCGTCGCGAGCGGCAGCAGGATCAGGAACAGCAGCAGCCCCTCCAGCCCGGCCTCGTAGAGCTGGCTCGGATGCCGTGGCTCCGGTCCGGCGTTGGGGAAGACAATGGCCCATGGCACGTCGGCCCAAGGCGTTTCGGCAACTGGCCGGCCCCACAGCTCGCCATTCACGAAATTGGCGATGCGGCCGAAGAACAGCCCGATCGGCGTGGCCGCGGCGACCACATCGCCCAGCAGCAGGGGCGAGAAGCCGCGGCTGCGCGCGAATAGGATGATCGCGGCGGTGACCCCGATCAGCCCGCCATGGAAGGACATGCCGCCATGCCAGATCTCCAGGATCGACAGCGGGGCCTTCAGATACTCCTCGAGATTGTAGAACAAGACGTAGCCGAGCCGGCCGCCGAGGATGGTGCCGACCACCGCCCAGGTCAGGAAGTCGTCCAGCGCCGCACGGTCGGGCGGCAGCGTGGTGCGGCGGGTCAGCCACAGGGCGTAGCGCCAGCCCAAGAGGAAGCCGGCGATGTAGGCGAGGGCGTACCAGCGGATCGCAACAGGGCCGATCTGCAGGGCGACCGGATCGAACCAACCCATGTCTGTTTCCGTTCGGGGGCGAAGCGTGCCCTTATAGGCGCGCGGTCCAGGGCGTTGCAACGCAGGGGACCGGCCGCCATATTGCCCGATGATGACGACCTTTGCTGAAAGCCGCCCGCGATGCCCTTCGACACCAAGCTGATCGACGATCTGGTCCGCGTCGCGACCGGAGCCTTCGGTGCCGTCGCCGGCGTCCGCGAGGAGGCGAGGACCCGCCTGCGCGAGCAGTTCGAGCAGATCCTGTCGCGCCTCGACGTGGTCACCCGCGAGGAGTTCGAGATCGTCCGCGCCTTGGCCCAGCGGGCGCGCGAGGAGCAGGAGTTGCTGGCCGCCCGGGTGGCGGCGCTGGAGGCCGCGGCCAAGCCGGCGGCGCCGGAGCCCGTTGCTGCCCCGGCGGCTGCGGCCGGGCCTGCCCGCAAGGCCAAGGCGGCCGCGCCGGCGTCGCCGGCCGGGGCCCCTGCGCCGAAGGGCCGCAGGCCCCGCGCCAAGGCGGCGGACTGATTTTCGTCACAAATCATCCACAACTTTTGTCGTGACGGCGGTGCATATCGGATTGCGCCCAACAATCCCTTGTGCGACCGTTGTCTTGGAAAGGCTGTAATGGACAACACCACTACACGTTGGGTATTGGCCGAGAGCGAGGGCCATAGATGCGCCTCGCCGCGGTACGGGAGCGGAGGATCATGACCACAGCGTCCCAGACCTTCGAGGAAGCCGCCTTCACCCAAAACCCCCTCGACACGCTCGAGGAGATCGTCAGCGCCAATGACTGGAGTTTCGAGCGCGCCAGCGCCGAGGAGATGCTGGCCGAGGTCGCCGGCCGGTGGTGCAGCTACCGCCTGTTCTTCTTCTGGCAGGAGGAGATCAGCGCCATGCAGTTCTCCTGCCAGTTCGACCTGAAGGTGCCGGAAAAGAAGCGCCGCGACGTGGCGGAGCTGCTCGGCATCATCAACGAGCGGATGTGGCTCGGCCATTTCGACGTCGACTCCGAGGAGCAGACGCCGATGTTCCGGCACACCACGCTGCTGCGCGGCGCCCAGGCCGCGAGCCAGGAGCAGCTGGAGGACCTGGTCGACATCGCGCTGACCGAATGCGAGCGCTTCTACCCGGCCTTCCAATTCGTCCTCTGGGGCGGCAAGAGCGCCGGCGAGGCGGTCTCGGCCGCGATCCTGGACACGGTCGGCGAAGCCTGAGCCGACAGGGATAGGCCAATGCGGCCGTGACGACGGGCCCGGCTTCGCGAGAAGCCGGGCTTTTTCGGTGCGCCGGAGGCGGCGGCATGCTGCGCCGCTTCGACACGGCGGCGCCCTCAAGGGGGTGCTCGGCGGCACAGTGCGAATCCCCCTCACCCTCCCATCGCCCTTCGGGCGACGGGCCCCTCCCTCTCCCCGAGGAGAGGGGAGTAAGAGCGCGTCCCCTTCACCTCTCCTCGGGGAGAGATCGAAATCGCGGCAGCGATTTCGGGTGAGGGGATGGCCCCGGCCCATCCGTGGCCAGCGCCGATCGCCGGCTGACGCGGGGCGTCAGCCGTACCGGCCCATGCTGCGGGCAATGATCTGCATCGCGGTCCATTCCCCGCCGACCTGGCGGCGGCCGCGGTCTTCGGGTTTCGGCGGCCCCGGATCGGGCGGCGATGCGGCTGCGGGCGGGCCGGTGTCGGCGGGATCAGGCGGCCGATCGTCCATGGGCAGCTTGCGGAAGAGCTTGCCGCCGGGGGCGAAGATCTCGCCGGTGGTCGTGTTGAGGTTGTAGATCGCGTCCCCCGGCAGGCCGAGATCGGCCGCCGGGATGGTGCGGTAGGTTCCGGGGGTGAAGTCCGTCGTGCGCGGCGGGGGCAGGCCGGAGGAGATCGAGACCGGTCCGGCAGCCGGGCCCCTGCCTTGCCCCTGTGGGGCGGCGGTCCGATCGGTGCCGGCCCTCCCGTCGGGGTCGAGGCCGACGGCGAGGGCGCGGCGGGACAGACCGATGTCGCGGCCGAGGCGCAGGATCAGGGTCTCGAGCGGCAGGGCGGTGTCGGCGAGGTCGGCGTCGATGCGCTCGTCCTCGACCAGGCGGGTCCAGAGCTCGGTGGTCAGCCGCTCCTGCGCCTCGGGCTTGGCCCTGGCGATGGCGCGGGAGACGCGCTGGGCGACGGCGTGGCGCCGGTCGTCCTTCTCGTCGAGCAGATAGTCCCGGCGGTCTTCGGCCGCGCGCTGCGCCTCCTCCTGCTGCTCCCGCAGCCTGGCCTTCAGCGCGACGGCGCGGCGGAGGCCGAGGAAGAGGCGGCTGAAGCCGGCTTCGGCCTGGCCGGCGCGGTCGAGATCGCCGGCCTTGGCGGCGGCGACGCCCTGGGCCTGGAAGGTCCGGGCCAGTCCCAGGGCGAGATCCCGCATCTCGTCCAGCGCCGCGACATCGCAAGCGTCCGGCCCCGTGGCCGGCCCGGCGGCGGACGTCTCGGCTGTGGTGGCGGCATCGACCATCCCTGAATTAGAACAAAACAGGAACATCAAGTCAAGCGAAACCGCGATGGCCTCGCGGTCCGACCGCTCGATGCCGACCTAATACCGGAGCGGAGGCATGGATGGCCTCGCCTCCTCGCCATGACGCTGCGGCTGGAGTCGGCCCTAAGGCGGCCTTCAGCGCATCATGGTTGCTCGCAAGCTGTCTATCGGGCGCTTCTGGCGCAGATGGTCCAGGTATTCCGCTATGTCGGGTCAAATCGATGCGGCCGGACGGTGGGCGAGGCGGGTTACCAACTCGAAGTCGCTCAGTAAGAACGGCGGGGACTACTGCGAAGGGAGCAGGCAGCAGCCGTTTTGGCAGTTTCCGACCCCTGCGGTTCCTGAGCTAAATGATTAGAAATTATGGTGAAAAGTGATTTTTTGGGGAGAAACACATGGCCAATTACATCTTTTCCGTCGACGGGCCGGAAACCGGCACAGTCGGCCAGAATGAATCCGCGCTGGTCTACGATCTCGACTTCTTCGACACGACCGACACGGTCACGGCCCAATCGCCTGCCACACTCGAATTCGATATCAACGGAGATATCGATCTCGACCTTACCGGCTATCCCGGCATCACCGGCTTCTCGAAGGTCATAGCCCGATCTGAAACCGGCGGCGTCCACCTGACCATCGGCGAGGATTTCCGTGTCTCGAATGCGCTGCTTGGATTCTCGGTCATCGCCTCGTCTGGTGCGGACAGCACCATTGTGCTGGACGCCAGCACTCTCATAGGCGGGGTGCGCCTGGACGCCCAATCGGATGGAAACAATGTGCTGATCGGAGGGGCGGGGCGCGATGTTCTCACAAGTGGGGCTGGCGCCGACCAGTTCGACGGCCGCGACGGTTTCGATACCGTGGATTATAGCCACTCATCGGCAGGCGTGAGGGTCGACCTCCTGGCGGATATCGGCACGGGCGGCGATGCCCAGGGCGACACCTATACCAGCGTCGAAGGTGTCGTGGGCTCGGCCTTCGCCGACCGATTAGTCGTCGGTGCCGTGCATGAAATCGTCGATGGAGGCGACGGCAATGACGTGCTGATCAGTGCCGACGGCGAGTACAACGGGTCGAACGTGCTGGCCGGCGGCGAAGGTGACGACGTGGTGATCCCCGGCACCTCAATCAACAAGTGCTGGGGTGGGGCCGGGATCGATCAACTGAACTTACA
Organism: Inquilinus limosus; assembly: GCF_051487185.1. GTDB lineage: Bacteria > Pseudomonadota > Alphaproteobacteria > DSM-16000 > Inquilinaceae > Inquilinus > Inquilinus limosus_F. Next base: position 108,020 of record NZ_JAHVDK010000014.1, read on the forward strand.
GAGGTTTGGCCAGGGCGTCGCGGTCGATCTCCTCAATAACGATCAGTATGAGGACCGGTTCGTCGAATTCGAGAATGTGTTCGGTGGTGCGGGCAATGACAGGTTCTACGGCAACGCCGGCGCCAATGTCCTTGAGGGCGCCGGCGGCAACGACGCCCTCAACGGCCGGGGCGGCAGCGATGTGCTCCGCGGCGGGGCCGGCGCGGACCAGCTGAACGGCGGCAGCGGCGATGGCAGCGACACCGTCAGCTACTTTCTCAGCTCCATGGGCGTCACGGTCAACCTTGCGACCGGCACCGGCCACGGCGGCGACGCCGAGGGCGACACCCTGACGGGCTTTGAGATCCTGTCCGGCAGCCAGGGCAATGACCACCTCACCGGTGACGCTCTCGCCAACACCTTGCAGGGCTGGAACGGCAACGATGTGCTCGAAGGGGGCATCGGCAAGGATGTGCTGACCGGTGGCGCCGGAGCGGACCGCTTCGTCTTCACGACGATCGGCGACAGCCTCTACGGGGCCAATGCCGACCGGATCACCGATTTCAGCCATGCGCAGGGCGACAAGATCGACCTGTCGGCGATCGACCTTGGGCCGTACTCGGAATTCTACTTCATCGGCCAGCGTGCGTACTCAATACCAGGACATGCTGGCGCGGTGGAGCTGCGCTTCGCCTTCACCAGCCCGACCACCACGACCATCGCCGGCGACCTCGACGGCGATGCCGTCTCCGACTTCCACATCGTGCTCAGCGGCCATATCAATCTGGTCGAAAGCGACTTCATCCTGTAGCGGCGACGCGTCGGCTTCGTCCGGACGTCCGCCGAACTTCCGCGGACGTCCGCGAAGCGCTCGACAGCGAAGATCCAGGCATCTCTGCGCTTTCCGGTCCGTCGGCAAGGTCCGGACGACGCGGCGCAACTAGCCGGTCAGATACTCAGCATCCACCCTTCGGATTTCGATCCTACAACCGTCGGCTGAATCGTCGGTAGCCGCCTCGTCTCGCTACGCTGTTCCCGATTCCAGAGAGGGGCAGCCTTTCCATGAGCGAAATTTCCGAGATCTCGCAATATGAGCAGAACCAGAATTTCAACAAGCTCACTAGTTTTATTCACTCTGGCAGATACACATCACTCCTCCGCCTGACGGGCGAGCTCAGAGCCACGATCGGGGGGCGCCCGATCAGGGCGCTCGATATCGGATGCGGGCCGGGCACGGCCGTGGGGCCGCTGCTCAGCGCCCATGATGTCGACTACACCGGCATCGACCTCAGCGCCAAGTACCTCGATGCCGCGCGCCGCACCCATGGGCATCGTCCGAACTGCAAGTTCGTGCAGGCGGATGCGGCCGATCCGAGCCAATACCAGCCCGACAGCGCCGACATCGTGTTCGCGCTGGAGACCCTGGAGCACATCCCCGAAGGCGCCGTCGTGCGTATCGTCGAGAATGTCTGCCGCATCGTGCGGCCGAAGCTCTTCGTGGTGACGGTGCCGGTGGAGGTGGGGCCGGCGATTTGGATCAAGAACGGCGGCTCGGCTCTGATGGGCTACAACCGTGGTTCCGGCACCCTGCGCGAGACGTTCTGGGCCGGGCTCTATCAGATGGACCGCATCCCGACGCATACGGTCTGGCATATCGGCTTCGACTGGCGCTGGCTGGCGCAGACGATCCGACACAACGCGCCGATCAGAGAGGTCAGCAGCTTGCCGTTCGCGTGGTTGCCGCGGTGGCTGGCGCCGAACATGCTGATCGTGGCGGAGCCGCAGAACCAACGACGATATTGAGAGGGGCGTCTTGGATCTGACGCGAGCGATCGTCCCAGTTAGCGCATCGACCCGGTTCTTCGTCTCAGCCTGGCGAACGCGGCGAGCGCCTCCGCGTCGATATCCGCGAGCATGGCGGTCCGCTGCCGCCGAGAGAGAGCGCTCCGACCCTGCCGTCGGGCGGCAGCGTCGAGGGCACGCTGCAGCTCGGAGGCGAATCGCTTGATCGTCAGCTCCACCGCCTGCCGATCATATCGCAAACCATGCATGTATCCGACCAGCCGACGCACTTCTGCCGGGAGCACGGCGATGCCATCACGGATCACCGCTCGCACAGCCACATGGATCTCGCGCTCAACGGCGTCTTTGTCCACGGCCCGGATCATGAGGTCCTCCGGTCGCAGACTAATGCTCAGCTATGATAGATCGCCAGATCACCGTTTGGCGTAAATCTCAATCAAGCAACAATCTTGACGCACCGGTTCGCGTCTAATCTAAGAATAGGATGAAGATCGTTGAAGCTTTGCGCCGATCCCGATCGGATAGGGATCAAACCTGATTGCCAAGAATTTTTCTGATCTCGGTGGCAACTGCGGAAGGCCTAGCTGTCGCAAAAATCAGGTGCTCCTGAGAAACCGGAGCTAGGCCTGGTTGTGGCGCGGTCCCGCCGGTCCCAATCGGCAGCAGGTGGAAGGACATTGGCCTGCGCAGCGTGGATGCACGCAACGCCGTGTCCCGCACGGATTGTAGCCGACGTGTCAGACGATCAGCCCTGCCTTGTGCAGTCCTTCGACGCGGCGCTCGAAGTCCTCCGGGTTCCGGAAGGGAAGGACACGGCGGCGACGCGTGACAGAAAAGCCGGGATTGATCTGGAGCGCGTGCTCCCAGGCCTGTCGACTCTCCTTGGGCCGGCCGAGGTGGCCGTAGCAGGATGCGAGCAGGGCATAGGCGACGTCCGATCGCCGGTTGCGTGCGAGCCGCTGCTCGATCGCGGCAATCGCCTGCTCATACTCGCCGAGAGAGAAGCGTGCCTCGGCGATAAACTGGAGCAGGAGTTCTGGATAGTGCGGGTCCAACCGCATCGAAGCGTCAAGCGTCTCGAGGGCGCCTGCGGGATCGCCGGAGAATATCTGGACATGGGCCATCAACATGAGGAGTTGGACCGAGTTGGGCGAAAGCGCGAGGCCCCGCTGCGCCTCTGTCCACGCCCGGTCCAGCTCCCGGCCCCACAGGCAAGCCAATCCCAACGCGAAGTGACCGTTGGGCTGGTCCTCGGCCATCGCCACCGCCTGCTCCGCGAGCTCTCGCCCGATCCGCAGCGAGTGCTCCGGATCGTTGCTCCAGGCGTTGATGTAATCGAGCACATGGGTGAAGGCGATGAGTGCATGGGCCGCCGCATAGTCGGGATCGATGGCGATGGCGGCTTCTGCCAAGCCGCGCGTCGCGATGTTTCCGGCTCGGGTGTGCGCCCACGCCTGCTCCCGGCCACGCAAGAAGAATTCGTACGCCTCGACGTTGACTGGGCGCGCCCCGGCTAACCGATCGGGGCCACCCGCGAGCTTCACCTTGAGCGCAGCCACAATCTCCTGCGTGAGTTCGTCCTGTACCGCGAAAATGTCGGTGAGGTCGCGATCGAACCGGTTGGCCCAGACATGCCCGCCGTGGCTCGCATCGATCAATTGGGCCGTGACCCGCACCCGGCTGCCTGCCTTGCGCACGCTGCCCTCGAGCACGTAGCGGACGCCGAGCGCCTTGGCCACGTCCGGCACCGAGACTGCCGCCTTCTTGTATACGAAGGACGAATTGCGGGCGATGACGTGCAACTCGGACAGCCTCGAGAGGTCCGTGATGATGTCCTCGCTGATGCCGTCGGAGAAGTACTCCTGTTCGGCATCGCCGCTCATGTTGTTGAACGCGAGCACGGCGATGGAGGGCTTGTCGGGAACGGGTGGCCGCGCCGAAGGTCCTTCCGACGCGCGGGGATGCGCTGGTAGGGCCGGTTTCGCCTGTGAGGCGACCCCGACCTGAAGCGAATAGACCCGGATCGGTTGGGCTATGTTCTTGAGCTGGGTCTCGCCGAGATCGGTCACGGCGAGATCGAGCCGCGCTCTCACCTGGCGGTAGGCGTCTTCGGAAAGACAGATCGCGCCGGGCTCGGCAAGTCCTTCCAATCGCGCCGCGATATTGACGCCATCGCCCATCAAGTCGCCGTCGCTCTCCTCCACGACATCGCCCAGATGGATGCCGACGCGGAATTCGATGCGATGCTCAGGCGGCACGCCGGCATTGCGCTCGACCATGGCAGTCTGCACCTCGACGGCGCAGCGCACGGCGTCCACCACGCTGCGGAACTCGATGAGGCTTCCATCTCCGGTGCGCTTGACCACGCGGCCATTGTGCACGGCGATGGTCGGATCGATCAGATCGCTGCGCAGCGTCCGCAGCCGCGCCAGGATGCGATCCTCGTCTGCACTGGCGAGGCGGCTGTAGCCGACCACATCCGCGACCAGGATCGCCGCGATTTTCCGCGTCTCGCCCATGGCGCCAGCTGCCCTCGATTCAAATTAGCATAAAGCCCCTGCGAAGGTTCCCCAAGCCCGATCCCGCTCGTCAATGAGGGCCGCCCGACGCATATCGGCCGAAGACTCCTTCGGGTCTACTCCGGCCAGCCGACGAATGTCCGCTTCTGCGGCGCAGGGGCGATGTCCGCAAATGGCGGATAGTGTTGAGAAAATCCCCAGTGAGTACTATCGAGGGAGGGCGTCGATCCCTGCGGCGCCGCTCCGTTCAGACCACCTGGCGTTCGGACGGGGCGGCGCCGTCGCGGGCCGGGACGGGCGCCATCGCCTCGAACACGCCGTCGCGCCGCACCAAGGCGTGATACAGCGCCGCCGCGACATGCAGCAGGATCAGCGCGAAGAAGGCGAAGGCCAGATACACATGCGCGGTCCAGAGCAGCGCGTGAAGGCCGGCGTCCTGCGGCAGGATCGGCGGGAGGGTGACGCCGGGAAACAGCACGACCGGATAGGCGGCAGCGGACAGCATCCCCCAGCCGATCAGCGGCATGGCGATCATCAGCAGATAGAAGGCGATGTGGGACAGGTGCGCGGCGAGCTTCATCGGCTCGGGCATGTCGGCCGGCAGGGCCGGCGCGCCATAGCGCAGGCGCAGCCCCAGCCGGACCAGCGCCAGCACCAGGATGGCGATGCCGAGCGGCTTGTGGATCGCCACCAGCGTCAGATGCTTCGGCATGACGGTGGACACCATGCCGACGCCGATGAACAGCATGGCCAGGATGCAGACGGCCAGCAGCCAGTGCAGCAGGCGCTGGGACGCGGTGAAGTGCCGGCGGCCGGTCATGGCTTCGCTCCCGTCGCGGTTCGCGGATAGTCCTGCTCTTCCGCCGTGCGGAGATCGTAGGACCGGGCATAGGCGGCCGACCGCGCGGCGGGGAAGGGGTCGTCCGAGGTGCGGATGCCGTCGGGCAGGATGGTGGGGTCGAAGTTGATGTCGCGGCAGGGGCCGTCCCGCTCGGCCTCGATCTGCCGCACGACGAGCGTGCCGACCTCGATGGTGCGGCGATCCGCCGGCCAGGCCTTGCTCGGGTCCGCGGTCGGGTCGCCCGGGTCGGCGACCGTCACCGTCATGGTCCAGCGCTGCGGCCCGGCGGCGACGCGTTGGGTGATATCCTGCTCCAGGAAATCCGGACCGAGCTTCGCCAGCTCCCCCTGCGGCACGGGCACCGGCTGCGCCGCCGGCAGCAGCGACCAGCGCACCGTGTGGTCCGTGCCGGAGCTATCGGTGAAGACGAAGCTGTTGAGGCTGTTGAACCGGTCCTCGGCGTAGCTGCCGGCCCAGGGCGCGCTCTGCGCCCAGGCGGCGAAGGCGGCGAATTCCGGATGCGCCGCGGTGAAGCGCTTCATCGCGTCCGGGTCCTTGCTGCCGGAGGCGGTCAGCAGCTCGTAGAAGGCCTGCGGCGTCGCCACCGGGAAGAAGGGCGGGTCGATCATGGCGGTGCGCCATTCCTGCCCGTCCGGCGTCGAGATTTGCAGCCCCAGGCCCCGCACGCGGACCGTCGCGTCCGCCGCCTCCGGATTCGGGGAGCCGAGGTTGAAGCGCCCGAGGGCGGGGTACTCGCCCGCGGCGAAGACCCGGGCCTTCGACAGCGCGGCCCCGGCGCCGTTGGACTCGAAGACGCCGGTGAAGCAGATGCCCTTGGCGTGGTTGCGGCGATGGCCGAGCGCCGGGCCGCCGGGCGGCGCCAGCGCCGCCACCAGCCTGTCCGGGGTGAGGCGCTGGGGAGAAAGCCAGCCCGCCGTGTAGGCGAAGGCCGCGGCGCCGGTGCCGACGATAACCGCGATCAAGGCCAGCGACCCGAGCACGGCACGCCCGGGCGATCGTTGCGGCTGGGGCATTCCATCCTCGCTGTGCGTTTCGCCATCGGGAAGGGAGGCCCGCCACTGTCCGGGGGCAGGGACAGTGGCGGGCGGCGAACATCAGCGGTGTTGGGGGGAGAGCCGCTGTGCAGAGACAAGGTAGCGGACCCAGCCCGTCCGGCTTATCGGACGTGCGATTAGAACGGGTCATACCAAGGGATAGGTCGGGCGCAGGCGGCCGGGGTCACCTGCCGGCGGTGATGCTCTGGGCCAGCAGCTGGTTCCGGATCTCGACATGCGGGTAGCCGACCACCGTGACGCGGCGGCCGCTGGCGACATTGCCGGGCTGGTCGGGCGGCACCACCACGGTCCAGGCCTCGGTCGGCGTCTGCAGGCGGAACGAGGTCACGCCGCCGCGGCGGGAGACGCCGTCGATCCGGCCGGTTACGGTGATCGGCGTGTTCGTCGCATAGTTGCGCGGATCGGTCGGCGCCGCCCCGCCGGCTGTCGCCGAGATCGCGGGATGGCGCGGTTCGGGCGCGACCGGCGACTGGCGGGGCTGCTCGACCTGGGTGCCCGGGGGCACCGGATAGGGCATCGCCTTCTCCGGCACGGTCGCGGGGGCCGGCGCGGCAGGAGACTGGATCACGGTGGTCTGGGACCAGGCCGGCGCTGCGGCCGTCAGGCCGGCAAGGAGGACGGCGGCCGCGCGGGTGAGGGTGACCATGGCTTCGCTCTCCATCTTCGGCGCCGGGGCGGCGGCGCTTCGCATCCGTCTCGGCAGCAGGGATTCTGAGCCTCAATTTCCGGCAAAGCCAGGGTGTCCGCACCTTAAGAAACGGAGAGCATTCGTCCAGGATTCGCAGCGTCCGGTGCGCGCGCCGGGAGGCGATGCGCAGGCCCGGCCCGCAAGGAGCTTGCGCCCGCCCGGGACAGCGCCATGATGGCGCGTCTCGACGGAACGGGGAGCGACAGGTGTCCGATCTCTTGCTGGTCGGCTGCGGCCGGATGGGAAGCGCGCTGGTCAAGGGCTGGCTGGCCGGCAAGGCCGCCGACCGGATCTGGGCGGTGGAGCCGGCGGATCTGAGCCTCGCCGATCCGCGCCTGCACCATGTGCGCAACGCCGCCGGGCTGCCGGCCGATCTGGCGCCGGAGGTGGTGGTGCTGGCGGTGAAGCCGCAGATGATGCCGGAGGCGCTGCCCGCCTATCGCCGCTTCGTTCGGCCCGGCACCCTATTCCTGTCGATCGCCGCCGGCCGCACCCTGGCGTATCTCGAAGAGGGGCTGGGGGCGGAGGCCGCGATCGTCCGCGCCATGCCGAACACCCCGGCCGCGATCGGCCAGGGCATCTCCGTCCTGGTGGCGAACGCCGCGGTCACGCCGGCGCAGCGCCGGCGCGCCGAGACGCTGATGCAGGCCGCGGGGCAGACCGCCTGGATCGAGGACGACGCGCTGATGAACGCCGTCACCGCCGTCTCCGGCAGCGGCCCGGCCTATGTCTTCCACCTGATCGAGACCCTGGCCGAGGCCGGCCGCGCCGCCGGTCTGCCGGCCGAGCTTGCCATGAAGCTGGCGCGGCAGACCGTGGTCGGCGCCGGGGCCCTGGCCGGGGCCGCGAGCGAGAGCGCGGCCGAGCTGCGCATCGCCGTGACCAGCCCGAAGGGCACCACCCAGGCGGCGCTCGACGTGCTGATGGCGCCGGACGGGCTGCAGCCGCTGATGACACGGGCGGTGGCCGCCGCCACGCAGCGCGGCCGCGAGCTGGCGTAATGGCCAGCAGCAGCGAGCGCGTCGCCGCCGCGCTGGCGGCGGCGGGGCATGCGCCCGAGATCCGGGTGTTCGACGCATCCACCCGCACCTCGGCCGACGCCGCGGCGGCGATCGGCTGCGCGGTGGCGCAGATCGCCAAGTCGCTGGTGTTCCGCGCCCGCGGCAGCAACCGGCCGGTGCTGGTGATCGCCAGCGGCGTCAACCGGGTCGACGAGACGGCGGTGGCCGCGGCCCTGGCCGACCGCATCGACGGCGCCCGGATCGAGCGGGCAGATGCCGGCTTCGTGCGCGACGCCACCGGCTTCGCCATCGGCGGCGTCGCCCCGGTCGGGCACGCCACCCCGCCGCATGTGGTGATCGACCGCGACCTGCTGGCCCTGCCGCGGATCTGGGCCGCGGCCGGGACGCCGAACTCCGTCTTCGCGCTGACGCCGGACCAGCTGGTGGCGCTGACCGGCGGGGTGGTCGCAGACATCACGAAGCGCTGATCATGATCGGCCATCTGTCCTTCGGCGTTTACGACCTGGATCGCGCTATCCAATTCTACGATGCGGTGCTGGCCCCGGTCGGCATGGTGCGGGTGTGGGCCAATGCGAGGGCCGCAGGCTATGGTCCGCCCGGCGGCAACGACAAGCTGGCCCTCATGCTGCAGCCGCAGCCGGTTGTGCCGCCCGGGCCTGGCTTCCACCTCGCTTTCAACGCCGCGACACGCGAAGCCGTCGACCGCTTCCACGCCGCTGCCCTGGCGCAGGGTGGGCGGGATGCCGGCGCGCCCGGGCTGCGGCCGCATTACGGGCCGGCCTACTACGCCGCCTTCGTGTTCGATCCGGACGGCCACAAGCTCGAAGCCGTGTGCCAACAGCGGGAGGCGGGGCGAGGCGCGACGGCTGGTCGTTGACTTGTCCTGCGGCAGGACGCTACGACGGGTGCATGGCGACGACGATCACCCTGAAGCGCACCACCAAGACGACCGCTGCGGCGGGCGTTCTCTGGTGCGCGCGGTGACCGCTGCGACATAGCAACCAGAGGCCCCGCCGAGGACGGACGGGGCCAGCAGGTTCAGCCATTGTCCCTCCCGGCCAGCAGGAAGGACGACATCGTGCTCTCATCCCCCGATCTGCAAGAGGCGCCGCGCGGCCTGCGCGCGCCTGATCCCGTGATCGCGATCGTCGGCGCCACCGGCGCTGTCGGCATCGAGCTGCTGCGCTGCCTGGAGGCGCGGCGCTTCCCGGCGGCGGAGGTGAGGCTGTTGGCCTCGGCCCGCTCGGCCGGCCGGCGGATCCCGTTCCGTGGTCGTGACCTGGTGGTCGAAGAACTGACCGAGGGCAGCTTCGCCGGCGTCGACATCGCGCTGTTCTCGGCCGGGTCCGGCATCTCCCGGCGCTATGCGCAGGCCGCCGTCGACGCCGGGGCCGTGGTCGTCGACAATTCCTCGGCCTTCCGCATGCAGCCCGAGGTGCCGCTGGTGGTGCCGGAGGTGAACGCCGCGGCGCTGGCGGGCCATGCCGGGATCATCGCCAATCCCAATTGCGTCGCGGCGATCATGACGGTGGCGCTGGCGCCGCTGCACCGGGCGCATCCGCTGCGGCGCGTGACGGCGGCGACCTACCAGGCCGCCTCGGGCGCCGGCGCCGCGGCGATGGAGGAGCTGCGGGCGGCGACGGCCGCGCATCTGCAGGGCCTGCCCTTCACGCCCAAGGTGCTGCCTCATCCCTATGCCTTCAACCTGTTCAGCCACAACGCCGAGGTCGACCCGGCCAGCGGCTACAACGGCGAGGAGCTGAAGGCGATCGCCGAGACGCGGCGCATCCTCGGCGCCCCGGATCTCCCGATCGGCATCACCTGCATCCGGGTGCCGGTGCTGCGCGCCCATTCGATCGCCCTGTCGGTCGAATTCGACGCCGCGGTGACGCCGGAGGAGGCGCGGGGCCTGCTGGCGGGCGCGCCCGGCCTGCGCCTGGTCGACGACCGCGCCGCGAACCACTTCCCGATGCCGTCCGAGGCCAGCGGCCGCGACGAGGTGCTGGTCGGCCGCATTCGGACGGATCTCGGCGATCCCACGGGACGATCGCTGGCCCTGTTCATCTCCGGCGACCAGCTGCTGAAGGGCGCGGCGCTCAACGCCGTCCAGATCCTGGAGCATCTGCGGCGACCGTGACGGCCGCCCGACGCCGGGGCGCGACGCCGCCCCGGATGGTCCCGGGCTCGCTTTGCGCCGGAATTGGGCTAGATTGGAACCGACTGCATCCGCTCCGTGCGGGGCTGAAGATCCGGGGGCCGAAGGGCCGATCGCGGAAGGGCGGGGACCATGCCGAAGAAGGCCGATATCGCGAACCACATCGTCACCACCGCGGTCGACCTGGCGGCGGAGAGGGGCTGGCGCACGCTGACCCTGGCGGATGTCGCCCAGGCGGCGCGGGTGCCGATGTCGGCGCTGTACCGCCACTGCCCGACCAAGACGGAGCTCCTGGCCGGGTTCAGCCGGATGATCGACCAGGCGGTGCTATCCGAGGGCCTGCCGGGCGCGGAGGAGAGCCCGCGCGACCGGCTGTTCGACCTGCTGATGCGCCGCTTCGACGTGCTGTCGGGCCATCGCGCCGGGGTCAAGGCGATCCTGCGCGACCTGCGGCTCGACCCGCTCGCCACTTTGCTGCAGGCAAGGCAGGTCGAGCTGTCGATGCGCTGGACGCTGCAATCCGCCGGCATCTCGACATCCGGGCTGCTCGGCCAAGCGCGGGTGCAGGCCCTGTGCCTGATTTATGGGCTGGTGCTGCGGGTCTGGGAGCAGGATGATTCGCCGGATCTCGACCGCACCATGAAGGCGCTGGACCAGCGGCTGCGCCAGGCCGAGCAGTGGGAGAACACCTTCGGCCGCGGCCGCGCGACGCGCCGCGCGGAACCGCCGGCGGCGCCGGAAGCGGTGGGAGGACCCGAACCGACCCTGCACTGAACGACTGTTTTGTTGCAGTGCACAAATATGTTTTGCGATGCGGTGCGAGCCGTGTAAGGTGCTGCTTTCTTGTGCACATTGGGAGTAGGCCATGAGCAAGGTGCCGCCGGTCTGGGACGTCGACTTCACCAAGGTGCTGAGCGAGTTCAAGCTGCCGGGCGTCGACCTCGACGCGGTGCTGCAGGCCCAGCGCAAGAACATCGAGGCGCTGACCGCCGCCAACCGCACCGCGGTCGAGGGGCTGCAGGCCTTCGCCCGCCGCCAGGGCGAGATCCTGCGCCAGAACATGGCCGAGCTGCAGAGCCAGTTCTCCAACGCCGTCGCCGCGGGCGCGCCGGAGGAGAAGCTGGCGAAGCAGACGGAGCTGGCCAAGGCCGCCTTCGAGAAGGCGATCGCCGACATGAAGGAGCTGGCCGAGCTGCTCGCCAAGTCGAACACCGAGGCGGCGGAGATCGTCAGCAAGCGCGTCAGCGCCAGCTTCGACGAGCTGAAGACGGTCCTGAAGACCCCCACGAAGCGCTGATCCAGGATTGAACGGGAAGGCCGCTTTCGGCGGCCTTCCGCGGCTTGCCTTCCGGGCGGCGGCGCGGCAGTGTGCGCCGGCTTTGCGGAGGGCAGAATGACGATCAGCTATGACGATTTCGCCAAGGTCGACATCCGGGTCGGCACCATCGTGGCGGTCGAACCCTATCCCGAGGCGCGCAAGCCGGCCTACAAGCTGACCGTCGATTTCGGGCCGGAGATCGGGCAGAAGCGCAGCTCCGCCCAGCTGACCGTGCACTACGCGCCGGAGACGCTGCTCGGCCGCCAGGTCGCGGCGGTGGTGAACTTCCCGCCGAAGCAGATCGGCCGCTTCATCTCTGAGATCCTGGTGCTGGGCTTCCCCGACGCCGACGGCAATGTCGTGCTGGCCGCGGTCGAGCGGCCGGTGCCGAATGGCGGGCGGCTGTATTAGGGCGCGCTCGCCCCATTGACCGGGAGCGCGATCCCGCCGATCATCGTCGCGATCGCAAGATCGGCCATACCCTCCACGTGACTGGCGAGACGGGGAGCACCCCGAGGGAGCGTGGAGGACCGTTTCGATGCCGCTCGCCTGGGCAGCCTTCCTTGGAAGCTGGTCAGGCGATCTTTGTTTGGGCATCGAAACGGAGATCCTCATGGACTATCAGCACCAGCCCGATCCGGCGCCCGCCGGCCTCGATCCGCGCGTCCTCCTGGCCGCGGCCGATCCCGAAGCCGCCGCGATCCTGGAGCGCGAGGAGCGGCGGCAGCGCCAGGGCCTGACCCTGATCGCGTCGGAGAACCACGCCTTCCCCGAGCTGCGGCCGCTGCTCGGCTCGGTCTTCGCCGACAAATACGCCGAGGGGCTGCCGGGCCGCCGCTACTACGGCGGCAACATCCATGCCGACGAGATCGAGGTGCTGGCCCGCGACCGGGCGAAGGCCCTGTTCGGGGCCGAGCATGCCAATGTCCAGCCGCTGTCCGGGTCGCCGATGAACCAGGCGGTGTATTTCGGCCTGCTGCAGCCGGGCGACACCATCCTGGCGATGGACCTGTCGCATGGCGGCCACCTGACCCACGGCGCCCCGGTCTCGGCCATGGGCCGGATCTTCCGCTTCCTCCGCTACGGCACCGTGGCCGGCGGCGGCTTCGACTTCGACGCGATCCGCGAGATCGCCCGGCGCGAGCGGCCGAAGCTGCTGATCACCGGCTTCTCCTCTTATCCGCGCGACATCGACTATGCCGCCTTCAAGGCGATCGCAGACGAGGTCGGGGCGATCACCATGGCCGATGTCTCGCATATCGGCGGGCTGATCGCCGGCCGGGCGCTGCCGAACCCGCTGGCGGCCGGCTTCGACGTCGTCACCACCACCACGCACAAGACGCTGCGCGGGCCGCGCGGCGGGCTGATCCTGTGCCGAGCGCCCTTCGCCAAGGCGATCGACCAGGCGGTGTTCCCCGGGCTGCAGGGCGGGCCGCATATGGACCAGGTCGCCGCCCTGGCCACGGCGCTGCACCTGGCGGCGCAGGAGGAGTTCCGGGCCTACGCCCGCCGGGTGCTGGACAACGCCAAGGCACTGGCCGAGGCGCTGCAGGCGCGGGGCGCGCGGCTGGTGACCGACGGCACCGACAACCACCTGATGGTGGTCGACGTCGCCGCCAGCTTCGGCGTCGACGGCGCCGAGGCGCAGGAGCGGCTGGACCGGGTGAGCCTCGTCTCCAACAAGCAGGTGGTGCCGGACGACCCGCGGCCGCCGCTGCGCCCGTCCGGGCTGCGGCTCGGCACCCCGGCGGTCACCACCCGCGGCATGCGCGAGGGCCAGATGACGGCGCTGGCCGAACTCGTGGTCGACGCGATCACCGGCGCGCGGCCCGAGCCGGCGCTGGCGAACGCGGTGCGGGACTTCGCCCGGCGGTTCCCGATCCCGGGCTGAGCGGGGACGGAGTGGGCGGGGTCAAGCCGTCGGCCTGAACCCCGCCTTCTCCCCATAGGCGAAGCATTCCGCCGCCGAGGGGATGGCGCGCGAGGTGCTGTAAGAGCCGAGGCTGAGCGCCGCGACACAGACGCCCAGCCGCAGGCCCTTCTCGACCGGCCAGCCCTCGTGCAGCCCGAGCATGACGCCGGCGGCGAGGGCGTCGCCGGCGCCGTTGGTGCTCTTGATCCTCTCCGGCGCCACCCAGGCCGCGCCCTGGCGCCAGAGGCGGCCGTCGCGGTCGGCGGCGACCACGCCGTCCGGGAAATGCACGACGGCCAGGCTGGACACGCCCATCCGGATCAGCGCCGCCGCCGCTTCCTCGACCAGCGCCCAGTCCGGCCGGCCGTCGCGATGCGTCTCGACCCCGGTCAGCGCCGTCGCCTCCGATTCGTTGATGATGATGCTGTCGAGCAGCGGCAGGCACGGCAGGGCCAGGTCGCGCAGCCGCTCTCCCGCGACCCCGACCAGCTCCAGATTGGTCTGGTGGCCGGTGGCCTTGGCGCGGGCCAGCACCTCGGAAAAGCCGTTGCTGTTTCCTTGGGGCGCGTCCATCCGGGCGTGCACCCCGGGCGACCCCACATGGAAGATCTTCGCGGTCGACCCGGCCAAGTCGAAATGCTCGGTCGAGAGCAGGGCGTTGACCCCTTCCTGGTGGAAGAAGGTCCGCCGCCCGCCCTCGGCCACGATCATCACGTCGGTGTAGGAAGTCCGGCCGCCCGGCAGCACCGCGATCCGCTCAGCGCCGATACCGAGCTCGCGGCAGGTGTCGAGCGCCAGCCGGCCATGGGCGTCGTCGCCGACCACCCCGATCACCTGGATCGGGAAGGACGCGCCGAGGCGGGCCAGGTCGATCGCCATGTTGAAGCCGGGCCCGCCGCAATCCGGCATCTCCTCCAGGATCCTCGCCACGTGCTCCTGCGGCGGGAAGCGGTCGATGACCTTGTTGACGTCGATGCAGATCGTGCCGCCGCAGATGATGCCGGAGCGTTCCATCTCAGGCTTGCTTCAGCACGGCTTCGGTGATCTGGATGTCGTCGGCCAGCGGGCGCAGCGGTTTGATGCCCTGCTTCTGCAACTCGCCGTGATAGGCCTTCACCGCCTCCTCCGGCGCGATCGTGCCGTCCGCCACCTGGCGCATCAGCGACACGATCGCCAGCGGCGATTCCGCCAGATTGATCTTGCGGCCGAACAGGGCGACGCGGGCGCCGTATCTCTCGGCCTGGTGCAGCAGCTCGAAGCAGTCGCGGGTGGTGCCGGCGCCCCCGCCGAGCACGCCGACGATCAGGCTGGGGTCGAAGCCGGCCAACTCCTCCAGCGCCTTCGGGCCGTTGTAGGGCATCTTCAGGAATTGCGGCCGGTCGGCCTTCATCACCCCGGCCAGGCAGCGCAGGATGCAGTCGTTGACGTAATGCGGCTGCACCGCCGGGTCGATCCCGGTGGGAACGTTCGGGTTGAACACCTCGAGGAAATACTTGAAGCCGTTCGCGGCGGCGTCGGCGCGGAATTCGGCGAAGGCTTCCAGCGACCGGATGTCGGCCTCGAGGTCGTTGTTGAAGGTGACGGAGTAGAGGCCGAGATCGGTGCCGGTGACCGGCGCCTTCGGGTCCGGCGTCGCGCCGCCATGCATCACCCGCGGCAGCGAGGCGGAGCGGAAGGGCCGCGAAGGCTCCTGCGTGTAGCTGCCGCCACGCACGGCCCAGACGTCGCTGGTGTCGTTGGCGCGGATCGCCGGCTTGACCCGGCTGTTGCGGAAGGTGCCGGTCTCGACCAGCCGCTCCAGGTTCGAGGCGGAGACCAGCATGATGTCGACGACGTCCTGCTCCACCACCTGCCGGATGGTGTCGAGGAACTCGTCGCGGCTGCGGTAGCGGGTCCAACTGCCGTCCGGCGCGCGCTTCGGGCCGGTCGAGGTCAGGCTCGGCCCCATGTCGCCGTCCTTGGCGTCGGCGATGATGAAGTCGCTGCGCTTGTATTGTCCCGCGCGGATGCGGGCCAGCTTCTCGTCCAGGCGGGTCATGCTCGGTCTCCTCCTCGGTGCGGGCAGCGCTTCTATGGCGCGGCCCGGGGCCGGACGACAGGCCGGCGCGCGCCAACGATAGGTCCGACATTTGGCGACCGTCAATCGGCGCCGATAGGGGGCTCGCCCGCGTTACCGGGGCGGCCGCCCTCGATTCGGAGGTCCTGCGCCGGCAGGGGCCCGGCGCCGGCCGCCGGGTCGAGCCGATCGAGGCGGAGCAGGCCCCAGCCGAAGATCGAATCGCGGCCCGGGTCGCCGAGATCCTCCACCGAGGCGGCCAGCACCCGCTTGACTTCGGGGCGGGTCATCTCCGGCGACCGTGCCCTGAGATAGGCGATCGCGGCGGTGACGAAGGGGGCCGCGAAGGACGTCCCGGTCCTGGCGCGCCCGCCGCTGACGGAGGCCGCCGTCCAGACGTCGACGCCGGGGGCGGCGAAATCGATATGGCCGCCGCGGCCGGCCCGCCGATACGGCCGATACCGGCGATCGACCGCGGTCGCCACGGTCACGTCGGGATAGGCGGCCGGATAGGTCGGGCCGGCGTTGGGCCCGTTGTTGCCGGCGGCGGCCACCATCATGACGTCCCGTTCGGCGACGGCGGCGACGGCGCGCCGGAGCACGCCGTTGTCGGGACCGGCCAGGCTCAGATTGACGACGGCGACATTCTTCGCCGCCACGATGTTCAGGGCGCGGACGAGATCGTAGACGTCGCTGCGGTCATCCCCGCCGGCGCGATGGAAGGCGTCGACGGCGACCAGCTCCGCATCGGGCAGCAGCCCGGGCGTCCGGCTGCCCCTGGCACCGACCAGCAGCGCCGCGACGGCCGTGCCATGGATCTTGGAGGAGGGGTCGCGGGGCTCGTCGGAGAGCGCGACCAGATCGATCCGCTGGCCCCGCAGGGCCTCATGGGCGAGATTGATGCCGGTATCGACCAGGCCAATGCGCGGGGCCGCGGCCGACGGCACGCCGTCCCTCGGCCAGCCGATCAGCGACCGTGCCAGGCAGGGCTGGGCGGCGCATGCGGGCTCCTGGTTCGGGCGGTAGTAGTGATTGAGGTCGACCGTGACCCCGGGCCTCGCCTCCACCAGCCGCTGGCGCGCCTCCGTCAGCGTCCAGCCGCGCGGAACGCGCAGCCGCGCCAGCCGGCTGCCCAGGAGATCGAGCTGCGCATCGGCGATAATGGCGAAGCCGAGACCCTCGGCCGCGGCCATGTCCGCCGCACTGCCGACCGCGACCAGCTCGGCGGGCGCATAGGCGGGCGGCGGCGGGGCCGCGCGCCTGGTCCGGGGGCGCGCCGGCGGTGGGTCGTCGCGACCGAACAGGCCGTCGAAGATCGAAAACCCGTCGTCGTCGGGACCGTCGCCGCCGTCCCGTCCGCCGCCGCGGCCGCCGCCGGATCCGCCGCCCGAGCGCCCGCCACCGCCGCCACCATCATCACCGCCGCCGCCATCGTCGCCGCCGCCATCGTCGCCGCCGCCGTCGTCGCCGCCGCCATCGTCGTCGGCGAGTGCCGTCGAGGCGAAATGAGATCCGTCGCCGGCGAACGGCAGGCCGGGAATCGCGCTCCCGCCCAAGAGAAACAGGACGCCCAGAGCGAAGCGGCGAAGAACTGAAGCCACGGCGTTGTGTCTCCTGATCAACCGGGCGGCGCGGCCGATGTGCGTTGAACGGGTCGTGCGTGATCGTATTCCAAACCGTGGATCGGCCGAAACCGGCGATGCCCCGATCAGCCCCGGAATATTCGGCGAGGCCGCCCGTTCCCCCTGCGGACCGAAGCCCGGTCCAGTCTGGAAAAGGAGCGAAGATCATGACCCGATACGGGAAGCTGATGTCAGCCCTGGTCGCCGGCGTGGCGGCGCTTGCCGGCACCACGGCGCAGGCGAGGGAGCATCAGGCGGCGCCCATGGATGTCGAGCATGCGTCGCCCGTCATGACGAGCCGCAGTGACGGCGCGATCATCGTCGCCGGCAACAGCTCGTCCAATTCGAGCTCCAACTCGTCGTCGAACAGCTCGTCGAACTCGAGCTCCAACTCGTCCAGCAACTCGAGCTCGAACTCCTCGAGCAACTCGAGCTCGAACTCATCCTCGAACAGCTCGTCCAATTCGAGTGGCGGCGAGCAGCGCTGGTCCTGGCGCTGAGCGTCGATAGAAAAGTGCGGGGGCCCTCAGGGCCCCCGCATCGTTTTGTCGGGACGAAGTTCCTGCACCAGCGGCCAGAAATATAGCCCGTCATTGCGAGCCCCGAAGGGGCGTGGCAATCCAGGAGGGCGGTGCCGCTGGATCGCCACGTCGCTTCGCTCCTCGCGATGACGATAGAGCGCAATCTTCAGGGCCGTCGGCATTATCGGGCGGCACGCGCCCATCGGCGGTACCAGCCTTCGCCGGCGATCGTGTTCCGGTGGACCGTTTCGCGCTCTCGCGTCTCGCCGGCGGTCTCGGCCCGGATCTCCGCCTTGACCGCCGCCTCGTCGCGGCGGAACGGGATGACCTGGACCAGCGGCGTGCCCTTCTCGATCACATGGAGGCCGTCGGGCGCGGTGGCGAAGAACGGGAAGTGGATGTGGGCCGTGTATGTGTCGGTGTCGACGATGCCGGCGACGCATTCGAAGGGCTGCGGGGGCCGGTTGAGCGGCGGCAGGAACAGGCAGCTCCAGCCGGGCGGCGTCCGGATCGACCAGTAATTGTGGAACTTGCACGGCGGGCGGGGTTCCTTCGGGTTCCCCGCGACCTGATGCGCCCCGTGATTGCTCACCATCACCCGGTCGAACTCCCATCCCGCCTCGACGGTGCAGCCGCCGTCTCTGATGTCGAGGCGCACCGTCGCCGCCAGCGGCAGGATCCACCCCGTCGCCATGGCGTCGAGGAACGGCATGCAGCGCTTCACCGTCAGCCCGTTGTTGGCGACGGTGAGGTGCTCCTTGTCGACCGGCGGAAGCTTGCGGAACCAGTCGGGCAAGACGGATTTGGCCGGTTTCGGCTCGGCGATGACGCCATGGTCCTGCGGCTGGCAGACGAAGGCGATGACCGGCGCGGGCCGGCGGATGAGCGACAGCATCGGGTCCCTCCGGATTCACTACCCCGGATAAACGGGACTGGGAGAGGCTTATTCCGGATCGCCGCGATCGCCGGCCGCCGTCATCGGCTATTGCCCCAACGCCTTGGCCTCGTCCTCCCGGGACAGCGGCTCATGCGCGCCGATGGCGGCGAGATAGGCGTCGAGGGCTTCCGTCGAAGAGGCCGGCGCGTAGCCGCCTTCGCCGGCCGGGGCGGCCACGGCGAAGCGAACGGACCACGCGTCGTTCGACCGGCACGCCACGGAGATCACGGTGGCGCCGCCCGCGGTGTCGACCTCGAATTCGCGGCACAAGGCGCCGCCCGCATCGCGGAACGAGGCGATGGCGCGAAGCCTGTCGTTGGAGCCGGCCAGAACGGCGGTCTCGCCGGAGGCCACCCGCCCGAGCGCCTCGGAAATCGCGGGGCTGCTCAGACCCGCCATCTCCAGCCCCTGCGGCGTGCCTTGGACACCGATCCCGACGAGATACCCGCCGAGGCCGAACACGATCGCGGCAAACGACGCGGCCAGCGGCATGGCCCAGGGCCGGTGCCGCAGCGACGGCGCCCGGCGGCCGGTCGCGGGGAGGACGCGCACCACCTCGCCGCCATCTGACGGCGCGCCCCTCGACCTTGCCTCGTCGGCCATCCGCCGCACCGAGCGGCTGAGCGCCTCGGGCACCGGCTCCTCGAGCAGCGGCGCCAAGGCCTCCTTGGCCCGCCCCCGGGTTTCCAGGAACAGGGCGACCCGGCCGGCGAGCTCGTCGTCCGTTTCAATAGCCTTCTCAACGGCCGCGGCGGTCTCGTCGTCGAGCTCACCATCGGCGAACGCCATGAGGGTCTGGTCGTCAAACGCGCGTGCGGTCATTCGTTCTCGCCTTCATGATCTCTGAACGTGACGAGCCCGGAGTCATTCCGGCCGCCTCGGCGAGATTCTTCCTGGCACGCGCCAGCCGGCTCATCACCGTCCCGATCGGTATCCCGAGAATGTCGGCCGCTTCCCGGTAGGACAGGTCCTCGACACAGACCAGCAGCAGGATTTCGCGCTGCTCGTCGGGCAGGTCCATGATCGCCTGGCCGACGCTGTTCAGCGTCAGGCGGGCTTCGGTCTCGCGTTCGCCCGAGGCCCCGGCGATGTCCCGACGCTGATCGACGTCCTCCTGCGGCCCCGCCGTGTTCCGCTTCCGGATCTGGTCGATCCACAGATTGCGCAGGATCCGGAACATCCACGCATGAAGGCTGGTGCCGGGCTCGAAGCGATCGGCATTGGCCAGCGCACGCTCGCAGGCCGCCTGCACCAGGTCGTCCGCGCCGTCGCGCGACCGGCAGAGGGAGATCGCGAAACGGCGAAGGTTCGGGAGGAGCGCGACGAGCTGGTCTCCAAACTGATCCGTTTCGGTCACGTCGAGCTTCCCAAGAGCGTATCCGGCGCCGTGCAGAATGCTATAGGCCTTGCCCGGATCGTCCAAGCCGTCAGGCTTCAGCCCGCTTCTCGACGACGCAGAACTGGTTGCCCTCCGGGTCCAGCATCACCGTGTAGCCGTCCGCCTCGCGCTGGACCTTCGCGCCCAGGGCCAGCAGGCGCCGCACCTCGGCGGCGCGATCCGCTGCGGCGATGTCGAGATGGATGCGGTTGTTGTCGTATCGCCGCTCCGGAACCTGCTGGAAGCACAGGCTCGGCCCCGGCCCGTCGACCATGACGGTCGGATCCGTCTCCGGCGTCAGGCCGAGCGCCGCCAGCCGCTCGATTTCCGCCTGGTCGTAGGCTCGCACGGCATAGCCGTCGAGCGCCGCGGCCCAGAATCGCGCCAGGGTCGGCGCCGACCGGCAATCGAACACGATCTCCCGCAGCCGGCCCATAGGATGTCCTCCAAGGTTCAGAGCGGCAGCCGCACCGTGCAGCGCAGCCCGCCCATCGGCGAGGTCGACAGCAGAAGGTCGCCGCCATGGCTGCGCGCCACGTCGCGGGCGATGGCGAGGCCGAGGCCGGTGCCGCCGGTCTCCTGGTTGCGCGATTCGTCCAGCCGGACGAAGGGCTTCATCGCCTCCTCGCGCTGGGCGGGCGGAATGCCGGGCCCGTCGTCGTCCACCACCAGCGAGAT
Source organism: Inquilinus limosus (assembly GCF_051487185.1). Classification (GTDB taxonomy): domain Bacteria; phylum Pseudomonadota; class Alphaproteobacteria; order DSM-16000; family Inquilinaceae; genus Inquilinus; species Inquilinus limosus_F. The sequence goes on from NZ_JAHVDK010000014.1 coordinate 128,525, forward strand.
GGTCTTGTCGTCGCAGACGGCGGACAGCCAGACGTGCCGGGCGTGGCGCCGGGCATTGGACAGCAGATTCATCAGGCAGCGCCGCATCGCCTCGCGCCGCAGCGGCAGCACATGGCTCTCCGGGGTGTCGAAGGCGATCTCGGCGCCTTCCCGCCGGGCCGCCACGACCACCTCCTCGAGGAAGGCGGCCAGGTCGGTCGGTGTCGCCTCCTCGGTGCCCTCGCCGCGGGCGAAGGCGAGATAGGCGTCGATCATCTGCCGCATCTCGTCGACATCCGTGCGCAGCTCGTCGATGTCCGGCCCATCGCCGAGCATGGCGAGCTGCAGCTTCATCCGGGTCAGCGGCGTGCGCAGGTCGTGGCTGACGCCGGCCAGCATCTCGGTGCGCTGCTGGATCTGCCGGCGGATGCGGTCGCGCATGTCGATGAAGGCCTCGGCCGCCTGGCGGATCTCCTCCGCCCCGTGCGGCCGGAACCCCGGCATGTCGCGGCCCTTGCCGAAGCGCTCTGCGGCGATGGCGAGCCGCCGGATCGGGCGCAGCTGGTTGCGCATGAAGATGATGGCGACGATGGACAGGATCACCGTCGATCCCAGCATCGACAGGTAGAACAGGTTGGTGGTGAAGCTGGACAGCCGCTTGGACGGCACCTCCACCGTCAGCACGCCGTCCGACAGCTGCATCCGGACGATCTGCCGTTCGTCGTCCGGGGCCGCCTGGATGGTGAAGTCGTAGGGCTGCGACGCGCGGATGGCCCGCGCCAGGGCGCGCTGCCCTTCGTCCAGCGCATCGCTGCTGGTCGAGCCCAGCTCGACGCCGGCATCGAAGGTGTAGACCAGCCCGGTGTTCCGCTGCGCCCGCAGGAACACGGCGCCACGGGCGACGGGCGACAGGCCGTCGGCGATCTCGTCGATGGTCAGACCGATCTCGCCGGAGACGGTGCGGGCCATCGTCGTGGTGATCACGTCGATGTGGCGGCCGAAGAAGACGTAGGTGGAGATCGCCTGGGCCAGGATCATCGGGGTGACGATGATCACCAGCGTCCGCCCGAACAGGGTCCGCGGCAGGAACCGCTTGATCCGCGCCCGCAGCCGGAGGGGTGTGGACAGCCGGGGCAGGGCGGGGGCTCGGAGCGTCATCCGTCGGGTCTCAGCACGTAACCTTCGCCGCGCACGGTGTGGAGATAGCGGGGCAGGCGCGGATCCGGCTCGATCTTACGCCGAAGCCGCGTCACCTGCACGTCGACCGCCCGCACGCCGCCGTCGATCGTGCCGGATTCGGTCAGCGCCTCGCGCGACACGGTCTCGCCGGCATGCTGCGCCAGGATGCGCAACAGGTTCTCCTCGCCGGTGGTCAGGCGGATCCGCTCGCCGTCCTGCAGCAGCTCGCCGCGCTCGATGTCGAAGGTGAAGGCGCCGAGCCGGATGGTGCCGGCCGTCCGCGGCGGCGGGGGGGCCAGGCGGCGCAGGATGCTGTTGATGCGCAGCACCAGCTCGCGCGGCTCGAACGGCTTCGGCAGATAGTCGTCGGCGCCGCTCTCCAGCCCGGCGATCCGGTCCTCCGGCTCGCCCCGGGCGGTCAGCAGCAGGATCGGCGTGCCCATGCGCTGGCGCAGATCGGCGGTGAGCTGCAGCCCGGTCTCGCCCGGCATCATCACGTCCAGCACGATCAGGTCGAAGGCGATCGCCGCCAGCTTCTCCCGCGCATCCGCCGCATCGACCGCGGCGGTCACCAGGAAGCCGTTCTCCGTGAGGTACCGGCGCAGCAGCTCGCGGACCCTGCGGTCGTCCTCGACGACCAGGATATGGGCGGGCTCGTCGGGGGTAGTCGTCATGGTCGGCTACCGGCTGGCGACGCGGGGGGCGGGCGCCGGGGCCTCCGGCTCCTCCTCCGAGGCCGCCGGTTCGCTCAGGGCGATCAGGCCCTCCAGCACCTTGCGGAAGCCGTCCACCGCCTCCGCCCCGGCGTTGCGGTAGGCCTGGCCGATCAACCGGCGCTGGCTCTCGAACAGCTGCCGCTCCAGCACGGCGCCCTGCTCGGTCAAGGTCAGCAGGCGTTGGCGCCGGTCGCGCTGGCCCTGCCGCTGCTCGACATAGCCGCGCTCGATCAGGTCGTTCAGGACCCGGCCCAGGCTCTGCTTGGTGATGCGCAGGATCGCCAGCAGCGCACTGACCGTGATCTCCGGATGCCGCCCGATGAAATAAAGCGCACGGTGATGGGCCCGCCCGAGACCGAGGGTTGCCAAGAGCGCATCGGGCTCGGCAGTGAAGCCGCGATAGGCGTAGAATAGCAGTTCGATGCCTTGTCGGATCTCCTCCTCGCGGAGGAAGAGCGGGTTCACGGGTGATTTTATGTCAGCCATGTTGACTTGTTTTGGCCCCGAATGTTACCGCTCGCGGTCCGACGGCGACAGAAATGACAATCCGGGAAAGGCCCATCATGTCGACGACTCCTCCCTTCCATGACCGCGACGGCTGGATATGGATGGACGGCAAGCTGGTCGAGTGGCGTAGCGCCAACATCCATGTCCTGACTCACGGCCTACACTACGCCAGTTCTGTATTCGAAGGGGAGCGGGCTTACAACGGCCGCATCTTCAAGGGCACGGAGCATTCGAAGCGGCTGGAGTTCTCAGCCACCACGCTGGGCATGAAGCTGCCCTACAGCGTGGCCGAGCTCGACGCGGCGAAGCAGCTCACCCTCGAGAAGAACGGCCTGACCGACGCCTATGTCCGCCCGATCGCCTGGCGCGGGTCGGAGATGATGGGTGTCTCGGCCCAGGCCAACACCATCCATGTCGCCATCGCGGTGTGGGAGTGGCCGAGCTACTTCTCGCCCGAGGCGAAGATGAAGGGCATCCGCCTGACACTGTCCGACTGGCGCCGGCCGGCACCGGACACGGCGCCGGTGCATGCCAAGGCGGCCGGGCTGTACATGATCTGCACCCTGGCCAAGCACAAGGCCGAAGCAGCGGGCTACCAGGACGCGCTGATGTACGACTATCGCGGCCTCGTCGCGGAGGCGACCGGCGCCAACATCTTCTTGGCCATCGACGGCAAGCTGCACACGCCGACCGCCGACTGCTTCCTGAACGGCATCACCCGGCAGACGGCGATCGAGCTGGCCCGCCGCAACGGCATCGAGGTGATCGAGCGCCACATCAAGCCGGAGGAGCTGGCCCGCGCGACCGAGGTGTTCCTGACCGGCACCGCGGCCGAGATCACCCCGGTCGGCGAGATCGGGGAGCATCGCTACACCCCGGCGCAGATCTGCAAGACCCTGATGGACGCCTATTCGGCCGAGGTGAGAAAGGCGCCGAAGGCCGCCGCGGCCTGATCCGCAGGCAGGATGAAAGAGGGCGCGGCTGGACGGCCGCGCCCTTTCTGTCACCACCGATAGCGGATGCTGCCGATCACCGTCTGCCCCAGTCCCTCGTAGCAGTAGCCCTGGGCGCAGGTGGTGTAGTCGCGGTCGAACAGGTTGGTGGCGTTGACCGCCAGCTGCACCCCGTCCAGCCGCGGCTCGACAGCCCCGAGATCGTAGCGGATCGCGGCGTCGAACAGGGTCACCGCATCGTTCTTGCCGGTGGTGTTGTCGTCGTCGCGATAGCTCGACCCGATGTAGCGCACGCCGGCGCCCAGGCTCAGCCCCGGCACGATTCTGTCCGGAACCTGGTAGTCGGCCCAGGCGGAGACGATGTGGTTCGGGATGCCGGACGGGTCCTTGCCCTCGGTCGCCTCGGTGCCCTTGGTGACCTCCGGATCGAGATAGGTGTAGGCCAGCTGCAGGCTCAGCCCGTCGCCGAGATCGGCCAAGCCCTCCAGCTCGACGCCGCGCACCCGCACCTCGCCGCGGGCGGCCCGGAAGTTGACATGGGCCGAGTCCGCGATCAGCCCGTTCTCCTGCGTCATCTGGAACACCGAGGCGGTGATCAGGCTGTTCAGCCCGTCGGGCTGGTACTTGACGCCGGCCTCGATCTGCTCCCCGGTCGTCGGCTCGAACAGGCGTCCCTGCCAGTCCGTCCCCGTGTTCGGGGTGAAGGAGGTGGCGTAGGAGACATAGGGCGCGAGGCCGAAATCGGTGAGGTAGCTCAGGCCGACGCGGCCGGTGAAGGCGCTGTCCGACGCATCCTGATCGGTGCCGGCGATGCGCTCCTGGCTCGTGGTCTCGAGCCAGTCGTGCCGGCCGCTGAGCGTCAGCAGCCAGCCGCCGAAGCGGATCTGGTCCTGCAGATAGACGCCGATCTGGCTTTGCTGCTGGAGAGTGCGGGCATAGACCGCCGGCATATCGATGTGCTGCTTGCCGTAGTTCCGGGTGGTCAGGTCCAGATCCGGCGCCGGCCCGTCGCCGGCGATGTTGGTGGTGTCGAGGAAGGTATAGTCGAGCCCGGCCAGGAGCGTGTGCTGCACCGGCCCGGTGTCGAAGCGCAGCTGTGCCTGGTTGTCGACCGCCACCGTGTCCAGGCTCTCGCGGTCCTGCCCGGCCCGGCGGAAGACGGTGTCGCCATCGTCGGACAGGCCAGTGATGTAGACGTAGCGGGTGTTGGAATCGACATGCGCGTAGCGGAAGTTCTGCCGCAGCGTCAGCGCGTCGTCGACCCGATGCTCGATCTGGTACCCCGCCCGCACGCTCTCCATGTCGAGGTCGTTCCAGGCCGGATCCGCGGTGCGGATGTCGAGCAGGCCCGTGGCCGGCGAGTAGTAGTTGAACAGGCTGCCGCCGGTCTTGTCCTTCTGGTAGGCGCCCAGGAAGGTGACCGTCGTGTCCTCGTTCGGCCGCCAGGTGAAGGCCGGCGCGATATAGGCGCGGTCGTCCGGCACCGCCGGCATCTGGGTGTCGCTGTCGCGGAAGAGGCCGGTCAGGCGCCAGGAGAAGCGATCGTCCAGCGGCCCGCCCAGGTCGAACTGGCCCTGGTAGCGATCGTGGTTGCCGAACTGCAGCTCGACCTCGCGCAGCGGCTCGTCTGGCGGCCGCTTGGTGATGAGGTCGACCAAGCCGGCGGGCGAGGACAGGCCGTAGTTCGCCGAGGCAGGGCCGCGCAGCACGTTGATCGCCGCCAGGCCATAGGGTTCGGTGCGGATGCCGGCGAAGACCTGGCCGGTCGGCTGCCGCAGCCCGTCGCGGAAGATGCCGAAATAGGCGGCGTCGAAGCCGCGGATCCAGAACTGGTCGAGCCGGGGCGAGAAGCCGTACAGGCCGGTCAGGATGCCGGGGGTGTAGACCAGGGCCTCCTGCAGATTCTGGACGTTGCGGGCGTCCATCTGCCCGCGGGTGACGACGGAGATCGACTGCGGCGTCTCGATCAGAGGCGTGTCGGTCTTGGTCGCGCTGGCGCTGGTGGTGGCGGTGAAGCCCCGCACCTCGGTCGTCGGCGTCTCCGCGCCGCCCTGCACCACGATCGGGGCGAGGGTCACCCCCGCGTCATTGGCCGGGACCGGCCCCGTGTCCTGTGTCTCGGCCTGGGCCAGGATCGGTGTCGGCGCGAGCGCCGTGGTGGCGAGCAGCCCGAGCAGAAGGCAGGTGCGGGGGCTTGGTCGATGTCGCATCGGTCAGGTCGGCTCCGGTCGCAGGGAGAGTCCCGGCGAGGAACCGCCGGGTTTCGAAAACGATTGGCTAATTGACATTAATTCTCATTCTCGTCTAGGTCGTTTTGGGAACGTGACCAGGATGAATCATGAGCCGATGCAAGGCGCTGGCCTGCGCCCTTCTTCTGTTGGCGGGACTGCTGACCGGGCTGCCGGCCCGGGCGGAGTGGCCCGTGACCGTCACCGACGCCGCCGGCCGGCAGGTGACGGTGCCGCATCAGCCGCGGGCGGTGCTGCTGGGCGCCGGCATCAATCTGGTCGCTTTGTCGCTGATCGAGCCCGACCCGGTCTCGCTCCTGGCCGGATGGGCCGACGACATGCGGCAATACGACCCCGGCCTCTACGCCGCCTTTCTCGCGAAATTCCCCCGCCTGGCCGAGGTGCCGGTGGTGGGCGGCGGCACGGATGAGAGCTTCTCGCTCGAAAAGGCGCTGACGGTCGGGGCGGACCTCGCTGTTTTCGGCGCCTGGCAGGCGGAGACGGAGCAGGGGCGGCAGATCCTGGAGCGGCTGACCGCGGCTGGGGTGCCGGCGGTCGTGGTCGATTTCAACCACCGGCCGCTGGCGAACACGGCGCCGGGCATCCGGCTGCTCGGCCGCGTCCTCGGCCGCGAGGACCGGGCCAACGCCTTCGCCGATTTCTACGAGGCGCGGCTCGACCGTATCCGCCGGCGCATGGCCGAGCATCCGGAGGCCGGCCCGACTGTGCTGATGCACGCCTATCCGCAACCGGAGGCCTGCTGCTGGGCGATCGGCGAGACCGGGCTGGGCGAGCTGATCTCGCTGGTCGGCGGCCGGAACCTCGCCGCGGACCGGTTCCCGGATGCCGGGGGAGGGGTGCTGAGCCTGGAATACGTCATCGGCCAGGACCCGCAGGTCTATATCGCCACCGGCCTGCCGGAGGCGGAGGGTGGGCAGGGCTTCGTCGTAGGCCCCGGTGTTCCTGCCGAAGCCGCCCGGCGGAGCCTCGCAGCGGTGCTGACCGCGCCCGGCTTGTCCGGCCTCACGGCGGCCCGCGACGGCCGGGTCCACGGGCTGTGGAACTTCTTCAACGCGGTGCCGCTGAACATCGTGGCGGTGGAGGCGGTGGCGCGCTGGGTGCGGCCGGAAATCTTCGGCGACCTAGACCCCGGCGTGACCGTGGCCGAGATCAACAGCCGCTTCGCCGCCATGCCGTTCGAAGGCGCGCTGTGGATCAGCCTCGACCCGGCCGATGACGGATTGGCGCCGCGCTAGCCGGACCGGCCTGCCGCGACCGTCAGCCGCCAGGCGGCCCAGGCGCCGAACAGGGCCAGAGGCAGGGCAGTGATGAACACCCATAACGCCGTGGCCTGGGCAGTCTGGACCGTGAGGCCCGAGCCGAAGCCGACCAGATTGGCGGTCGCACCGGCGATGGCGGCACCTGCCGCCCCGCCGGTCTGGCGCACGGCGATCACCGCCGAGCTGCCGATGGCCTTGTCGTCATCGGCCAGGGCGCCGATCAGCCGTCGGTTCAACAGGCTGGAGGACAGGCCGAAGCCGGTGCCCATCAGCAGCGCGGCGGCCACGATCCAGACCAGCGGGGCATCGCGCATCACCAGCGCCAGCAGCACCGCGCCGGCCAGGATGCAGGCCGCGCCGCGGCGGATCCAGCGCAGCTCCCCGGCCCCGGCGGCGCCGGCGACGACGAAGGCGCCCAGCGTCCAGGCCAGGGCCATCATCGCCACCACATAGCCGGCCCACAGCGGCGACAGTCCGTGCAGCGTCTGCAGGATCGCGGGGCCGTAGACGTTCAGCCCCATCGAGGTTGCCATCAGGGCGAACATCGCGGCATAAGCGGTGCCGCAGACCGTGCGCAGGTCTCCCGCCTGGCGCGGCAACAGGCGCACCCGGGCGCGGGCGTCGATCCGCAGCACCAGCCCCAGGATGGCGAGGCCGGCGGCGACCAGCGCCAGAGCGATTGCGGGATTCGGGCTGATATCCGCCACGGCGATGGCGCCGACACCGAGCGCCAGCCCGCCGATCTGCAGCCAGGGCACGCCCGGCTGGCCGCCGTTGCGGACCGTGCCCTTCAGCAGCCAGGGCGAGGCGGCAGAGAACAGCAGCGACTGCGCCGTGAACAGCCAGAACACGGCGCGCCAATCGCCCGCCTCTGCGAACAGCCCGCCGATCAGCGGCCCCAGGATGGTGGCGATGCCCCAGATGCCGGATGCCACGGCGAACATCCGGGCCAGGTGCCGTTCGGGGAAGAGCAGGGCGATGGCGACCATCGAGAACCCGGCGACCCAGCCGCTGCCGATGCCTTGCAGCACGCGGCCGGCCAGGAAGACGCCGATGGTGGGGGCGGCGGCGCTGAGCACGCAGCCGAGGGCGAAGGCCAGGCCGGCGATGGCCGAGGCCCAGCGCAGCCCGAAGCGTTCCGACAGTCGCCCGGCACTGGCGCCGGCCAGGATGGCGCCGACCAGGAAACCGGCCGTGGCCCAGCTGAAATAGGCGTAGCCGCCGAGATCGGCACCGACGCTGGGCATGATGGTGGCGGTGACCAGGGAATCGGCCGCGTTCAGCCAGATTCCCAGGCAGACCATCGCGAAGCGCGGCAGCCGCCCTTCGGCGAGCAGATCCGCCCAGCCGGTCGCCGGTTCCGCCGGTGCCTGCACCATGCCGCGTTTCCCCCTTCGTTACAGCCCGGCTACACCGCCGGCGGCATGATGGGAAGTGCGGAGTCGGCAGGACTGAATTCAGCGCCAGCGCGCGGCGGCCTCGTCGTCCTCGGCCCGGGCCTCGACCCAGCGCTCGCCCTCCGGCGTTTCCTCCTTCTTCCAGAAGGGCGCCTTGGTCTTCAGCCAGTCCATCAGGAAGGCGCAGGCCTCGAAGGCGGCGCCGCGATGGGCCGAGGCGACGCCGCAGAACATGATCCGGTCGCCCGGCTCCAGCCGGCCGATGCGGTGGACGATGCGCACCTCCAGCAGCGGCCAGCGGTCGCGGGCCTCAGCCTCGATCTCCGCCAGCTGCCGCTCGGTCATGCCCGGATAATGCTCCAGCGTCATCGCCCGGACCGCGGTGCCGCTCGCGATATCGCGCACCAGCCCGACGAAGCAGGCGACGCCGCCGATATCGGCGCGGCCGGCCGACAGCGCCGCCATCTCGGCGCCCGGGTCGAAATCCGCCTCCTGGACGCGAACGGCCATCTCAGCCCCCAGTGACCGGCGGGAAGATGCCGATCTCGTCGCCCGGCGCCACCGGGTCGGTCGGCCGGGCGAAGCGCTGGTTGACCGCGACCCGGATCACCGCCGGGTTGGCCAGGGCGTCGGCGTAGTTGGCGCCGCGGCCGCGCAGCCAGTCCAGCAGCCCGGCGACGTCGCGCACCGTCTCCGGCGGCGACACCGACTCCGCGGCGGTGCCGATCTTGCTGCGGACCCAGGCGAAATACAGGAGCTTCATGCCGGTTCTCAGATCAGGGCGCTCAACGGGATATAGGCAACCGGATCGCCCGGCGCCACGGCGGTCGCATCCTCCGGCAGCTCGACCAGCCCTTCGGCGCCGGCGAGGGAGCTCAGCGTGCCGGCGCCTTCGCGGCCATGGCGGCGTGCGACCAGGGCGCCCGTCGTGTCGGTCTCCAGCACCGCCCGCAGGAACTCCCGGCGGCCCGGCTTCTTGCCGTGGCTGAAGCCGGCAGGCACCGAGAAGCGGCGCAGCGGCACCGGTTCGGCGCCGGCCAAATGCAGCAGCAGCGGCCGGGCGACCAGCAGGAAGGTCACCATCGCCGAGACCGGATTGCCCGGCAGGCCGAGCAGCGGCACGTCGCCGATCTGGCCCAGCGCCACCGGCTTTCCCGGCTTGATCGCCAGGCGCCAGTGGTGCAGCCGGCCGCCCGCCGCCTCCAGCGCCGCCTTGACGTGATCCTCCTCGCCGACCGACACGCCGCCGGAACTGACGACGGCATCGGCCTCCGCCGCGGCCGCCGTCAGCGCCGAGCGGACCGCGTCGGCCCGGTCCGGGACGATGCCGCGGTCGGTGACGCTGCAGCCCAGCCGGCGCAGCAGCGCCGTCAGCAGATGGCGGTTGGCGTCGTAGATCTGACCCTCGGCCACCGGCGTGCCGGGCTCGCGCACCTCGTCGCCGGTCGACAGCACCGCCACCCGCAGCGGCCGGCGGACGGGCAGGGCGGCCCGGCCCAGCGAGGCGGCCAGGCCGATCTCCGCCGGGCCCAGCCGGCGCCCGGCGGTTAGCACGGTGTCGCCCGGCCGGATGTCCTCGCCCGCCTGCCGCACATGGGAGCCGCGCCGCAGCCCGGGCGGGATGGTGACGCGGTCGCCTTCGACCGTGCAGTCCTCCTGCATCACCACCGTGTCCGGCCCGGTGGGCAGCGGCGCGCCGGTGAAGATGCAGATCGCCTCGCCCCGGCCGGCGACACGGCCGAGCGGATGGCCGGCGGCGGCGCGGCCGGTCACCGGCAGCGTGGTGGGGGCCCCGGGCGACAGGTCGTCGAAGTGGACGGCGTAGCCGTCGACCGCGGCATTGGTGTGGGGCGGCACCGGCCGATCGGCCGCCAGGTGTTCGGCCAGGAACCGGCCCTCGGCCATGGCCAGCGGAACGGTCTCGAGGCCGGCGACGGCGACCAGCCGCGACCGGAACTCGGCCACCGCCTCCTCGACCGACAGCAGACGGTCGCCCAGGGCGAAGCAGTCGTCGGACAGCCGGGTCATGATTCAGCCGGCCGCGCGACGGGTGAAATCGACGACGAAATCGGCGATCGCCTCGACGTCATCGATATCCAGCCGCAGCCGGCCCGATCCGACGACCGCATCGGCGATCGGGCCGTCGCTGGCCACCGCGACGATGTCGGGATCCTCGGGATACAGCGGCGGCTTGCCGGTCTCGGCCCGCCACACCTCCAGCTTCGGGTACCGCTCGCGCTTGAAGCCCTCGACCAGCACCAGATCGACCGGCTCCAGCTTCGCCAGCAGCGCCTCCAGCGGCGGCTCGTCGGCGCCGCGATGCTCGTGCATCAGCGCCCAGCGCCGGCTGGACGACACCAGAACCTCGGTGGCGCCGGCCTCGCGATGCCGCCAGCTGTCCTTGCCAGGTTGGTCGACGTCGAACTCGTGATGGGCGTGCTTGACGGTGGAGACGGTCAGGCCGCGCCCGATCAGGGCCGGGATCAGCTTCGTCAGAAGCGTGGTCTTGCCGCTGCCGCTCCAGCCGGCGATGCCCAGGACGCGCATCGCCGGTCCTAGCCGAAGGTCCCGGCGGCCTTTGCCGACGGGGGGCTATCCTCGGTGATGGCCTGGCGCACGCCTTCGCGCAGATAGCTCCAGCCGGTCACCAGGGTCAGCACCGCGGCGATCCAGATCCCGGCGATGCCGATCTCGGTCACCGGCACCTGGCCGCCGAAGGCCCGGGTGCCGGCGTCGCCGACGATCAGGAAGCCGATCGCCAGCATCTGGATCGTGGTCTTCCATTTGGCCAGGGCCGTGACGGGCAGGCCCCGCGCGTTCATCCCGGCCAGGAACTCACGCAGGCCGGAGATCAGCACCTCGCGCAGCAGGATGACCACCGCCGGGATCACCGACCAGCCCTGCAGCCGGTCGAAGGCGGCCAGCATGAACAGCACGGCGGTGACCAGCATCTTGTCGGCGATCGGGTCGAGCAGCCGGCCGATCAGCGAGGTCTCGTTCCAGGCCCGGGCCAGCTTGCCGTCGAAATAATCGGTGATGGCGGCGGCGGCATAGATCACGAGGCAGGTCCAGGCGGCCCAGGCGTCCGGCACGTAGAACAGCGCGATCAGCACGGGAATCGCGGCGATGCGCGAATACGTCAGGATATTCGGAAGGCTGGTGACCATGGCGACGGCACTGACTTCAGGGGCTTCCAGACGCTAGCACATGGTGCCTCAGGCGTCGGGGTGGAAATGTCGGTAGATGACGCCAGCGACGGCTTCGCTGATGCCGTCCACCGCCTCGAGATCCTCTAGGCTGGCGCGGCTGACGGCGCGGGCCGAGCCGAAATGGAGCAGCAGCGCCTTCTTGCGCCGCGGGCCGATGCCCGGGATCTCGTCGATCGGCGAGCGGGCGATGTCGCCGGCGCGGCGGGTGCGCTGGCCGCCGATGACGAAACGGTGGGCCTCGTCACGCAGCCGTTGCAGGAAATACAGCACCGGGTCCTTCGGTTCCAGGCTGAAGGGCGGCCGGTCGGCCATGAAGAAGCGCTCGCGGCCGGCATCCCGGTCCGGCCCCTTGGCGATCGAGACCAGCGCAATCTCGGTCAGGCCGAGCTCGGCGAACACCTCGCGGGCGACGCCGAGCTGGCCCTGGCCGCCGTCGATCAGCACCAGGTCGGGCCAGCCCTCCTGCTCGCGGTCCGGGTCCTCCTTCAGCGCCCGGGCGAAGCGGCGGGTCAGCACCTCGCGCATCATCGCGTAGTCGTCGCCAGGGGTGACCGCGCCCTTGATGTTGAACTTCCGGTAGGCGGATTTCATGAAGCCGTCCGGCCCGGCGACGATCATGGCGCCGAGCGCGTTGGTGCCGCCCAGATGGCTGTTGTCGTAGACCTCGATCCGGCGCGGCGGCGCGTCCAGGCCGAACACCCGCGCCACGCCCTCCAGCAGCACCGCCTGGGTCGCGCTCTCGGCCATGCGGCGGCCCAGCGCCTCGCGGGCGTTGTTCAGCGCATGCTCGATCAGCCGCCGCTTGTCGCCGCGCTTCGGGACTGCGATCTCGACCTTGCGGTCGGCCTTCAGGCTCAGCGCCTCGGCCAGCAGCTCGGTCTCGGCGACCTCCTGGCTCAGCAGAACCAGCGGCGGCGGCGGGTTGGTGTCGTAGAACTGGCTCAGGAAGGCGGCCAGGATCTCGGCCGGCTCCGCCGCCTTGTCGTGGCTCGGGAAATAGGCCCGGGTGCCGTAGTTGCGGCCGCCGCGGAAGAAATAGACCTGCACGCAGCTGTGGCCGCCGGCCTCATGGATCGCCAGCGCGTCGGCGTCGCCGATGCCCTCGACATTGATGTCCTGGTGTGACTGGACATTGGTCAGGGCCCGGATGCGGTCGCGCCAGCGCGCCGCCTGCTCGAAGTCCAGCCGCTCGCTCGCTGCCATCATCTGCTCGGCGAAGCGGGCCTGCACGCCCTGGCTGCGGCCGCTCAGGAAATCGACCGCGCTCGCCGCCTGCTCGGCGTACTGCGCCTCGCTGACATAGCCGACGCAGGGCGCGGTGCAGCGCTTGATCTGGTACTGCAGGCAGGGCCGGCTGCGGGTGGCGAACACCGAATCCGAGCAGTTGCGCAGCAGGAAGGCGCGCTGCAGGGCGGTGATGGTGCGGTTGACCGACCCGGCCGAGGCGAAGGGACCGAAGAACTGGCCGCTGGGCCCGGTCGCGCCGCGGTGCTTGGCGATGCGCGGGAAGGGGTGGTCGCCCGAGATCATGATGTGCGGGAAGGTCTTGTCGTCCCGCATCACCACGTTGTAGCGGGGCTTCAGCCGCTTGATCAGATTGGCTTCCAGCAGCAGCGCCTCGACCTCGGACCGGGTCACCACGAATTCCATGGCGGCGGTCTCGGCGATCATGCGCAGCAGGCGTGCCGGCTGCTTGCCGGTCTGGGTGTAGGCGAAGACCCGCTTCTTCAGGCTGCGCGCCTTGCCGACATAGAGCGCGTTGCCCGCCTCGTCGAGCATCCGGTACACGCCGGGCGAGCTCGGCAGCGTGCGCAGATGCGCCTGGATCACGGCCACGCCATCGGCGATGCTGTGCGCCCGCGCCCTGGCGCGGCCCGGGGACCGCGGGCGGTCCGGCGGCGGGCTGTCCGGCGGCATGTCGGTGAGGGTGTCGCTCATGCGGGCAATGTCGGCCGGTCCGGGCGCGGCTTCAAGACCGGATCGTGAACGCCCGGGTGAGTCGGTGGGGCGACGTGATGACGCTTCGGTGATATCCACCGAATCTGTGGATAAGTTTGTGGGAAAGCGGCTGCGAACGACCCGCAACCGAGGCGCCGCCTAAGTGTCACCGACGTTGCTCAAAAAATGGGCAAAAACGCTAACTCACTGAAAAACGTAGATAAATTTCAAGTCAAGCTGAAACAGAAGCATCACACACTATGTAAAGTCTCGAAAATTGCGGACTTCTCCGATTCGGATTTCGCCTGTGCACAACTCTCGGTCGTGGCGAGCCGGCGAGGCCAGGAAATCCAAGGTGATAGCGGCTATCGCAGAGCAGCCGCCCCTGCGTCGTCCGGGCGCAGGTCGGAGCATCCGCCGGTTGTCGCGGCGAGGCGCCGAGGTCAAGAGGGGTTAACGCAAATTCGAGATGATTTCGTGCAGAAGCCCACCATCGCCTATTCCAACGGTACGATGCCGCGGCTGGGCTGGGCCCAGCCGAGATGCTCGCCGCCGTCGAGCGCGATCATCTGCCCGGTCATCGCCGGCGCCGACAGGATGAAGCGGATGGCGTCGCAGATCTCCTGCGGCGTGGTCGGCCGGCGCAGCGGCACGGCATCCCATTGCCGGGCGAAATGCTCGTCGCTCTGCCGGTCGCTCTTCAGCGTCGGGCCGGGGCCGATGCCGTTGACCCGGATTTGCGGCGCCAGCGCCTGGGCCAGTGTGCGGGTCAGGGTCCACAGACCGATCTTGGCGACGGTGTAGGACAGGAAATAGGGGGTCGGATTCCACACCCGCTGGTCGAGCATGTTGATCACATTGCCCGGCCAGTCCGCCGGCAGCTCCCGCGCCAGCGCCTGGATCAGCACCAGGGGCGCGCGCAGATTGGTCTCGATATGCTCGTCCCAGCTGGCCCGCGTCGCCGTCGCCACCGTGTCCATGCGGAAAGCGGAGGCGTTGTTGACCAGCAGCGACACGGGGCCCAGCGCCGCCGCGGCCTGGGGTATCACCGACTCGACCTGGGCCTCGTCCGCCAGGTCGGCCCGGATCGCCACCCCCTGCGCCCCGGCCGTCTCGATGTCGCGCACCGTCTGCGCCGCCTCCGCGGCGGAGCTGTTGTAAGTGATGGCGACGCGCCAGCCGTGGCCGGCGAGGTCGAGCGCGATCGCCCGGCCGATCCGCTTGGCGGCGCCGGTGACAACGGCGACGCGTGGCATGGCCCGGCCGGTCGGGGGCAGGGGGCGTTCGACAGGCGTCATGCTCAAGGTCCCTTGCGACGGCGGCCGCCCTTCCGCGGCTTCTCGGTCGGCTTGCCGATCGACAGGGGCACGCCCTCCAGCGCCGCGGCGTGGCCGTGCGAGCCGACGCGGGCATGGACGACGATGCCGGCGCCCCCACCTTCCGATCCGGCGTCCAGGCCCATATCGGCGGCCTCCAGCCGGCGGATCTCGTCGCGCAGCCGGGCGGCCTCCTCGAACTCCAGATTGGCGGCGGCCTCGCGCATCCGCTTCTCCAGATCGGCGATGTGCTCCTGCAGCGACTTGCCGGTGAGGTGCTTCACGCCGGAGTCGCCGGTCGAGACGGTGACCCGGTCGCCGCGCTCATAGACGCTGTCGAGGATATCGCCGATCTGCTTCTTCACGCTCTCCGGCGTGATGCCGTGGGCGGCGTTGTAGGCCTGCTGCTTCTCGCGCCGTCGGTTGGTCTCCTCCAGCGCCGCCCGCAGGCTGCCGGTCATGGTGTCGGCATAGAGGATGGCGCGGCCCTCGATGTTGCGGGCGGCGCGGCCGATGGTCTGGATCAGCGAGGTGCGGCTGCGCAGATAGCCTTCCTTGTCGGCATCGAGGATGGCGACGAGGCCGACCTCGGGGATGTCCAGCCCCTCGCGCAGCAGGTTGATGCCGACCAGCACGTCGAACACGCCGAGCCGCAGGTCGCGGATGATCTCGATCCGCTCCAGCGTCTCCACGTCGGAATGGATGTAGCGGACCTTGATGCCCGATTCGGTCATGTACTCGGTCAGCGCCTCGGCCATCTTCTTGGTCAGGGTGGTGACCAGGACGCGCAGGCCGCGGGCGATGCAGTCGCGGCATTCGGCCATGACGTCGTCGACCTGGGTCGCGGTCGGGCGGACGATGACCTGCGGGTCGATCAGCCCGGTCGGGCGCACCACCTGCTCAGCGAAGACGCCGCCGGTCCGCTCCATCTCCCAGGGCCCAGGGGTGGCGGAGACGAAGACGCTCTGCGGCCGCATCGCCTCCCACTCCTCGAATTTCAGCGGCCGGTTGTCGCGGCAGGAGGGCAGGCGGAAGCCGTATTCGGCCAGGATGTCCTTGCGCGCCCGGTCGCCGCGGAACATGGCGCCGACCTGCGGCACCATCACATGGCTCTCGTCGACGATCAGGAGGGCGTCCTCGGGCAGGTATTCGAACAGCGTCGGCGGCGGCTCGCCCGGCGCCCGGCCGGTGAGGAAGCGGGAGTAGTTCTCGATGCCGGCGCAGCTACCGGTGGCCTCGATCATCTCCAGGTCGAACTGGGTGCGCTGCTCCAGCCGCTGCGCCTCCAGCAGCTTGCCGGCCGCGTTGAACTCGGCCAGCCGTTCCTTCAACTCCTCGCGGATGCCCTTGATCGCCTGCAGCAGCGTCGGCTTCGGCGTGACGTAGTGGCTGTTGGCATAGATGCGCACCTGCTTCAGCGCGGCATATTTCTCGCCGGTCAGCGGGTCGAATTCGTGGATCGCGTCGATCTCGTCGCCGAAGAAGGAGATGCGCCAGGCCCGATCCTCGAGGTGGGCAGGGAAGATCTCGACCGTGTCGCCGCGCACCCGGAAGGTGCCGCGGCCGAAGGCGGTGTCGTTGCGCCGGTACTGGATGTCGACCAGGTGCTTCAGCAGCACCTGGCGGTTCAGCCGCTGCCCGGCCTCCAGCGGGATCGTCATCTCGCTATAGGATTCGACATCACCGATGCCGTAGATGCAGGAGACCGAGGCGACGATGATGCAGTCGTGCCGCTCCAGCAGCGCCCGGGTGGCCGAATGGCGCATCCGGTCGATCTGCTCGTTGATCTGGCTTTCCTTCTCGATATAGGTGTCGGTGCGCGGGACGTAGGCTTCCGGCTGGTAGTAGTCGTAGTAGCTGACGAAATACTCGACCGCGTTCTCCGGAAAGAAGCTCCTGAACTCGCCGTAGAGCTGGGCGGCCAGGGTCTTGTTCGGGGCCAGGACCAGGGTCGGGCGCTGCAGCGTCTGGATCACATGCGCCATGGTGAAGGTCTTGCCCGAGCCGGTGACGCCGAGCAGCACCTGGTCGCGCTCGCCGCGTTCGAGTCCCCCCACCAGCTCGGCGATCGCCGTGGGCTGGTCGCCCGCCGGCTTGTAGTCCGAGACCAGCTTGAACGGGGTCGAGCGGTCCGTCTCCGGCAGGGCCGGGCGATGGACCACGACCGGGGAAGCCGGGGTGGGGGAGAGGAGGGGCGCTGAGCTCATGTCGACACTATCGGTCCGGCAAGGGCGGAGGGGAAGGGCCACCGGCGACGCGGAACGCAGAAGGGCTGAGGCAGTGATAGGAACATAGAGGGAACAAGACGTCAAGCGGGCTCGCCGGCTCTGCGCGCCGCGCGCTTGACAGCAACCGGCGGCGGCTCGTATCCAGGCAGTAATTTACTTAACCAATCGGTTTATTCAACCATGCCGGAGGAACTGCCCGATACCCTCGCCTCCGGGCCGAGGGCGACCCGCCGCGAGTGGATCGGGCTGGCGGTGATCGCGCTGCCCTGCCTGCTCTATTCGATGGACCTGACGGTGCTGAACCTGGCGGTGCCGACGCTGACCGCCGACCTCAGGCCCAGCGCGGCGCAGCTGCTGTGGATCGTCGACATCTACGGCTTCCTGGTGGCGGGGTCGCTGATCACCATGGGCACGCTGGGGGACCGGATCGGCCGCCGCAAGCTCCTGATGATCGGCGCCGCGGTGTTCGGCGCCGCCTCGCTGCTGGCCGCCTTCGCGAACACGGCCGAGACGCTGATTGCCGCCCGGGCTCTGCTCGGCGTCGCCGGGGCTACGGTGGCGCCGTCGACGCTGTCGCTGATCCGGAACATGTTCCACGACCCGCAGCAGCGCACCTTCGCCATCAGCGTCTGGATCACCAGCTACTCGGTCGGCGGCGCCGTCGGCCCGCTGCTCGGCGGCCTGATGCTGCAGCATTTCTGGTGGGGCTCGGTGTTCCTGCTGGCGGTGCCGGTGATGGTGCTGCTGCTGATCGTCGCCCCGATCCTGCTGCCGGAATACCGCGACCCGCAGGCAGGCCGGCTGGACCTGGCCAGCGCGGCCCTGTCGCTGGTGGCGGTGCTGGCCGCGATCTACGGCGTCAAGATGCTGGCCGAGCACGGGCCCAGCTGGCCGCCGCTGCTGTGGATCCTGGCCGGCCTCGCCGTCGGAACCGTGTTCATCCGCCGGCAGGCCCGTCTCGCCGACCCGCTGATCGACCTGCGCCTGTTCCGGTCGCCGGCTTTCGGCGCGGCGCTGGCGGTCAATGTGCTGGGCCTGTTCGCCGTGTTCGGCACCTTCCTGTTCGTGGCGCAGTATCTGCAGCTGGTGCTGGGGCTGTCGCCGCTGGAAGCCGGGCTGTGGACGCTGCCCTCGTCGCTGGCCTTCGTCGCGGGGTCGATGCTGACCCCGATGGCCCTGCGCCGGACCCGGCCGGTGGTGCTGATGGCCGGCGGGCTGCTGGTCGCGGCGCTCGGCTTCCTGGCGCTGACGCTGGTCGACCACGTCTCTGGGCCGGCGCTGCTGGCCGGCGCGGCTGTGGTCTTCGCCACCGGGCTGTCGCCGGTGTTCACGCTGACCACCGACCTGATCGTCGGCGCCGCGCCGCCGGAGCGGGCCGGGTCGGCCGCCGCGATCTCCGAGACCGGGGCCGAATTCGGCGGCGCCCTGGGCATCGCCGTGCTCGGCTGCATTGCCACCGCGCTCTATCGCGGCGTGATGGTCGACAGCGTTCCGGCCGGCGTGCCGCCCGAGGCGGCCGATGCGGCCCGGGCGACGCTGGGCGGTGCGCTGGCGGCGGCGCAGGACCTGCCGGGTGACACCGGCCGGGCGTTGGCCGATACGGCGCGCGGCGCCTTCACCCACGCCTTCGGCCTGGCCGCTCTGGTCAGCGCGGTGATCGCACTCGCCGCTGCTGCCCTGACCGCCACGGTGCTGCGGCGGCCGCCGCAGAGCGCCGAAGTCCCGGCGGCGGATTAGGCCGCCAGCCGATGCCCGGGGCCGGTCCACAGCGTGGCCAGGCCGGCCTCGACCTCGGCCGGGGAGTCGGTCTGGCACAGCACGCGGCGGGCCTCGCGCCGGTCCTCGGCGGCGACCGGCCAGGGCGCCGCCTCGATATAGGCGGCCAGATGCTTGCGGAACACGCGCAGCCCGTGATGATCGCCGTAGAAGGCCAGCGTCTCCCGGAAATGCTGCAGGGCGACGATCAGCCGTTCCTCCGCGTCCGGACCGGCGGCGCCGTCGGCCTCCGGCCGGTCGAGCGCCGCCTCGATCGCGGCAGCGATCCAGGGCTTGCCGGTGACGCCGCGGCCGACCATCACCCCGTCGGCGCCGGATTGCGTGAGGGCCTCGCGCGCGGTGGCGCCGTCGACGATGTCGCCGTTGACGATCACCGGCACCGGCACCGCCTGCTTCACCGCCCGCACCGCGGCCCAGTCGGCGGTGCCCTTGTAGAACTGGCAGCGGGTACGGCCATGCACCGTCACGGCCCGGGCACCGGCGGCGACGCAGCGGCGGGCGAAGTCCGGCGCGTTGCGGCTGAGATCGTCCCAGCCCAGCCGGATCTTGACCGTGACCGGCACGTCCACCGCCTCGGCCGCGGCCGCCACCAGCCGCTCGGCCCGGTCCGGGTCGCGCATCAGGGCGGAGCCGGACTGCACCCCGGTCACCTCGCGCGCCGGGCAGCCGAAATTCAGGTCGATGATCTGCGCCCCGGCGGCCGCGGCCAGCCGGGCGCCCTCGGCCACCGCGCCGGGGTCATGGCCGATCAGCTGCACCACCATCAGCGGCAGGCCGTCGCCGACCGCGGCGCGGCGCACCACGTCGGGCCGGCCGCGGGCGAATTCGGCGCAGGCCACCATCTCGGTCGAGACATAGGCCGCCCCCAGCCGCGACGCGGCGCGGCGGAACGGCAGGTCGGACACCCCGGTCATCGGGGCGATCCAGACCCGTCCGGGAACCGCGACGGAACCGATGGTCAGGGCTTCGGGCATGGCAGGCGCAACTGGTTTCGCCGCTTATCTAGGCCCGCGGCGGGCCGGCGTAAACCGCCGCGGCCGCAACCCTGCCGGCCACGTCGATTCCGGGCTTCCCGAAACGACAAGCCTGCATCCACACTGGCAGCCGGGAGGACCCCATGAAGTATCTCTGCCTGGTCTATATGGAGCAGCGAACCCTGGACGCGATGTCGCCCGACGAGCTCGACGCGCTGGTCCGCGAATCCATGGCCAATGACGAGGAGATGCGCCGCCGCGGCCAGTTCGTCGCCGCCCAGGCGCTGCAGCCGACCAGCGCCGCCACCACCCTGCGGATCCGCGGCGGCCGGGTCATCACCAGCGACGGCCCCTTCGCCGAGACCAAGGAGTTTCTCTCCGGCTTCATCATGATCGAGGCGCGGGACCTGAATGAGGCGCTGCAGCTCGCCGCCAACATCCCGATGGCGCGGATGGGCAGCATCGAGGTGCGGCCGGTCTGGGAGCACTGCGGCGGTTCATGACCGCGGATCCGGGGATGCAGCGGACGATCGAGGCCGTCTACCGGGCGGAATCGCGCCGCGTGCTGGCCACGCTGATCCGCCTGCTCGGCGACTTCACCTTGGCCGAGGAGGCGCTGCACGACGCCTTCCGGGCGGCGGCGGAGCAGTGGCCGCGTGACGGCATCCCTGCCAATCCGCGGGCCTGGCTGGTCTCCTCCGGCCGGTTCAAGGCGATCGACGGGCTGCGCCGCCGCACCCGCCTTGACGCGGCGCGGGCCGAGCTGGCGAAGCATCTCGAGGAGGCGGAGGACCCGCATGAGCACGAGCGCGAGGAGATCGAGGACGACCGGCTGCGGCTGATCTTCACCTGCTGCCATCCCGCCCTGGCGCCCGAGGCCCGGATGGCGCTGACCTTGCGCGAGATGTGCGGCCTGACCACGGAGGAGATCGCCCACGCCTTCCTGGCCGCGCCGACTACGGTGGCGCAGCGCATCGTCCGGGCCAAGGCCAAGATCCGCGACGCCCGCATCCCCTACCAGGTGCCCCCGAAGACCGAGCTGCCGGACCGGTTGGACAGCGTGCTGCAGGTCATCTACCTGGTGTTCAACGAGGGCTATCTGGCGTCCTCCGGCGCCGACCTGACCCGGCCCGACCTGTCGGGCGAGGCGATCCGTCTGGGCCGCCTGCTGGTCGAGCTGCTGCCGGAGCCGGAGGCGATCGGCCTTCTGGCGCTGATGCTGCTGCAGGAATCCCGCCGCGCCGCCCGCAGCTCCCCGACCGGCGACCTGGTGCTGCTCGCTGACCAGGACCGCAGCCTGTGGAACCGGGCGCAGATCGCGGAGGGGACGGCGCTGGTGCGGCGGGCGCTGTCAGGCCGGGAGGTGGGGGCCTATGCGCTGCAGGCGGCGATCGCGGCGGTGCATTCGGAGGCGCCGGGTGCCGCGTCGACCGACTGGGCCGAGATCGTCGCGCTTTACGACCTGCTGCTGCGGGCCGACCCGTCGCCGGTGGTGGCGCTGAACCGGGCGGTGGCGGTGGCGATGCGCGACGGTCCGGCGGCGGGGCTGGCCCTGATCGACGCGATCCTGGCGCATGGCCATCTCGGCGGCTACCGCCTGGCCCACGCCGCCCGCGCCGACCTGCTGCGCCGCCTGGGCCGGGCGGCCGAAGCCCGCGCCGCCTATGAGCGGGCGCTGGGCCTGACGCAGCAGGAGTCGGAGCGGAGATTCCTGCTGCGGAGATTGGAGGAGTTGGAAACGTAGGTTGGAGGAGGAGAACTCCTCCCGACCCGCACCATCATTGCGAGGAGGCGAAGCCGACGAAGCAATCCACGGGCCAACGCGAGCCGCCCTGGATTGCTTCGCTTCGCTCGCAATGACGGGGAGGGAGGCCGGCCTCACACCATCCAGTCGGCGTGCTCCACCTGGTCCGGCCGCACGCCGATCAGCGTGACCCGGCTGCCGTCGTCGAGCTCGACCACCGCGCCCAGCAATCCGGCCTTCACCGTCACGTCGACGCCGGCGGCGATGTCCAGCTTGTCCTGGCGGACGTTGAAGTCAGCGATGATGTCGTGGCCGTCGCCGTGCCCGAAGGCGAAGACATCCGCGCCGCGGCCGCCGATCAAGAGGTCGCCGCCCGCGCCGCCGGCGATGCGGTCGTTGCCGGCGCCGCCATAGATCGTGTTGTCGCCGGTGTTGCCGGCGATCTGGGTGTCGGTGTTGCCGGCCCAGGCGATCAGGTCGCGGTCGCCCTGCAGCACGATGCGCTCGACCGCATCGTTCGCCTTGACGTTGACCGAGGCCCGGACCTCGTCGAAATCCTCGGTACCCTTGACGATGGCGAAGTTGAACAGGAAGGTCGGCTTGTCGGCGACGATGATGTTCGGGTTCTCCGGCGTGCCCGGCGCCGGGATGTGCAGCCGCGCCACCGACGGGTCGTGGTCGCTGACCTGGTCGGCGAAGCCGGCATTGGTGTGGACGATGTCGAACTCCAGCCCGGACTGGTAGACGCCCTCGGTCGCCAGCATGTGGTCGAGCTCCTGGCTGCCGCCCTCGAACACGTAGCTCCAGCGCTCATTGGCAGGCAGCAGCTCGTCGGCCAGGTCCTTCAGCACATGGCTGCCGTCGTCCTCGCCGCGCAGCACCTTCAGCGGGTCGTTCCAGGAGAACTCGTTGAGGTCGCCGACCACCATCACCTTGGCGTCGGGATCGGCCGCCAGCCGGCTGTCGACATAGGCGTTGACGATCGCCGCCTGCGCCTCGCGCTGGTCCTCGCCGCGGTTGATCGGCGGGAAGTCCTCGCCATAGGTGGGCGAGCTGCCGCTCTTCGAGGTGAAGTGGTTGTTCACCAGCGTCACCGTCTCGCCGTTGAACACGAAGTCGGCGGCCAGCGGCAGGCGGCTGGCGGCGAAGGCGTCGCCATCCGACAGGTCGGGGTCGGTCAGCGCCTTGACCGAGCCCTCGACCAAGTCGACCCGCTCCGGATTGTACAGATAGCCGACCCGAATATTGCCGCCGGGCTGGCCGCCCGAGGTGCCGTCCGCCGGCGCCACATCGACATATTCGTAGCGCGGCCCGCCATGGGCGACGATGGTCTCGATCAGCACCCGCGCGGTCTCGGCCGCCGAGGTGACGCCGGTGATCTCGGCGCCGTCGCTGTCCTGCACCTCCTGCAGCGCGACGATGTCGGGCGACCCCATATTGCTGACGATCTGCTCGGCCAGGCGGTCGAACTTGCCGCTGCCGACGTCGTCGTCGACATTGTCCGGGTCCTTGTCCTCGACCAGGTTCACGTCCTCGACCTTGGGATCGAGGTTCTCGAGATTGATCGAGCCGACGGTCAGGTGGTCGCGGTCGCCGGTCAGCGTCGTCGTCTCCGGCGCCAGCGTGCCGGGCGATTCGACCGT
The DNA here is from genome assembly GCF_051487185.1 of Inquilinus limosus. Classification (GTDB taxonomy): domain Bacteria; phylum Pseudomonadota; class Alphaproteobacteria; order DSM-16000; family Inquilinaceae; genus Inquilinus; species Inquilinus limosus_F. Next base: position 151,592 of record NZ_JAHVDK010000014.1, read on the forward strand.
GACCGGCTGGACCGCCTGCACCTCGTACCAGCCGAAATTGTAGTTCACGACGCCCTGCACCGTGCCCAGCTCGGCACCGATATTGAAGTCGGGCATGAAGCTGCCCAGCAGGTCATCGTCGATCTGGATCCGCTCCGGCTGCTGGTCGGTTTCGGAGATCATGAGGCCGCCGGCGCCGCTGCGGGTGCCGGTGGCATGGTCGCCGTTGTCGGCCAGGACATAGGCCTCGCCGAAATTGTTGGTCGCGCCGATCACCACCGGGGCCGGGATGTCGACCAGCATGCCCTCCAGGCTCTCCCAGTAGTCGACGCCGTCATGCCCGGGGTCGAAAACGGTGCGGCCGTCGTCGTCGATCACCTCGGTCGGCGGGGCGTAGCCGCCGGCGCCGACGCTGACCGCGACCGGCACGGTCTGCTGCACGGCGGAGACCTCGATCTCGGCGCCGGTGATCTCGGTGATCGTCAGGTTGTGGGTCGAGGCGCCGCCCGGCTTGAACTCGGTGACCGTGCCGGTGACGTCGAGGGTGACGCCGAGCTGCACCTCGGCCGGCACGTTGCCGCTGCCGGTGAAGACGAAGACGGCGTCCGAGGTCGCGGTGCTGCCGTCACCCTGGGCATCCTGGATGTAGAAGCCGTTGGAAGCGATGGCGGTGACCACGCCGCGGGTCGCCACCCGATCGCCCTCGAACTCGGAGCGGTGGCCGGCGCCCTGGATCTCGTAGATCGCGCGGAAGTCCGGCGTGTCGTCGGGCACCGGTGCGTTCTCGGCGCCGGGGGAGTTCAGCGCCTCGCCGGGGGCGGGGGTGCCGGTCTGGCCTGGCAGGCCGGCCAGGTCGAAATCGTTGCGCGTCCAGTCTGAAGCGCTGTCGGTGTCGGTACCGTCCGGCAGGCGCGAGGCACCGCCGACGGTGATGCCGGCGCCGTCGAAATTCGGGGTCAGCACAGTGGTGCTGTAGAAGCGGTCGCCGGCGCCGCCGTCGTCGATCGCGACGCCGTCGCCGATCCGGGTCCAGGGCGAGAGGTCGAGCACGCCGTCGTCATTGGCGTCGAGGTCCTGGCCGACCGCGCCGCTGTAGTTCTCGACCAGCAGCAGCGTGCCGCTGCCGTTCTGCAGCAGGTTCGACTGGAAGCCGCTGCTCCAGTAGCCGTCGGCGTCGGTGGTGCCGATCGCGGTGGCGGAGATGATGCGGCCGGTGCCGCCGGCATCGCCCTCGATCTGCACCAGGGTCCAGCCGCTGTAGTCGGCCAGGGCGTCGCCCTTGATCTCGATGTATTCCGAGCTGTCGGTGCCGGTGTGGTTGGCGACGAATTCGTTGAGCAACGGATCGGCCATGACGAAGTCCCCCTCTTCATCGGGCAAGGGCCGAATCCCTTGCCGCTGCCGAAACACCTGTAGGGGGCTTCGGTTGCATCCGTGTGACTCGTGGCGGTCACGGAAGGATGGAGCCGACAATCCGCATAAAAATCGTAGCGATTCCGCAGAATATTCTCATGCAATCGCGCCGATTAAGACGCTGGTTTGCGCTTTTGAGTTGATTGCAAATGTGGAATTCAATTTTAGGGCGTAGGTTGGGTTCGCTTCGGCGAATCCAACATATTCTCGGCATCACTGCTGTCGAATGTTGGTTCGCTCACGCGAACCCAACCTACGAATTCGGTAGAACCCCTCAATGCGCCGCCGGGTCCGGCACGGTGATGCTGCCGTCGGCGATGGCGCGGCGGGCGGCCTCGACCGCCTCCTCCATGGCCGGGGTGACCAGCGGCCGGTTGTTCTGGTCGATCGCCCAACCGACCGCGTGCTCGCGCACGCCCAGCGTGACCACGCCGGCCTTCCAGATGCCGGCCCGCATGTCGTCCAGCGAGCGCAGCACGGCGATGTCGACGCGCTTCAGCATCGAGGTCAGGATGGTGCCGGGCACCACGCCGTTCTGGTTGCTGTCGACGCCGATCGCCAGCCTTTCGGCGTCCCGCACCGCCTGGAACACGCCGAGATTGGCCTCGCCGGCGACGGCGAAGATCACGTCGGCGCCGCGCTCGATCTCGCCGTGCGCGATCTCAGCCGCCCGGTCCCGGTCGCGGAAGGCGGCGGCATCGGTGCCGACGAAGTCGGTCAGGGTGGCGATCTCCGGCCGCGTCGCCTTGGCGCCGGCGGCATAGCCCTCGGCGAATTTGCGCATCAGCGGGATGTCGGCAGCGCCGACGAAGCCGATCGTGCCGGTCTTCGAGGCCAGGGCCGCCAGCACGCCGACCAGATAGGCGCCCTCCTGCTCGCGGAACACGATCGACCGGATGTTCGGCCCCTCGGCGACGCCGTCGACCAGGACGAAGCGGATGTCCGGATGGGCTGCGGCCGCCGCCTTCACCGCGTCGGCGTAGTAGAAGCCGACCGCGATGACCAGGGTGGCGCCCTGCCGGATCAGGCTGTCCGCCGCGGCGGCGAAGTCGTCGACCTTCTGCAGCTCGGCCTCGAGATAGGCCTCGCCGGTCTCGTTGCGGAAGAACTCCAGCGCGTGCAGCGCGCCCTCGTTGAAGCCGCCGTCCCGCTTGTCGCCAAGGGCATAGACGACGCCCGGCTTGACCGACGCCTCGTCGCCGGCGCCGCGCATCATCCCGTCCGGATCGGCGGCGGCCATCACGGTCAGCCCGGCCACGGCCAGGCTGGCGCTGGCGAGAAAGCGGCGGCGGTGGATCATTTCCGTCTCCGGACGGCAAAGGCGGCGTGACGGGCGCTGAACGGCCCGCGGCTCCGGAGATGGACGTGTTAAGGTTCGGTTACAAGAGCGCGCTGTGCAGGGGTCGTCTGCCGCGAGGGCAGGGACCGGGCCGCGGTTCAGGCCGCGCGATCCTTCAGCGCCATCAGGCGGATGCCGGCCCGTTCCAGCCGCTCGCGGATGCGGCGGGCGATGCCGACCGCGCCCGGCGTGTCGCCATGGACGCAGACCGTGTCGACCGGCACCGGAATGCGCTTGCCGCTGCGGCTGGTGACCGCCTGCTCCTCGACCATGCGCAGCACCCGTTCGGCCGCCAGATCGGCGTCGTGGATCACCGACCCCGCGATCTTGCGCGAGGTCAGGGTGCCGTCATCCTCATAGGTGCGGTCGGCGAAGACCTCGCGCACCACCGGCAGCCCCAGCTCCAGCGCCGCGCGCTCCAGCGCCGTGCCGGGCAGGACCATATAGGCCAGGGTCGGGTCGACCGACTTGATGGCCCGGCCGATCGCCAGCGCCAGGGCGTCGTCGACCATCGCCATGTTGCTCAGCGCGCCATGCGCCTTGACATGGGTGACGCGGTGGCCGACGGCCTTGGCCATGCCCTGGATGGCGCCGATCTGGTAGACGACATGGGCCTCGATGTCCTCCGGCGTCTCGCCCTGGATGACGCGGCGGCCGAAGCCCCAGAGGTCGAGGAAGCCGGGATGGGCGCCGACGCCGATGCCCCGGTCGCGCGCCAGGGTCAGGGTCCGCCGCATCACGATCGGGTCGCCGGCGTGGAAGCCGCAGGCGACATTGGCCGAGGTGACGATCTCCAGCATCGCCGCGTCGTCGCCCATCTCCCAGGCGCCGAAGCCTTCGCCCATGTCGCAGTTCAGATCGACGCTCGCCATGGATACAGTCCCGAAGTCGCTGTTCCTCGATGCCCCATCTATGGACCTGGACGGCGTCGGCGGCAACCACCAGCCCGGTGGCATCACCGACCGAAGATGCTCCGCAGTGCGGAGGCGCCGGAGCTTGAATTCAGAGCGGCCACGCCAGGTTCCGCGAAACTATGACATAATCATTACAATTTTCCTGTTGTGTGAACGAAGTCCTGATGTCATAGATGGTTCTCAAATCTGCAGGATTGAGCGCTCCAGAACTTCGGTGAACACCGTTCTGTCGCTGATCGAAGAGTCTGTCGATCAGCGACCGGATCTGTATTCGGGAGGGGCTGATGACGACTATTGCGGGATTGCAGGACCGTGGCCCTTCGCAGACGGAGCGGTTCAGGCACAACATCTCCGCCACGCTCTGGAACCAGACCCTGGACCGGAACAGACAGGGCCCGGGGACGGTCGTCCCGGCCTACAACGCGGCGCCGGGGAAGGAGCCGGTGGAGGCGCTCGACGGCAGCAACCCGGCGAACAAGAGTACCGACGGCCAGATCACATACCGGGCCCAGCAGGGCGACAACCTGACCGAGATCGCGCGGGGCCTGGGCTATGACGAAAATCTCGACCCCGCCGTGGCGCAGCGCCTCGGCTTCGACCCGGACCGGGACTATGCCGAGCAGTACGCCGAGCTGCTGACCCGGTTCAATCCCGAGCTGGAGGCCGATCCGGACGGCCTGCCCGAGACCCATGTCATCACCATCCTCAGCGACGAGCGGGTGGAGCGGCTGCAGGACATCTCCGAGATCGCGGGCGACGCAGAGTCGGTCGAGGACCTGCCCCAGGCCAAGCAGAACGAGCTGCAGGATCTGATCGACGCGGATCTGGCCCTGGTCGCCGGGACGATGGACCAGGAGGATTTCGAGGCAACCCTGGAAGAGCGCGCGGCCCATCTGCGCGCCGTGCTGCCGCAGACGGAAGGACTGGCCGATCTGGTCGATTCCCGGGCCGAGGATCTCCGGGCGAGCATGAACGTGCTGTTCAACGGCCTGCGCGACAGCGCCGCGCAGGCCTTGGAAAGCGGTGACTGGAGCGCGTTCCAGGGCGATGTCGAGGAGGCGCTGCGGAGCAGAATCTATCCGCACCCGCAGGCCCAGACTGCCGATTTCGACCCGGATCAGGAGGCCGCGGAGTTCATCGCCGAGCTGTCCTTCTACGGCCCGATGGATCCCGACACGCTGGAGGTCGACGCAGGCTACCTCGCCGCGCTCGAGGCGGCGCGCCACCAGGTGATGGTGACCGATCCGGCCAGTCAGGTGACCGACGGGAACTCGCTCGAAGTGACCCTGACCGGCGTGCCGGCCGACCGGGCCGACCAGATCCTGGTCGAGCTGTCGGAGATGCCGGCGACGGGAACCTACGAGGACAAAGAGAACCCGCCGACCTCGCGGCTGGCGGAGATCGTCTATCCGCTGCGCCATCTTTCTTCTAACGGAGGTCTCTCGGACGAGGCGGAGGAGCTGATCGGCAACCTGAACGTCGTCGCGACCCAGGCGGGGGCCTCCGCCCCCGTCGGCGACGACGGCCGCATGCAGATCAGCGAGGGTGTTTCGCGCCTCGCGACCCTGATGGCGGACGCGAACACCGGCGGCTTCGACCGGGAGGCGCCCACGGCGTGGGGCGGCGACATCGTGCTGCGCACCGCCATTGCCGACAGCATCAGCCACGGCGACGGCGCGACCCTGGCGGTCGCCATGGCGGCGCATTATGCGGAGGACGGCTGGGCCGACGCGGCCGATGCCATGCTCCACACCGTGGCCTCCGGCGTCGAAAACCTGACGCCGGAGGCGCGGGAGGCGACCGAGGAGTACGGGCGCCTGATCGGCGATCCCCAATGGGCCGGCAGCTATCTGGAGGGGCTGCGGGACGAGGAGGAACTGGCCGACGCCATCCAGACCGTCCAGGACGGCAAGCTCGAGGACAATCCAGAGACGGTCGCCAGATTCGAGCGGCTCTTCGCCGGCGCCATGTCCACGGACGCGGTCCTGGAAGCGCTGCCGGAGTCCCTGCGGCACCTGGAAGGCGAGGACCTGGAAGGCTATGAGCGCCTGACGGATGCCAAGGGGGATCTGCGCCATCTCCTCGTCGGCAGCGAGGATGACGGAGACGATGCTCCGGCACCGATGGTCCAGGTCGCCATGGCGGGAATGTCGGCGCCGCCGGAGGCCCTGACGCTGGCGGAGGTGGAGCGGCAGCTGCAGGACATCCCGGAGTTCGAGCAGTATGCGACGCTCTACCAGGACATCTCCGACACCGAATTCGATGCCGTGTTCGGAGACGTCCTGGACACCTACGACCGGATCCAGCGGCAGCTGGACGACCCGGATGCGGACATCATCGAGCTGCCTCCCGGCATGACGTCCCTGCCGCCCACCGTCCAGGAGGTGCTGGACGGGCTGGAGGGCAAGGACCGGGCGGAGGCGCTGGACGCCCTGCGCGACGAGCCGGTGCAGGGCGCGGCGCTGCTGATGACGCTGGAGGCGCTGGAGAACAGCCAGCCCAACGGCCCCAGCGGCGGCTTCGTCTCGCGCGAGATCAAGAATTCGGGCCTGCTGGTGTCCACCGTTCTGGCGCCGCCGTCGCCGATCACGCAGGCCATCGCCGACCGCGTGAATGCAGCCGGCGGCGGGGCGGAGCCGCGGGAGGGGCTGCTCGGCCGCCGGGCCGCGGCGATTCCCTCTGCGGGGATCAGCGGCGCGCTGAACATCTGGGGTGTCCGCGAATTCGCGGCGTCCGACCGACCCGACGACAAGGCCTGGGCGGCGGTTTTCGGCCTCCTGGCCGGCATGGACGTGTCGCGTGGGGCCGCGGCCGGCATCCAGAGCCTCCTGATCCCGCAGGGGCGGCATGTCCGGCCGGCCACCGGCCTTCCCAGCCTGTTCAACCAGGGTGGACGGCTGGATCGCATGACCCGGTTCGGTTACGTCGATGGGCCGGGCGTCTATCGCACCCTGGGCACGGCGTCCTCGGTCCTCACCGCGGGAGTCGCCGCCTGGACGGCGACCATCGAGTTCTCGAACGGCAATTATCTCGGCGGAGGCGTCTGGACCACGATGGGCCTCGCATCCGTCGCCACGGTTGCGTTCGCGGGCACATCCTGGGCCGGCCCGGTGGGATGGGCTGCCGCCGCCGTCTGGCTGGCCGGCGCCAGCATCCTGCACTGGCAGTCCAGCGAGAAGCAGCGCGAGTATTTCGAGGGGGACACGCGGGCGATCCTGGCCAATCTCGATCCGCCGGTGGATCCGGAGCGCGCCGAGATCCTGGCCGAGGGCCGGGACGATTTCGGCGCCTCCGACGAGGCGATGGGGCGGCCGCTGTTCCCGCTGCTCGAGCAGCTGGCCGAATATCGCGGCTACGACACCCCAGAGGAGAAGCGGGAGTTCTTCGACTACATCCTCTACAACGAGGAGGCGCTGCCCAACGACATGCTGCGGGAGCTGGCGGACCGCACCACGAACTCGATGATGGTGGACATCGACGACGACAGCTACATCGTCGACACCGAGGTCCACACCTACACCTGGTATCCGACGACTATCTCGCAGCTGAGCGACTGGATCGACGGTGTCCCGAGGGACGACATCGGTTCGACCAATCCCGGCATCAGGCTGCCGCCGCGCAGGAATTGACCGGCTGACGGCGGACGCGGAGGCGCGGCTTAGGCCGGCGGCTCTTGGGAGTGGTCTTCCGGCCCACTCCCGTCATCGCGAGGCGCACAGCGCCGTGGCGATCCAGGGGCCGGTGCCGCTGGATGGCCACGCCCCTTCGGGGCTCGCCATGACGGGTTAACGTTTCGGGCCGCCGGTATCAAATGGCGATCTCCGGCGTGTCCGCCGCCTTCAGTTCCAGCGCGGCCTTCAGCAGGGCCTGGGTGTAGGGGTGCTGCGGCGCCTCGAAGATCTGCGTGGCCGTGCCGTGCTCGACCACCTTGCCGTTCTTCATCACGATCACCTCGTCCGACAGGGCGCGCACCACCTTCAGGTCGTGGCTGATGAACAGATAGGCCAGGCGGTGCTTCTCCTGCAGCCCGCGCAGCAGGTCGACGATCTGGGCCTGGACCGACATGTCGAGCGCCGAGGTCGGCTCGTCCAGCACGACGAATTTCGGCTTCAGCACCATGGCGCGGGCGATGGCGATGCGCTGGCGCTGGCCGCCGGAGAATTCGTGCGGGTAGCGGTGCCGGCTGCCGGGGTCGAGGCCGACCTCCTCCAGCGCCGCCACGATCATGCGCTCGCGCTCGGCGGCCGAGCCGCCGATGCGGTGGACCTGCAGCCCCTCCTCGATGATCTCGGCGATCGACATGCGCGGGCTGAGCGAGCCGTAGGGGTCCTGGAACACGATCTGCATCTCCCGCCGCAGCGGCCGCATGTCGCGGAACTGCAGCCCCTGCAACTCGCGGTCGCCGTAGCGGATCGAGCCGCGGCTGGAGATCAGGCGCAGCAGGGCGAGGCCGAGCGTGGTCTTGCCCGAGCCGCTCTCGCCGACCACGCCGACCGTATGGCCCTCGCGCACGGTGACGTCGATGCCGTCCACCGCCTTGACATGGTCGACCGTGCGGCGCAGCACGCCCGCCTTGATCGGGAACCAGACCTTGATCTCGCTGGCCGCGACCACGGTGCGGGCGTCGGCCGGGGCCGGCGCCGGCGTGCCCTTCGGCTCGGAGGCGAGCAGGCGCTGGGTATAGGGATGCTGCGGCGCGCCGAAGACGGAGTCGGTCGCGCCCTGCTCGACGATCTCGCCCTTGTTCATGACGCAGACCCGGTCCGCCATCTTGCGGACCACGCCGAGATCGTGGGTGATCAGCAAAAGGGCCATGCCGAAGCGGCGCTGCAGGCTCTGCATCAGCTCCAGGATCTGGGCCTGGATGGTGACGTCCAGCGCCGTGGTCGGCTCGTCGGCGATCAGGATGTCGGGCTCATTCGCCAGCGCCATCGCGATCATGACGCGCTGGCGCTGGCCGCCGGACAGCTCGTGCGGATAGGCGCCCAGGCGCTGCTCCGGATTCGGCAGCCCGACCAGGCGCAGCAGCTCCAGCACCCGGGCGCGCGCCTGGGCCTTGCCCATGCCCTTGTGCACCGACAGCACCTCGCCGACCTGCTTCTCGATCGTGTGCAGCGGGTTCAGCGAGGTCATCGGCTCCTGGAACACCATCGCGATCTTGTTGCCGCGGACCTCGCGCAGCACCTTCTCCGGCGCGCCCAGCAGCTCCTGGCCGCGATAGCGGATGCTGCCGCTCGGGTGCCGGGCGCTGGGATAGGGCAGCAGCTGCAGCACCGACAGCGCGGTGACCGACTTGCCCGAGCCGCTTTCGCCGACCAGCGCCAGGGTCTCGCCGCGGTCGAGATGCAGCGACACGCCCCTGACCGCCGGCACCGTGCCGCCGGGGATGCGGAACTCCACCGACAGGTCGCGGATCTCGATCAGCCTTTCGCCTGGGGCGCCGGGGACGGATCTGTCGGTCATGGCGTCTGGGCCTTGGGGTCGGTCACGGGGGCGGCGGCGGGGGCCGGGCCGGAGGCCACCGTCTTGCGCGGGTCGAAGGCATCGCGCAGCGCCTCGCCCATGAAGACGAGGAGGCTGAGCAGGATGGCGAGCGAGAAGAAGGCGGTGAAGCCGAGCCAGGGGGCCTGCAGGTTGGCCTTGCCCTGGCTGACCAGCTCGCCGAGCGAGGGCGACCCCGGCGGCAGGCCGAGGCCGAGGAAGTCGAGGCCGGTCAGCAGGCTGATCCCGCCGGTCAGGTTGAAGGGCAGGAAGGTGATCGTGGCGACCACGGCGTTGGGCAGCACGTGCTTCCACATGATCACCCGGTCGGGCTGGCCGAGCGCGCGGGCGGCGCGGACATAGTCGAGGTTGCGGGCGCGCAGGAACTCCGCCCGCACCACCCCGACCAGGCTCATCCACTCGAACAGCAGCATGATGAACAAGAGCGTCCAGAAGCCCGGGACGAAGAAGGACGACATGATGATCAGCAGGTACAGCTGCGGCATGCCGGACCAGATCTCGATCACCCGCTGGAAGATCAGGTCGGTCCAGCCGGCGAAATAGCCCTGCACCGCGCCGGCGAAGATGCCGATGACCGAGGCGAAGGCGGTCAGGGTCAGGCCGAACAGGATCGAGATGCGCAGGCCGTAGATCAGCCGGGCCAGCACGTCGCGGCCCTGGTCGTCGGTGCCGAGCCAGTTCACCGCCGAGGGCGGGGAGGGGGCGGGCTGATCCAGGTCGTAGTTGATGGTGCGGTAGGAGAAGGGGATCAGGGGCCAGATCGCCCAGCCCTTGGCCCTGATCAGGTCCTGGACATAGGGGTCGCGGTAATCCGCCTCGGTCTCGAACTCGCCGCCGAAGGTGGTCTCGGAATAGGTGGCGAGGACCGGCACGTAGTAGTGGCCGTCATACTTGACCAGGAGCGGCCGGTCGTTGGCGATGAACTCGGCGAACAGCGTGACCAGGAACACGCCGAGGAACAGGTAGAGCGCGATCAGCCCGCGGCGGTTGGCGCGGAAATTGGCGATACGGCGGGCGGTGATCGGCCGGATGCGGAAGCCGAGGAAGCGGGGATGGATGAAATCCTCGGCCGGGGATAGGGTGGCCTCAGACATTGCGGGCCTCGAAGTCGATCCGCGGGTCGACCAGCGTGTAGGTCACGTCCTGCACCAGCTTCATCACCAGGCCGAGGAGAGTGAAGACGTAGAGCGTCGCGAACACCACCGGATAGTCGCGCTGGATCGCGGCCTCGTAGCCGAGATAGCCGAGCCCATCGAGCGAGAAGATCACCTCGATGAACAGGGCGCCGGTGAACAGCACGCTGATGAAGGCGGCGGGGAAGCCGGCGATCACGATCAGCATGGCGTTGCGGAAGATGTGGCCGTACAGCACGCGGCCTTCGGTGAGCCCCTTGGCCCGGGCGGTCAGCACGTACATCTTGCCGATCTCGTCGAGAAAGGAGTTCTTGGTCAGCATGGTCAGGGTGGCGAAGCCGCCGATGACCATGGCGCTGATCGGCAGCACCATGTGCCAGAGATAGTCGAGGATCTGCTGCCACCAAGGCATCACGGCCCAGCCGTCGGAGACGAGGCCGCGCAGCGGGAACCAAGCGAAGTAGCGGCCGCCGGCGAACAGCACGATCAGCAGCATGGCAAAGAGGAAGGCGGGGATGGCGTAGCCGACGACGACGGCGCCGGAGGTCCAGATATCGAAGCGCGACCCGTCGCGCACCGCCTTGCGGATGCCGAGCGGGATCGAGATCAGATAGACCAGCAGCGTGGTCCACACGCCGAGCGAGATCGACACCGGCAGCTTGGACACGATGAGGTCGACCACCCGCGCGCTCTTGAAGTAGCTGCGGCCGAAATCGAAGTTCAGGTAGTCGCGCATCATCAGATAGAAGCGTTCGAGCGGCGGCTTGTCGAAGCCGAACTGCTTCTCGATCTCGGCGATGAATTTCGGGTCCAGCCCCTGGGCGCCGCGGTATTTGCTGGAGGCAGTGTTGCCGCCGAGCTGGGAATTGTCCGCCGGGCGGGCGAAGTCGCCGCCCGAGCCGCTGATCCGGCTGGTCGCGTCGGTCGCGGTGCCCTGGAGCTGTGCGATCATCTGTTCGACCGGGCCGCCGGGCGCGAACTGCACGATAACGAAGTTGACGACCATGATCCCGAACACGGTCGGGATGATCAGCAAAAGGCGCCGGATGATGTAGGCGAGCATCGGTCAGGCTTCACTCCGGCAACGGGCCGGTACGGAACGGCACTTATTGTCATTGCCGGGCTTGACCCGGCAATCCAGAGGGCGTCGACATCCTCTGGATGCCCGGGTCAAACCCAGGCATGACAGAAGGAAGGATAGGACGTCAGAGACGGACTGGAACTGCCTCACCGGCGCTGCCCCCGTAGGGCCTTCGGGTTCTTGCCCTCGTACCACCAGGTGCTGGGGAAGCCGACATCATACTTCGGCTGCGTCTCGGGATGGCCGAAGATGTCCCAGTAGCCGATCCGGGAGAACGGGTCTTCATACATGGCGATGGAGAAGAACTGCCAGGTGGCGTAGCGGTCGAAGGCCTTGCAGGTCGCCGCCTTCTCCTCATAGGTATCGGCGGCGATGATCATCTCGACCAGCTCGTCAATGATCGGGTCCTTCACGCCCTGGGAATTCTCGTCGCCCGGACGGTCGGCGTAGCGGGAGTTCCAGCCGCCGCGCAGCGCCACTCCCGGGGGGAAGAACGGCGTGAAGCCGAATGGCATGAGATCGAAATCGAAATTGTTCACCCGATTCCGGAATTGCGGCACGTCGAGCAGGCGCGGCGAGGCCTGGATACCGACCCGCCTTAGGTTCTCGGTAAAGGGCAGGATCGTCTTCTCGGTCTCAGACCTGAAATAGACGATCTCGAAGGTCATCGCCTGGCCGGCGGCGTTGGTCAGCTTGCCGCCGCGGGATTCCCAGCCGGCCTGCTTCAGCAGATCCAGGGCCGCCCGCATATTGGCGCGGATGTTACCGTTGCCATCAGTCGTCGGCTGCTTGAATTCGGTGGTGAAGATCTCGTCGGCGATCTTGCCGCGATAGCGCTCCAGGATCTCCAATTCCCGGCCTTCCGGCAGCCCGCTGAAAGCGAACTCCGTGTTCGGGAAGTAGCTGTGGATCCGGCGATAGAGACCGTAATAGCTGGTCTTCTGCGTCGTCTCGAAATCGTAGAGATAGTTCAGCGCCCGCCGGACCCGGACGTCGGAGAAGTAGGGCCGCCGCAGGTTGAACATCATACCGAGATAGGGCTGTGGCGACGCGTCCGGGATCTCCTCGAGCTTCAGGGCGCCGGTCTGCGCCGCCGCCACGGCTTTGAAGCCGGTCGCCCATTGCTGGGGCGAGGCAATGGCCAAGTAGTCGAACTCACCTGACTTGAATGCCTCGTACAGGACGTCCTGGTCTCGGTAATACTGGAATGTGATCTCGTCGAAGTTGGCGGCGCCGATATTTTGCGGCAGATCCTTGCCCCAGTAGTCCTCGACCCGCTGCAGCGTGATCGCCCGACCCGGATCCACCGACTTGATCTTGTAGGCGCCGCTGCCGAGCGGCGGCTCCATCGTCAGCCCGCCGAAGTCGCGGCCTTCCCACCAGTGCTTCGGCAGGATCGGGAAGCTCGCCATGGCCTTCAGCAGCTGCGGGTTGTTCAGGTTCTTGGCCTTGAACCGGACGCGGCGCTCGTCCAGCGCCTCGATGCTCTCCATGTCGTCGTAGAAACGGGCGCGGAACCGCAGCGCCCCTTTTTCGCGCAGCAGCTGATGGGTGAACGCGACGTCCTCGGCAGTCATCGGATGGCCGTCGTGGAAGCGCGGGCCCTCGCGCATCGTGAAGATGATGGACAGCTTGTCATCCGAGATCACGAAGGATTCCGCGACATCGGCGTAATAGGTGTCGAGCTCGTCGAGATTGCCGGTGATCAGCGCGTCGTAGATGCTGCTGACGCCCGCCGCCTCGGTGCCGTCGGTCGTCATGTCGTTCAGCGTGTCGAAGGTACCGAAAGCCCCGAGAACGATGTTGCCGCCCTTCGGGGCATCCGGGCGGACATAGTTCCAGTGCGGGAAGTCCTTCGGATAGGCCGGCTTCCGGTCGAGCATCGGCAGGTAGTAGGTCGGCGCGCCATAGCCGGGCTGGGCGGCCGTGCCCTGGGCGAAGGCGCGGGGCAGGGGGAAGGACGCTCCCGCGACCGAGAGCATCGAGCCGATCGAGAATTGGCGCCGTGTGATCATGCCTATCCTTAACCTCCGCCGCGCTTCAGCGCCGCATCTTTCGCCGGATCGATCCACCAGGTCGAGGGGAAGGCGACGCCGTTCGGTTCGCCGAAGTTGCGGGACGGCTGCGTCTTCGGCATGCCGAACCGGTTCCAATAGGCCACCCAGGCATCGGTCTTGCCCCATTGCGGGATTGCGTAGTGGTTCCACAACAACACGCGATCGAGCGCGCGCGTCGCAACCTGCAGCGACGACAGGTCGCGGGCGGCCACCACCTTGTCGATCAGCGCGTCCACCACCGGGTTGCGGATACCCATGACGTTGCCCGAGCCCTCGATCCCCGCCGCCTCGGAGCCGAAATAGCCGCGCAGCTCGCTGCCCGGCGGCGGGTAGAAGGTGTAGGCGAAGATGGTGACGTCGAAATCGAAGGTCTGGTAACGCTTCTGGTACTGCGCCGCGTCGACGATGCGCAGCGTCGCCTGGATGCCGAGCTGCCGCAGCCGGTCGATGAAGGGCTGGGTCACCCGCTCGAATTGCGGTGAGTCGTCGAGGATCTCGAAGCGCATCGGCTCGCCGGTGGCGATGTTGGTCATCACCCCGTCGCGCTGCTCCCACCCCGCCTCCTTGAAGAGGCGCAGCGCGGTGCGCATGGCGTCGCGCATGTTGCCGCTGCCGTCGGTCTTCGGCAGGACGAAGGGGGTATCGAACAGCGCGTCCGGCACCTGGCCGCGGAACGGTTCCAGCAGCGCGCGTTCCTCGCCTTCCGGCACGCCGGAGGAAGAGAAACCCTCGGCGTTGAAATAGCTGGTCAGCCGGTCATACAGGCCGAAGAACAGGGTCTTGTTGACCCATTCGAAGTCGTAGAGCCAGCCCAGCGCCTCGCGCACCTTGGGGTCGGAGAAGGGGGCGCGGCGGAGGTTGAAGAAGAATCCCTGCATGCCGCGGGGATCCTCGCTGGCAATCTCGGCGCGGATGAGGCGGCCGTCGCGCACCGCCGGGATGTCGTAGCCGGTGGCCCAGAACAGCGAGGTGAACTCCTGCCGGAAATCGGAGTTGCCGCCCTTGAACGCCTCGAACTCGGCGTCGCGGTCGCGGTAGTAATCGTAGCGGATGCGGTCGATGTTCCACAGGCCGCGAGTCACCGGCAGGTCGCGGCCCCAATAGTCGGGCACGCGCTCCCAGGCCAGGGTGCGGCCGGGATCGACCGAGACGATGCGGTAGGGGCCGCTGCCGAGCGGCGGCTCGACCGTGTTCTGGCCGACGTCGCGGCCGTTCGAGGTCCACCAGTGCCTGGGCAGGATCGGCAGCACCGACGCCACCTGGCCGATCGGCTTCCGGGTGTTGCGGCTGGCGAAGGTGAAGCGCACCCGGTGGTCGTCCAGCGCCTCGGCGCCGGTGACATCGCGGAAGAAGGATTTCAGGAACGGCTCCGCCTTGTCGCGCACCGTCTCCCAGCTCCAAACCACATCCGCGGCCGTCACCGGCACGCTGTCGTGCCAGCGCGCCTCCGGCCGCAGGGCGAACACCGCCGAGGAGGCGTCGTCCGCCACCGTTACGCTCTCTGCCAGCAGGCCGTAGTATACCCCGGTCTCGTCCTGGCTCTCGACCATCAGCGAATCGTAGAGCAGCCCCAGCGAGCGCGGCGGCGTGCCGATCGGGATCAGGTTCAGCGTGTCGAAAGTGCCGACCGTGCTCAGCACCAGGCTGCCGCCCTTCGGCGCATCCGGGTCGGCATAGTCGAAATGGGCGAAGCCGGCCGGGTATTTCGGCTGCCCGAACAGGGCCAGGGCATGGCTCGGCGCCGGCTCCTGAGCCCGGACCGCAGCCGGGGCGGCGAGGGCGAGAGCGAGCAGGAGGGCGGTGACGAGGCGCATGCGATTCCCGGGCCGGCGTGCCGGCGCCGCCGCGGCGCCGGTGATGGATTGGACTTTAGGGAATCTCACGGCATCGAACAAAGCCAGCGGAAACGAAAACGGGACCGCGTGTGGCGGTCCCGTCCTGGAAAGACCTTGGCTGCGGCGATCAGCCGCCGCTCGACGGCGGGGTGGTGGCCGACGGGGCGGTGCCCCCGGCCGGGGCGCCTTCGGCCGGCGCTCCCGCATCCGGACTCGGCAGCGGCTGTGGAGTGTCGGCGTTGCTGCGCAGCCAGGCGATCAGGTCGGCGCGGTCCTTCTCGCTCTTCATCCCGGCATAGGTCATGGTCGTGCCGGGGATGTGGGTCTTCGGCGCCGCCAGGAACTGGTTCAGCTCCTCATAGGTCCAGTGCACGCCTTCCTCGTGCTTCTTCTTGATCGCGGACGAGTAGTTGAAGTCTTCCTTGTGGCCCATCGGCGAGCCGACCAGGTTCCACTGGTTCGGCCCGACCTTGTTCGGGCCGCCCTTCTCGAAGGTGTGGCAGGCGGTGCAGGCCTTCGACAGCTGCTGGCCCTTGGCCGGATCGGCGGCGGCCAGGAGCGGCGCGATCGGCGGGATGGCCGGGGCCGGGGCCCCGCCGCCCTCGGCCGGGGCGGAAGGCGCCACCGTGCTGGTGTCGACCTTGAATGCGTTTTCCTTCAGCGGCTCGGGCGAGACCAGGATATCGGCAACAATGCCGGTCGCCATCCCGATGATGCCGGCCAGCAGGACGGCGGCGAATATTTTATTGAATTCCATGCCGGATCTCGCTCCGAAGCACTGCTGCCCTCCCGGACACGCAAGGCCGATTCGGCCAAGCAGTCCGCGCGTCTTGTAGAGGCGTTGCGAGCGGTCTGGCAAGGGGCGATGTCCGGCTGCGACACCGCGGTGACGGCCGTGGTCGGCCCAGGGGGCGCGGGTTGTCTTCCGCCTCGCCGCGCTCGGCCGGTCTTGACGCCGCCGCGGCAAGGGAGGATGACGCGGCATCATGAGCAATCCGATTGTCGTCATTCCCGCGCGCCTGGCCGCGACCCGCCTGCCGAACAAGCCGCTGGCCGATATTCGCGGCGAGCCCATGATCGTCCATGTCTGGCGCCGCTCGGTGGCGGCCAATCTCGGCCCGGTGGTGGTCGCCTGCGGCGACCGGCCGATCGCCGAGGCGATCGAGGCGGCCGGCGGCACCGCGGTGATGACCGACCCGGACCTGCCCTCCGGCTCCGACCGCATCGCCCAGGCGCTGCGCAGCGTCGACCCCGAGGAGCGCCACGACATCGTGGTCAATGTCCAGGGCGACCTGCCGACGCTCGATCCCGCCTTGCCGCGGGCCGCGGTGGCGCTGCTGGACGATCCGGCCGTGGATATCGGCACCCTCGCCGCGGTGATCGTGCGCGAGGAGGAGAAGACCAACCCCGCCATCGTCAAGGCGATCGTCGAGCGGGAGGAGGGGGCGCGGACCGGCCGGGCCTTCTACTTCACCCGCACCACGGCGCCGTCGGGGGAGGGGCCGCTGCTGCACCATATCGGCCTCTACGCCTATCGCCGGGCGGCGCTGGAGCGCTACGTGACCCTGCCGCCGGCGGCGCTGGAGCGGCGCGAGAAGCTGGAGCAGCTGCGGGCGCTGGTGGCCGGGATGCGGATCGACGTCGCCGTCGTCGATACCGTGCCGCTCGGCGTCGATACCCAGGAGGAGCTGGAGCGCGCCCGGCGCCTGCTTGCGGAAGGAGCTGCGCGATGACCGCCAAACGGATCTCGTTCCAGGGTTGGCCCGGGGCCAATTCCGACATGGCGTCCCGCCAGGTGTTCCCGGATGCGGAGACGGTGCCGTGCCCGTCCTTCGAGGAGGCGCTCGCGGCGATCCATGACGGCCGGGCCGATCTCGGCATGATCCCGATCGAGAACTCGATCGCCGGCCGGGTCGCCGACATGCACCATCTGCTGCCCGAATCCGGGCTGCATATCATCGGCGAGCATTTCATGCGGGTGAACCACCAGCTGGTGGCGCTGCCGGGCGCGAAGCTGGCCGACATCCGCGAGGTGCACAGCCATGTCCACGCCATCGGCCAGTGCCGGCAGTGGCTGCGCGCCCGCGGCCTGAAGCCGGTGGTCCATGCCGACACCGCCGGCGCCGCGCGCATGGTGTCCGAACAGTCGGACACCGGCATCGCCGCCATCTCCACCCGCCTCGCGGCCGAGATCTACAAGCTGCAGATCCTGGCGAGCGACATCGAGGATGCGGAGCACAACACCACCCGCTTCGTGGTGCTGTCGCGCGATCCGGTGCGGCCGCCGCCGAAGAACGGCCCGGTGATGACCAGCTTCGTGTTCGAGGTGCGCTCGGTGCCTGCCGCCCTCTACAAGGCGCTGGGCGGCTTTGCCACCAACGGCGTGAACATCACCAAGCTCGAGAGCTACATGCTGGGCGGCCGGTTCAGCCAGACCCAGTTCTACGCCGATGTCGAGGGCCATCCCGACGACCAGGCGCTGCAATACGCGCTGGAGGAGCTGCGCTTCTTCACCCGCAACTTCCGCATGCTCGGCGTCTACCCGGCCCATCCCTTCCGCCGCGACCCGAGCCAGATCGCCGCAGACGACTGAGCCGTGACCGCCCAGCCCCCGAAGGCAGCGGAACCCGCGCCGCGGCGTGACGACCAGGCGCGGATCGACCCGACCTTCCGCAACGGGTCGATCACGGCCGTCGGCATCATCATCGGCTTCTCGCTCAGCTTTCTCAGCAGCTGGGCCACGGATTCGACGGCGTGGAATGCGGTCGACCTTGCCGCCGTCATCCCGATCCTCGCCGGCGTGGTGCTCCAGCTGAAGTCTCTGGCGGACCTGCTGTCGGTCTCCTCGCTGCGCCTGTCGAACTACAACCGTGCCAAGGCCGTCTTCCTCGCCGGCCTGGTCCTGGCCGCCATCGGCATCGCGATCGCCATCACTCTCGACGCGATCAGATTGGCCGGCTGAAGCGGACTACCCGGCGAGAGCGCTCTTGAGATCGGTTCGGGCGAAATCGTCACCCACGAAGAGCAGCGGACAGGATCGGGCCGCGGCCTCCGCGTAGGCGAAGCAGTCGCCGAAGTTCAGCCCGGCGGGATGATTTCCTTTGCCCCAGCGAGCATAAGCCTCCGCCACCCGCCAAGACAGGTTGGGGGTGACAGGGGCGATCTCCATGCCGGTCCCGGCGATCAGCCGTTCCATGTCGCGTGCGACCTGGCGCCCACTGGCGACAATCATGGCCTCCGCCACGGTGCCCCCCGATATGACGAGCTCCGGCTCGGATCCCAAGATTGCGGCGCAGCGCTGAGCCTCCGGTTCCTTCAAGACGATCGCCATCAGCGCCGAGGTATCGACGACGATCACTTGGGCAGGCCGTTCTCGTCGTAGAGGAAGTCCTGGCTGCGGGCAGCGGACGGGCCAGGAGTCGGCCGGGCAGACGCCATGATCTCCGCGATGATGGCCCTCCGCTCCGCCAATGTCGGCTTTCTGGCCTCCGGCACCAGGCGAGCCACGGGCTGGCCGAACCGGGTCAGGACGACCTCCTCACCGGCCTCCGCGCGACGCACAAGCTCAGTGAGCTGAGCCTTCGCTTCGCTGACCGAGATATGCACGGTTCCCTCCCCATGGATCGGGCGAAGTGAACATGCACTAAAGATGGTCTATTCGATAGACCAAAACAAGTCTCTGGCGATACCTTGGCCGATGCTCACCCCTCCGCCAGCCAGTCCTCCAGCAGGCGACGGGCGATGCTGTCGCGGCGGGGCAGGCGGAAGCTTTCGTCGTCCGTATGGCGGCGCAGCCAGCCGCGCTCGAACCAGGCGGCCGATTCCAGCTCCTCCTGGTCGACCTGCAACTCGGCGGTCACGGCGCGGGCGGTGAAGCCCACCATCAGCGACTGCGGGAACGGCCAGGGCTGGCTGGAGTGGTAGCGGACGTCGTCGATCCGGATCCCTGCCTCCTCCAGCACCTCGCGCCGGACCGCGTCCTCCAGGCTCTCGCCCGGCTCGAGAAACCCGGCCAGCACCGAATGCATGCCCGGCGGCCACGCCTTCTGCCGGCCCAGCAGCACCCGGTCGCCGTCATGGATCAGCATGATCACCGCCGGGTCGGTGCGCGGGAAATGCTGGACGCCGCAGGCGGGGTTGGTGCAGTCGCGGCGATGGCCGGCGTCGCTGCTGGCCGTCGAATGGCCGCAGACGCCGCAGAAGCGGTGGCGCGAATGCCACCAGACCATGCCGCGGGCATAGGCCAGCAGCGCCCCCTCGTCATGCGGCAGCAGCGGGCCCACGGCGCGCAGGTCGAGAAAGCTGCCGGATTCGGCTAGCGCCGGGTCGGCGGCCGGATCGGAGAGGCCGCTGACATCGACCGCGAGATAGGTGACCTCGCCGCTGACGCCCAGCATCACGGTCTCGACCGCGGTCTCACGCCACCAGGCCTCGGTCGCCGGCAGGAAGGCGGCCTGCGGCGCCTCCGGCGGCCCGGCGATCAGGTTGCGGCCCTGCCACACCGGCACGATCCGGGTGTGCTCGCTGACGGTGATGCGGGCGATCCACTCGGCGTCGCGGCGGAAGCGGCCGGCGCGGTCGAGCGACGGATGGACGTAGAAGTTCGGGCGCAGCATGGCCCGACACTGGCATGGCCCCGGTTCCGGCGCCAGAGCCCGGAAAAGCAACTGTGCCATCCGCGAAGGAGGGGCTACATTGCATAAAATTGAAGGTCGAGAGAATCGGCCGGGTTCATGACACGAAGGGGGTCACGTCTATGATTTGCAGCCGCCGGATCGGTCTCGGCATCCTTGCCGCCACGGCCTTCGCCTTTGCCCTACCAACCGCCGCCCAGGACTATCCGAACCGCGTCATCACCATGGTCGTGCCCTTCGCCGCCGGCGGGCCGACCGACACGGTGGCGCGGCTGATCGCCGAGCCAATGAGCAAGGCGCTCGGCCAGCAGGTGATCGTCGAGAATGTCGGCGGTGCCGGCGGCACCATCGGCGCCTCGCGCGTCGCCAAGGCGGACCCCGACGGCTATACCCTGCTGCTGCACCATATCGGCCAAGCCACCAGCGCCACCCTCTACCGCAACCTCGACTACAAGCCGGGCGAAGCCTTCGCCGGGATCGGCCTGGTGACCGACGTGCCGATGACCTTCGTCGCCCGCGGCGACTTCGAGGCGAAGTCGATGCAGGACCTGGTGGAATACGCCAAGGCCAATAAGGATTCCGTGACCGTCGCCAATGCCGGCGTCGGCTCGGCCTCGCATCTCTGCGGCATGCTGTTCATGGAATCGATCGGCACGCAGCTGACCACCGTCGCCTACAAGGGCACCGGCCCGGCGATGAACGACCTGCTGGGCGGCGTGTTCGACTTCATGTGCGACCAGACCACCAACACCACCAGCCAGATCAAGGGCGGCAAGATCAAGGTCTACGCCGTCACCACCGAGAAGCGGGTGCCGTCGCTGCCCGACGTGCCGACCACGGCCGAGGCCGGGCTGCCCGATTTCCGGATCGGCATCTGGCACGGGCTCTACGCGCCCAAGGGCACGCCGCAGCCGGTGATCGACAAGCTCGCGTCGGCGCTGCAGGGGGCGCTCAAGGATCCGAACGTGATCGCCCGCTTCGCCGATCTCGGCACCGAGCCGGTGCCGGCCGACCAGGCCACCCCCGCGGCGCTCGACGCCCATCTCAAGGCCGAGATCGCCAAGTGGCAGCCGGTGATCACGGCCGCCGGCGTCTACGCCGACTGAGCGCCGGCCCCGAGCGCCTTCGACAGTCTCATCGCTGGATCCAGGAGCCTCGATGCGCCTCTCCATCCGCCACCCGAAGGACTTCTGGTCCGGACTGGTCTTCCTGGCCCTTGCCGCCAGCTTCGGCTGGATCGCCCAGGGCTATTCCATGGGCCGGGCCATCAAGATGGGACCGGGCTATTTCCCGACCATGCTGGCCGGGATCCTGGCCCTGATCGGGCTGATCACCCTGGCGCGCTCCTTCGTGCTGGAGGGTGAGGGCGTCGGACGCTGGGCCTGGCGCGGCGGGGCGATCGTGCTGGGGGCGATGCTGCTGTTCGGCCTCTTGCTGCGCGGCGGCGGCCTGGTGGTCTCGCTGCTGGCCGTGGTCTTCGTCGGCGCCGCCGCCAGCGTCCAGTTCCGGGCGCCGGTCGCGGCGGCGGCCGCGGTCGGCCTCGCCGCCTTCTGCGTCGCCGTGTTCGTCTGGGGGCTCGGGCTGCCGATCCCCGTGCTCGGTCGCTGGTTCGGGAACTGAGGCGCGGCGATGGATCTCCTGAACGATCTGCTTCTCGGCCTCAGCGTCGCTTTCACGCCGGTCAATCTGGCCTACTGCTTCACCGGGGTGCTGCTGGGCACGCTGGTCGGGGTGCTGCCGGGCCTGGGCCCGACCGCGACCATCGCCATGCTGCTGCCGGCGACCTTCGTGCTGCCGCCGATCTCCGCCCTGATCATGCTGGCCGGCATCTACTACGGCTCGCAATATGGCGGCTCGACCACGGCGATCCTGATCAACCTACCCGGCGAATCGGCCTCGGTCGTGACTGCGATCGACGGCTACCAGATGGCGCGGCAGGGACGGGCGGGCGCAGCACTGGCCGCCGCCGGTATCGGCTCCTTCTTCGCCGGCACGGTCGCGACCCTGCTGATCGCGCTGTTCGCGCCGCCGCTGGCCGCGGTCGCGCTGAAGTTCGGCCCGGCCGAATACTTCTCGCTGATGGTGCTGGGCCTGGTCGCTTCGGTGGCGCTGGCGCATGGCTCGGTCTTGAAGGCGCTCGGCATGATCGCGCTCGGCCTCCTTCTTGGCATGGTCGGCCAGGATGTCGAGACCGGCGTGCCGCGCTTCACTTTCGGCATCCCCGAACTGGCGCAGGGCATCAACTTCGTCGCCCTCTCGATGGGCCTGTTCGGCATCGCCGAGATCATCCGCAACCTGGAGGCCGAGCACCTGCGCGACGTCATGGTGCGTAAGGTCTCGGGGCTGCTGCCGACGCGCGAGGAGGCGCGCCGCATGGTCCCGGCGATCCTGCGCGGCACCACGCTGGGCTCGGTCCTCGGGATCCTGCCGGGCGGCGGCTCGATCCTGTCCTCCTTCGCCGCCTATTCGCTGGAGAAGAAGCTCTCGCGCCGGCCGCAGGATTTCGGCAAGGGCGCGATCGAAGGCGTGGCGGGGCCGGAATCGGCCAACAACGCCGGCGCCCAGACCTCCTTCATCCCGATGCTGACGCTCGGCATCCCGCCGACGCCGGTGATGGCGCTGATGGTCGGCGCCATGATCATCAAGGGCATCCAGCCGGGCCCGCTGGTGATGACCGAGCAGCCGGACCTGTTCTGGGGTCTGATCGCCTCGATGTGGATCGGCAACTTCTTCCTGATCGTGCTGAACCTGCCGCTGATCGGGATCTGGGTCCGGCTGCTGAAGGTGCCGTACCACCTGCTGTTCCCGGCGATCCTGGCCTTCTGCTGCATCGGCGTGTACAGCCTCAACAACAATGTCTTCGACGTCTATCTGACCATCGTCTTCGGCCTGGTCGGCTACATCCTCGTGAAGCTGGAATGCGAGCCGGCGCCGCTGCTGCTGGGCTTCGTTCTGGGCCCGATGATGGAGGAGAATCTGCGCCGCGCCATGCTGCTGTCGCGCGGCGACCCGACAGTCTTCGCCACCCGGCCGATCAGCGCCGTGCTGCTGGCGCTGACCGCGCTGGTGCTGCTGGTGATGATCAGCCCGGCGATCCGCCGCAAGCGCGAGGAGGCGTTCCAGGAGGAACCGGGATAGGGGCTCTCCGCCGCAATCCTTCCACGCAGACAGGAAATGTCCGACCATTCATCTTGGCGTGGCGCCGGATTTCCGGTTATCTGGGCGGGACATCTCTAGTCTTGCCCAGCCGGTGACGCATGATCTCGCTTGCCGATCTGTCCGCCGTCGACCTCGTCGCCCGCTACCGCGACCGCAGCCTGTCGCCGGTCGAGGTGACCGAGGCGGTGCTGCAGCGGATCGAGGCCTGGGAGCCGAAGCTGCAGGCGCTGTGGGCCCTCGACCCGGCCGGCGCGCGCGCCGCCGCCGCGGCCTCGGCCGCGCGCTGGGCCGAGGGACGGCCACTCGGCCCCGTCGACGGCGTGCCGGTGACGATCAAGGAGAACATCGCGACCAAGGGCGTGCCGGTGCCGGTCGGCACCGCGGCGACGGTGCTGGTGCCGGCCGAGGAGGACGCGCCGCCCGCCGCCCGCCTGCGCGAATCCGGCGCCGTCATCCTGGCCAAGACCACCATGCCGGATTACGGCATGCTGTCCTCCGGCCTCTCCAGCTTCCACAAGCTGGCGCGCAACCCCTGGGACCTGTCGACCAATCCGGGCGGCTCCAGCGCCGGGGCGGGTGCGGCGGCCGCCGCCGGCTACGGCCCGATCCACATCGGCACCGATATCGGCGGGTCGGTCCGCCTGCCGGCCGGCTGGTGCGGCATCGTCGGGCTGAAGCCCAGCCTCGGGCGCATCCCGATCGACCCGCCCTATGTCGGCCGCGTCGCCGGGCCGATGACCCGCACCGTGGCCGACACGGCGCTCGCCATGTCGGTGCTGTCGCGGCCGGACGGGCGCGACGGCATGAGCCTGCCGCCGGCGGAGATCGACTGGTCCGACCTCGCCATCGACCCCCGGGGGCTGCGCATCGGCCTGATGCTGGACATCGGCGCCGGCATGGCGCTGGATCCCGAGGTGCGCGACGCAGTGGAGACCGCCGCCCGGCTGTTCGAGGCCGCCGGCGCGGTGGTCGAGCCGGTGCCGGCGATCCTGACCCGGGAGATGCTGGACGGGCTCGACGATTTCTGGCGGGCGCGGTCCTGGGACGATGTCGAGAAGCTGCCGGAGGAGCGGCGGGCGAGGATCCTGCCCTATATCCGCGCCTGGGCGGAATCCGGGGCGCAACGCTCCGGCCTCGCCGTCATCCGCGGCTTCAACCAGACCATGGCGATCCGCAAGGCGGCCACCAAGCTGTTCGGCGCGTTGGATTTCGTGCTGTCGCCCACGGCACCGATCGCATCCTTCCCGGCGGAGCTCGCCTCACCGCTGGACGATCCGGAGAAGCCGTTCGAGCATATCGGCTACACCGTGCCCTGGAACATGTCGGAGCAGCCGGCGGTCTCGATCAACTGCGGCTACACGAACGGCGGGGCGCCGATCGGGCTGCAGATCGTCGGCCGGCGCTTCGACGATCTCGGCGTGCTGCGCCTGGCCAAGGCCTATGAGGACCGCCGCGGCCCGCAGCGCCCCTGGCCGGTGCTGTAGGGCTGGTTCTCGCTCCCCTTAGCGTCATTGCGAGGAGGCGCAGCCGACAAAGCAATCCATGCCTCCGCGCGAGCTGCCCCTGGATTGCTTCGCTGACGGCTGAGGGAGGCGGAAGAGGGCAGCGGGCCAGCGAAAATAGATATTGATTGTCACTCTCACCTGTTCCATTGCCTGAGCCCGACGCGACTCACTCTGGATCAGCCCTCATGATATCCCGGCGCTCCCTCGGCCTCGCCGCCGCCCTGCTCCTGTTCGCCGCCGGCACGGCGCCGGCGGCCGAGACCCAGACGGTCGAGGACGTCGCCGGCCGCACCGTGGAGGTCCCGGCCGAGGCCAAGCGGATCATCCTGGGCGAGGGGCGGCAGATCTATCTGCTGGCGGCGCTCGACACCGAGGCGCCATTCCAGCGCGTCGTCGGCTGGCGCGACGATCTCGAGAAGGCCGACCGCGACGGCTATGAGATCTACCGCGCGAAATACCCCTTCATCGCCGACCTGCCGCGCTTCGGCGGCACCAAGGAGGGGACCTTCGATGTCGAGCAGGCGCTGTCGCTGAAGCCCGACCTGGTCCTGATGAATCTGGAATCGAAACTGGCGACCGACGAGGGCGGGCTGATCGACAAGCTCGCGGCCGTCGGCATCCCGGTGGTGTTCATCGACTTCCGCGAGCGGCCCTTCGAGAACGCGGAGAAGAGCATCCGCATCGTCGGCCGGCTGATCGGGCGCGAGCAGCGGGCGGAGGATCTGATCGCCTTCCGCCGCGCCGAGATCGAGAAGGTCACCGGCCGGCTGGCCTCCTATGCCGGGCCGCGGCCGAAGGTGATGATCGACCGCGCCGGCGGCTACAGCGACGAATGCTGCATGTCCTTCGGCGACGAGAATTTCGGCCGGATGGTCTCGGTCGCCGGCGGCGACAACATCGCCAAGGACCTGATCCCCGGCACCTTCGGCACGCTGAATCCGGAGCAGATCGTGGCGTCGAAGCCGGATGTGGTGGTCGTCACCGGCAGCAACTGGACCCTGTACGAGACCGCCGGCGCCTGGGTCGGCGTCGGCCCGGGCGCCGACCGGGATGCCACCCGCGCCCGGCTGGAGGCGCTGATGAAGCGGCCGGCCTTCACCACCATCCCGGCGACTGAGACCGGCCGGGTGCACGCCATCTGGCACCAGTTCTACGACAGCCCCTATCAGTTCGTGGCGATCCAGGCGCTCGCGAAGTGGCTGCATCCGGAGCTGTTCACCGATCTCGACCCGGACGCCACCTTCCGCACCTTCCACGAGCGCTTCCTGCCGGTGGAGTACCGGCCGGGCTACTGGGTTTCGCTCACGCCGGGCTGAGAGATCGTTTGAGAATGCGCTGGCGTGAGTCGGCCGGTGGCGGTTTCGCTTGCAACGAAGATCCTCACAGGGATCTCCTGGCTACCGGGCCTCGAACGCCGCACGCGCGGCGTCGTAGGCCTCATCGGGCACGCCGGTCTCGGAGACGCGCGTCACCGTTTCCGCCCAGGCAAGGGCGGCACGCTCCCGCTCGTCGAAGAGGGGCCCGGCTTCCGCCCAGGCCTGCACCAGCGCGAGCCGTTCTTGGGTGATCACCGGTCTGCAGGCGGTGACGGAAACGAGCGGGATCGAGGTAGGATATAGGTGACGAGCAAGGCCCCAACTCCTCGGGGCCAACGACTGAACCATCGGCCCAAGCCGCTCCGCCCGGTGCGCGAGGATGCTCCGGCCGGCAACAGGGGCGCAGCCGAACCATGACCACAACCCCGTGCGGTCCTTCGACGGCTCGCGATCCTGCATCCCTCGTGCTCGGCGCGATCGCCGCGCAGGTGATCGGCGGGCTGGTCGCGCAGATGTCGCCCTTCATGATTGGCGGGTTCATGGACGGTCTCTCGCTTTCGGAACGCGACGCCGGCTTCGTCGCCTTCGTCGAGTTCCTCGCCCTCGCCGTCACCGCGATCGCAATCGCGCCCGTCCTGCCCCGGTTCTCCTATCGGCGCATCGGACTCGTCGCCGTCGCGCTGGCCTTGCTCGCCCAGGGCGCATCGATCTTCAGCGCGTCGCTGGCATCCCTCGCCCTGCTACGCGGACTCGCGGGCGTCGGCGAGGGCGCGCTTTGGGCCGTATCGCTCTCCATTATCGCCTCCCGATCCAGCAACCCGGACAAGGTCTACGGCTACTTTCAGGTCGTCTGGGCCTTGGGCAGCGTCCCACTCTTCGCCGTCGGCGGTCAGCTCACCGCCGCCTATGCGCATCACGGCATCCTCGCGCTGGTCGCGGGGGCGACCCTCGCACTCGCGCCGCTCCTGCTCCTCATTCCGGACGCCCGGGCCAAAAGTGACGGAGCTGCGGCGGACGCGACGCAGACCTCTCCGCTGCTCGGTGTCATGACGCTCGCGGCGATCGTGCTCTACGTGACGGCCTCCGCCGCGCTTTACGCGTTCAGCGCGCCCCTAGGCGAGCGCGCGGGCCTCGACACGGGCGCGGTCGGCTATGGGCTGACCGTCGCGTCGCTGGTCGGTCTCGCCGGTGCAGGAGCCGCCACCGCGCTCAACATACGCTGGGGGCGGGCGCTCCCCATTTCGGGGTTCTGCGTCAGCTTCATGCTCGTCGCGCTCGCGCTCTGTCTCTGGCGCAATCCGACCGTCTATGTCGTCGCCCTCGTCGCCTCGGTCATCATTTACTACTTCTCGATGCCCTACGTGTTCGGCCTCGCCGCCGCGCTCGACCGCAGCGGGCGCTGGGCCGCGGCGGCGGGCTCTGCCTATCTGCTCGGCTTCGCCGCCGGCCCCCTGGTTGCCGGCGCCGTGATCGCGGCGGCGGGCTACGCCGGCCTCGCCGCGGTCAGCGTCACCGTCACGGCCGCGGCCTGCGGGCTCGCCATGGTTGTCGATCGGCGCCTCAGCGGGACGGCCCGCGCCGCGCCCCCCGCCGACGCTCCGGCGTGAAGCGACCATGGAACCCTGACCTCCGTCACGGCCGGAGGCGCTTCCTCGATGTCGTCGCGACGCGCCGTCAGGCCTCTACCCTCTCGCGCACCTCTGCAGGCAGCGCCTCCCAGAGACGAACGAGCTCGCCGACGGAATTCAGCTGCATCTTGCGCATGACGTTGCTGCGGTGAAGCTTGACGGTGACCTCGCTGATGGCAAGGTCATAGGCGATCTGCTTGTTGAGGCGCCCCAGCGCCACGGCGCACATCACCTGCCGCTCGCGGGGGGTCAGGGTCTTGTACCGGTCGACATGCCGCCGGGCGATCCGGGCCTTGGCGCGCTGCGCGGCATCCATCGCAACGCCCGCGAACACGGCATCCAGCAGCGTCTGGTCGCGCACCGGCTTGGTCAGGAAATCCACGGCGCCGGCCTTCATCGCCTGGACCGTCATGGGGATGTCGCCATGCCCGGTCAGGAAGATGATCGGCTTGGGGTTGCCGTTCTGGGCCAGATGATGCTGCAGATCGAGGCCGCTCGCCCCTGGCATTCGCACATCGAGGATCATGCAGCCGGGGCTGTCCAATAGGTCGGCGTCAAGGAATTCGCGGGTCGAAGCGAAGCAGACCGGCTGGAGGCCCGCCGACAGCATCAACTCCGACAGCGCCTCTCGAACCGGCTCATGGTCGTCGACAATGATGACGAGCGGTTGCTCCGCCTCGCTCCTCCGCTGCGGCGATAACGGCGCCGATCTCCCTAGGAGCGGCTGGTCAACATGCATGATCACCCTCCATGTCTCGATTGCGTAAGGCGTCGCCGACGGCCGCAAGCAGGGCCTTGGCGTCGAAGGGCTTGCGGAAGAACCCGCTGATGCCCTGGGCTCGGTCCTGATCCGCGATTTCGTGGCGGCCGGTGATCAGGAACACCGGCAGCTCCGGACGCACCTTCTTCACCAGGTCACGGAGTTCGAAGCCGTCCATGCCAGGCATCCCGATGTCGGTGATGAGCAGGTCCAGGCCCGACAGTCCGTTGATCAGCAGCGACCCCGCCGACGAGAAGCTGCGGGCCACATAGCCCGCGGACTCCAGAAGGTCCCCCACCGACTCGAGCAGTCTTGGATCGTCGTCAACAATCGCTACGACAGGTCTTCTTCCCTTGCTCACTCAATTCCCTCCCGTCGGCGCGAGTGGGTGATCGGTATGTCCAATCTCTCCGCGATGCGCACGAGATCGGCGAGCGAT
This sequence comes from Inquilinus limosus, assembly GCF_051487185.1. Taxonomy (GTDB): domain Bacteria; phylum Pseudomonadota; class Alphaproteobacteria; order DSM-16000; family Inquilinaceae; genus Inquilinus; species Inquilinus limosus_F. The sequence goes on from NZ_JAHVDK010000014.1 coordinate 180,286, forward strand.
GCTGCCGCCATTTTCTGCATCACGTTCCTTCTGTGGATTTGCAGCGTGACCTCGCTGATCCCCAGCTCTGCGGCGGCCTGCTTGTTGAGAAGACCGCTCACCACGAGGGGCAGCACCTCACGTTCGCGCGGCGTCAGGTCGAGGTAGCGTTGCCTCAAGACACGAAGTTCGGCACGCTCCGACCTGTTTTCCCGATCCTGGGCGATCGCCGCCTGGACTGCGGCCATCAGGTCCGCATCGCTGAAGGGCTTGGTCAGGAAGTCCACGGCGCCATGCTTGATCGCGCGCACCGAGGACGAGATATCGCCATGCCCCGTGATGAAAACGATCGGGGGATGGATATGGTGGGACAGCTGCTTCTGAAGCTCCAGGCCGTTGATGTCGGGCAGCTCGACATCGAGGATCAGGCATGCGGGGAGATCGGGCTTCGCAGAGGCGACGTAGTCCGCGGCAGCGGCGAAGGTCTCGGCTCGCCATCCCAAGGACTCCAGCAGCTCGCCGACCGCCTCGCGCACCCTGGCATCGTCGTCCACCACGAAGACGATCTCCTCGCGCGGGCTCATGCTGCCTCGCTCGCTGTCAGCGGAAGCGTGAAGGCGACGGTCGCCCCGCCCGGCTCGTTGTTGGCGGTCCAGAGGCGCCCCCTATGCGATTCGATGATCGAACGGCAGATGGCGAGCCCCATGCCCATCCCATGCTGCTTGGTCGTGAAGAACGGTTCGAAGACGCGCTCGGGATCCTTGAAACCCGGTCCGGCGTCGCGAACCTCGACGCGGACCGCGTCGGGGCCGTCACGGCAGGAGCGGATCTGGAGCGCACGTTCGCCGTCGACCACGGCATCCATCGCCTCGATCCCGTTCCGGATCAGGTTCACGATCACCTGCTGCACCTGGACACGATCGAGCGCGATCGACGGCAGGTCCGGCTCGAGAGTCGTCCTGATGCGGACGTCCTTCACTGCGATCTCGTCGGCCATCAGCCGGCAGACCTCACTGATCAGGCGGTTGACGTCTTCAGAGGACCTGGTGTGCGGCGTTTGTCGGAACAGGGCGCGGATGCGGCTGATGACATCCGCAGCCGAGTTGGCGTCGCGGGTGATGCGTTCGGCGGTGATCTTCGCGCGCTCGATGTTCGGAGGATCGGCGGACAGCCAGCGGTGGCAGGCGTGGGAATTGGCGACAATCGCTGCCAGCGGCTGATTCACCTCATGCGCGATCGAGGCGGAAAGCTCGGCCAGGCTTGCCGCCTGGGTCGCCTGCGCGAGCCTGCCCGAGGCGCGCCGCAGCGCGTCTTCGGCGCGCACCTGATCGTCGATGTCGTGGCAGAGGCCGAACCATTGGACGATGTGCCCATCCTCATCCCGCAGCGGCTCGGCGCGGCCCGACATCCAGCGATACTCGCCATCCGCACGACGCAGGCGATACTTCATGGAGAAGATCTCGCCGGTGGCGAGGCAGCGCCCGAACACGTCGTTCACCTCGGCCGTGTCGTCCGGGTGAAAGATCGTGGCCATCACCACCTCCAGCCGCATCCTGTCCGTCATGTCGACGCCGAGAAAGTCCGCCATGTGCTTGTTGAGGAAGGTCGTTTCGCCCTCCGGGGTCACGCGCCAAAGGTGACTCGGAACCATGTCCACGAGCAGTGAAAGCTCCCGCTCCCGGGCCCGCAATGCCTCTTCGGCGTGCATCTGATCGTCGATGTCGTGACAGAGGCCGTACCACTGGAGGATGCGTCCCGAGGGATCCCGCATCGGCTCCGCCCGGCTCGACATCCAGCGGTAGGCGCCGTCGTGGCGACGCAGCCGATAGCGCATGGCGAAGGTTTCGCCGGTCAGGAGGCAACGGCCGAGCGCGTCCCCGAACGCCATTGCGTCGTCCGGATGGACGGTGGCCTCGATCATGGCCGCCAGCCGGGTCATCCCCGATTTGTCTGTGTCCGCCACATCCAGCCCGAGAAAATCCACCATGCGCTTGTTGAAGAAGGTCGGCTCGCCGTCCGGTGTCAGACGCCAAACGTGGCTCGGAACCATGTCCACGAGTTGCGAGAGTTCCCCCTCCCGCTCCCGCAATGCCTCCACGCTTTGGCGCAAAGTATGCACTGCCAGCTGGTGCTGCCGGGATATGGCGGCCACGATGAGCGCCGATAATGCCGAGATGGCCAGAAAAAGCTGCAGCATGACCTGCCTGTGCTTCTGGGACTCGGGATCGCCGGCAAATTGGCTGGCGCCGGATACTGTGAATATCGCCGTGATCAGAGCGAGGAGGGCCAAGGTGAGAACGGCGCCTTTGAACTCGAAGCGCACCGCGGCCCAAAGCAGAGGCGGCATGATGATATAGGCGAAGGGCAGGTAACCGCTCAAGGACAGGGCAGCGACACCAAGAAAGATCAGCCCCAGGACGCAAGCTTCCACCCATCGCGCGGCCGAGAGCTGGGCCTTGCCGCGCCAGTTCTGCAACACGGCCAGCACCAGGGGCGCCACAATCAAGACCCCGGTGGCGTCCCCGATCCACCATAGAGGCCAGGCCGTCGCGAAGGATTGCGATTGTATGCCGAACCACGCAAGCGTCGCACTTCCCACCGTGGCGCTGACGACTGGCGCAATTCCAGCGCCCAGTACGACGAATGCGAGAACGTCCTGCAAGGTTTCCAGCCGAACCGGGCGCCTGCAGGTCCGGTTCACGAGCCAAGCGCCAACCGCCGCTTCGAGAGCGTTGCCGATATAGATCAGGAAGGCCGCAGGCAGCGGACTGTGGAACCACAGGAAATTGCTGAACAGCTCAGCCAGACAGCCCCCCAGCACCCACCACGGCCAGCTGTGCCTGGAGGCGAGGACAAGCGTAGCCATGAAAAGCCCGCCCGGAGGCCAAATGGAAATACCTGTTCCAGGTACGATTGCGAGCGACTGAGCGAAGCCACAGCCCAAAACATAGGCCGCAATAAAAAGTCCCAGGTGCAAGAATTGGGGACGGTGTGACCAGACGCGCATCATCGGCTGCTCCTACCGGAGAAAGAAGGCCTGGGGGACCGTCGACGTTCGTCTATTACCTCAATGTCTGGGGTGACGAAATCCGAGCTGGCGAAATGGCATCCATACTAATCCCGCCATGCCTCAACCGCACCTCATGGAAATCCATGCATTGCAGGGCGGTGTGACCGCTGCGGTCCAGAGCTTTGGGACGAACCCGGCCGGTCCGGCGAAGGTTGGGCCTGGCCCGGGCCTTCCAGGCCCACGGCCTTGCCACCGCCAATGTTGAAGCCGGCTTCAACGCCCATTCCTCGAATCCGCCGCCGTCGCTCTCAAGGCCAGGCTGCGGCAGCAGCGGCAGCAGCGGCAGAAGGCGTCACAGGCGGAGAAGCGCTCATTTGTCCGGCTATTGACAGACCAGCGGGGCGGGTCCAGTGTATGTCCACAATATGGATATATGGTCCATTATATGGACAAACCGGAGGAAAGCGTCATGCCAGCCGACGCCGACACCAAGCGGATGCCCTACCAGTATCCGAACCCGCCCGAAGCGCTGCGTGACATCGTCGTGCCCCACGCCATCCCGCAAGATGAGCGGATCTGGGTGCCGCAGGCAGAGAACGTCTGGTTCCGGCCGCTTTGCCTCAACATCTCAAGCGGTTACTGGATGAACCTCCTACGGGTTCGCAAGGCCGGCGTGCTCAGCCGCCACCGCCATCCCGGGCCGGTGCACGGCTTCGTGCTGAAGGGCAGCTGGCGTTATCTCGAGCATGACTGGGTCGCCACCGAGGGCAGCTACGTCTTCGAGCCGCCGGGCGAGACCCATACCCTGGTGGTCGACGAGGATGTCGAGGAGATGATCACCTATTTCCAGGTCAACGGCGTCATGTACTACGTCGACCCCTGGGGCAAGCACACCGGCTACGAGGACGTGTTCACCAAGCTGGATATGTGCCGCAAGCATTACACCGAAGTCGGGCTGGGCGCGGACTACGTCGATCAGTTCATCCGTTGAGCACCGGGCGGAGATTCGCATGACATTCCAGCCCGATCTCTTCGCCGGCCGCACGGCGCTCGTCTCCGGCGGCACCCAGGGCATCGGCGCCGCGGTGGCGGCGGAGCTGGCGCGGCTGGGCGCCACCGTGATCGCCGCCGGCCTCGCCCCGGCCGCGGGCGCGGAGCCGCCGCAGGGCGCGCGCCTGGCCGAGCTCGACGTCACCGACCCGGCGGCGGTCGAGGCGCTGGTCGGCGGGCTCGACCGGCTCGACATCCTGGTCAACTGCGCCGGGGTGATCCGCCGCGGCGCGGAGCACGATCCGGCGGTGTTCGAGGAGGTCCTGGCCGTCAACCTGACCGGCACGATGCGGCTCTGCGCCGCCGCCCGCCCGCTGCTGAAGGAGGCGAAGGGCTGCATCGTCAACACCGCCTCGATGCTCAGCTTCTTCGGCGGCGGGCTGGTGCCGGGCTACAGCGCCAGCAAGGGCGGGGTGCTGCAACTGACCAAATCGCTCGCCATCGCCTATGCAAAGGACGGCATCCGGGTGAACGCAGTGGCGCCGGGCTGGATCGCCACGCCGCTGACCCAGGCGCTGCAGGATGACCCGGCCCGCTCCGGCGCCATCCTGGCCCGCACCCCGATGGGCCGCTGGGGCCGGCCGGAGGACGTGGCTCACGCCGTCGCCTTCCTGTGCAGCCCGGCCGCCGGCTTCATCACCGGCGTGGCGCTGCCGGTCGATGGCGGCTATCTCGTCGCCTGACCGGGCGAGGGGGACACGATGGGGCAGGGCGGTTCGGCGGCGGTGCAGGGGGCGGCGGCCTTCGGCAAGGCGATGGCGGTGCTGCAGGCCGTGGCCGATGCGGCCGAGCCGGTCTCCGTGGCCCAGATCGCTCGCGTCACCAACCATCCGCGGCCGACCGTGCACCGCATCGTCGCGGCGCTTGCGGCCGAGGGGATGCTGGCGGAGATGCCGCGCGGCGGCGCCTTCGGCCTCGGCCCGCGGCTGATGGCGCTGGCCGCCCGCGCCTGGGACCGGTTCGAGCTGCGCCTGATCGCGGCGGAGGAGCTGGCGAAGCTGCGCGACGCGACCGGCGAGACCGTGCACCTCGCCGTCCGCAGCGGGCAAGAGATGATCTATGTCGACAAGCTGGAGAGCCCGCGCGCGGTGCGCATGGCCTCGCGCATCGGCACCCGCGTGCCGCTCCATTCCAGCTCGGTCGGCAAGGCGTGGCTCGCGGCGCTGCCGCCGGCCGAGGCCGCGGCGCTGCTGCCGAAGCTCGACCTCGTGGCGATGACGCCGCAGACACTGACGACGGTCGAGGCGCTGGCGGCGGAGATCGAGCGCATCCGCGCCCGCGGCTACGCCATCGACGCGGAGGAGAACGAGGCCGAGATCTGGTGCTACGGCGCCGCGATCGAGGGGGCGGGCGGGGCGATCGGCTGCATCAGCGTCAGCATCCCGAAATACCGCGCCGCGACCGACGACCCCGAGCGCTACGCCGGGCCGCTGCTGGCCTGCTGCCGCCGCATCGCCGCGCTGGCGGCCGAGGGGGTGCGGTGAACGTGTGGAGGTTTCGTGAAATCCGCCCTTGCCTCGGACGTCCGAAGCTCCGATATAGGGCGCGGGAGATCGGCGCGGGCGTGTCCCTCGCCAACCCGGTCAGGTCCGGAAGGAAGCAGCCGTAACGAGTTTCGGCACGGGTCGTTGCCGGTCTCCCACCTTCCATCCTTCGATCGCTCATCGCCCGACGGGTCGTGCTTCGCCCTTTCGACCGCCGGCCCCATTCCCTATGATCGCGCGCCATGAGCGATGACGCAGCCCTGCCCCTGATCGGACCAGACGACGCGCCGCAGCCGGCCAAGCCGGCGGCCTACCGCGTGCTCGCCCGGAAGTACCGGCCGACCACCTTCGCCGACATGATCGGCCAGGACGCGCTGGTGCGTACCCTGACCAACGCCATCGGCTCGGGCCGGCTGGCGCATGCCTTCGTGCTGACCGGGGTGCGCGGCGTCGGCAAGACCACCACGGCGCGGATCCTGGCCCGGGCGCTGAACTGCGTCGGGCCGGACGGACAGGGCGGGCCGACCGCCCATCCCTGCGGCGTGTGCGAGCCCTGCCGCACCATCCTGCAGGACCGCAACGTCGATGTGATGGAGATGGACGCCGCCAGCCGCACCGGCGTCGACGACATCCGCGAGATCATCGACGGCGTGCGCTACGGCCCGGTGGCGTCGCGGTACAAGGTCTACATCATCGACGAAGTGCACATGCTCTCCAAAAATGCCTTCAACGCGCTGTTGAAGACATTGGAAGAACCGCCGCCGCATGTGAAATTTGTCTTCGCCACCACCGAAATCCGCAAGGTCCCGGTGACGGTGCTGTCGCGCTGCCAGCGCTTCGACCTGCGCCGCATCGGCGCCGACCAGCTGCACGCCTATTTCACCCAGATCCTGGAGAAGGAAGGCGTGGCGGCGGAGCCGGAGGCGGTCGGCATGATCGCCCGCGCCGCCGACGGCTCGGCGCGCGACGGGCTGTCGCTGCTGGACCAGGCCATCGCCCAGGGCACGCCGGCCGGCGACAGGCCCTTTATCGCCGCCGCCCAGGTGCGCGAGATGCTTGGCCTGGCCGACCGCTCCAGCGTCGTCGACATCCTCGAGGCCGCCTTCGCCGGCGAGGGCCCCCGCATGCTGGAAGGGCTGGAGGCGGCGCGCCGGGCCGGCGCCGACCCGCAATCGGTGCTGAGCGACCTGCTCGATTTCGTCCATTTCGTCACCCGCGCCCGCATGGTGCCTGCGGTCCTCGAGGATCCGGCGGTGCCGGAGGTCGAACGCAAGCGCGGCGGCGCCCTGGCCGAGACGCTGTCGCTGCCGGCCCTGGCCCGGGCTTGGCAGACCCTGCTGAAGGGGGCGGGAGAGGTGCAGGCCGCGCCGAACCCGCAGGCGGCGCTGGAGATGGTGCTGATCCGCCTGCTCTATATGAGCGACCTGCCCAGCCCGGGCGAGCTGGTCCGCAAGTTCGGTGATCTGCAGGCCCAAGGGGCGGTGACCCCCGGCCCGGCCCCGGCACCCGGGCCTGGCGGCGGCGCCCGGATGGCGGCGTCGGGCGCCG